>CAVZSB010000010.1:0-52081 GCA_963777635.1 uncultured Alphaproteobacteria bacterium
AGTAAGCGATGGAAGCGCCGGCAATGCCGATCGGTCCATTCCATCATAGGCGCGACACAAAATCGATGGGATCGACTTTCTCGCGATTTCATCTTATTTTCAGTCACTTGATTAATTTCCATTTACGCCGATGTCGTACCATTTTTAGCCCATTTTGACCCATTTTCTCGCCCGTGGTACGACAATGTCGTACTCGGAGGGGTCCGTGTCGTACCGTTTTCTGGTATGGGACCGACTGGCATCACCGACCACGAAGAGACCTTGGGATTTGAAACCCAGCAGATAGATTTAATGCCTGTGTTGCGTCGACCGGTTGAGCTGGCGCCCAAAAGTAAAAAATTCGACGAACTTTTGGAACTTTTTCCGCCACTAACGATTGGTCAGCCATTGTCGCCACCGAGAGATCGCCAATGTATCTTTCCAATCAAAGCCTTCTGGTCATTATTGTAGTCGGAATTGTTGCCGGATGGCTCGCCGGTCAGATGATGCGAGGCGGCGGCTTCGGGCTGATCGGCGATTTGATCGTCGGCCTAATCGGTGCCTTCATCGGCGACTGGCTCCTGCCGCAACTGGAAATCCATCTTGGCGTCGGCATCGTTGCGCTCATCGTGAACGCCTTCATCGGGGCGGTCGTATTGCTCTTATTGCTCCGTCTGGTCGGCGGGGCCGGCTGGGGATATCGAGCACGATGGGGTCGGCGCTGGTAACGGCCGGCATCTCCCGCTCACGCCACTCGAGATTGAGAGCAAGAAGCAACTCTTCTGCTGGCCCGGCCCGGCGCGCCTGCCAGCAACACGTCCACGTCATACCCGCTTCACCCCCAAAAGCGACATTCATCGGTGCCGACGCATTTGTGGCCGTGAAAGTTGGAAGCGCCCATGACGCTGAGTCACACGGGGCGACTTGGCGCCTGGAGAGTTGCCTAAGTCAGTACGGAATTATGCTTCTTCTATGTTATATGATCAGGGAGGTTCCAAAAGGGGACGCGGCCCTCGGCTTTTCTGGGGAACCAAAGGCGGCGTTATTGCTTTGGCAAAAACGCACAGCGGTGGTGAACTTGAAATCGCGAGGACAATAGCTCCGGTCTGAAGGAACGCGAACCATGCTCAGTGAGTTCCTTCTCAGATGCGCTCCCCAAAACGCCTCAGTGGTTCAGAGCATCCTTGCAAGCTCCCTCTGCGTTTTCGCTTTTCTCCACGCCTCCGGATCGGCGGCGCCAGCGGCGACCATCCCAAGGCCGCCCGAGCAACCCGGTGATCGATCCTCGACACCAGGCGCCAATGCCGAGCCGTCGCCATGCCAGTTGAGGTTGGGCGAAATCGCGGTCTTTAGGTCTTCGCCACCAATCACAGGTCCGGGCGAATGCACCGCAAGCGACGTCGTCGCCGTTGATGCGGTGCTCCTGCCAGGCACTCATCGCGTCGCCTTCTTGCCCTCGGTAATGCTGCGCTGCCCAATGGCGGAAGCGGTCGCGCACTGGATACGCGATGATGTGGCCCCGATGATCGCTACCCTTGGCACGTCGCTGCGGGGGGTTGAAACTCTCGGTTCGTTTGACTGCCGCGGGCGCAACGGCACCGCAGGTGCGAAAATCAGTGAGCATGGGCGCGCCAATGCGCTCGACGTGCGATCGCTGAAACTCGCCGATGGTACTGCCATCGAGCTGAATGATCCCAGCATCACCAAGTCGTTGCGCGAGAAGTTACGGCAGACCGCATGCGCGCGGTTCTCGACCGTGCTTGGCAACGGTGCAGACGCCTATCACGAGAGCCATGTTCACCTCGATCTGATTGAGAGGAGTAATAATTATAGTATTTGTCAGTGGGACGTCCTCAACGCCGCCGAAACAGCTGCGCTTGCGGCAAAGAAGGCCGCGGGAGCGCCCATGGGCATCCCTGTGATAGCGAGCAAAGCGAGCGACGCCCCGTTGCCGCGAACGCGCCCGGGACGTTCCACTAGAGGAGCCGAAAGCAACGACAAGGCTCTGATAATTGGGGATGCAATGCGGGCACCAAGATCGTTTTCTGTGGCGACGCTCCTGACCACTTCGGCCCTTGCAGAACCGACCCCACAAGACAAGCAGGCGGTGGCCGTCGGACCTTGGACGATCGCCACCGCTTATAAGGCCGATAAGTTCGATAGTTGCTCCATGAATCGGACGACGGGCGACCTCGGAATAAGTTTTGTTCGGACTGAAGCCGGTCTGCTGCTCCAGCTCGAATCGCCGAAATGGAAACTTGATCGGGGCAAGGCTTATACAGTTCGCCTCGTTGCAGATTCGAGGTCAGTGGAGGGGAAGGCCCTAGCTGAATCCAAAAGCGTGACGGTCCCTCTTGTTGACGCGCCATTTAACAAGCGACTCCGGACTGCCGAGGTTCTTGAAGTAAAAGGAGAAGGCGCAACGTTGCGCGTGCCGCTCGATGGCAGCACAGCGGCACTCGAGCGCCTTGAAACCTGTTTTGAGAAGAATAGTGGCCAGGGAAGCGAGACTAATCCCTTCGTTGCTCCAAGTCGCAAGCCCTAAGGGCTTCCACTGAAAGCGAGGCTCATGTCCGCGCGTGGCCGTGTCCGCTGGGTCATATACGGACGTCGATCCGCGTCAGCGCCATGTCCGCTTTATCCCCGATAGCGGACTCAAGTCGGACATCAGCGAAGTTCGCTTAGTGCCGATTTTGTTGTGAAAGTCGGCCGGCTTTTAATGTCGGGCGGGTTTCTCGGGTTCCGAAGCACCCTCATTCATGCCCTCGGGGCTGTTCGACGTGCACTTGAGGGACGACTAGGCAGGACACGCGTCGGCGACTGGTGGCGGTCGAGCGATCAACTTTGCCAGGCGCCGTAGGTTCTGCGCGATGGCGGCGAGTGTGAACTCATCTTGAGCGCCGTATGGTCCGCGTAAACGCAGGCGCCCGAGCTTCAAAATACGCTTGAGGTGAGCAAATAGCATCTCAACGCGTTTGCGATTGCGGCGCGACTGCTCGTAAGCCTCCGTCTTAGCCAGTGCGCGGGCGACATCGCGAGCGTCTTCGTGGAGATCGCGAGGGATCTGTCGTGCAGGCGTGTTCGGACAGCACCGCATCTTGAACGCACAGACACTACAATCGAACTTGGAGGCGCGATAGCGAAGCGTATTGCCATCATGCACCGTTCCAGTGGTGTGCAGCAGCTTGTTATTCGGGCAGACGTAAACGTCGCGCTCCTTGTCAAACGAAAAATCCGCTCGCGAGAAAGTCCCATCCTCGCGTTCTGATTTATCTATGACCGGAATGTGCGGGGCGATCTTCTTCTTATTGACGATCCAATGGAGCGTCTCCGCCGAGCCATAGGCGGTATCGGCGGCAAGATACGCAGGCTTGAGATCGAAACACTGCTGCGTTCGCTCGATCATCGTCTTTGCTGCGCCAACCTCTGCTTGGCGGATCGCACGGGTGGCTTCGACGTCGACAATGACGCCGTACTTGACGTCAATGAGATAATTGTCCGCGTAGGCAAAGAAAGCCGGTCCCCGCATCGCGCCCGTCCATTGCGCGGCTGGGTCGGATGGGGAGACGAATTTCGGCGTCACCTCGCTCGCCGCACCAAAGGCCGCATCATCGAGGGTTGCTAGATACTCCTTCATGGCGCGGCTTACAGCCTGACCGCTACCTGCCTTTTGCCATTCCGTGCCGGGGATCGAACGCTGCTTGTTGGCATCGGCCGCAATCAGGCTCGCGTCCACCGCGAAACCCTCACCGCCGACTAGCCCAGCCGCAATACAGGCTTCCACAACACGCTCAAAGACCCGGCGGAAAATGTCGCTGTCGCGGAAACGCTCATGGCGGGCACGCGAGAACGCCGAATGATCCGGCACCTTGTCCTCAATGCTCAAACCGCAGAACCAGCGGTACGCCAGGTTCACTTTGACCTCTCGACAGAGCAATCGCTCCGAGCGAATGGCAAAAACGTAGCCAACAATGAGCATCCAAATCATAAGCGTCGGATCAATCGACGGCCGACCAATCTTCGGGTAGTAGGGCGCAAGCTCAGAACGGACCCAAGACAAATCCAGCACGGCCGCAACCGCGCGGGCCAGATGATCCTCCGGCACTGCCTCATCAAGACGGAATGAATAGAAAAGCTGTTCCTGATCGTGGTTGAGCCGCCCCATCATGCTCCGCTCCCGTCGCGAATCGCCTCACAACGACGGAATCACTGAGCCCGACAACCTTCAACAGACTTTTGCAACAAAATCTGCCAAAAGCGGACATTGGGCAACGAGGTCGCAGCCACGTCCCGTCTCACCGAACGGCACCCGATTGAATTCCAGGGGCAAGTCAGATGTAATCAACGAGATGTTTGGCTCCGCAGCGATGCAATGTCATTATTGGTGATGTCGGTTTCTTTGCTGCCGAAGCGCCCGGTGACATAGTTGGCGACCGCCGCGATTTCCAGGTCGGAATAGATGCCACCGAACGCCGGCATCGAGACGACGCCCTGCGGTGTGTAACGCTTGGTGCCGGAAATCACGATTTGAGCGACATTCGTGGCCGTCGAATCGTTGACCGCACGTGTTCCGGCAATCGTGGCATAGGGCGTGATTGCGCTCACTCCGGTCCAATTGTGGCAACTGGCGCAAGCCCCTTCAAATACTCGTTTGCCGAGGACGTTTGCCGCCAGGCCGCCGTCCTTCGGGGATGCCGGCGCCGGCGGAGCGAGCGTTGCAGGCAACTCGGCCGACGTGATCGCCGGAACGCTGCGGACATAGGCAACGAGCGCGTGGATATCCCCCGGCGACATGAGGCTGAAGCTCTGATCGACGGCCTCGCCCATCGGCCCCGACGCGGTGCCATGACCCGATGCATGGCCGGACGACAAATAGGCAAACACTTCATCGTCGCTCCAGGCGCCTATGCCTGAGCCCTTGTCTGAACTGATGTTGAAGGCGTGCCAGCCGGCCGTCACCGCGCCGCCGAATTTTCTGCGATTATCAAGCGCGAAGCCCAGGTTGCGCGGTGTGTGGCATTCGCCGCAATGCGCCAATGCCTCGGCAATATACGCGCCCCTGTTCCACTCGGCGGTTTGCGCGGTGTTGGGCTCAAAGCGTCGATCGGCGTTGAAGAACAACGACCAGAAGATCATGAGCGCGCGCTGGTTGAACGGAAATTTGAGCGTGTCCGCTCGATCGGCGGCGGGTACCGGGGCGAGGCTGAACAGATAGGCCTTGATGGCCAAGGCGTCCGCGTCGGTCATGCGGGTGTAGGAGGGATATGGCATTGCCGGATAAAGCCGGGTTCCGTCGGGGCGGATGCCGCGCTGCATGGCGTTGAGGAAATCGCGATCGCTGTAATCGCCTATGCCGGTGTCTTTGTCCGCCGTGATGTTCGTGGAATACAGCGTTCCGAACGGCAGCGGTATAGCCAAGCCGCCGGCATAGGGCGCCCCACCCGGCGCGGTGTGGCAAACCACGCAATCGGCGGCGCGCGCCAGATATTCACCGCGTTTGACTAGGCTGGCATTTGCGAGTTCGGCGGGAACGCCGGTCGGATCTTTGGCGTGATAGTCCGACAGCGCGACCGTGGCGCCACCGGCAAATGCCATCGGTCCCGGGTTGAACACCCTCCAGCCGATCACGCCCAATGCAATCACGGTAGCGACAATAATGGCGACGGTGCCGACGCGCCGCATGCGACTACGCCTTCTTCCTGACCGCCAAAGCGGCTCGGTCGATCGGTAGCCGGCGTAAGGCGATGCCGGTCGCCGCATAAAGTGCGTTGCGCAGCGCGGGCGGACCCGCCGTCGCTCCGGTTTCGCCGACGCCGCCCGGATTCTCGAAGCTTTTGATGACGTGCACGTCGATCTTCGGCACCTCATCGATGCGCAACATGCGATAGTCGTTGAAGTTGGATTGTTGCACGCGGCCCCTTTCGATCGTGATCTCGCCATAGAGCGCGGCGGTCAGGCCGAAGATCAGCCCGCCTTGCAATTGCGCCACGATTGTATCGGGGTTCACGGCGATGCCGGTGTCGACCGCCGAAGTGACACGGCGCAGATACACCTCGCCGTCATCGTCGACTTCGGCCTCAACGACCGTCGCGATGAAGCTGCCGAATGCCGGCTGCACGCTGACACCTCGGCCGACCCGAGCAGGCAGAGATTTCCCCCAACCCGATTTTTCCGCAACGAGGTCGAGCGCCGCCTTCAGCCGCGGATTGCTTCCCAGCATGTCGCGGCGGAAGGCTATCGGGTCCTTGCCGGCCTTGCGCGCCAACTCGTCGATAAAACACTCGATGGCAAAGACATTGTTGTTCGGCCCGACGCCACGCCAGAAGCCGGTGACAATGGCGGGCGGTTCGGCGCGAACATACTCAACATGAAGGTTGGGAATGTCGTAAGGCATGTCGATGGCGCTATCGACCGCGTCAATATCGATGCCATTCTGGAAGGCTGGCGGAAGCCAGCGCGCCATGATGGACGAACCGGTCACGCGATATTTCCACGCCACGACCCGTCCGTCCGACAGGCTTGCGGAAATCGTGTCGCGATAAGCCGGGCGGTAGACGTCGTGCTGGATATCCTCTTCGCGTGTCCACACGACTTTCAAAGGCCCGTCCACGTGCTGCGCGACGCGCACTGCGCTCGCCACCATGTCCGCTTCAAGCCTGCGGCCGAAGCCGCCTCCGAGCAGGTGGTTGTTCACTGTTACTTTGTCGATCGGAAGACCGGCGGCGTTGGCCGCGGCTTCCTGCACGCGCGTCATGACCTGGGTGCCGGTCCAGATCTCGCACGCGCCCAGCGTGAGATGCACCGTACAGTTCATCGGCTCCATCGAGGCATGCGCAAGCAACGGTAATTCATATTCGGCCTCGAATTTATTTCCCTGCGTAAGGCCCTTTGCAATGTCGCCGACGGATTTCGCGACTGCGCCGTCCTTTTTGCTCGCGACCCTCAAGTTCTCCCAAATATCGTTCGAGTTGACGTGCGCATTCGGGCCCTCGTTCCAGGTAACAATGAGAGCATCGAGACCTTTCTTGGCCGCCCACATGTGGTCGCCGACAACCGCGACCAGATCGTCGAGCACGACGACCTTCTGCACGCCCGGGATCGTCTTGGCGGCACTGTCGTCAACATGATCTATCTTGCCGCCAAGCACCGGACTGGCGGCGATTGTTGCGAACTTCATCCCGGGAAGCATTGCATCGATGCCGTAGACGGCCTTACCGTTGACCTTGTCGGGCGTATCAAGACGCTTGAGCGATTTGCCGATCAGCGCGAAGTTCTTGGGATCTTTAAGCGGCGGATGTTGCGGCGTCGGAACATTGCTCGCTGCATCTACCAAATCGCCGTAGGCGAGCGTACGCCCGCTGCTTGGATGAATGACCCGGCCGTTAGACGCGGTGCAACTTGCGGAATCGACCGCCCACTGCTGTGCCGCAGCCTGCACCAGCATCGCGCGCGCCGCCGCGCCGGCATTGCGCAATGGTTCCCAGAATGCCCTGATGGAATTGGAATTGCCGGTGACCTGAATGCCGAATATGGGATTGCCGTAGAGCTTGTCGTTCGGCGGCGCGTGCTCCAGCGACACCTGCGCGTAATCGGCATCGAGCTCTTCGGCGAGGATCATTGCTATCGCGGTATAGACGCCCTGACCCATCTCTACCTGGGGCATGACGAGGGTCGTCTTCCCTGCATGGTCGATGCGGATGAAGGCGTTGGGCGCAAACTTGTCCGCCGTATCGTCGGGCGGTTGCACGGGCTCGTTTTCCGCCCTCACCGGTAGACGGAAGGCGAGCATAAAGCCTCCGGACAGGCCGCCTTTCAGCAGGCTGCGACGCGAGGGAGCCGAAGCAGTTCCGTCAACGAGAAGCATCGTTCTCTCCCGCTTTCGACGTGGACTCCCGGGCGGCGTATTTGATGGCGTCGCGAATTCGCACGTACGTGCCGCAGCGGCAAAGGTTACCCGCCATCGCCGCGTCGATATCGGAGTCATCCGGGTGCGGCGTGCTCGCGAGCAAAGCCGTTGCCGACATGATCTGACCCGACTGGCAATAGCCGCACTGGATAACTTCCAGATCGAGCCACGCTTGCTGTATTTTTGCGCCCGTCTTTGTAGCGCCGATGCCTTCAATCGTGGTGACCGTTTGATCACCGACCGCTCCTACCGGCAATAAACAGGAACGAACCGCTTTGCCGTCGATGTGCACCGTACAGGCGCCACATTGGGCGATGCCGCAGCCGAACTTCGTTCCCGTCATCCCGAGTACGTCGCGAAGCACCCAGAGAAGCGGCATGTCGTCGGGAGCGTTGAAACTCTTATCTTCGCCATTGATCTTCAGCGTGGTCACGACAAATCCTCCCGCCTTTCGTACTATCTAAATGCATATAGTCGCGTCCGTCGACGTCGCCAATCAGCGAACTTCCGAAAATCTGCCGAAGTAAATTTATCTCGCGTCTTCATGAGCTCTTTCGCTGAGGATGCTTCGGTTCGGCGTTCCCGGGGGGAGCTAACGCGACAGCAGCTTCCGTCGTGAGTAAGAGAAAAGTGAATGTCTCCTGTAGGTAAAGGCGGACGACCGCTTCGGTATGGCTCAGATAGCCGATGGATACGTCCTGGCCGATGTACAGGCCGAAGTCGCCGCCGCGGGTTGTGAGCACGAATGCGCCTGCGATTGCCGGCGCCCATACAATTTCGCCATCCACAAGGCGTTTGACGTGGTCAAGTACCGGATAACCGTGATCGCTGGTCTCGCTAAGGCTGGTGTAGGCATCGGCGCTGAGCAGCACGGAATATGGACCGTTGACGCCGACCAGACGCAACTGGCTTACCGCTTTGGCGATGGCGTCCGGGTAGGCGCGCACGTCGGCTGGAAGCGCCGTCACTGGATTGCTGGTCCCTTCCCGGATGCCGCCAATTCCGCCGGCGACATAGCCTTCGAATATGGCGCGATCTTCCGCAAAGGCTATCCTCTGCGCGGCGTCCTTCGCGGGCTGCCAGTCTGAGTCGCTAGCACCGCGCTCGACATCATCGATCTGTTGGCGACTAAGCTCGAAGGGTACACGCAGTTCGACCAGCGCTTTCACCTCGCGCTGGCGCGAGATGATGCCGTCGCCGGGCGCTTTAATATCGCGCAAGTGGCCGGTGCCAATGGCCGGAAGTGCGACACCGCCGGGACCCTGCATGTCAACGACGCGCCGTCCGGCGAGGTAGCGCTTGAAGGTGCGTGAGGTCTCCTCCTCGATCTGAGACCAGGCCGCCTCGGAAATTGGGGCGAGCTCGCGGTGAAGATTATTCATGCGATGGGTCTCCTTTAAGGGAACCAATGCCGAGTGATCCGTCGTCTGCAGATGTCGCCGGTCGTACCTGCTCCGCGACAGCAGGCGGCCGCATAGCTGCCGAAGGCTCGTCGTCCCCAACACTCTCCAGGAAGGTCACGGACGGCGCGAAGAAAAGACTGCCGCTTACGGCACGGCTGAAATCTAGCAATCGGTCATAATTGCCGGGAGGCCGGCCGACGAACATGTTCACCAGCATTTGTTCGATCGTTCGGGGCGAACGCGCGTAGCCGATGAAATAGGTGCCGAACTCCCCTCGCGCCGCCGAACCGAAGGGCATGTTGTCGCGAAGGATCTTAACCTCCTCGCCGGCCTCCACAATCGTGGTGAGCGCATTGTGGGCACATGTCGGCTTGACGGCGTCATCGAGCTCGATGTCGGAAAGCTTGGTACGGCCAATGATGCGCTCCTGAGCCTCGGTGGATAGTGCGTTCCACCCAACCAGATCGTGCAGGTATTTTTGCACGATCACATAGCTGCCGCCCGCAAACGCGGCGTCCTCCAGGTTCACGAGTGCGGCACCGATTGCCGCTTGATCGGTCGGATTCTCCGTTCCGTCCACAAAACCGATAAGATCGCGATCATCGAAATATCTAAATCCGTGCACTTCGTCGACGGGCGAAACCGTGTCCCCAAGCCGTGCCATGATCTGGGTAGCAAGCTCGAAGCAGAGATCCATGCGCTTGGCGCGGATGTGAAACAGCATGTCGCCGGGCGTGGCGACGGCATGGCGAGGACCAGCATTGATTTCGCGGAATGGATGCAACTCGGCCGGCCGCGGCGTGCCGAAAAGCCGGTCCCACGCATCCGATCCAAATCCCAGGATGCAGGTCAAGTTTCCTTCAACGTCACGGAAACCCACGGCGCGAAGGAGCGCCGACAGGTCTCCGCAGAAGGATCGGACCGCCGCACGATTTTCGACGCCAGGATTTATCGTCACGATCAGAAAGATCGCGGCGCGCGTAAGGGGTTGAGCCACGGCTTGCGGGACAGGCGCAAGCTCATTTTTCACATCGGATACGATCAATTGAACGGACCTATCGTTGAAACGCCGCCAGCCCGCGGAAATCTAGTTGCTAAATCCCCCAAATCACGATGCGACAGACCGTGAGCGTACGCAATACCCCGCGGCCTGCCACGACATGTCCGCTTTGGGTCATTATACGACATGCCGCAATTTCCGCGTCATGTCTGCTTTACCTACAAAAACGCGCATCGGTCGGCACGCTTGTGATGTTCGCTTGGTGCCAAAAGCAAACTCACGCACCGCAGCAAACGGGATTTGTTAGGTATTGTCCCCCTTGGTCGGCAACGATCAAATGACGGCTCCCGCCGCCTGTTCGCTTCCCGGGCGCCGACGCTGCTGAGGGACCCCGGCCGCTGTTGCCAAGACGGCCGGGGCCCAGGGACCAGCGACAAAATCGGGAACGGGCCGGCCCCTGCCTCACCAAATACCCGGCGCGCTCGTTGGTTTCCTTCAACCGTTTCCAAATTGTCGCTTCTCCGCTTTTTGTGCCTGGAACCGGACTGACATCCGAGCGTTTTGACAAGCAAGGCCTCTCGTTGGAGGAAATCGTGACCACAGGAATCATCGGTCTTCTCATCCTTGAAGCAGTTTTCCTGACGGCGTTTACTGGCATCGTTGGCGCCTCGATAGCGCACCGGGCCGACGACCACGATTGAGTGGGCCGCGTAGTTGTTTGCCCAAACATGCCCGTGAATCTGTTTCTCGGTTCACCAAGACATCTTAACTTGGCCGGCGCCGAGTAAGCCAATTGCCCGGGCGGCGGCCGGCGACATGCGACGGTGCCTCGGCGAAGTGAGTTTGGCAGCCTAACCAATAACAGGACGGGTCAGACCTTGGAACTCAAGTGAGCACCGTGCGTTCGATGAGTATGAGACAGTTTGAACGCTTATCAGGACCCAGCCTGAACGAACCTCCCGCGTGTCGGTGCGGGAAGGAAATGCGCATCGGCACGTTGCGGCAACGCGGCGACACGCATATTCGCGTCTACAATTGTTCCGCATGCCACCACGAGATGTGGCTGACCGTTTGGGATGCCGACACAGTGACACAAGACGGCTCGCAAGATGGACGGACTGATGTCGGCACGCGGTGGCAGCCGGTTTCGATCGGCCCTCATAGGGCGCGATCGCGGTCCGCCGCCAAGGCCTTTGGCCCTCGTTAGCTCGCCGACGTGACAGTGTGGTCCGCCCCCCTGGCCTCGATGGAACCTTCGCTTGTCCGTCTAAGTATCTGAGGAGCCTGCGCCGCAATCGTGTACTCGGAATACTATAGACATGCGCCGCAGACATGCGCCGCGCGGCGCGAAGTCACAGTTGTTAGCCATCATTCTCACCTAAACTGAGCTTATTTGAACTCTCGAATCTAATAGCCCGAGCGAAGAGCGAAGGACCATGTCCCCAAAAATCGTCGCTCAGACGGTTTCCGTCTGCGAAGACTCCTTCTACATCTTCGCCGCACAATCCGCTTCTCGGCCCCAGCGCGTCCTCAAGCATAACGACACCTTCGCCGTATTTGACGACCATGGCGATATAGGAGTCTCACCGGGCCGCACTGACGGTCTGTTTTATCGCGACACGCGTTTTCTCTCGCGGCTACAACTTTTGATGAACGACACGCAACTGCTTCTGCTCGGGTGTAATCTGCGCGACGACAACGCCGCGCTTGTGGTCGATCTGACCAACGTCGACATTTTTTCCGGCCAACACATCGTCATGGAGAAAGACACGGTGCACGTCCTGCGCACCATCTTTCTGTGGCGCGACACTCTCTATCAGCGGCTTGGTGTGCGCAATTATGGCGATCGACCGATCAATGTGTATTTGTCGATCCTGTTAGCGAACGACTTCGCCGATTTGTTCGAGGTACGAGGCACTCATCGCGAGTTCCGCGGCACGGCGACGACGCAGTTGCTCGGCATCGACCAGGTGCTACTCACCTATCATGGTCTGGACGACAAGCTCCGCCGCACTACGTTGACGTTCGATCCGCCGCCTGACCAGTTGGCGACGAACGGCGCCGCCTATAAGCTCCGCCTGGCGCCGGGCGAGGCGCGGCCGATCTTCCTTGCCGCGGGATGCGATGAAACTGAGGCGCGCCTGAAACCGTTTCTACGCGCGATGATCGCGGCTCGCCGCGCGCTACGCAGTGCGACACACGGGCGGACCAGCGTCGAAACGTCGAACGAGCTTTTCAATGAGATGCTATGCCGTTCGGCTGCCAATCTCGAAATGCTGATGACCGACACCCCGCAAGGGCGTTACCCCTATGCCGGAATCCCCTGGTTCTCGACCACCTTCGGCCGCGATGGGATCCTCACCGCTCTTCAAATGCTCTGGTGGAGCCCCGACGTAGCCAAAGGCGTGATGCATCGCCTCGCCGCCTATCAGGCCAAGACGGCCGATCCGCCTGCGGATGCCGAACCCGGGAAAATTCTCCATGAGATGCGCGGCGGCGAGATGGCGGCGCTACGGGAGGTACCGTTCGGCCTCTATTACGGTAGCGTCGATTCCACGCCGTTGTTCGTACTGCTCGCGGGACTTTATCTGGAACGCACCGGCGACATAAATACCATCGCCACGCTGTGGCCTTCGATCGAGGCCGCGCTGGACTGGATCGACGGGCCCGGCGATCTAGACGGCGACGGCTTCGTTGAGTACGTGCGCGCGAGCGAACATGGCCTCGCCAATCAGGGCTGGAAGGATTCGCACAACTCGATTTTTCACACCGACGGTCGATTGGCCGAGGGCGCGATCAGAGTTACGTATATGCTGCAAAGCGCCTGGCGGCACGCTGCGCGCGGCGGGTCGGGCGCGACGGCACGGCGCAGAAGCTCGACGCCGAAGCGGAGGCGCTCGCCGCGCACTTCGACGCCGCCTTCTGGTGCCCGGAGATCGACACCTACGCACTCGCCCTCGACGGCGGCAAAAGACCTTGCGCCGTGCGCACGTCGAATGCGGGCCAAGTCTTGTTCACCGGCATCGCTTCGCCTCAGCGGGCTGCGCTCGTCGCTCAAGGATTGCTGCGGCCGGATTTCTTCTCCGGCTGGGGGATCCGTACGGTCGCGCGCGGCGAAGCGCGCTACAATCCGATGTCGTACCATAACGGATCGATCAGGCCGCACGACAATGCGCTGATTGCGCTCGGCTTCGCCCGCTACGGGCTGAAACAACCGATCGAGACGCTGTTCACAGGTCTGTTCCAAGCGGGCACATACATGGACCATCGCCGCTTGCCGGAATTGTTCTGCGGGTTCCAACGGCAGCATGGCCACGGCCCGACACTCTATCCGGTCGCCTGCGCGCCGCAGGCTTGGGCGGCCGCAACTCCATTCGCACTTCTGCAAGCCTGCCTCGGCCTAGAGTTCGATCCGTTCAGCAACGAAATTAGACTTAGTAATCCGCGCCTCCCGGCGTTCCTCGATGAAGTGATGTTGCGCAATCTGCAGCTGGGCTCGTCATACGTCGATCTCCGGGTCCGTCGTCACAATCAGACGATATCGCTCGATACGCCCCGAATTAGTGGCGGCATTCAGGTTTCGATCGTTCATTCCTGTTGATCTGCGATCCACCTCTACACCGCCTGGAACCAGACCAGCTTGCCCGCTTTAATGAGGTGGAAACACCGCCGGAGGCCGCATGCGATGGACTCCTCGACCAGTGATGGCGGCGGCAGCGCTTTTAGTGCTGTCGATCGCCATGCCTTTTGCATTTGGTGGGGATGATTCCGACAAGGCCGCGCCGCCGGCGGCCGGACCCGCCACACCATTGGCCATTCCGGAATCTACCATCCTCAACAAGCACGAGGTCGAAGGCGTCCTCGGCCGCGAGGTCAGAAGCGCGACGGATGAGGATATGGGCCGGATCGTTGACGTGCTCGTCGACCGCGATGGAAAGGTGCGCGCCGCTATCGTTGATTTCGGCGGGTTCCTCGGCGTCGGCAGCCGCAAGATCGCGGTGGATTGGAACGCCCTGCATTTTCCGCAACCGGGCAAGCCGGAGGGACGGATAGCGCTCGAGTTGACCCGAGATCAGGTCAGAACGGCGCCCGAATACAAAGAGGGTAAGCCCGTAGCGGTACTCGGCGCGCTGGGAAAGCTCGAACCACTGCCTGAATAACAGCTGTGCCGGAGATGTGCGCTGTCCGCAGAACCAACACGCCGCTTTGGCGACAGTCAAGACCAGCGCGGCGCGTTCGCGGATGAGCCTGCGGAACCGGCGCGGCAATCGCAGGACGGAAACGAACCGCCGCTTGCGCCGTCACCTCGCAGTCTGCGTGGCCTTGATTGGTTCGTCTTTTTTGTCGCCGATGTGCAAACCGGTTTCGGACCATTCGTATCGGTCTTCCTCACCACGCAAAAATGGACACAGGTCGATATCGGCCTCGTGCTCTCGGCCGCCGGTTTCGTCTCTTTGATTGGACAAATTCCGGGCGGTGCGCTGGTCGACGCCGCCCGCTCGGAGCGTCTCGTCGGCAGCATCGCCATTGCGGCCATCTGCTTCAGCGCCCTGGGCTACGCCGCGCTTCCGGTGTTTCCGATGGTTCTGTCGGCGGCAATCGTCCATGCGCTTGCGAGTTGCGTGCTCGGCCCCGCCATCGCCGCGATCAGTCTCGGTCTCGTCGGCCACGCCACAATCGGCGAACGGCTGGGACGCAACGCCCGATTTGCCTCGATCGGCAACGGCCTGGCGGCGGCCGCGATGGGAGCGTGCGGGTATCTTCTTTCTGCCCGCGCCGTGTTCGTCGTCACCGTCATTTTGCTCGTGCCAGCCCTGCTATCGCTACGCGCGATCGCCGCGAAGGAGATCGACCCCGAGCGCGCGCATAGTGCAGCGTCGCGGCCGCGCGCAAACAAGCCTCCCATCAAGGCTCGCGCGTTGCTGCATAACCGGCCGCTGTTGATTTTTGGCGGCTGTCTCCTTCTCTTTCACCTCGCCAACGCGGCGATGCTACCGTTGATGGGCAGCGTCGTTACGATGCGCTCGGCACGCTGGGCCACGATTCTGATCGCCGCCTGCATTGTCGTGCCGCAGCTCGTCGTCGCCGCTTTGTCGCCGTGGATAGGGCGACGCGCCCAGATTTGGGGGCGCCGCCCGCTGCTACTTATCGGCTTCGCCGCTCTCCCTATTCGCGGCATTCTTTTCGCGTCGGTGACCAATCCCGAGCTGCTGGTCATCGTGCAACTCCTCGACGGCGTGACCGCCGCGGTGTTCAGCGTCATGGTACCGCTTGTCGTAGCCGACCTTACGCGTGGCACCGGACACTTCAATCTCGGACAAGGGATCGTCGGCACGTTCATCGGCATCGGCGCAGCGCTGAGCGCGACGCTTGCCGGCTATATTAGCGACCACTTCGGTAGCCCGTCGGCCTTTGCCGGATTAGGAGCGATCGCCCTCGTCGGCCTTGCCGCCGTGTGGTCTCTGATGCCAGAAACCCGCGACGCACCCGAGGCTGGCTAGGCCGCCGCTAGAGAGCCGTCGCGTCGTCCGCGACAAGCTGCAGATGCGGCGCCACGTTATCGGTCATACTGCGGTAGACCGAAAGATACTCCTGAGCCATGCGGCGCGCGGTGAAACGCTCCTCAAAGCGCCGCCGGATTCTTTCTCGCGACAAGTGATGGAGCCGATCGACCGCGCCGATCGCTCCATTGATATCCTCTACGATAAAGCCGGTCAGGCCATCCTCAATAATCTCAGGCACCGATCCGCGGTTAAAAGCGATGACCGGCGTGCCGCAAGCCATGGCCTCGATCATCACTAAGCCGAACGGCTCCGGCCAGTCGATGGGAACCAGCAGCACGGCCGCGCCGCTTAAGAACTCCGATTTCTGCGAGTCGTTGATCTCGCCGACATACTCGACATTCGCGGCCTTCATCATCGGATGGATTTGCTCGTCGAAATACTCACGATCGACATTGTCGACCTTGGCGGCGACTTTAAGAGGTACGCCGCAATGATCAGCGATGCGGATCGCACGGTCGATGCCCTTTTCCGGAGCGATGCGGCCGAGGAAGGCGAAATAGGTGGGTTTAATCGGCTTCGGCGCCAGCAGCTTTTCGGGCAGGCCATGATGGACGGTACGCACCCAATTCGCCCGCGGCAGCGGCCGCCGCTGCGCACCGGAGATCGACACCAAGGGTATCGAGGAAAACGTATCGAATACCGGTTGATGTTCGGGCAAATCCAGGCGACCGTGCAAAGTTGTGATGAACGGCGTTGGCTGCCGAGAGAACAGTGAGAAGGGATAATAGTCGAGATGAAAATGCAGAAAATCAAAATCAGCCGCTCGTCGATAGACCCGCTCCAGCATCAGCATATGCAGCGCGTTCGGATCGCGGACCGCACCGTCGAGGCGTAGCGCGCGCGGCCAGACCGCGTCGAGCCGCGCCGAGGTTATGGAGTCGCCGCTGGCAAAGAGGGTGACCTCATGGCCGAGCGCAATCAACTCTTCCGTCAGCCACGACACAACACGTTCAGTTCCGCCGTAAAGCTTCGGCGGGATCGCTTCCGTCAGCGGCGCGACCTGAGCGATATGCATCGAATTTGATCTTTCTTTTGGGATATCCCGTCATCCCGTTCGATCCCGGCGCAAAACCAAACCAATAACGCGGCAAATGTTTCAAATGCCTACGGAATTTATTTTTTGCAGTGCATGGAACTTTTTTGTCTTCTGAAACGTAGACGCATGCGCGGCGAGGATCGCCATGATCGAGGCCGCAAAAATCATAATTGAGGATGGAAAAAATCCGGCCTGGCGGCGTTGGCAGATTGTGCGGTGAAGAGCCCTATCAACAATCGCGAGCCGGAGATCAGGTGTCCATGGCCGATCTGTGTAATTATGCCGGCCGCCCCCTTGCCTTTATGTTTCGCTACGTGCGATTGCGCCCGATTTCCCACACAGTCATCCTCACCGCCGTACTCGCGGCCGTGGCCTGCTCGGTCGGCACCCAATACGGCGTCAAATACATCGTCGACGTACTCTCCAACCATGACGGCGCCGGGGTCTGGATCGCCTTCGGCCTATTAGGGTCACTCATTGCCGCCGATAATCTTCTATGGCGGTTTGCGAGTTGGATCGCCAATTCCGCTTTTGTGGGCGTCACCGGCGACCTGCGGCGCGATTTGTTCCGTCACCTCACGGGACATTCACCCGGGTATTTCGCCGAGCGTTTGCCCGGCACGCTAACGAGCCGGGTGACCGCCACATCCAACGCCGTGTTTACCGGCGAGAACATGTTCGTCTGGAACGTCCTACCCCCGTGCGCGGCAACGTTCGCGGCGATCGCCTTGGTGTTTACCGTCAGCTTGCCGATGGCCGCAGGTCTGACTCTCGTGGCAGGCGCCATGGTCTGCGTCATGTTCCGCGTTGCCGCGGCCGGTCGGCCGCTGCACCACGATTTCGCCAGCAAGGCCGCGGCCGTTGACGGCGAAATGACTGACGTTGTGACCAACATGCCGCTCGTGCGCGCATTCAGCGGTTTCCTCCGCGAGCACCATCGTTTCGATACGACAGTCGAGCGCGAGATGGAGGCGCGGCGGCGCAGTCTGTTCTATCTCGAGAAGCTCCGCATCCTTCACGCAGTGGTGACCATCGTCCTGGCGCTCGGCTTGCTCGCCTGGGCGATCAAGCTGTGGCAGCTGGGCGCGGCCACGACCGGCGACGTGGTCCTGATCTGCACGCTCGGACTTTCGGTGCTGCATGCCACGCGCGATCTCGCTGTCGCGCTGGTCGACATCACGCAGCACATCGCCCGGCTTTCGGAGGCGCTTGCGACACTATTGGTACCGCACGATCTACGTGACCATCCCGAAGCGGAGCCGCTGATCGGGAACGGCGCCTGCGTCAAATTCGAGAACGTCTATTTCCGCTATGGCGGTCGCCAGCAAATCTTCGAGAACCTGTGTCTAACTTTTAGGCCGGGCGAGCGTGTAGGCTTGGTCGGCCGCTCCGGCGGCGGCAAGTCCACGCTTTTCGCCTTGCTGCAGCGATTCTACGACGTGCAAGACGGTCGGATTCTCATCGACGGACAAGACATTTCTCGGGTCACACAGGAGAGCTTGAGGGACGCCATCGGCGTCGTGCCGCAGGACATTTCGCTCTTCCATCGCTCGGTCATGGAAAACATCCGCTACGGCCGACCGGCTGCCTCCGATAGAGATGTGCACGAAGCGGCGTGCGCCGCCCGCTGCGACTTCATTCACGACCTGCCGGACGGCATGCGCACACTCGTTGGCGAACGCGGCGTCAAGCTCTCGGGCGGCCAGCGTCAGCGCATCGCAATTGCGCGCGCGTTCCTCAAGAACGCGCCGCTCCTGTTGCTCGACGAAGCAACGTCCGCGCTCGACGGCGAATCCGAGGAAGCAATCCGCGAGGCGCTCGGCCGCCTGATGCACGGCCGCACGGTCATCACCATCGCCCACCGACTCTCCACGGTAAGAAACTTCGACCGGGTCATCGTGCTCCAGCTTGGGCAGATCGTTCAGGACGGCGCGCCCGACTTCCTGGTGCGACGCGAGGGGCTTTACCGGCAGCTCGTGCAACGCGAGATGGATCGTCTCTCTAGTCAAGCGGCGGCCTAGAACAAATCGATGCCCCGTTGACTCAGTTTAAGTCGCACGTACTGTTTGCTTCAAGCGAGCGAATATATCTAGTGATGCTGCATACCGGAGACGAACAATCGCTGCAGCATTTGCCGTTCGATCGGCTTTTGCAGTACCGGCACGCGGCTAAAACGATCGTCAATTGTATCGGCCTCGTAACCCGTGACGAAGACGAACGGAATGCCGCGCAAAACACTCAGGTTATTTCACGCGGAATTTGTTGCGGTCGCGGTCAAACACGAGACGTTCACCGGTGACGAGCGGAAACTCCAACAAGGGTCGCATGCCTTCGGGTTTGGAATGCGAGATGTCGTCGCCCACGAGCGGATGTTCTTTGAGTACTGTATTCCATACGGTCGGGAAATCGTTTCCGTCCTGCACCAGTTCAGTGCATAGCCAAGCTACATAATATGATCGTTCCTTAGCGGACATTATATAATCTCAGCGCGGCATTTGGCCTCGGCCTGGATCTTGATCAAAATATTATTGAATTTTTTTCAGGGCTTCGAACCTAAGAAAAAGCGGTCACGCATAACCGCGCTAGGCCCTTGCTACTAACACAGCGCATTTTGCTTTGCCGATAACGCGCTCCGAGACGCTGCCGAGTAATACCTTGCCAAAGCCCGTGCGGCCGTGGGTGCCCACCACGATGAGGTCGGCGCTTTTCTCCTTCGCCAGCTTGATGATCACGTCGTCAGCTTCGCCAGGTAGCACCTCCCCTTCGACGTCAAGTCCGTCCTGCTTAAGCTGTGCCGCCGTGCGTTCGACAGCCTCGCGGCCTTCCTGCTGCCGCAGTTTGCTATGGCTGGGGACCAGCGCGGATACAACGGTGATCGGGGCCACGCAACAGTGGGCGATCTTGGCTGCACATACGGCAGCGGCATCAGCGAAGCGCGACCCGTCGGTCCCGAGGAGAATGCGGTTTCGCCACATGGTGGCTCGAACCGGAACTGAGAGCACGCTACAAGTCGCCGAACCTATCACTCTAATGGTCGCGTCGCCGACCATCATGCGCGCCAAGCCGCGCCGTCCCTGCTGGCCCATAATGATGAGATCGGCGTTGATCTCGTCCGCGGCCGCCACGATCTCCACATCAGGGCGGTCGCCCAGCCTCATCAACATCGTGGAACCGACGCCTTCGCGGGCCGCTTCGGTAACGATGGATTCGAGGTGCGCCTTGACTTCCTCGGAAGCCTTTTCGACAAGCTCAGGTGCGAGCGCTTCGTATTCCGGATTGGTCAGTACCATGTTGAAGGGATAGAGGTGAGCCCCGCTTTTCACGCACATAGCGATGGCGATCTTCACAGCATCCGCGCTGAAGGAGGAGCCGTCCGTCGCGACAAGGATCTTCTCGAAGCGTGCTAGCGGTGAGAGCTGCATTGGTTGCGGCGTCGTCATCGCGTCATGTCCCCTTGCTTATCCCCGAGTTGGTCAGAGCTTAGCGCTAAAGGACGACGTTCAAAAGCCCGGAGGCGGCAAGCGATAATACGATCACTTCAAGCATAACGATCGTGCCAAGCACAAAATCCTTGCGTTGTAGGGAGAACGGCAAGATGCGCAGGTAACACGCGATCGTCAAACCGGAGAGAAAGGCGATGCCGAGAAAGTTCATGTAATCGCCGTAGCCAATCAGAGCGAGCCAGCCCCAACCCGTACCGACCCCTACCAGATTCGAGTATTGATCGGCCGGCATCGACCAGTAAGCGGGTAGCTCGGACAATGGTATCTTGGCCGGGGTGAAGCCAAACACGTAAAGGATGAAAGTACCTGCCAACAGGTAGCGTCCGATCGTGATTCCGATATCGAGCAAATCCGCGTAAGCGACCTGTTCTGGCGTTGCATACTTCAGATGCTGGCTCCTCGCGCGCATCGCTTGCTGACGGCGCAGTCGCGCGCGTGCACGGAGGCGAGTTATCACCTGTGCCCACGCGCTCTGCGGGCCGGCGTCTACTTCCGTCGAGCTTGTCGCTTCTTCGTCGTCTCGATATTCCTGCATCACACACCGAGACCTTTGAGCAAGGCGCGAACACCGGCTAACAACAAAAGGACGATGACGACCTTTCGGATGACGGCTACGTTAGTGCGTGAGAGCAATCCCACGCCGATTGTCGATCCCAACATCATGCCGAGCATTGAGGGCACAGCGATAATGGCCAGCATGGCGCCATGGTTCAGGTAGACCCATGCGGCTGCACTATTCGCGATCGACAGTATGACGCTGCTCGTGCCGATGGAGACCTTGAGCGGCACGCCCATCACCAGATTGAGTGCAGGCACATTGGCCCAGCCCGCGCCGATCCCAAACATTCCGCCGAGAACGCCGATGAGGACGAATAGTGCGAGGCCCTGCGGCGTACGATGCGCCTTCCACTCTATGTCCCGACCGCTGAAAGGGTCGTGGTAGACGCCATACATCCGAAGCGCCGCGGACAGTGCGTCAGCCCGCGGCGCTCCAGGACTATCAGATTTGCGGGCGATGGCCATCAGGCCAACGACGCCAAGGATCATGGTACCGAGTGCAAGCTGAATGATGTTGTCCGGCATGATCAAACCAATCATCGCGCCAACGATGGCTGCGGCGGAAGCCGTCAGCGCGGGCGGCATCGCTAGTCGAAGATTAGCCATTCCGCCGCGCAACAGAGTGGGGCCCGCGGCCAGCGCGCCCGCGAGCGCGATCAAGAGACCCGTTCCCCGGACGAAATCCAGATGGAATGGGAACAGACCACTGACGATTGGCACGAATAGAACGCCACCGCCCACGCCGGCTACGACGGCAACGATTCCAAGCACAAAAGTCACGACAAACAGCGCCAGCACCCACCCCCACCATGGCAAGGCGCTTGCCGACCGCGCTGCGGACTCCGCCATAGCGGGTTCACTCGCCAGTACCATGGCCCCGAGGGCAAGAACTAAAGTGACTGAGAGCCGCATTGGATTGGCATTGGCTTGTTCTCAATCGGCGATCAGCCCACCGATCCCACGATCACGATCGTACAGCACGGAGCGATCATCACAGCAGGCCGGCGGGACGTTAGAGAGACGAGTCTTCACTACTCGGCATCGTTTCAGCATCCGAGGACTATTCACTTGCAGGTATCGGCGACAAGAAACGTTTTGGGCTCTTCCCGCCGAGGCAGAATGTTATCGCGGGTCGATGCTACTGATTGCCCGGTTCCGACAATCCGTGCTTCGGTGATAAAACCCCACACCGGATCAAACCGGTGCACGTAATAGACCGGACGTTTCTTCATTTGAGGCGGATAGTCACCTTTGCGCAGTGTGGTCGCGATGCACGGCATCACTATCGCCGGGACACTCCCGACATGACCCTCGGCGGCCCGGTGAACATGGCCGCTGAAAACGGCGACTACGCGTCCGGAGTGCTGCAAGGCCCGGCGCAACCGCGACATGATTTCCGGAGTTTCGAAGTTGAGCGGGTCAGGCCCCACCGTGACTTCGAACGGCGGGTGGTGCGCGAAAACCGCGATCGGCTTGCTGGTCTCAGAATCGATCAGGTCGATCAGGCGTCTGACGCGTTCGGAGCAAAAGTCGCCCTTGTTGCTGCTTGAACTCAGCGTGTCCAGCGCAATCAATCTGACCGGGTAATCCTCGATCGCATAACAGATAAAATCGGAATCGGGCGCAAGATATCCGCGCGCCGAAAAAGCATTACGTAAATTCGCCCGGTCATCCTTATTGCCGGGCAAGACATAGGCCGGTGCACGGGCCTTCGCGAGTATGGCCACGGCCTCGGCGTATTCGTCTTCGCGTCCGTTATGGACGATATCCCCGGTGTGAACGATCACATCGGGGGCCGGATCAAGTGCGTTTATGTCCGCAACAGTGAGTTCGAAATCTCGTATTCTCTGATCGGCATCGGGAGAATCCAATGCGATATGGGTATCGGAGATTTGCGCGATGATCATGATTTCAGATCCAGGCCTGTCGAATGGTGGCTCGCGTAATACTCCCTCAGGATCGCCACCACCTCCGGCCGGCTGAACTCGGGAGGTATATCCACATCGGTCGAGAGCATTTGGCGCTGCTCGGTGCCGGAAATCGAAATGTGATGCTGCGGATCGTGGGGACAGGTCTTTGCGGTCGCCATTCCATAACACTTCCGGCAATAAAACGTGATGTCGATCTTTAGCGGCTTAGTAAGAAGTGCGCCGCCCCACAATTGATCAAAGACATGATGTGCGTCGAAGGGACCGTAGTAGTTGCCGACGCCAGCATGGTCGCGCCCGACGATAAGGTACGAGCAGCCGAAGTTCTGGCGAATGAGGGCATGCAGCAACGCCTCGCGCGGACCGGCGTAGCGCATCTCGATCGGGTAACCCGCCTGAATGACCGTTCTCGGGCGAAAATAATTGTCGATCATCGCCTGGATCGCTCGGGTACGAACATCGGCAGGAATGTCGCCTGCTTTCAGTTTCCCAAGCACCTGATGGATGAAAACGCCGTCTGATACCTCGATCGCAATTTTCACCAGGTACTCGTGGCTGCGGTGCATGGGATTTCGGGTTTGGAAGGCTGCGACATTCGACCAGCCCCGCTCGAGAAACATGGCTCGTGACTGGGCGGGGCGAATATAGAGGTTGGGGTATTTGGCAGGATATTCGCCTTCGCTCAGCACCAAGACGGGCCCTGCCAGGTTGACATCCCCCTGACCCAGGACCTTCGCCACGCCTGGATGCTTCGGATCGGCGGTGCGATAGACGTGCTCGGCCTCGAGTTTCTTGTCGATGGAATATTCCTCGCGGACCCCCATGACGGCCAGGATTTCACCGCTCTCTGCGTCGACGAGAGCGACCTCCTCTTCGGCATGGATGCTGTCGGCAAGATCCTTGTTGACTGGCAGTGTGATCGGAATCGGCCAGAAGACGCCGCCGGTCAGCTTCATATCCAGGCATGAACCGCGCCAGTCGTCATACCCCATAAACCCATTGAGCGGCGTATAAGCCCCCATAGCGAGCATGAAGACGTCGGAGACCGCACGTGAGTCGAGCGGGACTTTTTTCAGCCTTTCCGCGCGTTTGCGTTCCTCCGCACGCTCGCGCTCAGGCAGCAGCAAAGGCTTGACCTGATCCGAAAAGTGCGGCGGCACGAGCTTCGACATGGCAGTCTACGGCCGCTTTGGGGTCTCGTATTTGATTTCCTTCTGAAACGGTTCCCAGACGGTTTCGTAACCAACAAACCCCTTTTCGTTTGCCTCTTTCTGACGCGTCGTCAGAAAGCGCGCGTGGCCGTCAGGAACTTTGGTGATTGGTTTTTGCTCGCTCATAAGTCACCTTTTGCATCGAAACCGGATTGTCATTCAAACAGGCCGCATGAGTGACGGGTTGACAGCCGCCTGTGCGCCGATCGCTCCGCCCGCTCTTGCTTCTTCATCGGTTGGCTCGCGCACAGTCACGATCTCGAGCGTGAAGACGACCTCTCTGCCGCAAAGCGGATTGTTGCCGTCGACTGTCAGCGTCTTGTCGTCGACTCTCGTCACGAGAAAGCTGCGCGTCTGACCCTTGTCGTTTTCCATGAGGATGGAAGTACCGACCTTCCGATATTCCTCGGGAACATTCTCGATGTGATCCGTAAAAACCAGCAACTCGTCTCTGGCGCCGAAGATCCCATTGCCATCGATCGGCACCTGGATGACCTCGCCTTCGGATCTGCCTTCCAGTTCCGCGTGTACGAAGGGGGCCAAAATTTCATTGTGTCCGTGAATATAGCCCAGTGGAAATTCGACCATGGTGAGAACATGCCCGGATTTCTTGTCGGTCACCTTATAGGTGAGTTCGACATATTTGCCATCGTGGACGGTTTCACTCATGCCGAATTCGAACCGCTCAGAAGAGGGACACAGCGAAAATCCTGATTCTTCCATCCTCGTAGCCAAGGACAAGCCGGCCAAGCCATTCGCCGTCCTTTTTGGTGCTGCGTTGCCGGTAGAGAACCGTCACATGCTCGCCTCGGCGGATGATACCGAGACAGTCGACCTCTTCAGACAGATTTCTGGCAAGCTCGCTGTTGGCGAACTGGTGGCCAACCGTAACTTGATTCATGGCAAGTGCCATGGAGCTGGAAAAATTCTTGACGAACTCTCCGTACTTGCCTTCATTCGAATTCTTGACGAGGTCGCGCCACAGAGGCTCGGCTAAAGCCCGTATCTCCTCGTCGGTTTTTTCAATGATGTTCACGCGCGGTTCTCTGGGACCGTGAAAGACTGGACTAGTAGCGTGCATCAGAAGCGACATATTGATCTTTCTTTGCATCCGGGTGGACTTTCGACGTGATGGTCCGCCCCGGGGGAATTGTTACTCGTCCGCCCCCACCAGGTGATAACAGGGCGCCTTCTCCATGGTGTATTCACCGGTCTTCGGATCGCGGCGCGAAACAGTCAGTACGTGCCAGTTTGCGTCGTCCACCTTCATGGCGTCGCCGCGGTAGTAGTAGCCCGGCCAGCGAGTCTCCTTGCGGAACAGCGTGTGCTGCGTGACGCACTCTGCGGCGCGATGCCGGTGCTTCAGCTCCCACGCCCGCAGCAACTCGTGAATATCCTTTGCGGCCAGGCTCTCGAGATCTTCCTCCATGACCTTGAGCTTCTTGAGCGCGATATTCAGAAGCTTGTCGTTGGTCATGTAGCTGACCGTCACCCCGCCGCAATACTCGTCCATGAGCTTCTGCAGACGATCCAAGCCCTGCTTTGGATTGATGTAGTGCGGGTTGACATCGCCCGCCACGATCTCGTTACGGTAGATCTTATAGTGCTCCAGCGGCTTGTAGATTTCCTTCTTGCGGCGATTGATCTGTTGTTCGGACACGACGATGCCTTCGGCTTTGCCGTCGTCGATATATTTGCAGGCAGCCTTCGCGGCGAGACGGCCCTCGGTGAACGAGCCGGATGAAAAGGCGTGCGGCGTGCCGCCGACCGCGTCACCGGCGCCAAACAGGCCCTCGATCGTCGTCATGCGGTTGTAGCCCCAGAAATACTCCGGCGGCGAAACGTCTTCGGGACCCGAGCACCAGGCGCCCGAGCAGGTTGCATGCGAGCCCATGACGTAGGGCTCGGAGGTGGTCAGCTCGGGATTCTCATTCTTGGGATCCACGTCCGTCGAAGCCCAGAGGACCGCCTGGCCGATGGTCATACCGAGGAAGTTTTCCCAACCGACCTCTTCCAGATGAGGATCCTGAAAGGCCTTCATGGTCACCATGTGAATGGGGCCGCGGCCGGCATTCACTTCACTGATAATGCAATGGTTGCGCAGGCAGGTCGGGATCGGCCTATGAGTTAAGTGCGAAACTTCCGGATCCAGATATTCCTTTCCGACCATTTTCTGAAGTTCGGGAAACCACTTGGATTCATACTCCTCGCCCAGACCATTTTGCGTATAGGTCTTCAGGTGCAGGAAATATGCACCGACCGGGCCGTAACCGTCCTTGAAACGCGCCAGAACAATGCGGTTTTCCATCTGCGTCATCTTGGCACCGGCTTCGATCATGAGCCCATAGGCAGACGCTGACGACCAAGGCGCATACCAGGTACGGCCGGAACCTTCGCCCACCGAACGCGGCTTGAAAATATTGGAGGCGCCGCCCGCGCCGCAGATCACGGTCTTGGACTTGAAGACGTGATAGTTGCCTGTGCGCACATTGAAGCCGACGGCGCCGGCGACCCGGTTCGCTTTGCCGTCATCCATCAGCAGGTGGGTGACGCAGATGCGGTTGAATACCTTGTCCGCAGATTTCTTGGCGGCCTCGGCCACGATGGGCTTGTAGGACTCGCCATGAATCATGATCTGCCACCGCCCCTCGCGCAGATAGCGCCCGGTTTTCGGGTCGCGCATGATGGGCAGGCCCCATTCTTCGAACTGGTGCACCGTGGAATCGACGTGGCGGGCCATATCGAACAGCAGGTCTTCGCGCACCAGCCCCATCAGGTCGATACGCGCGTAGCGGACATGGTCCTCCGGCTTATTTTCTCCCCACCGGGTCCCCATGTAGCAGTTAATGGCGTACAGACCCTGGGCGACCGCGCCGGAGCGATCGATATTCGCCTTCTCGGCAATAACGATCTTCTTGTTCTGACCCCAGAACCTGGCCTCCCAGGCGGCACCGCTGCCGCCGAGGCCTGCACCGACAACCAAAATATCGATGTTGTCTTCGACGATCGTATTGTAGGCCATCAGTAATACACGCCTTTCTTCATCTTGAGACCGGCTGACTGAAGGGTATGCAACCCGCCATCGTCCATGCGGATCCACCTTGGTTCATTGTAGAGCAGCTGGCTGTCGCGCATTTCCTGGCTGGGCTTGGGAACGTCGGCGAGCTTCGGGATCGCCTGCCCCCAAGGCTTAGTCGTAATCGGCGACAGGAAATTCTTTTCCGTGCCGTTCCGATATTTGATCTTCCAGGCGATCGTGCCTTTATCTTCGTCGCGGATGACGCGAACGCTGTGGCCGAGCGGGGCGAAGTCAGCATATCCGCGCACATCGATCGCATTCTGCGGGCAAGCCTTGACGCAGGAGTAGCACTCCCAGCACATGTTCGGCTCGATGTTGTAGGCGCGACGATAAGTCGGATCGATGTGCATGATGTCCGAGGGACAAATGTCGACGCAATGTCCGCATCCGTCGCACCTTGTCATGTAGACGAAGGTTGGCATTAGTCGGCTCCTTAGCTATTCGAGTGGAACTTGCGAGCGGTTAATAGTGGCGTGGCGCTTCGCGCTTGATGCCAAGTCCCATTTTCATCGGAGCGTTTTTCAACAGCTCCATGGAATGCCGTTTCTGTTGTTCGGGATCGTCACGGGTCAGCGTCGGCAAATTCTGGGCTGAACCGTTGGCCTTCGATACTCGTTTCTCAAGCGCGGCGGCGGGCTTGAAGAACATATGAGAAAATTTGGACCACGGAATTGATCCGAACAGCACCGTGGTGGCGATGAGATAAAGGGCCAGGAACACGTGTGCCCAGCCAGCATGACCGCTCGTCTGGACGTACGCCCACACCAGGCCAAACGTCACGCTCAAGACAAGCGAGACAATGAACAAGTCGGCACGCACAAAACGGAACGGTGAATTGCCCTCCGCGGCAACGTCGACGCGGATGAAAAACCAGAACCAGTAGCCGCCGAGGCAAACCATCAACGCCCCGACGTACCACAACGTCGGCAGCTGGGAGGGCGTGGGCGCAGCGGGCGTCGGATATGCGAAAACCATGATCGCGGTGGTGACGACGTAAATCACAAAGCCGTACATTGTCAGCAGATGGGCAATTCTGCGCCGCATGTTGCAGAATTCACCCGAGGTCATGACATCCACAACCGCGGTCTGAACCGCTATGGACACCATCTCTCCGCCGCCAACTCGCTGCTTCGCCTTATTCTTGGAATCCCGCCAGTTGTTAAAGAAGTACCGGGCGCTTCTTTTATGCATGATGTCGAAAAGCGTGCCGATCACGACCAAGACGGCCATTGCGACAACGTATGTCTGCATGACGGCTGGCGGCACGAACGCCGAAAGTTCGGCGAAAGGATTGCTTGTGAGCATTGGCCGACGCTTCCCCCGATGAGCTCTAATTTTTTTACGACGATAGCCGACGGGGGTGCCCATCTGCAATCAAATGTTTTGATTTATCTATTGTCCGCGTCATATCAATCGATATAATTGATTGATTGACAATGACACTCGATCAGCTGCGCATCTTCGTTGAGGTCGCCGAACGCGGGCATATGACGCGTGCCGCCGAGGCTCTTGGCCTAAGCCAGTCAGCGGCGTCGGCCGCCATTGCCACACTGGAAGCCAGCTATCAAATAAAGCTGTTCGACCGCGTTGGTCGCGGAATCCAACTAACCGAGTCCGGCCGGATATTCCTGCGCGAAGCACGCTCTGTGCTCGACCGCACTTCGACGGCGCGTTTGGTGCTGCAGGATCTCGCCGGGAGCCCCGCAGGTCCGGTCGCCATCGCAGCCAGCCAGACGATTGCGACCTACTGGCTGCCCCGCCGGCTCGCGGCCTTCCATGCCGCCTATCCTCGAGTGCGGCTCAATGTCGTGATCCGCAATACCCAGGAGGTCGAGACTGCGGTCGTCGAAGGCGAGGTCAATATCGGTCTGGTCGAGGGGCCGACCCTGCATCCGGCGCTGATCCGCGAACAGATCGACCATGACCGCATTGTGCTCGTGGTCGCTTCGGACCAGCCCTCCCTGCCGGTCAATGCTTTGGGCCGGCTCGATCTTCGCCGCATAAACTGGGTGATCCGTGAGGCTGGCTCAGGCACCCGCCGCGGGCTTGAGGACCTAGCCTTCCGCGAGGGGCTATCGCTAGACGACCTCAACATCTTCCTGGTCTTACCCAGCAACGAGGCCGTGCGCGAAGCGGTCGAGGCCGGGGCCGGCGCTACCATAATCTCGCGCCACGTCGTCGCCTCCGCCATAGCCGCTGGTTCGCTCACTGAAATCCCGATCGAATTGCCGGAGCGCGAATACGCGCTGGTTCGCCATCGCGACCGTCATGCGACGCCGGCGCAGCAGGCTCTAGTCGCGCATTTGATCGGCGCCACCGACGCGGCATCCCAGTCACTGAAACAATCCTGTTGATCTTTGACAAACATTATATCGTCAAAATAGGAAATCGGTTTGTTTCCAGAAGGGGCCGACAAGAGATTTGCCGGCACCCCGTTCGGTTGAGCCTGGCACGAGGTCGCCGCTGGGGCATGATCGCGACTGCATGCTCGATTTGTTGCGTTGGCCATTACCAATGTGCCAATGGCAACGCAAGAACCCGCGCGCCAGTGCATCCAGGTGCAGAAATCGGCTGCGGA
Source organism: uncultured Alphaproteobacteria bacterium (assembly GCA_963777635.1). Lineage (GTDB taxonomy): Bacteria > Pseudomonadota > Alphaproteobacteria > Rhizobiales > Xanthobacteraceae > BOG-931. The sequence goes on from CAVZSB010000010.1 coordinate 29,746, forward strand.
TCCGCCGCCAAGCATCACATCACACACCGAACGTGAATCGCGTGCCGACGTTGGTCGTCACCAACTGGTTAGGCATGCGTCGTCGCATAGCGTCGATAAAGTCAGCACCGGAGCAGTGCATGGGAATGACGACATCGGGCTTGAGGGCTTCGAGTTCGGTAACCGTATGTTCGATATAGTCCTGCGGTGCGGTAACGAGATGAAATCCACCGATGACCGCGTGGAGCTTCAAGGCACCCGACACCGCCATCGCATGCTTGATTGTATTGATCAGGCCGACATGCCCGCACGAACTGATGACGACCAGACCGCGGCCCTGCACGATGTAACAGGTGGCATGCTCGTCCGGATGTGAATCCTTGACTAGCTTGCCACGGCGTTCGGTCTCGGTGAAATGGTCGTACTCATAAACCATCGTGCCTCCGCTAACCTGCTCGAACGAATTTCGCTCGATGTAGCCGGTCGTAAAAGCGTGCGAAAGATCGTGCGGTTCGCGGCAACACACCGGCGTCACCAACTGCGCGGTGAGCATTTGACGATCGACCGAGCCCCAAGATATCGGGTTATTCAGATCGCCAAGGAATTTTTCGCGGAAGCCATCTTCGCCGCCGTTGTAGAAACACAGGTCGCTGCGCATTCGCGTCCGGTGCTGCGTCACGAAGCCAACGAGTCCGCCAAAGTGGTCCCGGTGCGCGTGGCTGAGGATCAAACCGTCGATCTTCGCCGGATCGATATCGAGTAAGTCGGCGTTGCGCAGAACGATCTCTGGCGTATAGCCAAAATCGAGCATGTATTGCGCCTTGGAGCCGGCACGACCGGACTCGAGATGTAATGAAAGACCCCACTCGCAAGCTAGTGATGTCATTTGGCGGCGGGGGACTTGGCCGACATGCTCGATGGCGACAAAAGGATGCGTGGCCTTGGGCAGGAAGAGCTCGTAACGAGAATCGACGACAACGCGAACCGCGAGCTGGTCGACTATAGGAGCAACGAATGGCTTCCCGGCGGCATGACTTTGGCTCATGGTTCGATCCCCTGCAGCGCGACTATCGCCGCATGAGCACATCAGCAGTGGATTATTCTGTCAAACCGAAGCGGAGGGGTGTGGGTAGGCATTTGACCCCGACGGAGCCTGTCGATTGCGTTTGATGCGCTTCGCTGCTCAGGGTCGATTGGACCGCCGATCGGCGCGCCCTGCCGTCAGGTCCCAGCGGCTTTTACATCGGCCAATCTCGCCGCACCGCCGGTCTCGATCGAATGACCCTCAAGATCAAATCTTGTGGAGGCAATCTTTTTGTCGTACGAATATACTTATTCAATTTTCACAATATGAAGTCGGCGGCCCGTCAAACGTTGGTCGAGATAGATTAGGACGGTTTCCGGCTGCGCAAGAGGTTTCGATGGCATCAAGCCCCTTGTATATCATGCTCTGCTCGGGCGAGCACGAGAAGTTGCAGATGGCGGCGATGATGGCCTCGGTGGGCGCCGTCTCCGAGCGCCCGGTGGAAGTTTTTGTCAGCATGAATGCCATTCTGGCTTTCGCCAAGAACGCGCCGGCGGACGCGCGCTACAAGGGCGGGCCCTTTTCCAAACTGCTCATGGAAAAGCACGCGCCGGACGCGATTACACTGTTCCGCCAGGGCAAGGAGCTCGGCGATCTCAAGCTGTGGGCCTGCTCGATGGCCCTCGACATCAAGGAATGGGAGCTGACGGCGCTGGTGGATGGCCTGTTCGACGGCGCCCTCGGCCTTACCAAATTTCTCTCGGATGCCGAGAGCGGCCAATTCGTTACTTTGTGAGGATGCGCTTCAGTGGCCGTGAAACAAAAGATCGACGCCCGGGGTGCCTATTGCCCGGGGCCGCTGATGGAACTCATCGCCGCGCTCAAGCTTGTGGAAATCGGCGATGAGATCGAGGTCTGGTCCAGCGATAAGGGCTCGGTAAGCGACATCCCGCAATGGGTAAGTAAGGTCCGCCACGAGATGGTCGGAGTCACGCCGCAGGACGGATATTGGAGCATTATCGTGCGTAAGGCGAAGTGAACGGTAAGAACGCGGTCCCCGGACAATTATGAAGGGGGTCAGCGGCTAGAAAAAGGGAGGGAGCAAATGGCGAAGAAAATTCTGATTGTCGGTGGCGGTCTCGCCGGGACTATCGTCGCCAACGGACTGTGCCGACAGCTGCGCGAAGAGTTGTCATCCGGCAGCGTCGCGCTGACGATGTTGGGGGCTACCGATACCCATATGTATCAGCCCGGCCTGCTCTACGTCCCGTTCGGGCGTATGCGTGAGTCGGAGTTGTTCCGCGACCAGCGCAAGGTGCTCGATCGCCGGGTGCGGTTCATCGTCGATCCGGCCAAGCACATTGATGTCGACAAGAAATCTGTCGCGACGCAGTCCGGCAAAACCCACGATTACGACTTCCTGGTGATCGCCACGGGCTCGCGCATCAGGCCGGACAATATCCCGGGAATGACCGAGGGCGCCCATTGGTTCTATGATCTCGAAGGTGCGCGCAAGATGCGCGACGCGCTGGCGAACTTCCAAGGCGGCAAGGTCGTCGTCAATGTCAATGTGCCGCATAAATGCCCGGTCGCGCCATTGGAGATCACCTTCATGCTGCGCGACTTCTTCGCTGGCAAGGGCGTGCTCGACAAGACCGAGATCACCTACACTTACCCTATAGGGCGGCTGCATGCGCTGGAGCCGGTGGCGAAATGGGCAGTGCCCGAATTCGACCGCTTTGGCATAAAATCCGAGACCTTCTTCAATACCAAGTCTGTCGATGCGAAGGCGAAGACGATCACGTCAGAGGAAGGTTCGACACTCAACTATGACCTGCTCATCACCATCCCACCACACACCGGGCAGCAGGTGATCCTCGATTCCAATCTCGGTGCTGGCGGCTGGGTGCCGACGGACCGCAACACGCTGTTGCGTGATGGATCGAGCAACGTTTTCATCGTTGGCGATACCACCAACCTACCAATCTCGAAAGCCGGCTCGACCGCGCACTTCGAGGCAGACACCATCGTCGACAATCTCGCCTCCTTGATCAAGGAGGATCGCTGGGCTCGCAGCTATGACGGCAAGGTATTTTGCTTCGTTGAGACCGGCCTCAATACCGGAACCTACGTGTGGTTCAATTATACAACGCCGCCCAATCCGGGCCCGCCCTCGCAGATGGTTCACTGGTTCAAGCTGGCTTACAACCGACTGTACTGGCTCTCTGCGCGCGGCCTGCTGTGAGGAGATACGGCCATGAGTGATACCGCTCTTTCCAATCAGCCGACCGACGAACTTTCACGGCTGGCGCTCGCGGCTCGCGAAGCCTTGACCGACTCTATGGTCGAGCGCCTGGCGGTGACAGGCGCCAATGCGCTCGACCTAGTCGATCGCCTCAATGACGAAGACACCAGCGCGGCGTTGCATACGCTCATCGATCGTCTGACGGAGTTGCACAAAGTCGGCGCTATCGACACGCTGTGCGATACCCTCATGCTGGTGCATGCCGCTCGCAACGCCCTCACCGATAATATGGTGGAGCGCCTGTTCACGTTCTTCGAGCAGATGATCAACACCGTCGGCAATGAGGCGATGGGCGAACTCGCACAAAATACGCGCGTCGCCTTCGAGGCCGCGGCCGAGGAGACTGCGCAGACGACACCGCGCGGCGGCTTGTTCGCCATGCTAGCCATGTTGTCGAAGCCGGAGGCACAACGCAGCTTGGCGTTCTTGCTCGCCTTCGGTGAAAAGCTGCAGCGGGGCGTAACCGGAGCTTGAGCGGTCGGTCTGTTGTGCGAGAAACCCGGCACCGTCGAACGGGCGATGCCGGTGGAGCACATCAACAACCTCGCGAGGCGGATTTCGCGCGACCGCAGCGCCGCGTTATAGATGCCGAGCCATACGGCTAACGGCAAGCACTCGGCTGCTAGCATCCGCTTAGCAGCCCACAGCCTCGAGATCATTTCCGAGGTTGCGCACTGATGCTCCCATTGCTCGATGCGTGTCGATCGGGCAGCCAGGCGTCCGGACGGCGAAGCCGTCGCGCTTGCCCTTTGGAGACTCAGCTTCCAAGTATTGCAGAAGCCAGGCGCGATCGGCTTGAGCGTCTTTGCTATATTTGGCACCACTTCGCTCTGTTAAAGTCGCTGACGAACCTGCAGCCCGTCGGCGAGCAAAGATGATTTCCGTGCGATTTGCGAAATTTCCGTGCAAAGCACGAATACTTCCCGGCTGCTTTGGCTATTGTCGCTCCAAAAACCTGGACGACCCGACATGAAGCTATCTCCCGCATTCGCGACTGCTCGTTTGGGAGCGGTACTCGCGGCGCATGCAGCCTGGATGCTGCTGCCTGGGCTACCGGCCGCCTCCCCTCCTGCCGGAAGTCGATCAAGACTCGCATTCTGTCTCGGCCTCGTCTTGGCTGCACTGGTTATACCGCAATCGCGCGTCGACGCGGCGCCTCCCGACACTTGCGGTCCGCGCTGCGTCCCGGTTGAGGTCATGCTCGTTAATGCCCGGCCATACGCGCCAAAAGTGATGCTGACCGGCTCGATCGAGCCGCGATTCTCGAGCAACCTCGCCTTCCGGATCAGTGGCAAGATCGAGCAGCGTCTTATCGAGGTCGGCGATCACATCACCGCGGACCAGGTTTTGGCGCGGCTCGATCCGCAGGTGCAACGCGCCAATCTCGATGCCAGCAAGGCCGGGCTGGTTTCCGCCCAGGCGTTGCTGACACAGGCGGCTGCGACATTCGACCGCCAGACCGAGCTGTTGAAGAACGGCTTTACCACGCGGCAAAGCTACGATCAGTCCCAGCAGCAGCTGCGGACTCAGCAGGCGGCGGTCGAATCGGCGGAAGCCGCCGTGGGTACGGCCGAAGAACAGCTCGGCTATGCCGAGCTGAAGGCCGGTGTGACCGGAATCATCACTGCGCGCAACGCCGAGGCCGGCCAGGTCGTGCAGGCTGGGCAAACTGTCTTTACCGTAGCCCAGGATGGCCCGCGCGACGCCGTGTTCGACGTTTACGAGGCGCTGCTGACCGACCCGCCGAGCCCCGACGTGCAGATTTTCCTGCAGGCCGACCGGAACGTCACCGCGACCGGAACCGTCCGCGAAATCTCGCCGACGGTCGATGCCGCGTCCGGCACGGTGAAACTAAAGGTGGGATTGGGCGGCGTACCGAAGCAAATGTCGCTCGGCGCCATCGTCGTCGGCGTCGGCACCTTCAAGGCGCGTCCGGCAATCGTGTTGCCGCGCAGCGCTCTATTCCGCTGGCAAAATTCGGCGGCTGTCTGGCTGTTCGATCCGAAGTCGCGGACAGTAACGCCGAAGATCATCGCTATCGAGCGTTACGCCGACGAACAGCTCATCCTGTCGGACGGCGTCGCCTCGGGCGATACGGTGGTAACCGCCGGAATCCAGTTTCTCCGTCCCGGGCAAATCGTCGGCATCGCGAAAAAAGAGCCGTCACCATGACGTCGACGAGATCTCGATCGTTCCTCGTTTTCTTCTTCTGCTTCCTGACCGCAGCCGGTCTCGCCGGCTGCAACGACGACACCGCCCCCCTGCCGCCGCGGCCGGTACTGACGATGACCGTCACGCCGGTCACGACCGAAATCTTCGGGCCATTTTCCGGCACCGTCCAGGCTCGTTATCAGACGCAACTCGGTTTCCAAACCTCGGGCCGGATGGTGGCGCGCGACGTCAATGTGAGCGATCTCGTCAAAAAAGGACAACGGCTCGCCGCACTCGATCCGACCATAGCGCGGTTCGCGCTGACACGCGCCAAGGCCGACGTCGCCGACGCCGAGGCCCAACTCACCAATTCCGAAGGTATCGCCGCGCGGCAGATCACACTCACCGCCAGCGGCACCGCCTCGCAGGCGGCGCTGGACAGCGCGATAACCGGCCGCGACACCGCCAAAGCTCGGCTCGATCAGGCCAAGGCGGCGCTGCGCGTGGCCGAGGAGCAGATCGGCTATACTGAGCTCGACGCCAATTTCGACGGCGTCGTGGCGTCGTGGTCAGCCGAGGTCGGGCAATTCGTCGGCGACGGTCAGACCGTGGTGACGATTGCCCGACCTGACGTCCGCGAGGCCGCCGTCGATATCCCGGACGATCTGATCAATCGGGTCACGCCCGGAATGGAATTCAAGGTACGGCTGCAATCGTCGCCGCTATTCTTCGCCGGAGCGCGCGTCCGCGAAATCGACCCGCTCGCCGATCCCGTCACACGATCGCATCGCGTGCTGCTTACTCTGGAAGGCCCGGACCCTGCGTTTCGGCTCGGCACTACGATCACCGTGACGGTCGAACGCGCCATCGCGCCGAAAATCCTCATACCGACAACCGCGGTGCTCAACAGCAACGACAGCCGATACGTGTGGGTGCTGGCTGCGAACGGCAACAGCGTCGCGCGGCGAACGATCGAGATTTCCGGAACCGATAACGACATGACCGTCGTCGGCTCGGGACTTTCGGCCGGCGACAAGGTGGTGCTTGTGGGCGTTCACAGCTTGCACGACGGGCAGGCCGTCGCCGGCAGCGAACCGGCCGGCGAAGTCCAGGCCAAGGGCATGCAGCTATGACGCGGTTCAATCTGTCCGAGTGGGGGCTCAACCACCGCTCGTTCGTACTGTTTCTCATGCTTGCGTCCGTGATCGCCGGCGTCCTGTCGTATCGCAAGCTTGGCCGGGAGGAAGATCCGTCATTTGCGGTCAAGACCATGGTCATCGTCGCGGTGTGGCCGGGCGCCACCGTCGGCGACACGCTCGATCAGGTCACCGACCGGATCGAGAAGGAGATCCAGCAGATCGACTCGCTTGACTACACACGCAGCTACACCGTCCCCGGCCGGACGACGGTGTTCGTCGAGTTCAAGGACACGACCGACCCGAAGAGGTTGCCGGACCTGTTTTATCAGGTGCGCAAGCACATCAACGATATCCGCAGCACCTTTCCGGAGACCTTGCAAGCAATCAGTTTCAACGATGAATTCGGCGATGTCTTCGGCAACATCTACGCCTTTACCGCCGACGGCCTCTCGATGCGCCAGCTCCGCGACTACGTGGAAGGTGTGCGCAACGCCGTCCTGCATGTCAACGACATCGGCAAGACCGAGCTGATCGGCACACAGGACGAAGCGATCTATCTCGACATCTCGGCGCGAAAACTCGCCGGACTGAAGATCGACATCGTTTCGCTCATCAAAACCTTGCAGGCCCAGAACGCCGTCGCTCCGTCGGGGATTATCCAAGCCGGCGCCGAGCAAGTGTCGGTCCGGGTCGGCGGCCACTTTGTGTCAGAAGAGAGTCTTCGCGCGATCAACTTGCGGGTCAACGATCAGTTCTTCAGGCTCTCCGACGTCGCCGACATTCGCCGCGGCTATGTCGATCCGCCGCAGCCGATGTTCCGTTTCAACGGCCAGCCCGCCATCGGCCTCGCCATCGCCATGCGCAAGGGCGGCAATCTTCTCAATTTTGGCGAAGAACTGAAGACCAAAATGCGCGAGGTCGAAGCCACGCTGCCGATCGGCGTCGGCGTCCATCTCGTCTCCGATCAGCCCCGCGTGGTCGAAAAGGCGGTCGGCGGTTTTACCGAAGCGCTGGTCGAAGCGATAGCGATTGTGCTTTTGGTCAGCTTCCTCAGTCTCGGCGTGCGGGCCGGTCTTGTCGTCTCTGTCTCGATTCCTCTCGTTCTCGCCGTCACTTTCATTGTTCTCGACATCTGGGGCATATCACTGCAACGCATCTCGCTCGGCGCGCTCATCATCGCGCTGGGGCTGTTGGTCGATGACGCCATGATCACCGTCGAGATGATGGTGGCGCGGCTTGAAGCCGGCGATACTAAAACCCGCGCGGCGACCTTCGCCTACACCTCAACCGCGTTTCCGATGCTGACCGGCACGCTCGTCACGGTCGCGGGCTTCCTACCGATCGGCTTCAACGCCAGCGCGGCCGGCGAATACACCTACAGCCTGTTCGTCGTCATTACCGTCGCGCTATTGATCTCGTGGATCGTTGCCGTGCTGTTCGCGCCACTGGTCGGGGTAGCCCTGCTGCCTGCGACTATGAGACAGCATGGCCATAGGCCGAGCCGTTTCCTGACGCTATTCCGCGCGATCCTCTTGACTACCTTGAGCTGGCGCAGACTCACCATCGGCATGACCCTCGCCGCGCTCGCGCTTTCGATTTTCGGCCTCCGTTATGTGCAGCAGCAGTTTTTTCCCTCGTCCGATCGGCCAGAAATCCTGATCGATCTGACATTGCCACAGACGAGCTCAATCGCCGAGACGAACAGACAGATGGCCCGGTTCGAGGAACGTCTAAAAGACGATCCCGACATCGAGCAGTGGAGCTCCTATGTCGGGCAGGGCGCAATCCGCTTCTACCTACCGCTCGATCAACAGCTTGAGAACGCGTTCTTCGGGCAGTTCGTCATCCAGGCCAAATCGCTCGAGGCGCGCAACCGCCTCATTCCGAAACTTCAGCAATTCAGCCACGAGCAATTCGTAGGCATCGACGTTTTCATCCACACTCTGGACCTTGGGCCGCCGGTCGGACGCCCGATCCAATACCGGCTGAGCGGACCGGACCTGCGATCGGTCCGCGAACGGGCGTTGAGCCTGGCCGGAGTCGTCAGCACAAACCCACACGTCGCCCCGCCGACATTCGACTGGAACGAGCCGGGTGAAGTGCTCCGCGTCGAAATCCTGCAAGACGAGGCGCGCGCGCTCGGCATTACCTCGCAGGACATTGCCAATTTTCTCAACGGCGTGGTCGGCGGTACGACTATTACTCAGGTGCGCGACTCGATCTATCTGGTCAACGTCGTGGGCCGGGCGCAGGCCATGGACCGCTATTCGCCGGACACGCTGCAGACGCTGCAAATCGGCCTCGCCAATGGCCGCATCGTGCCTTTGCTCGCCTTCGCGCGGATCAACTACGACATCGAGCAGCCGATTGTTTGGCGCCGCAACCGCTTGCCGACAATCACCGTGCGCGCCAATATTCTCGAGGACACCCAGCCGGCTACTGTCGTCAATCAATTAGCGCCGTCGATCGACGCCTTCGCCAAGGCGCTCCCTACGAGCTTTGCGCTCGCGACCGGCGGGGCGGTCGAGGAAAACGCCAAGTCGCAGGGGCCTATCGCGGCCGTCGCGCCGGTGATGCTGCTCGTCATGGCGTTTCTGCTGATGGTTCAGCTGCAAAGTTTCGGCAAGCTTGCGCTCGTCGTCAGTGTCGCGCCGCTCGGTCTTATCGGCGTCGTCGTGGCGCTTTTAAGCTTCAACGCGCCGCTCGGCTTTGTGGCGCTGCTCGGCGTCCTTGCCCTTATCGGCATCATCATTCGCAATTCGGTGATCTTGGTGACGCAGATCGACGAATTCCTCCGCGAGGGCCAGGCTCCCTGGGACGCCGTCGTTGAAGCGACCTGCCACCGTGTGCGGCCGATCCTGCTCACCGCCGCCGCCGCAAGTCTCGGCATGATCCCGATCGCGCGGGAGATTTTTTGGGGGCCGATGGCCTATGCAATGATCGGCGGCATCCTCGTCGGCACCGTGCTCACCCTGATCTTCCTACCGGCGCTCTACGTCACGGCGTATCGGATAAAGCCCGCGCCGGTCGGCAAGAAGCCGTTCGACTGATCCGTCCGGCGGCTTCCAGGAGCGACGGACGGTCTCGCGCACGACCGGGATTGACATGAACAGCTTCGCGCGGGCTTGCTTGTGGTGCGCCACGAATTCGTCGTGGGTCAGCGATTGCGGTACAGCAGCACAATATCCCCATCGACGTCCCGGGCCTGCCGCCGCCCCCGCGACGCCGCCCTTGCTCCACATCTGCTTCGACGAAGTGATAAGCATCCGCAGTGCCCTGACGAACCTGCGGTCCCCTCGGCGAACAAAGATAATTTCCGTGCGATTTGCGAAATTTCCGTGCAAAGCACGAATACTTCCCGGCTGTTTTGGCTTCATGACTGTCGCTCCAAAAACCTGGAGGACCCGACATGAAGCTATCTCCCTCATTCGCGACTGCTCGTTTAGCAGCGGCGCTCGTAGCACATGCAGCCTGGATGCTGCCTGTTCTGAGTCTCACTGTTGCCCAGGCGCAGGACGACAAAAGCGCCAATGCACCGTTCGAGCCGAAGGCTTGTTCGCTGCATGTGACGCCCGCGCCTGCAAACGTGGCTGACGATCCCGATCTTGCTCCCGGAGTCCGCAAGCTTCTGGTTCAGCTCGACAAGAATCCCAGTCCATTCTGGACGCTGCCGCAACCAAAGCCGCAGGAAATTCTCACCGATCTGCAGAACCAGACCAAAGTCGACATGTCGGGTGTGACCACGACCGAACAAACGCTCACGGTCGACGGCCGCACCATCAAACTGTTTATCATGAAGCCCGATCACACTGAGGGGCATCCCGGTGTGATTCTTTTTGTCCACGGCGCCGTTTGGATCGCCGGCAACTTCGAGAACCACAAGCGGCTCGTGCGCGATCTTGTCGTTGAATCGGGCCAACCGGCCGTGTTTCCAGAAATTACGAACCTTCCGGTCGGAAAGTATCCTGTGCCACTGAACCAGGTTTACGCGGCGCTCGAATGGACGGTCGCGCACGCGTCCGAATTCGGCGGCGATCCGAGCCGCATTGCGGTCGCCGGCAACTCCGTCGGCGGCGACATGGCAGCCGCACTGAATCTGATGACTAAGGACCGCCAGGGGCCGAAGATCAGCTATCAGGTGCTGCTCTGGCCAGCGACAAACGCCGGAGTCGATACGTGCTCCTATGAGGAGTATGCCAACGGCCGTTTCCTGCCCAAAGCCTTCATGAAATACGGCTGGGATCTTTACGCTCCGACCGAGAAGGAGCGGGAAAACCCTTACGTTTCCCCATTGCGGGCCAGTCTTGCGGAGCTGCGAAATCTTCCGCCCACGGTCATCATCACCGACGAAAACGACGTGCTGCGCGATGAGGGCGAGGCCTATGCGCACCGCCTGCAGGACGCGGGCGTGCCGACCGTGTCCACGCGTTACAATGGCATCATTCACGACTTCGGGCTTTTGAACGCGCTCGCGGAACTACCGACCACCAAGGCGATGATCCGTCAGGTTGCCGACGGCATCCGCGCTCACATCGGACAGAGCCGTACCGGTCAGTTGAACTGACCGGCCGCAACTTACCGAAGTCGGGCGCTTCCGGCGCCCGGCTTCGGGTCACGCGTTCGCTGCACGTTCAGCGCAAGGAGTGGAGCAAAGCTTTGGCTTCGACAAGGTCGCGGGTTGCGAAGCCTTCGGTGAAACGTTCGTACACTCCACCGAGGACGTTCCGCGCCTGCGCCGTCCGGCCGTTACGATGCCACAAACGCGCCAGGCTGGTCGCGCCCCGCAACTCCCAGGACAGCGCCTTTTGTTTCCGGCTGATATCGATCGAGCGAAGAAACAGATTTTCGGCTTCCGAATCGGCGTTCTCGCCCCCGTTCGCGAGCAGGATTTCTCCATGTTTGCGAAGGACCTCTGCCGAACACCAGTTTGTTCCGCCACGCAATGCTCCGGCCAGCGCCTGCGGATGCACCACTTGCGGTGCGAACGTGCTCAATCGCTCCGCCTGGTATGGCGTAAGCTTCTCGCCAAGCAGCCGTGCAATATGCTCCGCGGAACGCCCGTTTTCAGGCACATCGAGGAAGGCCAGCACGCGCGCGTAAAATTCGCCCTCAAGGCGCCAGATTGTGAGCGGGACCCCGAAGCTCTCGTCCAGAAGGAGTTCGACGTGTCCGCGCAACGCGTCCAGATCGCCGTTCCAGATCGCAATGGGACAGGCGCCGAACACCAAAAAGTATCCGAACGCAAACGGCTGCTCGATCCGGTTTGCATGCTCAATGGTGGAGGCGGCAACCCGCATGGCCTGGTCGGAGCGACCCAACATCCAAAGAATGCGGCAGTAATGGGCGCTCGATGCCGTCTTGTGATCATAAACAAAGCCGCCATCGTGCCGCTGCACCGCGGGGTAGCGCAGAGCCTCCTCGGCGTGGCCTAACGCTTTCTCCTGTTCACCCAACAAATGCAAACTGAGCGCAGCCATCCGGTTGTAAGTGGCCGCGACGATCGGCTCCGGATGCTTCGCAAAGATGGCGGCAACTTCCGCGACGGCCGTCTCCATCGGTCCATAGTCACCGTATGTCGAGTAGTGAACGTAGAGAGCCCAAAGGGTCTGAAGTTGCGCATTGAGATCGCCCGCGCGCTGAGCGATGGTCCACGCTGTGCTCAAGGCCTTGGCGACTTCGGGTATCGGACCAATACCGTGAAAAATGGCGTGACCGAGCGCGACGTTGAGGCGGAGGCGCACGGCATCATCGATCTCGGCCATACCGTCGGAAATCGCGATTGCATGCTCTAGGTAGCGACGCAGCTCCGGCAGCAGTAGCATTTTGAACCAGACCGGCGCGGAGGCTGCGGCGATCCGGACGCCAAGCGCCGGATCTCCTCCCGGCGCAAACGCCCAGTCGAGCGCAGCGCGAAGGTCGGCGATATCGCTCCTGTGCCGGGCAAGCCAATCGGCTTTCGGAACTTCGATCCAGTTGTCTCCCGAGCCGATGGAGCGCTCGTACCAATACTGCGCGTGCCGTCGCTTGATTTGGTCGACCTCCTGGTTTTCCAGGAGCTTGGTAAACGCATAGAGCCGAAGCGATTCCAGAAGCCGATAGCGGGGTTCTCCGCTGTTGGAATCCGACACAATCAACGATTTCTGAAGCAGATCGTCGAGAACATCGACCATGCTGAAGTTGTCGTCGGGAGCGTCGCGGGCAATCGCGTCGGCCCCTTCGATGGTAAACGAGCTGCGAAAGACGCTGAGGCGGCGAAAGGCGGTCTTCTCGCTGTCGCTCAGCCCTTCGTAGCTCCAATCGATCATCGCACCCAAGGTCTGATGCCGCTGAACGGCGGTCCGTCGGCCCCTGGTCAGAATGTTGAAGCGATCGTCGAGGCGGTCGGCCAGTCCGCGTAACCCGAACAGCGGGACACGGGTCGCGGCAAGCTCAATGGCGAGCGGCAGTCCATCGAGGTGCGCACAGATATCTGCAATGACGCGTGCATCGCCGTCGGTAAGCTCGAAGGATCCGTCCCACGCCCGCAACCGTTCGACGAAAAGTTGCACGGCCGCAAAGTGCATGGCCTCGGCCGCATTCAACTCGGGCGTGGATCGAGGAATGGCAAGTGGCGCCAGCCGATGGACCCATTCGCCACCCACGCGCAGCGGCTCGCGGCTCGTTGGCAGCAGGTGCACATCAGGCGCTTGCGCTAGAACCGCTTCGGCGATCTCGCTGACGGCAGCGATGACGTGCTCGCAATTGTCGAGCACGATCAGCTGCGCGCGCGGCCGCAGGTACGTCAGGACCTTCTGCAGCGGCTCATTCTCATCAAGCGCCGCCAACCGGAGCACCGAGGCGAGATGCGCAGCGAGCAAAGCGGGGTGCGCCAGCGGCGCGAGGTCGATGAGTTGCACCCCGTCGGGGTATCGGTTTGCAACGCGCAGCGCGACGGCGAGAGCCACGGCAGTCTTGCCGATGCCGCCGGTGCCGGTAATCGTCACCAGACGACTGCGCGGAAGCCGATCGGCGATTTCAGCGACAACCTCGTCGCGACCGAAGATGCGCGTAAGAGCGGCGGGAAACCCTGCATGGTCGAGGGAACTGACGGACGGTCCCGGCCGATCCGTTTTTCCATCCTGGCGCGGGGTGCGGATAACCTCCGCCACAAACGTGTAGCCGCGTCCAGGCACGCTCGCGATGAGCCGGGTCCCCGACCGGCCATCGCCCAGCGCCTTGCGCACCGCCGCGATGTGTACCCGCAGATTACTCTCCTCGATCAGCCTGTTGGGCCAAACCAGGGCGAGGAGTTCCGGCTTGCTGACCACTTGGCCGGGGCGTTCAACGAGAGCGACAAGAATGTCGAGGGCACGCGCACCGAGCGGCACCGGTTCATTGTTCCGGGTCAGTACGCGGCTCGACGGCCAAAGCTGAAACTCTTCGAACGCATAGCGATCGCCGACATGGTCGACCGTCAGATCGTTGTCGGCCGGCAATGGCTTTTTGGGGGTAACCATCATGCGCATCTTCGTCCGTTCGGGCAAATGTCGCTCCGTTGAACGAGCCCGTTGTCATTAGTAAGGTGTTGAACAATATTGGGTATTTTCTTCTGCTCGACGTGACGCCGCTGCCTGCAGCAGTGGCAATCTTAGCATCGCTAACGCTCTGGGAACATCGCCGAGCCAGACATGCCGACCGTATCGCTTCGCAGGTTTTCACGCCGATTCCCGACCATTAACTCGCGTCCCGCACCGCACTGGTCAACAGTGTATTCGCGAATGCGTCGCGCGTCGGAAGGCCGAGCGCCGATGGTGCAAGCAGACCGGCGCGGGACCCATCCGACCAAGCATATGGAGTATGCCGTTCCCAAATTCTAAACAGCAACGAGGCAATCATGGTCGAGGCCCGACTCACCCCCGGTCGGTCATCAGGCCGGTCATTTGATAGAAGCGGCTCTTTCATCGCGCGGACCAGCCCCCTCCTCCGGAGGGCTTTCACATCGGCGTCGACAGATGACGCCCTCGGCTCCCTTGACGGCGGTCCGCCGGGAACACACGCGAACGCCGTCGGGGGCGCCGTAACGACGCTCGCGATGTCGTTGCCGCCTCCGCACCCGCACGCCCACCGTTCCGTCATACAAGAAGAGCGCCAGTGGCGCCGGCCCGATATTCTCTCAGGCGGCAATCGCCCGAACTTGAGGTTGGTCGCGGCGCGGTGGCGCGGCTCTGATCTGAGCGAGAGAACGTCCGAAATCACCGGCGACTACCACATGCTCAGCATCAGCCTCAAGCCGACGGAATTCTCCATTTGGCTCGGCACGAGATCAATTGCGAACCAGGAAGTGATCCCGGGTACAATTCAGGTTACACCACCGGCGCTGCCAGCGCGCATCGTCTACCACAAAGCTTACGATGCATTGCATGTGTTCATCCAAAATTCCGTGCTGAAAGAGTTTTTCGAGTGGTCCTACGGCAAGGCGACGATAGGC
The DNA here is from genome assembly GCA_963777635.1 of uncultured Alphaproteobacteria bacterium. Classification (GTDB taxonomy): domain Bacteria; phylum Pseudomonadota; class Alphaproteobacteria; order Rhizobiales; family Xanthobacteraceae; genus BOG-931. Next base: position 44,811 of record CAVZSB010000010.1, read on the forward strand.
GACGTCGTCCTTCGCGATCCGGACTATGCGCACGATCCCCTGATCGGCCGACTGAGCCTCGCATTGTTGTCGGCCGACGAACTCGGCGGCTCGTATAGCGAGTTGTACGCAAACTCGCTCAGTCTCGCCATCGTCGCACGGCTTTTTGCATTGTACGCGGAAAAGCCGGCAGCGGTGTCACAGCGAAACCTCGCAGCTCTTCCGAATTGGCGTCTCAAACGATCGATTTCATCGAAAGCCACACCGACCAGCCGATCACACTCGCCGATCTTGCCCGGACCGCGGGCCTCAGTCGCATGCATTTCGCGGCCCAATTCCGCAAAGCGACCAGTCTGCGCCCACATGAATATCTTTTGCGGCGGCGGGTTGAGAAGGCGAAGGTCATGCTGACGACGACCGCGCTGCCGATCGCGCAAGTGGCTTTGACTGCCGGTTTCAGCTCACAGTCCCATTTCACAGGAGTCGTCAAGCGTCTTACGGGTCTGACGCCGCTGCGTTGGCGAGAGCTTGGTCGCGCTTGACCGAGCCGCGCGGCAGCCGCCAGTAGCGATTTCCGTGCGATTGGAGAAGCTCCCGTGCGAAACGCAAAGACCTCAGATCCTCTCGCCGCCAAACTTGTTGAATACGAATGCCCGGAGGACCTGACTACAAAGAAGCACGACGTGGACGAGCTCCAGCGTTTTGACGCCGCTCCTTCCCGTACCCCGGGCATTTTTGAGCCAGACCATGAGATCGAATCACGAATACGCCGAAACCTCCGTCGCTCAAGTCGGCCGGTGTTTCACGAGCAGTCGAGGCCGAAGGAGGCAATAATGAGCATCGTACAGACCAGAGATTCAAAGCCCGCGCACTACGACGGTTTGCGAGGGCTTGGGTTGCTGGACGACCCGGTTGTCGGCAAAGGGACGGCGTTCACGGAGGACGAGCGCGAGGCATACGGTCTCGAAGGACTCCTGCCGCATTCGGTGGAGAGCCTCGATCGGCAAGTCGAACGCGTGATGGAGCACCTCGACGCGAAGCCGCCAGCCGCCAATTGCAGTGATTTAGTCCCAAATGTCTGTAATATCGTTGGCTGCCAGCCATCCGTGTGACGAGAATGCAATGCGCCAATCCTCCACGATTGACCGCCGTTCGTTCTTCAAGGCCGCTAGTGGTTTCGCCGGCTTGACAGCCGCGGCGGGAAGTCTGCTGTCGCTTGGTCGATCGATGCCGGGGGCTCTGGCGCGTTCACAAACGCCAACGCCTGAGCCGCTCATCCAGCCGCCGGAAATCCGCAGCGCCAACGGCGTTCTCGAAACGACGATCACCGCCGCGCCCGGTCCAGTTCGGATCGGCGATTTCAGCTTCGCCGGTCTCCTTTATGACGGCGTTTATGTGCCGCCGACGCTACGCGCCCGCCTCGGCGATACGATGCGGATCACGTTTCGCAACAATCTGGGCAATCTGTCTGGGCTCAATCAACCGGGCTATATCGGCCCTATCTGTACCGGTACCGGCACCCCGTCGAATTTGCATTTTCACGGCATGAGCGTGTCCCCGCAGGGAAACAGCGACAACGTATTCATCCATGTACATCCCGGCGAGAGCTTCCAGTACGAGGTGCGGATCCCTGCACACGACCGGCAGGGGCCGGGCACGTTCTGGTATCACCCGCACGCACACGGCGTCGTCAACGAACAGATTCTGGGCGGGATGTCGGGCGGGCTTGTCATCGACGGTTCAGAGCAGCTTTACCCGTTTTTGAAGGGCCTGCCGGAACGCTTGCTTCTGATCAAGCACGCCGAGATCGACGGCAACCGCATCATCTCGATCAACGGGCAACTCAATCCGGCGATCGAAATGCGAGCCGGCGAGATGCAGTTCTGGCGCATCGCTCACATCGGTGCGTCATGGTTTATCAAAGTCCGCATCGCAGGCATGCCGCTCTATGTCGTCGCCACCGACGGCCATCCCCTGACGCGGCCGCGTAGGGTGGACGAATTCTTCATCGGCCCCGGCGAGCGGATCGACGCCATCGCGATCGGCCCCGCGGCCGGCGAATATGCGATGCGCACGATCTCCTACCAGAACGAGGCGTGGCGGCCGCCGGAACCGGTCATACAGCTCGCGGCCATTGTGTCCAAAGGCCCATCCGCGCCCGGCACCAATCCCGAGGCCGATGTGTTGCGCCAGCGGCTGCAAGGCCCGCAATGGGCCGACGAGGTGCGCGCGACTGCCATCGCGCGGCGGCGCACGCTGGTCTATTCACGAACGTCCGACCGCAAGGTGTTCATGATCGACGGCAGCATCTTCGAAGAAGGCCGTACCAACGAGATCGCGAGACTGGGCGACACCGAGGAGTGGACGATCATCAACACCGACCAGCAATATCACAGCTTTCACATCCATCAGACACCATTCCTGGTCATCGAGATCGGCGGCGCGAGCGTCTACGAAGACAGCCTGCGCGATACCGCGTCGGTGCCGCCGGCGGCCGCTCAGGGGCCTGGCTACCTGAAGGTCGTCATTCCGTTCACTGATCCAATCATTGTCGGGCGCTTTGTTTATCACTGCCACGCGGTCGATCATGAAGACAAAGGCATGATGGGCGTGATCGAGGTCGTCGCTTGAATACGGCGGCACCTCTCGGGTAACGCACATGGAGGTTCAGCCCTGGAAACCGAACTCAATCGAAGACATCTCGTGCGGCTGATGCGCGGAAACTCTGATCGCTTTCGAGGCGAAACGGATATCGAGCCGAATTTGTGAGTTACACGGTCACCATTACGGCTGGTACGACGCACACTAAAGCCACGCGATCTAAGCTTATGACAATACGCGGATTTTTGTAATTCGCCGTGCGCCATCCATCGTCGGGGCTACGGAAAAACGGCGAGACCAACTTCCAGCGATTTTTGCCGGAATTATGCTCACTTTTGACGATCCAACGCTGGCTAGTGTCGTACCATTTCTAGCCCATTCAGGCCTCGCGCGATCGCGATAGTGGAACGCAAGGTCTGGAGGCGGCGATCTTTGCGCAGCGGTCGCTTCGGCCGCGGTCTTGATTTCCGGCAAATGTTGCCTTAGCGGGGGCGAGGGCGAGCGAGGACGCTGATATTCTCCCACTAACGAAGCGTTCGTGCAGAAACCCAGGTCAGGCGATCGGAACCGCAACAAATTTTATTATGTCACCTCTTTTGACGCGCAATAGCACCGCACGCTTCGACTGCTTGCGGGCGTCGTCTACGATGTTGCGAACATCTGCGGGTGTGTTAATGGCTCGGCGGCCGACATCCAAGATGACGTCCCCGGTTTGGAGCCCGCTGTCGCTGGCGGGACCGGCGGGATCGATGCCGGTAATCACGACGCCCTGATCGCCGGCACCTGCGACGACGCTTGCCGGAGCGAGGATCAGTCCGAGGATGGTCGCCTCGCTTGCAGGTTTTTGCTCCACAGCCTCGGGCAGCGCGCCAACGGTCACGGTGAGCGTCTTATTCTGTCCGTTCCGAAAGACGCCAATCTTGATCGAGGTCTCCGGCGCAATCGCGGCGATCTTTCTGGCGAGATCGGGCCAGTCCTTGACCGTTTCGCCGTTCACTGAAGTAATGACATCGCCGATCTCAACCCCATCGTTGCGGGCCGGACTATTGGGCTCTACCTGAGCAACAAGGCCTCCTTGCGCGTCCTTCATCCCGATAGCATCGGCGATCGCAGGGGTAACTGACTGAATCTGAATGCCGATCCAGCCGCGCGTTACATGACCTTTTTCCCTAAGTTGCCGGACGATGAGTTTGACGGTTTCCGCCGGAATATCGAACGCAATGCCGACGGATCCTCCCGAAGGCGAAAATATCGCGGTGTTGACCCCGACTACTTCGCCCCTGACATTGAAAGTGGGGCCTCCTGAGTTTCCTTGATTCACTGGTGCGTCGATCTGAATGAATTCGTCATACGGACCCGCACCGATATCCCGTCCACGGGCCGAGACGATTCCCGCGGTGACCGTGCCGCCGAGCCCAAACGGGTTTCCGACTGCTAATACCCAGTCGCCGATGTTAGCCTCGGCAGCGGCGAGCCTTACATAGGGAAAGTCGACGTTCGCGGTTACCTTAATGAGGGCCAGGTCGGTTTGCGGATCGGCACCGATGACCTTGGCGTCATAGGTTTCACCGTTCTCAACCGTAACTTCGAAGGCCAGTCCGTTGGCGACGACGTGATTGTTGGTTACAACATAACCGTCGCCGGAGATGAAGAACCCGGAGCCAAGAACGGTGTCAAACCTGGAAACCGGGCCTTCCGAAGGGAAGCCGGGAGGAATAGGGGTGCGCTGCTGTGCATCGTTCGGCTGCGCTCCCCCCTCGACTTTAACGCGGACGCCAACCACTGCCGGTTTGACCCGTTCGACAATGGCGGCGAAGCCAACCGGCGCCGGAGCGCCAACAGCGTCCACTTCGGCCGCGGCCGCGCGCGAGTAAATCCACAGTTCAGGTGCAATCGGCCATGCCACGATCGCTACGGCGATCAACGTCCGCGTCACGATGTGAAAACGATTTCCAGCAATCACGCAAAACACTCCGCCAAACGCCATGCCGTCGCTCAATTCGTTGCGACGACCCACTCGCGTGCCAGCGCAGCGTCGGATCGCGAAAAAACCTTCATATTGCCGGGCATTAGAAAGCTGAAGAAGTGCATCGTGTGTTTGATCCAGTCGACGTCGGTGACGACCGCCATCCGTTCCCAGCGCATGAAATGTTCCATTCCGACCGTGAAATCTTCCCACGCCGCCCCTGGATCGATGCTTGTAAAATCCGCACCGGTTTCATAGTAGAGACGAACTTTGTCGTGTTTTTTCAGCGCGTTCATGACGACGGGCACCAAAACCGAGTCATAGTCGGTTTTGGTTACCCTGCCCCTGCAGACGAATGCAACGACGTTGCTGGGAAAATCGGTGAGGTGCTCGATCATCGGCATGATCCCATTGTAAATTCGGCATCGCCAAATGCGATCCATTCAGAAGGCACTCATCAATCCCGCAAGGTAACTACTCGGCTCTTTCGTAACTCCTGTCCCTTATCGCGTTGACAGGGCAGATGCCGCCGCGCCGTTGTTATGACTGGGTCGGTTCGGAACCCGACCAGGGACCTGGAGGCGCTTGCTCGTTCTTTGGCCGTTCCTGGCGCAATCCCATTGTCAGCGCGGTCAGTCCGGCAATGCCGCCGAGTTGCATACTGTCGGCAGCCGTACTCGGCACAATGACGATTGTAGAATTTTGTTTCAGTCCCTCATAAAGCATGTTCATCGCGCGCAAATGGAACGCCGTCGGATTGTCGGCGTAGGTCTTCGCGGCCTCGCCGAATTTTTCCGCAATCTGTCGCTCTGAGTTGCCCAGGATGACGCGGGCCTGACGCTCGCGCTCGGCCTGCGCCTGCATCGACATGGCGTCCTCCAGCGCGGGCGGAATCAGCACATCCTTGACCTCAACGGAGATCACATTAATGCCCCAAGGCTCGGTGCGCACGTCGATGATCTTCTGGAGCTCATTGCTTATCTTTTCCCTGCCCTCCAGCATGTCCGAGAGCATGGTCTTGCCGATCACATCGCGCAGCGCAGTTTGCGAGGCCCAGCTTATGGCGCTCCGATAGTCAGCCACGTCCAGGGCCGCTTTCTTGGGGTCGATGACCTTCCAGAACAACACGGCATCGACATCCACCGGCACCGTGTCCTTGGTCAGGGTCTTTTCCGCCTTGAACGTGCTCGTGATCACGCGGATATCGATCCAATAAGGAATGGTGTCGATGATCGGCACAATCAAGAACAGGCCAGGTCCCCGCAGTGCTTGGAAGCGGCCAAGCCGCAAGACGACAGCGCGGTTCCACTGATCCGCAACTTTGATGGCAGAGGCAACAGCAAGCGCGACGATAACGGCTGCAATTATGAGCCAGTTGCTCCCCCAACTGGGCGCAATTCCGTACACCGCATAGGTGAACGCCACGCCGCCGGCGACAATGAGGATAAAAACCAGCGTTGCAATTGAGTTGGCTGGTCGCATCGACGAAGCTCCCGCAGTGCGAAGTACTCTTTCCGAGTCGATAGCTCCAAAGAGCTAAACTGTATCGACCGGACCAGCCAACAATATATGTCGCCGTCGAGATTTGGCTAGCGTCAACTCCGTCTTTACGGCCTCGTCTGCGCCCGCAGACGGTCGGAGAGTTCGGTGCGCTTCGTTTTCAAACGCGGGCTTTTCTCTACATCGCTCGTTGGAGCTGATTTACTCCTGCGCGTTCAGGACGAAAACCGGCCCAAAGTCTTTGCACCACTGGCGTTACTGCTCCTGTCTCACGCGCCGCCGCACATTCGAACTCTGCCGCAGCCATGCAACCTCGGCGACGAGGCGGCCGGCGACTTTGACGGCCGCGCCGGCGACTTTCGGCGTCATCGGTGCGCCGGTAGTGAAAGAGGCGCCTTCTATCGCATAGACGATGATGTCTTGTGGCACTTGTTGCAGCACGCGGGCGAGCTGGATCGCCTCGACGAGACTCAAGGCATGGCTCGATGCGTGATTTAGCTCTCGCGGCAGAGAGGTCCCGGCGAGATCGAAGCGATGGATGCGTCCGGGCGTTGTCAGTGGCGCAGCCGCGTCAATGCAGATCACGGCTTCGAAGCCCGGCAACTCCGGGATGAGGCTCAATACATCGCCGCCCGGGCAGGTAATCGTTACGTCGGCCGGCAACACATCGGCCAGTTTCGTTGCGACAAGAGGGCCGACCCCATCGTCGCCCCGGTCCGGGTTTCCGAGACCGACAACAAGCACTCGGCGCGGCGTCTCCTTCATGTGCGATGGATAGAAAGTTTGAGAAAATGGGTGGAGCAGGAGATGCAGGGATCGTAGTTGCGGATGCTTTGTTCGCAGCGGTGGCGAATAACGTCATCGGATTCTGCAATGAGCGGCGCCGCAACGGCCGCGAGGTCCGCTTCGATGCTCGGCTGGTTCTGCGACGTTGGCGGTACGATACGCGCAGTGCGGATCGTACCGTCCGCTTCAAACGCGTACCGATGCCAGCAAATGCCGCGCGGTGCCTCGGTGCAGCCGAAGCCGACGGCGGCGCGCGGCTCAATCGGCATCGACGCTTCCTCCGGCGGCGCATAAGCGGCGATCAGGCGCAGGGCTTCCTCGCAGGCGTAGACGATCTCGAGGGCACGGACGATGATGCTGCGGAACGGGTTCCTGCACACCGCGCCAAGTCCTGTCTCCGCGGCCAGCCCCTGGACCACGGAGGGGAGACGATCAAAAT
>CAVZSB010000011.1:0-33622 GCA_963777635.1 uncultured Alphaproteobacteria bacterium
TTATTGGCGACCCCGGCAGGATTCGAACCTGCGACCTTCAGCTTAGAAGGCTGTTGCTCTATCCCCTGAGCTACGGGGCCCCACGGCGACCAGCTTATATACAATCCGGCCCTGCAACGCCCGGTAAATCCGCCGGCGAAAAGACGGCTCCACGCCCGCGCCGATTGCAGAAATGTTTAATTTGCCGAAGCCCGGTCGGTCACGACCTCGACACGATCGTTCCCTCAAATCGGGACACGAACTAGCGGGCGAAATTGCGCGCCCCTCGGGAGGAGTCCACCGATGATTTCGCTCATTCGCGCCGGTATTTGCGCCGCGCTGCTGATGGTTGCGCCCATGGTTGTCGGGGCCGCGTATGCCGCTGAAAAGCCGTTCCAGAACAGCGACCTCGCCGATGCTGCGGTCACGCTCGAAGCGCAGATCAAGTCGGATGCCGGGACGCCGACAAAACCGCTGGCGCAAATCAGGCGCGATGCCGACGCGGCGTTCACCAAGAACGACTTTCGCGCCGGCATGGCGCTGCTCGGCCAGATCGTCGCGGCGGCGCCGAACGACAGCGCCACGTGGCTGCGCCTCGCGCGCACGATCATGCAAATCCGCCCGGCCGACGACAACGAGAAAAAGCTCCTGCTCGAGCGCGCTTCCACGGCGGCCTATATCGCCTATCAGCGCACCACCAGCCGCGCCGAAGAGGCGGACAGTCTTGCGCTTCTCGGCAACGTGCTGGCCCAGCGCGAGATGTGGCGGCCGTCGCTCGACGCGCTGCGGCTGTCGCTTGAACTGCGCGAAGTCGCGGACGTGCGCGGGCAATACGAAAGACTGCGCGAGCAGTACGGCTTCCGCGTGCTCGACTACAGCGTCGACGCCGACACCGCGTCGCCGCGCGCCTGTTTCCAGTTCTCCGAAGACCTGCTGCCGCGCACCGACTTCTCGCCCTTCGTCGTTCTTGCCGGCACGGCCAAGCCGGCTTTGTCGGCGGCCGAGAAGCAGCTTTGCGTCGAGGGATTGCAGCACGGCGAAACCTACAAGGTCACGCTGCGCGCCGGGCTGCCGTCCACGGTGCACGAGACGTTGTCGAAGTCCGCCGAGTTTTCGATCTATGTGCGCGACAGGAAGCCGACCGCGCGTTTCTCCACCACAGCCTATGTGCTGCCGCGAACCGGCCAGCGCGGCATTCCGGTCATCAGCACCAACACGCGCAGCGTCGCGATCGAGATTTATCGGCTTGGCGATCGCAGCCTTGCGGATGCCATCGGCGGCGACAATTCCGGGCACGGCGACTTTCAGCGCAGCCTGAGCCGCTACGACATTGAGCAACTGCGCGATTCGCGCGGGGTTGCGGTGTGGAAGGGCGACCTTGCCATCGACCCGGCGCCGATCAACACCGATGTCACGACCGCCTTTCCGGTCGACCAGGCGGTGGGCGATCTGAAGCCCGGCGTCTATGTGATGGTGGCGCAGCCGCAGGAGCAGAAGAACCTCGACAACGACTACGATTCGCTGGCGACGCAGTGGTTCATCGTTTCCGATCTCGGCCTGACCGCGTTCTCCGGCAATGACGGCATCCACGTTTTCGTCAACTCGCTGGCGAGCACGGAAGCAAAGAACGCCGTCGATGTGCGGCTCATCTCGCGCGGCAACGAGGTGCTGGCCACCCGCCGCACCGATGGCAGCGGGCACGTGCAGTTCGAAGCCGGGCTGGCGGGCGGCGAGGGCGGCTCCGCTCCCGCGATGCTGGCGGCCAGCGACGGTCATGGCGATTACGCCTTCTTGAGCCTCAAGGGACCGGCATTCGATCTCACCGATCGCGGCGTTGGCGGCCGTCCGGCGCCGAACGGCCTGGACGCCTTCGTCTATGCCGAACGCGGTGTCTATCGCTCCGGGGAGACGGCGTTCCTGACGGCGCTGCTGCGCAACCCGCATGGCGGCGCGGCGCTCGACGTGCCGCTCACCTTCGTCGTCGAACGTCCCGACGGCGTCGAATTCCGCCGCGCGCTGATTGCGGACCAGGGACTTGGCGGTCACGCCCTGACCTTGGCGCTCCCGGCCTCGGCGCCGACCGGCACATGGCACGTGCGCGCCTTCACCGATCCGAAGCGTCCGGCGGTCGGCGAAACCACGTTTCTGGTCGAGGACTATGTACCGGATCGCATCGAGTTCGACGTGACGTCGCCGACCGGGCGTATCTCGCAGAACGTCCCGGCCAAGGTCGATGTCGCCGGGCGTTTTCTCTACGGCGCCCCGGCAGCGGATCTCGATCTCGAAGGCGAGGTGACCATCGCCGCTGCGAAGGAACGGACGGGCTTTGCCGGATATCAGTTCGGCCTCGACAACGAGGAGGTCGATGCCGTCCAGCAGCCGCTCGAAGATTTGCCGGCGACGGACGCCGCGGGGAAGGCGAGCTTCACCGTGGGTCTCGACAAAGTGCCGTCCAGCAGCCGCCCGCTGGAGGCGCAAATTGCGGTGCGCATGGCCGACCCCGGCGGCCGCGCCGTCGAGCATAAGATCACATTGCCGGTCACGGCGAGCGGCAACATGATCGGCATCAAGCCGCTGTTCTCGGGGCGCTCGCTGGCCGACGGCGCCAAAGCGACCTTCGATGTGGTCGACGTCGCGCCCGACGGCGCCACGCTGGCGCAACGCGGTCTGCATTATGAGCTGCTGCGCATTGAGACCCACTATCAATTCTACAAGCGCAACGGCAGCTGGAATTACCAGCCGGTGAAGACGACCAAACGCGTCGCCGACGGAACGATCGATACGTCGCTCGACAAGGCGGCGCGTATTTCGTTGCCGGTGAATTTCGGACGTTACCGGCTCGAAGTCTCGACCGGCGATCTGAACGGTCCGATGACGTCGGTCGCTTTCGACGCGGGCTTCTATGTCGAGACAAACGCCGATACGCCCGACATGCTCGAGATCGCGCTGGACAAGAGCGACTATGCAGCCGGCGACACCATGACGGTTGCGGTGACCGCGCGCAACGCGGGCCGCCTCACGCTCAACGTAGTCGGCGATCGGCTGCTGGCGAGTCAGACCACCGACGTGCAGCCGGGCGTGGTCCAGGTGAAGCTGCCGGTGGGCAGCGATTGGAGCACCGGCGCCTATCTCGTTGCGACGTTGCGCCGGCCGCTCGACGCCCCGGCGCAGCGGATGCCGGGCCGCGCCATCGGCGTGCAGTGGTTTTCAGTCGATCGCGGCGCAAAAACCCTCAGCGTCGACTTGCAACCGCCGGCGCTGCTGCGTCCCAATTCGACGTTGCACATCCCGGTCAAAGTTTCCGGGCTTGGCGCGGGCGACGAAGCGCGCGTGGTTGTTGCCGCCGTCGATGTCGGCATTCTCAATCTCACCAACTACAAGCCGCCGTCGGCGGACGACTATTATCTTGGCCAGCAGGCGCTTTCGGCGGAGATCCGCGATCTCTACGGCGAGCTGATCGACGGCATGCAGGGGGTCCGCGGGCAAATCCGCAGCGGCGGCGACGAAGGCGCGGAGTTGCAGGGCAGTCCCCCGACCGGGCCGCCGGTGGCGCTGTATTCCGGACTGGTGAAGGTCGGTGCCGATGGCAGCGCCGACGTGGCGTTCGATATACCTGACTTTGCCGGCACGGTCCGGGTCATGGCGGTGGCGTGGAGCAAGGACAAGGTCGGCCACGCCAGTACCGACGTGACTGTTCGCGATCCTGTGGTTCTGTCGGCAACGCTGCCGCGGTTCCTGCTGCCGGGCGACCGCTCGTCTGTGCATCTCGATCTCGACAATGTCGAAGGTCAGGCCGGCGACTACACCATCGCCGTAACCAGCGCCGACGCCCTTTCGGCGAACGCTACGCAGAAACTGACGCTGCGCGCGAAAGAGCGCGGCGCTGCGAACGTTCCGCTGAGCGCTACTACGGCGGGCGCCGGCACCGTGCGGGTGAAAGTGAGCGGGCCGGGCGGCTTCGCGCTGGACCGGACTTTTGCGCTCACCGTTCGCTCGCCGGCCCAGATTCTGGCGCGGCGGACGATCAAGCCGCTCGCCAAAGGGGAAAGCGTGACGCTGTCGAGCGATCTTTTTGCCGATCTCGTTCCCGGCACCGGGGCGGTCTCGGTCTCAGTCGGCTCGCTTGCGGCATTCGACGCGGCAGGCTTGCTCGCCGCGCTCGACCGCTATCCGTACCGTTGCTCGGAGCAGATAACGAGCCGGGCGCTGCCGCTTCTCTATGTTGGCGATCTCGCCAAGGAGGCGAAGGTTGCGGTCGATCCGGCGACCGATCAGCGGATTCGCGATGCCATCGAAGCGCTGCTCACGCGCCAGGATTCGAACGGCTCGTTTGGGCTTTGGGGCGTAGGCGGTACCGATGTCTGGCTCGATTCCTACGTCACCGACTTCCTGACCCGCGCGCGTGAGCGCAAGATCGCGGTGCCTGACGCGGCGTTCAAGCTCGCGCTCGACCGGCTGCGCAACGAGGTCGCCAACATTACCGACCCGGGCAAGAACGGCGGTACCGATCTCGCTTATGCGCTCTATGTGCTGGCGCGCAACGGCATCGCTCCCATCGGCGACCTGCGTTACCTCGCTGACGCCAAGCTCGACGCGCTGTCGACGCCGATCGCCAAGGCCCAGATCGCCGCGGCGCTCGCCATGGTCGGCGACCGCCCGCGAGCCGAGCGCGTCTATGCCGCGGCCCTTGCAGCGATCGCGCCAGCCACGGCGCCCGATCTGATCGGCCGCGAGGACTACGGCTCGACGTTGCGCGACGCTGCCGCAGTCGTCGCGCTTGCCAGCGAAGGCGGCGCCGCGCCGGCGACGGTGCAAGCTGCGGTGCAGCGCGTCGAACAGGTGCGCGCCAATCTGCGCCCGACCTCGACGCAGGAGGATGCGTGGCTTCTGCTCGCGGCGAGCGCCATGGCGAAGGATGCCGGCAAGATAACGCTCGATGTCGGCGGCACGCCGACACAACGCGCGCTGTACCGCACCATCCGTGCCGGCGACCTCAAGGAGCCGTTGCGCGTGACCAATACCGGCGAGGATCCGGTGCAAGCGGTGGTGACGGTTACCGGCGCGCCGGTTACCCCGGAGCCTGCCGCGGAAAAGGGCTTCAAGATCGAGCGTCAGACCTACACCCTCGACGGCGATCCGTTCGATACCAAAGAGGTGAAGCAGAACACGCGCATGGTGGTGGTGTTGAGAGTGACGGAAGCCCAGCCGCAATTCGGCCGCGTGATCGTCGCCGACTATCTGCCGGCCGGGTTTGAAATCGACAACCCGCATCTCGTGTCTTCCGGCGATACCGGAACGCTGTCGTGGATCACCGATGCGGTCGCGCCAGTCGATACCGCGTTCCGTGACGATCGCTTCACGGCGGCGTTCGAGCGCAAGAAGGACGATCCGCCGGTATTTACCGTCGCCTATGTCGTTCGCGCGGTTGCGCCCGGAAAATATGTGCGGCCGCAGGCGAATGTCGAGGACATGTACCGTCCCGACCGCTACGGCCGCACCGCGACCGAGAATGTGGAAGTGACGGCGGCGAAATGATCGGGATGGACCGGCGCTGGCGCGTCGGCGTTCTTGCCGGATTGCTGATATGCGTCGCGGGTTTCGGCGTCGGCGCGTGGTGGATCGCGTCGCTCGGGCCGCCGCCGCTGGGCAAGGATATTGGCTTCTCGACACGCGTCGCCGATCGCAATGGCCGCCTGCTGCGGGCCTACGCGGCCGGGGAGGGCCGCTGGCGGCTGCCGGCGCGGATTGCCGACGTCGACCCGCGTTTCTTCGACATGCTGTTCGCCTATGAGGACAAGCGCTTCCGCGAGCATCGCGGCGTCGACCCGCTGGCGCTCGCGCGCGCAGCGTTTCAGCTTGTCACCAGCGGCCGGATTCGCTCCGGCGGCTCGACGCTGACCATGCAGGTGGCGCGGCTGCTGGAGCCGCGTAGCGGCCGCAATATATCGAACAAGCTCCGCCAGGTGGTGCGTGCTATCGAGATTGAACGCGCGCTCACCAAGGACGAGATCCTCGCGCTCTATCTCGATCTCGCGCCGTATGGCGGCAACATCGAAGGCATTCGCGCGGCGTCGTTGGCCTATTTCGGCAAGGAGCCGCGCCGGCTTTCACTTGGCGAGGCCGCGCTATTGGTCGCGCTGCCGCAATCGCCGGAAGCGCGAAGGCCCGACCGCTCGGCCGCAGCCGCGCGCGCGGCAAGAGACCGCGTGCTGGACCGTTTTGCCGCTTCGGGCCACGTACCTGCCGACGAGATCGCGTTTGCCAAGGCGGAGCCGGTGCCGTCCGGCCGCCGCCCCATGCCGACGCTCGCGCCGCATGCGGCCGACCGGGCTGTGGCCGGAGCGCCGCCGGGGAGCGAAGTCCGTCTCACGATCGACGCCGATATGCAGAAAAGCCTCGAGGAGCTTGCGCGTGAACGCGCCCGTACGCTGGCGCTGACGCTCGGCTCCGATATCTCGCTGGCGATGCTCGTGATCGACAACGCGACCGGCGAGGTGCGCGCGCATGTCGGCTCGCCGGATTATTTCGATGCGCGCCGCGCCGGGCAGGTTGATCTGACCCAGGCGCTGCGTTCACCCGGCTCGACGTTGAAGCCCTTCATCTACGGGCTGGGATTTGAAGACGGCTTCATCCATCCCGAGACGCTGATCGAGGACCGGCCAACGCGCTACGGCGGGTACACGCCGCAGAATTTCGACTTCACGTTCCAGGGCACGGTGACGGTACGCAGGGCGCTGCAGATGTCTCTAAACCTCCCGGCGCTCGCCGTGCTCGACCAGGTCGGCGCGAGCCGGCTCGTAGCACGCCTGACGCAAGCCGGCGCTTCGCTGGTTCTGCCGGTGGGCGAGGCGCCGGGGCTTGCCATCGGCCTTGGCGGAATAGGCATCAGACTTTCCGATCTGGCGATGCTTTATGCGGGGATCGCGCGCCTCGGCACCGTGTTGCCGTTGCGTGAGCGCCTGGAGCCCGCTCCGGCAACGGCGCAGGGCGCGCGTCTCATGGAGCCGGTCGCGGCCTGGTATGTCGGCAACGTCCTGATCGGGGCCGCGCCGCCGGAAAACGGCGCGCCCGGGCGCATCGCGTTCAAGACCGGCACCAGCTACGGCTACCGCGACGCCTGGTCGGTCGGGTTCGACGGCAAATACACCATCGGCATCTGGGTTGGGCGGCCTGACGGCGCGCCGGTGCCGGGTCTCATCGGGCGCATGGCTGCGGCGCCGATCCTCTTTGACGCTTTCGCGCGCCTGCCGACGGCGCCGGCGCGGCTGCCCCGCGCGCCCTCAGGCGTGCTGGTAACAACGAGCGCTAAACTACCGCCTCCGCTCCGGCATTTCGCCCCGGGCGATCGCGCCGGCGAGGCGCAGGCGAAGCTGCACATCCTGTTCCCGCCCGACGGCGCTCGGCTCGATTTGCGCACCGCCGACAGCGGTCCGGCTCCCGTTCCCCTGAAAGTCACCGGCGCGGTCGCCCCCGTCACCATTCTCGTCAATGGCGTGCCGGCTTCGGCACAGCCGCGGGGAAGTCTTTTCTTTCAGCCGCGCGGGCCAGGCTTCGCCCGCGTGACCGTGATCGACGGTTCCGGCGCCGTCGACAGCGTGATGGTGCGCTTGGAGGACGGCGCTGTGGCGATGTCCGCCGCGCCCGCGGTCCACTCTTCCTGCTCGCCTCCGGCGTGCGGCCAGCCCTGAATCGGTTCTTTCCGGGTGGAAGCGTTTTCACTATGGTCGCCCGGCATTTACGACCCGGGAGCGGTATGACCACAAGCAACGGCGCGGCGCCGCGAAGCGTTTGGTCCGGCTTCGGCACGGCGGCGCTGCTTGCGCTTTTGCAGCGGATCCCGGCCAACCTGGTGCACTGGATTTTGGTCCTGGGGCGGCCGCCGCGGGCGCGGCCGCCGGGATGGAGCATGGGCGCCGTCGTTGCGGCGCTCGCGATCGTAGCCGTCGTCGTGGCCTCGATGTTCTTTGTCGACACGACCGCGATCGACTGGGCGCGGCATTTGCCGCGCTGGGTCAACCAAACAGCCGATGAAATCACCAATCTCGGCCGCTCCGGCGTGTTTCTTTATCCGCTCGGTTTCATCCTCCTCGTTCTCGCGGCGATCATCACGCCGACCCGGTCGCGCATGGCGCAGGGTGTGCTGGCGTTTCTCGCCGTCCGCTTCGGCTTCTTGTTCGTGGCGATCGGCCTGCCCAGCCTGTTCGCGACCATCATCAAGCGCCTGATCGGCCGGGCGCGCCCCTATGTCGGGGACCACGACGATCCGTTCGTGTATCTGCCGTTCGTGTGGAAGCCCGAATACGCCAGCATGCCATCGGGACACGCGACAACCGCGGCGGCGGCGGCCATCGCGATCGGCGCGATCTGGCCGCGGCTGCGTCCGGTGATGTGGCTCTACGTGCTGATCATCATGCTCAGCCGCATCCTCATCTTCGTCCATCATCCCAGCGACGTGATCGCGGCCGCGCTGGTGGGCGTCGTCGGCGCGCAATTGGTGCGCCGCTGGTTTGCCGCCCGCGGTCTTGGATTCTCCGCCGTCGATCTGCGGGCCTATCCGTGGCCGTCGTCGCGACGGTTCAAGGCGACCGCCCGCGAGGTCTTTGGCGCGGGTCGGCGTGCGTCGGCAGGCTAGACGACGGCGTGTACTGATAAATTCCGGGATAGTGCGCCGCCCCGTCTTCTGTCGCTTACCCCCCGAAAGCAGACATCAGTCGGGCGGGTCGGCATGTCCGCTAAGTGCCGATTTTGTTGTGAAAGTCGGCCGGCTTTTAATGTTCGGCGGGTTTCTCGGGTTCCGAAGCACCCTCATTCATGCTCTCGAGGCTGTTCGACGTGCAGTTGAGGGGCGACTAGGCAGGACACGCGTCGGCGACTGGTGGCGGTCTAGCGATCAACTTTGCCAGGCGCCGTAGGTTCTGCGCGATGGCGGCGAGTGTGAACTCATCTTGAGCGCCGTATGGTCCGCGTAAACGCAGGCGCCCGAGCTTCAAAATACGCTTGAGGTGAGCAAATAGCATCTCAACGCGTTTGCGATTGCGGCGCGACTGCTCGTAAGCCTCCGTCTTAGCCAGTGCGCGGGCGACATCGCGAGCGTCTTCGTGGAGATCGCGAGGGATCTGTCGTGCAGGCGTGTTCGGACAGCACCGCATCTTGAACGCACAGACACTACAATCGAACTTGGAGGCGCGATAGCGAAGCGTATTGCCATCATGCACCGTTCCAGTGGTGTGCAGCAGCTTGTTATTCGGGCAGACGTAAACGTCGCGCTCCTTGTCAAACGAAAAATCCGCTCGCGAGAAAGTCCCATCCTCGCGTTCTGATTTATCTATGACCGGAATGTGCGGGGCGATCTTCTTCTCATTGACGATCCAATGGAGCGTCTCCGCCGAGCCATAGGCGGTATCGGCGGCAAGATACGCAGGCTTGAGATCGAAACACTGCTGCGTTCGCTCGATCATCGTCTTTGCTGCGCCAACCTCTGCTTGGCGGATCGCACGGGTGGCTTCGACGTCGACAATGACGCCGTACTTGACATCAATGAGATAATTGTCCGCGTAGGCAAAGAAAGCCGGTCCCCGCATCGCGCCCGTCCATTGCGCGGCTGGGTCGGATGGGGAGACGAACTTCGGCGTCACCTCGCTCGCCGCACCAAAGGCCGCATCATCGAGGGTTGCTAGATACTCCTTCATGGCGCGGCTTACAGCCTGACCGCTACCTGCCTTTTGCCATTCCGTGCCGGGGATCGAACGCTGCTTGTTGGCATCGGCCGCAATCAGGCTCGCGTCCACCGCGAAACCCTCACCGCCGACTAGCCCAGCCGCAATACAGGCTTCCACAACACGCTCAAAGACCCGGCGGAAAATGTCGCTGTCGCGGAAACGCTCATGGCGGGCACGCGAGAACGCCGAATGATCCGGCACCTTGTCCTCAATGCTCAAACCGCAGAACCAGCGGTACGCCAGGTTCACTTTGACCTCTCGACAGAGCAATCGCTCCGAGCGAATGGCAAAAACGTAGCCAACAATGAGCATCCGAATCATAAGCGTCGGATCAATCGACGGCCGACCAATCTTCGGGTAGTAGGGCGCAAGCTCAGAACGGACCCAAGACAAATCCAGCACGGCCGCAACCGCGCGGGCCAGATGATCTCCGGCACTGCCTCATCAAGACGGAATGAATAGAAAAGCTGTTCCTGATCGTGGTTGAGCCGCCCCATCATGCTCCGCTCCCGTCGCGAATCGCCTCACAACGACGGAATCACTGAGCCCGACAACCTTCAACAGACTTTTGCAACAAAATCTGCCAGAAGCGGACATTCGCCGCCCCGGTCGGCCTTGATAAGCGCTACTCTGCCAGACCCCCCTTGCGCAGGCCATTTGTGAGCTTTTCGGCGTCGGCGGGGTCTCTGAACCGCAGTCGACCTAAATGCTCTGCATAAGAGTATCGAGGATTGATCTCTTTGAGCTCATTGCTTCGCCACTTGTCTCTATTTTGGAACAGATATTGAGATGCCTCGCGCGGTGCGGGCACGTGCGCCATGTGGGATTATCGGCGGCGCCTTGTTGAGCGTTTCAATCGCGAAGCCCGCTGCGGCCCTGTAGCCTGCCATGAACTCGGCGCGTTGCTCCGGCGGGATTACATCGTCGATATTGTCGAATGTGCCGCCGCAACGTTCATCAACAATGTTGAGCAGCCCAAATGGCCCGGCTCCGCGGTTGCGCAGGATGAGCTGCGAGATAGGGCCGCAAAGCTTGTCATCATAGGCGGCAAGCGCCTGCTGCGTGGCCCCGTGCTCGACTATTGCGGCCCCCAGAACACGCGCATCGACAATGGCTTGGCGCCCGCCGTTGGAGCCAGTTGGATACATGGCATGAGCGGCATCGCCAAGCAGCACCACAGGGCCGTCCCGCCAGGTGGGCACGGGATCGCGGTCGATCATAGGGTTTTCAAAGACGGTATCCGCTTGCTTGATCAGTGCCGGCACATCGAGCCAGTCCCAGATCCAGCCTGTAAAATGATGGAGGAAGTCGCTGACACTCACCTGCCGGAACCACCCGGACTGCTTCCAGCCCTCGGTGTTGTCGATCGTGACCTCCGCGATCCAGTTGATCATCGCCAAGCCCGTCCGCGGGTCGGGACGGGAGACAGGATAAAAGACGATTCGCTGGCGATGCGTGCCGAGGCCGACGAAGGATGAGCCGGTGCGTATCGGTTTCGCCCAGGTCGTGCCGCGCCACATGACCGCCCCACCCCAGTGGATCGGCGGCTGAGCGGGGTGCATCTGCGCCCTGACCGCTGAATGGATGCCATCAGCAGCAATGAGCAGCACGCCCCTCGCCGCAGAGGTCGAGCCGTCGGCCCGTTCGATAAGCGCACTCACACTCGCGTCGGAATGCTTCCGGTAGCCGGTGACTCGGCTCCCCAGCCTGACCGCCTCCGGCCCGATCCGTTCCACAACCTTTTCATGCAGCAGCATGTGGAACTGGCCGCGATGAACCGCATATTGCGGCCAGTTGTAGCCAGCCGCGAGCCCTCGCGGTTCGGAATAAATGTCATTGCCGTTAAGCCCAACAAGCGCCCATTCCCTCGCGGGTAGTCCCACCCGGTCGAGATCCTCCTCGGTGAGTCCGAGATCGTAGAGTTCGCGTACGGCATTGGGTTGCAGATTGATGCCGACGCCGAGCGGGCGCATTTCCCGGACCGCTTCGAAGACAATGCAGGGCACGCCAATCTGATGGAGCGTGAGGGCCGTTGCCAACCCGCCAATGCCACCGCCGGCAATGATCACAGGACTATCCATCATGCGCTGTGTCCGGTCTGCATACTCAGTGAATTTCATTATCCTTAGGATGGCAACCGGAGCAAGTTCCAACATTCTAAGAAACGTGCCGATGTCCGTTGCGGGTCACTAACTGACATTCCGGTCCCGGTCTTCGAGGTCCGTTTTATTTCCAACAGCGAACATTAATCACCGTGGCCACGGCTTCTAGTCGGCTTTATGAGTACGCGCCCGTTAGACTCGGTCAGGCGCGCGCGTCCGCCAACGCCGCAAAGCCGTGTTCGAGGTCGGCGATCAGGTCTTCGACCGCCTCAAGCCCGATATGGAAACGCACCGTCGGGCCGCCCGGCGCCCAGCGCGTCGCCGTGCGGATGTTCGTGCAGTCGAAGGGAATGGCGAGGCTTTCGTAACCGCCCCAGGACGCGCCGATGCCGAACAGCTCAAGCGTATCGAGGAACGCGTACACCGCCTTCTGCGGCACCGGCTTGAACACCATGCTGAACAAGCCGGAGGCGCCGGTGAAGTCGCGCTTCCAGAGCGCGTGGCCGGGATGGCTCGGCATGGCCGGATGCAGCATCCGCAGCACTTCAGGGCGTTGCTCCAGCCATCGCGCGACGGCGAGGCCGGATTTGTGGTGCCGCTCAAGCCGCACCGCGAGCGTGCGCAAGCCTCGCGTGCCGAGATACACGTCGTCGGGCCCGACGCACAGGCCGTTGAATCGCACGAAGGACTTCAGGCCTGCGACGGTGTTGCTGTTGGCGGCGACCGTGCCGAGCATCACGTCCGAATGTCCGCCGAAATATTTTGTGCCGGCATGGATCGAAAGGTCGACGCCGAAATCCAAAGCACGAAAATAGAGCGGGGTCGCCCAGGTATTGTCCATGAGCACTACCGCGCCTCTGGCATGCGCGGCCGCGGCGATCGCAGGCACGTCCTGCATCTCGAAACTCAGCGAGCCCGGCGATTCGACGAACACCGCGCGCGTATTTGCCTGAATGAGCTCCGCGATCGCGCCGCCGATGAGCGGATCGTAGTAGGTTGTGGTGACGCCGAGCCGGGTAAGGATCTGATCGCAAAAAATGCGCGTCGGTCCATAGGCGCTGTCGGTGACAAGGATGTGATCGCCGGCATGCACGACCGACAGCAGGGCCGCCGAAATCGCCGCCAGCCCCGAGGGCAATAGCGATACGCCGGCGCATTGCGGCCCCTCGATATCCTGTACGGCGAGTTCGAGCGCCTCCGTAGTCGGCGTGCCGCGCCGCCCGTATTGGTAACGCGCGCGGTGGGCGAGGAAATCCTCGGCGCTCGGATAGAGCACGGTCGAGGCATGATAGACTGGGGGATTGACGAAACCATGGTATGCGGCCGGGTCGCGGCCGGCGGTGATGACGCGGGTATCGGGGCGTTGCGCTTTTCCGCTTTTGCCGTCCTTATTCGTGGCCATCGATTCTTGCGCGCCTTGCCGGGCGCGCTTGGCGCCCAAAATAGTGGAGATCCAGGTACCGATAATTGCGCCATTACTTCGGCATCGTACCCTGTCGTCAACCCTTGACCTCGCAATGCGATCGTTCTCAGATGCCGGCCCGTCAGGGGGACGTTGAATTCTTCCGCAAACCGCGCTTAATGCGGTCGCCCATCCTTGAAAGGCCCGAATATGAAACGCCTCGGTACGGCAATGGCATTGGCTACGGTGCTTGCTTTCGCCGCGCAAGCTGCCTGCGCGCAGACGCTCGCGACGATCAAGGGTCGCGGCGAACTGGTCTGCGGCGCGAACGGGACGCTTGCAGGCTTTGGCTTGCCCGATCCGCAGGGCAACTGGACCGGTTTCGACGTCGATTTTTGCCGCGCCATTGCGGCGGCGATTTTCAACGATCCGACCAAGGTCAAATTCGTGCCGCTGACGGCGAAGGATCGCTTCACGGCCCTGCAATCGGGCGAGATCGACGTGTTGTCGCGCAACACGACCTGGACGATGTCGCGGGACACCTCGCTCGGACTCGATTTCGCGGCCGTCACCTATTACGACGGCCAGGGTTTCATGGTGCGCAGGGCGCTCAAGGTCAGCTCGGCGCTAGAGCTCAACGATGCCTCCGTGTGCGTGCAGCAAGGCACAACCAGCGAGCTCAATCTCGCCGATTATTTCCGCACCAATCACATGGGGCTG
The DNA here is from genome assembly GCA_963777635.1 of uncultured Alphaproteobacteria bacterium. Lineage (GTDB taxonomy): Bacteria > Pseudomonadota > Alphaproteobacteria > Rhizobiales > Xanthobacteraceae > BOG-931. The sequence continues at coordinate 13,923 of CAVZSB010000011.1, forward strand.
AAGACGGTGACGTTCGCGACCGGCGAGGAAGCGCTCAAAGCCTATAAGTCCGGCCGATGCGACGCCTACACGACCAACTCATCCGGCCTTTACGGCGAACGGCAGAAGCTTGCCGAACCCAGCCAGAGCATCGTGCTGCCGGAGATTATCTCAAAGGAACCGCTCAGTCCGGCGGTGCGTCAGGGCGACCCTCAGTGGACGGATATCGTCCGATGGACCCACTTCGTCATGCTCAATGCCGAGGAACTCGGGGTCAACAAGGCCAACGTCGACGAAAAGCTGAAATCCGACGATCCGGAAACGCGGCGGCTGCTGGGTGTCGAGGGCCAATACGGCGAAGCGCTCGGCCTGACCAATGACTGGGCGTACCGCATCATCAAGCATGTCGGGAATTACGGCGAGGTGTTCGAACGCAACATAGGGCAGGGCTCGCCTTTGAAGATCGTGCGCGGCCTCAACGCTCTGTGGACCAAGGGCGGTCTGCAATACGGCCCGCCGATTCGCTAAGGGCTGCAAGGCCCGTCGTTCTGATCCGATCAGGCCGATGGCGGAGAGACGACACAACCTGCCACGCCACGCGCGCAGCCTGGGCAACATTGCCATCCAGGTCGGGATTGTCGTCGTCATCGCCGGCCTCATCTACGGCGCGGTCGTCGACGCAGCGCAGAATTTGGCGCGCTCCCACATCGCTTCCGGCTTTGGCTTTTGGAACAACACGGCCGGTTTCGACATCAGCCAGACGCTGATCGCCTATTCGGCGAGCACGTCGACTTTCGGCCGGGCGTTTTGGGTCGGCTTTCTCAATACCCTCCTGGTCGCCGCCATCGGCATCGTACTCGCCACCGTCGTCGGCTTGATGGTCGGCCTGGCGAGACTTTCCAACAACTGGCTGGTGGCGCGGCTCGCAGGCGGCTACGTCGAACTGATCCGCAACATTCCGCTGCTGCTGCAGCTCTTCTTCTGGTACAACGCCGTGCTCAAATCGCTGCCGCAGTTGCGCGGCAGCGTCGCGCTTCCCGGCGGGGGCATTCTCAACAATCGCGGCCTGTTCCTGCCGCGGCCGGAATTCGGGCCGCATTTCAGCGTCGTGATCGCCGCGTTGCTGGTCGGCATTGTCGCCGCCATTACGCTTGTCGTTTTCGCCGATCGCCGCCGCGACCGCACCGGCGAAGAGGTGCCGACACTCTGGCCGGTGGTCGGCTTCGTCGTCGTTCTGCCGCTCGCGGTTTTTGCGCTGGCCGGTTTTCCGCTGACGTTCAGCATTCCGCAGATGGGTCGCTTCAACGTCAGCGGTGGCGTCGAAATTATCCCCGAATTGGCCGCTCTGGTTCTGGCGTTGACGGTCTATACGGCGGCCTTCATCGCCGAAGTCGTTCGCGCCGGCGTGCAGGCGGTTTCTGGCGGTCAGATCGAGGCCGCGCAGGCGCTCGGTTTGCGCTCCGGCGCGACGCTTCGGCTCATCGTCCTGCCGCAGGCGATGCGCGTGATCGTGCCGCCGCTGACCAGCCAATATTTAAACCTGATCAAGAACTCGTCGCTCGCGGTCGCGATTGGCTATCCCGATCTGGTGCAGATCTTCGCCGGAAGCGTACTCAACATCACCGGACAGGCCGTTGAGGTGATCGCCATCACCATGGGGGTCTATCTGGCCATCAGCCTGTTTACATCGTTTCTGATGAATCTCTACGGGCGGGCGACCGCTATCGCGGAGCGCTGAGAAAATGAGCGCCATCGGCGACCAATCCTATCTGCGCGACGTGCCGGTCAAGCCGCTGCCATCGCCGGCGACGCGGGCGGGTGCGCTGGGCTGGGTGCGCGCCAATCTCCTCTCCAGTCCGTTCAACATCGCCCTGACGCTCCTGTGCCTCTTGCTGATCGCGTGGGTATTGCCGCCGTTCATTCGCTTTTTCTTCACCGACGCGGTCTGGACGGGCACCGATCGTGCGGCCTGCGTGGCGTCTCCAGCGCATCCCAACCCGGGCGCCTGTTGGGCGTTCGTGCGGACGTGGTTTGCCTATTTCGTTTACGGGTTCTATCCGCTCGGCGAGCGCTGGCGGGTCGATTGTTTCTTTGCGGCCTTGGCATTCGGCATGGTTTGGTTGTTGTGGCTGCGGGCGCCGCGCCGCGATATCGGCGCGCTCTATTTCTTCGTCGCGCTGCCGATCCTCTCGTTCGTATTGCTTCATGGCGCGCCGATCATCGGGCTCCGCGTCGTGCCGACGGCGCTGTGGGGCGGCATCCTGGTCACCGTCGTGGTAGCGACGATCGGCATCGTGTTTTCGCTGCCGCTCGGAATCCTGATCGCCCTGGCCCGCCGCTCCGACCTTCCCGTCGTGCGGATCAGCGCCGTGACCTTCATCGAGTTCGTTCGCGGCGTACCGCTGATCACCGTCTTGTTCATGGCCAGCGTGATGCTGCCGCTGTTCGTCCCGGAACGCTTTGCTCCGGACAAGCTCGTCCGCGCGCTTATCGGCGTGGCGCTGTTTGCTTCCGCCTACATGGCGGAGGTGGTGCGCGGCGGCCTCGCCGCCGTACCGCGCGGCCAGTACGAGGCGGCGCGGGCGCTGGGTTTAAGCTATTGGCGCATGATGGGGCTGGTCATCCTGCCGCAGGCGCTGCGGTTTACGCTGCCGAACATCGTCAACACCTTCATCGCGCTGTTCAAGGACACGACGCTGGTTTTCGTCGTCGGGATTTTCGACTTCCTGCGCACGATCGAGGCGGCGCGCGCCGATCCGAAATGGGCGTCGCCGAATATCTCGGTCACCGGCTACGCCTTCGCCGCGGCCTTCTACTTCATTTGCTGCTATGGCATGTCGCGCTACGCACGCCGGATGGAAGCGCGGCTTTCGCGCGCCGGCCGGCGCTGAGGGACTGTGATGGATGACCGCGCGCAGCCGCCACAGGCAACGACGCCGCTCCCGGACGTGGCCGTCGAGATCGTCGGCTTGCACAAATGGTACGGGGAATTTCACGTCCTGCGCGACATCAATCTGAAGGTCGGGCGCGGCGAGCGCATCGTCATCTGCGGCCCGTCCGGCGGCGGCAAGTCGACGCTGCTGCGCTGCATCAACCGGCTTGAGGACTGGCAGCAGGGCCGCATCATCGTCGACGGCAACGAGCTGACGGAGGACCCAAAGCACATCCTCGCCGTGCGCCGCGATGTCGGCATGGTGTTTCAGCAGTTCAACCTGTTTCCGCACCTCACGGTACTGGAAAACTGCACGCTCGCGCCGATCTGGGTGCGGCACATGCCCAGGAAGGAGGCCGAGGCGCTGGCGATGAACTATCTCGCCCGCGTCAAGATCCCCGACCAGGCCGGCAAATATCCGGCGCGGCTCTCCGGCGGCCAGCAGCAGCGCGTGGCGATCGCGCGCGCGCTTTGCATGAATCCCAATATCATGCTGTTCGACGAGCCGACATCCGCGCTCGACCCGGAGATGGTGAAGGAGGTGCTCGACACCATGGTCGAATTGGCGGGCGACGGCATCACCATGCTCGTCGTTTCCCACGAGATGGGTTTTGCCCGGCAGGTTGCCGACCGGGTCATCCTCATGGACGACGGACAGATCGTGGAAATCAACGAACCGAAGAAATTTTTCGGCGATCCGCAACACGAGCGGACGCGGCTTTTCCTTCAGCAAATAATTCACTAAAGCATGATGGACGGCTTTATTTGTTTGTCGTATCCCGTTCTCTGAAATAGCCCGAATTTAGACTCCGCGTTTTCAAGAAAATGTACGGCCATTCATTTAGAAACAAACAAATATTCATTTTGGGGGAAGCTTACGAAGCTTTAATCCGCGCGCAAGGCCTCTGGCCAAACTTTAACTTGTATCTCGATCGCGGCGGCATTTTACTTTCGATCACTTTAAATCTCTCTTTGGAGGAGAAAAATGTTGAAGCCAGTGATCGTGGCGACGGCGGTCCTTGCCATCGCCGGCTCTTCGCTAGTGTATGCCCAGCAGCGTTACGACGGACCGGGTGCTGATGGCGGTCCGCGCTTCGAGCATCGACATCGTCCGAGCGCCGAAGATATGGCGGCGTATACCGACGCCCGTATCGCCGCGCTCAAGGCCGGTCTCGAACTTACGCCCGACCAGGCGAAAAACTGGCCGGCATTCGAACAAGCGCTGCGCGAAATGGCTCAGCTTCGCATCGCGCGAATGCAAGCGCGTGAAGCGCGGGAGCAACAGGCGCAGAACCAGACGCCGACCACGCCGCTCGAGCGGCTGTCGCGTCGGGCCGACAACATGAGCAAGGCGAGCGCCGCTCTCAAGCGGATCGCCGACGCCGGCGCGCCGCTTTATATGAGCCTCACCGACGCGCAGAAGGAGCGTTTCACCAAGCTCGCACGCATGTTGCGGCCGCATCATCATCACGGTCGCTACGAGGGTGAGGGTGGTCGCCGTGGCGTCCGGCTGGCGCGAAGGCAACGGTTACGGTCGCGATGGCGGAAACGGCGGTCAATGGTGGGGACACCATGGTCATCGGTCCGGGCAGGACGACAACGACCAAGGCGCGCGGCTCTGATCTCGGCGGGCGACCGCTGATTGTTCCAACAACGGGTGCAGGAATACGGAGCCGCAGGGTAAGGTCCCTGCGGCCTTTTTCGTGCGGACGAGGAAGCAGCGACCGCGACTAGGACCGTGCCAGCGGCCCCTCGGCGCTCTTCCACGCGGCGATGCCGCCTTCGATGTGGCAGGCGGAGGTGAGGCCGGCGTCCTGCGCCGCTTGCACCGCCATCGCCGATCGTTCGCCGTAAGCACAGTAGAAGATGATGCGCTTGCCAGTCGCCGCAGCCAATTCGTGGAGCATGCCGCCCGTGCCGATGTTCTCCTGCAAATCCGCATAGGGTGCATGCAGCGAGCCGGGAATGACGCCGTGCTTTTCGCGTTCGCTTCTCTCGCGCAAATCGACCAGGGCCACGCCGGAGCGGCCGCATAACGCGATCGCCTCGGCGGCCGACAGCGCCCAGCCTTTGGCGGCGATGTCCTGCTGGCGCAGGCCGACATGCATGTTGGCCGGCACCGCCACGTCCATCATTTTCGGATTCGGCAGTTTCAGGCCGTTCATCAGATCGACATATTCATCGATCGATTTGACCTTGAGGCGCGGATTGAAGAATTTTTCCTCGCCGATCGTCGACACGGTGTCGCCCTTGTAGTCGTGCGCCGGATAAACCATCGTCTCGTCGGGAAGCTTCATCAGCTTGTTGAAGATGGAATCGTATTGCGCGCGCGGATCGCCGTTCTGAAAATCGGTGCGACCGGTGCCGCGGATCAGGAGCGTGTCGCCCGTGAACACGCGGTCGGCCAGGAGGAACGAGTAGGAGTCGCTGGTGTGGCCGGGCGTATACATCACGTCGAGGCTCAGTCCCTCGATCTGAATGCGGTCGCCTTCCGCCACCCGCATCGACACGACGTCGGCCGCGGTATGCTCGCCCATCACCGTGACGCAATGGGTGCGGTCGCGCAATGCGCCAAGCCCGGTCACGTGGTCGGCATGCAGGTGGGTGTCCACGGCCTTGACCAGTTTGAGATCAAGCTCGCGAACAAGCTGGAGATAGCGATCGACGCGCTCGAGCACCGGATCGATGATCAGCGCCTCGCCGCCATGCCGGCTGGCGAGGAGATAGGTGTAGGTGCCGGACGTGCTGTCAAAAAGCTGTCGAAAGATCATCCGTACCTCCTTGGGGCGCATTCCAGTGATGCGCCATGTTTCCGCCGTGCGGGAACGGCGCGTTGAGCGAAGACCTCAGCGTTGTGCTGCCCGGGCGGAACAGCCTTCCGGCTTGAAAACCCGCTGGTGTGACGCCGGAAATCTCGCAAGCTTTGCCGCTGGCCGGATCGGCCGCCGCAGCAACTCGCCTCCGCAATTGGGACAACGTCCTTGTAGCACGCCGTCCGCGCAGCTTCGGCAAAATGTGCATTCGAACGAGCAGATCATGGCGTTGCGGGAATCCGCCGGCAAATCGGTATCGCAGCATTCGCAGCTTGGTTTGAGCAAAAGCATCGTCGGCTCCCGATGGCCCGGCGCACAGGCGAATTCAGCATCAGTGTAGCCCGGACGGAGCGGTCGCCTCAACGTGCCCGCGCCGCGCAACATCCATGGGCGTCAGCCTGAACAGCGCCCGCAACCCGCGCTAATCGCGTTCAACCGGAAGGTCGGGCCGCGAACCCCATTCGGCCCACGAACCGTCGTAAAGGCCTTTCGGCTCCCGGCCGATGGATTCCAGCGCGAAGGTGAGGATCGCGGCGGTGACGCCGGAGCCGCACGAGGTAATGATCGGCTTATCGAGGTCGACCCCGGCATCGGTGAATGCCGCTTCGATGCGCGCACGCGGCGCGAGGTGACCGTTCTCGACCAGGCGGCCGTAGGGTACGTTGAAGGAGCGTGGCATGTGGCCAGAGCGCAGCCCCGGACGTGGCTCAGGCGCCTTGCCACTGAAGCGCTCGGGCGGGCGCGCGTCGACGATCTGTGCGCTGTCATCCGCGAGTGCCATGCGCACGTCGGCAAGGAGCGCGACGGCGCCGACATTCATATCGGCGTTGAGTTTTCGCGGTGGCCTCGCGGCGTCGCCTTTCTCCAGCGGCCGCCCCTCGGCTTTCCATTGCGGCAGCCCGCCGTCGAGGATGTAGACTTTCTTTGTGCCGAACAGCCGAAACGTCCACCACACCCGCGCGGCCGAATAGAGGCCGACGCTGTCATACACGACGACAATATCGCCATCGCCGATGCCGAGCGCACCGACCACGTCGCCGAATTGCCTTGGGCCGGGCAGCATGTGCGGCAGGTCGCTCGAATGATCGGCAATCGCTTCGATGTCGAAGAATACCGCGCCCGGTATGTGGCCTTCGCGATATTCGGCGTGGGCGTCGCGCTGCTGCGTCGGCAGGAAATAAGACCCGTCAACGACGCCAAGGTTGCCGTCACGCAGATGCTCGGCGAGCCATTCCGTCGAAACCAGCCAGCGGCTTTTGGGGGAGGGCGCGAATGTTTCGTCGGGTTTGAGCATGGTGGCCATATTTTCACAACGCGCCATTAAGCGCGATGTTCAGGCGAAGGGGATCTTGATTTGCGAACGGCGTTCGAGCCATGCCGGAACCGGCAGCTTCTTTTCGCGCAGAAACTCCGGATTGAACAGCTTCGATTGGTAGCGCGTACCGTAGTCGCAAAGAATGGTGACGATGGTATGCCCGGGACCAAGCTCCTTCGCCAGGCGAACCGCGCCGGCGACGTTGATGCCGGACGACCCGCCGAGGCAAAGTCCTTCGTGCTCGAGCAGGTCGAAAATGATCGGCACCGCTTCCTGGTCGGGAATTTGATAGGCGGTATCGATCGGCGCGCCTTCGAGATTTTTGGTGATCCGGCCCTGGCCGATGCCTTCGGTGATCGAGGAGCCTTCGGATTTGAGCGTGCCGGTCGTGTAGTAGCTGTAAAGCGCGGCGCCCATCGGATCGGCGAGCGCGATGCGCACGGAGTTACTGAAAGCCTTCAGCGCCATGGCAACGCCGGCGAGCGTACCGCCGGTGCCGACGGCGCAGACGAAGCCGTCCACCTTGCCGTCGGTCTGCCGCCAGATCTCCGGCCCCGTCGTCTCGATATGACCCTGACGGTTGGCGACATTGTCGAACTGGTTCGCCCAGATCGCGCCGTTCTTTTCGGTCTTCGCCAATTGTTCGGCAAGCCGGCCGGAAAGCTTCACGTAGTTGTTGGGGTTGGAATAAGGAACGGCCGGCACCTCGACCAGCTCGGCGCCGCATAGCCGCAGCATATCTTTTTTCTCGTTGCTCTGGGTTTCCGGGATGACGATCACGGAGTGAAAGCCCATCGCATTGCCGACGAGGGCAAGCCCGATGCCGGTGTTGCCCGCGGTGCCCTCGACGATGACCCCGCCCGGCTTGAGTTGTCCGTTCTTCACCGCGTCCTGGATGATGAACAAAGCGGCGCGGTCCTTCACCGACTGGCCGGGATTCATGAATTCCGCCTTGCCGAGAATGGTGCAGCCGGTCGCGGCCGAAACGCGCTCAAGCTTGATCAGCGGCGTGTTGCCGATCGCCTCGACGATTCCGTTACTGACCTGCATCGCCGCATATCCTTAAAAGGACGCCGACCATCGTGCGGCGAAACTGAAGCTTCGACAAGGGTGCCGGAAACTAGTGTGGTGGATTTGAAGTTCCTAACATCCGACCGCATACTCGCGTAGGAACTTCAAATCCAAAAACCACACTAAAATCATAAATTTGCTAGTGTCCCTTTGATCCCGAAGTTCGCATCAGAGGTTCGACAAACATTTGCGAACTTCGGGATCGGGACACTAGATGAGTAAACCCTTGGAAAGCAAGTGTAGTTCGATTGCCGCGGAATTTCGAAAGGTTGCCGAAACCATGGCCGATTGTGAATCGAGACGAGTGCCGTTCATTCACCGATTGTTTCCAGCCGCGCGCTATTGCGAAAGCCTGACGGGTTTTCCCACGATCGCCTGCCGATAGCCGATCAATCTGGTTGGAACGCGATAAATCTGGACGTCCACACGCTGTTCCTCGTGACCATTTACGTGGAAGCAATTCTCGGATTGCTTCTGCTCTTCGCCTGGGCGCAGAACACCGCGATTACGGCCGTGGCCTGCTGGGGCTTCGCGGACTTGCTGCGGGCAGCTTCGGTCATGCTGTTCGGCCTTTACGGCTCGGCGTCCGATCTTATCTCGATCGATCTCGCCAACGCGTTCCTGTTCATATCTTTCGCGATGACCTGGACCGGGGCACGGCTGTTCGACCATCGCCAGCCGCAGCCATTTCTCATGTTTGCAGGCGCGGCAATTTGGCTCCTGGCGTCGCGCGTGCCCGGTCTTATCAATTCCTTCGACCTGCGGGTGCTGCTCAGCTCCGGGATCATCACCGCCTATACTTGGGCCACCGCATTCGAGTTTTGGCGCGGGCGCAGCGAACCTTTGGTCTCGCGCTGGCCGGCGATTTTCATGCTGTTCGCGCAAGGCGCCCTTTACCTGTTGCGCACGCCGTTCGGCGCCATGCTGCCGTGGTTGCCGTCCAGCCAAAAGGTGTTCGGGAGCGTCTGGCTCACCGTGCTCAGCTTCGAAGGGCTGATGTTCACGATCTCCATTGCGTTTATCCTGCTGGCGATGGCGAAGGAGCGCACCGAGTATCGCCACAAGACCGCGGCGCTGGTCGATCCGCTGACCGGAATTTCCAACCGCCGGGCCTTCCTGGAAGACGGCGAAGCGCAGCTCAAGCGGCAGGCGACCGATCCGCGCCCAATGGCCGTCATGCTGCTCGACCTCGACAATTTCAAATCGATCAACGATCGCTTCGGCCATGCGATCGGCGACCGGGTGCTGGAGATTTTCGCCGAGGTCTCCAGCGGTTGCCTGCGCCGGATCGATCTGTTCGGCCGCCTCGGCGGCGAAGAATTCGCGGCGATGTTGCGCGACACGACGCGCGAGCGGGCGCTGGCCGTTGCCGAAGAGATCCGCAGGTCTTTCGCCGAAGCCACCCGCGAAGTCGAAGGACGGCCGGTTGCGGGAACCGTCAGTATCGGGATCGTCATCAGCCACGACGCCGTGCTCGATCTTTCGGCGTTGCTGGCGCAGGCCGATCACGCGCTCTACCGCGCCAAGGATGACGGCCGCAATCGCGTCGAAATCGCCTCGATCGAGCTGATCCTTGATCGCACCCGGCGCAGCGCCGTCGATCTTCTCACCGCCGTTGGTGGTAACGCCGGGGCTGCGAAGCCGGCGGCAAAATCAGCGGCCTAAGCCGGGCGGCGTCAGCCTGAGCGGTCAATGCCGCTTGCTTTTTGTGCGCCATTGGATTGGCCCGTGTCAGCCGGTCGGCGACTACCCGCGTTGGGCTGTATCCCCCGCCGATGTCCGCCAAACCCGTTCATCTTCTCCGGCACATTTGCTAGGGTGGGGGTCCCCACAGCCGGAGATCGAACCATGCTCGACACAGTCACGCGAAAAAGCACTGCGCCCTTCGATACCGCGTTACTCGACCGGCTGATGGACGAGGCGGGACTTGATGTGCTGGTCGCGACCTCGAAGCATAACGTTCAATATCTCCTCGGCGGCCATCGCTCGTTCTTTTTCGACAACATGGATGCGATGGGGATCAGCCGCTACCTGCCGGTTTTCGTTTATCCGAAAGGTCACCCGGAGAAGGCGGCTTATTTCGGCCACGGCATGGAGACGTACCAGACCCAGATAAAACCATTCTGGGTATCCGAGGTGAGCACGAAAAGCGGCGGCTCCGTCGACGTGATGCAAAAAGCTGCCGATTACGTCCGCGGGCTTTCAGCGAAACCGCAGCGCGTCGGCGCCGAGCTCGCATTCGTGCCGGCGGATTCCGCGGCCACATTGCGCAAGGTGGTTCTGGACGGCGAACTAAGGGATGCGCTGTTGGTACTTGAGCGATTGCGGTTGCGCAAATCGGCGGAGGAACTGGAAAAGCTGCGGGTTGCATCCGAACTGGTGATCGATTCAATGCTGGCGGTGATCGCGACGCACGGCGCCGGCGCCACCAAGGCCGAACTGAGCGAAGCGCTCCGCCGCGAGGAAACAAAACGTGGCCTGATGTTCGACTATTGCCTGATAGCCGCGGGTTCAAGCCACAACCGCGCTCCTTCCGACCAGCGCTGGGAGAAGGGCGATCCGCTGTCACTCGATTCCGGCGGCAATTATCACGGCTATATCGGCGATCTGGCGCGCATGGGCATCGTCGGCGAGCCCGACGCCGAGCTTGAAGATTTGCTCGCCGAGGTCGAAGCCGTCCAACAGGCATCGTTCAAGCCGATCCGCCCCGGCGTCAATGGCGGCGAGATCTACGTTGCGGCCGATCCGGTGTTGAAGAAATCGAAGCTGCACAATCACTACGAATTTCTTGCCCACGGCATGGGGCTTGTGAGCCACGAAGGTCCGCGGCTGACCAGCACGGGCCCGGTGCCCTACGACGCCTACGATGCACAGCGGCCGCTCGAAACCGGCATGGTGATTTCGGTCGAGACCACGTTGCTGCATCCGCGCCGTGGCTTCATCAAGCTTGAAGACACGGTGGTGGTCACGCCGACCGGGCACGAAATCTACGGCAATCGCGCTCGCGGCTGGAACCGCGCCGGCGGTTGATCGCGCACTTAGTCGACGCTGAAACCGCAGCTGCGCTCGAGTTCCTCGATGTCGCGGCGCAGCTTACGCAAATAACCGAAATACGCCACCGCGCCCGATATCCAGCAGGCGCCGAACACGCCGAAGACTATCGGATCGGTCCCGGGCCATAGTCTTCCGATCAGCACGCAAATCATCGCCCACGCGGCAATGACGAGAACGGCGCGCGGCAACAGGTGAGCCATGATGGCGTCTCGCTATTGTGGCGGGCGCCATGGTGCCCCAGTATGGTTAGTATTCGGTAAAATTGATCTCAAGTCCGCCTGAAATCACCGGCAATTTTTGCTTGGAGGAAGCCTGGAATGCGCATCGTTGCACTTGAGGAACATTTTGCAATCCCTTCGCTGGTGCGGAGAATCGATCCGGATGCGATCGCGAAGCACGGCTTTCCGGCCGGATTCGGCGGCAATCTGGAAAAGCAGGCGTCCGACCTGGGGGCGGGCCGGCTTGCCGAGATGGATGAGGCTGGCATCACGATGCAGGTGCTCTCGGCCTCCGGCCCGGGTGCTTATTTGCTTGATGGCGCCGACGGCATCGCCTTTGCGCGCGACATCAACGACGTGTTGGCCAAGGCTGTGGCGGCCCACCCCGATCGCTTCGCGGGTTTTGCGCATCTGCCGATGCGGACGCCGGAGGCTGCTGCCGATGAACTGGAGCGGACAGTCCGCGACCATGGCTTCTGCGGTGCTTTGATCAACGGCCTGACGGAGGGCCGCTTTCTCGACGACCCGCGCTTTGACCCGATCTTCGCGCGCGCCGAACAGCTCGACGTGCCGATTTATTTGCACCCCAATCTGCCGCCGCCCGCGGTCCGCGACGCCTATTACAGCGGCTTGCCGGGCCAAACGGGCTTTCGCCTCTCCACGGCCGCCTGGGGCTGGCATTCGGAAACCGCCATCCACGTGTTCCGGCTTGTTCTGTCCGGCACTCTCGACCGGCATCCCAAACTCAGGCTGATCATCGGACACATGGGCGAGGGGCTCGCGGCGATGATGACGCGGTCCGACAAGATCTTGTCCGCGGAGGCTCCTCACCTGAAGCGTTCGGTCAGACAAACGATCCTCGATCAGGTTACCGTCACCACCAGCGGCATGTTCACGCAACCGCCGCTCGATGCCTTGATTGCGATCTTCGGCATCGATCGGGTGATGTTCTCGATCGACTATCCCTACAGCACCAATCGGGTCGGCAGAGATTTCATCGACCAGCTCAAGTGGCCGGCTGCCGATCTGGAAAAGTTTGCACACGGCAATGCCGACCGGCTGCTCAAGCTCAAGGTCTAGCGTCGTGTAGAGGCTTGCCGGCGGCTCCCCATTTGCCGAATCGCGGTTGTCACGTATCGCGGCTATGAAACATCCGTGACCGCTCGTGACCGAATCATGTCATGAGCAAAAAGAGGGTCTCAGAATGGATGTGGCGCCGAATACGGGTACCGCTGCCAGCAGTACGCCGGCCCCGCCACATGGTGCGAACGGCAAGTCTGGCCCCGCCAACAAGTCTGGCCCCGCCAACAAGTCTGGAGCCGCCAACAAGTCTGGCCCCGCCAGCAAGTCTGGCCGCGCACAAACGCTTCTGGCGCTGACCGCGCTCGGCATTGTCTTCGGCGACATCGGCACGAGCCCGCTTTATGCATTTTCCGTCGCGCTGAATGCCACCGGCAAGGTGCCTACCACCGCGCACGTGTTCGGCGTGGTCTCGCTCACATTCTGGGCGCTGATGATGATCATCTCGCTCAAATACGTCGCGATCGTCCTGCGCGCCGACAATGACGGGGAGGGCGGGATACTGGCGTTGTCGTCTTTGGTCGAGCGTCACGACGCGGCCGCGCACGGCGCCAAGCTATCGATCGTCGTTCTGCTTGGCATCATCGGTGCCGCGCTTCTCTACGGCGACGGCGTCATCACGCCGGCGATATCGGTTCTGTCCGCGATCGAAGGCATAAAATTCAGCCCTGAAGCGGCGGATTTCGTCGTGCCCGTGACGCTCGTCATCCTGGTGGGCCTTTTCGCGCTTCAATACCGTGGAACCGGCAGCGTCGGCCGGTTGTTCGGGCCGGTGATGGTGGTCTGGTTCGTCGCCATCGGGGTTCTTGGCATCGTCAATATCTGGGCGGCACCGGAGATACTCCGGGCATTCAATCCGCTCGAAGCGGTTCGCCTGGCGACGGCTAGTCCGTTCACGCTCTTCCTCGTGCTCGGCGGCGTGTTCCTGGTCTTGACCGGCGGCGAGGCGCTCTATGCGGACATGGGCCATGTCGGCCGTCCCGCGATCCGGCTGGCATGGTTCGGGCTGGTACTTCCAGCGCTGGTCCTTTGCTATTTCGGGCAGGGTGCGCGCGTTCTTGTCGATCCGAAGGCGATCGAAAACCCGTTCTACAGTTTGGCGCCCGGATGGGCGATCATCCCGATGGTCGTGCTTGCGGCACTCGCCACCATCATCGCCTCGCAGGCGCTCATCTCCGGCGTCTTTTCGATGACCCGGCAGGCCATTCAGATGGGGCTATGCCCGCGCTCCAGAATTATTCCAACTTCGAGCGAGGAGGCCGGCCAAGTTTATCTTCCCACCGCAAACTGGCTGCTGATGATCGGAACGCTGGTCGTCGTGATCGTGTTCCGCACCTCCGACGCGCTGGCTTCTGCCTACGGCATCGCCGTGTCGGGGACGATGATCGTCACCACGATACTGCTCTATCGCGTCACGGTCGACGAGTGGAAATGGCCGCCCATTTTCGCCGGCCTGGTCATTGCCCTGTTCGCCGGTATCGAAGCGATCTTCCTCGTTTCGAATTCGCTGAAGATCGTTGAAGGCGGCTGGTTTCCGCTCCTCATCGGCGCCGTGATCGCGACCATGATGCTGTCGTGGCGCAAGGGTTCGCTGGAGTTGAGGCGGCGCCTGTACGACATGTCGATGCTGCCGCTCGATCGCTTCCTGACCTATGTCGACGATCTGGTGATCGGCCGCGCGCCGGGTCTCGGCGTCTGGCTGACCAAGGTCGAGCACGGCGCTTCGCCGATGTTGATCAGGCACCTCGAGCACAATCGCGTGTTTCACGAGCGTGTCGCGCTTTTGAGCTTCCTGTCCGACCGGCGGCCCCGCGTGCCATTCGCGGAACGGTTCAAGGTCGAGAGTATCGGCCACGGCTTCTATCGCGTGCAGGTCCGGCTTGGCTTCATGCAAACACCGGATATTCCGCGGACGTTGCAGAATATCCAGATGCTGGGATTCGATTCCGATCTCGACCGCCGGCACTATTACCTCGCGCATGAGACCATCGTTCGCCGCGAGAACGATTCCGGCATGGGTCGGGTTTCGTTCGCGATCTTTTCGTTTCTCAGCCGAATTTCGAGCCGGGCGCCGGATTATTTCAAAATCCCCCATGACGGGGTGATCGAAGTCGGCTTTCGCATAGAAATCTGACGCGTTCGCCGGCTTGACAACGCGCCGGTAAATCGGCCGACATGAACGACAATAAGATGGAGGAACACATGCGCATCCATGCCCTCGGCTTGGCTGCATTCCTGTTTTTCGCCCCCACGGCGCATGCCGAGATGTCCGGCGGCAAGATCAAGATCGGGGTGCTGACCGATCTTTCCGGCCCATACGAGCAGAATTCCGGCGTCGGCTCGGTCGAAGCGGCGAAGATGGCGGCGGAGGAGTTCGGCAACAAGGTCAATGGCGTGCCGGTTGAGATCGTTTCCGCCGATCACCAGAACAAGCCGGATATAGGTGCCGCGATTGCGCGGCGCTGGTTCGATCTCGAGGAGGTCGATGTCGTCACCGATCTGGTCAATTCGGCGGTCGGGTTCGCGGTGCTGGAGATCGCCAAAACCAACAACAAGACCGTGCTGTTGACGAGCGCGGGATCGGCGGATTTCACCGGCAAGGCCTGCGCGCCCAACAATTCGGTGCACTGGGTCTATGACAGCTATGAACAAGGCGCCGCCATCGGCCGGGTCCTGCCGCAACTCGGCAAGACCTGGTTCTTCATTACGGCCGACTACGTTTACGGCCGTGCGCTGCAAGCCGGCGCCACGACGTTCATCGAAAAGAATGGCGGCAAGGTCCTGGGCTCCGTCCGCCATCCGCTTGGCACGACCGACTTCTCGTCCTTCATGCTGCAAGCCCAGGCGTCGGGAGCGGAAGTGATCGCGGTGGCGAACGGCGGCGACGACGCCATCAACGCGGTCAAGACCGCACGCGAGTTCGGCATCACCGACAAGCAGAAGGTCGTGCCGTTCGGACTCGATTCCCTGCCGGCGATCCGCGCCACCAGCCTGCAGCTCGCGCAGGGCATGATGTTTGTCTCGCCGTGGCTGCCGGGGATCAATGATGCGGCGACCGCGTTCTTCGCCAAGTTCATGGAGCGTCGCAAGATTGCGCCCACGAGCTTCCAGGTGGGCACTTACTCCGCGGTGCGCAGCTATCTCAAGGCGGCCGAAGCGACGAACTCGGACAATTCCAAGACCGTGATCGCCAAGATGCGCGAGTTGCCGGTGCACGACGCCTTCACGCCGAACGGGCGGCTGCGGCCCGATGGCCGCATGGTGCACGACGTCTATCTCGTGCAGATCAAATCGCCGGCCGAGTCAAAGGGCGAGTGGGACCTGCTGAAGCTTGTCGCCACGCTGCCGGGTGACGAGGTGTTTCGGCCGATCGCCGACGGCGGCTGCCCGGCGATGGCGAAGTAGCGACGCCGCCGGCCTCGCGCCGGCCAAATCTCGCGAATCGGATGCAGCCTGGCGATGACAAGCCCAGCCACGGTTGGGAACGGCCGGGATTCCGCTATTCGGGCCGGGTTAATGATCGGGTAACCATGCGTTAACCATTGTGCCATCAGGCTGAGTGGATTGGGCATCGATTGACGCGCCAGACATGGCATTCACCGAACGAAATCGACAGAACGAATGGCCGCGGCATCGGGCCGTAAGCCTTGCTGCGAAGCGTCCTGCATCGGGGGCGACGGCGATAACTGCAGCGGAGCAGGCCAGACCGCAATTGCGACGCGAGAAGGCTACGCTCCCATCCGCCACGGCAGAATTCAACTTTGCCGCCGGAAAGACCAAATTTGATCTCGCCAACGAACTCGAAGAAGCCCGCAGGGACATTACCCGGCTGGAGCGGCGGTTGTCGCAGGAGACCGAAGCGGCCGGGACGCTGCGCGAGCAGGTGCGGACGCTGACGGCGGAGGGAGAGGCTGCCGGCCAGCGTGCCGCGGGGCTGGAAATCGAGCTCGGTGCGGCGCGCGACCGGCTTCGCGGAGCGCGCGATTTCGAGGCTGAAAATACCCTCATCGCGAAAAATCTCATCGAAAAAGACGCAGCGCTGGAGGATGCCCGCGCACGAATAGAGTTTCTGGACACGGCGCTGGCCGTGGCAGAAGCCGAATGCACGAGGCTGGGCGCCGAGGCGAAGGCGGCCACGGCCGCGAGGGAAAAGTACGAGAGCGAATTCGAAGCTCTCAAGCGCCTCTCCAATTCCATGTCGGCGCGCGCCTTGATGGCGGAGAAGATGCTCGCCGATGCGAGGCAACGCTTGCTCGCGCGCAATGTGCAGAACGACGTCGCCGAGCAAAGGATCACCGCGGAGAAGGCCGCCCGCGACGAGGTTGACGACAAGAACCGGCGGCTCAAGGAAACGCTTCGCTCGCAACAAGGCCACGTCGAAGAACTTGAACAGTCGCGCCTGACGCTCGTCGCCGCCGCGAACGCGCTGTTGGAATCCTTCCAGAACCGCGACAAGGCACTGGTCGACGCCGAAGCGAAAATCAAACGCTTGACCGAGCGAAACGCGCAACTCGAGGTCGAAGCAAGCTCCGCCAACAGCCGCGCTGCAATCACGATCGCCCGTGCCGAGGAGCGGATGCGCAAAAAGTGGGCCGAGCTGGCGCGCCAGCTGACCATCCGGTCAAAATCAAACGTCCCTCATCGGGACCGGCGCGAACGCACTTTCTGATACTCCCCGCCGGCGCCGTCACGTTTGAAAACGACGTTATTCGAAGCGCCGCTGATGCCGGCGAAATTCAAAGCGCGCTTTTGTCACCGACGGCGATCGGTCACCGGAATGCGGGCATTACTTCTGTCGCGAACAGGTCCACGGAGTGCGCCGCCGCCTCGTAGGGCAGCGAGCCGAAAATCATGTCGCCGACGAAATAGTTGACACCGGTCTGCTCGACCGTATCGGCGACATAGCGGCGGACCGTCTCCGGCGAACCGGCGACGCCCATATGCATCTCCACAAGCGCGTCGAATTCGCTCGGATAGACCGCGGCGATCGGGAAGGGGATGCCCGCCCATTCCCACAGGAACGCCATATGGTGGCGCCACAGGCGATAGGCGCTGCGGGCGGCATCCTGTGCCTTGGCGTCGGTCTCGGCGACGACGACGTGGCGGAAAACGCCGAGCAACGGGATGTCCGCGGCGCTGTTGCCGTCGGCCTGCCACGTCGCACGATAGGCGTCGGTGATCGCCTTGACGCCCGCGTCGGGAATGAGCGTCACGATGTTGCCCTTGAGCCGGGCGGCGTCGGCCGCCCGCGAGGGTTCGATCGGCGCGAACCAGAGCGGAGGATGTGGCTGCTGTATCGGCCGCGCCGCGATGCGTACATTCTTGTATCGGTAGAACTTGCCCTCGTGGTTCAAAATGTCCGAGGCGAGCGCCTTCAGAATGACTTCAGTCGCTTCCCAATTCATGGCCGGCGCCAACGCCGGATCGACATCGAAGCTCGCGATCTCGACCGGTGACGCGCCGCGTCCCAATCCCAATTCCAGCCGCCCATGGCTCATATGGTCGAGCATCACTACTTCTTCGGCGACCCGCAATGGATGATACATCGGCGTGACGTAGAGCAGCGGACCGAACCGCAGCCGCTTGCTGCGTTGTGCGGCCGCGGCGAGGAATACGCTTGGCGACGGCGCCATGCCGAGCGGTGTCGAGTGATGTTCGGCGATGTGATAGGAGCGAAAGCCCGCCCGATCGTATTGTTCGATGAGCTTGAGCCTGGTCTCGAACAGATCCGCGAGCGGAATCGCGTTGTCGTCAAGGTGGTCGAAAATGCCGAATTGCAGAGCCACGGCGCCTACTCCCCGATTTTATTTTTTTCGCGCGCAAATGTTACTGTTCCCGCGGGGAATTACCAGCCCGGCTTGCCGGCAGGCCGCGGGAGCTTTCGAATGGGCGAGGAGTTCTTGAATGAAGCAGGCCCGGCTTATGGCGCGCGTTGAGAACGCGGTGTGTGCGGCGGCGGCCGTATCGATGCTGGTCGCAGTGCCCGCGTCATCTGCGAATGCGCAGCCGTCCCCTCGGGAGGGATGCCGGGCCGTTTCCAAGGTCGAGTATAATGCCGCCAAAAGCGAAAATCTGCTGCACGCAAGATTTGGCAGGTATGTGAGAACCGGCCGATTTTGGCGGCGCTTCTACTGGTATTGCCGCTGATTTCAATCGCGCGCGGTCGATATCGGACCAGCCCCTCCTGCGAAACTCAGCGGATCGGATAGAAGGTGAGATCGAGCTTCTTCCACTGATTGTACTTCTCCGGCGGGAGCATGGTGTAGGGCTGGCATTGTTGCAGCGCGCTGATTGAACTTTGTATCAGCGCCTTCTGTTTGGCCGATGTGATCGGCTGCATCAATTGCGGCCGCGATGCCAGGGTACCGTCGCGGTTGAGGAAAACCCGCATTACGATGCTGACATTCTCGCCGGGGGAAACTCCTGTCGGCAGGGACGAACAGGAACTGACGCGCTCGCGGAATTCCGCGGTGAAGTCATAACCGGCGCGCGGGGTGTTGACGGGCGGAGCATTGAAGCCGCCGCCAAACTGTCCGCCAGCGAGAGCGAGCTGCGCCATCGTTTCGACGGCGCTCGGTTGATCCGGCGGCGTTTCCTCAGGCTGCGGCTCGGGCGGGGTGGGTAGCGATTCAGTGGTTCGATCCTGTTCCGTTTCGGGCGGAGCGGTTTCGGCGTGGGCCAATTTAGGCTGCGCCTTTTCGGGCTTGGCTTTTTCCCGACCGGCGTCCTGCTGCGGGTTCGAATGCTGTGGCGATTGTTGCGCTGGCTGGGCGGCCGGGTTGGTCGGCTGCTGTTGCGTGGCGGCGTTACCGTTGTTGCCATTGAACGGCACCGCGGAACCGGACGACCGTTCCGGGGAAGGATCGCCCTGGAGCCGCGGAGCTTCGGTTGGCGTTACGAGCTCGACCTCCATCGCATCGGGCGGCGGCACGGTCTGGGGCGAGCTCCCGGCGAACGACATCAGGCCGAGCGCAAAGGCGCCGACATGGGCGACGACCGAGATAACTATCCCGGGTCGAATGAATCGCTTCAATCCGATCATAGAAGATCGTGCCAACACCGCTCTGCCCCGCCGGCATCATACCGGCCGCCCCGATTTTTTGTGGTTTTTATTCGCCGCCGCCCGCCGGAAGACAATCCCGGAGTTGCGGGCTCTTTCTATAACAAGGTGCCGCGCTTCACCGTGATCGGCGGTGACGCCTTATCCTTTGAGCCGTTCAAGTAGAACGCAGCCATCA
>CAVZSB010000012.1:0-26015 GCA_963777635.1 uncultured Alphaproteobacteria bacterium
ACAGCCAAAATCGACTTCTGATTTTCGACAGGGCGCGGACAGGTCGAAGCTTGCCGCCGTTAGCTCATGACCGGACGCGGCCCCGATTAGGTCGCAAAAAAATCGCCGACGCCATCGACGTCGTGCGATCTTCTTTTACTGCGGGCGCTGCGGATCGCCGCGACAGCATTTAATGGACGCGGCGTCTCAGCTCATAAACTCGACACGGCCGTTATCGAGATCGTAGCGTGCCGCCAATACTTTGACTTTGTTCGCCTTGATCAAATGTGAAACGATCTCGCTCTTGGTGGCGACCTTTGCGGCAGTTCGCTTCGCGCTTTCGCGAACCGCGTTTTCGACAAAGTCACCGGGCTTGCCGAAAACGGCTTTGGCAGCCGGGACGATGGCATCGACCATGGGGCCGATGGAACCCGGAAACGTCGCGTGATTTTCAACGACCGCACAGGCCGCGGCGACCGCCCCGCACTTTTCATGACCCATGACGACAATCAGCGGGACGCCAAGATGGTCGGCGCCGTATTCGAGAGTTCCCATTGTCGCGGTATCGACCATGTTGCCCGCATTGCGAGCGACGAAGAGCTCGCCCAATCCCATTCCGCCGAACAGGAGCTCTGGGGGAACGCGACTGTCGGAGCAGGTGACAATCGACGCCCAAGGCATTTGCCCGTTGGCCACCTGGCCACGCTGCTTGGAGAGCTCCACCGCGCAGACCTGAGGGGCGGTTACGTATTTCTCGTTGCCGGCCTTTAATCGCTCTATCGCCTCGTCCGCCGTGACGCTTGTCGTGTTGCCTGCCGCCAAGGCCAAACGGCTTCCGAACAGGCTGCCGGCGGCAACGCCGGCCGCCGATAGCGCAAGAAACTTGCGGCGGTCGAGCGCCAGTCGGTCACATTGAATGCACATGCTTAACCCTTTGTTTGGAAAGCTGCCACGAGCATCCATCTTTTTTTTTAGCGTTCATGTGTTTAGCGTTCTCGCGAAAGGAACGTCCAGTGATTCCGTGTCTACGCTTTCCGTATGGCACCAAGCTGACATTTCGCTCCTGCGCCGCTGACGCTGCCCGCCACAAATGCTCTTCGGTTCAAAGCGTACGGGCGGCCTCGACCATGTTCTCCATCTTGGCGCGCAGCACCGGAATGTTCCGCGATGGATGGCGGCCAAAGCCGCACGACGGCGATACCCAAAGCCGTTCTTCGCCGACAACTCTCGCCCAATCGGCGATACGCTCGCGGATCTTCTTGACCGGCTCGATCCAGTAGCTGCCTTCGTCGACGATTCCAGCCGCGAGCTGCATGTTTTTCGGCATTTTCTTAAACGATTCGCGCTCGATCCACTGGAAAAAGTATTTGACCTCGAATGCCGCGATATCGACGACGCCATCAAGGCGCTCCAAAATATCTACCCACGGTGCGCAATGCAGCGCATGCGAGATCGGCCGGCCGCGCAGATTGCCGTTGCAGAAGTGCAGCGATTTCTTGGCCTTGACGCCTTCAAAACAGGGCGCGATCAGATCGGCGGCCTGTTGCGCGGTCATCATTCCCATGTTGACTTCAGCGCCGAAAATCGGTGCGTCGAGTTGTACGTTCGGGCATCCCTCGTCGGCCATCGCCCGCAGTTCGCGATTGACGATTTCGGTAATCGCCGGCATTTGCGGCGTTATGGCGTCGAGTTGATCGCGGCCGGCGACGACGACCTCGTAGGGCGCGACCACGGCGGCTTTGCGCACGCCGCCCGGCAGCTTCTTTTCACGGCGAAAGGCTTCCAGGTAACCGAGACCGTGAGGTGCGCTGATCTTGCCGACGACCTTGGCGTGGGTCATGTCGTCATAGTCGAAAACGTCCTCAGCCTGCGGCTTGTCGACGTCAAGGCCGGTCAGGCATTTGTGCATGTGCAGGATAAAATTGTCGGTTTGATATTCGCCGCCGGTCCATTCGTCGAAACCGAGATCGCGCTGCTCCTGGATCGCTTTGGCTGCCGCGCGATTGAGGATCGCTTCGCTTTCCTGCGGCGAACATTCACCCGCGTGGTGGCGGGCCAAGTCTTTTTCCATCTCGGGGTGAAGCCACCAGGATCCGACAACGGTAGTGCGAACGGCCATCTCAAGTCCTCCCTTTGCAGATTTTTGCGTGTTTTGAGAATTGCTTGTGTCGCGGGCGTGTGTCCCCGGCCATTTGTGGCCGGGGACGATTGCGGCGACCGATTTTCCAGCGCGGCGGACGGGGTATAAAGCACCGTCGCCCCACGAGGACTGTTACGCCCAGCTGGTTTTCAGCTTGGCCGGCACGTAGTCGGAGTCGGGGTAACCGACGCCGCCGACCGCATGGAACCAATCGCCCTGCCACTGGCCTGCGGTGTAGAGCCTGTTGAGCAATTGATTGCGCATATCGTACTCGCCGAGCAAGGTCTTGTAGGTATGGCTCTTGATGTGGGCGGCGATGGCCTCACGGTCCATCGAACCCGCGCCTTCGATCGCTTGCGTCAGCAGTTGGTTATTCGCGTAGTACAAGGGGCTGCCATTGAAGTCGGCGTCGACGCCGGTGACTTCCTTGTGCAGCTTGTAGAACGCGCGGGTGTCCGCGTTGTCCGGGGCGCCGCCCCAGCCGAGAATGTTCTCCGCGGCGGCCCCGAATTTTCCACGGTAGCCGGGGAAGGCGCAGCCGATACCGTTGAAATATACCTTCACACTGAAGTCTTCGATCTTGGCCTGCTCGGTCAGGCCGAATGTATCCGGCGGATAGGACCAGGCGATAAAAGCATCGGGATTGGTCGACTTCGCTGCCTTGATGACCGGCGCATAGTCCTGCGTGCCCAGCGGATAAGATTTGTTATAGACGATTTCGAAGCCGGCCGCCGGGAACTGCGTCTTGCTGATGTTGGAGATTTCGATACCGTACTCGTCTGCAACATTGACCATGGCGACTTTGCTGCCGATCTGGCCGCTGGAACGGAACTTCTTGAGGATGCCAATCACGGTCGTGCTGTATTGGGTGAGCGTACCGTTGCCGAAAAAGAGCAGCGGATATTTTTTGACCAGCTCTGGGCCGAGTTCAGTGACGCAAGCGACCGGGATCTGCGGATAGCCGAGCTTGGCGAATGTCGGCACCGCGGCGATGTTGAAGCCGGTGCCGTACAGTCCCGCGATCCAGTCGACCTTGTCGATCGAAGCCAGGCGTTCTACCGCCTTGATGGACTCTGGAGGCTGCGTGCGGTCGTCGTATTCGATCAGCTCGACCTTGCGCTGCCCGTCTTTGAGTTTCAGGCCGCCATTCTGGTTGATTTGTTGTGCCCACAGCCGCCACGGCGGGAAATGAGTGACCGCCGCGCCTGGCGCGAGCGGGCCGGTTTTGGGGCCGACCACTCCGACTTTGACGATTGTTTGATCCGCCTTCGCGGCACGAACGAATGGTGCAAGCCAGCGCCGTGGCGCCAGCATATTTCAGCAAGTCGCGTCTGCGCATTTCAGACCTCCCTAGAGGTTTTGGCTTGTCCGGGGATCGTTGCCCCGTCGTTTGTTGGTACACGGACGCGTGCCGCATGGCGGCTTTTGTGCAGTCAGGGTGTACATCGCGGAAAATAACGTAAACCGGGATATGGCGCACGGACATTCGCGGCCGTGGGCAGCGACGGCCCGATGCGGTGAAAGAGGAACATGGGCGAATGCAGTGGGCGGCGCTATGCTAATAGTGCAACCGCCGAGGATGGCGGGGCCCAGCCTTCATATTGGGGTCAGACCCCTCCGGAATAATGAGTGGCGGCGACCGCCAAGCCGAAGCCAAGCCGAAGCCAAACCGAAAAAGTTCGTTGCCGAGGTCCACATTCCCATTTAGGACCAGCCACGCAGGAAGCCAGAAAGCCAGAAATGTCAAAACAAACGATGCGCGACGAGACCGAACGTCTTGTGAGAGAGGCGTTGGAGCGGAAAACCGTCACCGTCAAGCAAGGCAAGACCCGCATCGAGGCCAAATGCGGGAAGTGCGGAGCGCCCAATCGCGTCTCGGCTGCTCCCGGCGAAGTCCGGGTGGCCTATACGTGCAAGGAATGCGGCGACAAACAACGGACCTTATGACGGCCGCCAGTCTCGCCACTGGTGCAACGCCATAACGGGCCGCCTTTCCTCGCCCCTGCGGGGGCGCGATCCTGATCAAACGGTTCACCGGGAAATGAAATTTGCGCACTTTTCGCACGTCTGGGCCAAGCCCGGCTTGACGCCGCATGAGCGCTACGAACAGCTCTGGCGCGAACTGCAATTGTGCGACGAAACCGGTTTCGATTACGCCTTCTGCGTCGAACATCATTTCCGTCCCGACGAAAGCTGGATGTCGTCTCCGAGCCTCTATGCGGTCGGTGCCGGCGCCCGCACCAAGCGGCTGCGCATCGGACCGATGGGATACATCGTGCCACTCTATCATCCGCTCCGCCTCGCCGAGGAGATCGCACTCGTCGATCAGATGCTCGGTGGACGGATGGAACTTGGCCTCGTTCCCGGCATCAATCCGGACTATTTCCGGCCGTTCGGTCTCGATTACGGAGCACGCAAGTCGCCGACGCTTGAATTCGTCGATTATCTGCGCGCGGCCTTCGGCGAGACCCAGCCGTTCTCGTTTCACGGCGAGGCATTCCATACCGATCGTGCCGAGCTTGCGGTCAAGCCGGTGCAGCGGCCGCACCCGCCATTATGGATGATGAGCCGCGATCCGCAGACGCTGGAATTCTGCGCCAGGGAAGCGATCAATCCAGGCTACTTCCTGGTCTACCCGCGCGCCGACGCCGCGCCGCGCTATCGCAAGTTTCTGGAAGACTGCAAGCGCACCGGCCGGACGACGAAGCCGCACATCGCCTACAGCTCGGTCTGCTATGTCGACGAGACCGACCAGAAGGCGCTCGATACCGCGCTGTTCCGGGCCAGCCGCGCCTATGAGGGCTTTCTGGCGCC
Organism: uncultured Alphaproteobacteria bacterium; assembly: GCA_963777635.1. Lineage (GTDB taxonomy): Bacteria > Pseudomonadota > Alphaproteobacteria > Rhizobiales > Xanthobacteraceae > BOG-931. The sequence continues at coordinate 4,934 of CAVZSB010000012.1, forward strand.
GCCGAAGCCGGGCGAGAGTTTCGAGGCCCGCGCTGCCGCCTTCGCCAAGATGTTCGTCGGCCGCGGCGAGCCGGGCGCCTCGGAGATCATGATGAACGTGTTCAACCCCGACTATCTGCTCAAGCATGAGCTGGTATTCATCGGTTCGCCGGAAACGGTCGCGGCCAAAATCCACGCCGCCGCCACGGCGGGCGTGTTCGACACGTTCATGGGCGAATTCAACTTCTCCGACCTGCCGGAGCCCGATCTGATGCGCTCGATCCGGCTGTTCGGGGAAAAGGTGATCCCGGCGCTGCGCGGCTACGAGCCGTTTTGATTTTTGCGGGGCTACTGCGCCTGCGCCAATTCGGGATGCGCCTTGAGCCGCGCGGTGTTGAGCCGATGGATGGCGAAGCACACGACGGCCGCGGCGGCGAATGGCAGTGTCGACCACATATAAAGCTGCTGCACCGGAAGGCCGACGAACAGGGCGCCCGCGAGCGGCCCGACGATCGAGCCGATGCGTCCGAGGCCGAGCTGCCAGCCCGATCCGTTGGCGCGGAGCGACGTCGAATAGAGCATTGCTCCGACGACGTTGATGCCGATCTGGACCCCGAGCACGATGAAGCCGGCGAAGAATGTCGCCGTCAGCAAGGCCGCTTCCGAGGTCACGCCGGCAAAGCCGATCGAGCCGACCACCGGGACCGCGAGCACGAGGAGAAGCGAGATACCGAGGAAGCGATGCCGCTGCAGCCACCAGCAAAGACTCAATGCGCCGACAGTGCCGCCGATCTGCAGGAATGCGGCGGCGAGCGCCGCGGTCGTCGGCGGCAGCTTGGCGGCGGTAAGCAGCGTCGGCGTCCAGCCCGACAGGAAGAAGTAGCCCATCAGGTTGAGCGCGAAGAGGAGCCACGACAGCGGCGTGATCAGCCACAGGCCGTCGCCGAACAGATAGAGCGGATTGGAGGAGGGTGACTGCTTTTCGTCCTCGATGACAAAGCGGGCGTTAGCCGGCACGGCGAAACCGGGACGCAGCACGGCAATCAACCGTTCCATCCGCGGCCGCTGGCTCTCATGCAGCGCCATGTATTTGATCAATTCCGGAAGGCCGACAATTGCGGCCAGCGCAATGACGATCGGCAGGATGCCGCCGACTTGAAAAATGATCTGCCAGCCATGGTGCGGCGCGAAAGCTGCGCTGATGAAACCGGCAAGCGCGCCGCCAAGCGGCACGCAGCCGACGGCGATGATCGGCAGCGTCGCGCGCGACTGCCGCGGCGCCGATTCCGTGCACAGCGCCACCACGTTGGGGATCACGCCGCCGATGCCCAATCCGGCGAAGAGCCGCAGCCAGAACAATTGCGTGAGGTCGGTCGAATAGGCGGCGGCGAATGTCAGCACGCCGAACAGCAGGTTGCCGCCGATCAGCGCCGGTTTGCGTCCGAAACGGTCGCCGACCCAGCCGAACAGCGCCGAGCCGAACAGCACACCGATATTGCTGGCGCTGAGTACCGGTCCGAGCGCGCTGCGCGGAATACCCCACGAAGTGACGAGATGCGGGGCGGCAAACGCAATGGCGGCGATGTCGTAACCATCAATGATGGAGATCAGGATTGACCAGATGACAAGCCTGAGATGGAACGGGCTCAGTCCGCGCTCGTCGAGCAGACGGGAAACTTGCACCACCGCCTCGCCGGCCATCGTTTTCCCCCCTTGCCGTCTTTAGTTTGTGCCGATGGCGGCGCCGCTGTTGTCCGCACGTTAGGCCAGCTGCTTGCGCGAAGAAAAGCAACAAGACAGTCAGGTGCACATGCGCTGCGGGCGGCGATGGCGCGCTATTCGGCGACGACCCGCCCGAAGCCGTTACGGCGAGGCGATGAGCGCGATGCACGCGCTCCCGCGTGCCGGGTTTTCATATTGGCGTACATGCGCCGCAAGCCGGTTTTGAGGGCTGCTACCTCTTCCGGCCGCACACCGGCGATGGCGGCCGCTTCATATTCCAGCGCCAACGGGATAAGGCGTTCGACTTGCGCTTTTCCTTTGCTCGTCAGTTTGACGACGACTTCACGTGTGCTGCTGGTGGAGCGGGTTCGCGTCACGAAGCCGAGCGTTGCAAGCCGCGTTACCAGACGCGAAAGCGTCGACGCGTCGATGCTGGTCAAGCCGGCAAGATCGATCTGGCGCTGTCCGCCCTTGCTGGCCAATGCCGCCATGACGCGCCACATGGCGATGCTCAGGCGATGTGGCGTAAGCGCTTCTGCGCCGAACTGCTCGGCAATGATGGTGCCGACCCGGTTCACGAGGTAGGGCAGGTAATTGTCGAGATCGAGCTTGGTGGAATCCTTCACGAACCTGAATATCCCTGGCGTGAACGGCCCTCGTCTAATTGAATTCCCCGTAGCGGTCAAAATCGGCCGCGCGGCGAGATGGTCTCCGCTATTTATTGCATTTACAACAGATGCATTAACAACTAACATGCACGCCAATTCGCGCTGACGACGGGTGGTGTATCGTTGCCGGGTTCCAAGGTCCGACAGAGACCGGAACCGAACCAGGGAGGAAGCAATATGGCGACTTACGTACTCGTTCACGGTGCTTGGCATACCGGCGCCGAACTCGAACCCACCGCGGCTCCGATCCGCGCCGCCGGTCATGAGGTGCACACCCCGACGATTGCCGGCAACAAACCAGGCGATCCGAAGACGATCGGACTTAAAGACGCGATCAAATCGATCGTCGATTACCTCGCCGAGAAAAATCTGAAGGACGTCGTTCTGGTCGGGCACAGCTATGGCGGCATGGTCATTACCGGGGTGGCCGATCAAGCGCCCGAAAGGATTCGCCGCCTGGTCTACTGGAACGCCTTCGTTCCCAACAACGGTGAAAGCCTCAACGACATGGTGCCGCCGCCTTATGTCGCGCTGTTCGACGCGATTTCGGCCCAGCGCGGCGACAGCTCGGTAGTGCTGCCGTTTCCGATCTGGCGCGAAGCTTTCATCAACGATGTCGATCTTGCCGCCGCCCAGAAGGCCTACGACATCCTCAATCCGCATCCGGTGAAGACGTTCTCCGACAAGATTTCGCTCAAGACCAATCCGGCGGACATGCAGATCGCCAAGTCCTACATCAACTGCACCGAAGACACCTCGTTGCCGCATCACTATCCGTGGCATCCGCGGCTGTCGCAGAAGCTCGGACTGTTCCGGCTCGTACAAACGCCCGGCAGTCACGAGCTTTGTTTCTCAAATCCCAAGCGGCTGGCGCAGGCGATCATGGAGGCCGGTCGCGACTGATCCAGCGGCAAAAAGCAACTGAACAGGGGTGCGGCCCACAGGCCGCACCCCGCGGCAACACAGTGTCCGAGGAGAAAATCATGGAATTCGGCTACTTCACGCTCAGCGACAACCACTACGCAAACAATACGCGCACTTCCAACCAGTTCGTCGCCGACATTACCGCCGAGGCGCTGCTTGCCGACAAGCTCGGGATGCATTCGGCGTGGATCGGCGAGCATCATTTCAATTCGCTCGGCGTCTTGTCGTGTCCGGATCTCGTGCTGACCTATGTCGCGGCCAACACCAAACGCATCCGGCTCGCTCCGGCGGTGACGGTACTGCCGCTGCATCATCCCATTCGCGTTGCCGAACAATGGGGCACGCTCGATCTGCTTTCTGGCGGTCGCGTCGATTTCGCCTGCGGCCGCGGCTACGACCAACGCGAATATCTGCCGTTTCACGTGTCCTTCGAGGACAATCAGGGGATTTTCGAGGAAGGCCTCGAACTCGTGCGCCGGCTTTGGCAAGCCGAGGACCGCATCTCGCACCACGGCAAACATTATTCGTTCGATGACGTGCGGATCACGCCGAAGCCGGTGCAGAAGCCGATCCCGACCTATGTCGGGTCGTTTTCAAAGCCGTCGATAGAGCTTGCGGCGCGATTGGGCTGCGGTCTGATCGTGGCGCCGTTCGCGGCGGCCATCAGCTATGGCGGGCTCAAGCAGGTCGCCGACCTTTATCACGAGACCTGCGCCAAACATGGCCAAAAGCCGGGCCGGCTGATGTGCAGCTACTTCACGCATTTCGCCGACAACAAGGCGCAGGAAGACGCGCAGCGCGCGCGGCAGATCCGCTACTATAAGGAATGCGTGATCCCGGCATTTCCCGGCGACCCGAAGACCGCGCCGCCAAGCTATCGCTATTTCGTCGGCATGGTCGAGCGGTTGCAGAAGGTCAAACCGGAGGACCTGACGGAAAACTCGGTGCTGCTCGGCTCGCCGGACCGAATTACCGAGGTGCTGAAAAAAGTCGAGGCCGCCGGATTTGACGAAGTGATCCTCTATTTCAACGTCGGCTTGAAGCCGCACGGTCAGGTCAAGGACGAGATGGCGCGCTTCATGGCGGAGGTGGCGCCGGGCTTCGCCGGCGCGCATAAGGAACATGCGGCGTAGTAGCGGTTACGGCGCAGCCTGACAAAAGAGCGGACGACGCCCGCGGCTGGCCGGCGTCGTTCGACTTTGCGGGTACGTCTGTCCGGGGGCGTCTATTGCTCGTTAGGCGTCCCCAATTCACGGGGACGGGCCGCGGCCTTATTCGAAGAACGACCGCATCGCTGTATGCTGCCTTCTTTGCTCCGTGAACCAGTCGCCGGACGTGCCTACGACTGTCTTTCTGGAGTTATCCTTTGCGGATCTGAGCTTCTTGGTCGCTGTCGGGGTATGCTGGGTCGCAGCCGACAAGCCAGCCTTCGGCGAATTTCGAACTTCGGTCACGCCATGTACGTTCGCCGCAGCGGGCGATCTTTGATCATCCATGGTGGAAGATGAACCCGCCTCGGCATGGCTGATCACCGTGGTCGCGACGCGATGATGGCGGGCCACGTGCCTGACGTGAGCTTTTGAACAGGCCGGATGGAGAAAGGCGAAGGCAAAGTCGTCGCAATCCGGCGTCTGCGGCAAGCTGGACTGCACCCGCGCGATCCGTCGTGCAGTATGTACCGCCAACGGCGCTTGTTGATCGGTTGACGTGGCGGCCAATACCGGTTCGCCGTCAAGCATCTGCTGACCGACTGTCACCGCGGCGATCAGCACACCGATTGCGGTGCAGGCGAGGAGCGTTCGTTTATTCAGTATGCGCGCGAGGGACATGCGGCCACACTCTCCTTGACGTCCGTCCCACAAAGGCGGAGCCAACAGCGCGCACGCTAGGAAGATAGAAACGACCCCTCCATTGAACTAAGGTCGCCGCGCACTGTCGAAACGGATGGAGAGCCAATACGAAGGTATCGGTGCCGTTGGCGTTTACACGACCCGCTTTTCAAAACGGAATTTATGCCGAGCAAAAATAGTCCGTTATCGCGCGGCGCGATTTTCAATTAACAAACGATAGGAAAAACGCTTCCTGGCCAATCTGCTCGCCGATCGGCATCGGTCTTCGTTCGGGAAATTCCCCCCATCGGAACAGCCGCGGCGGTCATAAATCTGTGTCATTAATGCAACAGCCGGGAAGCTTTTAGAAACCGATATGAAGTCAGCCCACTTTTGAACAAAATTAACTAAAACTCTGAGACCATCGGGGAACGCCTGCCGAGCATCTGTGACTTGAGGTCTCGGGGGGCGACGGATGGAGCGTCTCATGAAACACGGCTTCGCAACTCATCAGCTGCCCGATGAGTACTTTGTCCTTCAAATGGATGGACGAGTGAAATCGGGACATCGTCGCTTTGTCGACGCATTGCGAGCGGCTCTGCAACTGAGAGAACAATTTCCAAATCACGACGTCAAAGTGCGGGCTGCGCAGTCGAGCGTAGCTGCAGAAGTGATGCATTGAGCCGATAGCGGCTCGGCCTGGTCGGCGAACGTTTGCGTTTCGCTGCTATCGATTCGCGCCATTGGCCGCCGCTTGCGCACTGGCGGGAGCATGGGGCGATCTCCTCCCTGCGCTCTAAGCCAATAGCCGTACCGCACGCCGTGATCGCTTGAACTTGTGTCGGTCAGGCTTGCGGGTAGGTGGCTGATAACGCCCGCGCTACCGGCGTCGCCGCAACCGCCCCACGATTCCCTGCGGCAGGAACGTCACGATCAGCACGAACAGAATGCCCAGCCACAGCAGCCAGCGGTCCGGGTGAAACAACGCCGACATGAGCGGCATCCCGGCGGTCGCACTGCTCACCGCGTTGAGCGCATTCTCCAAATAGTATTCGGCAAGGACGACGACGATGGAGCCGACGACGGCGCCATAGAGGGTTCCCATGCCACCGATGACGATCATCAGGAGGATGTCGATCATCAGCGAGAACGACAGCGTGGCTTCGGGGCCGTTGTAGCGCAGCACCAGCGCCATCAACCCGCCGGCCAGCGACGCCATCACGGCGGAAATGATGCAAACCCAGGTGCGGTAGGCGACGACGCGGTAACCCATGGCCTCGACGCGGAACTCGTTCTCGCGGATGGCGCGAAGCACCAGGCCGAACGGCGAGTTGACGATGCGCAGCATGATCAGGAACAGCAGCAGCGAAACCGCGAAGGTGATGTAGTAGGTGATGACCCGGCCGTTGATCATCACTCCCATCACAGGATCGGGGAACAGCCGGAAGCCGGGTTTCAGGATCGCCGGCACCGCGAAGGTCAGACCATCTTCGCCCCCGGTGAGACTTCGCCATTGCTCGGCGACGATCTGGGCGAAGCTGGCGACGGCAAGCGTGATCATCGAGAAGAAGATCGTGCGGAGCCGAAGGCTCAAGAGGCCGATCACCGCCGCGATCAGCATCGACACTACGGCTCCGGCCACGGCGCCGAGCATTACGGCGCCCCAGCCGACCCAGCCTTTGGCGAGCATGATGGCGACCCCATAGGCGCCGATCCCGAAGAACATCGTATGCGCGAACGAGACGATGCCGGTGAAGCCGAGCATGAGGTCGTAGCTCGCTACCAGGATCACGAAAATGCAGATGCGCGAGGCGACGCCGAGCGCTTTGGTGCCCGGAAACAGGAACGGCGCAAACAACAGCACCGCGAGGAGCACCAGGAGCGTCACGTTCAGAAGGGCGCGGCCCGGCGGGTCGTCCGACACAATCCAGCTCAGCCACGAAAAGCGGCGGCGAACGCCGGGGGATGCGGGAACCGTTGTGCGGGACGCCGCGCCGGCAAGCTCGCTGCCGGCGGCTGCCTCAAGCGTCTCGTTGATCTGCGCCGCCATCGCCGCCTCAATGATGCTCGGTTATCGGAAACAGACCGCGCGGCTGCCACAGCAGGATCAGCGCCATGAGCAAAATGTTCGATCCCAACGCCATTTTCGGCGCGAGGAAGGCGACATAGTTGCTCGTCAATCCGACCAGAATGGCGCCGATGAAGCAGCCGCCAACCGAACCGAGCCCGCCGATGATGAGAATGATGAACACGAGGATGGTCATGCTGTCGCCGATCTGACTGCCGACCACGGCCTGGTATTGCGCCCACATCATGCCGCCCATGCCGGCGAGCGCCGTGCCTGCCATGAACACGCCAACGAATACGCGCCGGATGTGATAGCCGAGCGCCTGGATCATTTCGCGATCCTCGACGCCCGCCCGCACCACCAGTCCGAGGCGAGTGCGCGTCAAGAAAAGATGCATCGCCAAGCGCAACCGCCAGACCGACACACAGCGCGAACAGCCGATAGGTTTCGATCGACGACGAGCCGATGAAAATACTGCCGCGCAGCATGACAGGCTTCGGCAGCGGCAGGGCCTGCGGCCCCCAAATCACGATGACCAGTTGCTCGATGACGGTCAGAGCGCCGATCGTGATCAGGATCTGGCGCAGCGGCGCACCATAGACCTGTCGAATGATGACGCGCTCGAAGACAAAGCCGAGCGCGCCGCTGGCAGCGGCGGCGGCAGCCAAGGCCACCAGCAACGCGGCGAGATTGAGAGTCAGCGAAAGCTCGTTGGTCCACCCGGCGAGCGGCCGCAGCACCGTGACGGCGATGTAGGCGCCGACGGTGACGAACGCCGCGTGGGCAAAATTGAGCACATCCATCAAGCCAAAGATCAGCGTCAGGCCGGACGCCACCATGAACAACATGACACCCATCGTCAGCCCGGCGACCGTCAGCGTCACCCAGGGCCCCGGTCCAATCGCCGGCAACGCCGCAACGACAACAAGCGGCGTCAGCGCATAGGGCGCCCAACGGTTCAATTGGCCGAGCCATTGCCTGCTCATAGGCTGTCCGCCATGCTCAGCCCCAGCAACCGATGCTGCAATGCGTGGTTGGCGCCGAGCGCCATCATGTCGCCGGTATGGACGGTATGTCCTTCATCCATCACCGCGACGTCGTCGCCGACGGCTTCAGCGACGCGAAAATTCTGCTCGACCAGCAGGATGGTCGTGTGCTCGCGCTTGAGCCGCAGCAGCGCCTCGACCAGCTGATCGACCATCGCCGGCGACAAGCCCTTGGTAGGCTCGTCGATCAGCAGCAACCGCCGCTGTTCGACGATGGCGCGGCCGATCGCCAGCATTTGTTTCTGTCCACCCGACAGCGAGCCCGCGGGTGATTCCCATTTCATCTTCAGCGCCGGAAAGCTTTCGAGCGCGCGCTGCAAATGTTCCTCGTCGAAGCCGCGGCGCCCGGTGGCGAGCAGCATATTCTCGCGCACCGTCAACTTGCCGAAGATGCCCATATTCTCCGGCACGTAAGCGATCCCCAACCGGGCGATATGCGGCGTGTCGAGTGCAGTGATCGGCCGGCCGTCGAAAATGATCTTGCCCAGTCGGGCCTTCCACAGGCCCATGATGGTGCGCAAAGTCGTCGTCTTGCCGGCGCCGTTGCGGCCGAGCAGCATGGTCACCCGTCCGCGCCGGGCGGCGAGAGTGACGCCATGCAGAATGCGGTAGCGGCCGATGTTGGTATAAACGCCGTCGAGCCGGAGCAAAGTGTCGTCGGCGTCAGTCATGGCCGTGATCCACGCCGCATTTCGCCGGCGCCGTGAACGCCAAGATAGGCTTGCTGCACAATTGGCAGCGCCACGACCTCCGCCGGCGGGCCGTCGGCGATCAACATCCCATCCTGCAAAACGATGATGCGGTCGGCGAGGCGCGTCACCACGTCCATCCGGTGCTCGACCAGCAGAACCGTCTTGTGGGTTTCCAATTTTATTCCTTCGATCAGGTCGAGGATCGTCGGTATCTCATCGAGGCTCATTCCGGCGGTGGGTTCGTCGAACATCAGGACGCGTGGCTTAAGCGCCAGCAGGATCGCCACTTCCAGCTTGCGCTGATCGCCGTGCGACAGCGCCGCCACCGTCAGATCCGCGCGCGGCGTAAGCTTGACGCGGTCCAGCCAATGCCGCGCTTCGTCGCGCACGACGGTGTTGCGCGCCGCGATGCTGAGAAAGTCGAAGCGGATTTGCGCGACTGATTGCACGGCGAGCCGCACGTTTTCGAATACCGTGAGGCTCGGATAGAGGTTGATGAGCTGGAAGGCGCGGCCGAGCCCGAGCCGGGTGCGTTGCGGCGCGCCGAGCCGGGTGATGTCCCTGCCAAACAGGCTCACGGTGCCGTCCGTCGGCCGCAATTGTCCCGAGATAAGATTGAAGTAGGTGGTCTTGCCGGCGCCGTTGGGGCCGACAATCGCCGTCAGGGTGCCCCGATGGAAGGCGCAGGTCACCGAATTTACCGCGACCTGGCCGCCGAAACTGATCGTCAGATCGCGGGTCGATAGCGCAGGCACGTCGTCGGTCATTCCGCGACCCTGCTCAGGAACCGGGAGCCCAACGCCCCATGCCCGTCCTATTGGCGCTTGTTGGCGATCGGGATATTCATCTCGTCCATGGTGATTACGTGCGTCAGTTCCGGAATCGCCCAAGGCACGTTCGGATCGACCTTGATCTTGAAGGCGTACATCGGCTGCAGGAGCTGATGATCTTCCTTGCGGAAGAGAACCGTACCCTTGGGCGAATCGAACGCCATGCCTTCCATCGCGGTAATCAGCTTCTCGGTATCGGTCGAACCGCCGGTCTTTTTCAAGGCCAGGACCACCGCCTGAGCGGCGATGAAGCCGCCGCAGGTGAAGAAATCGGGTGGCGCGCCGTTGAAACGCTTCTTGTTCTCCGCGACCAGCCAGTCGTTCACCGGATTCTTCGGGATGTCGTAATAGTAGTAGGCGGCGCCTTCCATTCCCGGGAAATCCTTGTAGGCAACCAGCGCCGGCAGGATGTTGCCGCCGGTCGATATTTCAATGCCCAACCGCTCCGGTCCCATTGCCTTGAGCGCCGCCAGCGGATTGCCGCCGGCCCAGTTGACGAAAATGATCTTGCGGCCTTGTTCCTTCGCCAACGCATCGAAGACGCGCTGAACAGGCGCGGTGAAATCCGTGGTTAGCGGCGGTGCATACTCTTCGAAAACCAATTTGGCGCCGGTGGGCGCCAGCGCCTTCTTGAAGGCGGTGACGAAGTCGCGGCCGAAGGCGTAATCCTGCGCCAGCGTCGCTACTACCGTGCCCGGCTTACCGATCGCGAGGGCGTTGGAGACGGCGTCCTGGGTGGAATTACGGCCGGTGCGGAAGATGTAGCGGTTCCACTTATCACCGGTGATCGAGTCGGCGACCGCAGGCTCGACGATGAAAATCTTCTTGTTGTCCTGCGCGACGGGCAGCATCGCCAGCGCGACGGCCGAACTGGTCCCGCCGACCGCGATGTCGGCGCCGTCGTCGTTATAGGCTTCGTTCAAGAGATTGCGCCCGACATCGGGCTTGGTCTGGCTGTCTTTCTCAATCACGACCAGCTTATGACCGTCGACCATCATCGTTCCGTCAGTCGCGTAGGCAAGCCCCATGGCGAACCCTGCGGAGGTCTGCTTTGCATAAGCCTCGAGCGGCCCGGTCTTGTCGGCAATCAGCGCGATCTTGATGTCGCTTTCGGCGGCACGTGTTTGCCCCGCCCAGAGTCCCGTAAGCGCCGCACCGAGCGCCACCAGTGTGGCACTGCACACGATCCACCGCCGACCGCCGCTGTTTGCGCATTGTCCGTGGTTCATGCCGATACTGGACTGCCGAAACCCTGCACGCATTTTGAACTCCCTTTTGGCCGAGCATGCCGATCGAGGGTCGTCGGGAACGCCATTTTGAATGAAGCGAGTGCGATCGCGTCCCGGCCCTTACGCCCGAGAATGCAAGCTTGATCTGAATCAGCGTGACGCACAAGCCTGATCGGCGCCAGGGCGTTGCGGCTGCGCGCATTCCTGACCGCCCAAAGCCGATCCAACAACAATCACGGATCGAGTTCGGTGTCCCAATAGAGATAGTCGAGCCAGCTGTCGTGCAGGTAGTTGGGGGGAAACAGCCGGCCGTTGCGATGCAAGTGCTGCACGCTCGGCTGGAAGGGCCGTTGCGACGGCCACATTTTCGACTCGTCCGGCGTCAGGTTGCCCTTCCTGAGATTGCAGGGCGAGCAGGCTGCGACGACGTTGCTCCAGGTTGTGTGTCCGCCGCGCGAACGTGGCAGCAGATGATCGAACGTCAGGTCGTCTCGTGCGCCGCAATACTGGCAGGCGAAGCGGTCGCGGAGGAACACGTTGAACCGCGTGAACGCCGGGTGCGTCGACGGCTTCACGTAGGTCTTGAGCGACACCACGCTGGGCAGCTTCATTTCGAGGCTGGGGCTGTGAACGGCGCGGTCGTAATTGGCGACGATATTCACGCGGTCGAGAAAGACCGCTTTGATCGCGTCCTGCCACGACCACAGCGAGAGGGGATAGTAACTCAGCGGGCGAAAATCCGCGTTCAAGACCAGCGCCGGAAAGCCCGATGGCGATACTTGAGCGTTCAAGACAGTTCCTACCCAACTCACATGCCGCACCGCGGCGTCGGGTACTAGTTTATAGGTAGGCGTGACAGGATTGTGAAGCCCGCCCCGCGGCTTAGGCGGAGGCGCATTTTTGCTGGCGCTCTCGGAGACACCAATCGCGGGTGGGCGGCCCAGCGGTCGGTAATCGCCGCGCAGGTGGGCCATGACGTGGATGGAGGACGAGCCACCGATTGCCCAGCCGCGCGCCCTCAAGGCCGCGCCCGCCCCGTCGTGGCATTCCGCTTAGCGCGCCAAATTCCGCGCGAGGAATTCGCCGCCGTGGCGAAGCCCTTCGGGGTCGATGCCGTGGCCGAGGCCGGCGGACAAGTGCCATTCCACCGGTACGCCGAGCGCCGCGAGCCCCTGGGTCGCCTGAAATAATGCCTGCGACGGAATGAGTTCGTCGCGCTCGCCGTGCACCAGAAGCACCGGCGGACGCGACGTGATTTCCGCGGCGACGGTTTCCGGATTGCCGTCGGGCGGCAGCACCAGCAGCCCCGAATAGCCGACGATCGCGGCAGGCGCGACCGCGCGCCGCAGGCCTACATGCAGGGACATCATGGTGCCCTGGCTGAAGCCGACCAGCGCCAGCGCGGACGGCGGCAAGCCGAGACGGGTGAGTTCGGCGTCGATGAAGCGTTCCAGTACCGGCGCCGCCTTGTTGACGCCGACCCAGCGTTCGTTCGGATCGCGAAACGTCAACGCGAACCATTGCCGTCCAACCGGCGCCTGCCCGCACGGCTCGGGAGCGTGCGGCGAAACGAATGCGGCATGCGGCAAGAATTGTTGCCAGACCCGGCCGATCTCGATGAGGTCGTTACCGTCGGCGCCGTAGCCATGAAGGAACACGACAAGCTGTCGCGCAGTTCCGGAGTGCGGCGAAAGCCGCGGACCATCGAGTTCAGCGGCCATGCATTTTCCCGTGCGCTCCGGCGTCGCTCGTCGCGAGCGTAATGGGCTTCGCTTTAGCCGGGGCAGCGAGCGCCTGTCTACGTCAGAATGCGCCGTGGATGCGGCCAGCGAATACATTCGCGGGTCCGCGTTGGGTATTGTAGGCCGGGTTGATGATGAATTGGTAATCGGCGGAGACTTTCAGGGAGGGGGTCAACGCGTAGCTGTAATAGGCCTCGATGAGATCCTCGAGGCCGGGGTTCGGCAATGCTCCGTCGCCGATCAGGAGTCCGAGACCGCCGGCATTGAAGTAGGCTTGGTGCACGGGGGCAATGCCGTTGACCACGCCGGCGATGCCGATCGTGTCGTCGGGGCGTCCCCACTGCGTGCCGGCGATCGAGACGCCAGCCTGTATTGTGCGGTCGATATCGGCGAAATCCCACGGTTCGATGGCGCCGTCGGCCCAACCGGCGCGGGCGAATACACCGACGCTGTCGTTGACCTGCTGCTCCAGGTTGAGGCTCACGCCGGTCCGGTTCCGGTAAATGCGCACTGACGCCAGCGCGTTGCTGGGGTCGCCGGCAAACGGCTGGCCAGGCTGCGATAGATTGATCGCGTCCTGGAAATCCCCCGCGCGACCGTGGCTGAGGAAGCCGGTTACCTTGAGCTTTCCCGGTTGTCCCCAAAGCTCATGCCGTTCTTCGATTTCGCCGACATATTGCAATTGAGTGAAACCCGGATCGAGACCGTAGGCGAACTGGTTCATCCCGCCGCCCGCCGGCGTCGCCGAAAGATCGAACACGCCACCGCGGAATGCGAAGCGGCCCTGATACCACTCGGCGGCGGCGCCGTAGCTGTAGCCCCACGCGTCGCCGGCATAATCGAATGTGCCGGCATTGATGAGTGACCAGTTGAGGAAGTCCGCCTTCGGATTGTTGGCGTATCTGTTGGTGTCGAAGATGTCGACGATGGCGAACTTGCCGACCGTCAGCACGAGGCGGTTCTCCGTTACCGAACCGGCGAACTGGTTGATGTCGGCGTCCAGCTTCTGCGTCGCGCCGCCGAGGTCGATGGTCTGGCGGACGAAATAACGCTGCACGCGGGCATAAGGATCGTTTGTGCCGAGCTTGTAAGCCTCGCCGCTCGGAAATCCGGCCGAGCCGTGCGTGTCGCCGATGCCAAAGCCCTGATCGAGCTCCGGATTGACCCAGAGCTCGGCACCCTTCCAAAGCCGCAGGCCGGCGAAGAGCGTTGCATCCGCCGTCTCGCGCGCTTGGCCGCCGTGTGGAAGGCTGTTGGGACCTTCAAATGGCGACCGGATCGACGGATAGCCCTGCCAGACAAACGTCGACTGGCCATGGAAATTGACCAGGTCCGGGTCCTCCACGGCCTTGGCTTTGGTGACCATGGCGGCCCCGTAGGCCGGCACCGCGTCGTTGTTGAACTGATAATTCACGCCGACGCGGACTTCTTGCAGCGTGAAGTCGGAATTGAACGGCTGCGCGCCGGCAAAGAACGCGGTGTTTTTGTTGCCGTAATCGGTGAACAGATATTCCGCCCGCGCGGTCCAGTGCGGCGCAATCGGCACCTCGACGCCGGCTCCCGCGGTCCAGCCCAGCCGCCACACGAACGGCGTCTCGGTGTTGCCGGTAGAGACCTGGGTGAGCGACTGATGATCGTAGGTCCAGGCGAAACCGCCGGTCGCATAGAACAGCCAGCTACCGGGAGCATAACCGATGCGACCCCGCACCGTGCCGGACTCCAGTACCGTTTCGGCAAAACTCGCGGCGCCAAGCGTCGGCGACACAAATGCCGAACTGCCACCAATAGAGACGCCGAACGGATTTACGCCGGTCGGCAGCGTTGGCCAGGCCGGGAACGATGCATCAACCTCGCCACCGATGAGAACCCGGTTGGGCAGCATATAATTGTAGCCACCCTGAACCCCGGCGAAGAAGCTGCCGCCTTCGTTGAAAGTGTCGAGTGTTTGAAACAGATTGGTCGAGCCGTTGATGCCGGGACCCGCCGACCAATTCGAGCTTCCCCACGCCACGCCGAGGTGACTGCCGACATAAAATCCGGTCCAGTTGTAGGCAGGCGAATTGCTGAAGGGAATCGCCGGGGCCTTCGTCACCATGGTGTCGTCGGCCGCGGCGCTTCCGGCAAACATGATGGCGGCGGCAGAGGTCGCCAGCCAAAGCTTTAGCGATGGGCGCGGTATGACGGCTGCGCGCATCGGCATTTTGCCGATCTTCGGGCGGGTGAAAGTCCTGTTCGATAAAATCCGTACCAAGTCAGCCATCGCGGCCCCCATCCGTGTGACAACTTGCTCCGTCACCACAGCGGAAGCCCGCCCCAATCGCGCACCCCGCACGCCGGAAAGGATGACTTCTGTTCAGGCAGGTCTCCTGGCTCGCGGATCCTCATCCTTCTCCGCCTTCCCAGCCTTTGCACCGCAAAGGCCAGTGGCATCTGAGAGAAGGACTCACCGCCAACAGTTGCGGGGGCAGCTCCAGATTTGGCCCGTCGCCGAAACGGCGAGCCGCACCGAATTCCCTCTTGGCTGATCAACGCGATCAGCGCACCTGAACGATGAGAATTCAACGACCGAATGTTGTTCGTGTCAATCCGCCGAAAAGTTTTTTGATGCGCGTTGTTGCAATCCGGCCACGCTTCCGCCCCCGGCGACTGTCTCAAAGTCGCCGCGTCATACGGCCGCCGATTGGGACTCTTCCAGAAGGGCATCCAAATGCTCTCATTAACCATCGGCGTTATTATGTAGCCAATGCTACAATTCGACCCATTCGTCAAGGCGTGAAGCGAAGCCGAGCGGGAACAGCTGCTATCGCCTGCCGGCGAGAAATAGATTCAAAAAAGCGAGAAATTTTTGCGCGCCCCGATTGACCGGAAAGATCAAGCAGGCGACCGAAAGCAACGTCAACGTCTATGTTTTAGAATTACTGTAGACTTAGTTCGCGGCTCAGTCTTGAAAGTAAAATGGTTCGCAATCTGTAAGATCGCGCCAGTGCATCCGCTCGACGTGAAATTCCAGCGCCTGTCCGTGCCGCTTAAGCGAGTCATCGACACCGGCGCGGTATCGATGCGCCCGTCCCCGTGGTCGCGCAACGGAACCTTTGCCTCGCTGAACCACGCGCTCGTTATGGCGGCGCGCGAGGCGGCTGGCCGAGAGGCGAGCCCGACGGCAAGAGTGATTGACAGACAGTAAGTAAAAACTCACGGAGAGCGGCGGCCCTCGGGGCTATGACGCAGGAAAGAAGATCAAGGGCCGCAAACGCCACATCGTCACCGACACGCAAGGCAATCTGGTCGGGCTGGTCGTGCATCAAGCCGACATTCAGGATCGCGATGGTGCCCCGTGCGTGCTCGCTTCGATGAGCCCGCTCTACCCGTGGCTGCGCCTTATCTTCGCCGATGGCGGCTATGCCGGCGAGAAACTGCGCGAGGCGTTGAAACGTATTGGTGAATGGACACTCGAAATAATCAGACGCTCCGACACCGCGCAGGGGTTCGAAGTTCTGCCACGCAGATGGGTGGTCGAACGAACTTTCGCATGGCTCGGCCGCTGCCGTAGACTGGCGAAGGATTTCGAAGCGACATAATTGCGATTAAGCTTGAGGACGTACTATTAGAATGGCGCCAATCACGAAGAGGGTCTGGCTCTCGACCGATACAAATCACAGGCCGAATCCAGTGGCGCGACCGCGCCGGAGTTTCACCGGCTTCCCCATTTCGCGAAGACAACGGCACGATAGAATTGTCGTTAAAACACAGCGCCAGACTGTCCGCGGCGCGCCACGCATCGCGCCTCGCCGGGCCGCCGCATGTCGGTTTCATATGGTACGCCCTTGTTTGAAAGCATTCTAAACTTAAGATTTAGAATAATTCAAAACAATTGTAGTATAGAATCGCTCTAATATTTTGGAATATTTGAATTTGTACTTGACGCCGGCAGCCGTTGCCGCGCATTCATGGCGGAGTTGCGGCGCTGGGGTGCGCCCGCCTTCGCGGGAAAATCATGTCGGGTTTTTTCTGCAATCGCTGTTTGGCGACACGCCTGTTGCTTTGTTTCGCTGTGGCAGCGTTCGTGTTCGCGAATCCGCTCCGCGCCGCCGCGCAGAGCGAGAGCGCGTTTCACGAACTTGAAACCAAGTATCTCTTCGGCAACTTCACCGTCGGCTCGTCGACCGGAATAGAAGGCGAGAAGGCGATCGAGCCGGATACCCAAGCCAATTTCGGCAAGCGCGGCGGGCGCTACGGGGTGAGCGAGACTGAGCTCGAATTTGAATATACGCCCAATCAGTACGTCCAGATCGAACTCGGGCCGACGATCTCATACTACAATATCAATGGGGCGCCCGGTCTCGCCGATCGCAACATGGGGACGATCAACGGCTTCGGCGGCGACTTCAGATTTCTTCTCATCGAGCGCAATCCTTCGCCGTTCGCCGTCACGCTGTCGGTCGAACCGGAATGGCATGGCCGCGATGAGACGAGCGGCGTTCCGGTATCGAATTACGGTCTGGAAACCAAGCTTGAAGCCGATACCGAGATCATCAAGAACCGCTTGTTCCTCGCTTTCAATGTTCTCTACGAGCCGGAAGGAACGAATTCCTCTCCGGGTTGGACCAACGAATCGACCTTCGGCGCCTCGTCGGCGCTCGCCTTCCAGATCATTCCCAACGTCGTCATCGGCGCGGACCTTTGGTATCTGCGCCACTATGAGGGGCTGGGGTTCAACTCGTTTACCGGCGATGCCGTTTATTTGGGTCCGACGTTTGTTCTGGAAAATCAGCTCCAAGGTGCTCATGAGCGCGTCTTGGGAGGCGCAGGTCGCAGGCCATGAGGTCGACATCGCATCCGCCTTCGATCTGACGGATTTTTCCCGGCAGCGGGCAAGGTTGTTGTTGGAGTTCGAATTCTAGAATCTCGTCCGGCGTTCGCGGTGATCGCCGATCTGAAGGAGATGACGATGAGAGCGATTTTGACTTGGGAGCGGACGATCGCGGCGGTGTTGGTGGCGGGCGTCATGATTGTGGCCGCCGGCGTTGCCGCTCGCGCGGAAGGAGTCGCGATCTCCGTCAAAGGTCATCATTTTCAGCCGGCCGAAGTCCAGGCGCCGGCAAACAAGCCGCTGGCTCTGCGGGTCAAGAACCTCGATGCGGTGCCGATGGAATTCGAGAGCGTGTCGCTGCGGGTCGAAAAGGTCATTGCGCCCGGCAGCGAAGGCACCGTCAACGTGCGCGCTTTGGCGCCGGGCCGCTACGAGTTTTTCGATGACTTCCACCAGGAGACGAGGGGCGTTTTGGTAGTGAAGTAGCGGGCCGGACGCCGTCTCGCGGTTGCGACCGCTTTGCGGCGGACGATTTCGCCTTTGCTTCGGCGGCCGCGCGATAATACGTCCACAGGATTCTTGCCGCGATCGCCCGCCACGGCCGCCACGGATCCGCCAGCGCCTGCATCTCCTTGGCGGTCGGTCTTGCCGGCAAGCCGAAAGCCACGCGAGCGGCCTCCTGGAGCGCCAGGTCGCCGGCCGGCCACGCATCGGCGTGACCGAGGCAAGACAGCAGATAGATGTCGGCAGTCCACGGGCCGATGCCGTGCACGACGGTGAGCGCCGCGTGCGCCTCTTCGGCGGAAAGGTTGCCGAGCGCGGCGAGCGCCAGTTCGTCGCGTTCGACGGCACGCGCGATCGCCTTGAGCGCGCGAATTTTGGGCGCCGACAGCCCGAGCCGCGCCAGCCGCGCCGGACGGGCGCGCAGGATGGCCGCGGGCTCGAGCGGATCGAACGCTGCGGCAAGCCGTCCCCAGATGGCATTCGCGCTCGCGGTCGAAAGTTGCTGTGCCACAATGATGGCGGCAAGACCGGGAAAACCATCCGGCCGCCGCCGCAACGGCGGCCGCCCGGCTTGGGCTACCAGTGCGGTAAATCGCGGATCGGCTTTCCCGATCGCCGCCAATGCGGCATCGAGATCGGCTTCGGTGTGGATATGAGTGTGCCTCGTCATGTGCGGGCGTCCTACGGGCTGTATGCGAAACGCGAACGGCAAGCTTACCTGATGCGAGGTGAGCTGCCTTCATTAGTCGATCTTGCCGATCACGGAAGCAATCGCCGATGTACACGCGCATCTTTCGCTTCGCGCCAAGTCCGAACGGCTATCTGCATCTCGGCCACGCCTATTCGGCTTTGCTGAACTACGACATGGCGCGCGAGGTCGGCGGGCGGCTTCTCTTGCGCATCGAGGACATCGACGCTTCACGCTGCCGGCCGGAATACGAGGCGGCAATCTACCAGGACCTCGCCTGGCTCGGTCTCTCCTGGCAACCCGCGGTGCGGCGGCAGAGCGAGCATTTTGACGACTACGCGGCTGCCCTGGCCAAGCTCGAAGCGGCAGGGCTTATCTATCCGAGTTTCGAGAGCCGCAGCGAGATCAGTGCGCTGGTCGCCGAGCGCGATCGGCAGGGTCATTGGCCGCGCGATCCCGACGGCGTCCCGCTTTACCCGGGCCGGGCCCGCAAAATGCAACGGCCAGAACGCGAGCGCCGACGGCGTGAGAATGAGCCGTTCACGCTGAGGCTCGCCATGGACGCGGCGGTGGCGCGTACCGGCGTGCTGACCTGGACCGAAACCGGTATCGGTCCGCAGGGCCAGTCCGGCATCGTCGCCGCGGCGCCGCAGATGTGGGGCGATGTCGTGCTTGCTCGCAAGGAAGTGCCGACGAGCTATCACCTTGCGGTCGCACTCGACGACGCGCTCCAGGGCGTGACGGAGGTGGTGCGCGGACAGGATTTGTTCTGGTCGACCAGCATTCACCGGATGTTGCAGGCGCTGCTCGGGCTGCCGGAGCCGATCTACCATCATCATAAGCTCATTCTTGACGGCGGCGGCCGCAAGCTGTCGAAATCGACGTTGGCGACAAGCTTGCGCGAATTGCGCGCCACCGGCGCGACGGCGGCGGACATCAGGCGCATGGTAGGGCTTGGTCGTTAAAGGTTTGGTCTTCGTCGTCAAAGGCTTGATCTTTGTCGTTAAAGGCTTGGTCTTTAAAGACTTTGGCCACTAATTCGCGATCCCGCGCTTGTTTTGTTTGATCCGCATGGCATGCTGAACGGCGGGGCAGCCATGGCGCGTCTGAAAACGAGCAAAAAAAAGTCCACGGCCAAGCCGGTGCGGCGCCGGCCGCCGCGGCGGGTGCCGATCGCCCGCGTGACCGAAGCTTCGCTCGTCGCCTACGCGCACGACATCCGCACCACGCTCACCGGCATCCTCGCGCTCGGCGAGCTATTGGCAAGCTCCAATCTCGGCGAGCGCGAGCGGCGTTGGGCTTCCGACATCAAGGCGAGCGCCGAGCATCTGGCTTCGCTCACGACGCTGATGATCGACGCGGCCAAGGCGGACGCCGGGTCGCTGATCCTCAGGGAAGAGGTTTTCCGCCCTCGCCGCCTTATCGATGTGCTGGCGGGTTTGCTTTCCTCGCGCGCGGAAACGAAGGGCCTTACCGCGGTGGTGACGGTCGCGGACGCTTTGCCGGAAATGTTGGTCGGCGACGCGGTGCGGCTGCGGGCGGCGCTGGAAAATCTCATCGACAATGCGGTGAAATTCACGGAGCGCGGCTCGGTACGCGTCGATGTTCGCGCGGCGCGTGCGCCACGCGGGCGCGTCAAGCTCGTGTTTACCGTCACCGACAGCGGCATCGGCCTGACGCCTGCCGAGATCAGGCGCCTGTGCCGCCCGTTCACGCAAGCGAATGCGGATATCGCTCGCCGCTACGGCGGCACCGGGCTCGGACTGGCCGTGGTCAAGGTGCTCGCGAAGCGGATGGGTGGCGATCTGAGCATCACCAGCAGGCATGGCCGTGGTTCGTCGTTTCGTTTTTCGGCAGTGCTTTCGCTCGCTGCCGAAGACGAAGCCGAAAATGCGCCGGAGCAGCGGCCGCCGGCTCCGCTGCGGCGACTTGCCGTCCTTTGCGTCGAGGACAACCCCTACGGTCGGGTCATTCTCAACACCATTCTCACCGAACTCGGGCATCGCGCCGACTTCGCCGGCTCGGGCGAGGAAGCGGTCGCGGCGGTGACGCGCGGTTACGACGCGGTGCTGATGGACATGACGCTTCCGGGGATCGATGGGCTGGAGGCGACACGCCGAATTCGCGCGCTCGCCGGCCGCTCCGGGCAAACAGCGATCATCGGCATTTCCGGGCGCACCGAAGCCGACGATGAGAGCGCCGCGCGATCTGCCGGAATGAATGTCTATCTGCGGAAGCCGTTGAGCCCGAGCGCACTCAGTGAAGCGCTCGCGGCGGTGGTGCCGGCCGCTCCTCCTGCGGACGATCCCGAAAAGTAGAACAGGCTTTAGTTGCCCGGCGTGGTGTCTTCA
>CAVZSB010000013.1:0-54163 GCA_963777635.1 uncultured Alphaproteobacteria bacterium
GCGCTTTCTCGCCGCCTGGCAAGAGCTGCAAGCGCAGGTCCAGTGCGAGCCTTCGCTGCGCCACGACTGGATCGAATTTGAGAAGATGCCGCAGACGGTCGGCGGGCAAACCAACCCGTTTACCTATCTCGAAGTCACGCCCAATCCCAGCGGCGCGCATCTGACCCGGCTGGGCGACGACTGGGAAAAATTCTACAACGCCAAACGCTCCTCGGCGACGCGCCGGCGCGACCGCACCAAGCGCAGACATATGTCCCAGTACGGCGAGGTTCGTTTCACGACCGCGACCGATACCGAGGATGCGCGGCGGACGCTCGAAACGCTGATGGATCAAAAAAGCAGATCCCTGACGCGAAAAGGCATTCCCGACATTTTCGCCCCACCAGGTCATCGCGAATTCTATCTCGATCTGGTTTCAAATCCGAAGACCCGGCATCTCGTGCACGTGAGCCGCGTGGACATCGGGACGGATTGCGCGGCGGCGAATTTCGGGATCGTTTTCGGCGATTGCTATTACCACGTGCTCGCGAGCATTGTGGACGCCGAGGTGGCGCGTTACGGACCGGGCGTGCTTCATCTACGTGAACTCATGGCTCACGCGATCAAGCTCGGCTTGAAGCGTTTCGATTTCACGGTCGGCGACGAGCCGTACAAACAGGAATGGTCCGACGTCGACTTGAAGCTGTTCGATTATGCGGCGACCGTCACCTGGCGCGGCGTGCCGGCGCGATGGCTTTCGTCCGTACGACGCCGGATCAAACGATTCATCAAGCAGACGCCGGTATTGTGGAAGCTCACCTCACGCGCGCGATCCGCCATCGGCTCGCTTTCGAGCCTGCATCCGGCGCGCTCCGCCGACAACAAGCCGGACATTTCGGCGGCATCCGCCGCACCCACCGCTGTTGCGTGTGTCATGGGTGACATGGACCTGTTGCGACCGCTGGCGCTCGCCGGGATTCCGTGCGCCGTCGTCAGCCGCCCCGGGGTTCCCTCGCTCTATTCGCGCTACGCGCAATCTCGCCTCGTCTGGGATGACTATTCGAGCAACGCCGAAAGCCTGGTCGCCTCGCTCATCGGATTCGCCAAAGCGCAGCCCGAACCTCCGGTGCTCTTCTATGAAGAGGACGGCCAAGTCCTCTTGGTCTCGCGGTTCCGCGAACGTTTGGCGCAGGCGTTCCGTTTCGTGGTGGCCGATGCGACTCTGATCGAAGACCTGCTCGACAAGGCGCGGTTCCAGGAGTTGGCGGAACGCCACGGCTTGCCGGTGCCGGCGGCCCGGCGTTTCGATCCGGCGGTCCTCGAACCCGCTGAACTCGGTCTGCGATTTCCGCTGATCATCAAGCCGCTGACCCGGCTCGACCGCTGGAACGGCCGCTTCGGATTGCGCAAGGCGCTGTGCGCCGAAAACATCGAGGTCTTGCGCAGTCTGTGGCCCGAACTGCGTGACTGCGGCCTTGAATTGCTGGCGCAGGAATTCATCCCCGGCGCCGAATCCAGGATCGAGAGCTACCATTGCTACGTCGATCATCGAGGCCACATCGCCGGCGAGTTTACCGGCCGCAAGATCCGCACCTATCCATTGTCGTACGGCCATACCACCGCGCTTACCATCACCGAGGCCGGCGACGTCCGCGCCTTGGGCCGCGACATCGTTGAGCGCGTGGCGTTGACGGGCGTCGCCAAGCTCGACTTCAAGCGCGATCCGCAGGGCAATCTCCGGCTTCTGGAAATCAATCCCCGTTTCAATCTCTGGCACCACCCGGGCGCCATTGCCGGCGCCAATATTCCAGCGCTCGTCTACGCCGATCTCGCGGGCAGGCCGCGACCGCCGGCCAAACGCGTGAAAGCGGGCGTCCGCTGGTGCCGCGCCTGGCAGGATTTCCCCGCCGCGCGGGCCGGCGGCCTGCCGCTGAGCGCATGGACGCCCTGGTTCATCGGCTGCGAAGCCAAATCGACCTTGTCCTGGGATGATCCGTTGCCGTTCCTGCGCTCGACTTTGCATAGGCTGGCAGGCGACCGCCTGGCGCCGGAAGAGACTGGAACCTGGCGCCAGCGTAACCGGAGCGCTTCGTAAACCTTGCGTCGATTTGATCAGACGCTTTGAATCGCCGACAACGACGAAACGATCCAGGATTTTCAGTAGCGGCTTATCGCGCTAAGTTTGCGCGCAAAATACACATTGCCTCACCGAGGATGACCTAATGACAGAACAGGCGCTTTGGCCCGACCTGCCGCTGTCGGCGTGGACGGATACCTGCGAAACGCTGCACCGTTGGACGCAGATCGCCGGCAAGGTACGGCTCAAGCTAACGCCGCTGGTGAACCACTGGTGGAATGTGACCTTCCACGTCGGCTCGCGGGGTCTCGTCGCGCCGGCTAACCCCTGTCCTGGCGGTACCTTCGATATCGTTTTCGATTTTATCGACCATCAGCTCCGCATCTCAAAAAGCGACGGGCGCTCGGAAAGCTTTGCGCTCGCTCCGATGCCGGTTGCCGACTTTTACGCCCAATTCATGCGGCTGCTGCGGCACCTCGACATCGACGTCCGCATTTGGACGATGCCAAGCGAAATCGAGAACGCCGTGCCGTTCGACCAGGACCGCACGCACGCGCAATACGACCCCGAATACGTCGCGCGCTTCCACCAGGCGCTCGTTCAATCCGCCCGGGTCATGACTGCTTTTCGCGCGGGCTTCATCGGCAAGGCAAGTCCGGTGCATTTCTTCTGGGGCAGCTTCGACCTCGCGGTCACGCGCTTCTCCGGCCGCACCGCGCCGCCGCCGACGAGCGTCACCCCCAACGTCGCCAGTTGGGTGATGGCGGAAGCCTACTCGCACGAAGTTTCCAGCTGCGGCTTCTGGCCGGGCAATGGCGGCTATGGCCGCGCCGCGTTTTACGTCTACGCCTACCCTGAGCCGGTGGGTTATGGCGACACGACGCTACGCACGACCGAAGCCTTCTACGACAAAAACGTCGGGCAGTTCATCCTGCCCTATGACGCGGTGCGGAAAACTCGCGACCCCGATGCATTGCTGCTCGGATTTCTGCAGGAGACCTACGCGGCCGCGGCGGAGCTTGCAAAATGGGATCGCAAGGCGCTCGAAAGAACAAAGCAGCCGAAAACTTAGCGGTCGGGGAAAGCACCGAAGCACTCGCCGCATGAGCGACGAGTGCCGATTTAGCTAAACCGAGACTACTTGGCGTTCTCGTAGGGATAAATAACGTCGCCGGTCTTCTGATCGGCGGGGGTGAGCACCGTCTGGTAGCTCATGCCGCGCCAGGTTTCGAGGTTCGCGGCATCGGTGAGACCGTGATACTGAACCTCCAGCATGCCCGATTTCGTCCATTCTCCTCTCGGGCCGAATTTGACGTCGCCCATGATGGTCTTGAACTCGTGGGTGCGCAGGTACTCCGCGAGCTTATTGTCGTCGACGCTTTTTGCACCTTCGATCGCCTCACCGAGCAGCTGAAAGTCGGCGTAGCCCCAACCGCCGAGATAATAACCGAGCGGATCGACACCCCCGGCTTTGGCGCGCTCCTGATAGACTTTAAAGAACTGTTCCGCCGGCGCCATCAATTTTGGCGATGGCACCCAGGTCTCGTAGTTGACGATCCCATTCAGCTTGGACTTGAGCCGTTCCTTGAAAACGGTCGCCTGCAGCCCGACCATGGCGCCACCGAACATCTTCGGCTTGAGACCCAGCTCATTGGCGGACTGCACGATGCCTACCGAGCTGAGCGGATAAGAACACACAACCACAAGATCGGCGTTGGCGGCTTGCAACGCGCGGACGATCGGGGAGAAATCGGTCGTGCCCGGCGGGAAGGAGTTGTCGTAGATGATTTTGAAGCCGAAGGTTTTGGCGTTGGCGCGAGCGCCCTCGCAGGCATTGCGGGCAAATTCCGCATCTTCGGAAATCAGCGCAATCGTTTGCGGTTTCGGTTTTTGCGCCGCTGCCACCTGGAAAAAGCCCTCGGTGAACAACTCCCGCGGCTTTGGTCCGGTCGGCAGCATCGAAAAGTATTTCGGGTAGTGAAATTCAGAGTTTATGTCGAGCGCGAAAAAGCCGATGAACGTCTTACCCTTTTGCATCACGACCGGGAGGGCCGGCGCGTTCATGTTGGTCGCATACGGCCCCATCACGATGTCAACCTTGTCGACATCAAGAAGCTTCGTGTAGATGCCGGGTATGTTTGCTGGATTTGACTGGTCGTCGTAGTTCACCAGCTCAACCTTGCGGCCGAGCAGGCCGCCCTTGGCGTTGATTTCATCTTGCCAGATCTTGGCGCCGAGCAGCGCTTGTTTCCCGTTGGGAGCAAGCGGACCGGTGAGCGCCATGGAAAATCCGATCTTGATCGGGTCACCACTCTGCGCCAAAGCCGGTGCCGCCTGCGCGACCAAACCGACCGCAACAACGACCGCACCGAAAACTCCAGCGATGCACCATCGCGTCGTGCGAGAATCCATAGCTTCCTCCTTGAAGGTTTTTTCGTTTCCTCACCCCAATGCTCTGCCCATTTTTGGGCATGACCCGAAGCACATTGCCCGGCCTCCTTGCTCGTGGAAAGGGAGCGTGACGATTCGCCCGGCGTGTGGGCACTTGCCCGCGAGAGCTGGAAACGGCCGCGCCACCCCCCTTGCCGCAGGAATTGCTTCGTCTTAGGCTGAAATCAATCGAGGACGCGCAAGCTCAACCGGGAGTGCGCCTCGGTATAAGACGGAGGAACGACCATGGCCTGGACAACTCCCACGCTCGTCGAAATCTGCATCGGCCTCGAAATCAACGGCTATCTTCCGGCCGAGTTCTGATCTGCGCCTTCGCTGCCCGCGATCCCTGTGAATGGGGCGCCTGACCGCCATCGTACTCGGTGCAGCGGGCGGTGGTGGCTACCCGCAATGGAACTGCCGATGTGCCGTGTGCCGGCTTGCTTGGGCCCGTGATCCGAGGGCAAAGCCTCGCACCCAAGCCAGCCTTGCAGTCTCCGCCGACGGCAAGAATTGGATTCTCCTCAACGCAACTCCGGATCTGCGCGCGCAGCTCATGGCGACTCCGGTATTGCACCCCCGGACCGCCTTGCGCGGCAGTCCGATCGCGGCCGTGGTGCTGACCGGTGCCGAGGTCGACCAGATCGGCGGATTGTTGACGTTGCGCGAACGTCAGGCTTTTACCGTGTTTGCTACCGCCGACACGATCGCTGTCCTTGATGCCAATCCGATTTTCGGCGTGCTCGCAGCCGATTTAGTTGAGCGCAAGGCCGTCGCATGCGACGAAGTTTTTTCGCTGCCCGGCGGCGTGAGCGCCGAGCTGTTTGCCGTTCCAGGTAAAATAGCGCTCTACCTTGAAGACCAGAACCCCGCGCTTGCGGCCGAAACCGGGGCCAATGTCGGAGTTGAGATCGTCTGCGACTCCCGGCGTCTTGCCTACGTGCCAGGCGCGGCGGCAGTGACGGCCGCGCTACGCGAGCGCCTTGCCAAAGCTGACGTCGTCCTGTTCGACGCAACGCTTTTCGCCGACGACGAGATGATTGCGACCGGCACCGGGGAAAAAACCGGCCGCCGCATGGGTCACATGCCACTCGACGGTCGGGACGGAACCCTGGCCGCGCTCGGCAGCCTTCCCGGCCGGCGCATCTTGACCCACATCAACAACACCAATCCGATCCTGATCGAAGGTTCGCCTGAACGCCGCATGGTCGAGGCGGCGGGGTTCGAGGTCGCCGAGGACGGGATGGAGATCGTGCTGTGAACGCGCTCAGCCCGGAAGAACTGGAAGCTCGCCTGCGCGACATCGGCGCACGGCGCTATCATCGGCTGCATCCGTTCCACCGGCTCCTGCATGGCGGCTCCTGCAGCAAGGGCCAGGTGCAGGCCTGGGCGCTGAACCGTTACTACTATCAGGCGATGATTCCGATAAAGGATGCGAACCTGATCGCGCGCTGCCAAGATCCGGCGACGCGACGCGAGTGGCGCAGCCGCCTTGTCGATCACGACGGCTCCCACGAAGGCGAAGGCGGTATCGCGCGCTGGCTCAAGCTGACCGACGGACTCGGGCTCGAGCGCGACTATGTCGTATCGCTGCAGGGCCTGTTGCCGACGACGCGTTTTGCCGTCGACGCCTACGTGCATTTCGTGCGCGAAAAGAGCTTGCTCGAAGCCATCGCCTCGTCGCTGACGGAGCTGTTCTCCCCGGCGATCATCGGCGAGCGCATGGAAGGCATGTTGAAGAGCTATGATTTTGTTACCGCCGAAACACTGGCGTACTTTTCGCAGCGCCCGCCCCAAGCCGAGCGAGACTCACGTTTCGCGCTCGATTACGTGAAACGGCACGCGCGCACAGCGGAAACCCAGCGCAGCGTACTCGACGCCCTGGAGTTCAAGTGCGACGTGCTGTGGGCGATGCTGGACGCGCTGTATCATGCGTATGTCGAGCCGAGGCAGGCTCCGCCCGGCGCGTTCGTACCCGCCGACTGAGGACCCGGGCCGTGGACGAGACGCCGTTGCCAATTGCCCCGGAAGCGCGCCCCCGCCTGCCCCGCGGCGTGCGTCTCGTGCATAATCAAGGCGCAAGGCGGATGGGTATTGCTTGCTCCGGAGCGCATATTCAAGGCCGACCCGATTGCCGTCGAGGTCGTCAAGCGCTGCACCGGCGAGGCGACATTCACGGCCATCGTCGACGAGTTGGCCGCGACTTATGCGGCGCCGCGCGAGCGGATTCTCGCCGACGTGACCGCCCTGCTGCGGGGGCTTGCGGACAAACGCCTCTTGGAATTGTGACAACCAATTCTCGTTACCCGGCCGATACTGGCCGTGACGCAAGCGAGCCTCAGATGGCCGAACACGGCGGCACTGCCCTGCACAATCCTCTCGGTCTCTTGGCCGAGTTGACGCACCGTTGCCCGCTGGGCTGCCCGTATTGCTCCAATCCGCTCGCACTCGACCCGCGAAGCGACGAACTCGATGCGCCAACCTGGGAGCGCGTGTTCAACGAGGCCGCCGCACTCGGAGTGCTCCAGGTGCATCTTTCCGGCGGCGAGCCGGGTGCGCGGCGCGACCTGGTGGACATCACCGCCGCGGCACATGCTGCCGGCCTCTACACCAATCTCATTACATCGGCGGTCGGCATCACGGCAGACACGATGAGCAAGCTTGCTGAAACGGGCCTCGATCACGTCCAGATTTCAATCCAGGACAGCGAACCTGCGAGCGCGGACCGCATCGCCGGCTACGAAGGCGCTTTCGCACGCAAGCGCGCGCTCGCGGCCGAGGTTGTGCGTCTGAAACTGCCGCTCACGATCAATGCGGTCATGCATCGCGCCAATATCGATCGGATTGGGGACATGGTGGCGCTCGCGCTTGCGCTCGGCGCCAGCCGGGTCGAGATCGCGCATGCACAATACTATGGCTGGGCGCTCAAGAACCGCGCGGCTTTGATGCCGAGCGCAGAGCAGGTGCAGCGCGCGGCGGTCGCGGTTGAGGAATTGCGCCGGCGGCATCGCGGCGAAATCGTCATCGACGCCGTCGTGCCCGATTACTACGCGCGGCTGCCGAAGCCGTGCGTAGGCGGTTGGGGCCGCCGCTCGCTCAACGTGACGCCGGTAGGGAAGGTCTTGCCATGTCATGCCGCCGAGTCCATTCCCGGGCTCGAATTCTGGTCGGTGCGGGAGCATTCGCTCGCCGAAATTTGGGCGAATTCGCCGGCTTTCAATGCCTTCCGCGGCACCGCATGGATGCGGGAACCTTGCGTAAGTTGCGCGCGACGCGAGATTGATTTCGGCGGCTGCCGCTGCCAAGCCTTCGCGCTGACCGGCGACGCGCGCGCCGCCGACCCGGTCTGCCATCTCGCGCCCCGTCACGAAGAGGTCACCGCGCTCGCGGCAATCCGGGACGACGGGCCTTACGCTTATCGGCAGATGTAACGGGCTCGCTTTAGCCCAACTCACAGATTTGCGATTTCGTTTCGCACCGCAACAAGCTAAACCTTATTACGAGCAGATGACGCGTCCATCATGGACGCGCCGGCAAGAGGTGAATCAAAGTGGTACTTTCCATCAATGGGAAGTCCTACGACGTTGACGTTGAGCCCGACACGCCGTTGCTGTGGGTGCTGCGTGATACGATCGGGCTCATCGGCACCAAGTATGGCTGCGGCATAGCCCAGTGCGGCGCTTGCACGGTTCATATTGACGGCAACGTCGCGCGTTCCTGCCAGGTGCCGGTCGGCAGCCTCGGCGCGAGTGAAGTGACAACGATCGAGGCGCTGGCGCAGAACGGCAAGCTGCATGCGGTGCAGAAAGCCTGGGTCGAGTTCGACGTGCCACAATGTGGCTATTGTCAAAGCGGAATGATGATGGCGGTGGTCGCGCTTCTCAAGGAGAAGCCGAAGCCGACGGACGCCGATATCGACGCGGCGATAACCAACATCTGCCGCTGCGGGACCTATCAGCGCGTCCGCGCCGCAATTCATGCGGTGGCCGATTCCTGACAACGAGGTGCGAGGATGCGCACTCTCAGAGCCCTGCTGGTTCTAATGTTCGCCGCTGCCGCGGCACTGCCGCGAGCGGCAGCCGCCGCGGAGCAGGTCGATCTGCTCTTGGTACTGGCGGCCGATGTATCGCGTAGCGTCGATAGCGGGAAATTCCAGCTCCAACGCGAAGGTTATGCCGCCGCCATCTCCGATCCGCAGGTGCTCGATGCCATCCGGTCGGGCCGCAACGGACGTATCGGGCTGACATTCGTGGAATGGTCCGGGAGCGGTTCACAGCGGGTCGTCATCGACTGGACAACCGTCAGCGACGCCGAATCCGCCAAAGGCTTTGGCGATCGCCTGCTCGAAGCGCCGCGCTCGTTTGCGGACCGCACCTCGATCAGCGGCGCCATCGAATTCGCCATGGGCCGGTTGGCGCGCGCACCCTACAAATCCGCACGCCGCACCATCGACGTCTCCGGCGACGGCACCAATAATGCCGGCCGCGACGTGGCGCTCGCACGCGACGAAGCCCTCGCCAAGGGCGTGACCATCAACGGTCTTGTCATCCTGAGTGACACGCCGCTGGCCTGGAATCCCGACCACACAAATCCGCCGGGCGGGCTCGAGAACTATTACCGCAATAATGTCATCGGCGGTCCCGGAGCCTTCGTGCTGGCGGCGCAGGACTTCAACGCGTTCGGCCATGCCATCGTCAAAAAAATGATCGCCGAGGTGGCCCAGGCGGAGGCCCCGAAGAAAATCCTGGCCCGTTGATCCAGCAGGGCAAACCATGGCGACCACACCGCTTTAGCCCCATTGCGGCAGCTCCTATAGAACAGCCGGCTAAAATGGATTTGCTTTTGCGCGGCAATCCTTTGGGCGGCCCCGCGGCGCCGCCAGCCACGAAAGAGACACAGAGGGCGGGCATGTTTGCAGCTCATCCGCCAATCCGTATTATTCGATCGGCTTAAGCGAACCTCGGAACGCATCCTTTGACCGCGGCCACCGGTTTGAAACGCCTCGCGATTGCCATCGCCGCCGTGATCGCGGGGGTCGTCGTCACCTTGGTCGTGCTGTCATACGTCATCCCTGCCGCGTCGGTGCGCGAAGCTGTCGCCAAGGAAATCCACGCCGTTACCGGGCTGGATCCGATCATGCAGGGCGACATGTCGGTTTCGCTGTTCCCGTCCGGAACCGTGACGTTGCACAACGTGGTGCTCGGCGACGACCCGGGCGGCGAACCCGGGGTGATCGCCGACGAGTTGACTGCACACCTGCGCTATTTTCCGCTCCTGGCCGGGCGGATCGAAATCGCCGACGTCACGCTGGTGCGGCCGACGATCACCGTCACTTTCCTGCCCAACGGCCAAACCAACTGGTCCGGACTGATCCAATCGCTGGCTCGGGCGCTGCAGCCCGATCCCGGCCGCAGGACGTCGTTCTCGGAAATCGGCATTCAGGATGGCACCGTCGTCGTCCACAAACGGTATGCGGGAAAGGACGTCATCGACCGGCTCGACAGCGTCGCGTTCCAGCTCGCGTGGCCGTCGATATCGCGAAGTTTTGGCGCGAACGGCCGGTTCGTGTGGCATGGCGAGCCGATCGAGGCCAGCCTCACACTTGGCGATTTCCTTGCCGCGCTCAATGGCGAACGCTCGGGCGTGAAGGTCCGGCTAACCGGTGCGCCGGTAAAAGCCGCCTTCGATGGCGCATTGAGCGCCCAGCCGACCATCAAGATCGACGGCACGCTAAGCGTCGAATCTCCTTCGCTGCGCGATGCGCTGCACTGGACCGACGCAAGCCAGGTGCCCTTCGGCGGTTTCGGCCGCTTCGCATTGCGGGCGCATTCCAGCATGGCCGGCGGCGCAATCTCGCTGTCCGAAGTCAACGTCGAACTCGACGGCAACACGGCAGAGGGCGTGATTACGCTATCGACCGACCATCGCACGGTTCAAGGCACGCTGGCCGCCAACGCGCTCGACGTCACGCCCTACGTTTCCGGGGTTCACCTCCTGGCGGCCAACCAACGCAACTGGGACCAGCTCCCGATCACGCTCGACGGGCTCAGCGACTTCGATCTCGATCTGCGCATATCGGCCGCCAGCGTAAAGATCGGGACGGCGCAATTGGGCCGCACCGCGGTCGCCGCCAACATGCGAAACGGCAAGCTCGATATCACTGTCGGCGAGTCGCAGGCGTTCAGCGGTATTGCCAAGGGCTCGCTTGGGCTCGCCAACGCCAATGGCGGGGTCGCCGTGACTTCGCACATGCAATTCGTCGATGTCGATCTCGAGAGCTGCCTCAGCCAGGTATTTGGAATTCGCAGGCTCGAGGGCCGGGGCGACGTCGCGCTCGATATCGAAGGGTCGGGATCGTCCGTTCTCGCGGTGACAAACACCCTTAGCGGCACGGCAAGCCTTAATGCCCATAACGGTGCGCTCGCCGGCATCAATCTCGAGCAATTGTTGCGCCGCCTCGAGCGCCGGCCATTGTCGGGCAACGGCGACTTCCGCACCGGGCGTACCCCGTTCGACCAGTTCATTCTCGGTATCAAAATCAACCAGGGACAAATATCCGTCGAAGACATGCATCTCGATGGGCCGGCCGTGCGGCTCACCGTCGGCGGCCAGATCTCGGTCCCGACCCGCGATCTCGACCTCAAGGGCATAGCGACGCTGGTGTCCAGCGAGACCGCGAACGAGTTCGACCTGCCGTTCGTGGTCCAGGGTCAATGGGACGACCCGATCATGCTGCCGGACGCGCAGAGCCTGATCCGTCGCTCAGGCGCCGCCGCCCCGCTGCTCGACGCGATCAAAGCCCGCTCCGCCGGCTCCGCGGTGCGGTCCGTCATCGACAAGCTACTCGCCGCACCGACCGGGTCTCCGGCGCCCGCGGCGGCACCGCCGAAGAACCCCGAATAGAGCGGGTACTCATAAATTCAGTGGATCAAAGACCATGTCCGCTTTGCCGCCAAAAGCGGAATTAAGTCGGACATTGCGCGATGTCCGTAAAGTGCCATTTTTGGACCCATTCAATCCTGTTAGCAACAACACACCTGTTAGCGACAACACAAAGCCCCGCGGTTTCCCCGTGGGGCTTCATTTCTCGCGCAGCACACCGAATACAACCGGGCGGCTACTTCTTTTTGAGAGCGCCGCCGTCAAAGGTGGTGACCATGGCCTGCATATAGCCGTCATGGGTGATGTAGGCGTCGGAGCCTCTGTACGGCTCCGCCAGGAAGGGCGCAGTCGCCACCCATTGCGTCGCAAACGTGTTCTCGATCGTCGTGCTGTGCTCGGGTGCGAAATGCAATCCTTTCAGCCCGCCGTCCTTCGGATCCTTGCAAAATCCGGCAAACAGGTCGCCGATCGCCGCGCGTCCTTTCACGATAACTCCGTTGGGCAGATTGATTTGCGCGTCCTCGGGATATTGGGCAAGCAGACGGTCCCAGTCGCAAGCGTTGAGCGCCGCAAGGTGCTCGTCGAGCACGGCTTGCGGGGTTGGCTGTTTCTTCAGTGCAGGCAGTTTCATCTGGGCCTGGGCGGCTCCGCCCATCATTGCGAATGCAATCAAGAGTGACAGAACGATTTTCATTTCTTGAGTCCTCCCGGTTAAGGCCGTTGTGTGGCCGCCAAGCGCACAGGCGACCTGCAAAGGCCGGCGGCTAAAGACTATTGCCCGCCAAGTAGCTCGCGCAAGCGGCGCTTGATCGCCGCATTTAATTTTCGAGGCTACTTGTCAGCGGCAGCGCCGCCGAAGAATCCCGAATAAAGTCACAACCGCGCCGGCGCGCCGCGGGCGCCGGTCAGCTTGGCGAGCAACGAAGCGACAATCACGGCGACGCCGACCACGCCCACCATGATGCTGCAAACCGCGTTCATCTCGGGCTTCACCCCGAGACGCACCTCGGAATAGATGCGGATCGGCAAGGTGGTCGTTCCCGGCCCGGTGGTAAAGCTGGCGATGACAAGATCGTCGAGTGAGAGCGCGAAGGCCAGCATCCACGCGGCGATGATAGCCGGCAGGATCAGGGGGAAGGTCACCGACAGGAACGTGCGCAGCGGCGGGGCGCCAAGATCCATCGCTGCTTCTTCGAGACTCATGTCGAAGTCGGCAAGGCGCGATTGAATGATCACGGTGACGAAGCACATCGCCATGGTGGTGTGCGCGATCGCAACGGTCCAGAAGCCGCGATCCGCCGCAACCGCCACAAAGAGAAGAAGGAGCGACAGCCCCGTAATCACTTCGGGCATTACCAGCGGCGCGTAGATCATCGCGGCGAATAAAAGCCGGCCGCGAAAGCGGCCAAAGCGCGCCAGTGTCAGCGCCGCCAGCGTGCCCAATATCGTCGCGACGCTTGCCGAAACCACCGCCAGGCGGAGACTGATCAAGGCCAATTCCACCAGCGGCGCGTCGTTGAACAACTCGCCATACCAGCGCGTCGACCAGCCGCCCCAGACCGCCACGAGCCGCGAGGCGTTGAACGAGTAGATCACCATGAGAGCGATCGGCAGATAAAGAAAAGCCATGCCAAGAACGATCGCGACGATGTTGAATGCGGAAACCCTGCGCATTGTCAGTCTCGCTCCGCGATCCGCATCGCCTGATATTGATAGACGATGATTGGCGTAACCAGCAGACAGACCAGCACCACGGCGACCGCGGAAGCGGCCGGCCAATCCTGGTTGCCGAAGAATTCCATCCAGACCGTTTGCCCGATCATCGGCGACTGCGAACCGCCGAGCAGATCCGGGATGACGAACTCGCCGACGATCGGGATAAAGCACAGCAGCACGCCGGCCAGCACGCCGGACGACGACACCGGCAGCGTGATCAACCAAAAAATCTTCCAGCGCGGGCAGCCGAGATCGGCAGCCGCCTCGAGGAGCGACTCGTCGAGCTTCTCCAGCGTGGCGTAAAGCGGCAACACCATGAACGGCAGGTAGGAATAGACAATGCCGATATAGATCGCCGTGTCGGTCGCGAGCCACGCCGGCGGTTCCTTCACGATGGAAAGCGACATCAGCAGCTCGTTGAGCGGCCCTTCACGCTGCAAAATGTTCATCCAGGAATAGATGCGGATGAGCAGCGACGTCCAGAACGGCAGCACCGTGAGCAGGACGAGTATTCCCTGCCAGCGCCGCGGCATGCGCGCGATCCCGTAAGCGACGGGATAGCCCACGGCGAGCAGCATGAGCGTGGAGAAGGCCGCGATTTGCACGCTCTTGACGTAGGACAGAAGGTACAGCGGATCGGAGCCGAGCAGCTGGTAATTCTCGAGCGAGAGTGCGGCGAAAAACGTCCTCAGACCCTGCCACCCGGCAGCAAGATCGAGGATGGGCGTATAGGGCGGCTGGGCAATCGCCGTTTGTGACAAGCTGATCTTGAGTACGATCAGGAATGGCACAAGAAAGAAAGCGAGCAACCATGCATACGGAATCCAAACGACCAGATGCCGCGAAAAGAAGCCTCCCTGCTGTCGCTTCATGGCGTCTCCAACGGCGTCCTTCAGCGCGTCAGCACGATCGCGGCATCGTCGGGCCAGCTTAGCCACACTTGCTCGTCCACTCCGATTGCCGGCTCGCTACGGCCGCCGACATTGGCAACCGCGGCGCGCACCGGCGAATCGTCGCGGATGCGCAGCTTGTAGATCGAGACGCCACCGAGATAGCCGAGCTCGGCCACCGTACCGGCGACGCAATTCTCCAGGCCCGGCGACGGCTTTTCACGGGTAATGCGCATCTTCTCCGGGCGCACCGCGACCCAGACCATCGCGCCTAGTCTGGCGTCAGGCTTCGTCGTCACCCGAATGCGCCCCGCCGCGGTGCCCTCCACGCACAGACCGTCGTCGCCAAGGCGGCCCTGGAACAGATTGACGTCGCCGATAAAATCCGCGACCCAGCGTGAACTCGGCCGCTCATAAATTTCGGCTGGCGGCGCCACCTGGACCAGACGACCGCCATCCATGACGGCGATCCGGTCGGCAACCGTCATCGCTTCACTTTGGTCGTGGGTGACGATGATGAAGGTCAGCCCGAGATTTCGTTGCAATTCCATCAGCTCGAACTGCGTCTCGCCACGCAGTTTCTTGTCGAGCGCCGCCATCGGCTCGTCGAGCAGCAAGATGCGCGGCCGCTTGACCAGGGACCGCGCCAACGCCACGCGCTGTCGCTGGCCGCCGGAAAGCTCATGCGGCTTGCGGCCGCCCAAGCCTTCAAGCTTCACCCGCGCCAGCATATCGGCGACGCGGCGCGCGATCTCGCGCCCCGGCAGACCCTCCTGTTTGAGGCCGAAAGCGATATTGGCCTCGACATTGAGATGCGGAAACAGCGCGTAGCTCTGGAACATCATGTTGACCGGCCGCCTATATGGCGGCACCGGTGCGAGATCTATTCCGTCGAGCAGAATCCGGCCGCTACTCGGCTGCTCAAATCCCGCGATCAGCCGCAACAACGTTGTCTTGCCGCAACCCGACGGCCCGAGCAATGCGAAGAACTCGCCCTCATAGATGTCGAGCGACAGGTGATCGACCACGGCGACGCGGCCGAAGCGCTTGGTCAAAGCCTCGATGCGCAGCAGCGGACGCAGATTCGGATCGGTCCATGGCGCAAAATCTCGTTTTGAGCCGGAGATCGCGTTCACTCCGATGCGAGGGCAGAAATTTTCGCTGGCTTCTTAACGCAAATCGCCTCGGCCGCCAAATGCTGAACGGCGTCCCTCTTGATTCCCTCAAACGAGAGACAAAGGCTGCGTCAGATCGCGACCGTTTCACCGGACGGCAAGACCAGGTTCACGTCCTCGACGGCTTCGCCCGCGAGCTTACGCGGCTCCGGACCGTAATAGTCGCCCAACTGCACGGTCGGCCGCGGCTGTATGGTGATCGTGACAAGGCGGTCATAGAGCGCCTTGGCGGAAACCGGCTTGATCAGATATTCGTTCACGCCAAGCTGCACCGCCTCTAACACCCGCCACCGTTCACCGTGTCCGCTGAGCATGATGATGGGCACGTCGGGCACGGGAAACACGCCGGGTGAGCGCACGATGCGCACGAGTTCGGCGCCGTTCAACAGCGGCATCTCCCAATCGAGGACCACCACATCTGGGCCCAGGGTTCGAATGGTGTCGAGGGCGGTGATGCCGTCGCCGGCCTCGAAGATGTCTTTGACGCCGCAATTGACCAGAAGATTGCGGATCATCTTGCGCATGTACTGATTGTCGTCGACCACGAGCACACAGAGTGCCTGGATGCGTTCCGCAATTTCCTTCTTCGACAGCTTGGATGACATGACTGGTTCCGCCGGATGACACCCAAATGCGTCGGCCGAGCGCCGCAAGCATATGAGCATGGCCGCCTTGCCGGCTGGTAAAGCGGCTACTCCCAAGCCTGCGGATGTGGTGAGGGTTTCGTTAACCGCTGGTGCGGGGGGCCCGCAGGTCGCCGCGCTGCGGCTAGGACCAGGCCGCCTCGGCTTCCGGTTTGTAGCGCGAGAGCGGCCGCGGCTCCGGCCCGTAATAGTCGCCCTTCCTCACCATGCGGCGTGGCTTGGCGATGAGCGAGATAAAGCGCCCAAGCAGCGCAGTGGTGGAGACCGGTTTGAGCAAAAATTCATTGACCCCGACATTCATTGCCTCGATCACGCGCGACCGCTCGCCGTGACCGGTCATCATGATGATCGGCACGTCAGGCAGCGGGAAAGTCTCTGGCGAGCGGACCATGCGTACGAATTCGGGTCCGTTCGGGCCGGGCATTTCCCAGTCGACAATGACGACATCGGGCAACAGCGTGCGGATGGCTTCAAGGCCGGAATTGCCGTCGTTGGCTTCGTAGACGGTCCTGACGCCGATCGCCCACAGCAGCGATCGGGTGACTTTGCACATGGTAGGCTCGTCGTCGACGACCAGCACCTTCAGCGCCACGAGCTGCTGCGCGATCGTCATTGTCGCCGATGCCATGACATCCCCGCGGATTCGCTTGCGCGATGTTCACCACAGGCTCTTAAAATTGGCATGAAATGGATCGATAAAATTTGGAGCAGTTTGCGCGTCGATCGAATTCAGGCGGCAGATTGCGCCATGAACTTTTCAAGCGCGGCAGATTCCGCCGCCGAAATGCGCAGGCCGAGCTTGGAGCGGCGCCACAATACGTCATCGGAAGTTTGTGCCCATTCGTTTGTCATCAGGTAGCGCACCTCGGCAGCGGTGAGGTCGGCGCCGAAGCGCGCACCAAGATCGTCCATCCGGGTAGCGGCGTGCAGCACGTTCTGCACCCGCGTGCCGTAAGCGGCGGCAAGCCGCCGCGCATGGTCGGCAGTGAGGAATGGCCATTGCCGCTGCGTGCGCTGGATCAATTCCGGCATGCCGTCGAAGACGAAATCGCCACCAGGCAACGGGGTCATCGCGGTCCACGGCTGCGTGCGCGGGAAGAAGATCGCCAACTTGGCGAGCGCGGCCTCGGCGAGGCGGCGGAACGTCGTCAACTTGCCGCCATAGACGGTGAGCAACGGCGCTTCGCCGGCGCTTTCATCGAGAACGAGCGTGTAGTCGCGACCGATGTCCTGCGGCTTGCCGGCGCCATCGTCATAGAGCGCACGCACGCCGGCATAGGCCCACACCACGTCGGCGGGGCCGATGGCGGCGCGGAAATACCCGTTGATCACGCCGCAGAGATAGTCGATCTCCTCTACGCTCGGCGCCACTGATGCAGGATCGCCGACGAAGCCGCGATCCGTAGTGCCGATCAGGGTGTAATCCTGCTGGAACGGAATTGCGAACACGACGCGGCCATCTGCCGCCTGCAAGATATAGGCGCGCTCGTGATCGTAGAGACGCGGCACCACGATATGGCTGCCCTTGTCGAGCCGTAACCGGCGCGGCGCTGGCTTACGCAGCACGGTGTCAGCGACCGTCTCCACCCAGGCGCCCGCGGCGTTGATCAATACCCGCGCCGTCACTTCGTCGCGGTCGCCGCGGGCGTTGAGGATCAGGCGCCAGACTTCGGCGCGCTCGGCGCGAACACAGCGCGTGCGGGTGCGGATTGCCGCGCCTCGCTCGGCGGCATCGACCGCATTGAGCACGACGAGCCGCGAGTCGTCGGCAAAGCAGTCCGAATATTCATACGCGTGATGGAAACGGCGCTTGAGCGGCTGCCCGGCACTATCGGTGACAAGGTCGAGCTTATGTGTACCCGGCAGGATTTCGCGGCGGCCGATCAAGTCGTAAACTGCAAGACCGAGCCGGAGCACGAACGGCGAGCGGCCGGCTGTATCGAGCGGCAGCACGAAGCGGAGCGGCCGGATCAGGTGCGGCGCCATGCGCAGCAGCACCTCACGCTCGCTGAGCGCGGCGCGCACGAGGCGGAACGCGCCGTGCTCCAGATAGCGAAGCCCGCCGTGGATCAGCTTCGAAGACGCCGACGAGGTGCCGGAGGCAAGGTCGTTTTGCTCGATCAGAACCACCTTGAGCCCGCGCCCGGCGGCATCGCGGGCGATGCCGGCGCCGTTGATGCCGCCGCCGATGATGGCAAGATCGAAATCGGCCATTGTCTCGTCCCAGGTCAGCTTTGCCGTTTCACTCGCCTATTGGGGGAATCGGTACGCAGCCTTATCTGCGAGCCGGGAGGCGGGGTAAACGACAAATCTGCGTCCCACGCTCCGGCCTTCCTCGTTACCCGGGAAGCCGTTTTCGTCGTGAAGAGGTGACAATTCAACCCTGGTCAATAGGAAACCCGCCATGGATTTTCATGATCGTCACGTCGTCGTCACCGGCGGCGCCGGTGCGCTCGGCACCGCGTTGGTCGAAGGCCTGATCGAAGCCGGCGCCATCTGCCATGTGCCGTGCTTCGACGAAGCCGAGGCGCAACGCTTTCGGCTGCGCGAACGCCCGCAGGTGAAGCTCATCGTCATCGGCAACCTGGCCGACGAGAAAAATGTCGCCGCCCTCTATGACGGGATTGCCCCGCTCTGGGCTTCGATCCACCTCGCCGGCGGGTTTGCCGCGGGGCCGCTGCGCGAAACCAGCACGGCGACATTGCGCCAGCAGATCGACATGAATCTGGTCAGCTGCCTGTTGTGCTGCCGCGCCGCGATGAACGCGATGACCGGCCGCGGCGGCCGCATCGTCAACGTCGCCGCCCGCGCAGCCCTCGAATGGCGGACCGGGGCCGGGATGGCCGCCTACACGGCAAGCAAGGCCGCGGTGGCGGCTTTGACCGCCGCACTCGCGGAAGAGGTGGCCAAGGACGGCATCCTCGTCAACGCGGTCGCGCCGTCGATCATGGACACGCCTGCCAATCGCAAGGCGATGCCGAAAGCGGACTTCGATCTATGGCCGAAGGTCGAGGAAGTGGCGGCGACAATCCTGTTTCTCGCCTCGCCGGAAAACCGTGTCACCCGCGGCGCGGTCGTGCCGGTATACGGGCGATCTTAGATATTAGCCGGCCGTGACATTCTCCGGGACTTGTCCGTTCTCGGCTTCAATGCGCTAACAAATGCCGACGGCAGCTAATCGCAACATTGATGGTTGCAATGCCCATTCTCGTCTCTGCCGCAGCAGTGACAGTGCAAGGCGATGCGACCATGCGACGGCGTGTTATTCGTCCTTGGGTGAACAAAACGCGAGTCCGCGGGGCAGAACGCTGCGGATTGGGGATTTCCGGCCACGACGCTGGCCGAACCCGATGACGCGAGCAACACCCCCGTACCCACCGCAAGAAGCAGGATTAGAGATGTGACAAGGCGAGTGGAACGGATGTTCATGGGGGCCCCCCTGGCTTCTTGATGATCGAACGTGGTCATTGCGCATGTACGCGTGTTGGCGCCCGTACGACTGACGGCGGCACTATCGCGCAAACCTGAGGCTTTTGCATAACAGCAACAACGGTGCAGTTTTATCGAGCGCGATCGGCCGCCGGTTGATCCGGGCGACGTTTAATCCTGCCGGCTTGCCTCCAGTTAGGCCCGCTTCGACCTTTTGCCCTTGGGGTCCGGCTTGTGTCTCGGAGCTATTGCCCGCCGCGAAGGCTCGTTGGGACGGCGGACCGCTCTCACCTTTCCGCTCCTTTCGCCTCCACAGAAGAACTGATCGCCGCCATCGGACTCGAGCCCGGAAATGCTCGCTCCGGGCGGCATCACGAACCTGCCAAGGACCTCC
Organism: uncultured Alphaproteobacteria bacterium; assembly: GCA_963777635.1. Lineage (GTDB taxonomy): Bacteria > Pseudomonadota > Alphaproteobacteria > Rhizobiales > Xanthobacteraceae > BOG-931. Next base: position 19,617 of record CAVZSB010000013.1, read on the forward strand.
CCGGTTCGAGGATCGACACGCCTCAAATCGCTCTCGTCACCCTCCAAAGTGGCGTGCCAGAGCTCGCCGTCAATCCAGGTGACCCCGGTGACGAAGCGGTTGGACTCGATAGTGCGAAGAATAGCCCCCGTTTGAGGATCGATTTGATGGATCTTCCGATTCCGAAACTGCCCCACCCAGAGCGTCCCTTCCGCCCACGCGAGCCCCGAGCCGCCGCCGCTGGGCGCCGGGATCGTGGCGAGCACATGACCGGTCTTCGGATCGATCTTCTGGATGCGATCCTCGGCGATCTGAAAAAGATGCTTGCCGTCGAAGGCCGTTCCCGCATGCGCAGCGACATCGATCGAGCGCAGCATCTTGCCGCTCGCAGGATCGAAGGCGTTCAGCTTGTCTCCGGACGCGAACCAGACGTGCCGACCGTCAAACGAAACCCCACGCACGTGGTCGACACCCGGAAAGGGTCCATATTCACGGAGAATTTCGGCCGCGGATCGTTTCATGCTTCCAATCCTAATCACTCGGTAGTGGACCGGGGAGTAACAAGATTGTCGGGAATCCCGGCACGGGTGGGGTCGTCCAACGACACGCTCGCCCGCGACCGAACGACTGCACCTTGCCTTCTGCCGCAAGTGAGTCGAGCGCCCGCTGCACGGTGCGCGGGCTTGATCCAAGCGCAATCGCCAAGGCCGAGCTCGACCACGACTCGCCGTCGGCGAGGAAGGCGAGCACTGCCGCATGCTGCTCTTCGACGGGCGGCGCCAGCACGATGATCTCGCCTGCACGGCGCGGCGCCAGCGTAAAGCCCGATTTCGTCGCACTCACGTCTGCCAGCTTCCGAATTGCCCAACGAAGCCGGCCGATCTCTACTCGTAACCGTGCGCGATGCGATTCATCGGCGTGCTTCGCCCGGAAGGCGCGTGCGAGAAGCGCGCTCCTCGGCGCGCCTCCGGGCCAGGCTTCAGCCAGCACGCGGGCAAGCGCGAACAATACCGGGCGCGTCGCGAGCGAGACCAAAGTGTGCGCGTCACGCACAACATGACGGCACGCATCCACGACGAGCGCCTTCGACGCCAGTAGTGCCTCGACATCCTCAAGCAGGAGGAGCCGTTCGTCGCCACGCGCCATCAGGCGCGCCGCGGGCGTGTTCAGGACGAGGGATGCGCGTTCGACCTCCGCCGTCAGCGCCGGGATGTCCGCTGCGCGCGCGGCGCGTTCGGCGCGAGCAAGTGCAGCGCGCGCCGCCTTTGTCCGCAGTCGCCGAATCGCAATTCCCGCGACCACCAGCTCGTGGGCGACCCTCCACGCGTGCGGAAGCGGCGTGGGGTCGAAGTCGGCAACCATGCGCTCGGCTTCGTCAAGGCGGCCGATCAAGAGCTGGCGCCGGGCCTCGAGATTCCGCGCATGCGCGGCATTTACGCGGTCGCCGTGCGCTTCGAGCGCTGCCCGCGCTGCGTTGAGCTCCTTCGCAGGCCAGCCCAGGTCACGCGAGACGAGCGCGATCTCGGCCTCGGCGACGACACACCTCGCGCGGGCCACCGCCTCTTTCGGACCGAACGCGCGCGCAGCACTTCGCAGGAGAGCCTTTGCTCGAACGAGATCGCCGAGCTGCGCCATCGCGATGCCTCGCAGCGCCAGCGCCGGCGCGTCGTCACGCAGCGCGACCCGCTTCAATGCGCCGAGCGGATCGCCCGCTGCGAGTGCGCGCGCCGCAGCCGTGATCAGCGAGTCCATCGGAATCCCGCCACACTTGTAACTCCCACCGCGTCGATCTCCGGCACTAAGTCTATCTCGTGACCAACAACGAACAACACCGGAAGGAGAAACCGGACATGCCCGATATTTTGCACAAAGTCGGAATCAAATCGTCGTCGCTGGATGATACCTATAAGGCATTGGCCACGCGCGAAGGTCTTTCCACTTGGTGGACGACGGACACGCGTGGGGAAAGCAAAATCGGCGGCGTACTGCAATTCCGCTTTGGCGCCGGTGGTTTTGACATGAAGGTTCTTGAACTTCATACCGCCAAGCGGGTGCTATGGCAGGTAATCGACGGCCCCGAGGAATGGGTCGGCACAAAGATTAGCTTCGATCTCAAACAGGAAGGTGACTGGACCATCGTTCTCTTCAAACATCAAGGCTGGAAGGAGCCGGTGGAGTTCATGCACCATTGCAGCACGAAGTGGGGAGTCTTTCTGCTGAGCCTAAAGTCGTTTCTGGAAACCGGTAACGGCGCTCCCTGGCCGAACGAAATCAAGCTCGACAGCTGGGAATAGCCGGGCATCTGGTGGAGGCGAAGCGATGAAATATCCGATGAGAAATGAACTTGAAGTACCTGCGGTGGTCGACCGGGGCGCCTTCCAGGCCGAGCTGGATGCACTGCGGGTTCGAGAGAAAGCTCACACACGAGAAGGCGACGCGATTGCAGCCGCCCGCCGACGGCTGCCCGTGGTCGAGGTGGAAGGCACAACGCCGCTCATTGGCGAACGCGGCGCGGTAACACTACTGGACGCGTTTGAGGGACGCCAGATGCTTATCGCCTACTACTTCATGTGGCACGCCGGCCACCCTGCGCCGGAACAGTGCGAAGGCTGAACCTTCTACACATCGCAGGTCCGCGAGCTGTCCTTCTTGCATTCACGTGACGTCACCTACGCCACGTTCTGCCAAGGCCCGTATGAAGAGAGTGCGCGGTACCGCGACTTCATGGGTTGGGAGATGCCCTGGTACTCGGCCCCCCGGGACTCGCTCAATACTCTCCTGGTTGGACGCCGGGTCGGCATGATGCACATCGTTTGCTACCTGCGACAAGGAACCGATGTCTTCGAGACTTATTGGACGACGAGGCGCGGCGTCGAGGCGATGGACAATAGTTATCGGTTACTCGACTTAACCGTCTACGGGCGGCAGGAGACGTGGGAGGACTCGCCGACCGGCTGGCCGCAACGGCCGAAGGGCGAACACTCTTACCGCACCGATGGGCGTCCCATTGTCCAATGGTCTCGCCTGATGGCCGGGTATTCGGACGACCTCGGAACCGGCAAGTGCTGAAGGACGACCGTGTCTGATGTGTTCACGACTTCACGGCTGGCCGGCTTGAAGCGGGTGCTCGGACTTCCGTTCAGTCCCCGCGGAAACTGCGAGCGCCGAATTAATATCCGCGCCGCGCCAATACCAGGATGCGCCGCTTTGCGGTGCGACGCTCACTGCTGCGCGCCCATCCGTGCAACTCAGCCCAGGAGGCATCGATGACCGAACCGCTCTTGGTCCAGCGCGAGACTCACATCGCAGCCCCGCGTGCTACCGTTTTCGCCTTTCTGACCGATCCGGAAAAAATCCTGAGCTGGATGGGCGTCGAGGCGACGACTGAAGCGCATCCGGGCGGGCTCTATCTCGTCAAAGGCGTCGGCGACCGCGCCAACGTGGCACGCGGAGCGTTCCGCGAGGTCGTGCCCGTCCACCGTCTCGCCTATAGCTTCGGTTGGGAGGGCAATGAAGAGGTGCCGCCGGGATCGAGCTTGATCGAGATCGACCTCGTCGAGCGGGATGGTGGCACCTTGCTGCGCATGACCCATAGCGGTCTTCCGAACGCGGTGCAGTGCGCCAACCACGCTAGGGGTTGGGCGCATTACCTGGGGCGGCTCGCCATTGCGGCCACGGGCCGAAATCCCGGCATCGATCGTGGCCCGACACGGCGCGACATTTAATTCGAGGTCGGCTTGCCGTGTTCTGCAAGCGGCGAACTGTCGAAACATGTTTGATGAGCTTCCTCTGAAGCAAGTGGGTCACTGACATTGCAGCCCTCCGGTGGCTCTCAACCTCATCGTCTAGGGGATAGCCCGTGACAAGGATGGTGCGTCGACCCATGATCGTTTCATGGAGCTCTCCTCAACGCTTTCGTGGCTCGTCGATGCGGCCGCTGAGAGCACGGCAGCAGACCGGCTGCTGGCAGAATTCGGCGCGCATCTGGTTCAGGATGGCCTGCCTCTCGCAGGCGGAGCGCTGACGCTTAACGTTCCCCACCCACTTATTGCCAGCCGCACCTGGCTATGGCGTGCCGGAGAGCGGCGACGTCATGGAAGCTTTGGGGTTCGCACCAGCGGGACCCGCCGCGATGCAGGAGGCCAGCACATCGAACGATGCGGGCCGGCGCTGGCTCGCCGGAATCGCCGGTGGCCCCGTGCACGAGGACGCGATTGGGCCAGGGCCGCGACGGGCCTTCAGTGAGCTGGATCGGGCGGCGGCAGTTCACGCCGAACGAGATCAACGAACTACGTCAGGCTGCGCGCTTCGCAGCGGCGCCGCTCGCCGCTCTCGCTGCGCGCGCTACATTGACGGCGACTCTGGAAGCCTATCTCGGTCGGCGCAGCGCGGCGCGGGTACTGGCGGCCCCTTTGCGACGCGATATCGGCGAGACCATCCAGGCAGCACTCCTCTATGCCGATCTACGCGGCTTCACGGCGCTTTCCGGAAGCAATCCCCCGGTAGCTGTCATCTCAGCTCTCGATGCCTGGTTCGATCGTATCGCGGGCGCAATACACGCGTTCGGCGGCGAAGTGCTGAAATTCATTGGTGACGGCGTGTTGGCGATCTTTCCGGTCGTCGGAGGGCAACCGCGCAGCGCCTGCGATGCCGCTCTGCGCGCGGTGTCTGCCGCTCAGGTCGGGATGGCGCATCTGGATCGGGAACGACACCGTCAAGGGCTTCCGCCTCTGCCCTTCGGCGCCGCGCTGCACCACGGCGAGATGCTATGGGGCAATATTGGCGCCGCCGATCGTCTGGATTTCACGGCAATCGGCCCGGCCGTCAATCTGGTAAGCCGGTTGGAGGGGCTATGCCGGCCGCTTCGAAAAACGATCCTTGTATCGGGCGCCGTTGCCGCCGAGACCGAAGCGCCGCTGATCCCGCTGGGAACTCATATCCTGCGCGGAATTGCATCTCCATGCGCGGTGTTTACCTTGCCCGAGAATTGAGCTGAAAACGTGCTCTCTGCGTGCGTCGCCGTTGGCCGCGCACATCGTGGCGACCTTGCCCTGCCCTCTAATGTCCGCTTTAGGTCATCAAACATCGGCGCCTTCTTGAACTCCGAAAGCGGACGCTGATCCCGAAGAATACTGATGCCAGCCCGCGCCGGCGGCGGCGCGTCTATTAGTGCAAGCCCTAATATCCCGGCCATAATCCAGGCGTCGCCAGTTCAAGCAGATGCCCGTCGGGATCGCGGAAATAAACACTCTCACCGCCGCGCGGCCATTTGGTTCGGCCTTCGATAGCGACGCCGGCATCAGTGAGCCGGCCCTCCCAATCGGCAAGCTCGTTCGCGGCGACAGAGAAGGCTATGTGCACCGGCCCATGACCGTCATGGGGCGGGATCGTGCCGCCGTGCAGATGCATCGTCTCCAGCGAGCGGCCGCGCAGAAACAAAAGCAGCACGCCACGTCCGCCGACGTCGTAAGCGCAGAGCCGCTGATCGCGGTAAATGCTGTTGAGGCCGAGCACCTGCTCGTAGAACGGACAGGCGCGCTCGAACACGTCGACATAGAGCGCAGTTTCCAGAATGCCAAGCAGATGGGGCATGGCGTCTCCGCGGCTCACCCCGAGATTTGAACGACCTCGCGTGCAGGCGAACGCACAAGCCGGGTCACCGCACCGGCGGCAACGATCGCCTGCTGCTGCGCGTAGGCTTCATGGTTCTGCTCGATAAAGTCGAGGTCGTAAAGGTAATTGACCATCAGGCCATACGACTGCTGCAACGCGCGGTCGGACGTGTCGCCAAGCCAGTCGAGCCGCTCCAGCCGGGCGCCGTTGCCGAGGTGGAACCGGGCGACCGCGTCGGCGGGCTGGCCGCGGCTGTTGCGCGCCCGCAGATAATACCAGGCCGCGGCCCGCAGCAGCGGCTCGCGGACGGTTGCGCTCAAAGCCGCATCGCGCCACCAATCGGGGCGGTCGAGCGCGGCGAGCGCTTCGCGATCGTCCTCGTCGAGCGCAACCGAAGCCTCATTGCCGCGCTCGCGTTTGAGCCATGCGGCGAAATTCGGCGCCGGCGACAGCGTCACGAAGCTCGAGATGCGCGACAATTCGCGGCTTACCTCCTCGACGACCTGCTTGATGAGAAAGTGGCCGAAGGTCACGCCGGCAAGCCCGCGCTGGCAGTTGGTGATCGAGTAGAACACCGCCGTCGTCGCGCGCCCGGGCTCGACGATTTCGCGCCGGTCGGAAAGGATCGGGGCGATTGCGCCCGGGATTTCGCGCGTCAGCGCGACCTCGACGAAGATCAGCGGTTCGTCGACCAGCGCCGGGTGGAAGAAGGCGTAGCAGCGGCGATCGGGCAGATCGATGCGCCGGCGCAAATCGTCCCAGTCGCGAATCTCGTGCACCGCCTCGTAGCGGATGATCTTTTCCAGGATCGACGCGGGCGTCGACCAGTCGATGCGGCGCAGCACCAGAAACCCCCGGTTGAACCAGGACGAGAACAGATGAACAAAATCGTTGTCCACCACGGCCAGATCGTCGCGATGATTCATGGCGTCAAGAAGCTGCTCGCGCATGCGAACCAGCGCGGCGGTGCCGCCAGGCGCCAGATTGAGCCGGCGAAACAACTCCAGCCGTCGTGGCTCACTGACCCGATGAAGCTCGGCAGCCGTGCCCGCCGACGGCGACTGCCGCCACGCCGCAATCGCGGCATCGATGCGGGCGGGTTCGTGACCAAAGGTTCGCGCCAGGGTCTCGAAAAACGCGATCCGTGGCCCGATCGTCAGCCCCGCATAGTCGGCGAGAATTTCGTTGGCGAGTGCGACACCCGAGGCCTCGCCGCGGCCCGACAACAGCTCGTCGCAAAGCTCCACGATGCCATCGGACCGATCACTCGCCGGCTCCCGGCGCGAAATCAGCGCGCGGCTGCGGTCGGCGATGCTTTGAAGCATGTCGCTGAAGAACGAGGTGTTCACCGCCATCGATTGTCGCCCATCCGCGCCGGCTAAAAACAGCTAATGATCGCCGCCGGCGATGACAAGCTGGAGAACCGGCTGGCCAGTGGACAAATCCGCGCCCCTTTGTCAGTTAACGGCAACGGCACGATCAAGCCGACGTCCATTGAGGAGCCGCCCATGCCGGGGCCACTGGCCGGTCTGCGAGTTCTGGAACTTGCCCGCATTCTGGCCGGACCCTGGGCCGGGCAAATCCTTGCCGATCTCGGCGCCGACGTGATCAAGGTCGAACGCAAGGGCGCCGGCGACGACACACGCGGCTGGGGCCCGCCATTCGTGCCGGCGGCCGACGGCGGCCACCTCGACGCTGCCTATTTTCACAGCGCCAATCGCGGCAAGCGCTCGATCGAAGTCGACTTCGAGAGCGAAGAGGGTCGGCGCATCGTGCGCAAGCTTGCCGCGCGCTCGGACGTGCTGATCGAGAATTTCAAGGTCGGCGGGCTTGCCAAGTTCGGCCTCGATTATGCAAGCCTCGCACCGGACAATCCGCGGCTCATTTATTGCTCCGTGACCGGCTTCGGCCAGACCGGCCCCAACGCGCAGCGCCCGGGTTACGACCTCATGGCCCAGGGCATGGGCGGCATGATGGATTTGACCGGCAATCCCGAAAATGAACCCATGCGCGCCGGCACGCCGGTGTCCGATCTTTTCACCGGTGTGTATTCAGCGGTCGGAATCCTGGCGGCGCTGTTGCGGCGGGAGAAAACCGGCCTCGGCGGCCACGTCGATACCGCGCTGGTCGATACCACGGTCGCAGTCCTTGCCAATCAGGCGCTTAATTTTCTCGTTTCCGGCAAGGTGCCGCGGCGCATGGGCAACGCGCATCCGAACATCACGCCCTATCAGATATTTCCGGTGGCCGACGGCCACATCATCATCGCCAGCGGCAACGACAGCCAGTTCGCCAAGCTGTGCGGCGTTTTGGGCGATCCGGCGCTCGCCAAGAATCCCGACTATCTCGACAACAAGGCCAGGCTGGAGCACCGCGCGGCGCTGGTCGAACGGCTGTGTACGCTCACCGCAAAATTTCCCCGCGCCGAGCTTCTGCAGAAACTCGAAGCCGCCGGCGTGCCAGCCGGACCTATCAACAATCTCGAGCAGGTGTTTGCCGATCCGCAGGTCGTCCATCGCGGCATGCGCGTCGATCGGCCCAGCGCCGCGGCCAAGAGCGGAACGATCCCCGGCGTTCGAACGCCCATCATGCTCGACGGCGCGCCGATGGTTGCCGAGCGCCCTTCCCCGCGGCTCGGCGAGCATTCGGCCGAGATCTTGCGCGAGATCGGCGAGGGATAGCGGCCAAGAAAGCGTCGCTCGCTCGCCGGGCGAGGACGCAGCGAAAGCTGTGCACTCTCCCGGAGGAGCGGGCCGCGAAGCTCATTCGGGCTTGAAGTTCATGCCGGCTTGAAGTTCATGGCCACGCCGTTGATGCAATAGCGCAGATGCGTCGGCGGCGGGCCGTCGTCGAAAACATGGCCGAGGTGACTGCCGCAGCGGCTGCAATGCACTTCGGTGCGCATCATCCCATGGCTACGATCGGTCGAGCTCTCGACCGCGCCCGGCTCCGGATCGTTAAAGCTCGGCCAGCCGGTGCCGCTTTCAAATTTCTTCTTCGAAGCGAATAACGGCTGATCGCAACCGGCGCAGTAAAACGTACCGGCGCGCTTTTCATAATTGAGAGCGCAACTTCCCGGCGGCTCGGTGCCGTGGCCGCGCATAATGCGGAACTGTTCCGGCGTGAGCAGCTTGTGCCACTCGGCGTCGCTATGAGTCACGGGATACTGCTTGGTGTCCATGGCCGTGCCGTCCAATAACGTTGGGGTGACGAAAAGATTGGAGCTGACAGTAAGATAGTGCCAAACGTCGCTGATAAAAGGCAACGCGCAATCGTGTGATGGCGGCGTTCGCGGACCGCCAGGCCGAGGAGCCCCGTCACGGCAACTTGTCGAAACCCTCGCCGAAACCCTTGAGGCTCATGGGGAAGCCGATGCCTTCCTCGGGCGTCTGGAAAATAATGAAGGTCGAGGTCTGGCCGGTGCGCATCTGCTCGATCAGCTTGTCATCCATGACGACCTCGGCGACACAGCCATTAGGCAGGCAGCGCACGAAACCGGCGCGGCCGACGTCGTTATTATCGATCTTGAGGCCAAGCCCCGAGGGCAGCAGCACGCCAAGCGGAGCAACGACGCGCATCAGGCGGCTCTTCTGGTCGCTGGTTTTCAGCACGATCACCGTCAGTCCGACGTTCGGCCGATCCTCCGCGGTGACGCTCTGCATCAGCGCGCATTGCTCGCTTTGCGCGCCCGGCGGCGTGTCGCAGCGGATTTGCCAGTCGCCGTGGACCGAGCGCACCGCACCCTGTGCGCCCGCCTGTCCGCTGAACGTCGCGACCGACGCAAGCATGATGGCGGTGGCGCCGAGCGCCGAGGCCAATGGCCGCAGCATCTGCCCGACATCGAAAGTCGCCATGATGGTTTTCCTCTGGCTGGCGGCCACTGGGCCGGCCGCCGGCAGGTTTTTACAACGCGAATCACCTCAGTGCAGGCCGATAACAGTGCGAGCCTGCCTACATGGTGAGCCCATGGTGTCAAGATCGGATGGAAATCAAGTCATTGTGGCCGCGCAAAGGACGCCGCGCCGACCGCGTGCGCGATCCCCGCAGGCCGAGCGCAGGGAGGTTGTGAACGCGCTCAAGAGTGCATTGCGGTAGGGCCCGATTTGTGGTTTGAGGGGCTGGGATTCCCCCATCCCGCCAATGTCCGCCAAGGGACCGAATCCGTGGCGCAAACCCCGTCGGCAGCAGGTAGCTTCAGGCTGTCGTGGTCGCGCTTCGGGTTTCGGCGCAGGGCAACGGCAGTCATAACAACGACCAGACTTAGGGAACAGGAGCAGTGATGCAGATGCCGGTGTTCTCGCGCTTGAGCGCATATGCGGTAGCAGCCGGGGCGTTGCTCGCCGGTACCGGGGCCGCCATGGCCGAACTTGGGCAGCCCGCGCCTTGGCAGCTCGGTCTCCAGCAGTCGGCATCCCCGGTCATGACCGACATCACGTCGTTTCATGACTTCCTGCTCTGGATCATCGGTGCGATCACGCTCTTCATTCTGATCCTGCTGCTCATCGTCATGGTGCGTTTCAATGCGCGCGCCAATCCGACACCGTCGCGCACCACGCACAACGCGGTCATCGAGATCATCTGGACGATCGTTCCGGTCGTCATCCTGGTAGCGATCGCGATCCCATCGTTTCGACTGCTGTTCCTCGAGCTCGATCCGCCCAAAGCGGACCTGACCGTGAAGGCGACGGGCAAGCAATGGTACTGGAGCTATAACTATCCGGATGACGGCAATTTCGAATTCGACTCGCTGATGGTCGACGACAAGGATCTAAAACCGGGCCAGCCGCGCCTTCTCACCGTGGACAATGAAATGGTCGTGCCGGTGAACAAGGTCGTGCACGTGCTGGTCACCGGCGCCGATGTGATCCATTCGTTCGCTGTCCCGTCATTCGGCATCAAGATCGATGCCGTTCCCGGCCGGCTCAACGAAACCTGGTTCAAGGCGACCAGCGAGGGGCGGTTCCATGGTCAATGTTCCGAGCTATGCGGCAAGGACCATGCCTTCATGCCCATCACCGTGCACGTGGTAAACGACGCCGACTTCGCCGCATGGGTTGCGACCGAGAAAAAGAACGCCGGCCTCGACGCCACTTCACCGACTGCGATCGCAGCGGCCGGCGCGCCGGCTCACTGACGACATTACGCCGACAGGAACACTCGCTAAGTAGGGACCGAAAATGGACACGATGGCACACGCGGCACACGGCGACGACAACGGGCATGCCATCCCGCACGGCTGGCGCCGCTATGTCTATTCAACGAACCACAAAGACATCGGCACGATGTACCTGGTGTTCGCCTTGATCGCCGGTTTGATCGGCGGCGTATTCTCGATACTGATCCGCATCGAGTTGATGTATCCGGGATTGCAGATATTCCACGAGACGCACTATTTCGACGTGATCGTCACCGCGCACGGGCTGATCATGATCTTCTTCATGGTCATGCCGGCAATGATCGGCGGGTTCGGCAACTGGATGGTGCCGCTGATGATCGGCGCGCCGGACATGGCGTTCCCGCGCATGAACAACATCTCATTCTGGCTGTTGCCGGCATCCTTCGCCTTGCTCGTAGCCTCGATGTTCTTCGAGGGCGAGCCGGGCGCCAATGGCGCCGGAACCGGATGGACAATCTACGCGCCGCTGTCGACCTACGGACATCCCGGCCCGGCGATGGATTTCGTCATTCTGTCGATACATCTCGCCGGCGCTTCGTCGATCCTCGGCGCCATCAACTTCATTACCACGATCTTCAACATGCGCGCGCCCGGCATGACCATGCATAAGATGCCGCTGTTCGTGTGGTCGATTCTCGTGACGGTATTCCTGTTGCTGCTGGCGCTGCCGGTTCTTGCCGGCGCCATCACCATGCTGCTGACCGACAGGAATTTCGGCACCACCTTCTTCGACCCGCACGGTGGTGGCGATCCGCTGCTGTTCCAGCACCTGTTCTGGTTCTTCGGGCACCCGGAAGTCTACATCCTGATCCTGCCGGGCTTCGGCATGGTCAGTCAGATCATAGCAACGTTCGCGCGCAAACCGGTCTTCGGCTATCTGGGGATGGCTTACGCGATGGTCGCGATCGGCGGCATCGGCTTCGTCGTCTGGGCCCACCACATGTACACGGTTGGGATGTCGTCCAGCGTACAGGCCTACTTCGTCGCCGCCACCATGGTGATCGCGGTGCCGACGGGCGTGAAAATCTTCTCGTGGATCGCGACCATGTGGGGCGGATCGATCGAGTTCAAGACGCCGATGCTGTGGGCGATCGGCTTCATCTTCCTGTTCACCGTCGGCGGCGTCACCGGCGTGGTGCTGGCCAATGCCGGCGTCGACCGCGTGTTGCAGGACACCTACTACGTTGTTGCCCATTTCCACTACGTGCTGTCGCTCGGCGCCGTGTTCGCCATCTTCGGCGGCTGGTATTACTGGTTCCCGAAAATGACCGGGTACATGTACAGCGAGTTTGTCGGTAAGCTGCACTTCTGGATCACCTTCATCGGCGTGAACCTGGTGTTCTTCCCGCAGCACTTCCTCGGACTCGCCGGAATGCCCCGCCGCATCGCCGACTACCCGGATGCGTTCTGGCCCTGGAACTACGTTTCCTCGATCGGTTCGTATATTTCCGGTGTCGGCGTGCTCGTGTTCCTGTTCGGCCTCGCCCAGGCCTTCGCTCGCAAAGTACCGGCGGGCGCCAATCCCTGGGGCCCCGGCGCGACCACGCTCGAATGGACGTTGCCGTCGCCGCCGCCGTTCCATCAATTCGAAACCCTGCCACTGATCCGATGAGCGCCACCGTCGCGCCGGCGCAACCGAGCATCGCGAGCGTCGGCGACTACATCGAGCTGATGAAGCCGCGGGTGATGTCGCTCGTGGTGTTCACGGCGTTCGTCGGCCTCATGATTGCGCCCGGCCATCTGCATCCGGTGATCGCCATCACCGCATTGCTGTGCATTGCGGTGGGCGCCGGAGCCGCGGGTGCGCTGAACATGTGGTACGACGCCGACATCGATGCGCGCATGGAGCGCACCGCGGGGCGGCCGGTTCCGGCCGGGCGCGTCGCGCCGGGCGAGGCGCTCGCTTTCGGCGTGACGCTCGCGGGTTTCTCCGTCGTCGTGCTCGGCCTCCTGGTCAACGTCGTGGCCGGCGCACTGCTCGCCCTGACGATCGGCTTCTATGTGCTCATTTACACAATGTGGCTCAAACGCTGGACGCCACAGAATATCGTCATCGGCGGCGCCGCAGGCGCGCTGCCCCCGGTCATCGGCTGGGCTTCGGTAACCGGCGGCGTGGCCATTGCGCCGCTGCTCCTTTTCCTCATCATCTTCTTCTGGACGCCGCCGCACTTCTGGGCCCTGTCGCTCTATCGCACCGAGGATTATGCCCGCGCCGGCATACCGATGCTGCCGGTCGTCGCCGGCGAAGCGGAAACACGCCGCCAGATCCTGCTTTATTCACTGCTGCTCGCCCCGCTCGGCGCGGCGCCATGGCTCCTGGGCTATGCCGGAGCGATCTATGGCATCGTCGCCGTAGCGGCAGGCGCGGTGATGGTCGCGCTGGCGCTGCGGTTGCACCGGGAACGACGCGGCTATACCGCCAGCAAGCAGATGTTCGCCTTCTCGCTGCTTTACCTGTTTTTGCTGTTTGCGGCGCTGCTGGCCGATTGGGTGGCGGCGGCGCTGTTCGGCCATGTCGCGGCATGACAGCGAGTGCGATTAATGGACGACGACAAGCCGGAAACCGGCGTCACACTCACGGAACAGCAGTTACGCGCCCGCCGCGCGCGCTCGATCGCGATTGCGCTGGCGCTTGGCGTCTTGGTGATCCTGTTCTACATCGTGACGCTGGTGAAAGGGCCGGGCGTACTCCATCGTCCGCTATGAATGCCGAAGTGTGAAACGACGATGACCACCCTCAAGCCGGAGACGCCGCCCCGCCGCGATCTAATCGTCGCATTTCTCTGCGGTGGCCTCGTTGCCGCGATGGTCGGGCTTTCGTTCGCGGCCGTCCCGTTCTACTCCTGGTTCTGCCGCACTACCGGGTATGGCGGCACGACACAGGTGGCGAAAGCGCCGCCGGCCCACGTTTCCGACCGCATCATCACCGTGCGCTTCGATTCCAACGTTGCCGCCGGACTGCCGTGGCGGTTCGAGCCCGAGCGCCGCACCATCGACGTCAAGCTTGGCGAGGTCATCACCGTCTACTACAGGGTCACCAACAAGGCCGCCCGCCCTACCGCGGGCCAGGCGGGCTACAATGTCAGCCCGTCGACAGCCGGCATCTACTTCACAAAGATCAATTGCTTCTGTTTCACCGAGCAGACGATGAAGCCGGGGGAGAAACGCGACATGGCGGTCGTGTTCTACGTCGATCCCAAGCTCGTCGAGGATGCGGAGCAGAACAACCTCAAACTGATTACGCTCTCCTACACCTTCTATCCGGTGCGCGTACCGGATCAGGCGGCGGCGGAAAGCGCGGCGCCTGCGAAGTCCGGAAGAATCTAGAGCGTGTTCCCTGACGGGGCGATGCTCAACGTGAAGCTAGTGGCAGAGACAGCGGCACACCCGGCAATCGGGTCGCGCCAAGGTGGAGATGACAACGATGGCTGACGTAGCCCACGCCAAACCACACCACGATTACCACCTGGTGAATCCCAGCCCGTGGCCGGCGATTGGCGCGACTTCGGCGTTCATCACCGCCTTCGGCCTGATCTTGTGGATGCATCACCTCACCGCCTACGCCCCGGTTATTTTCGGCGTCGGCTCGATAGGGATCGCGTACACCATGATCGGCTGGTGGCGTGACGTCATCTTCGAAGCCGAGGTCGAGCACGATCACACCCCGGTGGTGCAGATCTCGCACCGCTACGGAATGATCCTCTTCATCGCTTCGGAAGTGATGTTCTTTGTCGCCTGGTTCTGGGCCTACTTCAATGTCGCGCTGTTCCCTGACACGCTGAGGCAGGTGGCACGGACCGCCTTTGTCGGCGGCGTGTGGCCACCCCACGACATTCACACTTTCGACCCGTGGCATTTGCCGCTCTTGAACACTCTGATCCTGCTCACCTCCGGCACCACCGTGACCTGGGCACATCACGCGCTTCTCGAGAACAACCGCAAAGGACTGATCTGGGGGCTCGTCCTCACGATCTTGCTCGGCATGACCTTCACCTGCGTGCAGGCTTATGAGTATGCCCACGCGGCATTCCATTATTCGGGCAACATTTACGGCGCCACGTTCTTCATGGCGACCGGATTCCACGGCGCTCACGTCATCATCGGTACGATCTTCCTGATCGTCTGCCTGCTCCGCGCGTCGGCCGGGCAATTCACGCCGAAGCAACATCTCGGCTTCGAGTTTGCCGCCTGGTACTGGCACTTCGTCGACGTGGTGTGGCTGTTCCTGTTCGCCTGCATCTACGTTTGGGGCTCGGGCATACCGACCCCTGAATAGGGCGCGGCACGTTACGGTTGGCCGCTCGTTCCCGCGCAGGCGGAATTCAATCCGGGCGGGACTTAAAAAGCTGCGTCCCCGCTTGCGCTGGGGCGCCCGCATAACGAAATCGCTGTGATGGACAAGACGACAGATACGCTTGCCGGAGCGGTCCGCGCTGGATTGTCGTGCGCTTGCCCGCGCTGCGGCAAGGGCAAACTGTTCAAGGGATTCGTAACGCTGCGCCCCAAATGCGAGGTTTGCGGGCTCGAATATGCTTTTGCCGATTCCGGCGATGGACCCGCCGTCTTCATCATCCTTATCGCGGGCTTCATTGTAGTCGGCGCCGCACTTGTGACCGAAGTGCTGTATCAGCCGCCGTTTTGGGTGCATGCCGTATTGTGGCTGCCGCTTATCCTGCTCGTCACGCTTGGCCCGCTGCGGCCGATGAAGGGCCTGATGATAGCGCTGCAATTTCACCACAAGGCCGCCGAAGAACGTTTCGGCGGAGGCGGGCCTTGAGCGCGCCGGCAAACACAAAAAAACGCCGGTCATGGCTAGGTCTGCTGATACCCGCCTTATTGGCGTTCGCGGTTCTTGTCGCGCTCGGCACCTGGCAAATCCAACGAAAAGCCTGGAAAGAAGGACTGATCGCCGCGCTGACCGAACGGCTCGCGGCACCGCCGGTCGCGGTGCCGGCGCCGAACAGGTGGGCGAACCTCGATCAGGCGACCGACGAATACCGCCGTGTCAAATTCACCGCCACATACGACAACGGCAGGGAAGCGCTGGTCTATGCGGCCGCTTCCTCGTTCCGGCCCGACATATCCGGCCGCGGCTATTGGGTCTTCACCCCGGCCCGCCTTGCTGGCGGCGCTTACGTCATGGTCAATCGCGGCTTTGTGCCGGAGGCCCGGAAGGACGCAGCTTCGCGGCCGGACGGACAGATCGCGGGCCCGATCGAGATCGTCGGGGTGATGCGCTGGCCGGACCCCCACAACTGGTTTTCCCCCGCCGACGATCCGGCGCATAACCTTTGGTTCGCGCGCGATCCGCGGGCGATCGCCGACGCCAAGGGCATCGGCCATGCGGCGCCGTTCTATGTCGAGCAGGAATCCCCGGTGCCGCCGGGCGGCCTGCCGAAACCGGGGAAGCTGGTCGTGCGGCTGCGCAACGAGCACCTTGGATACGCCCTGACCTGGTATGGCTTGGCACTCGTACTGGCCGCGTCGTTTGCCGCGTGGGCGCTGAAATCCACCGGAGAAGCTCGTAGTAATACTTCAACGCGACCGCCCGAGGGCGCTTCGCGTTCCTTGTGAATGAACCGGCTTTTCTATTAGTGTGCCCGGGTCCGGGACGAGGAGCCATCGGCCCCTCGCAGCGAACATCCTGGAAAATCAATGATTTACACCGCCCGCGGGTTCGCGCCGGGCCAGGAAGCTGTTGATTTTGCGATACCTCTCCACCCGGGGCGAAGCCCCAGCGATCGGCTTTGCCGAAGTATTGCTCGCTGGCCTTGCCCGCGACGGCGGCCTCTATGTGCCGGAAGTCTGGCCTCGGCTCGAGCCGCAGACAATCGCCGGCTTTGCCGGCCGGCCCTATGCCGAAGTCGCCGTAGAGGTGATCCGGCTGTTCACTGCCGATGCCATCGCCGAAACCGACCTCGCGCGCATGGCGCGCGAGGCTTACGGCAGCTTCCGCCACCCGGCGGTCGCACCGCTTTCCCAACTTGGCGCCAATACCTTTGCACTTGAGCTGTTCCACGGCCCGACGCTCGCATTCAAAGACGTGGCCATGCAGTTGTTGGCACGGCTGATGGATCACGTGCTGGCCGCACGCGGCGAACGCCGGACCATCGTGGTCGCGACCTCGGGCGATACCGGCGGCGCCGCGGTTGAAGCATTCCGTGGCCGCAATCAGGTCGATGTCGTCGTGCTGTTCCCGGAAGGCCGCATTTCCGCGGTGCAGCGGCGCATGATGACGACAGCGGACGCCGCCAACATTCACGCGCTAGCAATCGCCGGCACCTTCGATGACTGTCAGGCGATCGTGAAGGGCCTGTTCAATCACGCCGCTTTTCGCGATCGGGTCCGTCTCTCCGCGGTGAATTCGATCAACTGGGCGCGGATCGTAGCGCAGGCGGTCTATTATTTTACCGCAGCAGTGTCGCTTGGCTCGCCGTATCGCA
This sequence comes from uncultured Alphaproteobacteria bacterium, assembly GCA_963777635.1. Taxonomy (GTDB): domain Bacteria; phylum Pseudomonadota; class Alphaproteobacteria; order Rhizobiales; family Xanthobacteraceae; genus BOG-931. Next base: position 36,828 of record CAVZSB010000013.1, read on the forward strand.
AGGTGGCGTTTACGGTTCCGACCGGCAATTTCGGCGATGTTTATGCCGGCTATGTGGCGCAGCGTCTCGGGCTGCCGGTCGATCGGCTCGTCATCGCTACCAACGTCAACGATATCCTGGTCCGGACGCTCGCGACGGGAACCTACGAGTTGCGCGACGTTGTGCCGACGACCTCGCCGTCGATGGATATTCAGGTGTCGTCGAATTTCGAGCGGCTTTTGTTCGATGCCTACGAACGCGACGCCGGCGCAGTTCGCTCGCTGATGGGCTCGCTCGCCCAGTCGCGGCATTTCACCCTGTCGGCGCCCGCGTTGTCGCAGATTCGCGCGCTATTCACCGCCGACCGCGCCGACGAAGAAGAAGTCGCGGCGACCATGCGCACGGTCAAGCGCGAGACCGGCAATTTCATCGATCCGCATACCGCCGTCGCCGTGGCGGTGGCCGAGAAAGAGACGCGCGATCCGGCAGTGCCGATGGTCGTGCTTTCGACGGCGCATCCGGCGAAATTCCCCGAAGCGGTGGAGGCGGCGTGTGGCGTGCGCCCGCACCTGCCGGATTGGCTTTCAGATCTCAATCAGCGTCCGGAGCGCGTTCGCGCGCTGCCGGCCGATCAGTCAGCGGTCGAGCATTTCGTCTTGTCGACGAGTCGTGCCGCGCAAGAAGGAGCGGCAGCATGAGCGTAGCGGTAACCACCTTGAAATCCGGCATCAGCGTCGTAACCGACGCGATGCCGCATCTCGAGACGGCTTCGCTCGGCGTTTGGGTCAATTCCGGCAGTCGCGACGAGCGGCGCGAGGAGCACGGCATCTCGCATTTCCTCGAACACATGGCGTTCAAGGGCACGAAACGACGCAGCGCCCGGCAAATCGTCGAGGAAATCGAAGCCGTAGGCGGCGATCTCAATGCCGCGACCAGCGCCGAAAGCACCGCCTATTATGCGCGCATACTCAAGGCCGATGTGCCGCTGGCGCTCGACGTTCTCGCCGACATCCTCTCCGAACCGGCCTTCGACGGCGATGAGCTCCTGCGCGAACAGAACGTCATCATCCAGGAGATCGGCGCCGTCGCCGACACCCCGGACGATCTGATTTTCGAGCACCTTCAGATCATCGCCTTTCCCGATCAGCCGCTCGGCCGCTCGATCCTCGGCACCGCCAAAACGGTGCGTTCGTTCGACGAGGGAAAGCTGCGCGATTACCTGGCCAAGCACTACCGCGCACCGGACATCGTCATCGCCGCAGCCGGCGCCGTCGATCACGCCGCCGTGGTCGCCGAGGTGGAGAAGCGCTTCGCCGGCTTTACCGGCCCCGCCAGTTCGACGCCGGAGCCCGCGCGTTTCGGCGGCGGAGCACACGTGGAAAAGCGAGAGCTCGAACAGGTGCACATTGCCTTGGCGCTGCCCGGCGTGGCGCAGAACGATCCTGCGCTCTACAGCTTGCAGATGTTCAACAACATTCTCGGCGGCGGCATGTCGTCGCGACTGTTCCAGGAGGCTCGCGAGAAGCGCGGGCTGTGCTACTCGATCTATTCCTTTCATGCGGCGTATTCCGACGCCGGCATGTTCGGCCTCTACGCCGGCACCGATGCGGCCGACACTTCGGAACTGATGCGGCTCATTGTCGAGGAAATCGCCAGCGCCGCCGAGACGATTTCCGAGGCCGAGGTCGCGCGCGCCAAAGCGCAGATGAAGGCCGGTCTGCTCATGGCGCTCGAGAGCTCGGGCGAACGGATCGGACAACTGGCGCGGCAGATGATCGCCTGGGGCCGTCCCATTCCGCTCGCCGAATTGGTCGAGAAGGTCGAGGCGGTAACGGTCGATAGCGCCCGCGCGGCCGGCCGGGCGCTCATCCACCGCGGCAAACCGGCGATCGCCGTGATCGGGCTCGGGTCGGGGCTTGAAAGCGCCGCGGCTATTGCCGAGACTCTCACGCGCCGGGCCGCATGACGACAGACGCCGATGGCGTTCTTCCGCACCATGAATTTTTCCGAACCGATGCCCTCCGTCGTCGGCGACGGTGTCGTGCTGCGCACGCCGCAGATTACCGACCACGGCGAATGGGCGGCGCTGCGTGAGCTAAGCCGCGACTTCCTTACGCCTTGGGAGCCGACCTGGCCGGACGACGATCTCAGCCGCACCGCCTTCCGCCGGCGGATCAGGCGCTATGCCGAGGATCTGCGGGCCGATCAGAGCTACGCGTTCCTGATCATCCGGAGCGCGGACAATACGCTGGTTGGCGGACTGACCCTCGCGAACATCCGCCGCGGCGTCGCGCAGGCCTGCAGCGTCGGATATTGGATGGGCCTTCCGCATATACGCCACGGCTACATGACGGCGGCGGTACGGGCCATTATTCCCTTCGCCTTCACAACGCTGCGGCTGCATCGCCTGGAAGCAGCCTGCATTCCCACCAACGCCGCGTCGATCCGTCTCCTGGAGAATACCGGCTTTATCCGCGAGGGCTACGCGCGCGATTATCTTTGCATCAACGGCGCCTGGCAGGACCACCTGCTCTACGGGCGCTTGAAAGACCCGACGCCGGGCGAATGATACGAAATGTTGGCATTCCATTGGTAAGAATGCCAAGGGGCACCGTGACTTAGAGCCTTAACCAATCCCTCCATGACGCCTTGGGATGGCCACGCTTCCCTTGATATAACAACGCGATTTTGGGGAGACATTGAGAGAGCGCGGGGAATGCCGGGGACCCATCAGCGGATGAGCTTGTGCAGCCGCGCCTTTGTTGCGCCCGCACTTATGCTTGGGCTCCTGGCCAGCGGGTGCGCAAGTATCGGCTCGACGGCCGCCACCCCTGCGGAGGCCTCGACCGGCAGCGTGGGACAACTTAAGCGGTCATTTCTCAAGCTCCTCGTCGGCAAAGGGGCTGCAAACCGCCGCTGGAGCGGAGCCCGATGTCAATTGTCCGCCGGTGGAAATTCGCCGCGGCGCCTCGACCCTGACCATCGGACCACCCGGCGCCATGACGCTAAAATATCAGGGCACCTTTGCGCGCGCGGCGCGCGAGTGCTCCGTGGTCGACGGCAACATGGTGATGAAGATCGGCGTCGAGGGACGCCTTATCGTCGGACCCGCCGGCGGGCCGGGTCAGGTCGACGTGCCGTTGCGGTTCGCGGTCGTGATGGAGACCCCGTCAGCCTCACGGGCGATCGCGACAAAGTTTGTCATCGTGCCGGTCCAGGTCGGCGCCGGGGTCGGTAACTTGCCGTTCACCCATGTCGAGGAGGCGATGACTTTTCCGGTGCCGACACCGGCGGCAAATCTCGACAATTATGTAGTCTATATCGGCTTCGATCCGGTTACGGCCGAGGCACAAGCCAAACAACAGTCGAAACCAAAGCCGAAACCAAAGTCGAAACCGAGGCCAAAGCCAGCCGCCCGCGCGAATTGACCGGCCGCCGGGGCGCCCGACAACCCCCAACGCTTTAGTTAAATTTTTTCTTGATGTCTTCGATGCCTTGCGCGAGCAGATCCTCCGCGACCTTGCCTTTGGCGGCAGCGGCGAGGATTTTCTCGGCGGCGGCGACAGCCGTGTCGGCGGCGGCGGAACGGACATCGGCAAGCGCCTGCGCCTCGGCCTGGGCGATTTTGGCCTCCGCCATCTTGGTCCGACGCACGACGAAATCTTCCATTCGCGTCTTCGCCTCGACAGCGAGACGCTCGGCTTCGGCCTTGGCGCTGGCGATGATGGCGGCCGCCTCGCCTTCGGCTTCGCGGCCTTTTCGTTCGAATTCGGCGAGCACCGCCTGCGCTTCTTCCCGCAGCCGAACCGCCTCGTCGAGTTCAGCCTTGATGCGCGCCTGGCGCTGATCGATTCCATCGATCACCCGGCGATGCGCGCCGAGATACACGAGCAAACCGAGGAACAGAACGAAACAGATGGCAACCCAGGCTTCAGCTTCGAGCATGACGAGTTCTCACTTCGACAGGTCAGCCAGTGCAGCGGCGACATCGCGTTCCGCCGGTGCCGTTCCGATCAGGCGTTCAACGATGGCCGACGCGGTTTCGGCCGCGATACTGCCGACGTTGCCCATGGCCGCCGTGCGGGTCGCGGCAATGGATTGTTCGGCGGCGGCAAGCTTGTCGTGGAGCTGTGCCTCCAACTGTTTGTTGGTCGCCGCGGCCGCAGCCGCCTGCCGCTCACGGGTCTCGTTCGCAATCCCTTGCGCCCTGGCGCGCGCGTCCGCCAGCGATTTCTGATAGGCCGCGTTGGCGGCCTCCGACTGTTCCTTGAATCGCTGCGCCGCCGTGAGATCGTCCCTGATGCGTTTGCTGCGTTCGGCAAAGATCGAAGCAATACGCGGCAACGCTATCTTTGACATCAGCGCATAGAGCAGAATGAAAGTCAGCGTCAGCCAGACAAGCTGCGAGGGAAAATGATGCGCCTCGAACGGCGGGAAGGCATGCTTTGCCCCGGGGACTTCGGTCTGGGCGGTTGGTTCGGCCATGACGGCGTAGTACTAGAGCCCGAACAAAAGCAGGAGCGCGATCAACAGCGAGAAAATGCCGAGCGCTTCGGTGATCGCGAACCCGAAAATCAGGTTGCCGAACTGGCCTTGCGCGGCCGAGGGGTTGCGCAGGGCAGCGGCCAGGTAATTGCCGAAGATGATACCCACGCCAACACCGGCGCCGCCCATGCCGATACAGGCAATGCCGGCACCGATATACTTTGCGGCAGTCGGATCCATGTGAAAACTCCTTTTCGAGGTTGCAACGTTTGGGCCGTCAGTGGCCCGGGTGTATCGCATCGTTGAGATAGATGCAGGTGAGAATGGCGAAGACGTAGGCCTGGAGGAAGGCCACGAGGAATTCGAGCGCCGTGAGCATAATCACGAGCACAAGCGGCAGCGCCGCACCGAACCAGCCGGCGACGCCGAAGCCGGCAAGCATGATGATGAAGCCGGCAAAAACCTGGAGCGTGATGTGGCCGGCCAGCATGTTGGCGAACAACCGCACGCTGTGGGAAATCGGACGCGACAGGAACGACAAAACCTCAATCACCACAATCGCCGGCAAGATGTAAATCGGCACGCCCTTGGGAATGAAGAGCTTGAGAAAGCCCAGACCGTTTCTCCAAAAGCCGTAGATCACGACGATAAAGAACACCAGCAACGCCAGCGTTGCCGTGACGATCAGCTGGCTCGTGACCGTGAAGGTATACGGAATGAGCCCGATCATGTTGGCGACGAGCACGAACATGAACAGCGTGAACACGAAGGGAAAAAACTTCATTCCCTCCGTGCCCGCCGAACTGCGCACGGTGTTGGCGACGAATTCGTAGGACATCTCCGCGACCGACTGCAGCCGTCCCGGTACGATCGCGCGCGGCAGCGTCGCACCGATCAGGAGCAGCGACACCAACGCGACGATAATGAACATGAACAACGCGGAATTGGTGAATGCGATCTCATGGCCATGGATGGTGATGATCGGCAGTATGGTGTGGATCTGGAATTGGTGGATCGGATCGATCGTCATGGTTCCATCACCGTTCGCCGCGAAAGCGCACCATCACTTTAGCCGGCCCTACGATGTGCCGCCGCCCGGCTTGGGGCCGGAGACGACCCCCGCGGAGCGCATCACGTTGAGCACGCCCGCGACGAAGCCGAGCAGAAGAAATACAATAAACCCCCACGGCGATATACCGAGCAACCGGTCGATCACCCAGCCAAGGCCGGCACCGACCAGCACGCCTCCAACGAGTTCGCTCGAGAGCCGGAAGCCCCTGGCGTAGCCCGATGCAGCCGTCGCCCGATCTCCACCAGGACTGTCGGAAGGCTGTCCCGCACGCTCGCGTGCCTGGCCTAAACCTTCGCCGAGACGCTGGAGTCTCGCGGAGAGGGCGGCTTCATCGGTGTGCGCCTTGTCGCGGTCGCCATTGTCGCGGGTGCCGTCGCTCATCTCTTCGACACTCGCGGCTCACGGCAATCGAGACGGGCCCGCCCCCAGAAGCCGCGCGGACCATACTGATTGGGTTCCGCCAAGTCAAGAAACCGCCATCGATACTAGTGCATTGAAACAACAAGGAATATTGGCCGCGTCAGAACGCAATTGAAGATCATTTGTGCACCGCAAAGCCATTGCCGTTACAATGCTGCCTCGATCGGGGCGTTGCATCCGGCGAAAGCCGCCGCCGCGCGGTCGGCCGCCGGTTGCTCCGGCAGCATGGAGAGGACAATGATCTACCGGACTTATGCCGTCGTTGCCGTCTCACTCTGTTTGATCGCGCCCGGCATTTTGATCGCCCCCGGCATTTTTATTAGCCCAGCCCTGGCCGACGATGCGATGCCGAACAGCGAAGGCGGCCGTTACACGTTCAGCAAGGCAGATGCGGGCTTTCTGCGGCTTGATACGCAGACCGGTGCGGTTTCGGTTTGTAGCCAACACGCGGTGGGCTGGGCCTGCCAAGCCGTTCCCGAGGATCGCGCCGTTCTCGAGAGTGAGATCGCGCGACTGCGTACCGAAAACGTGACGTTGAAGAAGGAAATCCTCGCGCACGGCTTGCCGTTGCCGGCCGGCGCCGTGCCGGAGACTTCTAGCACCGGCGGCGGCAGCCTAACGTTGCGGTTGCCCGACAACGCCGAAGTTGACCAGGCGATGGCTTTCGTCGGCCGGCTTTGGCAGCGGTTCGTCGAAGCGATCGCGCGCGCGGAAAAGCAAGTATTGAACAAGAGCTGAGCGGCCCGACGCGGGTTTCGACGACGTGGGTGCCAACGACGTGGGCCTCGATCTGAACGGTATCCGATACGCCCGCGTCGAGTCCGCGATCACCGCAACGCTCGCGGTCGAGACTTCAGGCCCAGGCTTTTTCGAGATCACCCGCGAGGCCGTGCGCTTCCTCGACCGGATCAAGGCGCGTGACGGAGTGCTCCTGCTCTTTATTCGTCATACCTCGGCTTCTCTCGTCATCCAGGAGAATGCCGACCCGGATGTGCGCGCCGACCTTGTCACCGCGCTTTCGCGGCTTGCGCCGGCGGATGCCGGCTGGATTCACGACATCGAGGGACCGGACGACATGCCGGCGCACGTCAAATCGATGCTCAATGGCGTCTCGCTGCATGTCCCCGTCGGTGGCGGGCGAATGGCGCTCGGCACCTGGCAGGGCATCTACGTCGCCGAACATCGCGAGCGTCCACATCGTCGCGAGGTTGTTCTGCAGTTTCTTGGCGCATGCGGGGAGATCTGAGCGCGGCAGTGGACCGCGCTACAGGATCAGCGGTAACATTCACCGAGAGGCCGGTGTTTTGGCATGCGTGTTTGCCGCGCGCGACCGGGGTTTTCCCGTTGAGTGAAACTCCATCCCATCATCTGCTGATTGCCGACGATCATCCGTTGTTTCGCGGCGCACTGCGCGAAGCGGTCAATGGCGTGTTCGGCCGAGCCGAGATCGCCGAGGCCGGCACCTTCGAGGAGGTGAGCGAATTCCTCGACCGCGGCATCGCCGAGATAGATCTGATCCTGCTCGATCTGAGCATGCCGGGCGTGCGCGGCTTTTCTGGGCTTATGTATCTGCGCGCGCAATATCCCAGCCTGCCGATCGTGGTGGTGTCGGCCAACGACGATCCGGCGGTAATCCGTCGCTGCATGGAGTTCGGCGCTTCCGGTTTCATCCCCAAGACGCTCGGTGTCGAGGCGTTGCGGGCGGCGGTGACGCGCGTGCTGCAGGGTGAAGTGTGGACACCACCCGATATCGATCTCACGGGCGAATCCGACGCCGAGACAACGGCGACGATCGCGCGGCTGGCCACGCTGACGCCGCAGCAGGTTCGCGTGCTGATGATGCTTTCGGGCGGTCTGCTCAACAAGCAGATCGCCTACGAACTCGGCGTGTCGGAAGCAACGGTCAAGGCCCATGTCTCCGCCATCTTGCAGAAGCTCGGAGTCGAGAGCCGCACCCAGGCCGTCATCGCCGCCGGCAGGATCGAAGCCGGTCACTGGCCGCAGCTTCCGGCGCGGGAGGCGTAATCCCTACTCCGCTGCGACGCGCTGCACCCGCCACTGCGTGATGAGGGCGCGGAGCGAGGCGGGCTTGACCGGCTTGTTGAGCACATGCACGCCGGCGGCGCGCGCCTCTTCGCGCACGGGCAGCGAACGATCGGCGGTAACGAGGATCGCCGCGAGGTCGCGTCCAAACCGGCGGCGAAGCTCGGCGATCACGCCGAGACCATTGTCGCCGTCGAGGTGATAGTCGACGAGGAGCCCGTCCGGCTCGGTGCCAATGCCCTCGATTGCTGCGAGCGCTTCGGCAAGATCGACTGCTTTGAGCACGCGGCAGCCCCAGCCGCCGAGCAGTGTCTGCATACCGTCAAGAATGGCGCGCTCGTTATCGATGCAGAGTACGACCGTTCCGGCGAGGCGTCCGGCCGACGTCTTAGCCGCGGCTTGTGGTGCCCGCACGGCTTGCGCTGCGGCACGGGGCACTTCGACGGAGAAGCGCGAGCCGCGGCCGAACGTCGATTTCAGCGCCACCTCACAGTCGAGGACGCGGGCGATGCGCTCGACAATCGAGAGACCCAAGCCGACGCCGCGCGCCACCCGCGCTCCGTGATCGAGCCGGTGGAACTCCTTGAACACCGCGCGGCGTTTGGCGTGCGGAATGCCGATGCCGGTATCGTATACGTCAATCCGCAGCCGCGACCCGCGCCGGCGGCAGCCGACGACCACGCCGCCTTTGGGCGTGTATTTGATCGCGTTCGAGACCAGGTTCTGGAGAAGGCGGCGTAGCAGACGCCGGTCGGATCGTACCGCCAGCGAGCACGGCATGAACACAAGGTCGAGACCCTTCTCGCGCGCCAGCGGCGCAAACTCCACCTCCAGCCGCGCCAGCAATTCGTCGATGCGGAAGTCGGACATTTCAGGCTGCATTGCGCCGGTATCGAGCCGCGAAATATCCAGCAGCGCAGCAAATATCTCTTCCACCGCTTCCAGCGAAGCATCGATGTTCCGCACGAGACCAGCATCATCAGCGCTACGCTGGCGCTCGATCAGACTGGTCACATACAGGCGCGCGGCATTCAGCGGCTGCAAGATGTCGTGGCTCGCCGCGGCGATGAAGCGCGTCTTGGAAACGTTGGCGTCGTCGGCTTCCGCCTTGGCGCGCGCCAGCTCGGCATTGAGCCGCGTCAGCTCCCCGGTTCGCTCGCGGACGCGCCGCTCCAGCGTGGCGTTGGCGCGCTCGAGCGCCTCGGCTGCCTTCACACTCGGCGTGATGTCGGTGAAGGTCGTGACCAGACCACCGTCGGGCATGCGATCGGCACGCACTTCGATCACCAATCGGCGGCCGGCGACACGCTCGAGGAACGGCTCGGTTTCCGCAGTGTATCTGGCCACCCGTTCCGCAACCTGCACGTCCAGGTCGTCGGCGTCGGGCGCATCCTGTTTGGCGATATGACGAAGAATTTCGCCGAGTGCGATACCGATACGCGTGAGCCCATGCGGCAGATCGAAGATTTCGCCGAACTGCCGGTTCCAGCAAACGAGCGCAAGATCCTTGTCGAAGACCGCAATCCCCTGCCGCACGTGATCAAGCGCCGTTTGCAGGATCTCGCGGTTGTAGTGGATCGCCGCATTGGCATCGTCGAGAAGCTTGAGCGCGGCCTTGGTCGAAACGGTGCGTTTGCGCAGAAGCAGCGACAGCACGAGCCGCGATGATGCGGCGCCGATGGCCGAAGCCAGGAGATATTCGCCGTATTGCAAAAGCTGGAAGTCGGCCTCGGCCTGCGGCTCCAGGCTGACGCGGCGCGCGGCGGCGAAGCTCGCAAAGGACTCCCGCGTACGATCCTCGCCAAGGTAGCGGGCGATCGTCGCGGTCAGTTCCTCGACGGTGACCGCCGCGCGCCGCAGCCGGAAACTGGGCGCCATCGGCGCCAGCGAAGGCGGCACAAAAAGATCGGCCTGCATGCGTTCGATCGCGCTTGGCTTCCAACCGAAAGAGAAGCCGATATAGAGCGCGACATTGGCAACGAGGCTGAGAACGACGCCGTGCACAAGCGGCGACAGATCGAGACCAAACAGGGCTTGCGGACGCAGCCAGGCGATCCCGAACGGCCCCTCGCCGAGGATGTGTTCGCCGACCATGCCGGCGTCGAAGATGCTTGGCAGCAGGAGCGTATATGCCCAAACGAGGATGCCGGCGGTCATTCCGGCAATGGCGCCGGCGGCCGTGCCGCGCCGCCAAACAAGCCCACCGAAAAAGGCCGGCGTCAGTTGCGCGATGGCAGCAAACGACAGAAGCCCGATCGCGGCAAGCTGCGCGGGGCCGGCTGAGCGATAATAAATGTATGCGAGGAAGAGGATCGCGAAGATCGCGATGCGGCGCACCGTCAGAAGCTGAGCGCCGACGTCGCTTGGTTCGCCGGCAGTCGCGGCGCGGTGCTGTAGAACGAACGGCATCACGATGTCGTTCGACACCATGATCGCCAGCGCCACCAACTCGACGATAACCATCGCAGTCGCCGCCGAGAGCCCGCCGACAAAGGCGACCAGCGTGAACAGCCCGGAATGCGCCCGCAGCGGCAGCGCCAGCACGAACATATCGGCGTCGGTGCCGCCGGTCGGAAAGGTCAGGAGGCCGGCCATTGCGATCGGCATCACGAACAAGTTGATGAGCACGAGATAGGCCGGGAACAACCAGGCCGCGCGGCGGATTTCGGCCTCGCCGCGGTTCTCGACGACGCCGACATGGAATTGCCGCGGCAACAGCACGATGGCGAACAACGACAAAACCGTGGTGGCGAAAAAGGCCGTGAATGGCGGCACCCGCGTCAGCACCGCCACGGTCTGCGGATGCGCCAGCGCGCCTGAAAACAATGCTACAGGCCCGCGGAACATGACAAAGGTCACGAAGATGCCCACGGCGAGAAAGGCGACGAGCTTGATGATCAACTCGGTCGCGATCGCCAGCATCAACCCGTCTTGATGCTCGGTGGCGTCGATGTGCCTCGTGCCAAACAGGATCGCAAATGCGGCCATCAACAGCGCGACGAAGAGCGCTATGTCGCCGACGAGCGGTTGCGCCATGCCGCTCCCGGCCGCAGTGTCGGCGAGAATGGTGCCAACCGAGGCCGAAACCGCCTTAAGCTGCAGCGCGATGTAGGGGATCATGCCGACAATCGCAATCAGCGCCACCGTCGCCGCGACCGCCTGGCTCTTGCCGTAGCGCGCAGCAATGAAGTCCGCGATCGACGTGATGTTCTGGCCTTTGGCGAGGCGGACGATGCGAATCATCAGCGGATAAGCAAGGCCGACCATCAGCATCGGGCCGATATAGATGGTGAGGAAATCGAAGCCGGTGCGCGCCGCCACCCCGACCGAGCCAAAGAACGTCCAGGAGGTGCAATAGATGGCCAGCGACAGCGGATAGATCAGAAGGCGGGCGCGGCTGCTGCGAACCAGTTCGTGCCTGCGATCGCCATAGCTCGCGACCAGGAACAAAAAGCCGATATAGGCGAGCGCGATGACAACGACGACCCAGCCTTGCAGCATGGCGCTTCCTGCCTTCAACCCCGGCTTGGGCTCCGCCGCTCTTTGCGGCCGCGAAGCCGCTTATTTTACTCAAATCCCCGTGCTTTGGAAAACCCCGTTCTGCCGCCGCGCCAATCCCCTACCCGCAACGCGGTCGCTACGGCGCCATACGACTTTACGCCCTCGTTTGACGACGCAGCCGGCAGCAGGCATGTGGCAGGCCGATGTCGCCTGCCGCCCCAGCCCTGCGCACGCTCATTGAAACCGCCGAGACGCTGGCCATCGCGCTTGCTGGCGGCGCGTCGTTCACGCTGGTCGGTTTTCCCGCCGGATTGATTTGCGGATCGGTGCTCGCCGTCGCCACCGCGGCGTTGCTGCGGCGGCCGGTCAGGTTACCGGCGCCGCTCGCCCGCGTCGGTTTTGTGGTGATCGGCATCCAGCTCGGCGCCGTGATTACCCCGGACACGGTCAAGAGCTTCGCGGCCTGGCCGGCGAGTATCGCCATGGTGATAGTCGCCACTTTCGCCATCATGCTGGTTACAGCGACCTATCTGCACCGCGTGCATAACTGGGATCGGCTGTCGGCATTGCTCGGCGCGAGCCCCGGTTCGATGACGCAGGTGATCGCGCTTTCGACCGAGCTGCGCGGCAATTTACCGGCCATCGCGATCGTGCAGACATTGCGCATCCTCCTCCTCACGACCGGGATACCGGGCGGCTTGGCGCTGTTCGGGCTGGTGGCCCCGTCGATACCGCTTATACGCGGCGCGGCAGGCGGCTCTTCGATAACGGAGATGGCGATCGTCGTTGTGGTGTCGGGCGCTGCCGCTTTCGCGCTGTGGCGGCTGCGCTTTCCCGCCGGACTGTTGTTCGGCGCGATGGCAGGATCCGGCGTTCTCCACGGCACCGGCCGCGTCCACGGGGTATTGCCATGGTGGATCGGAAGCGCCGCGATCCTGTTGCTTGGCGCCCTCGTCGGCTCGCGTTTCGCCACTACGACGCCCAGGATGTTGGCCAGCTATCTCGGCGCCGCGTTCGGCTCATTCGCGGTATCGGCCTTGGTCGCCGCCGTGTTTGCCATGATCGTGGCGTACGGTCTTTCGTTCCCGATCGCCAACGTGATGGTGGCGTTTTCGCCGGGGGCGCTGGACACGATGATGGTGCTTTCGCTGGCGCTGCACCTCGACCCGATCTATGTCGGGGCCCATCACGTCGCGCGCTTTATCGTGACCGCTTTTTCGGTTGCCATCATCGCGCGGCGGATCGCGAAGGTTGAGCCCCGCGAATAGCTATTCGGCCGCCAGGGCGCGCTCTTTGAAAGGCAGCCCAAGCTTCTGCCAGACATCGACGAGCGCCTCAGCCAGCGCATCGACGAGCACGTCGTCATGATACGGACTAGGCGTGATGCGCAGCCGTTCGGAGCCCTTTGGCACCGTCGGATAGTTGATCGGCTGGATGTAGATGCCGTGATCGGAAAGCAGAAGATCGCTCGCCTGTTTGCACCGCTCGGGATCGCCGACGAAAACCGGAACGATATGCGTCGGGCTCGTCATGACCGGAAGCGCCGCGGCCGTCAGCACGGCCTTGGTGCGGGCTGCGCGATCCTGATGACGGTCGCGTTCCCATTGTGAGGTCTTCAGATGCCGGATCGCGGCGGTCGCCGCCGCGCAGACGGACGGCGGCAGCGCCGTGGTGAAGATGAAGCCCGGCGCGTAGGAGCGAACCGCATCGATCAGCGCGGTCGAACCGGCGATGTAGCCGCCGAGGCAACCGAAAGCTTTCGCCAGCGTGCCCTCGACAACGTCGATGCGGCCAATGGCGCCGTCGCGTTCGCTGATGCCGCCGCCGCGCGGTCCGTACATTCCGACCGCGTGCACCTCATCGACATAGGTCATGGCGCCGTATCGCCCGGCGAGATCGCAGATGCGATCCAGCGGCGCAACGTCGCCGTCCATGGAATAGAGGCTCTCGAACACGATCAGCTTCGGCCGATCCGGATCGGCCGCGGCAAGCAGCGCTTCGAGATGCGCCATGTCGTTATGGCGGAAAATCTGCTTCTCGCAATGCGCCTGCCGCACGCCTTCGATCATGGAATTGTGGTTCAAGGCGTCCGACAGAATCAGGCAATTCGGCATCAGCTTGGCGAGCGTCGAAATGCCGGTCTCGTTGGAAACATAGCCGGACGTAAACACCAGCGCCGCTTCCTTGCGGTGCAGATCGGCGAGTTCGCGCTCCAGCTCGACCAGGGGATGATTGTTGCCGGCGATGTTGCGGGTACCACCGGCGCCAGTGCCCATGCGGGTCGCGGTCTCGACCATGGCGCCGATCACCTTCGGATGCTGGCCCATGCCGAGATAGTCGTTGGAGCACCAGATCACGACATTCTTCGGCCCCTCCGGCGAGTGCCAGACCGCATGCGGAAAGCGGCCGGCGATTCGTTCGAGGTCGGCAAAGACCCGATAGCGCCGCTCACTCCGCAGCCGGGTGAGAGCGCCGGTGAAATAGTCATTGTAATTCATGAAGTTTCCGCCTCGGCGACGGCTGAAGAACTCAGCCATAGGTCCTTTTTAGAGTGGTTCCAGCCAGATTGTCGAGGCGGTTTTCGGCGTAAAATCGTCGCGTGGCATTGCGCTAAATCAAGCTGGCGCCGGGGCGCCGCGTTCCTCCCGCCCACGCTTCTCCCCTTCCGCCGGGACGTACGCAGCCAAATATATGCAAAGGTTTTGGCAGTCCGCGCCGGCAGGCGGGCGCACAAGGAAGGGACAAACGCATGAAAGTCGGCATCCTAGGATCGGGCGACGTGGCCAAAGCTCTGGCCGGCGGCTTCCTCAAGCATGGACACCAGGTGATGTTCGGTACGCGCGATACCGGAAAGCTTGCCGATTTCCTCGCGAAGAATAACGGTGCACTTGCCGGAGGCTCCGCCGACGCCGCGAAGTTTGGCGAACTTGTCGTGCTCGCGGTCAAGGGCACTGCCGCGCTTGAAGCGCTCAAGGCGGCCGGCGCGGCCAACCTGGCCGGCAAGCCGGTGATCGATGCCACCAACCCCATCGCCGAAGCGCCACCGACCAACGGCGTGCTGAAGTTTTTCACCAACCTCGATCAATCCCTGATGGAGCGCCTGCAGGACGCCTTCCCCGACGCGCACTTCGTCAAGGCGTTCAGCTCGGTCGGCAACGCCATGATGGTCAATCCGCAATTCAAGGGCGGCAAACCCACCATGTTCATTTGCGGCAACGACGACAAGGCCAAGGCGGTCGTGGGCGGCGTCATCGAGCAATTCGGCTGGGAAACGGCGGACATGGGCAAGGCTGAAGCCGCCCGCGCCATCGAGCCGCTGTGCATGCTCTGGTGCATCCCCGGCTTTATCCGCAACGAGTGGACCCACGCGTTCAAGCTGCTGCACCGGGAGTAACAGCGCTTGGCCCGAGGTAATCTGGCGCAAGGCGACGCTGAGCGGGTTATCGTCGTCACCGGCGGCAATCGCGGCATCGGATTCGAGATTTGCCGCCAGCTTGCCGTGCGCGGCGCTCGCGTTGTCCTGACGGCACGCAAACCCGCCGCCGGCGCGACGGCGGTAAAGAAACTAGCGGCGCAAAAGCTCGCGGCCGAGTTCCATCCGCTCGACGTGACGGATGACAAAAGCATCGCGTCACTGCATGATTTTTTGAAGGAAACATTCGGCCGCCTCGACGTGCTGATCAACAATGCCGGCATCATCGCCAAGGGCGAAGCGCCCGCGCTGAAGGTCGGCTTGCCGGTGATCCGCGCCACCCTGGAAACCAACACGCTCGGACCCCTGCATCTGGCGCAATCGCTCGTGCCCTTGCTCAGACGCGGCACCTCCGCCCGCATCGTGAACATGTCGAGCGGCATGGGCGCGCTGGAAGATAACAGTGGCGGCCATGCTGCCTATCGCATCTCGAAAACGGCGCTGAACGCCGTAAGCGCGATCCTCGCGGCCGAATTGCGCGGCGCAATCGCGGTCAATTCCGTTTGCCCAGGATGGGTCAAGACCGATATGGGCGGCGCCAACGCCGACCGCGACGTTGCCGAGGGCGCGGACACCGCCGTGTGGCTTGCGCTCGACGCGCCGGACAACGCTCACCGGCAAATTCGTGCGCGACCGCAAAGTCATTCCGTGGTGACGTTGCGCGGAAGAGGGCTCAGTTCTTGCCGGCGGCGGCCTCTCCGCTCTGGTTGAGACGGCCGGCGATCATCAGCAAAACAGCCGTCGGGGTGAAGCGGGTCGAGAATGCGATGATCGTGTTGAGCAGGCCGGTGACGATCTCGCTGCGCCCGGCCCTCATTGCTTGATAGCCACGGCGCGCGACATCGGCGGCGCTCATAATCGGCATGGGCCCGTCAAAAAGGGCGACGCCTTCCATATGCGCGACCTTGACGAATTCCGTCTCGGTCGGACCGGGGCTTAGTGTCGTTACCGTCACGCCGGTTCCGCGCAACTCATATCCGATTGCCCGGCCGAAGCTCAGCACGTAGGCCTTGCTCGCGTAATATACGGCCATGCCGGGGCCCGGCTGGAACGCGGCGGTTGAGGCGACCAGCATGATCCTGCCCCGTCCTTTCGCCACCATCTTCGGCAGGACGAGCCGGGTCAGCTCGGTCAGCGCCACGATGTTGACCTGCAGCATTGAGGTAATTCGTTCCGGGTCGGCCTGATCGAAACGGCCGGTATCGCCAAGGCCTGCATTGTTGATCAGCACATCGAGTTCAAGGCCGCGCAACTCGACGATCTCCATCAGCGCCGCTGCGCCACCCGCTTTGCCGAGATCGGCGGAAATGACGGTGACCTCGGCGCCCGCGGCGTTGAGTTCGGTGGCGAGGGCCTGCATCGGTTCGCGGCGCCGGGCCACCAGCACCAGATCGTGTCCGTCCTTGGCGGCCTCGCGGGCCAGTTCGATGCCGATGCCGCTCGACGCGCCGGTAATAAGCGCGACGGGACGGGATGGATTTGCCATGGCGGTGTTGCCCTCTCTTGGTCGGCTAGAGATCGTGAACCACTTCTAAAGTCTCGGAAGCATCATCGGCCGGAGAATACGGCCCGGCGCTTCTCAATGAAATGGGCCACGCCTTCCTTGAAATCCTCGGAACGGAACGCTTCGATCATCGCGGCGTCGGCGACCGCCCAAGCCTCCGAAAGCGACTGGAAATAGGATTCGAATACTTGGCGTTTCATCACCCCGATCGAACGCGGCGAAGACGCCGTCACAAGCTCGCGCGCAATCGACTGAACCCTAGGGAGAAATTTCTCCGCCGGCAGGCGACGCACCAGCCCCAATCGGTCAGCCTCCTCAGTCTCGATGGTGCGCGCAGAATAGAGGAGATCGAGCGCATTCATCGGGCCGATGAGGCGCGGCAACATCCAGGAGATGCCGTGTTCGGCGATAAGGCCGCGCCTGGCGAATGCCGTCGTCAATTTGGCGCCGTCGGCCATGTAGCGGAAATCGCAGAACAGGCTGAGGCAGAGCGCGATGCCGGCGATCGGGCCGTTGATCGCCGCAAAGACCGGCTTCGGCACGGCCAAGAGGTAGCTGAATTTCTGCTCGAAATTGCCGGCGCCGCGGCCGCCTTGACTGACGACGGTGCGCGCCGTCTCCCCCGATGAGATCTTGCTCAGCCGCGACATGTCCGCGCCCGCGCAGAAGCCGCGCCCGGCGCCGGTCAGCACGATGGCACGCACCTTATCGTCGGCCGCCGCCGCATCGATGGCATGGCGCACGTCCACATCCATCTGGCTGGTCCAGGCATTGAGCTTGTCGGGACGATTAAGGGTGATGGTCGCGACGAAATCGTCGGTGCTGTAGAGAATGTCGGTGTAGCCCATCGGTCCTCCTCC
>CAVZSB010000014.1:0-39194 GCA_963777635.1 uncultured Alphaproteobacteria bacterium
GCACAAAGCTGACATTGTCAGCGCGCCGATAAATGTGCGCTTCTGAGGGAAGAACGGACATGAAGCGAGGCCGAAAATCGGTGGGACAATCGTGGAAATACCTATTGAGACTCAATGGGACGATCCGCAAAAGTGGGACACGCTAAGCTATTGACAAGGCTCGTTAGGGTCTGCCCTCTCCTGGGCACCAGCCGCTGAATTGGTGTTTGTTCCGCCCGGGCGCTCTTCCAAGAAAAGCACCGCCGAGCTGCCTAGGAAACTCGGCCGCAACAAGGGTCGCTCGATGATCCGACTGTCGATCAAGCGCAAGATCATCGCGATCGCGCTGATCCTCATCGTCCTGATGACGGCGGCGGCGCTGCTCTCGATGGCGCTCGTGATGCAGGTCAGCGCCCGGCTTGAAGACCTGACGCAAAGCTATGTTCCGGCCTACGCCGCGCTGGCGCGGGCCAACATCCATTCGCTGACCCGCGCGATTGCGCTGCGCCGCATGCTGATCGAGAAAGAGCGGTCTCCTGTCGATGCCGCGCAACTGGCCGCCACCGCCAATGATTTCCGCGCCGAAGGTGAGGCCGTCGACAGCGAGCTGAAAGCCGCACACAAATTGATCGATGGCCTGATCGAGAAGGGCAGCCATTTCGGCGACACCACACGGTTGGTGGAACTTGGCAACCGACTCTCCGACCTGATCGATGATACGCGCGGCCACCTCAACGAGGAGATCACACGCCTGCTCCCGCTTCTCGATGCCGGCGACCAAAAGGCGGTAGCCGACGGCCTTCAACGGGTGGAGGCGCTGCGCGACGAGCTCGACCGTCAGCTCGATACCGTTCGCCACGAAATGGTCAGTCTTCTGAAGGCGGATTCGGCGGCGACCGCGCGCAAGCAGCGTATTGTTTTGCTTATCGCCATCCTCCTGACGGCGCTCGCCGCGGCTCTGGGTTTGGCCTTCTCCGTCATCGTCAGCACCGGATTGACCCGCCCGGTGCGCCGGCTGCTGGAGGGCGCTCGCGCGGTCGAGGCAGGCAATCTAAATGAAACGCTTGCCGTCACATCGCAGGACGAGATCGGCCATTTGACGGTGGCCTTCAACAAAATGGTCGAGCAGCTGCGCATGAAAGAGCGCATCCGCGAAACCTTCGGGCGCTATGTCGATCCCCGCATCGTCGACGGGCTGATCAGCGGTCCGGCACTCGCCGCGGAGGGCGAGCGTCGCGTCATGACCGTGATGTTCTGCGACGTCAAAGGCTTCGTCGGCGTGAGCGAGGAAATGACCCCGCGGGGGCTTGTCACGGTCATGAACCGGTATTTTTCGACGATGTCGGCGCCGATCCACCAGCATGGCGGCATCATCGACAAATATATCGGCGACGCCATCATGGCGTATTGGGGGCCGCCCTTCACCGCCGACGCGGATCAGGCGCGGTGCGCCAGCCTTGCCGCGCTCGACATCGTGGAGCGCATTCCTGCGTTTCGGGACGCATTGCCGGATATGCTCGGTCTCCGCAACGTGCCGATCTCGTTCGATGTCCGCATGGGCATCGCGACCGGCGAGGTGGTGGTCGGCAGCATCGGTTCCGAGGTGATGATGAGCTACACGGTCATGGGCGAAACCGTCAATCTGGCCTCGCGTCTGGAAGGCGCCAACAAACTCTACGGCACCCGTACCCTGCTGCTGGAAGCAACCGCCGTGGCGGCGGGCGCGGCGATCGAAACACGCGAGATCGATCGCGTCTTCCTGCCCGGCCAGGGCCATTCACAGCCGGTATACGAGATCATGGGCCGCGGCGGCGCCTTGTCGCCGAAACAGATCGAACTGCGGACACGCTATGCCGAAGGCCTCGCCGCGTACCGGGCGCGGCGCTGGGAGGAGGCGCGGCGCGCGTTCGCCGCCGCGCTCGCTGCGGTTGCCGACGATGGACCGTCACTGGCCTTGCTCGATCGCATCAATCTCATCGCGGCATCGCCGCCGGCCGAGGATTGGGATGGCGCCTGGCGTATCGAGCAGAAATGAACAGCGTGCAGTGAAGGGGAAAGCGCAGCCATGGCGAAGCCGAACGGAAAAACAGCTTTTATCACCGGCTCGACCGATGGTGTCGGCCGCGTCGTGGCGAAAATGCTCGGAGCGTCCGGCTGGCGGGTTCTGGTGCATGGCCGCGATCGCGAGCGCGGCGAGCGCGTCGTTGCCGAGATCAAGGCCAGCGGCGGTTCCGCCGAGTTTGTCATGGCGGATCTTGCTTCGCTTGCGGAGGTGCGGCGCCTCGCCGACGCGGTGCAAAGCACGACCAGCCGACTCGATCTCCTCATCAACAACGCCGGCATCGGCAGCGGCGGACCGCAAGGCACTCGACAGACGAGTGCCGAGGGATACGAATTGCGCTTCGCGGTGAACTATCTGGCCGGCTTTTTGCTCACTTATTCGCTTCTGCCGCTGATCAAAAAAAGCGCGCCGGCGCGGATCGTCAACGTCTCGTCGCTCGGACAGGAACCCATCGCATTCGACGACGTAATGTTGACGAACGGTTACAGCGGCATGCGCGCCTACCGCCAGAGCAAGCTCGCGCAGATCATGTTCACGATCGATCTTGCGAGCGAGCTCCAGGGCACCGGCGTCACCGTCAACGCCCTGCATCCGGCGACGTTCATGAACACGGCGATGGTGATGCAATTCGGCGGCAAGCCACTCTCCACCGTCGAGGAGGGCGCCGACGCCATCTTTAAACTCGCCACGTCCGCCGACATGGCGGGGCGGACGGGTCTTTATTTCAATGGACAGAGCGAGGCATCGGCGAACGAGCAAGTCTACGATGCCGCCGCGCGGCGGCAACTCAAGACGCTGAGCCTTGAATTGACCGGGCTGGCGGGAAAGAAGCCCGCCTCCGTACCGCAATCCGGCCATTAAAATGTCGCCCGCGCTCCGGCATAGGCGGCGAACGGCATGCCCGGCACGAAAGTGCGCGGGTCGGTCAGATTCAAATACGGCAACGAAGCGGTATCGAAGAACGTGCCATAGACATAATAGTGCTGGTTGAACAGGTTCTTCACCAGCGCGAACAGCTCGACGTGCTTCGACACCTGATAGGACGAGTGGAGATTCACGGTCCAATATGCCGGTATTTTCGGGTTCTGGTTTGAGACGTC
This sequence comes from uncultured Alphaproteobacteria bacterium, assembly GCA_963777635.1. Lineage (GTDB taxonomy): Bacteria > Pseudomonadota > Alphaproteobacteria > Rhizobiales > Xanthobacteraceae > BOG-931. The sequence goes on from CAVZSB010000014.1 coordinate 3,142, forward strand.
GCCGACCAGGTATTGACTGCCGATGACGCTGAGATCGGCACCCAACTTCCAAGGGTCGGTGATGCGGTATTCGCCGCCAAGCTTGAAACGGAAATCCGGAATACCGGGCAGGTGGTCGCCAGGAAGGACGCTGATGGTTCCGGTGAGTGGATTGGCAAAAGGGTTGAACGGCGACGACAGCGTCAGGGCGTTCTGAAAAGTGGCGTCGACCGAGGTCAAGTTCGCATAGACGTTCCAGCGATCCCATTTGTACGACGCTTGCGCCTCGATCCCCTGGCGCAACGTATTGCCGCCATTCTGAAAGAATTCATGTCCGATGATCGGGCTCGCCACATTGATGATGTCGTCGGTATTGAGGGCGTGATAGACGCCGACGCTCCAGTTCAGGAGCCCTTTGGCGATATCGTAGTGGCCGCGGATTCCGGCCTCGAAGGTGTGCGAGACGACTTGCTTGAGATCCGGATCGCCGACCAGCGCGCTGTCGATCAGACAGGGACGCAACGGATCGGAGCACGCGAGCTCAAGCGGCGTCGGCGCACGGTTCGCTTCCGAATAGCCGCCGTAGACGGTGATGTTGGACGTCACCTTGTAGGTCGCGCCGGCCGTTGGGTTGAAGCGGCCGTAATTGTGATTGCCATTGAGCAACGCGTCGTTGCCCAGTTCGTCCTGGAGATTGATCTGGGCGAAGTTGAAACGGCCGCCCGCGGTCACCGACAACCGCGACGTCAGGTCGAAAGTATCGGTGGCGTAGAGGCCGGCATAGAGGGTCTGGGCGCCGAGCCCAACCGGAGCCAGGTCGCCGGAAGGCTGGTCGATGAAAAGGCCGGTGCCCTGCACGACCGGAAACTGGTTGGCGTTGATCGTTCCGAGTTCGCTGGTCGAGGCAGAATTGCACCAGGCCGCGGTCGATGCTCACCCCGGCGACAAAATTGTTGGTGTGGCCGAATATCCGTTCCGAAGTCGCCGCCTGCCCGGAGCCGCCAAACGAATTGGTCGCGGTCCAGGTGCGATCGATCTCGCCCAACACGCTCGTGCCAAGCAGTCCCGTCGCCGGCACCGTCTGTCCGGTCGTCGTGATGAGATTTGACAGCGAGCCGTTGAGATTTGGAAAACAGAGCACGGCCGGATCGGGGCACCCGGTATTCTGCGCGTCGGTGCCGTTGCCATCGAAGTGGTTCTGCCGGAATGACCGATAATAGGCATTGGCCTGATAGGTCCAGGTGTCCGTCGGCTTCCAGCTTGCGCTCGTGGTGAGGAAGGCGAGCTGATTGCCAGTCGTCTGCGGCAAGGTATAGACGCTGCTCCAATCCTGGTTGAGCATCTGCACCGGGGTCGCCGCGGCGGCGCCGAAATTGTTGGTGGCGCCGGTGAAGGTGACGTGAAATTCGGTTTGATCGCCGCGTGCGCCCAGATCGGTGTAGATCCGCCGCAGCTGCGAAGGCGAATCCTGTCGCCAGCCGGCGTCGTCGATGGCGTCGGCGGTGATGTAGCCGGACAAGTTTCCGACCTGGCCTCCCGCCTGAACCGATGCGCCGGCGCGTCCGAACGCGCCGGCCATGACCTCGCCTTCGACGCCGTGATAGCTGTATCCGTTCTTCATCTCGAACGAGAGCGCGCCCCCGATGGCGTTGAGGCCGTAGATCGGATTGCTCGGAACCAGCGTCAGTTGGTTGATGGCGTTCTGCGGGATGAAGTCCCAATTGACGGTGTCGCCAAAGACTTCGTTGATGCGCACGCCGTTCTGATAGACCGCGAGCCCCTGTGGCGTGCCGACGACCGGCGATGCGATGAAGCCGCGATAGTTGAGATCCTGCTGGAACTGATTGCCGGTCTGGTCGCCGAGCGAAACACCGGGCAGGCCGCGCTCCAGGGAATCCAGCAGGTTCGGCGCCTTGGCGTGATCGAAGTCCGAGGCCGACAGCGTCTGCACGTTGGAAGGCACCTTGTCGCGGTCGATTACGCCGGGTTCGGCACGCGCCGCCGTGCTTTGCGTCGGGGCCGCCGTACTTCGCGCCGGAGCCGCAGTTGCAGCGGACGGCTTTGCCGCCGGGCGTGGCGGCGCGACCGGCGTGGTGGCAATGACGCGGATTTCGGGAAGCGCGGCCGCGTTGGAACCCGCCGCCGGGTTCGAAGTTTGCTGCCCGATAGCGGCGACCGGCGCCATCACAGTTGCGATAAGCGACGCCCACAGCGAACCGCGAAGTGCGGCGGACGCACCGACGCTACTGGCGCTCAAAGTCCGCCACATGGGCGACCGGTCCCCCCCGACCAGGACAGCTAAAAATTCTGCCACGATCGAGGCGTCGGGTCATGGAAGATTTTTGGACCAATCCGGCCCAGTTTGCCGGTTTTGACGCGCCATTGGGGTTGCGATACTGCATTCCGCATGACCATCCGACTGCATCGCGGCGATCTGCCGGACCTTTCGCGCTATACCGGCGCGGTGGCGATCGACACCGAGACCATGGGCCTGTCGCTCGGCCGCGACCGGCTGTGCCTCGTTCAGCTCTCCCCCGGCGACGGCTCGGCGGACGTGGTGCAGATCCCGCCGCACGCCACCGATGCGCCGAACCTGAAGCGACTCCTCGCCGATGCCGCCTTACTGAAGATATTTCACTTCGGACGGTTCGATCTTGCCATGCTCTGCAACGCTTTTGGCGTGATGCCGGAGCCGGTCTATTGCACCAAGATCGCGTCGCGACTGACCCGCACCTACACCGACAAGCATGGCCTCAAGGACCTCGTGCGCGAGGTGCTTGGCCATGACCTGTCGAAGCAGCAGCAATCGTCCGATTGGGGTGCGGCGGAATTGAGCGACGCGCAGATTTCCTACGCGGCTTCCGACGTGCTTTACCTGCACGCGCTCAAGGAGCGGCTCGACGCGATGCTGGCGCGTGAGGGGCGGGAGAAATTGGCGGCGGCTTGCTTCCGTTTCCTGCCGGATCGGGTGCGCCTCGACCTGGCGGGTTTCGCCGCCGAGGATATTTTCGCCCATTCGTAGTGCCAACGGGCCGCTTCCCTGCGGCATTTGCTGTACGCTCCTTCCAGGCAGAGCCCCTTGCGGGCGGGCCCAATTTACCAATATTCCCGGCAGGATGAGCCGCCAGACCGGCGCCCAGCCGGCGCCACACCGCCCGGTCGGGGCCACATTCGTAGGCGACAATTCGCAGGCGGAACCGCTAAAACGAGCTGCGGTCCCGAATCGGGGCACCGGTCCTTAGGGGAATGCCGCTGAGCAGCACCTATCCAATCGGCAGCGGGAGACGCGCCAATATTTCGACCGCATCGCGCGGCGATGCCGATCAACGGTATCGCGCGGCGATGCGGCACAGCCGGCTCGTGCAGTGGCTTCGCCTCGGTGTGCCGGCCGTTCTTGCGGCCGCTCTGATCGTGGTGGTTGGAGCCAACTACATGCCGACGGTCGGAGGGCTCCGGCTGCCGGGCGAGCTGGGCAAAATGGTGATCAAAGGCACCAAGGTCACGATGCAGCAGCCGCGCCTTACCGGCTACACGGTCAATTCGCGGCCCTATGAGTTCACGGCCCATTCCGCCGAGCAGGACATACTCAAGCCCGACCTGATGGAGTTGCATCAGATCCAGGCCAAGATGGAGATGGAAGACAAAAGCACGGTCAACGTCACGTCGGCGTCTGGCTCGTATGACATGAAGACCGAGATTCTTAATCTCAGCGAAAGCATCCATCTGCTTTCTTCGACGGGTTACGAGGCTCGCTTGAGCGACGCCGCCATCGACGTGCACAAAGGCGTTCTCGTTTCCGAGAAGCCGGTTTGGGTGAAGCTCACCGGCACGGTAATAAACGCCAACCGGCTTGAGGTGCGCGACAGCGGTGCAGTCATCCGGTTTGACGGCGGCGTGACGATGATTGTCCAGCCGGACCAAGTGACTGCGCAGGCGAACGAACGATGATGCAGCGGCTTTGGCTCTTTGCATTGACGGTCGCGATGGCTGCGTCAGGCGCCGCGTTGGCGCAAAATCCCGCGGCGCAAAGTCTGCGCTCGCCGATCCAGGGTGTTCTGCAAGACCAGCAGAACCAGGATCTTCCGGTTCAAATCGACGCCGCCTCGCTTGAAGTGCAAGACAAGAACAAGATGGCGACATTCTCCGGTGACGTGCACGTCACTCAGGGTGACATGACCATGAAGTGCCAATCGCTCGTTGTCTTCTACGGCCCGGAGCATGGGTCCGGCACCGGGTCCACCGTCGCCAGCATTACGACGCCGGCGAATGCACCGCCGGGTGCGAAGGGGGCGATGCCGCGAGGGGCGCAGGATATCCGCAGGATCGAGGCACGGGGCGGCGTCACCGTCAGCTCCAAGGACCAGAATGCGAGCGGCGACCTCGGCGTCTACGATCTCAAGAAGAAGACGATTACGCTGACCGGAAATGTCGTGGTCAGCCAGGGCAAGAACGTACTGCGCGGCGAACGGGTCGTGGTCGACACCGTGAGCGGTAACGCCCATTTCGAATCGGGCTCGGCCACGCAGAATCGCGTCCGAGCGCTCATTTTGCCGAGCAAAGGCGCGAATGGGGGCGGGTCGTCGAACATCCTGTCGGTTGGGCAACCCAAGCCGAATTAGGGGCATCAACGGAGCATCGGCGCGGAAAATCGGATAAAACCCTGCCTGGAAGGCGGTGGGCCTTCCGCGATTCGATCCGAACCTTCCGAGGCTGGCCGGCTTGATCGATTTTTTCTCATATCTTCGCCGCCGACGTGGCTCGGCGCCGCGCCAACCGCATGGCGGTGAAGGGGCCATCAATCTCTCCAGCATGGGTGGGGCGATCAACGGCACTTATGTCGATATCGCGAGCGTGCCGGCGCCGGAGCAAAAGGCGCGCAGCAAGCCGCCGCCACGGCGGCGGAGGCCGCCGCCGGAAAATGCGCCGCAGCGTCAACCACCGCCGGAAAGCGCTCCGCCTCCCGCAGCGAGGCCGCGCCGCCGCACGGACGGAAATGGTGCCATCCCGCCCGAGCGCAAAGGCGTACTTGCGGTGCACGGCGTGGAGAAAAGCTTCGTCGGCCGCAAGGTCGTGAAGGGAGTGAGTTTCTACGTGCGCCAGGGCGAGGCGGTAGGTCTGCTCGGTCCAAATGGTGCCGGCAAGACCACCGTCTTTTACATGGTGACGGGCCTCATCAAGGCCGACAAGGGAACCGTGGAGCTTGACGGCCATAATGTGACGGCGCTCCCGATGTACCAGCGCGCGCGCCTCGGGATTGGCTATTTGCCGCAGGAAGCCTCGATCTTCCGCGGCCTTAACGTCGAGGAAAATATCCGCGCCGTGCTGGAAGTAGTCGAGCCCGACGCCAAGCGCCGGGCGCGCGATCTCGACGGGCTGCTGGAGGAATTCAATATCACCCGGCTGCGCAAGACGCCGTCGATCGCGCTCTCGGGCGGCGAGCGCCGCCGCGTCGAAATCGCTCGTGCGCTCGCGACACGGCCGAATTACATGCTGCTCGACGAGCCGTTCGCCGGCATCGATCCGATCGCCGTCGGCGACATTCAGGCGCTGGTGCGTCACCTGACCAATCGCGGCATCGGCGTGTTGATCACCGACCACAATGTGCGCGAGACGCTCGGCCTGACCGATCGCGCCTACATCATCTATTCCGGCGAGGTTTTGATGGAGGGCCGGGCCGCCGACATCGTCAATAATCCTGAAGTGCGCCGGCTCTATCTGGGCGAGCAGTTCCAGCTTTAAGCCTGTCCGAATTCGGTTGACGACAGGGCTGCGGAATTGCTGTAGAAGGCTACAAGCAAGAATCGGACCAATTTAGCCCTCCCGCCCATGGCGCTTACCCAAAGACTTCAAATCCGCCAGAGCCAAGCGCTGGTGATGACGCCGCAGCTTATGCAGGCGATCAAGCTATTGCAGCTGTCGAACCTGGATCTGATCACGTATGTCGAGGCGGAGCTCGAACGCAATCCGTTGCTCGACCGCGGCGCGGAGGAGGAGCGGGGTCCTGACGAGACCGACGCCTTTGAGGGGCCGGACCGACCGTCCGCCGACGGCGAGACGTGGAATGCGGAGCCGGCGGAGCCGCCTCAAACCCCGGCCGAAGACGTGCTCGACGCCCGCCGCGAAGATATATTTCCCGACGATCCCGAGATAAGCCCGCCGCGCGCCGCCGAAAGCCCGGCCGGCTATTCGGAATGGGCAGGGGTCGGCCCGGGCGGCCGCGAGGACGGCGAGTACAACCTCGAAGCCTTCGTGCCCGCCGAAACCACGCTCGCCGACCGGTTGCGCGAGCAACTCACGCTCGCCATCGCCGATCCCGCGCAGCGCATGATCGGGCAATATCTCATCGATCTCGTCGACGAGGCCGGATATGTCGGCGGCGATCTCGATTCGGTTGCGGAAAAGCTCGGCACCGGCGTCAAGGAAGTCGAGGCCGTGCTCCGCATTTTGCAAAGCCTCGATCCGCCCGGAATTTGCGCGCGCGATCTCGCCGAATGCCTGACGATACAGCTCAAGGAACGCGATCGCTTCGATCCGGCGATGCAGGCTTTGATCACGCGGCTCGACCTTGTGGCCAAGCGCGACTTTGCGGCTTTGAAAAAAGTCTGCGGCGTCGGCGACGAAGATCTCGCCGACATGATTGCGGAAATCCGCCGGCTCAATCCCAAACCCGGTCTCGCGTTCGGGTCGGCTGTCGTGCAGCCGATCGTGCCGGACGTTTTCGTGCGGCCGGGGCCCGACGGCGGGTGGATCGTCGAACTCAATTCCGACACCTTGCCGAAGGTGCTGGTCAATCAGACTTACTACGCCGAGGTGTCGGCGACGACGCGCCGCGACAACGAGAAATCATATCTCGCCGAATGCCTGCAGAGCGCGACCTGGCTCGTGCGTGCGCTCGATCAGCGGGCGCGGACCATCCTGAAGGTCGCAAATGAAATCGTGCGCCAGCAGGACGGCTTCTTCGCCCGCGGCGTCGAGCACCTTCGCCCGCTCAACCTCAAGACTGTCGCCGAAGCGATCAGCATGCACGAGTCGACCGTGTCCCGCGTCACCGCCAACAAATACATGGCGACCAATCGCGGTATTTTCGAGCTCAAATATTTCTTCACGTCGGCGATCGCGGCGTCGCATGGCGGCGAGGCGCATTCCGCCGAAGCCGTACGTCATCGCATCAAGCAACTGATCGACGCCGAAACGGCGGCCGAAGTGTTGTCCGACGACACCATCGTCGACAAGCTGCGCGAAGCCGGTATCGATATCGCGCGGCGAACCGTGGCGAAATACCGCGAGGCCATGCGCATTCCGTCGTCGGTGCAGCGGCGGCGGGAGAAGCAGGAGGCTGCGGTCTGATCGCGCGATCCGGTGCCGCTGCCGGCGCGTCGAATTTCCCACCGGCCGCGCCTACATCGCGCGTAAGATGGCGCGTTGTTGCGCATTCGCCGGGGCGAAGGGCCGCAGGGTGCGGAGCAACTTGGCGGCTCAAAACCGTCAGTGGATTGTTGCATCGCTTCCCCGGCAGAGGCACTCTTGAGCGGTGGCTTGCAAGGGAGACCCGCCATGTCATTTCGCGTTTCAGGCAAAAATCTGGATGTTGGCGAAGCACTGCGCGAGCGCATCGTCGCGCGAGTAAGCGAAGTCATGAGCAAATATTTCGACGGCGGATATTCCGGGCATGTCACGGTGGAGCGCGAGGGCTCGGGGTTTCGCACCGAATGCGACGTGCATCTCGACTCGAAAGTTACGCTGCATGCTGAAGGCAGTGCCAACGACGCCTATGCGAGTGCCGATCAAGCGGTGCATCGGGTTGAGAAGCGCCTGCGCCGCTATCATGGGCGGCTCAAGGATCATCGCGCCACTCCGCCCGGGCGGAACTGCCCTGACGCAAACGCGTTATGCCGGAAGGCCATTGACGCCGTTGTCCCCGCTTCTTATGGTCCGCCGCCCCGACCGAGTTCCCCGACGGAGGGCACCGGCTTTCGGCAAAGACAAACGAAGTTAGCGTGAGGCTGCGGCCTCGCTCGCCAGGTTCCAATCATGCCGCTCACCGATCTCGTCGCGCCGAACGCGATCATCCCGGCGCTTAAGGTCAACAACAAGAAGCAGGTGTTGCAGGAACTCGCGGCGCGCGCCGCGGTGCTGAGCGGACAGAACGAGCGCGCGATCTTTGAAATCCTGATGCAGCGCGAGAAACTCGGTTCGACCGCGGTCGGCAACGGCGTTGCGATACCCCACGGCAAGATGCCGAATCTCACCCGGCTGTTTGGATTGTTCGCGCGCCTCGACCGTCCGATCGATTTCGAAGCGCTCGACGGTCAGCCGGTCGATCTCATTTTTCTTCTGCTCGCGCCGGAAGGCGCCGGCGCCGATCATTTGAAGGCGCTGGCCCGGGTGGCGCGGCTGCTTCGCGATACCACCGTCGCCCACAACCTGCGCGCCTCGCAGGACGCCGAATCGCTCTACGCGGTGTTGGCGATGCCGTCAGCGTCGGCGGCGTAGGGCGTTCGGCGAACAAAGCTCCTGCGCGGGTCTTATCAGTTTAGTGTACGCTCACCGTTTCGAGCTGCTGGCTCACGGCGTTGGCGATGGCGGCTTCGCGGCTGTCGGTCAGCATGATCGGGGTGCCGTCCGCGGCGTGCAGCGCGAACAGCTTCAGGCCGGGCTCGATGTCCGGCACTTGCGGAAACAGCGCACGCACGTCCTCGGAGCGGATCGTCTTGACGTAGGCAATCTCTCCGTCACCGAGTTGCGCGAGCGCCTCAGGCGATATCTCGATCTGCTCCAATTCGTGACGGCTTAGATCCGACGACATGGCCGGGTACTCCTTCTTGCGATGACGCGGACGAGTATTCTTCGATTTCTTCACTCGAACTCCTTGATCGAGATCGATTTAACGACACGCTCCGGCTGCAGGCGAACGAGATCGATCGATAGCAATCCGTTTTTCAGGTCGGCGCTCAGTACTTCCATGCCCTCCGCGAGAACGAAGCTGCGCTGGAATTGCCGCGCTGCGATGCCGCGGTGCAGGTACTGGCGGCTCTTGTCGTCCTGCTGCCGTCCGCGAATGACCAACTGGCTTTCTTCGAGCGTCACGTCGAGTTGATCGCGGGTGAAGCCAGCGACCGCAAGCGTGATGCGCAGCCGTTCCGGGCTGGTGGCATCGTGCGCAACGCGCTCGATGTTGTAAGGCGGATAGCCGTCCGCGGCTTTGGCGACTCGATCGAGAACACGCTCGATCTCGTCAAAACCAAGCAGAAATGGACTCGAAAGCGACGAAACCCTGGACATGGTCTCAAAGCCCTTTGCAAGCGACTTTGCGCGGCCCTTACGGCGCCCGTACCACTATATGGGTTTGTGAATAACGGCGGCAAGGCAGACCGGGAAGGCGCCTGCCCGGCGCCGGCGGCATCCGCCTTATTTGAGCGGCCCGGGAAGCGCACGTTCGGCTTCGGCCACCAGCTGCGCCTCGTGCCGGCCGATGAAATTGGCGCCGATCGCCAGCGCCACAAGCGCGGCAATGCCGATGACGATGACCACCGGCCCGGCGACATGCTCGACCTGATGGCCCAGCATATAGGCGGCGAACCCGAACAGGCCGGCCCAGGCAAAAGCCCCCACGATGTTGGACAGGAGGAATTGCGGCCACGGCATGCGGTTGGCTCCGGCCAGGATGCCCGCGATGCTGCGCAGCAACGGCACGAAGCGCGCGACGACGATGATCTTGCTGCCATGCCGCAGGAACAGATACTCGCCGAGCTTGATGCGGCCTTCGGTGATCCGCACATAGGGCCCGAAGCGCACAAGCAGGCGATAGCCAAATTCGCGTCCGATGACGAACCCGATGATCTGACCGGCGACTGCCGAGGTTGCCGCGGTGGTGATCACCGACACGATGTTGAGATCGTGCTTGGTGCCCGAATAGATCCCGGCAAGGATGAGGACCGTTTCCCCGGGAAACGGCAGCCCGAGGCTCTCGAGCCCAATGACGACAGCGACCACAACGAGGCCGTAGTCGTGAACGAGATGGGCGATGAAATCCGTCAAGGCGGGTTACAGACCACGGGATGGTGCAGGCGCTACGATGGCCGACCCTTATAGGCGTTTTGTGCCATATGGCTACACTGCGCCGCGCTGCAATGGCGCGCCCGGCGATTTACGCCTAAACCGGGCGGGGGCGGCCGGGACATCAAGCGGGTTGGATCATCGATGCAGGGGGGACTTCGACGGTTGGCGGGCTTTATGGTCGGGCTGACGTTCATTCTTGGCGGCTGCGCCCATCACGGGCCGGAAACGGCCGCACCCGGCGACCCGGACGTCAACATTGTTCCGGCCAACTACAAGAACGACATTCTCGCCGCGATGCACGCCTATCTGAACGATCCGACCGGCATTCGCGATGCCGGCATTTCCGAGCCGGTGCTCAAGCCCGTGGGAGGCATTCAGCGCTACGTCGTATGCGTGCGGTTCAACGGCAAGAAGCGCGGCAACGAATATGCCGGCGTCAAGGAAGTCGCCGCAGTCTTCCTGGTCGGGCGCTTCGACCGTTTCGTCGAAAAAACGCCGGACAAACCGCAAGAGAAGGGCCAGGAAAAGGAAAGGGCGCCCACCCAGTGCGCCGGCGTAGGCTTCGTGCCGTTTCCCGAGCTGCAAAAGCTCACGCGCTGAAGCTGCTGTCACGGCGGCGTGGCTGCGCCGGCGTAAAACCAGCCGCGAATTGGGTTGAAAATCGCCGCCTTGGCCTTAAACCGTGGCGTCTGGTGCCCAGACCCTTCCCGCTCCGCGCCGCCAACGATGAGGGACCCCATGAATCTCGCGCGAATTGCGATCTGTGCCGCGGCGCTGATGGCGCTGTCGGCGCCGAGCATCCAGGCCGCGCCGGCGCGCCTCGCCGGCACCGTCGATCTGCGGCAGGGACCGGGTTCCGGCTATCCCGTCATCGCCGTCATTCCCCTCGGCAGCCTTGTGGACATCGGCGGCTGCCAGCGGCGATGGTGCGCGGTGGCATGGCGGGGCTGGACCGGTTACGCGCCGGCGCGCTTCTGTCCCGGCATTCCGGGAGGGTCGCCGCCCGGCCTATTACCCGGCGCCGGGCTGGGAATATCCGGGCTATGGGCCCTATTACGGTCCCGGCCCTTACACCACCTACTGGCGGCGCCGGTATTGGTGAGGGGATCGCCCCTGCCTGAATGATCCGAGGGGACGCGGCAGCAACCGTAGGCGGCCGCAATCAACCAGAAACCAAGAAGCTCTCCGCCTGGGCGCGGGTTGGAAATCTTCCCAACTCACAATAATTGGGGTCGTGGCCCGCCGTTTCCGGCGACCAAAGCACGACAAAATCGTCGCCTTCCCGTTCAATCACTTCCGTCAGGTCGTCGCTCGTCTGCGGCGTCATGTGCCTTGCCCCGCAACTGGGGCAATCGTCCTCGCATGTGCACGACCATTCGTCCGTCCAGTCGGTGCCACAACGGGCGCAGGTGTAGTAGTTTCGATACCAAGCCATCGTGGGGCTCCTTACGTACGAGTGTTCTGAAAGATCAAACCGCCTCAGCTGCCGGCCCGCAAACGATAGTTTCCGCGAGAGACGAAATCGAGATAACCGCGATCTCTCAGGAATTGTAACTGTTGGCGTATTTTGGGCCTCACGTTTTGGTTCCCCGGGTAAAGAACGCTGAGGTGATCCTCAAAGGCATAAATGTCCTCAATATGAAACTCACGCCTCCCGATGGACTCAATGCACTTCATTACGTCTATCAACCAACCTCTCGTTTCTTGCCCTTGGTCTCGCAAAAATAGAGTACTTCGCCATCTAGCGAGAACCGAATCCTTCGGTTCGGGTTGGCCGTCGCGAACGATGAAGATTTTTCCCGATCGCGGAACTTGGCTCAGCATAATGTTTGACCCGACCCAGCCGGCGCGGCGAGCCGTTGGTGCCAAGGGCTTCCGCTCCTCAATGATTTCGCGTACGAAAAAATGCTTCGGCACGACAAAAAGATTAGACACACTCAGTTGCTTCAAATCGTAATTCAGAAGAAAAAGATTTGGATTGTTGTTGGCGGCCAAACGCTCACATTTGGTACGAAACGAACCGTCGAGCACCTTCTCGCCGAACGCGCTCTTCTGACTCTTTAGTTCGTACTCTTCTTTGCAGGCGGCGCAGAAGAAATCGGCAACGGGACTGTTGTTGGGGAAGCGATCCAGCTTGTGACTGCCGCAATTGGGGCAATATACCCAATCGTGCACCCAACGTTCTGTCCATACCCGGGCGCTTTGCGAGCCGCTTGCATATGGAGTTTGCGCTTCTTCAAAGCCTAATTTCATGGCCGATCACGGATAGCGTTTAGATCACAGTGGAATCAACTGCTTAAAAAATGAGTTTGTCAGGGCCCCCCGCGACAGCCTGCCGCGCGGCGTTTGAGCCTGCTCCATGGCCGATTTTTAACGAAACATCGCGCCCGTGCGGCGCGTTCATTCTGCGGGGCGGTTTTTCCAAACACGGAGATCGTCATGAAGAAACAAACATCCATCGCGCTGGCCGCGGCTGCGTTGCTTGCCGGCATTTCGGTCGCCTCGGCCGCACCGATGAACAATGCAACGATGGCTCCGCCGGCGCGCGACACACTCAACCTGACGTCCACGCAGCAGAAGTTGGCATGGAACAACCTCTATACCGGTGCGCTGAACCAGAAAGCGCCGGCGGGGTTCACCGCTACCATCGGCGCGGTGGTGCCGCACGGCGTTACCTCGGCGCCAGTGACCGCCAAAGCCGCCAGCGACGTTCCGGCGCTCAAGCCCTACAAGTTCGCGATGGTGCAGCGGAAGCTTGTGATCATCAATCCAAACGACCGGAAGATCGCGGAAGTCATTACCCGATAAACGGCTCCAGGAGAGGCAACCCGGCGCCGCCGCGAGCGACGCCGGGCGCTTCACGTTTATGTTGTTTCGGCCGGCGCGGCGGCCGTTATAACTTGCGCCGATGATGACGTTGCCGATCCCAAGGACCGCGCTTCAGGGGACGATTTTCGGCGCGGCGGTTTGCCTGGCTGTTGCCGCCGCCGGCACCTCGCAAGCCGCCAATAACCCGACCAAGCCGGAAGCGCCTGTCGCCGGCAAGACGGTCCATTTTCCGGACGGCACCTGGAGCGGTTTGCCGGAAACAGGCCCGGACAAGAAAGTGCGGCAGTGCGTGGTGGTCGCCAAGCGTCCGCGCGCTGCGGCTGATGGAACCATCGATACGGCGTTGAGCGTGATCATCGGTCGTGGCACGGGGCTGGCGTTCTCGCTCGGCGACGACAAAATCCCGCCGGAAGCCATTTTGGACGACCAGGCGGAGATCATCCTTGGCGGCCATACGTTTCCGGCCGTGGCATTCACCGTCGGATCGGAGACGCTGGCGCTTCATCCCGGCGACGCGGCGGGCGTGCTTTCGGCGCTGGAAAAAACCGGCACACTCAGATTGCGTTCCGATGGCGACGGCCTCGACACCGGCGCCATTACGCTCGATCTGCCCGCTGACGTGCTCGGCTGGCTCAAACAATGCGGCAGACAGTTCGACATTGCCATCGACCGGCCGACCGATCCGAATGCCGGCGACCTGCCGGTACCGCGCCCGCGCTCGCCGGAAATCGGCTCCGGCCGGCCGACGACGGCCGGGCCGGCCGGTATCGAGGACAAACAAAAAATCTCCGGCTGGGACGCGTCCGAACTGCGCGGGCCGGAGGGCAATGTCCTGGTCTGCATGATCCGGCGGCACTACGCGACGGGCGCGGAGCCCGGCGCGCGCCGCATCGGCACATTCCTGATGGTCAGCCGCGCCAAAGGACTGACCATGATGCTCAAGGATTCGAACAACAAGCTGCCGGGCGGCGAGACGGTCGATGCCACGATGACGATCGACAAAAAGCCGTTCGACGGATTTTCCGCCCGGGTGCTGGGCAGCGACGAAATCGGCATCTTCCCGCTGCACGGCGCAGCATTGGCGCAGGCGCTGGGGGACGGTGTCACCGTGGTTTTCAAGTCGCCGAAGGTGAGCGACGACATGACGTTTCCGGTTCTCAGCGGCGTCGTGCCGTGGCTGAGAGCCTGCGCCCGGCGCTGGGGAATCGCGATGGAGCCGGGAGAGGTCAAGCCGTGATGCTACTGTGATCGACATGGTGGCGTATCGCCGCCCGCCGGGCCGCGATGCGCCAGGGCAAGAGGACGACGACGAAGCCGAGTGCCGCCAGCATGACGAGGATGATCGCGCGTTGCGGCCAAGGTCCGAGCGCGTAGACGAAGGGCGGGATTTCATTTTCGGCCGCCGGATTGCCGAGGTAGCCGTAGTCCGAGCCCAACCAGACATTCACCGGCACCACCAATGCGACGTAGACGCCGCTGACGGCCAAGGCCCGGCCGAGGTCGCTCCAGCCCGGACGAAATCCGCGGACGACGACATCGTAGACTGCGCAGGCGGCGATGATCGTATGCGCGGTCCAGAATGCCCAGAACACCAGCGAGGCCGGTCCGGCCGTGAGCGCGGGTTGCACGAATGCCTGGAGCGTCAGCGCGCTGGTCCAGAAATACAGCGTGGCGCGCGCCCAGCGCTGGCCGGTGAGCAGTGCGAACGGCGCCACCAGGCCGTTGAAATCGCAGATTTGCAGCGGCAGCCCGGTGCGCCAGTCGAGGCCGTGCCAGTTCCACCACGTGTTGTAGGCAAGCCAATAGCCGACAGCGAGCGCGGCGAGCGCCCAACGCAGCGCCGCTTCACCAGACGGAGTAGACACACGGCCGAGCAATGCCGGCGCGGCGATCAGCGGCACGCAGATGACAAGCGTGAAAGCGTGCAGCCCGCCAAAGGGAACAAAGACGTCCATCGTGGTCCACATGCTGTCAGGCGGCCTAACACGCGCTGCGATCGTTCCGTGTGACCACTGACGAATGACCCCCACTCTATCTCTCCCTTTGCAGGGGGAGAGAAGCGCAAGCCACTTTCACGCACGGGATTGCAGCAGACAAGAGAAGGCGATTGCGGCAAACAGGAAGGGCGCTTTTTTGCTTCCTCCCCATGAAAGGGGAAGATCAAGGAGGGGGTCGCAGGCCGATGTAGTGCGCCTAGCGTCCGCGCGGCTTCCAGCCGCCGCGCATGCCGGGCCGGCCGAACGTCGAACGCGGGCCGGAGGATTTGCCGGGAATCGATTCAACACCCGGACCCATTTCATCAAGGCCGGGCTTGCTCGGGTTTTTTCTCCGGGGTCCCGAACGCAGCGGCGCCACCTCGTGGGACAGCGCGATGCCCATCTCATCGAGTGCGGGCTTGTGGACTTTGGACTTACCTCGCCCCGCTTGCGGGGGGTTCGCCGCGCGATGCCAGCGCGGCGGCGCGAGGGGGCCTTGCCGCGATTCCGACGTCTGCGGCAACGCTGCCGCATCCCGACCTCCCCGCCCGCGGGGAGAAGGAGAAGCTTTGGCGGTCGGATCGTCTGTCACGGCCAGTTCGGTGGCGCGCAGACGTTTGAGTTCGTCTCGCAGGCGCGCCGCTTCCTCGAAGTCGAGATCGGCGGCAGCGGCCCGCATGCGCGCTTCCAGGTCGGCAATCACCGCTTGGAAATTATGGCCGATGGTAGCCGCCTCCTCGAACTCGCCGCCGCCGCTGCCGGCGCCGGTCGAGATCAGGACGTGGTCGCGCTCGTACACGCTCTCCAGAATGTCGGCGATGCCTTTGCGCACGCTTTCCGGCGTGATGCCATTCTCGACATTGTACGCCTCCTGCTTTTCGCGCCGCCGGCTGGTTTCCGCCATGGCGCGTTCCATCGAGCCGGTGACGGCGTCGGCATAGAGGATGACGCGGCCATCGATATTGCGCGCGGCGCGGCCGATGGTCTGCACCAGGCTCGTTTCGCTGCGCAGGAAACCTTCCTTGTCGGCGTCGAGGATGGCGACCAGCGCGCATTCGGGGATGTCCAGCCCTTCGCGCAGCAGATTGATGCCGACCAGCGCGTCGAACGCGCCGAGCCGCAGGTCGCGGATGATCTCGATGCGCTCGATGGTGTCGATGTCGGAATGCATGTAGCGCACGCGGATGCCTTGCTCATGCAGGTATTCGGTCAAATCCTCGGCCATGCGCTTGGTCAGCACGGTAATGAGGCTGCGATAGCCCTTCTGCGCCACCTGCCGCACCTCGCCGACGAGGTCGTCGACCTGGGTGCGCGCCGGGCGGATGTCGACCGGCGGATCGATCAGGCCGGTCGGGCGGATCACCTGCTCGGTGAATACGCCGCCGGATTCGTTGAGCTCCCACGGCCCGGGCGTGGCGGAAACCGCGACCGTCTGCGGCCGCATGGCGTCCCATTCCTCGAAGCGCAGCGGCCGGTTGTCCATGCAGGAGGGCAGGCGGAAGCCGTACTCCGCCAGCGTCGCCTTGCGGCGAAAGTCGCCGCGATACATGCCGCCGAGCTGCGGAATCGTGACGTGGCTCTCGTCGGTGAAGACCAGCGCATTGTCGGGAACATATTCAAACAGCGTCGGCGGCGGCTCGCCGGGTTTGCGCCCGGTGAGGTAGCGCGAATAATTCTCGATGCCGGCACAGGCGCCGGTCGCCTCCATCATTTCCAGATCGTAGAGCGTGCGCTGTTCGAGCCGCTGTGCTTCCAGCAGCCGGCCGGCGGCGTTGAGCTGGTCGAGCCGCGCCCGCAACTCGTGCTTGATGCCGGCGATCGCCTGCAGCAGCGTCGGCCGCGGCGTCACGTAATGCGAGTTGGCGTAGATTTTCACGTATTCCAGTTCGTCGGTCTTCTGGCCGGTCAGCGGATCGAACTCGTGGATCAACTCCACTTCGTCGCCGAACAGCGACACCCGCCAGGCGCGGTCTTCATAGTGGGCGGGGAAAATTTCGACGGCGTCGCCGCGCACCCGGAACGAACCGCGATAGAAGTCGCCGGCGGTGCGCTTGTATTGCAGCGCGACCAGATCGGCGAGCAGCGCGCGCTGGTCGAGACGCTCGCCCTGCTTCAGCGAGAATGTCATCGCCGAATAGGTTTCGACCGAGCCGATACCGTAGATGCAGGAAACCGAAGCGACGATGACAACGTCGTCGCGCTCGAGCAGCGCCCGCGTCGCCGAATGGCGCATGCGGTCGATCTGTTCGTTGATCGAGGAATCCTTCTCGATATAGGTGTCGGTGCGCGGGATGTAGGCTTCCGGCTGGTAATAGTCGTAATAGCTGACGAAATACTCCACCGCGTTGTCGGGAAAGAAGCTCCTGAACTCGCCGTAGAGCTGCGCCGCCAGCGTCTTGTTCGGCGCCAGGATCAGCGCCGGGCGCTGCGTCGCTTCGATCACCTTGGCCATGGTGAAGGTCTTGCCGGAGCCGGTCACGCCGAGCAGCACCTGGGTGCGGTCGTTGCGCTGCGCGCCTTCGACCAGTTCGGCAATCGCCTGCGGCTGATCGCCCTTCGGGTCGAAGTCGGATTTGATGACGAGGCGGCGGCCGCCCTCGCTCTTTTCCGGGCGGTCCGGCCGGTGCGGCGTCCATATCCTGCCGGCGCTTTCGCCCTGGAATTCCGGCCGGCCCTCGCGCAACAATCTGTCGAGCGACTGCTGGCTGGCCAGTCCCGCGACCGTTCCAATCCCAGCGGCGGCCGGGCGAGCGAGACGCAAATGCGCCGGGCCCATGTCGGGCGTGATGACATTGCGCGCGTTTTCGGTGGTGCCGCTTTCTTCCTCGTCGATGCCGAGCGCGCGGGCGAGGTCGGGATCGAGCTCGCCCGGCGGCACCGGCGTTTTGCCGACATAGCCCTGCTGCGGCGCCTCGCCAAAGCCGCGCACCACCGACGCCCGGGCGCGATGCGCGTTGGCGAAGTCGGCGCGGCGGTCGAACGAATTGTCGGGCGGCGGTTGCAGCCCGGTTCGCTCATTTCCCCTCTCCCCATCGGGGAGAGGGTGACGACGCGGAGCGTCGTCGGGAGAGGGGGAACTGCCGATAGGATCGACACCCCTCTCCCGGCCGCCTTCGCTATCACTCTCGCGGCCGACCTCTCCCCGCCGGGGAGAGGTGTCAGAGTGGCTTCCGTGAGGCTCAATTCCAGTCTGCGATCCAACGCCGGCGCGGCCGCGCCCGATGGCGGGATTGAGCAAGTCCGCGAGCGCCGAATCGAGCGGCGCAGCATCCGGGCGCGAAGCCTTGGCGCGCGTCGGCCGGGCCGGGTCTTTTTTCGAATGTTTGGCCGGATCGCGCCCTTTCGGCGCGTTCGGTCGATCGGGGTCTTTCGCCATGGCCCCAATATGGGCCGAGTCTGCCGGCCGGGAAAGTGCCGGCGCGAAGAAGCCGTGTCCGATGGATCGGGCCGGGCCCGTACTCAAAAGTCCGGCTGCTGATCGCGACCGGCCGAGTGTCCACTGTCCATTCTAAAAGATGAAAAATTCCTCAAAATGATAAAGCTGCACATCACCCGGAAGGGTCTTTACGAATCGTATGTCGATCTCGCGGAGCGGGCGAGGACCGATCTCGATTTTTTGCTTTTAACGATCGCGTCAGCTGTCATATGTGCGTTTGGCTTTAAGATGAACAGCGCCTCGATCATCGTCGGAGCAATGGTGGTTTCTCCGTTACTCTATCCGATCATCGGCGTGGGCGCGGCTATTTGTCGAGTTGATGGGCGGGCGCGGGCGCGCGCCGCCGGGACATTCGCGGCGGGATTTCTCGCGACCGTTGTCGCGGCGGCCGTTGTCAATCTATTTTACGTAACGACCTTCAAATCGGAGATTCTCGATCGATTGAGTGGGGCGCCGCTGGATTATTTTTTTGTAGCATTCTTCTCAGGGTTGGCCGGAACATACGCGTTCTTTTCACCAAAGATGCACGAAGCAATAGCCGGGATTGCGATCTCCGTCGCTTTGGTTCCGCCAGTCACCATGCTGGGCATCGGGCTTGCTGAACGGAATGTAGACTTTGTTCTTGCTAGCGGGCTGATCGTCCTTTGCAGTGTATTCGGAATTGTTGTCGGCTCGGTCGCGATGGTCGCGTGCCTGCATTGGCTGTCACGATGGGGCGAGCAATAGTGACTTGTCTGAGTTAAATGTGACAGACCCGCGCTCGCCTGCCGACGCCCCAGGCTGATACCCCAGGAAAGTAGTCCCGATCTGAAGTGCCGGTAACGGCGAAAATCTTTGCTTTGCGCCGCCAGCTTTCGCGGCTTCAGATCGAGGCGCCGTCAAAAACCGTGCACGACCTGCTGGACATGCTCGACCTCGGGCGGCGAAGCGAAGCAATGGCCGACGAGTTTTCGCCATTCCTGGAAATCGGGCGAGCCGCGGAAACCGACATTGTGATCGTCCACGGTTTCCCAGGTCACGAACAGCCGGTAGCGGCTGGGCTTTTCGATCGAGCGCCGCAGCTCCATGCCGTGGCAGCCCTTGGCGCGTTTGAAAATCGGCGCGGCGTTTTTCACGCCGGTTTCGAAGTCCGATTCCATTCCCGGCTTGACGTCGATTTGCGCGATTTCGGTGATCATGACCTGTCCCATCAAAGCGAAGGCGACCCTATATCACGATTGCTGGCTCCGAAAAGCGTCTGCCGCGGTGGGTCCGAACGCCGCCAGCTTCAATTTTTTACCGGATCGTAACGCAAAATTGGCTCTGATCGGGCCATGGTCTGGCTCGATAGCCTGATGGGCGCGCGGAAGTTTGGCGCAGCGGCACTGTTGCGCGGGCGCGCCGCGATTCCTTCGCCGGATCTGATCGACAAGACCGCGCGCTCCTTCGTCGCGATCGCAGCCATCGCCTATGTCGTCGATTTGTTGCGGCAGACCCGCGACGGCCTGACGGACGGAATAGAGCGCCCGCTCGGAGACGATTTTATCAATTTCTGGTCGGGTGCCTTCCTGGCATGGCACCAGCGCGCCGCTGAAATCTATAACTTCCGTGCCTTTCACGCCTTCGAGCACGGCATCGTCGGCGGCCATCTGATGAACTATCACTACAGCTACCCGCCAACGATGCTGGTGTTGACGGCGCCGCTTGCGTTCATGCCCTACATTCCGGGCCTTGCGGTTTGGCTCGCCGCCGGGTGGTTCGCGTTCTATCTCGCGCTGCGCATGGCGAAGCCTGGAGGGCGAACGCTCCTGCTTGCGCTGGCGACGCCGGCGGTCTTCGTCAATTTTGTCGCCGGGCAAAATGGAACCTGGACGGCGGCGTTGTTCGGCGCCGGGCTCGGCTTTCTCGACCGGCGGCCGGTGCTTGCCGGCGGTTTGTTGGGGCTGTTGGTCTACAAACCGCAACTCGGCATTTTGATTCCGGTGGCGCTCGTCGCTGGAAGGCATTGGCGGGCCTGCGCTGCGGCGGCAGCGACCAGCGGCGGGCTCATCGCCATTGCGGCGATCTGTTTTGGGCCAGACATCTTCGCCGACTATCTTGGTCTGCTCGCCACGGTCAGGCACCTTATTCTGGAAGACGGCACCGGCGTCTGGCACCGGATGCTTTCGGTGTTCGTGGCGGCGCGCCGTTTGGGCGCGGACGTGCCGACCGCCTACTTCGTACAAGCTATCGCAGCCGCGCTCGCTGCGCTCGCCGTCGCGGCAGTCTGGTTCCGCGGCGCGTCCTTTGGCGTCAGAAATGCGACGCTGCTGCTTGGCACCTGTTTGGCGACGCCGTATCTGCAGGATTACGATCTGGTATTCGGCGCGCTGGTGGTGGTCTGGCTCGGACAAGACGCGGACGTCCGGCGCATCCCGGAATTGCCGCTGTTTCTTGCCAATGCCGCGCTGTTATTGATCCCGCTCTTTGCGGCGTCACTGGCGCGGCTCACTGGCCTCGCGCTCGGCCCGCTATTCATTCTGCCGCTTTTCCTCATCGCCGTGAAAAGCGGACTTGCCAAGCGGCACCCGGCGGCGCTTGCCGCGGCGGCATAAGCATCATTGGCCCCTGAGAGGGCGCGATGTAGGCGCGCACCCGCGCGCAATCAAGCACTGGCTTGGCGATAACAGGGATGCGGCCGCCGGGCTTTGGGAACCGCGGCTGACGCGCTAAAATGATTTTTTTAACAGTTCAGAATGGGCCCCCGTCATGATCGATCTCTATTACTGGACCACGCCGAATGGTCACAAGATTACGATTTTTCTTGAGGAAGCCGGGATGAAGTACAACATCATCCCGATCAATATCGGCAAGGGCGAGCAGTTCAAGGCGGACTTTTTGGCGGTAGCGCCGAACAACCGCATTCCCGCCATCGTCGATCACGCCCCGGCCGACGGCGGCAAGCCGATCTCGATTTTCGAGTCCGGCGCCATCCTGCTCTACCTCGCGGACAAGACCGGCCGTTTCATCGGCAAGGATTTGCGCGCGCGCAACGAGACGCTTCAATGGCTGTTCTGGCAAATGGGCGGTCTCGGTCCGATGGCCGGTCAGAACAACCACTTCAGCGCCTATGCGCCGGAAAAGATCCCTTACGCCATCGACCGCTACCGCAACGAGGTCAACCGGCTGTTTGGCGTGATGAACAAGCGGCTCGCCGATCGCGACTATCTCGGCGGCGAATATTCCATCGCCGACATGGCGTGTTATCCCTGGGTCGTGCCTTGGGAGCGTCAGGGACAGAACATCGAAGACTTTCCGCATCTCAAGCGCTGGCTTGAGGCGATCAAGGCGCGGCCCGCCGTGGTCAAGGCTTACGAGTGGACGCCGAAGATCAATCCGGGCGCGGGCGGCATTCGTACTGCCGAGGAGCGCGCCATCCTGTTCGGCCAGACCGCGGCTTCGGTGCAGGGGCAGGCGGCGTCAAAGCACTGACGCCGCCAATGCCGCGTTCAGTTTTGCCGCACGATGACGTGCGTGCCGACGGAGACGCGATCGTAGAGGTCGATCACGTCTTCGTTGACCAGGCGGAAACAGCCTGAGGAAACGGCGTGGCCGATCGTCTCCGGCGCATTGGTGCCATGGATGCGATAAACCGTGTTGCCGAGATACATGGCGCGCGCGCCAAGCGGATTGCCCGGGCCGCCGGCCATGAAGCGCGGAAGGTAAGGCTGGCGTTCGATCATTTCCGGCGGCGGATGCCAATCCGGCCATTCGGACTTACGCGAGATCTGCAACAGCCCGGACCAGGTGAAGCCATCACGGCCGACGCCGATGCCGTAGCGCAGCGCCCGCGTCTCGCTCTCGATCAGATAAAGATGCCGGTCGGCGGTGTCGATAATGACGGTGCCGACCGGATGTTGCGAGCGGTAGAACACGGCCTGGCGCTGATACTGATCGGCGAGATTGTCGGTCGTATTGCCGTGATCGACGCCGGGAGGGGGCTCCTCCATCGTCGCGGTAAAATTGCGCGGCGCTGGCGGCCGCGACTGCGCCGCGGCCGGCGCACTGACGGCGCACATTAAAACGGCGCACATCAACAGCGGCGCCGCGCCGACCCGCATCAAATCACGTACGCACCAAACAACATTCATTGTCAGTCCAGGTCGCATCGTTCCAGTTCCCGTGTTTCGAACAGCCTATTGCGAGGCGCCACCGAGATATCCGGCAATCTTCCAGCCGCTGGCGTCCTTTGTGTAGCACATTTGGTCGCCGCCGAGACTTGACATCGCGTCAAAGGGGATGAAGCCGGCCTTGCCGGAAGGCGTCGCGATGTGCAGGAATTGTTGCTGGCTGCCCTCGGGCGGCGGGCCATTGTCGGGCAGAACGCGCAGCAGCGTGAGGCCGAGTTTCTCGATGACCGGTGCATCCGGCTTGGCGGCGCTGCGCACTTCCACGCCGTCCGTGGCGGGAAAGCCCCATTCGGGCGGCTCGGTGTGCGTCGACTTTATCAGTTCATCGAATGCCTTCGGATCGACGTTGGGCTCTGCCGGCGCGCAAATCACGTTCTGGCGGTCGGGCAGTTGCTGGCCGGTCGGATCGGTGGCGTACGCAGCCAACATCTCCCAGCCGGAATTGTCCTTGGCGTCGAGGTCGATCGCGGTGGCCAGATTGGCAATGCCGGGCTTGCGCTTGTCGGCCATATCCTTGTCCTGCATCCAGAAGAAGCCCTGAGCCACAACGAGCTTGGCCAAGGCGGCACGATCCTTGTGTTGCGCGACTGCGCCAAGCTGCTTGCGGAAGGCGGCAAAACTGGGATCGGTGTTGGGCACCGGCAGCGTTACGGCGACAGCGGCGTAGGGCTTGATCGGCGGCATCGGCGGCGGTTTGAAACCGCCCGGGGGCAGCGGCACCTGCTGCTCGGATTTGCCCTGGGTGAGGCCGGTCTCGGGAACGAGCATCACGGCGGTAGCGATGAGCAGGGCCGTAGCAATGAGAGGACGGCGCATTGCGTAATCTCCGGTTCTAATCTCGGCGCAAATGGCGGGAGGCAATGCCGCCTCCGATATGCGTAAATTGCGACCGCGGTGCGGCAATCCCGCGGGGGCCTCGCCCTTGAATACCGATTTCCACTCACGCGGGAAGCGATAGTCTGCTCCTACTTCAAGCCGAACGCGGCAGAGTGCGGGCATCGTTGGCCGGCTCGTTTTTGCTGTGCCGGAAAATCCCTATCGGAACTGCTTGAGGATCGCGTTTCGTGAGTGAGGCAAAAATTCTTTTCGTTGGTCCCGGAGCCATCGGCGCTTCGGTCGCGGCGTGGGTCGCGGAGAGCTACCCTGCGGTCTTCATCCTGGGCCGCGGCGAAACCCTGGCGGCGCTGCGCAAGAACGGCATCACCACCTACGCGTTTGCGGAACCGGAACGGACGCGGCGCAATGTGCGGGTCGCGACCGTCGACCGGGCGAGCGATATAGATGACGTGGATATCGTCGTCCTGGCCGTGAAGAACTACAGCCTGGAGGCGGTCGCGCGGCAACTGCGCGCGGAACTCGGCGACCGGCCGATCGTCGTGTCGCTGGCTAACGGCATCGACAATCAGCGCATCCTGCCGAAGTTCTTCAGCAAGGTGATCTATGGCGTGGTCGGCTACAACGCCCGCCGCGACGAACCGGTCGTGGTCGGATACCAGCGCAAAGGGCCGCTTCTGATCGGCACGCCGGACAACTCGTTGAGCGATGAAATGCGGCTGGTGCAGTCGATCCTCGGCCGCGGCTGCCCGACCGAAATCGTGGACCATTTGCAGGACGCGGTGCACACCAAAATCGTGATCAATCTGACCAACGCGCTCGATGCGCTGGTTGGGCGCGGCGCCCGGCCGCTAACGGACCTCGCCATTTATCAGCGGCTCTTGTCGCAGACGCTTTGGGAGGGCGTGCGCGTCATACGCGCCGCCGGCTATCGCGAGCACCGTATCGCCGGCCTACCGCCTTTCGCCTTGCTGCATCTGCTCGCGGTGCTTCCCGGCTGGCTGACGCGCCCGATGTTCAGGCGCGAAGTGCGCGCCATGCGGATGTCGAGCATGACCCAGGATGTGGTTCTGCGCGGCGCGCAGGACACCGAGCTCGAATCGATTACCGGCTACATCGTGGGTCTCGCCGCGCGAGCATCGCGTGCCGGTTCCCTATAACCGCGCGATTTATCGCCTGGGCAAACAGAGGTTTCATCCGGGATTCGAGCCTCTCAATTGCGAGGATGTCCTGGCCGCGGTCGAACGCGAGGCCGCCACCGCATAGGGGCTCTGGCGGGACTTTGACTCCCCGCCACATTTTTCTTCATATAGCCCAGCCGGTATTGCACTCTTTCTGGTACGTTCCGCACGACATGAAGCCAGCGCCCTTCCGCTATGTTGCCGCTCGGAGCATCGAGCAGGCCTTGGCGCTCAAGGCCGAACACGGCGATGAGGCGCGTTTTCTGGCCGGCGGACAAAGCCTCGTTCCGACCATGAACTTCCGGCTGACCCAGCCGGCAATGCTGATCGACATCAATCCGCTGACCGAACTTGCCGGAATCAAAAATGGCGGCGCGGATCGCGTGCGCATCGGCGCGCTCACGCGCTACCGCGCGCTCGAGCGCGATCCGGCGACCGGGCGGAAACTGCCGCTCGTCCACGAGGCGCTGCCGCTTATCGCGCATCCGCAAATCCGCAATCGCGGAACTATCGGTGGCAATCTTTCTCACGCCGACCCGGCCTCGGAAATGCCGGCTATCGTGTTGACGCTGGGCGGCAGGTTGCGCGCGCGGTCGGCGAAGGGCGAGCGATGGATCGAGGCGCGGGATTTTTTTGTTGGCGCGCTGACCACGGCGCTCGAGCCGGACGAGATGCTGACGGAGATCGAGCTTCCTGCCGCACCGCCGCGTTCGGGCGCGTGCTTTATCGAGATGTCGCGCCGGCGCGGCGATTTCGCCATCATCGGCGTTGCATGCACCCTACGCGTCGATGGTGAAGGAAAATGCGCCGAAGCGCGCATCGGTCTTTGCAACGCCGGCGACCGGCCGGTCTTTGCCGAGGCGGCGAGCGCCTCCCTGATCGGCGAACATATCGGCGTTCCGGAAATCGCGCAGGCGGCCGCGCTGGTGCAGGGCGCCATCGATCCGGGCGGCAGCATCCATGCCAGCAAGGAATTTCAGCGCCATCTCGCGGGCGTGCTGACGACGCGCGCGCTGACGACGGCCAACGACAGGGCGCGGCATGAGCACTGACAATCACGACATCACCGTCACGGTGAACGGCACGCCATACCGCCGCCAGGTCGAGGGGCGATTGCTGCTGAG
This sequence comes from uncultured Alphaproteobacteria bacterium, assembly GCA_963777635.1. Lineage (GTDB taxonomy): Bacteria > Pseudomonadota > Alphaproteobacteria > Rhizobiales > Xanthobacteraceae > BOG-931. The sequence continues at coordinate 28,708 of CAVZSB010000014.1, forward strand.
CGATTTCCTGCGCCACGATCTTTTGCTCGCGGGGACGCATGTCGGATGCGAGCACGGCGTCTGCGGCGCCTGCACCATCCTGTTCGACGGCGCCGCGGTCCGCTCCTGCCTGATGTTCGCGGCGCAGGCCGACGGTCACGAGATCATGACGGTTGAAGGCCTCGCCGCGGATCGCGAGCATCTGCATCCGCTGCAAGAATCGATGCGCGATTGCCATGGCCTGCAATGCGGCTATTGCACGCCGGGCATCCTGATGACGATGAAAGCCTTCCTTGACGAGACGCCGGCTCCGGACGAGGCCCAGATCCGCGAGGCGCTGTCCGGCAATCTGTGCCGCTGTACCGGCTATCAGCATATCGTCGAGGCCATGCAGCTCGCCGCCGAGCGGATTGCGGAGATAACGGGCGTGACGACGCGAAATTTCGGCGCTCCGATCCGTCGCAACGAAGACGCGCGGCTGCTGAGCGGGCAGGCGCTGTTCGTCGACGATGTCGAGCTTCCCGGGATGCTGTATGCGGCCTTCCTCCGCAGCAACGTCGCCCACGCTCGTCTGCGTTCGATCGACGTTTCGGCGGCGCGCGCGCGCGAGGGTGTCGTTGCGGTCTACACCGCCGACGATCTCGGCAAGTATTGGGCTCCGGGTCCGCTTCTCGTCCCGCCGCCGCCGATCAAGGGCGCCATCTTCAACCAGCACACGCAGGTGCCGCTGGCCAAGGACAAGGTGCGTCACGTCGGCGAACCCTTGGCGGTGGTATTGGCGCACAGCCGCTATCTCGCCGAGGACGCCCTCAACGACATCACGGTCGAGCTCGATCCGCTGCCGGCCGTCGTCGATCTGGAAAAGGCGCTGACGGATGCCGCAGCTACGGTCCACGACGAAGCGCGCCGCAATGTTGCAGCCCACGTCTGGCAAGGCCGTGGCAACTACGCCGCGGCGCGGGCGCGCGCCGACCACGTCATCGCCCGCCGTTTTCTCTACGACCACGGCGCTTCGTCGCCGATCGAAACCCGCGGCGTCGTCGCCAACTGGGACGCGCGCGCCAATCAACTGACGATCTGGGACACGACCCAGGCGCCGGTGTTCTTTCGCAACGGCATTGCCGGGATGCTCGGGCTGAGCGAGCGGCAGGTGCGGGTGATCGCGCCGTTCGTCGGCGGCGGTTTCGGCCCGAAAATCATGCTGTTTTATCCCGAGGAGGTCGTGATCCCGTGGGCGGCGATCAAGCTCAACCGCCCGATCAAATGGATCGAGGACCGGCTCGAGCATTTCTTCGCCACCACCCATGAGCGCGGCCAGACGCATGACGCCGAAATCGCGCTTGCCGGCGACGGCCGCATCCTCGGCATCAAGGACGTGTTTCTTTACGATACCGGCGCCTACAATCCGTACGGCCTGACGGTGCCGATCAACAGCCAGTGCACTTTGCTCGGGCCCTACGTGGTTCCAAACTACGACAGCACGTTCACGGCGGTCTTCACCAACAAGCCGATCGTGACGCCTTATCGCGGCGCCGGGCGGCAGCACGGCGTGTTCGTCATCGAGCGCCTGCTCGACCTTGCCGCGCACGAACTGAACATCGATCGCGCCGAAATCCGCCGGCGCAACCTGATCCCGCCCGATGCTTTCCCCTACAGCAACGAGATCATCTATCAGGACTTCACGCAGCTCTCTTACGACAGCGGCAATTACGAGCCGATCCTCGACAAGGCGCTGGAGATGATCGACTACAAGCGCTTCCTCGCCGAGGAGCAGCCGCGGCTGCGCGCGCAGGGCCGTCATGTCGGCGTCGGGGTCGCCTGCTACGTCGAGGGCACCGGCATCGGGCCCTACGAAGGCGCCAAGGTCCAGGTTCAGGCGAACGGCAAGGTCAACGTCGCGACCGGCATCGGCACGCAAGGGCAGGGACACTTCACCGTGTTTGCCCAGATCGTCGCCGATCAGCTCGGCGTCGAAGTGACCGACGTCGACGTCGTGACCGGCGACACCGACCAGTTCTATTGGGGCGCCGGCACCTTCGCCAGCCGCGGTGCGGTGGTGGCGGGCAACGCCGTCAACGAGGCGGCAAAAGCGGTGCGGCAGAAAGTCCTCAAGATTGCCGCCGAGCATTTCGAATGCGCCGAGGAGGACCTGGAAATCGCCAATGGCGAGGTCTCGGTGGTCGGCGTGCCGGGTCAGGCCGTCAAGCTCGGCGCGCTGGCGCTGCGTGCCAATCCGATGCGCGGCGCCGTGCGGCCCGGCAGCGAGCCGGGACTCGAATCGACGCAATATTTCGGTCCGCCCAGCGGCGCGACCGCGAGCGGCGTGCATGCCATGATCGTCGAGGTCGATCCGCAGACTTTCACGCTCGAAGTGCTCAAATATGTCGTGGTGCACGACTGCGGCACGGTCATCAATCCACTGATCCTTGCCGGCCAGATCCATGGCGGCGTCGCCCAGGGCATCGGTAATGCGTTCTATGAGCAGCTCGTGTTCGACGACGATGGCCAGTTGCTCAACGCCTCGCTCGCCGACTATCTGCTGCCGACGGCGCTGGAAGTGCCGCATATGGAGATCGCCCACACGGTGACGGCTTCTCCGCTCAATCCGCTCGGCATCAAGGGCGCGGGCGAAGCTGGCGCCATTCCGGTCGGCCCGTTATTCGCCCAGGCGATCGAGGACGCGCTCGGCCTCTTGCATCAAAAAATCGAACTCAACGAAATTCCGCTGAGCCCGGGCCGCCTGTTCGAGCTGACGGCCAAATTGCGACGATGAAGCGATGATCCTCGTCACCGGCGCCGCCGGCAAGACCGGCAAAGCCGTGGTCGCGGCACTCGCCGCCAAAGGCGCCAGTGTGCGCGCTTTGGTGCGCAATCCCGGCTATGCCGGTTCGCTCACGGCGCTCGGAGCCGCCGAGGTCAGCATCGGCAGCTTTGAGGATCCCCGCGCTCTGGCGCGGGCCGCCGCCGGGGCGCGCGCGGTCTATCACATCTGCCCCAATGTCAGCGCCGGGGAAGTTGCCTACGCGCGGGCGATCGTTGCCGCCGCGCGCGACCACGGCATCGGGCGCTTTGTCTATCACTCGGTGCTGCATCCGCAGATCGAGGCGATGCCGCACCACTTCGCGAAGCTGCGGGTCGAGGAAATGCTGTTCACCGCGGGCTTCGACCTGACGGTGTTGCAGCCGACGGCGTACATGCAAAATATTCTCGGCGCGTGGCGCGCGATCGTCGACCACGGTGCGTTCCGCAATCCCTATCCGGTCGAGACGCGGCTAAGCCTCGTGGACTTGGACGATGTCGCCGCGGCCGCCGCTTTGGTGCTGACGCAAGACGGCCACAGCGGCGCCTGCTACGAACTTGTCGGCACCGAACCGCTGAGCCAGACCGAAGTCGCGGCGGCGATCGGTGCCGTGCTGGGGGGCAGCGTTCGCGCCGAGACGGAAACCATCGCGGCGTGGGACGCGCGCTCCCGTGCGGCCGGCATGGGTGAGCATGAACGCGCCACGCTCGCCGCGATGTTTCGCTATTACGCCCAATACGGCCTCATCGGGAATCCCAATGCGCTGCGCTGGCTCCTCGGCAGCGCGCCGAACGATCTGGCGCGCTTTCTCGGCCGCGCGGTGGCGGGATCGAACACCTGATCTTACCTGAGTGGGCGATGCCGGGCAGCGACGTCGAAGTCGTGGTGGTAGGCGGCGGCGCGGCCGGTGTTGCCGCGGCGCGGCGGCTTTGCGACGCCGGCGTCGATTGTCTCATTGTTGAAGCCCGCCCGCGGCTTGGCGGCCGGGCGTGGACCGTCACCGATGCGTCCGGCTTCGGCCTGGATCTGGGCTGCGGCTGGCTGCATTCCGCCGAGAGCAATCCCTGGGTTGCCGTTGCGGAAAAGCAGGGGGCCTCGATCGACAAGACTCCGCCGCCATGGGCGCGTCCGTCGCTCGACGTCGTGTTCCCGCGCGCCGAGCAAGACCAGTTTCACGAGGCGATGGAAGCATTCTTTGCGCGCCTCGAGCAGGTCGCGGCGAACGAGATCGACGTTCCGGCCGCGGTTGCGCTCGAGCCGGGCTGCCGTTGGAACGGTCTCATCAATGCCATCAGCACCTACATCAGCGGCGCCGAGTGGGATCGGGTTTCGGCCAAGGACTTCGACCGCTACGCCGATAGCGGCGTGAATTGGCGCGTGGTCGAAGGGCTCGGTTCTGTCGTCGCTGCCGCTGGCGCAGATCTGCCGGTGGTGCTCGATTGTCCGGTGCGCGGCATCGACCATAGCGGCAAGCGTCTGCGGGTCGAGACGGCGCGCGGCGCGATCGTCGCCGATCAGGTCATCGTGACCATCCCCAGCACGCTGCTGGCAAAGGAGCAACTTAAGTTCACGCCGGCGCTTCCAAAGAAAACCCACGCGGCGCAGGGTCTGTCGCTGGGGCTCGACGACAAACTCTTTATGGCACTCGACGGCGCGGAGGAGTTCGAGAGAGACACGCGCGTATTTGCTCATACCGATCGTGCGGCGACCGCCGCATATCAATTCAGGCCGTTGGGGCGGCCGCAAATCGAAGCCTATTTCGGCGGCAATCTGGCGGCCGAGCTCGAGGCGAGCGGCGACGGCGCATTCTTCGATTTCGCGGTATCCGAACTGGTCGGCGTGTTCGGCAGCGCTTTCGCGCACCGCCTCAAGCCAATCCGGATCCATCGCTGGGGGCTCGATCCGTTTGCGCTCGGCGCCTATTCGTTTGCGCTGCCGGGATTTGCCGACTGTCGTGCGACACTGGCCGAACCGGTCGATGATCGTTTGTTTTTCGCCGGCGAAGCGTGTTCGACCCACGACTTTTCAACCGCACATGGCGGCTTCAACACCGGGGTCGCCGCCGCCGATCAAGTGATCGAAGCGCGAAGGAAGTGATTTCATCCGCCGGAAGGCATCGCGCCGCCGCAGACCATCAAGGACCCCAGGCGCCGGCATGAACGGCCGCGGCTTCATCCTCCAGCAGCGGGCCGATAACTTCGACATGGCGTTGCCCGGCGGCGAACACCGTCCGGCACGGCAAATCCAGCGTCGGGTTCTCGGCGTGATTGCCCGTCAGTGTCTTCAGCCGATGCTCGGACAACCCGTACACGACGCGGCCGATCCCCGCCCAGTAGATCGCACCCGCGCACATGCAACATGGCTCGGCGGACGTGTAGAGCGTGCAATCAGCGAGAAATTTCGGATCGAATTGCTTCGACGCCTGCGTCGCGAGCAGGCGCTCGGCGTGGCCGGTCATGTCGCGATCGGGCATGTAGCCATTCTCGACTTCCATGAGCACCTCGCCGGTTGCGCTGACCAGCAGGGCACCGAACGGATGGTTGCCGTGCGTGCGGGCGCGTCGCGCGACCGCAAAGCTTCGGCGCATGAATTTGTCGTGATCGAGCGAAGGCAATGGGGTGTTCATTTGCTTTCCTTAAACTGCTCCATCGAAAATCGTTGAGCAATCGTCCGCCAACGCATGCAAATTGAGACTTGCAGATCGAGAGCCGCCTCACTGGCACATTACTTGCCTTCATTTGTTCATTGTGCCCAAATGCCGTATCGCCGAAGCAGATCGGCATCTTGAGTTTCAAGCTGCGTCATGGCCAGAAAAATTCTGCAGTTTCTGAGAGACGGCCGCACCGTGCGGCTCGACGGATTTTCTCCGCGCGCAACCGTGCTGGACTGGTTGCGTTTGCAGGAGCGGTCGACCGGCACCAAAGAAGGCTGCGCGGAAGGCGATTGCGGCGCCTGTGCCGTCGTCGTCGTGCGGAAGCGCGATGGCCGCCTGGCTTACGAGCCGCTCAATTCGTGCATCACGCTACTTGGCCAGCTGGACGGCGCCGAGCTGATCACGGTCGAGGATCTTGCCGAAGACGGCAAGCTGCATCCGGTTCAGGGGGCGATGGCGCGTCTGCATGGTTCGCAATGCGGCTTTTGCACGCCGGGCATCGTGATGAGCCTGTTCGCCCACTATCACGAGTGCGACTGGCGACACGAGCCGCGACGAACTCAACGATGTGCTGGCCGGGAATTTGTGCCGTTGCACCGGCTATCGGCCGATTGTGGACGCGGCCCTTGAGGTCTGCGACGGCGCGGCCGACGATCGTTTCACCCGCAATTCCGCGGCGCGGCTGGAAGCGGTTCGCGCGCTCGACGACAAGGCCGATCTTTTTGTCGGCGATGCCGGATCGTTTTTTGCTGCACCGGCGAGCGAGCAATCGCTGGCGCAGCTTTATGCGCGGCATCCCGACGCAACGATCGTCGCCGGCGCGACCGACGTCGGGTTGTGGATCACCAAAAAACTTACGCCGCTGGAAAAGATCATTCACGTCGGCCGTGTCGCCGAGCTTTCCGGCATCGAGGAGAGTGCGAGCGGTTACGCCTTGGGCGCGATCGTGTCGCTTTCACGCGCCGCTCCGGTCCTGGGTTCCATCGATCCCGATATTGCGGAGGTGCTCCGGCGGTTCGGCTCCTTCCAGGTCCGCGCTGGCGGCACCGTTGGCGGCAATATCGCCAACGGCTCGCCGATCGGCGACCTGGCGCCGATGCTGATCGCATTGGGCGCCACAGTTGAGCTGCGCCGCGACGATCGCGTGCGCGAATTGCCGCTGGAGAAATTCTTCATCGACTACGGCAAGCAGGATCGCCAGCCCGGAGAATTCGTGCGCCGGCTGCTGGTGCCGAAACTGCCGGCCACCGCGTATTTTCGCGCCTACAAGATCACCAAGCGTACCGACGAGGACATTTCCGCGGTGCTCGCGGCGTTTTGCTTTACCGTCGAAGGCGGCCGGATCGCTGACGCAAAGGTCGCCTTCGGCGGCATGGCGGGAATCCCCAAGCGTGCGCAAGCGGTCGAGGAAAGTCTCCGCGGGCTGTCGCTCGCCGATACGAGCCGCTGGCATCTGGCCGCCGAAGCCGTCGCCAAAGACTTTACGCCGTTGACCGATCTGCGCGCCAGCGCGAGTTACCGCAGCCGCGTGGCCGGCAATCTGGTCATCAAGGCCATCGCCGAAGTGGCCGGTGTCAGCGCCGGCGTCACCCGCATCGCGGATCACCGGATAGTCGCCGATGCGGCCGAGTGATGCTGTTTTAGAGGCGCCGCTGCGCCATGTGTACAAGCCGCTGCCGCACGACAGCGGCGCCAAGCACGTGCAAGGCGCTGCGGAGTATATCGACGACATTCCGGAGCCGGCGGGCACGTTGCATCTCGCCGTCGGCGGCGCGCCGGTGGCGCGGGGCACGCTTCGCCGCATCGATCTCAGCGAAGTGAAAAGTACGCCCGGCGTCGTCGCGGTGATAACGGCGGCGGATATCCCGGGGAAGAACGATATTTCGCCCGCGAGCGCCGATGAGCCGGTCTTCGTGCGGGACCGCGTGGATTTCCATAACCAGCCGGTATTCGCGGTCGTCGCCACGTCGCGCGATGCCGCGCGCCGCGCGGTTTTGCGCGGCAAGATCGAGGTCGACGCCGAGAAGCCGAACGTCACGGTGGAGCAGGGCAGGGCGTCCGGCGAGGTCGTGATGCCGGACTACGCCTTCATCAACGGCGACGCCGCCAAGACCATCGCCGCGTCGCCGCTGCGGAGCGCGGGAAAGATCCATATCGGCGGCCAGGAGCACTTCTATCTGGAGGGGCAGGTCGCGCTCGCCGTGCCGGGCGAAGACGGCGCGGTGTTGGTCTATTCGTCGACCCAGCATCCGAGCGAGGTGCAGCACATCGTTGCCCGCGTCCTTGGCGTGCCGGATTCGTTCGTAACCTGCCGCGTGCGGCGGATGGGTGGCGGGTTCGGCGGCAAGGAAACGCAGGCGACGCAATGGGCGGTGATCGCGGCTTTGGCGGCGCGCGTCACCGGGCGGGCCTGCAAATACCGGCTCGATCGCGATGCCGACATGGCGATGACGGGGAAGCGGCACGATTTCGCCGTCGAATACGCCGTCGGCTACGATGCCGACGGCAATATCCGCGCCGTCGATCTCGACCTCGACGCGCGCTGCGGATGTTCCGCCGACGTCAGCATCGGCGTCGTCGATCGCGCCATGTTCCATTCCGACAACGCGTATTTCCTGCCGGTATCCAGAATCAATTCGCGCCGCGTCAAGACCAATACCGTATCGAATACCGCGTTCCGCGGTTTCGGCGGTCCGCAGGGAATGATGGCGATCGAGCGCGTCATCGACGTGATCGCCTGGAAGCTTGGCATTGATCCGCTCGACGTCCGCAAAGCCAATCTTTATGGCCCCGGCCGCGACGTCACGCCGTACGGACAAACCGTCGAAGACTACGACGTCGCGCCGCGGCTGCTCGATCAGCTCGAACATTCGTCCAGCTACCGGCGGCGGCGCAAGGAGATCAAGGAGTTCAACGCCCGTTCTCCGATTCTGAAAAGGGGTATCGCGCTGACGCCGGTGAAGTTCGGGATTTCGTTCACGCTCACGCACCTCAATCAGGCTGGCGCGCTGGTGCATGTCTATCAGGACGGGTCGGTTCACCTCAATCATGGCGGCACTGAAATGGGCCAGGGCCTGTTTCAGAAAGTCGCGCAGGTGGCGGCCGAAGAGTTCGGCATCGGGCTCGATCGCGTGCACATCACCGCGACTTCGACCGACAAGGTGCCGAACACATCGGCCACGGCGGCGTCGTCCGGTACCGATCTGAACGGGATGGCCGTGCTATTGGCGACGCGCGAAATCAAGGCGCGGCTGACGCGTTTTGCCAGTGAGGCCTGGAACGTCGCCGAAGACCTTATCTCGTTCCGCGACGACCGCGTGTTCATCGGCAACGAAAGCATTCTGTTCGGCGAGTTGACGAAGAAGGCCTATGCCGCGCGCGTGCATATGTCGGCGGCGGGTTTCTACAAGACGCCGAAGCTGCACTGGGACCGCGACAAGGGCAAAGGCCGGCCGTTCTTCTATTTCGCCTACGGCGCGGCGTGTGCCGAGGTCGCGGTCGACATCCTCACCGGCGAGACGAAAGTCAGGCGCATCGACATCCTCCACGACGTCGGCCGCTCCATCAATCCGGCTCTCGACATCGGCCAGATCGAAGGTGCTTTCGTCCAGGGCATGGGCTGGCTGACGACCGAAGAGCTCGTATATGACGACAAGGGCCGCTTGCTGACCCATGCGCCCTCGACCTACAAAATACCGGTTGCATCCGATGTGCCGGTGGACTTCCGGGTGGCGTTGTTCGACGGCAGTAACCGCGAGGAGACGGTCTATCGCTCCAAGGCGGTCGGCGAGCCGCCATTGATGTTGGGAATTTCGGTGTTCGCGGCGATCGCCGACGCGATACATTCCCTGCATCCGGGCCAGCCGGTGGCGCTCGATGCCCCCGCGACCCCGGAAGCGATTCTCAAGGCCGTCGGCCCGGTCGATGCGGTGGCCGCGTTGGCGCCAATTGTCGAGACGCGAAACGCTTGAAACAGGCCTGAGATGGCAAAAGTCTGGACCCGCATCCGGGAAACGATCGAGCGGCACGGCGCCGCCGGTCTGGTCAGCGTGGTCGGTGCCGCAGGGTCGGTTCCGCGCGAAAGCGGTGCACGCATCGTCCTGCAGCCGGATGGCGGGTTTTACGGCAGCATCGGTGGTGGCCGGCTGGAATACGAGGCGATTGACGAGGCGCGTGCGGCGCTGGCGGCGGGGCGCGGCAAGGCGCGGTTTCGCGACTGGCCGCTTGGGCCAAATCTCGGCCAGTGCTGCGGCGGCTTGGTGAAAACGCTCACCGAAACGTTCGACGCCGATGATCTCCTGACGGTGCGGCGTTTCGAAGAGGCCGAGAAAGCCGGGGCCTTCGAGACCGTAAGCCATGTCGATGACGCCGGACGAATTATCCGCGTCCTTGCGGTGCCGGGTGCGGCGGGCCGGCAAATGGAAACGGCGATGTCGACGTTCGGCCAAATGCCGTTCCGTGAACGTTTCGGGGAGGTGACTACCCCGGTGCTGCTGTTCGGCGCCGGCCATGTCGGCCGCGCCGTCGTGCTGGCTTTGGCGCCGCTGTCTTTCACCGTGCGCTGGATCGACAGCCGGCCGGATCAGTTTCCGCAGCACGTTCCGCAGAACGTCGTCACCGTTTGCACGGACGCCGCCGTCGCCGAACTAACGCAAGCGCCACGCGATGCACTGGTTGTCGTCATGACCCACTCGCACGCGCTTGATTTCGACATCACCGCTGCGGCTTTGCAGCGGAGGACGTTCGACTTCGTCGGGCTGATCGGCTCCGAGACCAAGCGGGCGCGGTTTGCCGGTTTTGCCCGGCAGATGGGTGTGGCGGAGAGCGAACTTGACCGTCTGATTTGTCCGATCGGCATCACCGAAATCAAAGGCAAGGAGCCCGCCGTGATAGCGGCGGCGCTGGCAGCGCAGCTCCTTATCGTGAGCGAACAGGTCTGCCTGCCGCAGGAGAGCCCGGCCTTTCAGCCGGCGTAAAAGCGGACCACGGCGTGCACGCGTAAGCGCGCTGCCACTGGGCGGTGCGATGCCTGCTCTTCGGCGGCAAAGCGGACAT
>CAVZSB010000015.1:0-126027 GCA_963777635.1 uncultured Alphaproteobacteria bacterium
CCCGCCGCCGCCAACTGTCCGAAAAATTCGCGAAATGATTCCTGCAGCGTTGCCTGAGTTCAGGTTGCGCGCGCCGGCAACGGTGAAGCCAGCGGCTGTCAGGGCGTCGCCCGCCAGGCCGGCATCGTTCGCCGGCGGCGCGAGTTTGCCTGATCTAAAATCGTCATTACCGATCACCAGCGCCAACCGGATCTCTGCTGCGTGGCTTGAGCTGGTCAGAACTGTCAGCGCGAGCACGACGATCGTCAGCCGGGACAGTCCCGAACGCCACGACGGCGTTGGAGGTTGAAATATTCCCGTCGCGCTCCCCGGATCGGCACCTTCATGAACTCTTGCTGGACCAGACAACAGCCGAATCGATTGGTCCTAATCATGTCGGACGCCGATGAAATCCCGGCGTAAGGCGGGCACAGGGCGCGCCGGGTCCGATGCTCCCCGGACTCTAGAAACCGGCCGATTGAGACCAACAATGATCGTGTGTGTCGTTTAAAGTTAGATTTGCCTATATCCGGATAGGTTGCTAAAGAACGATCTAACAATATTGCTTGTTAACTGGCCCTGCGCTATGTGCGGGCACTGCTGCGATCTTCATGATCTCAACTCAGTGGTTAGTTTTGTTCCGCCCCGTTACGGGATAACGGTTTGCCTTTCTTGAAAGGGAGGATTTATGGCTAAGAAGTCAAAGAAGCGACGCGCTTGGACGCCGATAGAAGTTCGTGAATTGAAGGCGCTGGCGAAAAAGAAAACCGCCGCCGCGAAAATTGCCAAGAAGCTGAAGCGGACCGAGGGCGCGACCCGGCAAAAGGCGTTCAGCATCGGGCTGTCCCTCGACTCCCGTTCCTGATTTTCTCAGCAACGAAGATTTGCGAGACGGATTGCGCCGGCCTGCATACAGGTTTCGGCGCTGTCTTGCGTGCGCATTTTGTTGGAGCGGGGCGGCTTGACCTTCTCCAACAACAGCGCGCGTGCTATCTGATTAGGAATGCTGTCCGGACGGCCGACTGCCTGTTCTGAGCCGGCAAAACCGCCGCCGAGGCTCCGTCGTGGCTGCGTAGCCGTCGGAAGCCGGAAATTGGCCGTTTTCGTGGTAAACCAAGGCCTAATGATTCCGCCGGCATAATGTCATTTCGTCAAAACGGTCGTGGTATGAATTGCGCCACAGCGGTAAGGCCATCCTGAATGAGCCAGCTTCCACGACCCCAGCGGCAGCAACCGGTGAGTTCGGAACTCGCGGCGGCGCTCAATTCCTGCCGACGGGCCTTCTTCGCGACTGCGCTGTTCAGCGGGATGAGCAATATTTTGATGCTCACCGGCGCATTGTTCATGTTGGAGGTCTATGACCGCGTGTTGCCAAGCCGCAGCGTACCCACGCTGGTCGCACTCCTCATCCTGGCTACCGGCCTTTATGTCGCGCAGGGGGTCATCGACGCGATCCGCAGCCGAATCCTGGTACGCGTTGGGCAAAGCCTCGACGAGACGCTGAGCCTGCGGGTCTACGATGCCATCGTCAGGCTGCCGCTCAAAATCGGCGGCAAAGGCGACGGCACGCAGCCGATCCGCGATCTCGACGCCGTGCGCGGGTTTCTATCCGGCGCCGGCCCATCGGCCTTGTTCGACCTGCCATGGATGCCGATCTATCTCGCCATCTGCTTTTTGTTTCATCCCTATATCGGGCTGACCGCGTTGGCCGGCGCGATTATCCTCGTCGTGCTCACCGTGGCGACCGAACTGAAGACCCGGCACCCCACCCGGAGCGCCACGCAATACGCCATGGCGCGCAATGCGCTCCTTGAGGCCAGCCGGCGCAACGCCGAAGCAATCACCGCCATGGGGATGGCCGGCCGTATTTCCCGGCGGTGGGGCGACCTCAATCGCAATTACATAGCCTCGAGCGGGCATGCCAGCGACGTCGTCGGCGGGCTCGGCGCCATGTCGAAGGTTTTGCGGCTGTTGCTGCAGTCGTCCATCCTGGCGGTCGGCGCCTGGCTGGTGATCCACCAGGAATCCACGGCGGGCATCATTATCGCCGGCTCGATCCTTGGCGGACGTGCGCTCGCGCCGGTCGATCTGGCAATCGCCAACTGGCGCGGTTTCGTAGGCGCGCGGCAAAGCTGGCATCGCTTGTCGCGATTGCTCGGACACCTGCCGCCGCGGACCGATCCGATGCCGCTCCAGCCGCCGGTCAAGACGCTTGTCGTGCAGAATGCGGCGGTCAGTCCGCCGGGCGAGCACAAGGTCGTTTGCCAGGATGTGAATTTCACGCTCACAGCCGGCAAGGCGCTTGGCGTGATCGGCCCAACCGCATCGGGGAAATCTTCGCTGGCCCGTATGCTGGTGGGGGTTTGGACGCCGGTGCGCGGCAGCGTTCGGCTCGACGGCGCGGCGCTCGACCAATGGTCGCCGGAGGCGCTGGGCCGGCACATCGGCTACCTGCCGCAGGACGTCGAATTGTTTCCGGGCAACGTGGCGCAGAACATTGCGCGGTTCGAGGACCCGCCCCATCCCGAGGCAGTACTCGCCGCAGCCCAGGCGGCGGGCGTCCACGATCTCATCGTGAATTTGCCGGAGGGCTACGAGACCAATGTCGGCGATCACGGCGGCGCCCTGTCCGCCGGCCAAGCACAGCGTATCGCACTAGCGCGAGCGCTTTATCGGGATCCCTTCCTGATCGTCCTCGATGAACCCAATTCCAACCTCGACGCGGAAGGCGACGAAGCGCTGACCCGCGCCATCCTCGGGGTACGGGCACGCGGGGCCATCGTCATCGTTGTCGCTCACCGTCCTAGCGCCATCGCCGGCGTCGACTATATCCTCGTCATGAGCAAGGGTCGCCAGCAGCAATTCGGGCCCAAAGACGAAATCCTTAATCGCATCGTCCAGGCATCCAGCGCACCGCCGCGAACTTTGAAGGTGGTGCCGGGCGAAGGAGGCGCGGGATGAGCGCAAAGGCGCCCTTAAATGCCGGAGCATCGATCAACCGGCTTATCCTCGTAGGCTGCGTCGTTGTGGCGTTTCTTGCCCTCGGACTTGGCGGCTGGGCCTCCACGGCCGAAATCTCCGGTGCCATCATCGCCCAAGGTTCACTGGTCGTCGATTCCAACGTGAAGAAGGTGCAGCACCCGACCGGTGGCGTGGTCGGCGAGGTGCGCGCCCGCGACGGCGATCGCGTGAAGGCGGGCGATATTCTCATCCGCCTCGACGAGACCGTCACCCGAGCCAATTTGGCGATCGTCACCAAGGGACTCACCGAGTTCTACGCGCGCAAGGCCCGCCTCGCCGCTGAACGCGACGGCGCCGATACGGTCGCCCTGCCCAAGGAACTCGCGGACCGCGCCGGCGATTCCGATGTGCAAGAAGCCATGGCCAGCGAGCGCAAGCTGTTCGAGCTGCGGCGCAAGACCCGGACCGGTCAGAAGGATCAGCTTGCCCAGCGCGTCAAGCAATTGCAGGAGCAGATCATCGGTCTCACCGCCCAGCAGGACGCCAAGACCAAGGAAATGGGGTTGATCGATAAGGAACTCGAAGGCGTGCGCGACTTGTGGGCAAAGAACCTGGTTCCGATCACCCGGCTCACCGCCCTCGAACGCGAGGAGGCGCGCCTGCAGGGCGAGCGCGGTCAGCTGATCGCTGCCGCCGCGGAGGCGAAGGGCAAGATTGTCGAGACTCAGCTGCAAATTCTCGAGGTCGATCAGCAATTCACCAGCGACGTCGCCAAAGAGCTGCGCGAAACCGACAGCAAGATCGGCGAATACGTCGAGCGCAAGGTGACGGCGGAAGATCAGCTCAAACGCACCGATATCCGCGCGCCGCAGGACGGCGTGGTCTTCCAGTCGACGGCGAACACTGTCGGCGGCGTGATAACCGCCGGCGACCCGATCATGCTCATCGTTCCTGAGGCGGATTCGCTCCTGGTGGAAGCCAAGGTCGAGCCGAAGGACATCGACCACGTCCAGATCGGTCAACCGGTCGTGCTCCGCTTTTCCGCGTTCAACACACGCACGACGCCGGAACTCAACGGCACCGTGGTGCGTGTCGGCGCCGACACTTCTACCGACCAGCGCACCGGACAAAGCTACTATCTGGTCCGCATTTCCATGACCAAGGACGAAATCGGGCGCTTGGGCGACGTCAGGCTGACGCCCGGCATGCCGGTCGAAGCCTTCATCCAGACCGGCGAACGCACGGTGCTCACCTACCTGGTCAAGCCGCTGCAAGACCAGCTGAAGCGGGCGTTCCGGGAAAAATAGGTCGCCGCTGCATGGCTCGGAGGAAGCGGGATAAACTCCCGGCCGGCTGCTATAATTATTTGTATGCCGCTCGTTCGGAGCGCAGAGGGTCGGCAGCATGAAGTTGATCGCACGCTGGGCGCGCAAGTTTGGTGTGGCGCGGGCGGTGTGCACGCTGCTCCTGATCGCGCTGGTGCCGTTGCGCATCGCCGACCCTCGACCGCTTGAAGAAATACGGCTGCGCACCTTCGATCTTTTTCAGGTCCTGCGGCCGCGCGAGCAGACGGCGCGGCCGGTCGTCATCATTGATATCGACGAGGCGAGCCTGAAAGAAATCGGGCAATGGCCGTGGCCGCGCACC
The DNA here is from genome assembly GCA_963777635.1 of uncultured Alphaproteobacteria bacterium. GTDB lineage: Bacteria > Pseudomonadota > Alphaproteobacteria > Rhizobiales > Xanthobacteraceae > BOG-931. The sequence continues at coordinate 4,588 of CAVZSB010000015.1, forward strand.
GTCTTGGCCGATTTGGTCAATCGCCTCACGGGCATGGGCGCCGTGGTCATCGGCTTCGACGCCGTCTTCCCCGAGCCCGACCACCTTTCACCCAATCTGCTGGCGTCAACGCTGCGCGATCTCGACGATGCCACCCGCGAACGGTTGCGCAGCCTGCCCAGCAATGACCAGATTTTTGCCGATGCGATCCGCCACTCGCGCGTCGTGCTCGGCGAGTCGGTTTCAGACGAACCCGACGCCGACGCTGCGCCGGCAGCATCGGGCTACGCGGTGATAACCACCAAAAACGCGCCGGATGCCCGCAGCTTTCTCGTCACTTATCCGACAGTGGTCCATAACATCCCCATCCTCCAGCAGGCAGCGGCCGGGCACGGCATATTCACCGAGGCGGACGAACACGACGGAATTGTCCGGCGTGCGCCAGTGATCATGCACGCCGGAGACGGTTTTTTGCCGTCGCTGTCACTGGACATACTGCGGGTGGCAAGCAATTCCAATTCACCGATCATTCGTTCCGACCGGAACGGCATTCAGAATATCAGCTTCGGCCGCTTCAGGCTGCCGACCGATAGGCACGGCCGCCTATGGATTCATTTCAACCACACCGACCACCTCAACCGCACCGACAGCAGCCGTTACGTTTCTGCCAAGGACGTTCTGCAAGGCCGGACGCCGGCTGACCGCATTCGCGGCAAGCTCGTGCTGGTCGGCACATCGGCCATCGGTCTGGCTGACGTCAAGACTACGCCGCTCGATGCCGTCATTCCCGGCGTCGAAGTGCATGCCCAGATCATCGAGAGCATTCTCACCAACACCTTACTCTCGGCGCCGAGTTGGGCCATCGGTGCCGAGATCATCGCCGCGGTCGTATTCGGCTTTGCCATCATCATTGCCGCACCGATGCTGCCGGCCGCGATCGTGGTAGCGCTCGGCGTCGGATTGATTGCCGGATTTGTCGGCCTGTCATGGTACTTCTTCGTCGCGCACAGCTTGCTGATCGATTTTACCTATCCGCTTATGTCCTGCTGGCTGATTTATCTGGTGCTCACCTTCGTCAATTATTTCCGCGAGCAGCAGCAGCGTCAGCAGATCCGTTCGGCGTTCGGCTTTTATCTGTCGCCGCCGCTTGTGGAGCAACTGGCAAAATCTCCGGAGAAACTGGTGCTGGGCGGCGAGGAACGCCGCATGACTATTCTGTTCAGCGACGTGCGCGGCTTCACGACTATTTCCGAGCACTACAAAGACGACCCCCAGGGCCTTACGCGTCTGATGAACCGCTTCCTTACCCCGCTCACCAACGCCATCATCGAACGCAAGGGCACGATCGACAAATATATCGGCGACGCCATCATGGCGTTCTGGAATGCCCCGCTCGACGACGACGAGCACGAGGCGAATGCCTGCGAGGCGGCGCTGGAAATGCTGGCGCGCGCCGAAGCGCTCAACGTCGACCTCAAGCGCGAGGCGGAGACCAATGGCGGCGTATACATGCCGCTGCGCATCGGCATCGGACTCAACAGCGGCCCCTGCGTCGTCGGCAACATGGGATCCGACTTCCGCTTCAACTATTCGGTGCTGGGCGACACCGTCAATCTCGCCTCGCGCCTGGAATCGCGGACCAAGGACTATCGTCTATCGATGGTGATCGGATCGCGCACCGCGGAAAGAGCGAAGGCGAAATTCGCCACCATGGAGATCGACCTCATCCAGGTGAAGGGCAAGAAGGTGCCGGAAACGGTTTTCACCGTGCTCGGCGGCGTTGAGGTCGAGCAGGATCCGCGCTGCCGCGAATTGTGCGATCTCAATACCAGCATGCTCGCTGTCTATCGCAAGCAACAATGGGATGAGGCCCTTCGCCTGATTGATCGCTGCCACAAGCTCGCCAACGGCTTTGGCGTCGACGGCCTTTACGCCATGTATGCCGAGCGCATCGAGGTGTATCGCGCCGAACCACCACCGCCGGATTGGACCGGAGTCTACGAGGCGGAATCCAAATAGCGGCCGCTGTTGAAGTCAGCCGCGGCGTCGGCGCCGCCAACGATGATTATTCTGCCGGTCGCAGTCGAGCGCACGAAATGCGCACAGATAGATGCAATCAGCCGTCGGCAAACACCGACGGCCGTCATTTTCTATTGTTTTGTGAGCCCGGCGCTATTTCGGCGCGCGTTTAGCAAGGATGCGCTGCAAGGTGCGGCGGTGCATGTTGAGGCGGCGTGCGGTTTCCGAAACGTTCCGGCCGCACAATTCATAGATGCGCTGGATATGTTCCCAGCGCACGCGGTCCGCCGACATCGGATTCTCGGGCGGCGCGATCTTCTTGTTGTCGAGCGCCAGCAGCGCCGCCACCACGTCGTCGGCATCGACCGGCTTGGCGAGATAATCGACGGCGCCGAGTTTAACCGCGTTCACCGCAGTCGCGATGTTGCCGTAGCCGGTGAGGATGATGGCGCGGGCTTCCGGACGGCGTTTCTTCATGGCGGAAATAACGTCCAGCCCGTTGCCGTCGCCAAGCCGCATGTCGACGACGGCGAAAGCCGGGGCGGCCTTGTCTACCTGCAGGAGGCCGTCGGCGACCGACTCGGCTGCACTGACGATGAAGCCCCTCGTTTCCATTGCGCGCGCCAACCGCTGAAGGAACGATTTGTCGTCATCGACGATCAGGAGTGTGCGCTCGCTCGGAGCCGCGTTGGCCGTCACGAGGGTCAAGGCACTGGTATGGTCGCTAGTCTGAGTCGTGGTCATTTATTGCACCGCACTAAATGTCGCGCGCCCCTCTGTCACAGGGTACTTAAGGGACAGCGGCAGTCCGCTCAAGGGGGGCGGCGATCGCCTGCCGCTCAAAATCCTTGCGGTTCCAGACAACCGTCACGGTAGCGCCGTGCATCGGGGGCATATGGTTCTTCAGCGAAAGCGTGGCGCCGGAGCGTTCCAGCAAGGTTTTGGCGATGAAAAAGCCAAGACCAAGACCAAAAGCCCCGTCGTCGTCACTGTCGGGTTCGCGCGGGCCGGGCCGCCGATGGGTTACATAAGGCGCTCCGAGGCGATCGAGGACTTCGGGCGCGAAACCCGGCCCATCGTCACTGATGGTGATACGCACCTCCTCGGTCGTCCATTGGGCGAGGATTTCGACGCGCTTATTGGCGAAATCGACCGCGTTCTCAATCAGATTGCCGAGGCCATAGCGGATCGCCGGATTGCGAGCCCCGACCGGCTCGTCCGAGCGGTCGGGCGGGAGCGTCACCCCAAGCGCGACGCCGAAATGACGATGCGGCGCCACTGCGTCCTCGATCAATGCCGAAAGCGGCACCCGATCGAACGGTTCGCCGGCGGGAAGTTCGGTGATCTTTGAGAGGATCTCGCGGCAGCGTTGCGCCTGCTCGCGCAGCAATTTCACGTCATCGGCATATGGCGAATGCGCTTCGAGTGCGCGTTCGAGTTCGCGCACCACGACGGTGATGGTGGCGAGCGGCGTGCCGAGCTCATGCGCCGCCGCCGCGGCAAGTCCGTCGAGCTGCGAAAGATGCTGCTCACGCGCCAGCACCAGCTCCGTCGCCGCCAGTGCGTCCGAAAGTTGGCGCGCCTCCTCGGCGACCTGCCACGTGTAGACGCCGATATAGCCGATCGCCAGCAGGATCGAGAGCCATACCCCGATGACGTAAGTCTCAGGAAGCTGCAACGGCTCTTCGCTCTCCCACGGAAGCTGATAATGAACGAAGATCAGTACCGTCGCGCACAGCACGGCAAAGATCCCGAGCAGCAGCGTCATGCGCGGCGGCAGCGCCGTCGCCGAGATCAGCACCGGCCCCAGCAACAGGAAGGAAAACGGATTCTCCAAGCCGCCGGTAAAATAGAGAAGCGCCGCGAGTTCGGCGATGTCAAAGCCCAACAGATACGCGGCCCGCTCGGGTTCGAGCCACCGGGTTTGCGGAAAACCGACCTGAAGCGCGATGTTGAGAAGCGCCGCCAGCGCGATCACCGCAAGGCAGGGCCAGATCGGAACATCGTATTCAAGGCCGAAATGCACGACCAGGACGGCCACGGCCTGACCGAAGACGGCAAGCCAGCGCAGCCGCACCAGCGTGTCGAGCCGTACGTTCCGCGGCCTATGACTTGTCCGTGTCAAACCGAACATGCGGCTAATGTAACGACGGTCGAAACCTTATCCAAATAAGCGCCGCGCGTTCGGCATTTAAGCTTAAGGCTGCCATGCGGCACTTTCGGTCTTTGCTTCAGCTTTGCTCGGGCGGGCATTTTCGATCACCGCCATGAGCGCCCGCAGCACCTCCGGCACACCGCGCCCGCTCACCGCGGAAATGATGAACGGCGGCTTTTTGGCCGCGCGTTTTAGGCGCGCCGTCTGCTCCTTGATTTCGGCGGGACTGAGCGCGTCGGCCTTGTTGAGCGCGACAATCTCGGGCTTGTCCGCCAGCCCTTGACCGTAGGCGGACAGCTCAGCGCGAACGGTCTCATAGGCCGCCCCGGCATCGCCGCCAGTCCCATCGATCAGATGCAGCAGAACTCGGCAGCGCTCGATGTGACCCAGAAAGCGGTCCCCGAGGCCCACGCCTTCATGCGCGCCTTCGATGAGGCCCGGAATATCCGCCAGCACGAATTCGCGCCCATCGATCTCGACAACACCGAGTTGCGGCTGAAGCGTCGTGAACGGATAGTCGGCGATCTTCGGCTTGGCGGCGCTGACGGCGGCAAGGAACGTCGACTTTCCCGCATTCGGCAGTCCAACGACACCGGCGTCGGCGATGAGTTTGAGCCGCAGACGGATGGTGTGCTCCACGCCCGGCTGGCCGGAATTGGCGCGGCGCGGCGCACGGTTGGTCGAAGACTTGAAATGCGCATTGCCGAAACCACCGTTGCCGCCGCGGGCCAGAACGAGGCGCTGGCCGCGTTCGGTCAGATCGGCCAGAAGCGCATCGCCGTTTTCTTCGTAGATTTGTGTCCCGACCGGCACTTTGAGCACGGCGTCGGCGCCATTTGCGCCGTGCCGGTCCTTGCCCATGCCGGCGCCGCCATTCTTGGCGAAAAAGTGCTGCTGGTACCGGTAGTCGATCAGGGTGTTGAGGCCATCGACCGCTTCGGCGACGACGTCGCCGCCCTTGCCGCCATCGCCGCCGTTCGGGCCACCGAATTCGATGAACTTCTCGCGTCGGAAAGATACGCAGCCGTTGCCGCCGTCGCCGGAGCGGATATAGACCTTGGCTTCATCGAGGAACTTCATGCGACGTACCCGTAACAATGGCGGAGCATCAAATCCACCACGCAGACGACAAGCACAAACGGCGGGGCAGCGCCCAACTCGCCCGATATAGTGTAAATATTCGAATTCGGCACTCAGGTTTCATGGTTTCGAGCGGCAAATGAGCGTTTGGTCGGTACTCAAGATTGCGTTGCGCGCCGCAACCTGGCGGACGACGCCCGCGCCGCAGCCTGTCGGACTGCCAAGCCTGCTGATTTGGGCGCTCGCGCTCGCGGCTTTGCGCGTCGCGGCCCAATTCGTCGAAGCCGGTCACGGCGGTGGCTTCAACCCCTACGGCCTCAACGCGCTCATTGCCTGGATCGCATTGGAAATCGCCGTCGCAGCGCTGTTTGTGCCACCGGCCGGCCGGACGACGGCAATTTCCGCAATGCTGGCGCTTTCCATGGTTGCCGAACTGGCGGTCGATGCGACCAGGCTCGGCCTGCCGCTGATTCCACCCGTCGGCGCGGCGGACACCCTTTTGCACGGTCGCGGCGCGCCGATCGCAATCTTTGTCGTCGTGTCGCTATGGTGGATTGGCGCCATGGTGGCCGTATTGCGAAGCTTCGCGCTGCAACCGCGGCTTATGGCCTTTGGCCGTGTCGCGGCGTTGTGGGCCGCGCTCCTTGCCATCAGCGCGGTGGTCCCGCACGCGCCCGTTTTCGTCGCCCGCGATTTCGACATCCGCAGCGCCAATTTATGGGAGGCTCTGCTGGCGCGGCTGGCGCCGCCGAACGTAACCGGCAGCGTCCAAAGCGAAGCGAAAGACCTCGAGCAGTCGCAGCAAGCGCTCTTGCAGGCGGAAATCGCCGCCCTTGCCCCGCCGACGAAAGACGCGACCAACATCTACGCGCTCGGCATCGCCGGCTGGGCAGGCCAGGATGTATTTCTCAAGGAGCTGGACGGCGGGTTGGCCGCGATCAGCGCCGCCCTGCCAATCCGAGGCCATAGCGTCCGTCTCGCCAACCATCTCGAAACGGAGCAAAGCATCCCGCTCGCGAACCAGCGAAATTTTGCCGCCGCGGTGCACGCAATCGGCGATGTTATGAACAAGGACGAGGACGTCCTTCTTCTGTTGCTGACTTCGCACGGCCAGCCGACGGGCTTTGGGCTGCGCCTGCCCACCGAGTTGATCGTCGAACTGACGCCGCAACAGGTTGCGGCAACGCTCGACGGCGAGGGGATCAAGAACCGGATCGTCATCGTGTCCGCCTGCTATGCCGGCATCTTCGTGCCGCCGCTGGCAAACGACACGACCATCGTGCTCACCGCCGCGGATGCCAAAAGCACCTCGTTCGGCTGCGCGCCCGAGCGTGACTGGACCTATTTCGGCGATGCATTCTTCCGTCAGAGCATACGGCCCGGATGGGATTTGCAGCACGCGTTCGACAACGCCCGCGTCCTCATCCAGGGGTGGGAACTGATGGACCAGGCGCGGCCGTCGAATCCGCAAGCCCATTTCGGCCCGGCGCTGGTCGCGAAGCTGGCGCCGTTCTTCGGGCCCGAGCAGGCTGCCGGACGTTGAGCAATATCAGGCCACGCGGCGGGCGCGGCCCCAGGCCTTGAGCGACAGCCACAGTCCACGATCAAGCCGAAAACGATCGACCGGCGCCGCCGAGTTGATGGCGCGGATGCGCGTCAGGCGCACGCCGGTCCACTGGAAAGCGCATTTCTCCAGCACGCGACGCGACGCCGGATTGGTGACGCGCGCGCCGGCATGCAGCGCGTCGTGCTGCAATTCGCCGAAGGCATAATCGATCACCGCGCGCACCGCTTCGGTAGCAAAGCCGCGGTCCCAATAGCGCGTTCCGAGCCAGTATCCGATCTCAGCCACGCCCTCACGCGGATCGATGCCGCACGCGCCGACCAGTGTGCCGCCGTGCGAAATGGCGAAGCAAACTTCGCCGTCGCGCTTGTTTACGCTCGCAATGAAACGCTCGGCGTCGGCCGTGCCGTAAGGATGCGGAATGCGAGCGGTATTCTCCGCGATGCGGCGGTCATTGGCGAGAACCGCAAGCGCCTTTACGTCCTCGTGACGCGGCGCGCGAAGCGTCAACCGCTTGGTCTCGAGGACGGGAATACTGCACTCCCGCGGCGTCTGCGTGACGAATTCTTCTTCTGCCAGGGTCATCTCATGGGCTCCTGTCAAGAAACCGAAAGGGGGAGGCCGGCAACCGGTCTCCCCCTTTTCGAAGCCCATTCGGGTCCGCCGGTTCGACTGGATGCCGGCGGACCTCATATGATCCACCGTATTACTGAGCCGCAGCCTCCGTTACCGGAAGTACCGATACGAAAACGCGGCCCTTCGTTTTCGCCTGAAACTCAACACGACCATTGATCAACGCGAACAAGGTGTGGTCCCGGCCGACGCCGACGTTACGGCCGGCATGCCATTTGGTGCCGCGCTGGCGTGCGATGATGTTTCCGGCGACGACTTCCTCGCCACCGAAAATCTTGATGCCCAAGCGCTGACCGCCAGAATCACGGCCGTTACGCGAGGATCCGCCTGCTTTTTTGTGAGCCATCGCTCAAACCTTTCGTGTCCGTTACCTATACCGGATTCGTGACAAAACCATCACCGCATCCGCTCACTTCTTTTTCTTTGCCTGACCGGCACTTTTGCCTTTGGCCGTTGGCTTTTTCGCCTTTGTCGAGCCAGCGGTTTTCGCTTTTTTCGCCTTACCGGAGGCGCTTCGCGGCTTTTTCGTGGCCGCCTCCGACTCGCCTGAGACTTCCCCCTCGGGCTGCTCGGGCTTCGGGGCGGCGACGCGCTTCGGCCGCGGCGGCGGGGTCTGGCTCGGCTTCTTGCCGTCGGTGAGAATCTCGGTAATGCGCAGCAGCGTAAATTCCTGCCGATGACCGCGCTTGCGGCGGGAATTTTTCCTGCGGCGCTTCTTGAAGGCGATGACCTTCGGCCCGCGCCCCTGGTCGAGCACTTCGGCCGCAACAATAGCTCCCGCGACAGTCGGCACGCCGAGCGTCACGCTGTCGCCGCCGACGACCAGGACTTCGCCAAACTCAACAATCTCGCCGGGCTCGCCCTTGACCTTATCGATCTTGAGCACGTCTTCGGCGGCTACCCGGTATTGCTTGCCGCCTGTTTTGAAGACCGCGAACATCTTTTGTCCTCGTGTTCGAACCCGGTACTCGGCACGCTGTCCGGACCGGCTTTTTCCAGTCGATGCTGCTGGTTGAAGGCACTTACCGGCAAAACCTTAACGGCTCGCCCAGCCTGCGCCCGCGTCCTTATGACGGGGCCATAAATCCATGTCAAGAAATGCGAAGCCTGCCGTCGCCCGGCGCAGGGCAGCACCGCGCGCGCTCGCGGACACGGCGGCGCATCCTGTGATAAGAGGGCGCCCACAAAAGGACCTCGCAGGGAGTTTGGCATGGCCTCGAACGGCAAAGAGCACAATCAGAAGATCGGCTGGATCGGCGCGGGGCGCATGGGGACTCCCATGGCCGAGCGGCTTATCAAGGCTGGCCACGACGTGACCATCTGGAATCGCACGCGCGCCAAGGCCGAACCGCTGGCCAAGATCGGCGGCAAGCTGGTGGATCATCTCTCCGAACTCAAGAATGTGGACGTGCTGTTCTCGATCGTATCGACCGGAAAGGACGTGCAAGAGGTCCTCTACGGCAAGAACGGCGTGTGCAGCCAGGGCGGAAAGCTGCCGCCGGTGGTCGTCGATTGCTCGACGATCTCGGTCGAGGATTCCGCCGCTGCCCGCGAAAAGCTTAAGCAGCTTGGTGCCGACTTCGTCGCGGCGCCGGTCAGCGGCAATGCCAAGGTCATCAAGGCCGGCAAGCTTTCGGCCGTCGTGTCGGGCGACGAGGCGGCGTGCAAGAAAGTTACGCCGTTGATCGAGGTTTTTGCGCCCCGCGGCGTTTCCTATGTCGGTGATGGCGAACTCGCGCGGGTGTGCAAGATCGCGCATAACGTCATGCTCGGCGTCGTGATCGAAAATCTGATCGAAATGACGCTTCTCACCAACAAAATGGGCGTGCCGCGCCACGCCTTCCTCGCCTTTCTCAACAACGGCGTGATGGGCTCGATGTTCACGGCGTACAAGTCGCCGGCGCTGGTCAATTGCGACTGGACGACGACGTTTACGCCGGAGCTGCTGCGCAAAGATCTCGACCTTGGCCTCGAGCTGGGCCGTGAATTGGATGTTCCCCTGCCGGTGACGGCGGCCGCACGCGAGGTTCTGCAAACTCACTTCGGCGCCGCCACGCTGCAAAAGAACCCGGAAGAATACTTGCAGAAGGATTTTGCGGCATTGGCGGAAACCATGGCGCTCGCGGCCGGCATGAAGCTCGAAAGCGAGAACAAGAACGTACCAACAGGCTTGGAAAGCTGAAGGCTTGGAAAGCTGACGGAAGCTCCGCTATTTCACGTCGGTATGAAGGCTCATCGCCATCAACCACCGCCCGTCGCGCCGGACCCATACGCGCGCGGCGCGGTATGATGGATGCGACGCATCATTCGGCGGCGCTTCGCTCGCAATCATGAGTGCACCGTCGCCGTAAACCGCAAGCCGCATGCTCTGCACCGCGCCGACCGTGACCGCAATATTCCCCGCCTTTTGGCGCTCAATCGCCGCGATTTGTTCTGGCCGCGTTACCGGTGGCCGGCCGGTCGCGTAGAGCATGAATTCGTCGGCGACGTTTTTCCCCCACGCCGTAGCGTCGTGAGCGACGACAGCCTTCATCGTCGCCTGAAACGTGTTGATCACATCCTGCTCGGCCGGAGAGCGCACGCGATAGGGAAGCGACTGGCAGGGGTTCCTGCATTCATCGGGTTTGTGTTGGGGCTCTGCGGCAGGCGCCCGCAAGGCGGCGACGGCCTCGGCATCGGCCGCAGCCAGCGGAACCTCCTGCATCAAAAGTACCCGCCATGCACCCTTCTGCTTGATCCAAACATCGAGAAAAAACACGTCGGCGTCGTGCGCCGACTTGTGCTGCCCGGTAACCGCGACGACGAGGCCGTAACTGCGCACCTTGAGGTCGCTCGCCGGCGCGGCGGCGACGTTCTTTAAATCGGCAAGCAAATCCTTGCGCGTGTAGTTCTTGCCGCTGGCGTCGACGAACGTGAATTGCAGCGCCAAAATCCGGCGCGCAGCCGCCTTGTCGCCGGCGCGGATGGCATCATTGAGCGCCTTGTCGGCCGCCAGCACCGGCGCTTCATCGATCGCGATTGGCTGCGCTTTGGGTTGCGCCTTGGGCAAGGCAACAGCGACCACCGCCACGCCAGCAACGATCCCGATCAGCCCACCCCATCGCAGGGCCGGGTGCAGCGCCGTTGCGACGGACGCCGAACTGGCCGCCGACCCAGCCTGCTTTGTCACTTCCGGCACTGTCACTTCCGGCACTGCCACGCTTTACAAACTCCGCCCCCGCGGTGCCGACCTTCTCGGCTGGCACCGTTTGCACCATCGCATTTTCCGGCAGCAACTCTCAAGGCGCGGATCGTCCCGCGCGACGCCGCACCGCAAATTTCAACCCGCGCGGGGACGATTTCGGCCAACCACGGTCAGCACTTGTGGCCGCGGCGGCAATGTCGGGCTGCGCTGCGCCGGGCCTTGTGCTCGTTTGCCATCGCAATTTGACAGGCCTTGCTCAACGTTCGTCGCTTGGCGACCATGCATTTGGTTATTTTATCCACATCCGGAACGAATTCGGAGCAAAACTGCATCGCATCGCCCGTGCAAGCGTCGCGAGTGGCTTGGCTCGCCTGAGCATTAGCGCCGGTCGTCCCCATCGCGTAAACGCCGACCAACAAAGCAATGGCCACCAAACCCGGTCCGCATGCCAGACGCATGATATGCAGCATATATATTTTCCCCCCTTTTTCGCGCGGGCGAACTCGCCGGCCATTTCTAACCTAGAGCATGCGCCACAAAAGGGGAAACCGGATTTGCGAAAGCTATGTGCTGCCAGCGAGGCGAAGGAACTACCTTTGCCGGGGCCGCCGGAGCGACGAAATAAATGCTGCGGTAAACTCTAGCGTGCGCCCCAAGCAAAGTGGCCCGATTGGGAATCCGACTTCTTGCCGCGCGGTTTGGCCTCCGGGCACGGTGCCGCACTGCTTTCCATCAGTTCTGCGGTGGCGTTGTTGAAGGATAGGTGGCGGCAAAACGCGCCGTCGGGCAGCGTAAAGACAATGTCGCCTACTTTGTTGGCCACGCGCGGATCGATTGGCGCCTGCAGCATCGAATCGATGACGGCGCGGCAGGTGACCAACAACGCGCCTGCGAGCAGCACCAGAAACAGCGCAAGCACAACGGCAACCCGGCTGAGCTTGGCGTTTCGCTCTTCCCAGCGCGTGCGCACGGTTAACCGCGATACCGGGCGCACACCAGAGTTCCGCAAAGCCGTCGCCGTGCCTGCTCGATCGCCTGCGCCCATCGCGGCATGAAGCACGAGAACCATTGAACGGCCGATAAAGCGGTTTCTGCGATTTTAGTGAAATTTTTGGCTAGTGCGGTGGATTTGAAATTCCTACGATTGATGGCAAATGCAGAATTCGACCGCCGGGAGAAACGCTTGCTGACCGCCGCCCGCAACGAGCTGCTCACCCGCGTCGGCACCGGCACTCCGATGGGAGAATTGCTGCGCCGCTACTGGCAGCCGATCGCGGGCGCCAGCGAACTCGACAGCAATCCGATCAAGCCGTTGCGGCTGCTGGGCGAGGATCTCGTCCTCTACCGTGACGGCGGCGGGCACTACGGCCTGATCGACCGCCACTGTCCGCATCGTCGCGCCGACATGTCCTATGGCTGGGTCGAGGAGAAAGGCATTCGCTGCAGCTATCACGGCTGGCTGATGGACGAGACCGGCAGCTGTCTCGAACAGCCTTATGAGGATATCGCCAATCCCAAACCATCGCGCGCCGGTTGCGATGCCAAGGCCTATCCGGTCAAGGAGTGCGCCGGTCTCATCTTCGCATATCTTGGCCCGGCGCCCGCGCCGGAGCTGCCGGTATGGGAGCCGTTCACCTGGGCCAACGGCTTTCGCGAGATCGTGCTCGCGGAGGTTCCATGCAATTGGTTCCAGTGCCAGGAAAATTCCATCGATCCGGTGCACTTCGAATGGATGCACGATAACTGGAGCAGCCGGCAGCACGGCCGCGACCTTAATGCGGCGCCCAAACACCTGAAACTGAAGTTCGAGGAATTCGATCATGGCTTCATCTACAAGCGCGTGCGCGAAGGCCAGAGCGAGGAGGATCGCTACTGGACAGTCGGCCGCGTAGCGTTGTGGCCGAATGGTTTCTATCTCGGCAGCCATTTCGAATGGCGGGTCCCGGTCGATGACGAGAATACGCTGAGCGTGGCATGGTTTTTCGTGCGCGTACCGAAAGGCCGCGAACCTTACGTGCAAGAACGGATTCCGACCTGGGTGAGCCCGTTGCGCGATGAACGCGGCCGCTTCATCACCAGCCACGTCATCAACCAAGACATCGTGGCCTGGACCGGCCAGGGCCGCATCGCCGACCGCAGCAAGGAGAATTTGCGCTCGAGCGACATCGGCATCGCGATGATGCGCAAACGCTTCTTCGAGGAGATTGAGGCGGTGGCGGCGGGCAAGGATCCGCGCGGCACCATTCGCAGCGCCAACGCGGCGAAATGCGTCGAACTGCCGAACATGGCGCGCGAAATCAACACCGAAGGCATCGCGCTGAGCGATTTCGACAAGTATCCGCTGCTGCGCCAACGCCTCCAGGAGTTCCGTTTCCACTACGGCCAACCGCGCGAAGTGCGCCGCGCTTTTGTCGAAGCGATGGGAATCGCCGATGTGTAGAATGACACTGGCATAAAGACGGGATTTTTGCCGGCCCGGCGGAATAAATCAGGTTGATCTGAAACAATGTGCAAATCCGCCGTCTTGTTAGGACTTCCCCGCCTTTCAGATAGTGCTAATAAAAAACATGCGAACCCAGGTCGCGATCATCGGTGCCGGCCCAGCGGGCCTGTTGCTTGGTCAGCTTCTCCATAAACACGGCATCGATAACGTCATCGTCGAGCGGCAAACCGGCGAATACGTCCTTGGCCGCGTCCGCGCCGGCGTCATCGAGCAAGTCACCATCGACCTGCTTGACGAAGCGGGTGTCGGCGCGCGCATGCACGAGGACGGTCTGGTGCATGAAGGCGTGCAGATTTGTGTCGACGGCGTCCGCCACCGCATTTCCTTCAAAGACATGACAGGCAAGGCCGTCATGGTCTACGGCCAGACCGAAATCACCAAAGACCTCATGGACGGTCGTGCGGCTGTCGGCGCGCCGACCATTTACGCAGCTTATGATGTGGCCCTGCACGGCATTTTCACTGACAGGCCGCACGTGACCTTCCGCGCCGACGGCAAAAATCAGGAGATCGCCTGCGACTTCATCGCCGGCTGCGACGGCTTTCACGGCATCAGCCGCAAGAGCCTTCCTCCAAGCGCGGTGACGGCGCATGAACGCGTTTATCCGCTCGGCTGGCTCGGTGTTCTGTCCGACACGCCGCCGGTTTCCGACGAATTGATTTACGTCAGGCACCCGCTCGGCTTCGCGCTCTGCTCGATGCGGTCGCCGACGCGCAGCCGCTATTATCTCCAATGCAGCCTGGCGGAAGACATCGATGCCTGGCCGGATGAGCGTTTTTGGGAGGAACTGAAGCCCCGGCTCGACGATGAGGCTCGCGAGCGGCTCGTAACGGGTCCGTCGATCGAAAAGAGCATCGCGCCGCTCCGCAGCTTCGTCGCCGAACCGATGCGGTTCGGCCGGCTCTTTCTTGCCGGCGACGCCGCCCACATCGTGCCGCCGACCGGCGCCAAGGGTCTCAACCTTGCTGCGAGCGACGTTCGTTATCTTTCGCAGGCCTTCATGGAGCACTATGCCGAGAAATCCGACGCCGGCATCGAGCATTACTCCGAGCGGGCGCTGGCGCGGATCTGGAAGGCCGAGCGCTTCTCATGGTGGATGACCATGCTGATGCACAGGATTTCCGACAACCCGTTCGATCAAAAGATGCAGCTCGCCGAGCTTGACTATCTGTTCCGCTCGAAGGCCGCGGCGACGGTGTTTGCCGAAAATTACGTCGGGCTGCCATACTAAGGCGAAGCGCCGCCGCTTACGCCGCCTTCCTGCCCCACAATTCGCGCGAGGCGAGCCGGGCGCCTTCCGCAAGCGCTTCCAGCTTCGCCCACATGATCGAGGGATGAACGCGCCGCACGTGAGGCGACTGTGCGAACCCGCAGTCGGTTCCGCCGAAAACATTTTCCCGCCCGACCAGCCGCGCAAGCCGCGTCAGGCGTTCGGCGACGAGTTCCGGGTGTTCGACGACATTGGTCGTGTGGCTGATCACGCCGGGAATGAGCTTGCGGCCGGATGGAAGCTTAACGCTTTCCCAGACCCGCCACTCATGCTCATGGCGCGGATTTGCCATCTCGATGCAATAGGCGCCGGCTTTCACTTTGAGCACGAGATCGACGATATCCTTGAGCGGCACGTCGGTGACATGCGGCGTGTTAAAGCTGCCCCAGCAGATGTGATAGCGAATGCGCTCTTCCGGCAGCCCCGAAATGGCGTGGTTGAGCGCATCGATGCGCACCGACGCCCATTTTCGGTATTCCGCCAAATCCTCGGCGGCGAACGCCACGTCGTACATATACGGCAGAAACGCATCGTCGATCTGAACCATCAGTCCGGCATCGACAATCGCCTTGTATTCCTCACGCAATGCTTCCGCGAGCTTGAACAGGAATTCCTCGTCGTTCTTGTAATACTCGTTCTTATGGCGCGGCACGGCGCTTGCGGGCGCCACCACGGGCAAAAAGGCATCCACGACGGCGGCTCCGCTTAGCGCGGCCTTGAAGATGGCAATATCCTTCTGCACCGCGGCCTGGCCTTTGTACGTGATCGGGCCGACGCAAACTGCGGTTCCGCGCTTTGGTAGTTTCTGTGTCGGAAAATATTCGGCGTAGAAATCAGGAAACAAAAGCTGATCTCGTCCCGCCCCTCGCGCCGCTTCGACGGCACGCTCCTCGATGCCGCCGAGGCGATCGAGCACATAGAAAGACCAGCTGCGGAATTTGCCGAACTCGCCGTCGCTGACGATGTCGACGCCGGCCTGCTGCTGACGCCTGACAACCTCGGCCACCGAACCGGCCAGGCAGCGATCGAACGCGGATTGATCGACGACGACGCCATTGTCGATCGCCTCGATGTATTTGGTCAGCTCGGGCGGGCGAATAAGACTTCCTACATGCGTGGTGTAGATGCGATCGGAACTACTGGACATGATGTTCTTCCGTGCTTGGCGGCAATGGCGCGCTCTTCCGCGATGCCATCATGATGAAAGTCGAAAGGAACTCCGGCAAGTCTAGCACGTTGACTATTCGGTTCGATCCGCAAAGGAGGCATGCATGCCGACGCTGATGTGGGTCGCGTTCTGGTCGAATTTAATGGGGGTGGCTTCGGGTTGGCAGGAAACCATGCTGCCGATCCGCGTCGGGGCGAAAGACCGTCGCGACCGCCCTGCCGACTAGGTCCTGCGCCGCGATCATACCGTGTTCCGGTGGTTTCAGCCGCTTTCCGGTGCAGCAGCCGCAAATTACCGTCGTCGGGTTGCGGAGAAGTGACCACGCCAATACGGTGCGCGCCTAGCTGACCGGCGCTGCCTACTTGCCATTGAAAAGCGATAAACGACCGGTCTGATCTGGGCGCCCGACAACAGCCGATATACGAAGGCGCCGGTCGACGACGTTGTTCGCAGGGAGGAATTCCAGCTCACCAATGCCGATTTGCTCGTATGCGTATTTCGCCAGGCTGTGCCGAGGGAAGGCATGTCAGACGCGTTTCGTATACCAACCGCACGGCACGGCTGGATAAACTGACCCACACCAAAGACGCATACACGACACCGGTTCGTGTGGCGCAAGGGATGCCTAGATGACAACGATTGCTTTAAGGCTTTTCACAATTGCTATCCTCCTATGGGTGCCGCACGCCGCCATGGCGCAATCGCCGCAACCGGCGACCGCGCCTGCGCAAGCGGACCAGTTGCTCAAGCCTGAACAGCTCGACGCCTTGGTTGCTCCCATTGCGCTTTATCCGGACACCTTGCTGGCCGAAATCCTCATGGCTTCGACCTATCCGCTCGAGGTCGTCGAAGCCGACCGCTGGGCCGAAGCGAACAAGAATCTCAAGGGCGACGCGCTCAAGGCCGCGGTGGACAAACAGAGTTGGGATGACAGTGTAAAGTCGCTGGTCGCGACGCCGTCGGTGCTCGACATGATGAGCACCAAGCTCGATTGGACACAGGCACTCGGCAATGCGGTGCTGGCGCAACAGCCGGACGTGATGGATGCCGTGCAGCGGCTGCGTGCCAAAGCTGAGGCGAACAACAAGCTGACGTCGACCCCGCAGCAAACCGTTTCGACGCAGCAGCAGGACGGCCAACAGGCGATCGTCATCGCGCCGACGGATCCGGACACGATTTACGTACCGTATTACGACCCGTCGGTAGTCTATGGACCGTGGCCGTATCCAGCATACCCGCCATATTATTGGCCGGCGCCGGGCTATATCGCCGGCGGCATCATCGCCACCGGAATCGCATTTGGCGCGGGCTACGCGCTTGGGCGGTGGGTTTCGGGCGGCTATCGCTGGGGCGGCGGCCTCAATTGGGGTAACCGCAACATCAACATCAACCGCTCGGTCAACATCAACAATATCAACGCCCGCAACAACAACTGGACGCACAATCCGGTTCATCGCCAGGGCGTGCGCTACACGAACGCGAACGTCGCGCAGAAATTCGGTGGCAATCGCAACGTCGGCGGCGGATCGAAGGCGCGGATGGATTTCCGCGGCAGGAGCGGCCAGCAAGTCTTGCAACCGGGCGCAGGCGCCGGCGGCAACCGGGCCAACCTCGGCGGCGCCGGAGCAAAGCCGGGCGCTGGCAATCTCAAGGCGGGAAATCTGGCGGGCGGAAACAATCGCCCCGCAGGCGGAAATCGGCCCGCCGCCGGCACGCGGCCCGCGGGCAATGCGCTTGGCAACGCCGGTTCCGCCAACCGGGCGCGCGTTGATTCCAATCGAGGCCGACAGAGCCTCGCCACAGCCGGCGGTGGCAATCGCGGCGGTGGTGGAGGAGCACGCACTGGCGGAGGCGGTGGACACGCTCGTGCCGCCTCTGTCAGCCGCGCCGGTGGCGGTGGAGGACGCGGCGGTGGCGGCCATCGGGGTGGTGGAGGCGGACGAAGGTCCGATATTCGGCTCAAGCACGACATCGCCCTGCTGGGCAAACTCAACAACGGCCTCGGCTTCTATCGCTTCGCCTACAACGGCGGCGAGAAACTCTATGTCGGCGTGATGGCGCAGGAGGTGCAAGCCATCATGCCTGGAGCGGTGGTGCGTGGCCGGGACGGCTATCTGAGGGTTTTCTACGACAAAATCGGTCTGCCGTTCGAGACCTACGACGAATGGCTGGCATCGGGAGCGCGGGTGCCGGTTGCGGTCGCGCATTGAACCTGGGGCTTGAAGCCAGGAACCGTCGAAAACCATCGAGGACGTCATGATTACAACTCGCTCACTCCCTCATTCACGCCGCACGCTGCCGCTGATGCTGTCGGCTGCTTTGGCCGCGGCAATGTTCTTTGCGACGGCACCGACGGCGCGCGCACAACAGAACTACAAAACAGTGGATGCCGCGGTCGACGCGCTCGTTGCCACGGCCAAGAGCGGGGACCAAAAAGCAGCCCTCGTCGTTCTCGGTCCCGGCGGCGACGACATCATTTCGTCGGGCGATAAAGTCGCTGACGACGCGGCGCGAGCGCGGTTTGTCGCCTCCTACGACGCCAAGCACGAGATCAAGATGGAGGGCGATGACAAGGCGACGCTGACCATCGGCGACAACGACTATCCGTTCCCGATTCCGCTCATCCGCAAGGACGGCAAATGGCTGTTCGATACCGAAGCTGGTCGCCGTGAAATTCTCGCGCGACGCATCGGCCACAACGAACTCGACGCCATTCAGGTATGCCTTGCTTATGTCGACGCACAGGATGAATACGCCGAAAAGGACCGCACCGGCGCTGGAGCCGGGGTCTATGCTGCACGCTTTCGTCAGCGAACCGGGAAAAAAGAACGGACTTTATTGGCCGAAAGCGGAGGGCGAAGAGGAAAGCCCGCTCGGCGAACTATTCGCCGTCGCGTCGCGCCAAGGTTATCGTCCGGGCGAAGGCCGCGCGCCGTATCGCGGCTATTATTACAAAATACTGACCAGGCAGGGACCCCATGCGCCCGGCGGGGCAATCGACTACGTCGCCAACGGCAAGATGATCGGGGGCTTCGCACTGGTGGCTTATCCGGCTCAATACCGCAACTCCGGGGTGATGACCTTCATGGTTAGTTACGCGGGCATCGTGTTCGAAAAGGACCTCGGGCGGGACACCGATGAGATCGCGGAGAAGATGACGGCGTTCGACCCCAATTCGAGCTGGAAAAAAGTCGAGGCGACCGAGCCCGTGCAGTAAGCGTCGGCCCCGGAAATACGAAGGAGCCGGCGGCAAAGTCGCGGCGGTTGGCCTAAAGCGGCGGCCTCGGATAGGATCGGCGCGGGGAGTGCAATCCGATCCGGGGGGCGGCGTGACGGCGACCGGGTTCTCGTACCGTGCCATTGCGGCGCTTCGTTGCGCCGAGCGCAGATGGCGCGCCTTGGCGCTGCTCGCTGCTTTGTTGGCAGCGCTAACGGCTGTCGCGGGCGAAAGCGAAACTGCCGCCGCACAGTCGCTGCCGGCCAACGGAGACCCAGCGCCGGAAGACTATAACGGTCTCGATTATACGCGTCCGGTACAGGACGCCAGCTTGCGGCTGCAATTCCTGGAGTCCTCCTCGCCGACAACCCGGACGGACCAGGAGCGGCTTTACTTGAGGCTTGGGACAAAGGTCGACATTCCAGTAGGATGGCAGCTTGGCCTTCAGGGTCAGGTTCCTTTCGTCGACAAGGAAGTCACGAAGCCGGCCACGGCCGACACCACCCGCACTGACGGGCTTGGCAATTCGTTTGGCCAAGTCGTACTGTCCCATGCCATCGATCCGCATTTGGCGTTTGGTTATGGAATTCGCGTGGTGGCCCCGACCGGCGGCGACGCGTTGGGGTCCGGCAAGTGGCTGGCCATGCCGGGGTTCGGCGTGCGCTACAATTTCCTTGAAATCGGTCCGGACACGTATTTCGTGCCAGTGCTCCGCTGGGCGCTCAGCTTTTCGGGCAACCCCGCGAAGCCACCAATCAACCAGCCGCAAATCGCGCCGACCTTCAACATCGGGTTGCCGGAGCGCTGGTTCGTCACCCTATATCCCAGCAACGACATCCGGATAAACACCGGAACACCTGTCGCCGGCCAAACCGGCAAGCTTTTCCTGCCGTTTGATTTTGCGGTCGGGCGCGATTTCAACGATCGGGTGAGCGCGCATCTCGAAATAAGCGTCCCGATCATCAAAGACTACCCGGTCTATAACTTCAAAACCGAGTTGCGGGTCTCGACAAGGTTCTAAAATCGTCCCCGCATTAAGGCGAGGTTGCAGGGCGCGCATCGCGCCGGTATCTATACGCCCCTTTCGCGCCGGCTCGCAAAAGTTGCAGTGTCGGCGCTCCCTGCCGGTGAAGCGCGATAGACGATTGTCATGGCCCGTCTGGTGATGAAATTCGGCGGCACATCGGTCGCCGACATCGATCGCATCCGCAACGTTGCGCGCCACGTCAAGCGCGAGGTCGACGCCGGCCACGACGTCGCCGTCGTTGTTTCGGCGATGTCGGGGACGACCAATCAACTTATTGACTGGTGCGAGGCGGCCTTGAAGAAAAGGCAAATCTTCGACGCGCGCGAATACGACGCCGTGGTCGCTACCGGCGAGCAGATCACCGCCGGGTTGCTGGCAATCGCGCTTCAGGACATGGACATCAATGCCCGCTCCTGGCAGGGCTGGCAGCTTCCGATCCTGACCTCCGACGTCCACACCTCGGCGCGGATCCTCGACATCAACGGCGCCGAACTCATCAAGCGTTTCGGCGAGCGCAAGGAAGTGGCAGTCGTCGCCGGGTTTCAGGGCGTCCACAAGGAGACCGGGCGCATCACCACGCTTGGCCGCGGCGGCTCGGACACCTCCGCGGTGGCGATTGCGGCTGCCATCGGTGCCGATCGTTGCGACATCTATACCGACGTCGACGGCGTCTACACTTCGGACCCCCGCGTCGTGCCGCGCGCCCGCCGGCTCGACAAGATCGCGTTCGAGGAAATGCTGGAGCTTGCTTCGCTCGGCGCCAAGGTGATGCAGGTACGTTCGGTCGAGCTCGGCATGCTGCACAATGTGCGAATTTTCGTCCGTTCGAGCTTCGACCAGCCCGAGGACATCGATCCGCACGGTACTCCACCCGGAACACTGATCTGCAACGAGGAGGAGATCATGGAGCAACAAACGGTCACCGGCATCGCGTTCTCGCGCGACGAGGCGCAGATCTCCGTCCGCGAGGTCGATGACAAGCCGGGTGTCGCGGCAGCCATCTTCATGCCGCTCGCCGACGCCAACATCAACGTCGATATGATCGTGCAAAACGTCTCCGCCGACGGCAAAACTACCGATCTCACGTTCACGGTGCCGGCGGCCGACTACCGGCGCGCACTCGACGTCGTGACCAAGGCAAAGCAGGCGATCGGCTATAAGCGACTCGACAGCGCAACCGACGTCGCCAAGATTTCCGTCATCGGTATCGGCATGCGCAGCCATGCCGGGGTCGCCGCTCAGGCGTTCCAGGCCCTTGCCGAGCGCGCGGTCAATATCCGCGCCATCACCACATCGGAGATCAAATTCTCGCTCCTGATCGATGCCGCGTTCACGGAGCTGGCGGTACGGACACTGCATTCGCTTTACGGTCTCGACCAGACGTCGGCCTAGGGCGTGTACTCAGAAGCGTGGTGCATCCGATGTCGGATATTGTTCAGTGAGCCGACGTCGCCCAGACACCGCTCCATGTCGCTGAATGACCCGTTTCAGACATCGCCAGGACGACAGATTGTCCGCCGGAAAGTGCCACTATCTGGTTTTAGTGCACATCCGCGCCTGTCTGAGCCCGCTGGACCTGAAGTCCCAAAATAAGTAGTTTAAACACAGCATCGTCAGAATGCCGTTTAGTCTTTTGGGAGGCTCAACATGAAGCGCTTATTCGGTCTGACTATCCTTGCCAGTCTCCTTAGTTGTGGAGCGGCGTGGGCGCAGGTCTCGGATGGGGTCGTCAAGCTTGGCGTACTCAATGATATGTCGAGTCTCTACGCGGACGCCTCCGGCAAAGGCGGCGTTCTGGCCGCCCAGATGGCGGTCGAGGACTTTGGCGGTAAGGTTCTGGGCGCGCCGATTGAGGTCATCTCCGGCGACCATCAGAATAAACCCGATATCGGCGCCGGCATCGCGCGCCAATGGATCGATACCGACCATGTCGACGTCATCGTCGATGTACCGACTTCCTCTGTAGCGTTGGCGATCCAGGAGGTCACGCGTGAGAAGAAGCGGCTTTTCCTGATGTCCGGACCGGCATCGTCGGACCTCACCGGCAAGGCCTGTTCTCCTTATGGCTTCCAGTGGACTTACGACACCTATGCACTCGCCCATGGCACCGGCGGTGCCTTGGTCAAACAAGGCGGTAACTCGTGGTTTTTCATCACGGCCGATTATGCCTTTGGCCATGCCCTGGAGCGCGATACGGGTAATGCCGTCAAGGCTGCCGGCGGCACAGTAGTTGGTTCAGTTCGCGCTCCTCTCAACACTCAGGACTTCTCCTCGTTCCTGCTACAGGCGCAGGCCTCCAAGGCAAAGGTTGTCGGTCTCGCCAATGCTGGCGGTGATACCATTAATTCCATTAAGCAAGCCGCGGAATTCGGAATAGTATCTGGCGGCCAGAAGATTGCAGGCCTCCTTGTGTTCTTGACGGACGTTCATTCGCTCGGCCTGAAGACCGCGCAAGGTTTGACTATCACGTCGGCCTGGTATTGGGACAAGGACGATGCGTCGCGTGCCTTCGCCAAACAATTCATGGCGCGGAATCACAACGGGCTGCCGCCGACCTACATCCAGGCTGGCATCTACAGCGAGGTGGCTCACTATCTCAAAGCGGTGCAGGCTGCCGGCACCGACGATACCGACAAGGTTGCCGCGCAGATGCGCAAGATGAAAATCAACGACTTCATGACCAAGGACGGCTGGATCCGCGAGGATGGTCGAGTCATGCGCGACATGTATCTCGAAGAGGTGAAGTCGCCTGCGGAATCGAAGTATCCCTTCGACTACTTCAAGATCCTAGCCACCATTCCGGCCGAACAGGCATTCCGCCCTCTCAAGGACGGAGGGTGCCCGCTCGTACACGGTTGAGTCAGCTCGGCGCAGGGTCAGCCCCGTTCAGATACGGGGCATCTTAAGCTAAGCGTCCGTTTGGCCTTCGACTCAGGCCGCGACGGAATTGTCGCGATGCTGTCAGGGACTGCAGCCTCGGGTTTGGCTTGGCCGCCAAACCACAGGCGCTCGCTGCAGCGCACAATTTCCACTTAAGTCATCGCACTGTCTCTGGCTTGCGGTTTGCATACTGCACTCGATATAGCGTGAAGGGTGATCGCTAGCGGACTCGCGCCCGGCGGATTTCCTCTTCGATTACGACCGGTGCGACACGGGCGGCGCCTCGGTCGAACAGAAAAGCCCGAGGGACCTCACGCCATGCGTGGCTCGCTCGGCGGTCCGCGCGTGCTGTTGCGCCGCCTCCGCGAAGTCATGGCGGAGCCGGTCAGCGCGCAGGAACGCCTCGACAAGATCGTGGTGCTGATCGCCGCCAACATGGTTGCGGAGGTCTGCTCGGTCTACGTGCTGCGCGTCGATTCGACGCTCGAACTCTACGCCACCGAAGGCCTCAAGCGCGACGCAGTGCACCATACCGTGTTGCGCTCGGATGAAGGGCTGGTCGGACTTGTCGCCAGCCAGGCGACCGCCATCAACCTCTCCAACGCGCAGTCGCATCCGGCCTACTCCTACCGGCCGGAAACCGGCGAAGAAATCTATCACTCCTTCCTCGGCGTGCCGATCCTGCGTGCCGGCAATACGCTCGGCGTTCTGGTCGTGCAAAACCGCGCCCGGCGAACCTATTCGGAGGAGGAAGTCGAGGCGCTGCAAACGACGGCGATGGTGCTCGCGGAGATGATCGCCTCCGGCGAGTTGTCGGCGCTCGCTCTGCCGGGTGCCGAGCCGGCGGCACGGCGGTCGCTGCATCTCAAGGGAATGGCGCTCTCGGAAGGCATCGCACTTGGCCACGTGGTGCTGCACGAGCCGCGCGTCGTCGTCACCAACTACATCGCCGACGATATTCCGAAGGAGTTAAAGCACCTGGAGGCGGCGGTCGAGACTTTGCGGACCGATCTCGACCAGCTCCTCGAACACGGCGACGTGGTGGAAGGCGGCGAGCATCGCGACATTCTCGAAGCCTATCGGATGTTCGCCTACGACCGCGGCTGGGTGCACAAGCTCGAAGAAGCGGTAATGACGGGGCTGACCGCCGAGGCCGCCGTCGAGCGCGTGCAGTCTGACACCCGGGCCCGCATGCTGCGGCAGACCGATCCGTACCTGCGCGAGCGGCTGCACGATCTCGACGACCTCGCCAACCGCCTGATGCGCCAGCTTACCGGCCGCGATCACGCGCCGTCGCGCGAGAACCTGCCGGAGAATGCCATCCTCGTCGCCCGCTCCATGGGGCCAGCGGCGTTGCTCGACTATGACCGCAAGCGCTTGCGCGGGCTCGTTCTCGAGGAGGGCGGACCGCACTCGCACGTCGCGATCGTCGCCCGCGCGCTGGGCATTGCGGCCGTCGGCGAGATCGACAACGCCACCGGTATTGCCGACACCGGCGACGCCGTCATCGTTGATGGTTCGTCCGGCGATTTACATTTGCGGCCGCTGCCCGACCTGGAAGCCGCCTACGCCGAGCGCGTGCGGTTGCGCGCACGACGGCAGCAACAATACCAGGCACTGCGCGACCAGCCGTGCGTAACCAGGGACGGCGAAGAAGTGACGTTGCTTATCAACGCCGGCCTGACCGTCGACCTGCCGCACATCGCCGATACCGGCGCGGCGGGCATCGGCCTGTTCCGTACCGAACTGCAATTCATGGTGGCTCCGAATTTTCCGCGGTCGAGCGAGCAATATTCGCTGTACCGCGCCGTTCTCGACGCCGCCGACGACAAGCCGGTCACCTTCCGCACGCTCGATATCGGCGGCGACAAAGTGCTCCCCTATATGCGCAACATCGAGGAGGAAAATCCGGCGCTCGGCTGGCGCGCGATACGCCTGGGTCTCGACCGCCCGGCGTTGTTGCGCACGCAATTGCGTGCGCTTCTGCGCGCCGGCGGCGGCCGCTCGCTGAAGATCATGTTTCCCATGATCGCGGCCGTCAGCGAATTCGAACAGGCAAAGGATCTGGTCGAGCGTGAGCTGACGCATCTTCGTCGCCATGGTCACAAGCTGCCCGACCAGGTCGAGGTTGGCAGCATGGTCGAGGTGCCGTCGCTCCTCTATCAGCTCGACGAATTGCTTGAGCATGCCGATTTCCTTTCGGTCGGCTCCAACGATCTCGTCCAATTCCTCTATGCGATCGACCGTGGCAATCCGCGGGTCTCCAACCGCTTCGATGCCCTGTCGGCGCCGGTGCTGCACGCGCTGCGAAACATCGCCGACAAATGCCGCGAGCACGGCAAGCCGGTAACGGTCTGCGGCGAGCTTGCCTCGCAACCGATCGGCGCGCTGGCCCTGGCCGCCATCGGCTACCGCTCGCTGTCGCTGACGCCGTCGGCGGTCGGTCCGATCAAGGCGATGCTGCTCGACCTCGACAGCGACAAGGCCGCCGAATTTCTTTGCCCGCTGATCGAGAAGCCGGGCCGCGCCATGTCGATTCGCGCGCAGCTCGAAAAGTTCGCGGCGGCAGAATCCCTCCAGATTTAACCGCGCCGGTCTCGCCCGGCCCGGGCTGGGCTTGTCCCGGCCGCAGCGCCATAGTAGTCGCGTCCATCCGGCACAATGACCTCTTTGGCGCAGCCTAGCCCGGCCTTCCATTTCTACTTAGCGTGGACGATCTAAAGACGATGCCGCTTCCCGATCAGAAACTCGACGCACTTATTGTCCGCCACGCCGCGCTGCAACACGATCTCGCGTCCGCGGTGCCAGCTGAGACTTTCGTCAAGCTATCGCGCGAGTTCGCCGAGCTTGCGCCGGTCGTCGAGGCGGTGAGGTCCTATCGGGCCGCGAAAAGCGAACTCGAGGGCGTCACGAGCCTGCTCGAAGATCCTTCAACTGACGCCGAAATGCGCTCCATCGCGGAGGCGGAAAAGCCGGAACTCGAAGCACGGCGGACGGCGCTCGAGCAGGAGTTGCGTCTCGCGCTCCTTCCCAAGGACGCCATGGACGAGCGCAACGTCATACTCGAAATCCGCGCCGGCACCGGCGGGGACGAAGCGTCGTTGTTCGCCGGCGACCTGTTCCGCATGTACGAGCGTTACGCCGCCAAGCAAGGCTGGAAGGTCGAGGTGATGAGCGCGAGCGAAGGCTCAATGGGGGGCTTTAAGGAGATCATCGCCGAGATCCGCGGCCGCGGCGCTTTTGCCAAGCTCAAATTCGAATCCGGCGTACATCGCGTTCAGCGCGTGCCGGATACCGAAGGATCCGGCCGCATCCATACCTCGACCGCGACGGTCGCCGTGCTGCCCGAGGCGGAGGATCTCGATCTCGCCATCAATGAAACCGATCTCAGGATCGATACGCTGCGCTCCGGCGGCGCCGGCGGCCAGCACGTCAACAAGACTGAATCCGCTGTGCGCATAACGCATATTCCCTCTGGAATCGTCGTCATGATGCAGGAAGATCGCTCGCAGCATCGCAATCGCGCCAAGGCCATGGCGGTGCTGCGCACGCGGCTCTACGATTCCGAACGGCAGAAGCAGGACGCCGCGCGCGCCGCCGAACGTCGTGGCCAGGTCGGAACCGGCGACCGCTCGGAACGCATCCGCACCTATAATTTTCCGCAAGGCCGGGTGTCGGACCATCGCATCAACCTTACGCTTTACAAGCTGCCGCAGGTCATGGAGGGCGAAGCGCTTGGCGAACTTATCGACGCGCTCGTCGCCGAGCATCAAGCGGCGCTGCTTGCCGCCGAGGAAACGGGATGACGACAACCGCACATGCCGCCCAGTCCGTCCGGCGTGACGGAACGGATGCGCTCACAATTTCCGGGGCGCGGCGCATGCTGACGGAAAAATTCCGTGCAGCCGGGCTCGATTCACCCGAGCTGGATGCTCGCATCCTCGTCGGCCACGCACTTTCGCTCGACCACACCGCGCTGGCCGCCGCCGGCGCGCGCATTCTCGACGCGGGCGAGAGCAAGGCTATCGCGACGCTCGCCGGCCGCCGACTGGCACGCGAGCCGGTTGCACGGATCGTCGGCAGCAAGGAATTCTGGAGCCTGATGCTGCACATCGATGCCACGACGCTGGTGCCGCGCCCGGAGACCGAAACGGTTGTCGAGGCTGCGCTTGCCGCCATCGATGCCTCCGGCCCGCGTACACGGGACCTGTGGATTGCCGACTTCGGTACCGGATCGGGCGCGCTCCTTCTGGCGCTGCTCACCGAACTGCCCAACGCCATCGGCGTCGGCACCGATACGAGCCTCGGCGCGCTTTGCAGCGCGCGGGATAACGCCCGTCGTCTTCAGCTTGCTCAGGCGGCATTCGTCGCTTGCGACATGGGTACGGCGCTCCGCGGACCATTCGATCTGATCGTTTCCAATCCGCCGTATATCGCATCGAGCGAAATCGCCGCGTTGCCTCCGGAGGTTCGCGATTTCGACCCACGGCCGGCGCTCGACGGCGGGGCCGACGGGCTGGACTGCTATCGCAGCATCGCCGCCGCGGCCCCGGCATTGTTGAAGCCAACCGGCGCCCTCGTCGTCGAACTCGGCACCGGCCAGGCGTTAGCGGTCAGCGCCTTATTGGCCGCGGCAGGCCTTGCACCGGCGCCGGCACGCACCGATCTGCAGGGCGTGCCGCGCGCCCTCGTCGCGACCCGCGGGACAAAGGGCCATGACGGCGAAGCATTGGCCATAGGCAAAAAAGCGGTAAAAAAGCACTTGGAATGTTGACCGGAACCGACTAGCTTGCCGGCAACGGAATCGGCCCGAGATGGTGCCGCGCCGCCTTGAACGCCAAGAGCGTCCCTTTTGGAGATGCGACCCTCACTGAGGTTTGGCAGCGCAGGCTAGGTGTAGCGAAAACCGGAACAGCGAAAGCCGGATCGGACGGCAAACGGGATCGCCAGATTCAGACCGAGAAACTTCATCGGTGCCGCGCGCATTCTTGAATGTAGCGCATCACGAAAGTTCGCAGCATTGCGGCGCGCCCGCCAAAGCTAGCGGCATTGCTGAGACATAACTGCGTAGTGAAACTCTGTGAAAGACTTAGGGTCCAGTGAAGCGGCGGCACGTGTTTCGCCGCAAACGAGGGGGTTGGCGGAAAAGCAACCATGAGAAACGGTCAGAACAAGCGCATGCGGGGTCGCAACCGCAAGGGTGGCCATCACCAAAATCCATTGTCGCGCATGTACGAGTCCAACGGACCGGACGTGAAAATTCGGGGAACGGCCTCTCACGTTGCCGAAAAGTATCTCCAGCTTGCCCGCGATGCGCAGAGTTCCGGCGACCCGGTCGCGGCCGAGAATTATTATCAGCATGCCGAGCATTACTTCCGCATGATCGCCGCGGCGCAGGAGCAATTCCGCCAGAGCCAGCCCTACTACCAGGGCGGCGGCGAGCAGCGCGGCAGCCTTCCCGATGACGGCTACGATGATGGCGACGGCGATCAGCCCTCCATCGGCGAGCCGTTTGCACCGCGCGAGCCGCAGCCCTTTTATCCGCGCGATCAGCACCAGCATCAGCCGCAAGCACAGCCGCAGCATAACCAGCCACGCCAGCAGCACCTCCCGCCGACCAACGAGGAGGACGTGGAGCGGCTTCCGTCGTTCATAACCGGCGGCCAGCCGCAGCCGGCTCAGGGCGACAACGGCCCGAACGGCCAGAATGGCCCGAACGGACCGAATGGCCCAAACGGCTACGACGGTTCGCCCGACCGTTTCCCGCTGCACCGGCGGCGCCGGCGTCATCGCGGTCCACGCGATCACTCGGCGCAGGGCGGCGAAGGCGATGCGCCGACGCCTTCCGGCTCGCGCCCGATCGAAGACTGATCGACCTTAGTTTGAGCTGAACGGCGCGGCGCTCAGGCGCCGTGCTGCGCTTTGGCGAGCCGGACCAGGAGCCAGATCGGCACCACGATTACTGCTCCGAGGAGGAAATAGCGCCACAGCCAGCGCACGACATCGAAGCCCATCGTCCAAACATGCACGATCAGGGCGCGGACCAATTCGATGATATTCCACGGATCCAGCCCGACGGCTGCGAGGATCACGCCCACCAAAATCGACAGCAGGATCAAACGCCCGAGGACCGCCAAAGGCGGACCGCCGAGGAAGCGGTGAACGAATCGGTGGGCCTGATCCTTGTGGACTTGATCCTGTGACATCGTTCCCGATCTCCGCTGGCGCCACTTAGCTAAGTTGATACATACCGCGCAAGCACCACATCAGGCGCAGGGCCGCCGTGCAGTTCGCCGGGGCCGTTGCCTCGCCTTTGCAAGTGGCGCTAAGTTGCGCCCGCCTTCCGTTCATATTGGGCACTCTGAAGGATATTTCATGGCCAAGATCGAGGATCGGGCGCTCGCGTCGCCACCGGCTCTCAACGACGATATCGGCGAGGAAACGCGGCTTGCTTTATACCGCACCCAAGTGGTGCTCCGCGAGGCCGAACAGCGGGCTTACGATTTGTTTCTGCAGAACCTGGTGAAAGGCACCAGCCATCTTTCACTCGGCCAGGAGGCCGTTGCCGCGGGCTTCGCGGGCGCGATGCGGCCGGGCGACTTGAGCTTCTGCACCTATCGCGGCCACGCGCACACGCTCGCCCGCGGCGTACCGGTCGAAAAAGTTCTGGGCGAACTCATGTATCGCGACACCGGATTGATGCGCGGCAAGGGCGGCTCGATGCACCTGACCTCGGTCGAGCACGGCGTCATGGGTTCCTATGCGATCATCGGCGCGCATCTGCCGATCGCCTGCGGCGCGGCGTGGCGCGCGCAGTACAAGGGCCAGAAAGATGTCTCGGTCTGTTTCTTCGGCGACGGCACGACCAATATCGGGGCCTTCCATGAGGCGCTGAACTTCGCGGTGGTGTGGAAGCTGCCGGTGGTCTTCGTCTGCGAAAACAATCTCTACATGGAATACACCCCGATCAGCGACGTCACGGCGGTCGAGCACCCGGCCGCCGATCGGGCATCGGCCTACGGGCTGCCGCGCATCGTCGTCGACGGCAATGACGCCGACGCGGTGTATCGCGCCGCCATGACCGCCTACGACAAGGCACGGGCCGGCGAAGGGCCGTCCCTGATCGAGTGCATGACCTACCGCTACAGCGGACACTCACGCGCCGACCCGGCCAAATACCGGCCCGAAGGCGAATTGGAGAGGTGGAAAGAGCGCGATCCGATCAAGCTCTATCGCGAGCGTCTCAGGCAATTCGGCATCAACGAGGCGACGATCGCGCGCATCGACGCCGACGTGAAGCGCGAAGTGGATGAGGCGACCGAGCTGTGCAAGGCGGCGCCGCCGCCGTCGCTCGATCTTCTCACTGCCGATGTTTATGCCGACGGAGGTTTCGCATGGCGGAACTGACCTACCGCGACGCCGTCATCCGCGGCATCGCCCAGGAAATGGCGCGCGATCCCGACGTGGTGTTTCTGGGCGAAGACATCGCCAAGGCCGGTGGCGTGTTCAAGGCGACCGTCGGGCTATACGAGCAGTTCGGCCCATTGCGCGTGCGCGACACGCCGATCTCCGAACAGGCGATCCTCGGCGCTGCCATGGGCGCGGCGATGACCGGCCTTAAGCCGATCGCCGAGATCATGTTCTCGGATTTTATTGCGGTTTGTTTCGACTACATCGCCAACGAATTTCCCAAGAGCCGGTACATGACCAACGGACAGGTCAAGGTTCCGCTCGTCGTGCGCACCGGCAATGGCGGTGGCGCGCGCTTCGGCGCCCAGCATTCACAGAGCGTCGAGAACTGGTGCATGATGATCCCCGGCCTCAAGGTCGTGGCGCCATCGAGCCCGGTCGACGTGATCGGCCTGCTCGCCGCTTCGGTGCGCGATCCCGACCCGGTGATTTTCCTCGAGCACAAATCGCTCTACGCCACCAAGGGCGAAGTACCCGACGGCGAGATCGTCGACACGCTCGGCTCGGCGAAGATCGTGCGGCCCGGCAAGGATGCCACCATCCTCGCGCTGGCGCTGATGGTGCCGCGCGCGCTCGCCGCCGCCGAGAAACTGAAAACCGAGCACGGCATCGATTGCGAGGTGGTCGATGTCCGCTCGCTGGTCCCGCTCGACACGCAGACCATCCTCGGCTCGGTGGCGCGCACCCACCGCCTGTTCACCGTGGAGGAAAATCCGCGGCTGTGCGGCTGGGGTGCAGAGCTGGTCTCTATCGTCGCCGACGAGGCGTTCTACGATCTCGACGGCCCGCCGGTTCGGATCACGACGCCGCACATTCCGCTGCCGGCGGCGGACATTCTGGAAGACCTGGCATTGCCGAGCGTCGATCGCATTGCCGAACGCGTGCAACGCAGTCTGGGTGCATAGCGGTCTGGGCGCATAGCAGTCTGGCCGCATAAACGGGAGGATCATCATGGCGGACGAACCGACTCGCGAAAATCCGAGCGGACCGATCGGCACCGAGGTCTTGTATGAGAATGACCAGGTTCGGGTATGGGACATGAAAGTCCCGCCCGGCGGCAAGAAAGCGTGGCATCACCACAAGCTGGACTATGTCATCATCAACGTCACCGGCGGCAAGATCGAGCTTGAGAACGTCCAGGGCCATTCCATCATCGCCGACGACAAAGTCGGCGGCGTGATCTGGCGAGACGCCGGCGAGAAGCACGAGCTGCGCAACCTCAGCGGCAAGCTCTATCAAAATATCCTTGTCGAGCTGAAAAAGTCCGCCAAGTAACGCTGCAACGGAATAACGCCAACCGGATGAGTGCCAAAAGATGAGTGCCAAAAAATGAATGCGATGTACGATAATCTCCTCGCCAACGTCCCGACCGATCTGTGGATCGGGGGCAAGTGGCGCAAATCCTCCGACGGCGCCCGCTTCGATGTGATCGATCCGGCCACCGAGAATAAAGTTGCCTCGGTGGCGAGCGCGACGGTCGAAGACGCCAAGGCCGCGCTCGATGCGGCCAGCGCCGCCTTCCCCGCCTGGGCGGCAAAGAAGCCGCGCGAACGCGCGGAAATCCTGCGGAAGTCGTTCGAGCTGATCATGCGCGATCAGGAGCGGCTGGCGAAACTCATCACCATCGAGAACGGCAAGGCACTGTCGGATTCGCGCGGCGAGGTCGCCTATGCGGCGGAATTCTTCCGCTGGTTCGCCGAGGAGGCGGTGCGCAATAACGGGCAAAATTCGGTGGCGCCGGCGACCGGCGCGCGCATTCTGGTGCACCACAAGCCGGCCGGCATCGCGGTATTGGTCACGCCATGGAATTTTCCGGCCGCCATGGCGACACGCAAGATCGGCCCGGCGCTCGCCGCCGGCTGTTCGGTCGTGCTCAAGCCCGCTTCCGATACGCCGCTGACGATGCTGGCCTTGATGCCAATCCTCGAGGAAGCCGGCGTGCCGGCAGGCGTCGTCAACGTCATTCCGTCGCGCTCGTCCGGAAAGGTGGTCGGCGCGATGCTGCACGATCCGCGCGTGCGCGTCATCTCCTTCACCGGATCGACCGAGGTCGGCAAAAAGCTTCTGCACGAGGCTGCCGACAACATCATCCGCCCGGCGATGGAGCTCGGCGGCAATGCACCGTTCATCGTGTTCGACGATGCCGACATCGATGCCGCGATCGACGGCGCCATGATCGCCAAGATGCGGAACATGGGCGAGGCCTGCACGGCGGCCAACCGCTTCTATGTGCACGAAAAGGTGCACGACGAATTCGCCAAGAAGCTCACCGCCAAGATGGCGGGGCTGAAAATGGGTAACGGCCTCGACGACGGCGTTGCGCTCGGACCGCTGGTCAACAAGGAAGGACTCGACAAGGTGGTCGAGCTGGTCGACGACGCCGTTCAGAAGGGCGCCAAGGTGCTTACCGGCGGCAAGACGCCAAGCGGTCCGGGCTTCTTCTATCCGGCGACCGTCCTCACCAACGTGTCCGACAACGCCAAGATGCTCAACGAAGAGATTTTCGGCCCGGTTGCCTCTTTGCAAACCTTCAAATCGGAGGACGAAGTAGTCACGCGCGCCAACAATACCGAATACGGCCTCGTCGCCTACCTCTACACCAAAGACCTGAGCCGCGGTCTGCGCGTCTCTGAGAAACTCGACTTCGGCATGATCGGTTTGAATCGCGGCATCGTCTCCGATCCCGCCGCGCCGTTCGGCGGCATGAAGCAATCCGGCCTTGGCCGCGAAGGCGCGCATGAGGGGCTGATGGAGTTTTTGGAGACGCAATACGTGTCGGTCGTCTGGTAACCGGCTGTCGGAAATTGAAATGAATATCCTCATGCCGCAACTCGGCGAGACCGTCGCCGAGGGCAAGATCATCAAGTGGTTCAAGTCGGCCGGCGACGCGGTGCAGCCGGGCGACAATCTGTTCGAGATCGAGACCGACAAGGTCTCGATGGAGGTACCGGCGACGGAAGCCGGCGTGCTCAGCGAAATCCGCGTGTCTGAGGGCGAAGTCGCGCCGGTCGGCGCCGTCGTCGCCGTGATCGGCGACGCGGGGGCCGGCACGGCCGCACCGGCGGCCAAAGCTGAAACGCCAAAGACCGCGGCGGCGCCGGTCGCCGCGCCGCCGGCTTCGGCGCGTGCCTTGCCGCTTGCCCAAACGCCGCAGCAGCCGATCAAGCTCGATCCGTTCTTCGAGGTGCGCACGCCCGGGCGCAATTACGGACCGGCGAAGCTGTCTGGCGGCATCACGGTGACGCCGCTGGCGCGACGACTAGCCGGCGAGGCAGGCATCGATCTCTCGCGGTTGCGCGGCTCCGGCCCGCACGGCCGCATCGTCGCCCGCGACGTCGAGAGCGCGCCGCGGCCGGCGGCGCACAGCCCCGCCGCATTGGCCGAAGGGCCAAGCGCCGACCAGGTCAAGGCGCTCTTCGATCCGGCGGGCTACGTGGAAGTGCCGCTTGACGGGATGCGCCGGACGATTGCGGCGCGGCTCCAGCAGGCGAAACAAACGATCCCGCATTTCTATCTGACCGCCGACATGACAATCGACCGGCTGATCGCGGTGCGCGAGGAAGCCAATGCCGCAGCGCCGAAGGACCGCGACGGCAATCCGGCGTTCAAATTGTCGCTCAACGACTTCATCATCCGCGCACTGGCTTTGGCGCTGCAACGCGTGCCGGCAGCGAATGCCGCGTGGGCGGGCGACCGCATGCTGCGCTTTGCGCATTCCGACATCGGCGTCGCGGTGGCGCTCGACGGCGGACTGATCGTGCCGATCATCCGCAATGCCGAAACGAAGTCACTTGGCACCATCTCTGCCGAAATGAGGAGCCTTGCCGCGCGCGCGCGCGACAAGAAGCTCAAACCTGCCGAGTATCAGGGCGGCTCGTCGGCGATTTCCAATCTCGGCATGTACGGCGTGCGCGAATTTTCCGCCATCATCAATCCGCCGCAGGCCACGATCCTGGCAGTTGGCGCCTCGCGCCGGCAGGCGGTCGAGAAGCCCGACGGCGGTGTCGCCTTTGCCAGCGTGCTGACGGCGACGCTGTCCTGCGACCATCGCGTGGTCGATGGCGCACTTGGCGCCGAACTGCTGGCGGCAATCAAGGCGCTGATCGAGACGCCGGTCACCATGCTGGTGTGATCGGAGCGGCAATGGCTGCCGACCCATCCGAAGTCCTGTTGATCGGGCCGGCCCGCCCGGTCATCGCCAAGGGGCTTGCGGGTTTCAACCTCCACAAACTCGGCACAGCACCAGACCGCGACGCGCTTCTTGCTTCGGTCGCCGGTGCGCGCGCCTTGGCGGTAAGTTCACCCGCGATGCCCATTGACGAAGCGCTATTCTCGCGTTTGCCAAAGCTCGAAATCGTTTCAAGTTTCGGGGTGGGCTATGACCACGTCGACGCCATCGCGGCCGGCAAACGCGGCATCGTCGTCACCCATACTCCCGACGTGCTTACCGAGGAGGTCGCCGACACCACGCTCGGCCTCCTCCTTTGCACGGTGCGCGAGCTGCCGCAGGCCGAGCGGTATCTGCGCGCCGGCAAATGGCCGGAAGGCAACTATCCGCTGAGCCGGGCGACGCTGCGCGACCGCAGCGTCGGCCTGCTCGGCATGGGGCGCATTGGCGTAGCGATCGCCCGCCGGCTGGAAGCGTTCGGCGTGCCGGTCGCCTACCACACGCGGCACAAGCGGCCCGAGCTTGCCTATCGGCATTACGCGCAGCTCGTCGACATGGCGCGCGACGTGGACACGCTCATTGTCATCGTGCCCGGCGGCGCCGCGACCAAAAACATGGTCGATGCCACGGTGCTGGAAGCTCTCGGACCCGAGGGTATTCTGATCAACGTTGCGCGCGGCTCGGTCGTCGACGAGCCCGCTTTGATCGCGGCGCTCCGCGAGCGAAAGATCATGGCAGCCGGGCTGGACGTCTTCGCCAAAGAGCCGGAAGTTCCGGAAGAGTTGCTGGCGATGGCGAACGTCGTGCTGCTGCCGCATCTCGGTTCGGCGTCGGTATACACGCGCGAAAAGATGGATCAGCTTCTGGTCGACAACATCCTCGCCTGGGCCGCCGGCAAGCCGCCGCTCACTCCGGTACCGGAAACGCCCTGGCGGGGGTGGAATATAAACCATCGGAGTCGCACGCTCACTCCGCGGCGATCCGCACTTCCGGCGCTGCGGCACGGACATCGGCCTCGACGTGCTCCTCGAACTGGACGAAGTTCTTCTGGAACATATCAACCAGCTTGCGCGCCGTCTGGTCGAACTCGAGCTTGTTCTGCCAGGTCTTCTGCGGATAGAGCAGATGCGGTTCGACGCCGGCAAGCTGGGTCGGCACTGAAAATCCGAAATAAGGATCGGTGCGGAATTTGACGTTCTTGAGCGAACCGTCGAGCGCGGCGGTCAGCAGCGTGCGCGTCACCTTGATCGGCATGCGCCGTCCGACGCCGTAGATGCCGCCGGTCCAGCCGGTATTCACCAGCCAGCAATCGACATCATGGGCGCTGATCAGTTCGCGCAGCAGATTGCCGTAAACGGAAGGATGCCGCGGCAGGAACGGGGCGCCAAAGCACGTCGAGAATTCCGGCTGCACCCCGACAAGCCCCTTCTCGGTGCCCGCGACCTTCGCGGTGTAGCCGGACAGGAAATGATACATCGCCTGCGCCGGCGAGAGCTTGGCGATCGGCGGCATCACGCCGAAAGCGTCGGCGGTCAGGAGCACGATATTCTTCGGCATGCCGGCGCGCCCGGTCCGCGACGCATTCGGAATGAATTCGAGCGGATAGGCCGCGCGGGTATTTTCGGTCTTGGAGTCGTCGTCGAAGTCGCAGATGCGCGTGTCGGGGTCGAACGCCACGTTCTCGAGCACGGTGCCGAAGCGGCGCGTGGTGGCATAGATCTCCGGTTCTGCCTCGGCCGAGAGCTTGATGCACTTGGCGTAGCAGCCGCCTTCGAAATTGAACACGCCTTGCGGGCCCCAGCCGTGCTCGTCGTCGCCGATCAGCGTCCGCTTGGGATCGGCGGACAATGTCGTCTTGCCGGTGCCGGACAGGCCGAAAAACAACGCAACGTCGCCGGCAGGTCCGACATTGGCGGAACAGTGCATCGGCATCACGCTCTCGGACGGCAAATAATAGTTGAGCGTGGTGAACACCGACTTCTTCATCTCGCCGGCGTAGGAAGTGCCGCCGATCAGGATGATGCGCTTGGTGAAGTCGATGGCGATGATGGTTTCGCTGCGCACGCCGTGCCGCTTGGGATCGGCCTTGAACGACGGCAGCGACAGTATGGTGAAGTCGGGAACGTAATGCGAAAGCTCGCTGCGCTCCGGTCTGATCAACAGCGCGCGGATGAACAGCGAATGCCAGGCGAGCTCGTTATAGACGCGGACCTTGATCCGATATTTCGGATCGGCGCCGCCGTAGAGGTCTTGCGCGTACAAGGTCTTGCCCTTGGCGTGCGCAATGAAATCGTCGAACAGCAGCTGGAATTTCTCCGGCGGCAGGCGACCATTTTTTTCCCACCAAACGGTCTTTTCGGTCTGCCCATCGACGACGACGAACTTGTCCTTGGGGCTGCGGCCGGTGTGAATTCCGGTCTCGGCGCAGAAGGCACCGCCCTGCACGAGCGAGCCCTCGCCGGCGGCGACCGCGCTCTCAACCAGAACCGTATCGGGCAAATTCCAGTGGACTGCTGCGAGCTCTTTCAGGCCAAATTTGTCAGCGCCGTGGGCGCTGTTTCGCACACCGGTTTCCTTCACACTCGCCTCCGCAACCCATTCGGCCCCTGTTGCCGGAGCCTGAGCGCACCTGGTCCGTTCACGGACGGATAGCGACCCTATATCGAGCCGTCGAGCCGCTGCCAAGACGGAGCTCCCGCCTTAAGCATTAACCAGTCAACATCACCAGCGTTCCGCGCTGCAGCGCAACAAGCGCGAGCGTCCTTCCACCGCAAAGAGCGAGCGTGGCTGCGCCCTCAGTCACATCGGTGTGCCTACTTGGTCCGCGCCTCGGCCGCCAGTTCCACCACAGTCCTGCGCAGTTCTTCAGCGGTAGCGACGCGCCTTGGAAACGATAGGCGGAGCGTCGCATCATTGAGCGCCAGATCGAGCCCCTCCGGATCGAGCCCGGTGAGACGCCACGGCCCATCCTCGGCACCGAGGAGCTTGGTTGCGTAAAGCCGCACCGTTTCTGAATGATCCTCGTTCATATGCGAGATCGCGCTCGCTTCAGCTTCTATCAAGTCCTCCGCGCCGGCAATTTCGGCGATCACATCGCCCGCTTTCAGATCGGCAGCGCGCGCAAAGCCGGCATTGAGATGGGCGGAAACGGCCGCGAGTCTCCAGAACGAAAAATCGGCAAAGTCCGCATAAATCGCCGATTTGGGATGCCGGGCGAGGAAACGGCGGCGCAGGCGCGGCTCGCTTTGATCGGTCCGGGAGACCTGTACGAAATCGCCGAGCATTGTCAGGCGCGGATGGGCGAGCGGGTCGCCACGGCCGGCCGCCGTCAGCAGCAGCGACGCGCGGCTATCCTTTTCCAGATTGGCGGTGTGGGTGGATAGCCGCGAGATCAGGATCGACGGCGAGCCGTCGACGTCGTTGGCCACGTTAACCAGCGATGCAAACGGATGGCCGGTATTGCGGTCGATGGTCGCAAGCGCGCCCGCCCGGGCCGTCCGCAACAGGAGCTTGGCAACCGCCGCGGCATCGAAATCGGCTGCAGGCGCATTTTCAGGCAGCCGCTTCGGCATGAAGCCGGGCAAGGCGGCCGCTTTTTCTGATTCGGCCATCTTATGGTCTCCAGATCGTTACCGCTTCAGTAATTGCCCCGATTTCGCCTTGTCTGGTCACACTTCCGCCCCTACATGGGTTTTCAAAGGGTTATGGGCCGGGGCAGATGATGCTTGCGGCCGACTCATGTTAGAAGGCCGCCATGCCGACCATCGCCCTCGTCGATGATGATCGCAATATCCTCACCTCGGTGTCCATTGCACTCGAGGCGGAGGGATATCGCATCACGACCTATACCGACGGCGCCTCCGCTCTCGACGGGTTTAAAACCGCCCTGCCCGATCTCGCGATCCTCGATATCAAAATGCCGCGCATGGACGGCATGGAGACGTTGCGGCGGCTGCGGCAGAAGTCGGACCTGCCGGTGATTTTCCTCACCTCGAAGGACGAGGAGATCGACGAGTTGTTCGGCCTGAAAATGGGGGCCGACGACTTCATCCGCAAACCGTTTTCGCAGCGCCTTTTGGTCGAGCGCGTCAAGGCGGTGTTGCGCCGCGCGTCACCGAAGGACGCCGCTGCGCCGAAGGAAGTTGATAGCAAAGTCCTGGAGCGCGGTCTCCTGCGCATGGACCCGGAGCGACACACCTGCACCTGGAAGAATGAGCCGGTGACGCTCACCGTGACGGAGTTTCTCATTCTGCACGCGCTGGCCAGCAGGCCCGGCGTGGTGAAAAGCCGCAACGCGTTGATGGACGCCGCCTATGACGATCAGGTCTATGTCGACGACCGGACCATCGATAGCCACATCAAGCGGCTGCGCAAGAAGTTCAAGGCAAGCGACGTAGAATTCGATATGATCGAAACTCTGTACGGCGTCGGCTACCGTTTTAAGGAATAAGCGCCGGTTATGCGCACCGCGTCATGAGACGAAGCAGGTCATGACGCGAAACGAGTCTTGGACTCCAGTCTCGGATCCGCAAGTCTTGGATCCGCAAGTCTTGGACCCTCAAGTCTTTGACCTGCAAGTCTTGGCCCCTTGATCCATGACCCCCTGACTGGGACGGCTGACGTGCGGTAGTAATGGCGTCCATGCCCACAGGAAGGGGCATGATCGGAACCCCGGCAGACGACGTGCTCGATCGAACCGCAGAAATCTCAGAAACCGATACTGAGGCCCACACCTCGGCTCCTGTCGAGGCAGCCGGCGAGGGCGCTGCGCCCGCGCGCGCTTCCAATGCTCTTCATAAGATCGGCCGCGGGCTGTCGCGGGCGTGGCAATTCCTGATCACGCAGGGCTTCTCGAGCCTCACCCGGCGCATCGTCTTTCTCAACGTCACCGGCCTTCTTGCGCTGTCCATCGGCATCACCTTCCTTTCGCAATTCCGCGCCGGACTGATCGACGCGCGCGTTCAAAGCTTGTTGGTGCAAGGGCAGATCATCGCCGGCGCGATCGCGGCCTCGGCGACCGTCGAAACCAACTCATCGATCACCATCGATCCGGACAAGCTGCTCGACCTGCAACCTGGCGAAAGCTACGGACCCTCCGAGGAGGCGCTCTACGGCACCACCTTTCCGATCAATCCCGAGCGCGTAGCCCCGGTGCTGCGGCGGCTTGTTTCGCCGACCAAGACGCGCGCCCGTATCTACGATCGCGACGGCGTGCTGCTGCTCGACAGCCGCAACCTGTTCGGCCGCGGCGACGTGTTGCGCTTCGATTTGCCGCCGCCAAACGCGGAAAAGCCCGGCCTGTTCGAACGTATCTTCATTGCCGTTCGGCGCTGGCTCGGACGCGGTGATCTGCCGCTCTATCACGAGCTGGGCGCCTCGAATGGGCGTAGTTATTCCGAAGTGGCGCAGGCGTTGAACGGTCAAAACGCCAGCATGGTGCGCATCAACGATCGCGGCGATGTCATTGTCTCGGTCGCCGTCCCGGTGCAGCGCTTCCGCGCCGTTCGCGGCGCGCTCATGCTCTCTACCCAGGGAGCCGATATCGACGACATGGTGGAGGCCGAACGGCTGGCCATCCTGAAAGTCTTTCTGGTCGCCGCCGCCGTGATGGTCGTGCTGTCCATCCTTCTTGCCGGGACGATCGCCGAGCCGGTACGGCGGCTTGCCGACGCCGCCGAAAGCGTGCGTCGCCGCATCCGATCGCGGGTCGAAATTCCCGATTTCACGCGCCGCCACGACGAGATTGGACACCTCTCCGGCACGTTGCGCGACATGACTAACGCGCTTTACAGCAGGATCGAGGCCATCGAAAGCTTCGCTGCCGACGTGGCGCACGAACTGAAAAATCCGCTCACCTCGTTGCGTTCGGCGGTTGAAACACTGCCGGTCGCCAAGAGCGCCGAGAGCCGGGCGCGGCTACTCGATATCATTCAGCACGACGTGCAGCGGCTCGATCGGTTGATCTCGGACATTTCCGACGCCAGCAGGCTTGATGCCGAGTTGCAGCGTCAGGAGGCCAATCCCGTCGATTTCGTAAAGCTCCTCAACACGCTGGTTGACGTAGCCAACGAGGTGAAGCGTGACGATGGGGTCAGCGTGACGCTGCGGTTCGAAGGCGGCGCCGCCGACACTTTCCAGGTGCCGGGACACGATTCACGGCTTGGCCAGGTCGTCGACAATCTGATCGAAAACGCCCGGTCGTTTTCACCGCCGGGAGGCACGGTGCGCGTCACCTGCCGGCGGCTCAAAAGCGAGATCGAGATTTTCGTCGATGACGACGGCCCGGGCGTGCGCCCTGACGCGTTTGAGAAGATCTTTGAACGCTTCTACACGGATCGGCCCCACCAGGGGTTCGGCCAGAATTCCGGTCTCGGCCTCTCGATCTCCAAACAGATCGTGGACGCCCATGGCGGCACTATCCGGGTGGAAAACCGGACCGGACCGCCCGATGCCGACGGTGCGCCGACAATCGCGGGGGCACGCTTTATCGTGCGCCTGCCGGCGACGTGATGACCGGTTCAGCGGCGACCGTGCACGCGTCCGCGGTGTTGGTCGGCGCCCGTGCCGTGCTGATCCGAGGGCCATCGGGATCCGGCAAGTCGCAGCTTGCGCTTGATCTCATCGAAGCGGGACGCACCGGAGCGTTGCTTTTTGCCAGGCTGGTCGCGGACGACCGCGTGCACCTCGAAGCTATCGGCGGGCGTTTGCTGGCGCGTCCGGCCGAAGCGCTTGCCGGCCTGATCGAAGTACGGGGCATCGGGTTGTTGCGGGTCGTGCAAGAGCCATGCGCCGTGGTCGGTTTGGTCGTCGATCTCGCCGCCGCGGACGCCGAACGCCTGCCGGATAGCGCCCGGCGCAAGACCCAAGTAGACGGTATTGAGCTACCGCGGCTTGCCGTCGCATCCGGGATGCCGGCCTTGCCCAGCGTGCTCGCCGTACTCAATTCACCCGAACACAGTTGGAATTGATGGCGCTACCAAGTCTCGGAGCGGCTTTCGGGCTTGGTTGCAGATTGATAACCCTATCGGCGATATAATCGCTTTCAGTCGCAACCCTCGCTAGCCGCGTTCTTGCCGGGTCCGCCCGGCGACCCGAAATTTGCATCCGAGCTTGCGCTATCGCAATGCAGCATCCGTCGGATA
Organism: uncultured Alphaproteobacteria bacterium; assembly: GCA_963777635.1. Taxonomy (GTDB): domain Bacteria; phylum Pseudomonadota; class Alphaproteobacteria; order Rhizobiales; family Xanthobacteraceae; genus BOG-931. Next base: position 46,047 of record CAVZSB010000015.1, read on the forward strand.
TCCTCGAAAATGGCCCTTGCGCTTGGGCTTCGGATGGTCAAGATGAGCACCCTTTCGTGCGGTGCACCCGGGACGCGCCCGCGGGGAGTTTCATGATTGGTCTTGTGCTTGTCACCCACGGGCGGCTGGCTGTTGAGTTCCGCTCAGCCTTGGAGCACGTCGTAGGTCCGCAGGGCCAGATCGAGGCCGTTACTATCGGCCCAGACGACGACGTCGAGGAGCGCCGTAAGGACATTATCGAGGCGGTCAAGCGGGTCGATAGCGGGGACGGTGTTGCGATCCTCACCGATATGTTTGGCGGTACGCCCTCGAACCTCGCCATCTCCGTGATGAGCCGGCCCAAGGTCGAAGTCCTTGCCGGCATCAATCTTCCGATGCTGGTCAAACTAGCCAAGGTGCGCGACGAATGCCCGCTCGCCGAGGCTGTGGCGGCCGCCCAGGAGGCCGGTCGGAAATATGTGACCATCGCCAGCCGGGTGCTGACCGGCAAATGAGCACTCCAGCCCCTAATTCCGAGGAGTGCTCGCCCGATCAGCAGGTCTTCCGCGACGGCGCCGTGGTACGCAGCCTGTGCATTTGCAACCGGAAGGGCCTCCACGCGCGTGCGTCGGCCAAGTTCGTGCGCACAGTGGAAAAATTCGACGCTGACGTGCGGGTCATGCGCAACGGCGAGACCGTCGGCGGCACGTCGATCATGGGGTTGATGATGCTTGCCGCATCCCCCGGCACGACCATTACGGTTGAAGCAACCGGCAAAGAGGCGGCGGAAGTCGTCGAGGCTCTGACAACTCTCATCAATTCACGCTTTGACGAAGAAGACTGAGAGTCGCTTCTAAACCAGCGGCTGAGGAGACCACAGATGGCTTTCGAGGAACGTGATACCGCCGCCGCGAAAGGCGCTGCTGGCGCCGGGCCCACAACGGCAGGCGGCAACGCTGCGTTTCATCGACCGCCCGGATGTCACGGAGACTTTCGCCGACGCAATCAGCGCCCTGGTCTTCGACGGCCAATCGCTTCGGATAGAATTTGCAGTCACTCGCTTCGACGAGCTCAAACCCAACTCGCCGATCACCGGCCGCCGGTATCCGGCCTGCCGCTTGGTGCTGCCACCCGCAGCCGCGATCGATCTGATCAACCGGATGCAACAAATCGGAGCCGCGCTGACTCAAGCCGGCGTCGCCAAGACCGCGCCCCCGGCGGAGTGAGCGCCTCTCTCGGCGCTAGCGCGCCTTTTCGCCTGCCGCGGCCGCGACTTTTAGGTCAGCTACAAAACTCCGGTAGGCGGCATGGCGCTCGCTGTCGTCCTCGATGCGCAGCAACGCCGAAGGATGAATGGTGACGACAAGCCGCGTGCCGTCCGCCATGTTGATCGGCTTGCCGCGCACTTTGCCGATAGTGACCGTCCGTCCGGTCAGACTCCGCGCAGCAGTTACGCCCAGCGCCACGATCGTCGACGGCTTGACCAAGCTGCGCTCATAGTCGAGCCAAATTCTGCAGCGATCGACCTCATAGTTGTTCGGCCGTTTGTGCAGGCGGCGCTTGCCCCGCATCTCGTACTTGAAATGCTTGACCGCATTGGTAACGAAAGTTTCTTCCCGGACGATGCCGGCGTCGCGTAGCGCCTGATCGAGAATGCGGCCGGCCGGACCGACGAACGGCTTGCCGGTGATGTCCTCCTTGTCGCCCGGTTGCTCCCCCACCAGCATGACGGCTGCCCGATTCGGGCCTTCGCCTGGAACCGCCTGGGTGGCGGCGCGATAAAGCACGCAACGCGTGCAATCTTTTTCCGCCTCAGCCAAACGGCGAAGCGACTGGATCTGCTCTTTCGTGGGTTCCGCTTCCATAGAGGCAAAATTGCGAGGCAGCCGTCATAGTTCAAGCATGGACATAAAGGATTCTTTATGTCTTTAGTGCCGCCGCGCCGACCCTGCCAATGGTCGGCCAGCCATCCATCACACAGCGCCGATCCGGCAAGTAACCAAGGATCGCCAAGGAGCGCCAAGGACCGCCATGAGCAAGTCGACCAAGCCGAAACTTTCGCACGCCGATTATGTCGTCAAGGACATCGGCCTCGCCGAATGGGGCCGCAAGGAAATCTCCATCGCCGAAACCGAAATGCCGGGCCTGATGGCCACGCGCGAGGAATACGGGCCGCTGCAGTCGCTGCGTGGGGCGCGCATCGCCGGGTCGCTGCACATGACCATTCAGACCGCCGTGCTGATCGAGACGCTCACGGCGCTCGGCGCCGACGTCCGCTGGGCGTCCTGCAATATCTATTCGACACAGGATCACGCCGCCGCCGCCGTTGCCGCAGCCGGCACCCCGGTATTCGCGGTCAAGGGCGAATCCCTCAAGGAATACTGGGATTACACCCACCGCATCTTCGAGTGGTCCGACGGCGGCATGCCGAACATGATTCTCGATGACGGCGGCGACGCCACGCTGCTGATGCATCTCGGCCTGCAGGCGGAATCGTCTCCGAAAGTGCTCGACCATCCGGGCAACGAGGAGGAAGAGGTCCTGTTCGCGGCCATCCGCGAGCGGCTCGTGAAGAAGCCCGGCTGGTACAGCAAAATGGCCAAGTCGATCCGCGGCGTCACCGAAGAGACCACGACCGGCGTCCACCGGCTCTACCAGATGGAGAAGGAAGGCCGGCTGCTGTTCCCCGCCATCAACGTCAACGACAGCGTCACCAAATCGAAGTTTGACAATCTCTACGGTTGCCGCGAGTCGCTGGTCGACGGCATCCGCCGCGGCACCGACGTCATGATGGCCGGCAAGATTGCCATGGTCGCGGGCTTCGGCGATGTCGGCAAGGGTTCGGCCGCCTCACTGCGGCAAGCCGGTTGCCGCGTGCTGGTGTCGGAGATCGATCCGATCTGCGCGCTCCAGGCGGCGATGGAAGGCTACGAGGTGGTGACCATGGAGGAAGCCGCACCGCGGGCCGATATCTTCTGCACCGCCACCGGCAACGTCGATGTCATCACCATCGATCACATGCGCAAAATGAAGCATCGCGCCATCGTCTGCAATATCGGCCACTTCGATTCGGAAATTCAGGTCGCGGCGCTGAAGAACTTGAAGTGGGACAACATCAAGCCGCAGGTCGACGAGATCGAATTCCCCGACGGAAAGCGCATCATCCTGTTGTCCGAAGGGCGTCTCGTGAATCTCGGCAACGCGATGGGACATCCCAGCTTCGTGATGTCGTCGTCGTTCACCAACCAGACGCTCGCGCAGATCGAGCTGTGGACCCATCCGGACAAGTATCAGAAAAAGGTCTACACGCTGCCGAAGCAGCTCGACGAGAAAGTCGCGCGGCTGCATCTCGACAAGATCGGCGTGAACCTCACCAAGCTTTCCGACAAGCAGTCGACCTATATCGGCATCCCGGTCCACGGTCCGTACAAGACCGATCACTACCGCTATTAAGGATCATGGCGTGGTGCCGCTTAACGGCGGCACCACGGTAATCCGAAGGTTCAACGGCGGACCGGTAAATCCCAAAAAGCTGCGCGTGAGCGCGACCGGCGTCGTGCGCGCTCCGCCCTTTTCCAGTATTTCCTCGGCTTGCCGGCACGCAGCGTCACTCGTGAGGCAAACAACTACAAGCCCATGCGCGCTGACGGCGGCGCGGCCTTCGGGCGACCATGGGCTCGTCGTTAGAAGCTGCGCCCCCGGCAAATAGATTGCCAGTCCGCCCGTGATATCCAACGACCCCCAGTACAATTGTACCCGCTGGCCGGCGAGGCGTTCCGCCAGTTCGGCGACTTGCCGGAAATGCGGCCGAAACTGATCGGGCCCTTTGGTCAGCCGAACGCAGGCGATTACCGGCGACGCGATGACGACGGCCAAGACCGCGGCGAGCGCGACGAGACCGGCACGCGCCACGGCCCGTTCATCGACCACGAGGCCGCGCGCCCCGTAGAGAACGATTGGCAGCAACGCCCAGTTCGGGAAAGTCCAGTCGGGAGTGAGCCGGTAGGGTATCGCAAGATTGACCAACGCCGGCAGGACGAGCGGCACCAGCAGCAGCAGCCATGCCTGCCGCCGGACTTCATCGGCGGGCCAAACGATGTCGGCCAGCGCGGCTTTGTTTGGACGAAGCGCGGCGAGAAAAATCAGCGGAAGCGCAATGTAGGCCACCGCGCCAAGAACATAGAACAGCGAGTTCAGGAACGCTTCGCCGAATGACATGTGGTTGATGACGCTTTCGGCGAACGTAAGGCTGGCGCGGTCGCGGAGGACCCACCAGACGTGCGGCGCGATCACGATCGCCGCGCCTGCCGCCATTGCGTAAGGCGCCGGCGAGCGCCAGAACCGCCGTGTCCCCGGGCCCACCAACGCGGCGACCGCCATGCCGGCGAACAGAAAGACCGCCCAGTATTTCCCCAGCATCGTAAGGCTCGCGAACGCGCCGGCGAGGAAGGCATTGCCGGCGCCGCCGTCCCGGCGAGCGCGCAGGTAAAACAACAGCGTTGCCGCCCAAAACGGCAGCATCACGGTGTTGGCGTTGAGGACTTCCGCCTTGATGTCGTAGAGCGGTATCAGAATGAGAGCGACAAGGCCCAGCAAGGCACGATTTTTGTCGAGGTGATCGCGCAGCAGCCGCCAGGTGATGCCGAGCGCAATGGCGCTGTTCGTTACGTTCAACAAGTCCACCGCCCATTGCTGGCGCGGGAACACCGAAAACCACAGCATGAAAACCCAGCCGGTCATCGGCGGGTGCTTGTAGCCGAACGCGAAATGCTGCGCCCAGATCAGCGCTTCGTCATTGTCGATATGGACGTCGAGCGGCGCGGTCGATACGGTCCAAAAAAGCATCCATGCGGCGACAAAGCCGACGAGAATCGAGAGCACGATCAGGCCCTCGGCGTTCTCGGCGATGTAACGCTCGCCAAACTGGGTCAGGCGGTCGGCGAAGGCGGCCATTTGTGAATAAGCGCGATCGGGCGTAGGGCGCCTTGCTATCGACATCGTTTCTCTGGAACTCTCGAAACTCTTGTAATTCGCCCGCCACCGGCGATTTTGAAAGGCCTTGCGCGGACCTTTTCCAAAGCCCGGAAAAGCTAGTAGCGTGGGTACCCGGGATAGAGCAATAAGTCCAATAAACGAAAGGCCGTATCGCGTTGTCACAGTCGGCGCTCGACCACATTTCGCCAGCCAATTCAGCCGCCCCACTTGCCAACGCGGACAAGATTGCGGCCGTGCGCCCGGCGCCCGAACTAAGCATCGTGGTGCCGACCTTTAACGAGCGCGCCAATATTCCGATCCTGATCGAGCGGCTTTCACGGCTTCTCACCTCCTGTGAGTGGGAAGTTGTCTTCGTCGATGACAATTCTCCGGACGGCACGGCCGCCGCCGCGCGCGCCATCGGCGAAACCGACAGTCGCGTACGCTGCATCCGCCGCATCGGCCGCCGCGGTCTCGCCGGAGCATGCCTCGAAGGCATGCTCGCGAGCCAAGCCCGCTATGTCGCGGTGATGGACGCCGACCTTCAGCATGACGAAGGGCTGCTGGTTCCCATGCTGGATGTCCTGCGCGCCGGACGCGCCGATGTCGTGGTTGCCAGCCGCTATCTCGACGGCGGATCCTCCGCCGGCCTCTCCAAGCAGCGCTCTCGCGTCAGCCGCGGATCGAATGCGATTGTGCGTCTGCTGCTCGGGATCGAGCTCACTGATCCGATGAGCGGCCATTTCATGATCCGTCGCGAAGCCGTCGAGGCGATCGCGCCGGCCCTCTCCTCGCAGGGTTTCAAAATCCTGCTCGATATATTGGCGACGGCACGGGGCAAGTTGCGCACGGTCGAACTGCCATCGACGTTCCGCGAACGCCAGCACGGCGAGAGCAAGCTCGACTCCAAGATCGCGCTCGATTTCGCCGCCCTGCTGACCGCGAAAGTCACCAACGACGCGGTCTCCGCCCGTTTCCTGTTGTTCTGCCTTGTCGGATTCACCGGCATCGGCATCCATTTGAGCATATTGAGCGCGCTGCTCGCGACCGCCTTGTCGTTCAGCGCGGCGCAGGCGTTCGCTACCGTCGGCGCCATCGCGTGGAATTTCGTCCTCAACAATCTTTTCACCTACCGCGACCAGCGCCTCACCGGCTGGCATTTCGTTACCGGCCTGATTCGTTTTCAGGCGATCTGCGCCATCGGCGCCATCTCCAATGTCGGCATCGCCACCTGGATCTACGATTATGACGAGGTGTGGTGGATCGCCGGCCTTGGCGGGGCGATCATCGGCACGGTCTGGAACTTTGCGGTCAGTGCCGCTTTGGTCTGGCGGCAGCGCTAGCCGCAAAACACGCCGGCAGCCGTCTTTCCCTGCAACCCTGGTGAAGGGACCGAGATATCGGCGCGGCAAGCGTCGGCGCTTGCCGCTAGGGGGGACGGATGTTATCTGCGCGCCATGACCGCGGTCCCCATCGCAAACATCCGCAATTTCTCCATCATCGCCCATATCGATCACGGCAAATCGACGCTGGCCGACCGGCTGATCCAGCTGACCGGCGGCCTCGAAGCGCGCGAAATGGTCGAGCAGGTGCTCGATTCCATGGATATCGAGCGCGAGCGCGGCATCACCATCAAGGCGCAGACGGTGCGGCTGAATTACCGCGCGCGCGACGGCAAGAGCTATGTTCTCAACCTGATCGACACCCCGGGCCACGTCGATTTCGCCTACGAGGTCAACCGCAGCCTCGCCGCCTGCGAGGGCTCGCTGCTCGTCGTTGACGCGAGCCAGGGGGTCGAGGCGCAAACGCTGGCCAACGTCTATCAGGCGCTGGACAACAACCACGAGATCGTGCCGGTGCTCAACAAGGTCGATCTGCCCGCGGCCGAGCCCGACAAGGTGAAGCAGCAAATCGAGGACGTGATCGGGCTCGACGCTTCCGATGCGATCCTGATTTCGGCGAAGACCGGATTGAACGTCGCCGAGGTCCTGGAAGCGATCGTCACGCGGCTGCCGCCGCCTAAAGGCGATGCCGCGGCCCCGCTCAAGGCGCTTCTGGTCGACAGCTGGTATGACGCCTATCTCGGCGTCGTCGTCCTGTTCCGCGTCGTCGACGGCGTGCTGAAAAAGGGCCAGCGCATTCGCATGATGGGCACCGGCGCCACCTACGAGGTGGATCGCGTCGGCGTGTTCACGCCAAAGCGCGTCGAACTCGGCGAATTGGGGCCGGGCGAAATCGGTTTTTTGACCGCGTCGATCAAGGAAGTGGCCGACACGCGGGTCGGCGACACCATCACCGACGACCGGAAGCCGGTCGACACTCCGTTGCCGGGCTTTCGCCCCGCGATACCGGTCGTGTTCTGCGGATTGTTCCCGGTCGATGCCGCCGACTTCGAGAATTTGCGCGCGGCGATGGGGAAGCTTCGCCTCAACGACGCCAGCTTCACCTTCGAGATGGAGACCTCCGCCGCGCTCGGCTTCGGTTTCCGCTGCGGCTTTCTCGGGCTTCTGCACCTCGAGATCATTCAGGAGCGGCTTGAGCGCGAGTTCAATCTCAATCTGATCGCGACCGCGCCGTCCGTGATCTACAAAATAAAGCTGACCGACGGCAGCGAAATCGAGATCCACAATCCTGTCGACATGCCGGATGTCGTGAAGGTCAGGGAAATCGAGGAGCCGTGGATCCGCGCCACCATCCTCACCCCGGACGAGTATCTCGGCAGCGTCCTGAAACTCTGCCAGGACCGCCGCGGCATCCAGGTCGAACTGACCTATGTCGGCAATCGCGCCATGGCAAAATACGACCTGCCGCTCAACGAAGTGGTGTTCGATTTTTATGACCGGCTGAAATCAGTGTCGAAGGGCTACGCGTCGTTCGACTATCAGCTCACCGACTACAAGCCGGCCGATCTGGTCAAGCTGCAAATGCTGGTCAATGGCGAGCCGGTCGATGCGCTCGCCATGCTGGTGCATCGCACCCGCGCCGAGCAGCGCGGCCGGGCGATGGCCGAGAAGCTCAAGGAGCTCATCCCCCCGCACATGTTCCAGGTGCCGATCCAGGCCGCGATCGGCGGCAAGATCATCGCCCGGGAAACGGTGCGCGCCTTCCGCAAGGACGTGACGGCGAAATGCTACGGCGGCGACGTTTCGCGCAAAAGAAAACTTCTGGAGAAGCAGAAGGAAGGCAAAAAGCGCATGCGCCAGTTCGGCAAGGTCGACATCCCGCAAGAGGCGTTCATCGCCGCGCTGAAAGTGGACGTCTGACGCTGTCGCGCCAGACTATGGCTGCGTTGAAAGTGGACGTCTGAGCCGCGCTTTATTGCACCACGATCGTGGTGTTGCGCATCCCTTGCCTTTGCACGAGATCGAACAGAATGGCGGCGGCGTTGGGATGAAGGCGGATGCAGCCATGCGAGGCCGGTCCGCCGAGCCGCGCAATGTCGTAGCTGCCGTGTATCGCGAAACCACCGTAGAAGAAAATCGCGTGCGGCATCGGTGCGTTGTAGTAGACGGTCGAAAACCATCGCGCCGCCATCCGCTGCGGATGGAAGACGCCGGCCGGCGTGCCAAAACCCGGCCTGCCGGTCGAAACCCGCCACGTATAGAAGGGCGCGCCGTCGACGCTGACCTCCATCGTCTGGCTGCCGCGACTGACCCGCACCAGGACATTGGCCTCGGCGCGCGCCGCCGGCAAAGCCAAAAGGGATATGACGGCCAGTAATGAAGCGAGAATAAAACGACGCATCGCCAGCCCCGCCGAAACTCTCAGCGGGGAACCATATTGCCGTCAGGCAGTGGGTGTAAAGCGGAGGTCAGGTCGTGAGTTAACCGGAGAATGGCTCATTTGCCGTGAAAACGGCCATCTCGGATCCCATTCGTAACCATGCCTCCATTCGATCTGTTCAGCATCGGCCATTCCAATCTTCCGGCGGACCGCTTCCGTGAACTGCTGCAAATGGGCGGAGTCAATGCCGTCGCCGACGTGCGCTCCGTGCCGTGGTCGCGTTTTTTTCCCTGGTTTTCGCGAGTGAACCTGGAGGCACGGTTGTCACAGGACAGCATCGCTTATTTGCCCTATGGCGATGCGCTCGGCGGCCGACCGAGCGACGACAGCTTTTATCGCGACGGCGTCGCCGATTACGACGCGATGGCCGCGCACCCCCGATTTTGCGCCGGCCTCGACCGCTTGATCGAAGCCGCCGCCCATGCCCGCCTTTGCCTGATGTGCGCGGAACGAGAACCGCTCGATTGTCATCGCTGTCTGCTGGTGGCGCGAAACCTCGCTGGGCGCGGCCTTACTGTCGGTCATATCCTGCATGACGGCACGATCGAGCCGCACGCCGCGACCGAACAACGGCTCCTGGGGCTCGATGACCAAGCTGACGGGTGCGACCTGTTCGCGTCTGGACAGCATGAGCGACTCGCGGCAGCGTACCGCCGCCGGGCGCGCGCCTTCGCTTTTCGAAAGAAACCCCCGGCGCCGCAGAGCGCAGCGGAGAAACGATGATGCGTCCTTCCTGCTCGGGCTTGCTTCTGATCTTCCTCCTCGCCGCGGCCGGCCCCGCGCTCGCCCAGGACCCGGGCACCGTAGAGGACAAGGTATTGCCGCCGCTTGAACATCCCAATTCGCCTTCGACGCCGGCGAAAGAACTATTCGGCCGCAAGACCAAGCCCGATGCGGCGGCCGCGCGGTCGATCGGTTTCTACTCCCATGGCTGCCTTGCCGGCGCGGTCGCGCTGCCGATCAACGGCCCCGACTGGCAGGTGATGCGGCTGTCGCGTAACCGCAATTGGGGGCATCCGAAGCTGATCGAATTCCTCGAACGGCTGGCGGAAAAAGCCAAGCAAGCCGGCTGGAACGGGCTTCTGGTCGGCGACCTGTCGCAGCCGCGCGGCGGACCGATGCTCACGGGCCACACCAGCCACCAGGTCGGACTTGACGCCGACATCTGGCTGACGCCGATGCCCGACCGCAAACTTTCCCGCGAAGAGCGCGAATTGATGTCCGCCACGATGGTGGTCAGGGACGATCGCCTCGACGTCGATCCCAACCTGTGGACGCACGCCCACACCGAGCTCATCCGCGCCGCGGCGGAGGACCCGGCGGTCGAGCGCATCTTCGTCAACGCGGCGATCAAAAAAGCGCTGTGCCGGGAAGCAGGCCACGATCGCGCCTGGCTGGCGAAGGTGCGGCCGTGGTGGGGGCACGACTATCACTTTCACATCCGCATTTACTGTCCGGCCGACAGCCCGCAATGCGAGCCGCAGCCGCCGCCCGATTCCAACGAAGGCTGCGGGCACGAACTCGATCACTGGTTCTTGCCGGGCGTGAGGTATCCAGCGCCGCCGACCGAACCGCCGAAGCCGAGACCGGGACCCACGATGGCAAGTTTGCCGGCGGCCTGCCGACAGGTGCTGATGGCGCCGTGAGGTTGGTTCAGAACGCGCCGAGGCCGAACAGCGCGTGCTGCGCGCCGGCGGCGAGAAGCGTGACCACGCAAGCGCCGCCGACAATCACCGCCGCGTAAGCGGGTACATTCGCGCGCGGCGTTCGCATCAGCAGCGGCAATCCCTGCCACAGGATAAACACGCCGTAAAAGGCGGTGAGAATGAGAAAGCGCAGTCCCGGCGCCAGCAAAAAAACTCCGGCCAGCCAGACCGGGGTATACGAATAGACGGCGAGTTTGAACGCGCTGCCAAAATCCCGACGCGCGCCGAACATCGGCGCAAAGAAATCGATGAGAAAGCCCAGAACGAGTACCGTCGCGCACGTCGCCACGTAGCCAAACACCGCGCCAAAAAATCCTTCCAGGAGCGGCGCCCGCACGATCCCGTTTCCCGGAACGGCGGCGCCGACAAAACAGGCGCCGATAAAGCCGCTTACCGCCGGGACAATCGCGAGCAGCGCAACGTAACCGGTCAACAAATACGCCGCGTCGCCGGATTCGTTTTCGATCTTCGTCCATTCGGCGGAAGGATTGGACAAGATCGCCTGCGCGCGCCAGGCCGCATTCATTGCGACAGCCCCTTGCCGTCGGCGCGGATCATGGCCGCACCTTTCTCCGCGATCATCATGGTCGGCGCGTTGGTGTTGCCGGACGTGATCGCGGGCATGACCGAGGCGTCGATGACGCGCAACCGCTCGACGCCGGCGACACGCAGGCGTTCGTCGACCACCATCATCGGATCGCTGGGCAGACCCATCTTCGCCGTGCCGACGGGATGAAAAATGGTCGTGCCAATGTCGCCCGCCGCTCTCGCCAAAGCCTGCTCGTCGTCGTCGCGCACCCTGGCGCCAGGCAGATACTCGGAAGGATGATAAGGCGCCAGTGCCGGTTGCGCGACGATATGGCGGGTCAGCCGGATCGACTTGACCGCTATGCGGCGGTCCTCGTCGGTGGACAGATAGTTGGGCTTGATCGCCGGTGCCGCCGCCGGATCGCGCGAGCGGAGCCGAATGTGACCGCGGCTCGTCGGCCGGAGGTTGGCAACGCTGGCGGTGAACGCCGGAAATTTGTGCAGCGGCTCGCCGAAGCGATCGAGCGAAAGCGGCTGGATGTGGTACTCCAGATTGGCGCGCTCCTGATCGGTATCGGAGCGCGTGAACAGACCAAGCTGAGACGGCGCCATGGTCATCGGGCCGCGCCGGAATAACGCATACTCGGCAAGCATGAGGGGAAGCCCGAGCGGCGCGTGATACCGCTCGTTGAGCGTCTTGATGCCGTCGACCTTGTAGATCAGGCGAAGCTGCAAGTGATCCTGCAGATTGCCGCCGACACCGGGCCGGTCGGCGACAACCGGAATGCCGTGTTCGGCCAGCTGCTGCGCCGGACCGACGCCGGATAAGAGCATGAGCTGTGCCGAACCGATCGAGCCGGCGGCGAGGATGACTTCCCCTCGACACTTGGCCCTGCGCGCTTCGCCATTTTGCCGCCAACGCACCCCGGCGGCGCGGCGGCCCTCGAACACGAGGCCCTCCACGAGGCATTTGGTCTCCAGCCGCAGATTGGCGCGATTGAGCACCGGCTTGAGAAAGGCGGTCGCCGCCGACCAGCGCCGGCCGCGTTTTTGATTGACCTGAAAGGCGCAGCTCCCTTCGTTATCGCCGGTGTTGAAATCGGTAACGGGCTTGATGTCGGCTTGCTCAGCTGCGGCCCGGAAGGCGTCGAGCAGGTCCCAATGCACCCGCGGCGCCTCAACGCGCAGTTCACCGCCGACGCCATGTGCGTTGCTCTCGCCCAGGTAGTGATTCTCGTGCTGCTTGAAGTAGGGCAGCACGTCGTCCCAGCCCCAGCCGCTGAGTCCGAGCTGGCGCCAATGGTCGTAGTCGGCGGCCTGGCCGCGCATGTAGATCATGGCGTTGATCGCGGACGAGCCGCCGATCGCCTTGCCGCGCGGATAACTGAGACTGCGGCCGTTGAGGCCTTCCTCCGGCTCGGTCTTAAAGCACCAGTCCGAGCGCGGGTTACCGATGGCGAACAAATAGCCAACAGGGATGTGAAACCATATCCAATTGTCGCGGCCGCCCGCCTCCAATACCAGCACGCGCTTGGCGCTGTCGGCCGACAGCCGATTGGCAAGGAGGCATCCGGCCGAACCCGCGCCGACGACGATGTAGTCGTACTCGCCCTCGATCGTCTCCGCTTGGGTCGAATAGTGCGCCATGCTGCACTCCAAAAGATCGTTCGAATGATAGCCGGTCCGGCCGGCTTTGCCACGGCGGGAAGCGGCTGCTAATCTCTCGCCGCGACGTTCGGCGCGCTGAGCGTGTGCCGTGCGAGCCCGGAACGACGGTTCCCGAAGGCGGTCGTATGTATTTCACGCGAACAACCGCACTTCTCGGAGAATCGTCGTGCTCAAAAGAAGGCCTATTCTCGCGGCCCTGGCCGCCCTGGTCGCGATCGCCGCCGTGCCTCAAGCGGCCGCGGCGCAGGAAAAATCGATCGTCGTTTTCGCCGCCGCTTCGATGAAGAACGCACTCGACGATATCGACGACGGGTTCACCAAAAACACCGGCATCAAGGTCGTCGCCAGCTACGCGGCGAGTTCGGCCTTGATGAAACAGATCGAGCAAGGCGCTCCCGCCGATGTGTTTCTCTCCGCCGACATCGACTGGATGGATTACGGCGAAAAACACAACCTCATCAAAAACGACACGCGCTTTGATCTGCTCGGCAACCGGCTGGTGCTGATTGCACCGAAGGATTCAAAAATCGGCGACGTAAAGATTGCGCCCGGTTTCGACCTGGCCGCGTTAGCCGGCAGCGGACGCATCGCCACCGGCGACGTGCGCGCGGTCCCCGCCGGCCTCTACGCCAAAGCCGCTCTGGAAAAACTGGGCGTGTGGGCGAGCGTGGAATCGAAATTGGCGATGGCCGAGAACGTCCGCGCAGCTTTGGTTCTCGTCGCGCGCGGCGAGGCGCCGCTTGGGATCGTCTATGAGACCGACGCCAAGATCGACCCCAGCGTGAAAATTATCGGGGTCTTTCCGGAGGACTCCCATCCACCCATCATCTACCCGGTGGCGCTGACGAAAGACGCCAAGCCTGACGCAGTCCGGTACCTCGCTTTCCTGCGTATGCCGGAGGCCGCAGCGGTCTTCCGGCGTTACGGCTTCGCTGTCCTGGCCAAGCCGTAAGGTTCGGAAACCCGCAATCGTGCTCAACCTCTCTCCTGCCGAGTGGACCGCGCTCGAACTGTCGCTTCGCATCTCGATCGTTGCAACGGCATTCGCATTGCCGTTCGGGATCGCGATCGGCTGGCTGCTGGCGCGCAAGGATTTCTGGGGCAAGACCCTGCTTGATGGCATCGTATACCTGCCGCTGGTGCTGCCGCCGGTCGTCACCGGCTACCTGCTGCTCATTTCCTTTGGACGCCGCGGGCCGATCGGCGCGTTCCTTGACGACCACTTCGGTATTGTCTTCTCGTTCCGATGGACCGGCGCGGCGCTTGCCTGCGGCGTCATGGGCTTTCCGCTGATGGTCCGCCCGATCAGGCTTGCGCTGGAAGCCATCGACCGCCGGCTCGAGGACGCGGCCGCGACGCTTGGGGCCGATCGTTTTTGGGTGTTCGTCACCGTTACCTTGCCGCTGGCGTTGCCGGGCATCATTGCCGGTGCGGTAATGTGCTTTGCGCGGGCACTCGGCGAATTCGGCGCGACGATAACGTTCGTGTCCAATATTCCCGGCGAAACGCAGACCATTTCCGCGGCGATCTACACCTTGCTGCAAGTCCCCGGCGGCGAAGCCGCAGCGGGACGGCTCGTCGTTCTGGCGATCGCGATTTCGCTCGCCGCGCTCATTGCTTCGGAATGGTTCGCCCGCCGCGCCGGCATGCGCTTTCAAGGGGAATGATCTTGCTCGCCGTCGACGTGGAGAAAGGGCTCGGCGCGTTCAAGCTCGCGGCGCGGTTCGAAGCCCCCGGCAGCATCACGGCGCTGTTCGGACCGTCGGGCTCGGGTAAGACAACCCTCGTCAACATCATCGCCGGCCTGATCAAGCCGGATCGCGGCGCCATCGCTCTCGACGATACGGTGCTGTTCGATGCCGCGGCCGGCATCAACCTACCGCCGCACCGCCGCCATATCGGCTACGTGTTCCAGGAGGGCCGGCTGTTCCCGCATCTCAGCGTGCGACAAAACATCGACTATGGCCGCCGGATGAGCGGCCAGCCGCGCCTTGAAGATGAATTTTCCCGCGTCGTCGCCTTACTCGATATCGGTCATCTGCTGGATCGGAGACCGCGCCTGCTGTCGGGCGGCGAGCGCCAGCGGGTCGCCATCGGCCGCGCGCTGCTGATGCGCCCACGCCTGTTGCTGCTCGATGAGCCGCTCGCCTCGCTCGACGCAGCCCACAAACGCGAAATTCTTCCCTACCTGATCCGCCTGCGCGACGAGGCGAGCGTGCCGATGGTCTATGTCAGCCACACCGCGGCGGAAGTACGCCGCATTGCTACCCATGTCGTTCTGCTCGACGCCGGTCGTGTGACGGCTTCCGGCGGCCTTGAACTTCTCGACAAAAGCGACCCATACGAACTGGAATAACCGGAACTTCGCGTCGAGCGAAGGCTGCCGCGGACATTCGCAGATTGTTATTCGCGCCGGGGGCGGACTATGATTCGCGGTGACCGTGACTGCGAGCCCGCAAGTTCTTCCGCCGCCGCCCAAACGCGCAACCGCCGTTGGAATGGCATGCGGTACGGGCGCCGCCCTGTGCTGGGCGATCGGATTTGTCGCGGCGCGGCATGGCGTGAATGTCGGCTTGTCGCCGCTTGTCATTGCCATGCACCGATTCGTCTGGCCGGGGCTGGTGCTGCTTCCGGTCCTCGCTGCCAGCGGTTTAAGCGATCTCGGCGGAATAGGATGGCGCCGCGGCATTGCGCTCACGCTGTTCGGCGGACTGCCGCAAGCGCTGATGAGCTATCTCGGTTATTTGTTCGTCCCACTCGGCCATGGCGGCATCATCCAGCCGTCCTGCGCGGCGCTGGGCGGCCTGGTGCTGGCCCGCGTCGTGCTGCGGGAACCGCTGCCGAGACGCCGTGTCGTCGGAGCGCTGACGATCGTTCTTGGTCTTAGCGTCATCGGCGCCGAAGCGCTGCGGACGATCGGCGCGCACGGTATTGGCGGCGATCTTCTGTTCGCCGGGGCGGGAAGCTTCTTCGCCGTCTTTGGCATTCTGGTGCGGATGTGGGCAGTCCCGGCGACGCGGGCAGCGATCATCACGAGCGTGTTGTCGCTGGCCGGATTGCCGGTGTTGCTGCTCCGCTTCGACAATATGCTGGCCGCGGGATTTTTCGAAAATCTGCTGCAGGCCGTCGTCCAGGGCGGACTCGCCGGCGCGGCAGCCATCTATCTTTTCACCCGCGCGGTGGTTCTGCTCGGCGCCTCGCGCGCGGTCGTGTTCCCCACGCTGGTCTCCCCGTTCACGCTGGCGATCGGCTTCCTTGCGCTCGGCGAAGTGCCAAGCATCTCGCAGCTTGCCGGGCTCGCGGTCGTCCTTGTCGGCTTTCGGCTGACGCAGAAGGGATGAAAACTAAGCCGCCTTGCGGCTCGCCAGGAATTCGCCGACGCGGTCGAGCGCGCGCAAAATGTTTTCCGTTGAATTGGCGTAGGAGACGCGAACATAACCTTCGCCGAGCACGCCGAAATCAGGTCCGCCGATCAGCGCAACGCCCGCGTCGTCGAGCAAGGCCGATGCGAGCGGCTTTGCCTTCCAGCCGGTGCGCTTGATGTTGGGAAAGGCATAGAACGCGCCCTTCGGCGTCGCGCACGAGATACCGGGCAGCCGGTTAAGCCCCTCGACCACGACCTTCCGCCGTTTGTCGAACTCGGCGACCATCTTCGTCACCTCATCTTGCGGACCGGTCAGGGCGGCGAGGCCGGCATATTGCGCGGGCGCGTTGACGCAGGAGTGCAAATTGACGGCGAGCTTTCGCGCGTAGTCGTAAAGCTTACCCGGCCAAACCGCATAACCGAGCCGCCAACCGGTCATCGCGTAGGTCTTCGACCAGCCGTTGAGGAGAATAAGGCGATCGCGGATCGAGGGATATTGCAGCAGGCACACATGCTTCTCGCCGTCGTAGAGCATGTGGTCGTAGATCTCGTCCGACATCACGGCGACGTCCGGATAGCGCTCGAGGCCGGCAACCAGCTTGTCGACTTCGGCCTTAGGCGTCACTCCGCCAGTCGGATTGGCGGGCGAGTTGAGAATGAGAAGCCGAGTCTGCGGCGTGATCAGACCGAGGGTCTCCTCGGCGGAAAACGCGAAGTTGTTCTCCTCGCGGATCGGCACCGGAACCGGGCGCGCGCCGGTGAATTCAATCATCGAGCGGTAAATGGGAAAGCCGGGATCGGGATAGAGGATGTCAGCGCCGGGCTCGCCGAACATCAGGATCGACATGAACATGGTCGGTTTGCCGCCGGGAAAGATCATGACCGAGTCCGGCGAGACGGCGACGTTGAACCGGCTGTGCAGATCGGCGGCGACGGCCTCCCGCAACGGCAAGATGCCGTTTGACGGCGTGTAACCGTGATGTCCGTCGCGCAGCGCCTTGACCGCCGCCTCGACGATAAAATCCGGCGTGCGGAAATCCGGCTGGCCGATACCGAGATTGATGATGTCGCGGCCTTGCGCTGCAAGCTGCGTGGCGCGCGCGAGCACGGCGAAGGCGTTCTCCTCACCGATGCGATCAAAGGCGGCAATGGTCTTCAGCATGGCGGCAATTGAACTCAATTATCCGGCAAAGGCAAACATCCGGCGCGGCATGCTGCGCCGCAATATGCGCGACGCTTTGCGCCATGAACAGCGGCGCCCTTGGGGTTCGCGGCAGCAGTGAAACGGCCTATCTATGAGATGCAAAGTGAGGGCGTGCGGAGACGGCAATGACCAGAAATAACGGTTCGCAGCGCCCGCAACGGCAACGCCTGCGCTCGCAATTATGGTTCGATAATCCCGACAATCCGGGCATGACCGCGCTCTATCTGGAGCGCTATCTGAATTACGGGCTGACGCGCGAGGAACTCACCTCGGGCAAGCCGATCGTCGGCATCGCGCAAACCGGCTCGGACTTGAGTCCGTGCAATCGCCATCACCTCGAACTCGCCAAGCGCGTACGCGAGGGTATCCGCGATGCCGGCGGAGTGGCGTTCGAGTTTCCCGTCCATCCCATTCAGGAAACCGGCAAGCGGCCGACCGCAGCGCTAGACCGCAACCTTGCCTATCTCGGCCTGGTCGAGGTGCTTTTCGGCTATCCGCTCGACGGCGTGGTGCTGACAACCGGTTGCGACAAGACGACACCCGCTTGCCTGATGGCGGCAGCCACGGTCAACACGCCGGCCATCGTGCTGTCCGGCGGACCGATGCTTGACGGCTACGGCAGGGACGGCAGGCTCCTGGGCTCGGGCACCGTCATCTGGCAGGCGCGCGAGGACATCGCCGCCGGCAAGATCGACTACAAGGAATTCCTCGACATCGTCGCCGCCTCCGCACCTTCGATCGGCCATTGCAACACCATGGGAACCGCCTCGACCATGAACGCCTTGGCCGAAGCGCTCGGCATGTCGCTGCCGGGCTGTGCGGCAATTCCGGCGCCGTATCGCGAGCGCGCCCAGATCGCCTACGAGACCGGCGTGCGCTCAGTAGAAATCGTACGCGAGGACCTAAAGCCGTCGGATATCCTCACCCGCGCTGCTTTCGAGAATGCGATCGTCGCCTGCTCGGCCATCGGCGGCTCGACCAATGCGCCGATCCATCTCATCGCCATCGCGCGACATGTCGGCGTCGAGCTTTCCACCGAGGACTGGGAGACGGTCGGCTATGACGTGCCGCTCCTCGTCAACATGCAGCCGGCGGGGGAATATCTCGGCGAGGATTATTACCGCGCCGGCGGGCTGCCTGCGGTGATGCACGAATTGCTGAAGGCCGGCCGGCTGCGCGGCGAAGCACTCACGATCAACGGCAAGACCATTGCCGAAAACGTCGCGCCAGCGCGCGCGACGAATGCCATCGTCATCCGGCCCTATGCCAAGCCTCTAAAGCCGCAAGCGGGCTTTAAGGTATTGCGCGGGAATCTGTTCGATTCCGCGATCATGAAAACGAGCGTGATCTCCGAGGAATTTCGCCAGCGCTATCTGTCCGATCCCAAGGACCCGAATGCCTTCGAGGGCCGCGCTGTCGTGTTCGATGGCCCCGAGGACTATCATCGGCGTATCGACGATACTGCGCTCGGCATCGACGAACGCACCATCCTCTTCATTCGCGGCGCCGGGCCGATCGGCTATCCGGGCTCGGCCGAGGTCGTCAACATGCAGCCGCCGGCCGCGCTGATCAAACGCGGCGTGACGTCCCTGCCCTGCATCGGCGACGGCCGCCAATCCGGCACTTCCGGCTCGCCATCCATCCTCAATGCTTCGCCCGAGGCGGCGGATGGCGGCGGCCTTGCTCTGCTTCGAACCGGCGACCGCGTCCGTATCGACCTGAACAAGGGCAGTGCCGACATGCTGGTGCCGGCGGAAGAATTGGCGGCGCGACGCGCCGCGTTGAAGCAGAATGGCGGTTATCATTATCCGCCAAGCCAGACACCGTGGCAGGAAATCCAGCGCGCGATGGTCGACCAACTCGCGGCAGGCATGGTGCTCGAACCGGCGGTAAAGTATCAGAAGGTCGCGCAGAAATCCGTTCCGCGCGACAGTCACTGATCACCACATCGATGGATTTCCATGAGCAATTCGCATCCGACGATTGCCGACAAGCGCCAGACATTTCGCAAGCTTCACGAGGCGGGATGCTTCGTCATTCCGAATCCGTGGAATGTCGGCACCGCCCGCTATCTGCAAGGCCTCGGCTTCAAGGCGCTGGCGACGACGAGTTCCGGCGACGCCCATGCGCGGGGTTTCCCTGACGGCGCACAAAGCCGCGATGACGTGCTCGCCCATTTCCGCGAGATGGCAGCCGCGACCGACGTGCCGCTCAACGCCGATTTCGAGAACGGCTTTGCCGACGACCCCGACGGCGTCGCCGAAAACGTCACGCGCTGTATCGCAACCGGAGTCGCGGGGCTGTCGATCGAGGATTCACCGAAGAATGACACGCCGCTCTACGACTTCGATACGGCGGTGGCGCGGGTCAAAGCCGCGCGTGCTGCAATCGACCGTGCCGGCGGCGACGTGGTGTTCACCGCACGCGCGGAAAATTTCCTCCGCGGCGTGGCGGATCTTGACGATGTTATCCGGCGTCTGCGGGCCTACGCGGCAGCCGGCGCCGATTGCCTTTATGCGCCGGGCATCAAGATCCGCGAACACATTGAAGCGGTGGTGAAGGCGGTGGCGCCGAAGCCGGTGAACTTCCTCAACGGCGGTCCGTTCGGTTTCACCGTAAGCGATATCGCGGGGATGGGCGTGCGCCGGATCAGCGTCGGCGGATCGCTGGCGCGCGTGGCGATGCACGCCTTTATTCGCACCGCGACCGAAATCGCCAAGGATGGCAAGTTCGACGGCTTCGCCGGACTTGTTTCCAACCCGGAGCTGAACAAATTTTTCAGCGAGGATCGCAAGAAGCTGTCATGACCGCACTTCCGCCTGTCGGGCCACCGGTCGATCCAACGCCGGCGCGGTTGCCTGAGCCGATTACGCTGTCCGGGCGATTCGGTTCGGTGTCACGGCTCGACGCAAGCCGGGACGCTGCCGATTTGTGGCAGGCATTGCGCAGCCATGACGAGGTGTGGACGTACATTTCCGCGCATGGCCCATTTGCCGACGAAGGCACATTCGCAACCTGGCTTACCGGCCGTGAAAGTCTGAAGGACCCCCACACCTACACCGTTCGCGACGCCGCCGGCCGCGCGGTCGGTTTCCTCACGCTCATGGAAATCCGCCCGGCGATGCGCGTGATCGAAGTCGGCTTCATCGTTTACAGTCCGGCGCTGCAACGAACGCCGCTCGGCACCGAAACTCAATACCTGCTGGCGCGTTACGTATTCGAGACCCTCGGCTATCGGCGCTACGAATGGAAATGCAATGCACTCAACGCGCCGTCGCTGCGCGCCGCCCTGCGCTACGGCTTTGTCTTCGAGGGCATTCTGCGCCAGCACATGATCGCCAAGGGCCGCAACCGTGACACCGCTTACTTTTCCATCCTCGATAGCGAATGGCCGGCGCGCAAGCTCGCGTTCGAACGCTGGTTGGCGCCGGAGAATTTCGATAGTGAAGGCCGGCAGAAACTCAGTCTGACAATATTGAACGGGGAAGCGAGCGCGAGGCGGGCATGAGCAACAGATTGGAAGGCAAGGTCGCGCTGGTGACGGCGGCCGGTCAGGGCATTGGCCGCGCCATTGCCGAAAGATTTGCGGCCGAAGGCGCCACGCTGATCGCGACGGACCTCGACCCGAACAAGCTTCAAGGCCTGCGCGGCAAGCTGCGCAAGCTCGACGTACTCCGGCAGGACGATATCGACGCCTTTGCCGGCGACATCGGCCGCGAGTTCGGCCCGCTCGACATCATGGTCAATTGCGCCGGCTACGTGCACCAGGGCACGGTGTTCGATTGCTCCGACAAGGACTGGGATTTTTCCTTCGACCTCAACGTCAAATCCATGCATCGCATGATCAAGACGTTTCTTCCGGGCATGCTGGAGAAAAAATCCGGCTCTATCGTCAACATCGCTTCGGCGGTTTCGTCGATCCGCGGCGTTCCCAACCGCTACGTTTATGGCACCACCAAAGCCGCGGTGATCGGATTGACCAAGGCTGTCGCCGCCGATTTCATCAAGCAGGGCGTCCGCTGCAACGCTATTTGCCCGGGTACGATCGAATCGCCGTCGCTTGGGGAGCGCATCGCGGCCGTGTCGCAGGAGACCGGACGCTCGTCCGAGCTGGTGCGGCAGGATTTCATCGCCCGCCAGCCGATGGGACGGCTGGGGACGCCGGAGGAGGTCGCCTGGCTCGCTGTCTTTCTTGCGAGCGACGAAGCGAGCTATATTACCGGCCAGGCCCATCTCGTTGACGGCGGCATGGCTTTGTAGAGTTGGTGTTCTAGTTTCGGCCAAAGCTGCGTTTCAACAAAGCCTCAGTTTCAACAAGGCTTCGGTTTCAGAAAAGCTCGCTGCCATGAACATCCTGATCACCGGCGCGGCTGGGATGATCGGCCGCAAGCTCACGGCCCGGTTGGTCGCCGAACGCGTCCTCAACGACAAGCCGATCGACCACCTTAAGCTTCTCGACGTCACCCCGCCGCCGCGTCCCGACGAATTTTCCACGCACGCCGAAGCCATCGGGGCCGATATCGCCGATCCGGGCACCGCACGCGCCGCCATCGCGGGCCGCCCGGATGTGATTTTCCATCTCGCCGCGGTGGTATCCGGAGAAGCCGAACTCGATTTCGAGAAAGGCGCGCGCGTCAACTTCGACGGCGCCCGCGTGCTTCTCGATGCCATTCGGACCGCCGGCCGCGGCTATTGCCCACGCGTTGTCTTCTCCTCGTCGATCGCGGTTTTCGGTGCGCCGTTTCCGGATACGATCCCGGACGATTTCGCCCTGACCCCGCTGACCTCGTACGGCACCCAAAAGGCGATGGTCGAATTGATGCTCGCCGATTACACGCGCCGTGGCTTCATCGATGGCGTCGGCATCAGGCTGCCGAACATCGTCGTGCGACCCGGTAAGCCGAATAAAGCCGCGTCGGGTTTTTTCTCCTCGATCATTCGCGAGCCGCTCAACGGCGAGGAAGCGGTGTTGCCGGTCGATGAAAGCGTACGCAACTGGCACGCCAGCCCGCGTGCCGCCGTCGGTTTCCTCGTCCATGCGGCGGGGCTTGATGGCAAAGCCCTGGCGCCGCGCGTCAACCTTACGATGCCCGGCTTTTCGTGCACCGTTGCCGAGCAGATCGCGTCATTGCGAAGGATTGCGGGCGACAAAGTCGCGTCGCGCATCCGTTACGTGCCAGACCCGCTCGTTCAACGGATCGTCGCGGGCTGGCCGGGCCGCTTTGACACCCGACGGGCGGTCGAACTTGGTTTCAAGGCCGAGACTTCGTTCGACGCGATCATTCGCGCCCATATCGACGATGAACTGGGAGGAAAGATCGCCGCGTGACGCTTGACGCACGACCCTTCCCACGCGCCACCTCCGTAGCTTAAGTGCATGCCATGCGTTTCGAGAAGACTCTCATTCCGGCGACCCTCGTCCGCCGCTACAAGCGTTTTCTCGCCGACGTGGTGCTGGAGACCGGCGACATCACAACCGTTCACGTCGCCAATCCGGGCGCCATGACCGGCCTCAACCGTCCGCTATCGAGGGTGTGGTTGTCAGATTCCGGCAATTCGCTGCGGAAGTATCCCTGCACCTGGGAGTTGGTCGAAACCGATCTCGGCCGCGGCGCGGAGATTGTCGGCGTGAATACCGGGCAACCGCTTCAACTGGTGGCCGAGGCGATCGAGACCGGGTTGATCCCGGAACTTCGCGGCTATCCATCCGTGCGGCGCGAAGTGAAGTACGGCCAGAACTCGCGCATCGATTTTCTGCTCGACGACCCGGCCCGGACGCCCTGCTATTTGGAGGTCAAGAACGTCCACCTCGTGCGTAAGCCGGGTCTCGCCGAGTTCCCCGATTGCGTGACCGAGCGTGGCGCGAAACATCTCCGCGAACTTGCGGCAATGCGAGCAAGCGGCATGCGCGCCGTTCTGCTTTTTGTCATTCAGGTTCCGTCCGCAGAGCGCTTCTCCGTGGCCAGCGACATCGATCCGGCCTATGCCGCAGCTTTCGACCTGGCACGCGCGGAAGGCGTGGAGATGCTGGCCTGGCGCTGCGACGTCAGCCTTCGCGGCATAGCAATCGCCGCCCCGGTCCCCGTCGTCGGATAAACCCGCCGGCGATGGGCGTTGCTTGCGTTGGGCACATGTATGCCTACATTGTTGGTTCATTGCTTTCGGTTAGTGTCCAACGCCATAACACCCACGCCCATAACTGCTACGGCAACGCTGTGAAATCTACGCCATGACCTATGTCGACGCGGCAATAACGCCGCTGCGCAAAACCGGACAGATCAAGCTCTACGGCCCGGCCGCTTTCGAGGGCATGCGCAAGGCCGGACGGCTCGCCGCCGAATGTCTCGATATGCTGAGTTCCGAGATCAAGCCGGGCGTTACGACCGAGTATGTCGACCGCCTGGTCTACACGTTCGGACTCGACCGCGGCGCGCTGCCGGCAACGCTCATGTACCGCGGCTACCGCAAGGCGACCTGCACGTCGGTGAACCACGTCGTCTGTCACGGCATACCCAGCGACAAGCCACTCCGCGAGGGAGACATCGTCAATGTCGATGTCACGCTCATCCTCGACGGCTGGCACGGCGATTCCAGCCGCATGTACGCCGTCGGTGAAATTCCTCGCCGTGCCGAACGGCTGATCGAAGTCACCTATGAAGCCATGATGCGTGGCATCGCCGCGATCAAACCAGGCGGCACAACCGGTGACATCGGGCACGCCATCCAGACCTTCGTCGAGGCGCAGCATATGAGCGTGGTGCGCGACTTCTGCGGTCACGGCCTCGGCCGGCTGTTCCACGACGAGCCCAACATCGTGCATGTCGGCCGTCCCGGCGAGGGCATCGTGCTCAAGCCCGGCATGTTCTTTACCGTCGAGCCGATGATCAATCTCGGCCGCCCGCACGTGAAGGTGCTGTCCGATGGCTGGACGGCGGTCACCCGCGACCGTTCGCTGTCGGCGCAGTTCGAGCATTCGGTCGGCGTCACCGAAACCGGGGTCGAGGTCTTTACGCTCTCCCCGAAAAACTTCACCAAGCCGCCCTATCGGGTGTAAGCGGCGGCGATCCGCAAAGATTTGCCGATCACAGTCCGAGATCGCTCAATCCGGGATGATCCGCCGGGCGGGGCGCGGGCCGATCCCAAAAAAACTTTCGCTCCTCTTCCCGGATCGGCACGTCGTTGATGCTGGCGTGCCGCTGTCGCATCAGGCCATTCTCGTTGAACAGCCAGTTTTCGTTGCCATAGGCCCGGTACCACGCACCCCCGCTATCGCGCCATTCGTAGGCGAAGCGCACGGCGATGCGATCGTCGGTAAAGGCCCAAAGCTCCTTGATGAGTCGATATTCGGACTCCTTTTGCCACTTGCGGGTCAGGAATTCGACGATCGCCGGACGGCCATTGAGGAACTCGCTCCGATTCCGCCAGTGGCTGTCGATCGTATAGGCAAGGGCCACTTTCGCCGGATCGCAGGTGTTCCAGGCGTCTTCCGCCTTGCGAATTTTCTCGATTGCGGTCTGCCGCGTAAACGGCGGCACTGGTGGCCGATATTCCGTCGGATCGTTCATGAGCGGTGCTCCTCAAGGACGGCGCCGGCGGTCCGTGCGCGCAACGCCTGGTTCTCAGCTTCAAGTGCCGCGATGCGG
Organism: uncultured Alphaproteobacteria bacterium; assembly: GCA_963777635.1. GTDB lineage: Bacteria > Pseudomonadota > Alphaproteobacteria > Rhizobiales > Xanthobacteraceae > BOG-931. The sequence goes on from CAVZSB010000015.1 coordinate 70,896, forward strand.
CTCCGCAGCGGCGACACCACAGTCTCGATCTCGGCAGCGGTGAAACGCGGGGTGATGTGCTGGGGGCAGTTCCAATCGAAGGTTTCGAGGTGCAGCAGAAACGCCCGCTCGGGTTTTCCCTTGTAGCCGGGAAGATCAAGGCGAGCCGCAAGATCGGGCGCGGCACCAAGTTCGCGCGCTTCCATATGCGCCAAAATCTTGAGACGTCTACGGTTTGGATAGTCCATCAGGATGAGCGAAACGCGATCGTCTGCGGTGACATTACCGAGGCTGATATATTGCCGGTTGCCGCGAAAGTCGGCGAAGCCAAGCGTGGTTTCGTCGAGAACCTTGAGGAAGCCGGCCGGACCGCCCCGATGCTGCACATAGGGCCAACCAGTCTCCGAAACCGTCGCCAAATAAAAGGAGTCTCGTGCTTCGATGAACGCTGCTTCTTCGCGGCCAAAGCGATCGAACGCACGATGGCCCCTGAACTGTTCCCACATCTCTCGACTGCCATTTTGCGCCTGGGCGGCTCGAACGCTGGGAGTCGAGGCTATCTCAAGAAACTTGTAGCTCATGACGGCACTCCGAATTCCGAGATGGTCCGGCGGCACCGGCCCGTTGCCGTTACTTAGGTCTATTCGAATGCCGCGATAATCAGGTGAGTTGACAAGTCTTTATTGCTGTTTCAGCAATAATAAAATGGACCGCCTCGAAACCATGCGGGTGTTCGTCGCCGTCGCGAAGCTCGGCAGCTTCGCCGAGGCTGCGCGCAAATTGCGGCTTTCTCCCTCGGTCGTCACCCGCGCCATCGCCCAGCTTGAGGATCAACTCGATCTGACCCTGTTGGCCCGAACGACGCGATCTCTCCGCCTCACCGATCGCGGCCGGATCTACCTCGAAAGCTGCGAACAGATCTTGGCGGACGTTGAGGGAGCCGACCGAAGGGTCCGCGGCGAAAATGCCGAGCCTCGCGGCAGCTTGGCGGTTGCGGCGCCGATTCTGTTCGGCCGACTGCATGTCCTGCCGGTCATCAACATTGTGCTGCGTGAGTACCGCGCGCTGGCGATACGATTGAGCCTGTCGGATCGCAACATCCAGCTTGTGGAGGAGGGCATCGATGTCGCCATTCGGATCGGCGAATTGTCGGACAGCAGTCTGATCGCGGTCAAATTAGGTGAGGTCAGTCGCGTCCTGGTGGCGAGCCCCGATTATCTGAAAGACCGGGGCATTCCGAAAACTCCAACGGACCTTGCCCGTCATGACATCATCGCGTTCGAGGGCATCGGCGCCACCGACGAGTGGCGCTTTGGCTCAAGTGAAAGCCCGGTGCGCGTGGAACCGCGGTTGGCCGTGAACAGCGCCGACGCCGCCATTGCCGCCGCTGAAGCAGGCATTGGCATCACCCGCACGCTGTCATACCAGGCCAGGTCTTCAGTGCTTGCCGGCCGTCTGGTTACGATCCTGCAAAGGTTCGCGCCGCCAGCGTCGCCGGTCAGTGCGGTATATCCGGCGCGGCGCATCGCGTCGGCCAACGTTGCAGTTTTCGTCAAGACCGCGCGGGACTATTTCAAATCCCATCCGCTTGTGCCCGTGGAGGAGTGGCGGCTGGCGCACAAGGGCTAGCCGGTCGGCCGCGACACAGCGCGAACTCTTCGCAATCCGATTGCAAAATATCGCAATCCGGTCATCCTTGCGGAATATCGGCTGGCTGCGGAGTTGCCTGCTCGTTCCCATGCTGGAAAAGAAGCGCGCCAACAATCGCGGCCTCGCCGAGGCGCCGCCGCACTATTACGGCCATCGGGAGCGCCTGCGCGAGCGATTCCGCGAAGCCGGGGCCGAAGCGTTGTCGGACTACGAATTGCTGGAAGCGGTGCTGTTTCGCGCTCAGCCCCGCCGCGACGTCAAGCCGCTCGCTAAAACCCTGATCGCGACCTTCGGCTCGTTCGCCGAGGTGATTTCCGCGCCAGTCACGCGGCTCGCCGAAGTCAAAGGTTTGGGCGACGCGACCATAACCGAACTCAAGCTCATACAGGCGGCGGCGAGCCGGCTCATCCGCGGCGAAGTGAAAAAAGCGCCCGGTGCTGTCGTCGTGGTCGGCCGTACTCGACTATTGCCGCACGGCGCAGGCCTTCGCCGACCGGGAGCAATTTCGCGTCATCTTTCTCGACAAGCGCAACCGCCTCATCGCCGACGAATTGCAGCAGGTCGGCACCGTCGACCACACCCCGGTCTATCCGCGTGAGGTGGTCAAACGCGCGCTGGAGCTGTCGGCAACCGCCATCATCCTCGTCCACAATCACCCTTCCGGCGATCCCACACCGTCGCAAGCCGATATCCAGATGACACACCAGATCATTACCGTGGCGAGCCCGCTCGGTATTTCCGTGCACGATCACATCATCGTCGGCAAAGAAGGTCACGCCAGCCTCAAGGGGCTGAAGCTGATTTGATGGAGGCGGAGGCACCATGGCGCGCGAGATAACGAGGCAACGAAACACCGCGCCGGCGCGAAGCCTGTTCGCGTTCGCGCTGGGGGCGATGGCCGTAGGCGCGGTGGCGGTCGGCGCGGTCGCGATCGGCCGCCTCGCCGTCGGGCGCCTGGTGATCGGGAAAGCGCGCTTCAAATCGCTGGAGGTGGATGAACTGACCGTCGGCAAATTGCACGTGACCGAGCATGATGGCGCGGATACCTGAGCGGGGCTCGCCGCGCCATCACCGCGTGCTGGCGATTTCCAGGGCGTTGAAGCGGGTGTTCTGCTCGTCGTTCAAATCTTTCTGCAGATTAGCCAGCGCCACCTCGATGATCTGAACCGCCCGCCAGGTAGCGTCGAGCCGCGCCACGGTGGCATCGAGGCGTCCCAAAGCCGTCGGCGGCACGGCGCCCTGGCAGTTGACGTCGAATTCACGCGCAGCCCGATCGAAAGCGTCGGCAACGGCGGCCGTCGCCGGACGCTGCGCGTCGGTCGGTTGCACCGCCTGATCGAGCTGCGTCAGCAGCCGTTTCACCGCCGCGGTACTGGGCTTGCATGACCCGGCAACAGTGTCGGCGGACGGCGGCGGTCCGTTGAACCGGGCACGCTGCGCGTCGTCCAGGGATTGCGCAAATTCCTGCAACGGCGGCCGAACGATCTGAAGCGCCATGATGGTTGCATCGATCTGATGCTCCATGAGCACCAAGCGCGCCACCGGCCGTGGCGGAATTTCGCTCGGACAGGACTTGATCAGATAGCCATTGGCCTGGCCAAGTGCGGTCGCCAGCTTCTCCAGCAGCGGCTTTTGCACGGCGGTCGGCACGACTTCGCGGCTGATGCGCATGACGATTTCGCCCGCCGACATGCGGTACGGGCAAAGATCGGACGCGCGCTGCGGCGGATACTTGGCGAAGGCCTGGCCAAATATGTTCTCGTAACCGAACGTCCAAAACGAAGACGGCTTCGGCCAAAAGATATCATCGTCGAGCGAGGGCCAGGCGAGTATCGGATAAAGCAGGGTCGGCGCGCCGCTCTCCCGCGGCTCCGGCGCTGTGATTTCGGAACGGGCCAGCCGCCGCCAATGGTGATGACCCACCGCCAATCGAAAATGAAACGGCCAAAGACGCAGGCGGTAGGCGTTCGCTTCCAGCGGTGGATTGAGGGCGATGAAGGCGAGTGCCAGGACGCCAATGCGGGCGATACGTGCGGGCATGGATCAGTCACTCCGAGCCAGGCCTTGCGATGTTGACGACAACGCGTTCGAACGACACGGGTTCCCGATCCGGACCTCAGACTACCCGCGGCCTTTCACGAGATCGGCCGCGCTCCGGCCGGCAATGCGTCCAAGCACGATGGCTGTCAGCAAGCCATTTCCCGAAAGATAACCGCTTGCGCGCGGGCCGGAAACGCCCGCCGCGGCGCCGCCCGCCGCGAACAGGTTCGGCAGGGGTTTCCCTTGCGCATCCAAAACGCGCGCCGCTCGATCGACGGCGAGGCCGCCCTGCGTATGAAACAGCGCGCCGGTGACCTTGACCGCTTTGAATGGCGGCGACAAGGGCGCTACCCCAAGGAAAGAGCGACCGAAACGATCTTCGTTGCCCGCGAGTTTGGCCTGCTCGACTTCTGCGAAACTTTCCGACAGTCCGGAAGGCGGGAGGCCTAGCCGTTTGGCCAAGCCCTCCATCGTCGGGCTTTCGATCACGGCGCCGGCTGTTTCGGCCTCGCGGAAATCGGCGAATTGCCGCGCGATGGCAGCGATGCGCTCGTCGAAAATATCGAAGGCTATTCCGCCCGGCTGGGCCAGCACGACGGCCGCCTGTTCCGAATAGCCTTGGCTCTCGTCGGAGAAGCGGACGCCATTTGCATTGACCTGAAACCCGCCCTCCATCATCACCGCCCAGGTGATCAGCACCGCATGCGGATGAGCGACCGACCCGTGCCCCTGATAACCCGACATATGGAGAAGTTCTGCACCAAGTGCTTCTCCCCACATCACCGCATCGCCCCGGTTTCCAGGATGTCCGAAATAGGTGGCGTCGCGCATCTCGGGTATGTGCCGCGCGACGAGGTCAGCAGCGCCACCGTAGCCGTTGCAGGCAAGGATCAGCGCTTCACAGCCGAGCGCATCGATCGTGCCATCCGGACGGGTAATCTCGACACCGCGAACGACGTGATCGCCACCGGCATAGAGTGCGGTAACGGTAGCGTTGACGATAAGTGGAATTGCAACATCGTCCGCCGCCTGACGCAGCCGATCGATCAGCTCGATACCGGAACGGCTCGGCAGGCCGTGCATCCGTCGCGCCGAATGGCCGGGATAGTTGAAGTCATGCACGACGGAAAATGGAAAGCCGTAGCGATCCGCCAGCCATTCGACAGCAGGACCCGATTCCCGAGTAACAATATCGACGATTGCCGCATCAGCGTCCCCCTGCGCCTTGTGCTGAATATCAAAGGCAAACAGTGCGGGACCATCTTCGATACCCAACGTCTTTTGAAAACGCGTGCCGCTCGCCGGGACCAAGCCGGCCGATAGTGCGGTTGATCCACGTGGCAGGGAGTCGCGCTCCAGGACGACGACTTCAACGCCGGCTTCACACGACGAAAGGGCGGCGCAAAATCCGGCCGCGCCAGCCCCGACGACAACAATCCGCGCGCTCGCGCCAAGCCCGCCGGCAGGTATGGTCTTGATGGTCACGAAAGGCCAAGGTCCACGATCTACTTCGCCCTATTGAGACCCGCGAGGCTTGGACAGAACAACCTGGGTGCAGCGAAATAAGGCGATGATTTTTCCGCTCGCCTCGCTCTTCACTTCGGCATCCCAGACCTGGGTCGTGCGGCCGCCATGGACCAGGCGCGCCTCGCAGCTGATTCCACCCTCGAGTGCGGTGCCGATGAAGTTGGCCTTGAGTTCGGCGGTGGTGAACCCGGCGCCGTCCGGGAGCGAGGCGATGCAACCATAAGCGCACGCCGTATCCGCCAGCGCCACCACGGCCGCGGCGTGGAGGTAGCCATTTGGCGCCAGATGCCGCTGGCCGATATCGAACCGGCCGTGAACAAGGCCGTGTTTTATTTCGACCCAATCGAGTCCCAGATGATCGGGCAAATGTCCGGTCTGTCTGGCGCGAAAGAGCGCGACCGCGTCATCCATTCGCGTCCCCTCGGCCGCACATTCCGATCACTGTCGTACCAGCGTCACATGGTCGGTGACTTCTGGCACGCGCAACCAGGTATTGGGTTCGTCTTCCTCAAAGCGCCAGGTTTGTCCCCGCCCTGACAGCAAAACCAGATCGCCCCGATCGATCCGCCAGGCGACCGGACCGAAGCGGGTCACGAACACGTCGCAGCCGGGCTTGATCTTGAGCAACAAATTTTCCGACCCGGCGGGATTGGTGGCGCCGGCGGGATTGTTTGCAGCAATGGGGTTGTTTGCCAATGTCAGAATACAAATCGGCTTGCCGGTTCCCCGCGCCATCGCCCAATCGCCAACCATGTCGTCGGCGGTATGGACCGGCGCTGGTGCGGCACTCTGCAGAACGTAACGGCCTTCGCCGGGCTGGAAGCCGTCGAAAATGCCGTCTTCGGCCTCGGTGAGCTCTATGATCGCGTTACCACGGGCGTCGAGCAATCGGAGCGAGCCAAAAGTGTCGAGCGCCCAGCCGATGACATCCTTGGTCGATGGAAACAGGTTTGCGCAGTTTCGATCGACGTCGAGCCGGTAACCACCGGCCACGGCCTCGGCACGAAACGTGAAGCGGCAGATCTTATCGTGATCGGCGTTGGAAAACTCCCAGGTCCCGGTCATGGCGTTGGGGCCATCGCGTGAGTTCGTTGGCTCCTGTGCCTGCGCGGCGCCGCAAAGGCCGCACGCGACGGCGAACCCGATCATCGCGCCCCAACCCAGGCGGAAACCGCTTGTATTCATGTTGAAAGGCTAGCACGCATACGCCACGCCGTCATCGCGTGACCGACACGGCGGCGCCGCGTTTGCTGCCAGTCACCGCGAGCGCGGCAAAATCGTGGCTATCGGACGTTGTGGGTTGCGCCAATGCGCCGCTTGTGATCGCGGCGGCGAGCTTTACATTCAGGGTTGTGAGTCACATGGGGCGCGCTCGCGCCGTTGGCGGAAGATATGTACCAAGATTCAAATCAGCCGGAACGCCCTCGTCTAGAGCCGGAAATCATTCCGCCCGCCAGGGGCCGGCGCGGCTCCGATTGGCAGCCGGACGCTTGGCCTCCGTATGCATCGACCGCGGGCACCACCCAGCGCCTCTATGTGGCGAGGCTCGGGCCGGTTGGCTTGGCGTTCCTCATGCTGCTTATCGGTATCGTCGTCGCCATGATCACGCTCGCCGTCGTGGGCGCGATACTGCTCTGGATACCGATCCTGGCGCTTCTGCTCGGGGCCGGCTTGGTTTTTCGGCTTTTGCGCCATAACCGCTGGTAAGGCCCCGGTGCGGCGGGTGGTGAAAATACAGGCGTACACCACCCATTAACTCCTGCCCCCTTATGAATTGATTAACCATACGGACTTGCCTGAATACGTCCGGCGGCATGGCCTTGAGTTGGGTGTGGGGACCAGCGCGACCCGGACCGCCAGGCGCTACAACGCGTGCGTGCCGCGCCGCCCCGGTCAAAAGAGTCGAAAAGGCATGTTCGAAGCCCCTCGCCCAGCCCGAACGGCCGCCATCGGCACCGCCGACGTCGCCATCGGCGTACCTCCGGGCGATGGGATCGACTACCAGAGAATTCTGTCGGTCCTCTGGCGGGGCAAGACAACAATTCTGGCGACGGTCGCCGCATCGCTGCTCATTGCCGTGCTGTTCGTGGTTCTCGTGCCGCATCGCTATACGGCGGTTACGCAGATTCTCATCGATCCAACGGATTTGCGCGCCGTCAGCAACGACCTTAGTCCGCCCAATCAGGCAAGCGACGCAAGTGTCCTGCAGGTCGAAAGCCAAGTCCGGGTTTTGATGTCGGACAGCGTATTGCGGCGGGTGGTCAAGACCGAGGGGCTCGAAAATGACCCCGAATTTGTTGGCTCCCATTCCGGCGCGGCGGCAGGCGCTGCTGACGCTCGTGCGCGACCTGCTCGGGCGGGGCGTGCCATTGCATGGAGTCGGACTGCAAGGCCACATCAAGGGCAAGTATCAGATCGACGACGATGGTCTGCACAATTTTGTCTCTGAAGTCACGCGCTTGGCCTTTCAGTTCACGTCACCGAACTCGACGTCATCGACAAGGACTTTCCCGGACCGGTACCCGTGCGCGACGCCATCGTGGCATCGCGGGCGTACGATTTTCTCAATGCCATATTTGCCGCCGCCCGGCCGATGGCGATCACCACCTGGGGCATCACGGATCGCTACACGTGGGTGCCCGTTTGGTTCAAGCGCAACGACGGCCTGCTCAATCGGCCGCTGCCTTTCGACGCGTCCTATCGGCCGAAGCCGCTCTGGTCAGTGATCGATTATTTCTGTCAAAAAAATATCTAGGACGGCACCCGGTTGGCGCTTCCGCGGGCATTATTGCACGGCAAGTGCGGTCGCCAAACTGAGGGGCCATTTTCATCCACCTGTCACAAGGCCCGCGCAATGATGTGCCCTTCGAGCGAATGAGGGGGTCACATGAGTGAAATGGCATTACCCGGGTCGATTGAACCCGCAGCCCGCAAGGGACCGGATCTTAGCGGCGCAGTTAATCCTCTTACCGGCATTATATTTGGTGGGGTCTCGCGGCGGTCGTGGTATTCGTCGCCTACAGCATCTGGGCCGACGTCAATGCGACCGGTGCACAGGTAACGAGCCTGGCGCCGTTCCTGTTGCTCTTTGTGGCGCTGCTGATCGCGCTTGGCTTCGAGTTCGTCAACGGCTTCCACGACACCGCGAACGCTGTTGCGACCGTTATCTATACCCGGGCGCTACCGGCAAACTTCGCTGTGGTCTGGTCGGGTATGTTCAACCTGCTCGGGGTTCTGCTCTCTTCGGGTGCCGTTGCCTTTGGCATCATTTCGCTCCTCCCCGTCGAATTGATCCTGCAAGTGGGCAGCAACGCCGGCTTCGCGATGGTCTTCGCACTGTTGATCGCGGCAATCATCTGGAATCTTGGCACTTGGGCGTTCGGCTTGCCCGCTTCGAGTTCGCACACGTTGATCGGCTCTATCATTGGTGTCGGCGTCACCAACGCGCTGCTGCATGGCCGCAGCGGCACGGCCGGCGTCGATTGGGGCAAGGCCAAAGACGTCGGCGAAGCTTTGCTGGTCTCTCCGTTGTTCGGATTTGCTCTCGCCGCTGGCCTTTTGTTGCTGCTGAAGGCCATCGTGCGCGTTCCGGCGCTCTACGCCGAGCCGAAGGGTGATCAACCGCCGCCGCTGTGGATTCGCGGCATCCTCATCCTCACCTGCACCCTGGTGAGCTTCTTCCACGGTTCCAACGACGGCCAAAAAGGCATGGGCTTGATCATGCTGATCCTGATCGGAACCGTGCCGACGGCATATGCGCTCAATCGCGCCCTGCCCGAAAGCCAACTCCAGTTGTTCGCATCGCGGTCCGCTGCGGCGAGCAAGGTGATCGAACAGAAGGCATCGGGGTATGACGTAATCGGCAATCCTCGCCCGGCTGTGACCGAGTATGTTTCAAGTCACACCTTGAACGAGGGCACTTTTCCCTCGCTCGCCGCTCTGGTCCGCGATATTTCCGATCAGGTCACCAAATACGGCTCGATCGCCAAAGTACCGGCGGCGGCGGTCGGCAACACGCGTAACGACATGTATCTTGCCTCAGAGGCGATCCGCTTCCTTATGAAAGATAAGGGAAGCGATCTCTCCGCCGAGGATGTCAAGGCGCTTACCGCATACAAGAGTTCGCTCGACGCCGCGACCAAGTTCATTCCCACTTGGGTCAAGATCGCTGTGGCGATCGCGCTCGGCCTCGGAACGATGATTGGCTGGAAGCGCATCGTCGTCACCGTCGGTGAAAAAATCGGCAAGACGCACCTTACCTACGCGCAAGGCGCGTGCGCCGAAATCACGGCTGCGGCGACCATCGCCGCCGCCGACATGTACGGGTTGCCGGTTTCCACGACCCACGTGCTCTCGTCCGGCGTTGCCGGCACCATGGCGGCGAACGGTTCCGGTTTGCAGCTCTCGACGGTGCGCAATATCGCGCTGGCCTGGGTGCTGACCTTGCCGGCGGCGATGATGATTTCCGGCTTCCTTTACTGGGCGTTCGCGTCGATCTTCTAAGCGGCCGACGCACGGGTAACCAGCCAACGACTAGGGCGCCGGAGCAATCCGGCGCCCTTATTCTTTTCTTTGTGCAACCTACAACAATCGCAATCATTGCGCTCGAAGACGAGCAATAACGGCCTCGGGAACAGGCTCCGCCCTGATCTGAGGCGGATCGGCGATATCGCGCGTCGCCCAGATGCGAGTTTCGCGGCCCTCGACCGCGAGTGCGTCATGCACCAGCAGCCGATGCTCGACGTCGAAACTTGCGGGCCGGAATTCGCTTATCTGCGACGTCAATTCCACGGCATCGCCGAAACGGGCTGGTGCAAGAAATCGGGCGCTGGCGTCGACAACGGGGATGCCGGCAATGCGGAAGGCGGCGGCGAAGTCCGCAGGCGCGACGCCTAACGCCCGCGCGAAAAGCGTCCGCGTGCCCCAATCGAAGAATTCGAAGAAGCGGCTATTGAAAACGATTCCGGCCGGATCGCACTGTCCCCACTCAATCCTGAACTGCCATCGGCTGAGAAAATTGGCCACGCTGTCACCGTAGGCAGGGTGTGTCGCCGCGCCCGACATCCGACAACGGCGATACCGGCGGATTTGCCCAAGGTTTAAGCATGGTTTTCCTGTAAATTTTGCGGCCGCAGCTTAAAAATTAAGCGCTCGCGGGGGTAGAATCGGATTCAAAATGGGCGTGCCCCTTACCTCGGCCCTGAGCCAACGTCAAAATTACCACTAGGAAAACAATAACTTAGCGCCTTTCATTGTTTGGCACGCTCCTTGCGAATTGGGCGAGGCGACGGCGCCGGGCCGATCGCACGCGTCTAACAGAGGACATCGCGATGCTCAAATCCATTGGCGCGGTCGCAAAGCGACCGCGGGGTCGTCGTTGGCTTGCAGCCGCGGCGGGTCTTGCCCTTGGCCTGACGGCGGCAGTGCCCGCCCAGGCCGAAGATACGATCAAAGTCGGCATTCTCCATTCGTTATCCGGCACCATGGCCATCAGCGAAACAACGCTGAAGGACGTGATGCTCATGCTCATCGACGAGCAGAACAAGAAGGGCGGCGTGCTCGGCAAGAAGCTCGAGGCCGTCGTGGTGGACCCTGCTTCAAACTGGCCATTGTTCGCGGAAAAGGCCCGTGAGCTGATCAGTAAGGACAAGGTCGCCGTCGTGTTCGGCTGCTGGACGTCGGTGTCGCGGAAATCCGTGCTGCCGGTGTTCAAGGAGCTCAACAGCATCCTGTTCTATCCGGTGCAATACGAGGGCGAAGAGAGCGAACGCAACGTATTCTATACCGGCGCCGCCCCGAACCAGCAGGCCATTCCCGCCGTCGATTATCTGATGAGCGCGGACGGCGGCTCGGTAAAGCGCTGGGTGCTCGAAGGCACGGACTACGTCTATCCGCGCACGACCAACAAGATCCTCGAAGCCTACCTCAAGCAAAAAGGGGTGAAGGACGAGGACATCATGATCAACTACACGCCGTTCGGCTTCTCCGACTGGCAGACCGAAGTCTCCAAGATCAAGGCGTTCGGCTCGGCGGGCAAGAAGACGGCGGTGGTGTCAACCGTCAACGGCGATGCCAACGTGCCGTTCTACAAGGAGCTCGGCAACCAGGGCATCAAGGCGACCGATATCCCGGTGATGGCGTTCTCGGTCGGCGAAGAAGAGCTGGCCGGTCTCGATACCAAGCCTCTCGTCGGCCATCTGGCGGCGTGGAACTACTTCGAGTCGATCAAGACGCCGGAGAACGAAGCCTTCATCAAGGAATGGCACGACTTTACCAAGAACCCGAAGCGCACAACCAATGACCCGATGGAGGCCCACTACATCGGCTTCAACATGTGGGTGAAGGCGGTCGAGAAAGCCGGCACCACCGATCCCGACAAGGTGATCGAGGCATTGCCCGGCACCCAAGCGCCGAATCTGACCGGCGGTATTTCGACGCTGCTGCCGAACCATCACATCACCAAGCCGGTCTATATCGGCGAAATCAAGGGTGACGGGCAGTTCGACGTCGTGTGGAAGACAAAGGGCCTGGTGCCCGGCGACGCTTGGTCGGACTATCTGCCCGGCTCCAAGGATCTCGAAGCCGACTGGGTGAAGCTCAAGTGCGGCAACTACAATACGGTGACGAAGAAGTGCGGCGGCGGCTCGTAACGACGACGCTCTGAGAGTGATCCGGCGGGAAGGCGCATGCCGCCTTCCCGCATTCAGAGCATGGTGCCGAAAAGTGGAAATCGGCTTTCGGAAAAGACCATGCTCCAACAACAAATTGAGCCTGGTTCCGCCTCGTCGGAACGGATAAGGCTTTGCTCCGGGGACGTCGCGATGCGTTTCAGCCGAGCTTGCCTCGTCGTTTTGCTACTGGGCTTCAGCATCATGCTGGGCGGCGCGACCGCGCGTGCCGCGGGGCTCGACGAAGCGCTTGCCCATTTCACCGCCGACGAATTCAGCGAGACCATCAAGGGCGTCAATGAGGTCGCCGCCAGCGGCAATCCCCGCGCCGAAGCGATCATCCGTGCCTTGCAGGACGGCAGGCTGATGTACAGCGCCGAGCGCAAGACGGTCTATATCAAGGACGAATCCGGGAAACTGGAGGATGCGGCAACCGGCCAGCCGATCACCGGCAACGCGCCGGCAGATGTCGACGCCGTCCGTCTCAACAACCGCCTACGCGGCGCGATTGACGCGGCGCTGGGCGGCCTGACGTTGCTGGCCGCCGATCCAAATAAGCGTTTCGATGCGGCGCAGGCCGTGTTCAAATCGCGTCAGGCCGGCGCACTGCCGACGCTTGATGCGGCCCTCGCCAAGGAACAGGACCCGCGGGTTAAACGCGCCCTGCTCGAGGCCCGCGCCGCGATTATCCTATCCAGCGATAAAGCAAGCGAAGAAGATAAACTCGCGGCCGTTGAAATCATGCGCCAGCGCGGCGACCAGGACGCGCTCGGCGTTCTCTCGAGCATGCCGGCCGATACGCCGCCGGCGGTTGCGAAGAGCGCCGCCGCGGCGATCGCCGCGATCAAGAACAGTCTCACCGTATGGGAGGCGGTGCAGAACGCGTGGTACGGCATATCTCTCGGCTCGGTTCTGCTTCTTGCCGCCATCGGGCTCGCGATCACCTTCGGCGTGATGGGCGTCATCAACATGGCGCACGGCGAAATGGTGATGATCGGCGCCTACGTCACCTTCGTCGTGCAGGAGGTGATCCGCACGCGAAATCCGGCGCTGTTCGACTATTCGCTGGCCATTGCCATTCCGCTCTCTTTCCTGGTCGCCGGCTGCATCGGCATCGTGATCGAGCGCACCATCATCCGCTTTCTCTACGGCAGGCCGCTGGAGACGCTGCTCGCGACCTGGGGGCTTTCGCTGATCCTGCAACAGGCGGTACGCACGACGTTCGGCCCGAACAATCGCGACGTCGGCAATCCATCATGGATGAGCGGCGCATTCGATCTCGGCGGCATCACCATCACCTACAACCGCCTGTGGATCATTTGCTTCGCCCTTGCGGTATTCATCGCATTGCTGGGGCTTCTTCGTTTCACGCGCTTTGGCCTTGAGATGCGCGCGGTCACCCAGAATCGCCCGATGGCCGCCTCGATGGGTATCCGCACCGCACGCGTTGACGCCCTTACTTTCGGACTGGGCTCCGGCATCGCCGGCATGGCCGGCGTGGCGCTGTCGCAGATCGACAATGTCAGCCCCAATCTTGGCCAGGGCTACATCATCGACAGCTTCATGGTCGTGGTGTTCGGCGGCGTCGGCAATCTTTGGGGCACGCTCGTCGGCTCGTTCGTGCTCGGCATCGCCAACAAGTTCCTTGAGCCCTTCGCCGGCGCAGTGCTCGGCAAGATCGCCATTCTCGTGTTCATCATCCTGTTCATCCAGAAGCGGCCGCGCGGGATGTTCGCCCTCAAGGGCAGAGCGGTCGAGGCATGAGCCCGCACATTCTCATCCGCTCGCTCGATCGCGGCGCAACGCTGTTCCTGATCGCGATAGCTGCCATCGCCGTCATGGTGCCGCTCCTCAACCTGGCGCTGCCGGAATCGTCGGCCTTCCACGTGCCGAGCTATCTCGTGGCGCTGTTCGGCAAATACGCCTGCTATGCGCTGCTGGCGCTGTCGATCGACCTGATCTGGGGCTTCTGCGGCATTCTTTCGCTCGGCCACGGCGCCTTCTTCGCGCTGGGCGGCTACGCCATGGGCATGTATCTCATGCGCCAGATCGGCACCCGCGGCGTCTATGCCGATCCGGTCCTGCCGGACTTCATGGTGTTCCTCAACTGGAAGGAACTGCCGCTTTACTGGTATGGCTTCCAGCACTTCGCTTACGCGGCGCTCATGGTGGTGCTGGTGCCCGGCGCGCTTGCTTTCGTATTCGGCTGGTTCGCGTTTAGAAGCCGCGTCACCGGCGTTTATCTGTCGATCATTACGCAAGCGCTGACTTTTGCCCTCATGCTCGGCTTCTTCCGCAACAATTTCGGCTTTGGCGGCAACAACGGGCTCACCGATTTCAAGGACATTCTCGGCTTCAACGTGCAGGCCGACACGACGCGCAACGCCTTGTTCTCGATCACCTGCATTGCGCTGATGATCGCTTTCGTCCTTTGCAAAGCACTCATCACTTCGAAATTCGGCAAGGTGCTGCTCGCGATCCGCGACGCCGAATCGCGCACGCGCTTCCTCGGCTATCGCGTCGAGTCGTACAAGCTTTTCGTCTTCACGCTGTCGGCTTGCATGGCCGGCGTCGCCGGCGCCCTCTATGTGCCGCAGGTCGGCATCATCAATCCAAGCGAGTTCGCGCCTGGAAACTCCATCGAAGCGGTGATCTGGGTCGCCGTCGGCGGCCGCGGCACGCTCACGGGCGCAGTAATCGGGGCGGTGGTGGTCAATTACGCCAAGACGTTCTTCACTTCGGGGCCCTTGGCGGCTTACTGGCTGTTCATGCTCGGCGCGCTGTTCGTCGCCGTGACGTTGCTGTTGCCACGCGGCATCGTCGGCACGCTGCGACATTGGACGGCGCTCCGCCGTGACCGGGCATCCGCCGCCGCCGAGGATGGCGTGAGGGAGCCGCTGCCGGCGGAATAGCCATGGAAGCGCTGACATCCTCCCTGCTCTATCTCAACGGCGTCACCGTCTCTTTCGACGGCTTCAAGGCGTTGAACAACCTGTCCTTCGCGATCGAGCCGGGCGAAATGCGCGCGATCATCGGCCCGAACGGCGCCGGCAAGACCACGATGATGGATGTGGTCACCGGCAAGACCCGGCCAGATCTCGGTGACGTGATGTTCGACGGCTCCTACGATCTCACGCGGCTTGACGAGGCGGAGATCGCCGAGCTTGGCATCGGCCGCAAGTTCCAGAAGCCGACCGTGTTCGAAAGCCAGACCGTCAACGACAACCTCGAGCTTGCGCTCAAGTCGGATCGGCGCGCGCGGGCCGCCCTGTTGTGGCGCGAAAGCCCGGCCGAGCGCCGTCGGATCGATGAGCTGTTGGAGATCATCCGCCTGACCATCGTGCGCGACCGCCTCGCCGGCAGCCTCTCGCATGGGCAACGGCAATGGCTCGAAATCGGCATGCTCCTGGCGCAGGAGCCAAAGCTCCTTCTGGTCGACGAGCCGGTCGCCGGCATGACCGACGTGGAAACGCAGCAGACCGCCGAACTTCTCAAGGAGATCAACCGCGACCGCACGGTCGTCGTCGTCGAACACGATATGGCGTTCGTGCGCGAACTCGGCGTCAAGGTCACCTGCCTGCATGAAGGCTCGGTGCTCGCCGAGGGCACGATCGATCAGGTGTCGACGAATGACCGGGTGGTCGAAGTTTATCTGGGACGCTAACGCATGATCCCGAAAGGAATATACGCATGACCCCGGACGGCCGACGCCGGCTTTCGGAAAAGATCGCGCGTCAAGGGATGTAAAGATGCTCGACGTCAACGCCATCGATCTGCATTACGGCGCGGCGCAGGCGCTGCGCGCGGTGTCGCTCAAGGCCGAGCCCGGCAAGGTCACATGCGTGCTTGGCAGGAATGGCGTCGGCAAGACGAGCCTGCTCGATGCGCTTGCCGGCCAGCATTCGGTAAGCCGCGGCACGATCACCTGGGAGGGTGAGGACATCACGGCGCTGCGGCCGCCGGATCGCGCGCGGCGCGGCATTTCCTACGTGCCGCAAGGGCGCGAAATCTTTCCGCTGCTGACGGTGGAGGAAAACCTCAGGACCGGCTTCGCGCCGCTCAAGCGCAATGAACGCAGCGTCCCGGATGACGTGTTCACGCTGTTCCCGGTGCTCAAGGACATGCTGCGCCGGCGCGGCGGCGACCTTTCAGGCGGCCAGCAGCAGCAACTCGCCATCGGACGGGCGCTGGTGATGCGGCCGCGGCTTCTTCTTCTTGACGAGCCGACCGAGGGCATTCAGCCCTCGATCATCAAGGATATCGGCCGCGCCATCAGCTATCTGCGCTCCCTCGGCAAGATCGCCATCGTTCTGGTCGAGCAATATCTCGACTTCGCCCAAGAACTCGGTGACTATTTCACCGTCATGGAGCGCGGGGCGGTCGTCTACGCCTCAAGTCGCGCCGAGCTCGACGAAGGCGCATTGAAGCGGGCGATGGCGATCTAGTTTTCATGACCGTCGTCATTGCGGGGGGCGGAAATCTTGTTCGCGGACGCGCCGGAACTCGGTGAAATCTTCGCTGGCAATCGCGCAAACGGCCGCATCGCGTTTTCAGTCGCGGCCGGCGACGGCGGCGGCCGTCGCGAACGGGTCCATGAAGCCGGCGCGCTGCGGGTGCGCTTCCCGAACGTAACGAACCAAGGCACGCTGGAAGCCGTTATCGTCAATACCGCAGGCGGCATGACCGGCGGCGACCGTTTCGACATCGGCGTGACGGTCCGCGCCGGCGCCCGTCTGACCGTCACCACCGCCGCCGCGGAGAAGGTCTACCGTTCGCTGGGGCCCGCCACCGAAGTTGGCGTGAAGCTCGATGTAGGGGCCGGCGGCGTCGCTCGCCTGGCTGCCGCAGGAGACCATCCTGTTCGACCAAATCCGGCTGCAACGCTCGATCGACGTCGATCTCGCGCCCGACGCGAGCCTGCTTTTGGCCGAGGGCGTCATCTTCGGGCGCTCGGCCATGGGCGAAACTGTGCTCAATGGGCATTTTTCCGACCGCTGGCGGGTGCGCGTCGGTGGAGCGCTCGTCTTTGCCGAGAGCCTTCTCCTGGATGGTGCGATTGCGACGGCGGCTGGCGCGGCGGGCGGTCGGGGGCGAAGCGGTGGCAATTGCCAGCATCTTGAAGATTCCCGGAGACGACAAGGCCGTTGCGGCGGTTCGCGCGATGGAGAAGAATTTCGCAGGCGAGGTCGGGGTATCGGCCTGGAACGGCCTAGCCGTCGCACGGCTGGTTGCGTCCGACGGTGCGGCGCTCCATCACGATCTCATCGGCGTTCTGACGGCACTCGGCGGAATGCCTCTGCCGCGTCTGTGGTTGAACTAGAAGGACGGGTTATGAATCTCACGCCGCGCGAGAAGGACAAGCTCTTGATTGCCATGGCAGCGATAGTGGCGCGCCGTCGGCTTGAGCGCGGGGTCAAGCTCAACCATCCGGAAGCGATCGCCCTGATCTCCGATTTCATTGTCGAAGGCGCGCGCGACGGCCGCACCGTCGCCGAGCTGATGGAGAAAGGGGCGCACGTGGTCACGCGCGCGCAGGTGATGGACGGAATTGCCGAGATGATTCCGGAAATTCAGGTCGAGGCGACGTTTCCCGATGGCACGAAGCTCGTCACGATACACGAGCCGATAAGGTAATCCGCGCAGATGTCCAAACAACGCCGTCATCCCCGCGCACAGTCGTTCGAAGAACGGCGTCGCTTCGCTCGCCTATGTCGCGGGCATCCACGTCTTACTTTGCGAGTGGAACGGAGACGTGGATGGCCGGGTCAAGCCCGGCCATGACGAACAGCAAGAGGCAGCGCAGATGATTCCCGGCGAGCTTTTTATCAAGGACGGCGAGATCGAGCTTAACAAGGGCCGCAAGGGCGTGACGCTCTCGGTTTCGAACAGCGGCGACCGGCCCATTCAGGTTGGCTCGCACTATCATTTCTTCGAAACAAATCCGGCGCTGAAATTCGACCGCAAGAAGGCCCGCGGCATGCGCCTCGACATCGCCGCCGGCACCGCGGTGCGCTTCGAGCCCGGCCAGACGCGCGAGGTGAAACTCGTGGCGCTTGCGGGCACGCGAACGGTCTATGGCTTCCGGCAGGAAGTCATGGGGAAGTTGCAAAAATGAGATTGCATAAAGCCCTATCGACCAGCCGTATCGAGGATACCGTGTCGACGAATCATGACGAGCGAGCTTGCGCAAGCCCGCCCGTCACGTTCTCAGCGCTGCTACCGCGGCTGGGACCAGGACCAGATCAGCTTTCGGTGCCACGCCGGTAGCGGCTTCAACACCAGTCCGATCTGACCTTGGCGATCTTTCTCATCTGGCGAAGCCAAACGCGATCGATCTGAAAACTAAGATACCGCACAGGCGCGATGGCGCAAGTAAAACCGCCCAAAAATCGATGCCGCAATGCGGTGGGGATAACGTTGGGGATTTGTTGATAAGGAGGCTGTGCAATGGCCCCCGCAACGCCGCAAGACAGGTAACGACATAACTCGCGATACGTCGCGCCCTGCAATAAAATAGAAGCGCAACAACGTCCACTCAGCGGGCGCCCGCAATAAAGGAGACCAGTGATGCCGTCCAATATATCGCGCGCGGTCTACGCCGAGATGTTTGGCCCGACGACGGGCGACCGCGTGCGGCTCGCCGACACCGACCTCATCATCGAAGTGGAAAAAGATTTTTGCACCTATGGCGAGGAGGTGAAATTCGGCGGCGGCAAGGTTATCCGCGACGGCATGGGCCAAAGCCAAATCACCAACAAGCAGGGCGCGGTCGACACCGTCATCACCAACGTGCTGATCGTCGATCATTGGGGGATCGTGAAGGCCGATGTCGGCATCAAGGACGGCAACATCCACGCCATCGGCAAGGCCGGCAATCCGGACATTCAGCCCGGAGTCACCATCGTCATCGGGCCGGGCACCGAGGTGATCGCCGGCGAAGGCAAGATCCTCACCGCCGGCGGCTTCGACACCCACATCCATTTCATCTGTCCGCAGCAGGTCGACGAGGCGCTGATGTCGGGCGTCACCTCGATGCTCGGCGGCGGCACCGGCCCCGCTCACGGCACGTTCGCCACCACCTGCACGCCGGGTCCCTGGCACATCGCCCGCATGATCCAGGCGGCCGACGATTTTCCGGTGAATCTCGGCTTCGCCGGCAAGGGCAATGCCTCGCGGCCGGCCGCGCTCGAGGAAATGATCAAGGCCGGCGCCTGCGCGCTCAAGCTGCACGAAGACTGGGGCACGACGCCGGCGGCGATCGATTGCTGCCTTTCGGTCGCCGACGATTACGACGTACAGGTGATGATCCACACCGATACGCTCAACGAATCCGGTTTCGTCGAGGACACCATCAAGGCGTTCAAGGGCCGCACCATTCACGCCTTCCACACCGAAGGCGCCGGCGGCGGCCACGCGCCGGACATCATCAAGATCGCGGGCTTGAAGAACGTGCTGCCATCGTCGACCAATCCGACGCGGCCCTACACGCGCAACACCATCGACGAGCATCTCGACATGCTGATGGTGTGCCACCATCTCGATCCGTCGATCGCCGAGGATCTGGCATTCGCCGAAAGCCGCATCCGCAAGGAGACGATCGCGGCGGAGGACATCCTTCACGACATCGGCGCGCTGTCGATGATGTCGTCGGACAGCCAGGCGATGGGCCGGCTTGGCGAAGTCATCATCCGCACCTGGCAGACCGCCGACAAAATGAAGAAGCAGCGCGGCCGGCTGGCGGAGGAAAAGGGCGACAACGACAATGCGCGGGTGAAACGCTACATCGCCAAATACACCATCAATCCCGCGATTGCGCACGGCGTTTCCAAGATCATCGGCTCGGTCGAGAAGGGCAAGCTCGCCGACCTCGTGCTGTGGTCGCCGGCATTCTTCGGCGTGAAGCCCGACTGCATCATCAAGGGCGGCTCGATCGTCGCCGCCCTCGATGGGCGATCCCAACGCCTCGATCCCGACACCGCAGCCGGTGCATTACCGGCCGATGTTCGGCGCCTACGGCCGGGCCCGCACTGCGTCGTCGGTCGTGTTCACCTCGAAGGCCGCAGTGAAGTCCGGCCTCGGGAAAAAGCTCGGCATCCAGAAGGAGCTGGTCGCGGTGGCGAATACCCGCGGCAAGATCTCCAAAAAGAGCATGATCCACAACGACGCCACGCCAGCGATCGAAGTCGATCCGGAGACCTACGAGGTCAGGGCCGACGGCGAACTCCTCACCTGCGCGCCGGCCGAAACGCTGCCGATGGCACAGAGGTATTTTTTGTTTTGATTCCCCGCAGCACGAGTTACTTTTCGACGTAGTCCTCGCACTTCTGGATCTGATCGTTCTGTCCCCAAGGCATGATCGGCACCGAGGAGGTCGAATTCTTCGGCGAACCCTCGATGAGGCGGTCGGAATAGACCATGTAGACCAGCACATTCCGCTTGGTGTCGCAGCCGCGCACGATCTGCATTTTCTTGAAGAACAGCGAGCGGCGCTCGCGGAACATGTCTTCGCCTTGCGAAAACTTTTGCTTGAAGCGGATCGGTCCGATCTGCCGGCAGGCGAGCGAAATGTCAGAGACTTCTTCGGCGACACCGAGCCAGCCCTTCACGCCGCCGCGTTCCGGAACGGTGAAGTGGCAGGCGACGCCTTCGACACCGGGATCGTCAAGCCCATAGGTCGCGAGCTTGTCGTTCGGCGTCAAAAATTTGAACACCGTCGAACGCTTGAAGATCAAGTCCGGCTCATCGGCGGCCTTGCGCCGGTGCGGCCGCAAAACCGCAGCACAGCAGCAGGCCGAACAGCCAAATATGCTTACGCATCGCAACTCCTCGCTTTTCGGCCGCGCCCAAGACCCTATACAGCCGTGACACTGGATAGATGGTGACGAAGGCTGCCGCGGAAAGATCGATCGAGCAGCGAAGCAGTCGCATCGCCCGCCAAAATTTCGCCCCATCCTTCGAGGCAAGCACCTCAGGATGACGGCACGTTCGTCGTCTTCCCCGGCCATTTGCAGAGATCGGCGATCAGGCATTTTTCGCACAGCGGATGGCGGGCGACGCAGACATAGCGGCCGTGCAAAATCAGCCAGTGATGGGCGTGCAGGCGGTAACGCTCGGGCACGACTTCCATCAGCCTGGTCTCGACGTCGAACGGTGTCTTGCCAACCGCCAGGCCGGTGCGGTTGCCAACACGGAAGATGTGGGTATCGACCGCGATGGTCGGCTCGCCGAACGCGACATTGAGCACGACGTTCGCGGTCTTTCGCCCGACGCCGGGCAGCGCCTCGAGCGCCTCGCGGTCGTGCGGCACCTTGCCGCCATGCTCGGCGACCAGCTTTTGCGACAGCGCGATCAGGTTTTTTGCCTTGGTACGGAAAAGCCCGATGGTCTTGATCAGGTCGCGTACCCGCGCCTCGCCGAGCTTGATCATCTGCTCCGGCGTATCAGCAAGCGCGAACAAAGCCGGCGTTGCCTTGTTGACGCCGGCGTCGGTCGCCTGCGCGGAGAGAACGACCGCGACCAGGAGCGTAAACGGATTGATGTGCTGCAACTCGCCGCGCGGCGCCGGATTGGCGGCGGCGAAGCGGCGGAACGCTTCCTCGACCTCCGCCTTGGTCCATTGCGGCAGCTCGCCGGGGGCGGTTTTGCTGCCGGGCTTGGACTTGAGTCTGGTCTTTGCCTCGGACTTTGGCTTCGGCGTGGCTGCGCGGTCTTTGGCGCCGGCCCGCTGGCCCTTCCGGGCCGGCTTCAGGCTTTGTTGAATGGTCTTGTGAGTGGTTTTGCGCGCCATATTTCCCGTATAGTGAGCGCCATGAGCGACGACAACAAGCGCGGCGGCGACGACGCATCCGCCGAGCCCGAACCCAAAATCTTTGCGGCCACGATCACGCCGCACCGCTCACTCGGCTCGACCGGCTTCCTCATCCTCATGCTTGGCATCGGCGGCGTGAGTTTCGTCTCCGGAATGGTGTTCCTGCTGTTGGGCGCCTGGCCGGTATTCGGCTTTCTCGGCCTCGATGTCCTGCTCATCTACTGGGCGTTCCGCGCCAACTTCCGCGCGGCCCGCGCTTACGAAGAAGTGACGGTCACCGCCTCGGAGCTGACGGTGCGCAAGGTCAGCCAGCAAGGAGCGTGCGCGAATGGACGCTCAACCCGGTCTGGGTGCAGCTCGACCGCATCGTCCACGAGGAATTCGGTATCGAGCGGTTGTTTCTGGTGTCGGGCGGCCGGCGGCTGCCGATTGCCGCCTTCCTGGCGCCCCACGAGAAGGCAAGCTTCGCGCGGGCGCTTTCGGCGGCGCTGGGCGAGGCCAAGCGTGGACCGACCCGGAATTGAACGGGCGAATAGCGAGTTGAAACGAGCTGGTAGGGGGTCGACGCGAGCAGGCTTCAGACAAATGACCCCCACCCTGCCCTCCCCCTTTCAGGGGGAGGAAATATGCGAGCGGAAATCGGGTGGTTTGGCGCAGCTTGAGAGCCTAGATCGGGAGCAGAAATGGAGGCACCCATGCTGTCACCCGACCGTATTCCCAACCCGATGCCGCTCGACGCGGCCGCCGCCGACTACGAAATCGTGCGCCGCGCCATCGGCCATATCCGCAGCCATTGGCGCGCGCAGCCCGAAATCGACACGATCGCGGAAGCCGCCGGCGTCACCCCGACCGAGCTGCACCACCTGTTCCGCCGCTGGGCGGGGCTGACGCCGAAGGCGTTCTTGCAGGCGCTCACGCTCGACGGCGCGCGGCAGTTGCTGCGCGATTCGGCGAGCGTGCTCGACGCCGCCTATGAGGTCGGCCTTTCCGGCCCGAGCCGGCTGCACGATTTGTTTGTCACGCACGAAGCCATGTCGCCGGGCGAATGGAAGTCCGGCGGCGAGGGCCTGACGGTGACGTTCGGCTTTCATCCGTCGCCGTTCGGCAAGGCGCTGGTCATGGCAACCGAACGCGGCCTCGCCGGCCTCGCTTTCGCCGATCCCGGAGAAGAGGACTTGGCGCTCGCCGACATGAAACGCCGCTGGCCGAAGGCCTGCTACGTCGCCGACGATGCACGCACCGCGCCGATCGCACGCCGCATCTTCGAACCGTCGCAGTGGCGGCGGGATCAGCCGCTTCGCGTCGTGCTCATCGGCACCGATTGGGAAGTCCGGGTCTGGGAGGCGCTGCTGAAAATTCCGATGGGCAAGGTCGCTACCTATTCCGGGATCGCCGACCGGGTCTGTACGCCCACGGCGGCACGCGCCGTCGGCGCCGCCGTCGGCAAAAATCCGCTCGCCTTCGTCGTGCCCTGCCACCGCGTCATCGGCAAGGGCGGCGACCTCACCGGCTATCACTGGGGCATCACCCGCAAGCGCGCCATGCTCGGCTGGGAAGCCGGACATGTTGCTTAAATCGTTCTCACCCTGAAAAGGGAGAGGTGGCGAGTGAAACGAGCCGGTGGGGGTCGATGCGGCGGGGTAGGACGCACCCTCTCATTCGTCACCCCCGGGCTTGACCCGGGGGTCCATACTGAATTGCCGCGCTCACGGCGCCGCCCCATGGATTGCTTCGTCGCTTTCGCTCCTCGCAATGACGAGGCGCGTCGTGTCGCTTACCATTCGGCAATGCCGCGCATGCGGCCAGTCGGCATGGACCCGCGGGTCAAGCCCGCGGGTGACGACCAAATAAAGTTCTACCCCGTCAAAATCTGCTTTTCCGCAACTGTCGAGTCGGCGTTGAGCCGGTAGATCAGCGGCACGCCGGTGGCGATCTCATGCGCGGCAATTTCCTTCGCCGAAAGGCGATCGAGCACCATGACGAGCGCGCGCAGCGAATTGCCATGCGCGGCGACGATGGCGCTTTCGCCGCGCAGCACGCGCGGCAGAATCTCCTCGATATAGTAGGGAAGAACCCGCGCTGCGGTATCCTTGAGGCTCTCGCCGCCCGGCGGCGCGACGTCGTAAGACCGCCGCCAGATATGCACCTGGTCTTCCCCCCACTTGGCCCGCGCGTCGTCCTTGTTGAGGCCGGAAAGTTCGCCATAGTCGCGCTCATTGAGCGCCTGATCCTTGAATACCGGAATACTTGTCTGCCCCATCTCCTCGAGCACGAGATCGAGCGAATGCTGGGCGCGAACCAGCACCGAGGTGAAGGCAACATCGAAGCGCAACCCCCGTGCCTTCAGCCTTTGGCCGGCCGCACGCGCTTCCTTGATGCCGTTCTCCGTCAGGCCGACGTCACGCCAGCCGGTGAAGAGATTTTTCAGATTCCACTCGCTCTGGCCGTGACGCACCAGCACGAGAAGCCGTTCGCTCATCCGCTCTTTCCTCTTTTTCGTCATTGCCGGACTTGATCCGGCAATCTATGCGGCAGCGC
The DNA here is from genome assembly GCA_963777635.1 of uncultured Alphaproteobacteria bacterium. Lineage (GTDB taxonomy): Bacteria > Pseudomonadota > Alphaproteobacteria > Rhizobiales > Xanthobacteraceae > BOG-931. Next base: position 95,106 of record CAVZSB010000015.1, read on the forward strand.
CGTGCACTCGGCACTTCAGCATGGACCCGCGGGTCAAGCCCGCGGGCGACGGCTTCAGATATCGGCCAGTCCCAAAACATCGGCCATCGAATAAAGCCCGGGCTTTTTTCCGCGCGCCCACAACGCCGCGTGCAGCGCGCCGCGGGCAAAGATCATCCGATCCTCGGCACGGTGGGTGAGTTCGATGCGCTCGGCCGGGCCGGCAAAAATCACCGAATGGTCGCCGACAACCGTGCCGCCCCGCAACGCGGCAAAGCCGATATCGCCGGCGCGCCGCGCGCCGGTCATGCCGTCGCGGCCGCGCACCGCGCGCTGGGCGAGATCGACGCCACGGCCCGCCGCCGCGGCGCGGCCGAGCATGAGCGCGGTGCCGGACGGCGCGTCGATCTTCTTGTTGTGATGCATTTCGACGATTTCGATGTCGTAGTCCTCGCCGAGCGTCTGCGCGACGCGCTTGACCAGCGCCGAGAGCAGGTTGACGCCCAGACTCATGTTGCCGGATTTCACCATCGGCGCACGGCTTGCGGATTTGGCGATCGCCGCTTCTTCCTCGGCCGAATGGCCGGTGGTGCCGATGACGTGCACGATGCCGGCGGCGGCGGTGAGCTCGGCCAAGGCGAGCGTCGCCGCCGGAATGGTGAATTCGACCAGGCCGTCGGCGCCTTTGAGCAGCGCAGCGGCGTCACTCGTAACCTTGACGCCATTCGGGCCAAGCCCCGCAAGCTCCCCGGTATCGCGGCCGATCATGGCCGAACCCGCGGCCTCGACGGCTCCGGCCAGCGTCACACCCTTGGTCGCCGCGATGGCATGAACAAGCGTGCGCCCCATCCGCCCGCCGGCGCCGGCGATGACCAATCGCATGTCGGAATTTGCAGCAGCCATTATTCGCCCTTGGGGCTTGTCTCTCCGCTCCGCGCGGGTATAGCGGGGCTGGCGGAGGCCGGCAACGCAGGGACCCCCACCCTACCCTCCCCCTTGCAGGGGGAGGAATTTAAGTCGTCGCGGGAGGAAAGAGGAACTACGGCTGAGGGCCGTCGTAGCCTTCGATGATGATCAAATCGACGATCGCATGCGGCAGGCGCACTTTGATGTTGGCCTGATATTCCGGTGAATTATAGCAAGCGAGCGCCGCCGCATAGTCAGGAAATTCGATCACTATATTGCGCGCCCTGTTGGTGCCGTCCTTGGATTCGGACTTGCCGGCGCGCACGACGAAGCGGCCGCCGTATTTGCGAAAGATGGGCGGGTTGGCCGCTGCGTAAGGCTTGTAGCCTTCCTCGTCTTTGACGTCGACGCGCGCGATCCAATAGCCCTTGGGCATCTCACTTCTCCTTTGCTGCTTCTTGCGCAATCTCGGCGACGATTGCCTCCGCCGCGGCCTTGGGTTCCGTGGCCGCGAGAATCGGTCGCCCAACCACGAGATAGTCGGCGCCCGCAGCGATGGCGGCGGCCGGCGTCATGATGCGTTTCTGGTCACCGGCCGCGGCTCCAGCGGGACGGATGCCGGGCGTCACTACCGCCATGTTCGCGCCGACGATGGCGCGCACGTCGGCGGCCTCTTCGGGTGAGCACACGACGCCGTCAACGCCCAGAACGCGCGCCTGTTCGGCGCGGTGCGCCACCAGAGATTTTACCGGCGCATCGTAGCCCGCCGCTTTGAGATCATCGTCGTTGTAGGACGTGAGCACGGTAACCGCGAGAATCCGCAGCTTGCCCTCTTTCGCCTCTACCGCCGCCAGCATCGTCTGCGGATAAGCATGCACGGTGAGGAAAGCCGCGCCCAGCCGGGCCACGCTTTTCACGCCCTGCGCCACGGTATTGCCGATGTCGTGCAGCTTGAGATCGAGAAACACCTGCTTGCCGGCGCCGGTCAGCCTTTGCGCGAAGTCTAATCCGCCGGCGAATGCCAGCTGATAGCCGATCTTGTAGAAGGAAACCGCATCGCCAAGCCGCATTACCATGGCGTCCGCCGCCTCGACGGACGGCAGATCGAGAGCGACGATCAGGCGCGAGCGCGGCTCAATCGGCATTGTGTATCCACTCACCCGTCGTTCGCGGCATCACGCTCGCCAGCTCGATGAGCCGGCGCACCATGGTCCTGAGCGTTGCCGTCAGTGATTCATCCTTGAGATTATCCATATCATCGAACGCCTGATCGGCGCGCCCGACATTGATTTGTTCCGGGATCACGAGCGCCCCGCAACCCAGCTCCAGGACCTGCCGCAACGCCATGAGCCCGCGCAAGCCGCCGGCGGCGCCGTTGACCGCGGAGCCGAGCGCGAACGCGCGACCCCTGAACGCGGCGTAGTTCAGCTCGTTGCGTTCGCGCACCCGGGTCATCCAGTCGATGGCATTCTTCAGGAGCGGCGTGACCGACGCACTGTATTCCGGGCTCGCGATAAACACGCCCTGATGCGCGGTGAACATTTCCTTGAGCTTGAATGCGTTGTCGGGCGGACCCGCATCCGCCAAATAATCGGCGTCGAGGAGCGGCATCGGGTAGTCGGCGAGCGAAATGCGCGACACGTCGGCTTCGGCGAGCACAAGCTCCTTGGCCACCAAAGCCGCGAGCCGCGCATTATACGAGCCGGCGCGGAGCGAGCCAGCGAGCACCAGAATTTTCGGCGTGAACATAATCGGGAACGTCAGATCTTCCGATAGACCCAGACGCGCGCGGGCGGGATATTCATCCAGATGCGCTCGGAGGCCTCCGCCGAAAAGCCGCCGAGCCGCCGCGGCAAGGGCGAAGCCACCGAGTAGGTGAACTGCACGAACGGCGCGCCGGGCATCATCAGGTCGAAGGCGTCGCGAATGAGCCGCAGCCGCATCCTGATCGGCTTGGTGACAAGCGGCAGGCCCGACACGACCGCGGCCGCCGGCTGCAGCAGCAGCGTTTCCAGCAAGCGGCGCAAGCTGTAGGCGTCGCCTTGCACCAAGCGTCGCTTCGGGATAGCGCGCGTGCAAGAGACGGCAGAATGCCGGATTGAATTCGACGAGAACCAGTCGCGAGGGCGCGACGCCGGCCTGGACCAAAGCTTCGGTGACCGGCCCGGTCCCAGGTCCAAGCTCAACGACCGGCCCGTCGCTATGCGGATCGACATACCGCGCCATGGCGCGCGCGAGCATCTTGCCCGACGGCGTCACCGCACCCATCGTCAGCGGCCGCTCGAGCCAGGAGCGGATGAAGCGCACTTCGTCATCAAGCCGAATGCCGCGCTTGCGTTCGAATTGCCGGATCTGTTCTTCGATTTTCTCTTCGATTTTCTTGCCGATGCCGTCGCGCTTGCGCTCGAACAGTCGGATCTGGCGCCCGATATTGCGCTCAATAATAGTTTTTTTCAGTTCGAGTAGCCGCAATTGGCGCTCGATCCTCTGTTCAAATGTACGCAGCGCTGGAAGCGACATGGCAAATCACACGCGACGAAACGCCGCCCTTTTAGAACATTCTTTGTTTAAAGGCCAGCGGCCCGGCCGGCAAGCTTCGGGCCGGACGTTCACGCCGAGCTGGCGCGGCCGCCGAAGCCGTCGAGGAACTCTTTGACCTTACCAAAGAATCCGGACGCCTCGGGCTGCGTGTCAGTCGATGAGAGACGGTCGAACTCGGCCAAGAGTTCGCGCTGCTTTTTGGTGAGATTCTGCGGCGTCTCGACCACGACCTGAACGTACATGTCGCCGCTCTGCCGGGAGCGCAGCACCGGCATTCCCTTTCCCTGGAGGCGGAAGCGGCGGTCGGTTTGCATGCCTTCCGGCACCTTCACTTTTGTCTTGCCGCCATCGATCGTCGGCACCTCGAACTCACCGCCTAGCGTGGCGGTCACCAAAGAGACCGGCACGCGGCAATGCAGATCGGCGCCTTCGCGCTGAAAGAACGGGTGCGCGCCGATCGAGAGGAAGATGTAAAGGTCGCCCGGCGGCCCGCCGCGCACGCCCGCTTCGCCTTCGCCTGCAAGACGGATGCGGGTGCCGTCCTCCACGCCGGCGGGAATATTCACCGACAGCGTCCGCTCGCGCACGACGCGACCGGAGCCCGCGCAGGACTCGCACGGACTCTCGATGACCTGGCCACGGCCGTGACAGTTCGGACAGGTGCGTTCGAGCGTGAAAAAGCCCTGCGCGTGACGGACTTTTCCCTGTCCGCCGCATAGCGAGCAGGCCTTCGGCTTGGTGCCGGGCTTGGCGCCTGAACCGGAGCACGCCTCGCAGGTTACCGATGTCGGGATGCGAATTTGCGCGGCCTTGCCGACAAAAGCCTCCAGCAGGGAGATTTCCATATTATAGCGCAAGTCTGCGCCGCGCTCGCGCCCGGAGCCGCGGCCGCGACGGCCGCCCATGCCGAAGAGATCGTCGAAGATGTCGGAGAAGGTTGTCGCGAAGTCGGCGCCGAAGCCGTGGGCCGCGCCGCCGCCGCCATGCTCGAATGCAGCGTGCCCGAAACGGTCGTAGGCTGCGCGCTTGTCGGGGTCTTTGAGAATTTCGTAGGCCTCGTTGACCTCCTTGAAACGGTGCTCGGCCCCGTTGTCACCCGGATTGCGATCCGGGTGACATTGCATCGCATGCTTGCGAAATGCGGATTTGAGTTCGCCATCCGTGGCGGTGCGCTCGACCGAGAGGACTTCATAGAAACAGCGCTTGGCCATCATTTCCCCCCCAATGACGGGCAATCATTCCACGTCGACGCGCCGCAGATAAAAACATGCACCCCCGTTTCGCAGACGGTGGGTGCATGTTTGTTACTTCGCAGCAGCATCAGCCGCCCCGCCGATTAAGCAGACTTTTTGTTCTTCTTGTCGTCGTCGACCTCCGTGAACTCGGCGTCGACCACGTCGTCCTTCTTGCCCTCGGCGGCTTCGGCACCGGCAGGCTGCTCCGCGGACTGCTTATACATCGCCTCGCCAAGTTTCATGGACGCCTGTGCGAGAGCGTTGGTCTTGGCCGTGATCGCGTCCGCATCGTCGCCTTTCAAGGCTTCCTTGAGATCGGCGATAGCGTTCTCGATCGCGCGTCGTTCACCCTCGCCCACTTTCGAGCCATGCTCGGTGAGCGTTTTCTCGGTCGAATGGACGAGTGCCTCGGCGTGGTTCTTTGCTTCGACCTGCGCCTTGCGCTTCTTGTCTTCCTCGGCGTGGGCCTCGGCGTCCTTGACCATTTTCTGGATGTCGGACTCGGACAGACCGCCCGATGCCTGGATGCGGATCTGCTGTTCCTTGCCGGTACCCTTGTCCTTCGCCGACACATTGACGATGCCGTTGGCGTCGATGTCGAAGGTAACCTCGATCTGCGGTATGCCGCGCGGCGCCGCCGGCAGGCCGATGAGATCGAACTGACCGAGTATCTTGTTGTCGGCAGCCATCTCGCGTTCGCCCTGGAACACGCGGATCGTCACCGCGGTCTGGCCATCTTCGGCGGTGGAGAACACCTGGCTTTTCTTGGTCGGGATCGTGGTGTTGCGATCGATCAGGCGGGTGAACACGCCGCCCAGCGTCTCGATGCCGAGCGAGAGCGGGGTGACATCGAGCAGCAGCACGTCCTTGACGTCGCCTTGCAGCACGCCGGCCTGAATTGCCGCGCCGACCGCCACCACCTCGTCCGGGTTGACGCCTTTGTGCGGCTCCTTGCCGAACAACTGCTTCACGACTTCCTGGACCTTGGGCATGCGGGTCATGCCGCCGACGAGAACGACCTCGTTGATCTCGGCCGCGCTGAGCCCGGCGTCCTTGATCGCCTGACGGCAGGGCTCGATCGTCTTCTGCACCAGATCGTCAACCAGCGCCTCGAACTTGGCCCGGGTGAGTTTCATCGTCAGATGCTTCGGTCCCGATGCATCGGCGGTGATGAACGGCAGGTTGATCTCGGTCTGCGTCGTGGACGAGAGCTCGATCTTCGCCTTCTCCGCCAATTCCTTGAGCCGTTGCAGCGCGAGCTTGTCGCGGCGCAGGTCGATGCCCTGCTCCTTCTGGAATTCGTCGGCCAGATAGTTAACGAGCCGCATGTCGAAATCTTCGCCGCCGAGGAAGGTGTCGCCGTTCGTCGACTTCACCTCGAACACGCCGTCGCCGATTTCGAGAATGGAGATATCGAACGTGCCGCCGCCGAGATCGTAGACCGCAATCGTGCCGGTCTTGCTCTTGTCGAGCCCATAGGCGAGCGCCGCCGCGGTCGGCTCGTTGATGATGCGTAAAACCTCAAGGCCGGCGATCTTGCCGGCGTCCTTGGTGGCCTGCCGCTGGGCGTCGTTGAAATAGGCGGGAACCGTAATGACGGCCTGCTCGACCTTCGAGCCGAGATAAGCCTCCGCCGTCTCCTTCATCTTTTGCAAGATGAACGCGGAAATCTGCGACGGCGAATAGGTCTTGCCCTCGGCCTCTACCCAGGCGTCGCCATTCGAAGCGCGCGTGATTTTGTAGGGAACGAGCTTCTTGTCCTTTTCCACCATCGGGTCGTCGTAACGACGGCCGATAAGGCGCTTGACTGCGAAAATGGTGCGTTCGGGATTGGTAACCGCCTGACGCTTGGCTGGCTGGCCGACCAGCCGTTCGCCCTCATCCGTAAAAGCAACGATGGACGGCGTCGTGCGCATCCCCTCGGCGTTCTCGATAACCTTTGGCGTCTTGCCTTCCATCACGGCGACGCAGGAATTCGTCGTCCCGAGATCGATACCGATGACCTTGGCCATGGTGTTAATCCTCTCTTTCCGGCAGGTCGGGCTGGCCCGAAAGGCGCCCTTTGTCCGACCCCCAATTAGCATTCAATCAATCGCCCCGGCTTATTTCCGTGCGATTTCCCTTGGGTCATATAGGAGGGCGGTATCGCGCCGCAAGACAGGATTGCCGCATGAGCGTAGGCAATTGGTGGCCATGCTGACCACCGGAATGAGAGATGCGCGGATGCATTTGACGGCCGGCGTCGAGGGCCTCCGCCTCTCGCCCGAATATCTCGACCGCGATGGTCAAGCGGACCTCCTCGCGGCGGTGCACCGCGTTCTTGAAGAGGCGCCGCTATTCGTGCCGCGGATGCCCAGATCGGGACGACCCTTCACCGTGCGCATGTCGAATTGCGGAGCGCTCGGCTGGGTGTCTGACGAAAACGGATACCGCTATCAGCGCATGCATCCGGACACCGGCCGGCGGTGGCCGCCATTCCCTCCGGCGCTGCTGGCAATATGGCGCGAGCTTGCCCATTACCCGCACCCGCCGGAGGCCTGCCTGATCAATTTCTACGGCCCGACCGCAAAAATGGGGCTGCATCAGGATCGCGACGAGAACGACTTTGACGCCCCGGTGGTTTCGATTTCGCTTGGCGATTCCTGCCTGTTTCGGGTCGGCGGCAGGAAACGAAACGAGCCCACCCGGTCCTTTCGGCTCAACTCGGGCGACGTTGTTGTCCTTGGCGGCGCTGCGCGGCTCGCCTTTCACGGCGTCGATCGGATTTATCCGGGAATATCGAGCTTGCTCCCGGACGGGGGACGGATCAATCTAACGCTGCGCCGGGTTACGCGCAGCGCCGCCCACAAAGCTCCGTCCCGGACGCCAACAGAGTCGCACGATGATGAGGACTAATCGCTTTCGCCCCACCAGGGCGTCCATCGGCTTTGCCGGAGCATTTGCCGTTTTGATCCTGGCCATGCCGGCGCTGGCTGCTGATCCCACCTTCCCGCCCGGCTCACGCTTGGGCCTCGTCCCCCCTACAGGCATGATCCCAAGCGACAAGTTTGATGGCTTTGCCGATCCGGACAAAGACGCCGCGATCCTGATCACCGTGCTTCCTGCCGAAGCCTATCCGCAGATCGAAAAGACCCTCGACGTGGACGCGCTCAAGAAGAAGGGCGTCACCCTGGAAAAGCGTGAGGCAATGCAGCTCAGCTTCGGCAAGGGCTTTCTCCTCATCGGCAGCCAGACGGCGGAAAAGACGAAGTATCGAAAGTGGCTCCTGGTTGCGTCGGCGAGCGATTTAACCGCGCTCGTGACCGTCCAGGTGCCGTTACAGGACAGCGCCTATCCGGATAGCGTCGTACGCGCGGCCCTCGCAACGCTGTCGGTCCGCCCGACTGTGCCGGAAGCGGAAGAGCTCGGGCTCTTGCCGTTTGTGGTCGGAGACCTTGCCGGCTTCCATGTCGATGACGTTCTTCGCGGCCGCGCAGTGATGTTGAGCGACATGCCGAGCGGCAAGGATTCTCACCCGGAAGCGAGTACCGGCGGGCTCGATGTACGTTTACTGATCGCAGCCATGCCCGGCGCGCCATCGGAATCGGAGGACCGTGCCAACTTCGCCAGACTGTCGTTCAACGAGATCGGCGGGATCAAGGAAGTGAGGGTGACGGTCTCGGAACCGCTGCGCATCGGCGGCCAATCCGGTTATCAGACCCAGGCGGAGGCCAAAGACGCGCGAACGGGAGCCGACGTGATGGTGGTGCAGTGGCTGCGTTTCGGCGGCAGCGGATATCTGCAGATGGTCGGGATCGCGCGCGCCGACACCTGGATAACCGCACTCGCGCGTCTGCGCACGGTGCGCGACAGCATCGAGGTGAAATAAGCGGAATTTCTCAGGAATCCTTGGCGGATGTCGTGGCGTTGTCGTTGACGTGCCGGGACGGCGGCGCTGTTTTGGGACCGCCCTTCGACACCCCGACCATCGCCGGGCGAAGTACCCGCTCGCCAAGCATGTAGCCCGGCTGCACAACCTCGACCACGCTGCCGGCCGGGACCGACGCATTAGGCACTTCGAACATGGCCTGATGCACGTTGGGATCGAATTTCTCGCCGCGCGGACTGAACTGGCGCACGCCGTTCTTTTCCAGCGCTTTTTGCAGTTCGCGTTCGGTCAATTCGACGCCGTCGATTAGCGCCCTGACGCCAGCCTGAGCGCTGGAGCGCAGTTCCGGCGATACCGCGTCGAGCGCGCGGCGCATGTTATCGGCCACGCCGACGATATCGCGGGCAAACGACGAGACACCGTAAAGACGCACATCGGCGACTTCGCGCTCGGTGCGCTTGCGCAGATTTTCCATCTCCGCAAGCGTCCGCAAAAGCCGGTCCTTTAGCTCGGCGGCAAGCGCCACCGCCTCGGCCTGAGGGTCGGCCGCCAAGGGGTCGACCGCCTCCGAAGAGGCCGCTGCGTCCTCAGAGCGCGCGGTCTTTTCCGTCATTTGCTTACCCATCTGTTGCTGCCCGGCATATCAGCGTTCAACCGGGAAAAATCAAGCATGTCAGTCTCTGGCAAATCTATCTCTGGCAGGTCTTTCTGTGGCAAGTCTTCCCTGGCAAGTCTTTCCCTGGCAAGTCTTTCCCCCGGCAGGCCCTTGCCGGCGCCACGCCCGGCGCCGGTCAACCCGCCAGCAGCCTGCTCACAATCCTGGCCGTGTAATCGACCATGGGAATGATGCGGGCATAGTTGAGCCGTGTCGGCCCGATGACGCCAAGCACGCCAACGATCTGGCCCGAGGCGTCGTGGTAGGGGGCGACGATCGTCGACGAGCCCGACAGCGAGAACAGTTTATTCTCCGATCCGATGAAGATGCGCACGCCGTCAGCCTGCTCGGCGCGGCCAAGCAAATCGACCACCTCGCGCCTCGTCTCAAGGTCATCGAACAACAACCGAACACGTTCCAGATCGGCGAGCGCTTTGAGATCTTCGAGGAGGTGCGCCTGCCCGCGGACGATCAATTTACGTTCGTCGCGTTCGCCGCCCGACCAGCTTGCAAGACCGGCGGCAACGATCTTCTGCGTCAGTTCGTCGAGTTCGGCCTGCCCCTGCTTGAGCCGTTGCTCGATGTCGCCTTTGACGTCGGCAAGGGTACGGCCACGAATGCGCGCGTTGAGAAAATTGGCGGCCTCGACCAACGCCGAGGTCGGCAGACCGACCGGAATATTGAGGACGCGATTCTCGATCTGACCGTCCTCGGCAACAAGGACTACGAGCGCGCGTTCGGGTTCGAGCCGGACGAACTCGATATGCTTGAGCCGCTGGTTCGATTTTGCCGTGAGCACGACGCCGGCGGCGCGGCTTAGTCCCGAAAGAAGGCCGGAAGCCTCGGTCAGGACGGCTTCGACCGACTTCGACTGGCCCAGGCCCGCGACCTGAGCTTCGATCGTATTGCGATCATGCTCGGTGAGATCGCCGATCTGCATCAGGGCGTCGACGAAAAACCGCAGACCGATCTCGGTCGGCAGCCGGCCGGCCGAAGTGTGCGGCGCGTAGACCAGTCCGAGCTGCTCGAGATCCGACATGACGTTGCGCACCGAAGCCGGCGACAAGGTCATGGGCAGGATGCGCGACAGATTGCGCGAACCAACCGGTTCGCCGGTCGCGAGATAGCTCTCGACGATCAGGCGAAAGATTTCGCGCGAGCGCTCGTTGAGTTGAGCAAGACTCAACTGGCTCGACGCGAGCGGCAGGTCGTGACTGGCCACGCTAACTCCAAACCTTGTTTCAAAGTCTCGCTTCAATTCTTACTGCGGCGCTGGGGCAGAAACGTGTTTATTTGCACCGGCCGTTTCAACTCAATGCGGCCATGAAGGGTACCGGCAATACACGGCCCGAGGCAATCGGCGCTTCTCCGCAGGGCCGGAGCCCGTTCAGCGCCCTTGTCGGTCCCAGTTCACCCCCCTAAAAAACTCAACCATGCAGTTTCGCGCGGCGCACCGCCGCACGCTGCCAGGGAGAGAGCAGCCCATGCGGCCAAGCCGCCGACAGCCGGACGAATTGCGGCCCGTTTCACTTGAGCGCGGCGTGGTGAAATTCGCGGAAGGGTCCTGTTTCGTCCGGTTCGGCGACACCCATGTCCTGGTTACGGCAACGCTCGAGGACCGCCTGCCGCCTTGGCTCAAGGGGCAAGCGCGCGGCTGGATCACCGCCGAATACGGCATGCTGCCGCGCGCCACGCTCGAACGCACGCGCCGCGAGGCATCCGCCGGCAAGCAGAACGGACGCACGGTCGAGATCCAGCGCCTGATCGGACGCAGTTTGCGCTCGGTCGTGAATCTCAAGGCGCTTGGCGAACGTCAGATCACCCTCGACTGTGACGTCATCCAAGCCGATGGCGGAACGCGCACGGCGTCGATTACCGGCGCGTGGATCGCGCTGCACGACTGCCTCACCTGGATGAAGACCCGCGACATGATCCACCAGGAGGTCTTGAGCGACCATATCGCCGCGATATCGTGCGGCGTATGCTCGGGCGTGGCGGTGCTCGATCTCGACTATGCGGAAGACTCGCAAGCGGAGACCGACGCCAATTTTGTGCTCACCGGCTCCGGCAATATTGTCGAGGTGCAGGCGACCGCCGAAAAGGTCCCGTTTTCCGAGGAGCAGTTGACCACATTGCTGGCGCTCGCCCGCAAGGGCGTAACGAAGCTGGTCGACCTGCAAAAGATGGCGGTGATGTGAGGGGTTCGGATCATCGCCGCATTACCGGCCGCATCGTGATCGCAACGCACAATCCCGGCAAGCTCAGGGAAATGCGCGAGCTATTGGCCCCCTATGGGATCGATGCGCTATCGGCAGGCGACGCGGGACTTTCCGAACCCGACGAGTCCGGGTCGAGCTTCAGCGACAACGCGCGCATCAAGGCCGAGGCCGCGGCCAAGGCATCGGGCTTGCCGGGCTTTGCCGACAATTCCGGCCTCGCCATCGACGCCCTTGATGGTGCGCCGGGGATCTATTCGGCGCGGTGGGCCGGACCTGATAAGAACTTCCGGCGAGCCATGGAAACCGTCGAAGAAAAATTGCGAGAACGCGGCGCGACGACGCCCGAGCGGCGCATTGCGCATTTTGTTTCCGCGCTTTGTGTCGCCTGGCCGGACGGCCACACCGAGGAATTCGAGGGCCGCGTGACGGGCACGCTGGTCTGGCCGCCCCGAGGCGACAAGGGTTTTGGCTACGACGCGATATTCCAGCCTGATGGCCATACCCGTACGTTCGGCGAAATGCCGAGCGAGGAAAAGCATGGCTTGCCGCCGCGGGGAAAAGGTCTCTCCCATCGGGCAAGGGCGTTCCTCAAGCTAGCGGAGGCGTGTCTTGCCTGATTCGGTCCTGCCTGATCACGATGCGGACCCGCAGTTTGGGGTCTACGTGCACTGGCCGTTTTGTCTGTCGAAATGCCCGTACTGCGATTTCAACAGCCACGTGCGCCGCGCGCCGATCGACGAGCAGCGTTTCGTGCGCGCATTTACGGCCGAGATCGCCTCGACCGCCGCGCGCGTGCCAGGCCGCACGGTGTCCACGATCTTCTTCGGCGGCGGCACGCCGTCCCTCATGCAGCCGGCGACGGTCGGCGCCGTCCTCGATGCCATCGCGCAGCATTGGACCGTCGCGCCCGATGCCGAGGTCACGCTGGAAGCCAATCCGACCAGCGTCGAAGCCGCGCGCTTTCGTGGCTACCGCTCGGCGGGGATCAACCGGGTGTCGCTGGGCGTGCAGGCGCTCGACGATCGCGCACTCGCCGAGCTTGGACGGCTGCACACAGCGCGCGAAGCCATCGAGGCCGTCCACATCGCCCAGAGCGCCTTCGAGCGCACGTCGTTTGATCTCATTTACGCGCGGCCGCAGCAGACGCCGCGGGAATGGGAAGTTGAATTAAAGCGCGCGATTGCCGAAGCGGGCGAGCATCTGTCGCTCTACCAGCTGACCGTCGAGGCGGAGACGCCGTTCGCCGCGCTGCATGCCGCCGGCAAACTGAAAACTCCCGACGATGATGCCGCGCGCGCACTCTACGATACGACGCAGGACGTCTGCGCCGCGCACGGGCTGCCGGCTTACGAGGTCTCCAATCATGCCCGGCCTGGCGCCGAATGCCGGCACAATCTCGTCTATTGGCGCGCGCACGAATATGCCGGCATTGGGCCGGGCGCGCATGGCCGGCTCGATATCGACGGCGACCGGCATGCGACCGCGACCGAAAAGCGCCCGGAGGCGTGGCTGGAGCGCGTCGAAAGCCACGGGCATGGCCTCGTTATCGACGACGTGCTGTTGCGCCAGGAAATGGCTGACGAATTTTTGCTGATGGGACTGCGCCTGGCCGAAGGCATCGATCCGCAGCGGTATGCCGCGCTGGCCGGACGTTCGCTGGACGCCGCGCGTATCGCCACATTGCGCGACAACGGCTTTGTGGAAATGACCGCCGCCGGCCGGCTGCGCGTCAGCATGCCGGGATTCCCCGTGCTCGATGCGGTGGTCGCCGACTTAGCTGCTTAAGACTTGGCTGCTTAAGACTCTGGCGGCCACAAACGCAGAACTAAATTCCCGAGGCGCCGAAACTGCGCGGCGCAGGCGAGATTGTCTGCGGTCCGGACGGCGTGACGCGCAACACCGCCAGTCCGCGTTCATTGGTCCCGTCGGCGCGGAAGCGGAATAGCCCGTCGATGCCGGTAAAGCCCGACGGATTGGTCAAAACTTCCGGCGAGAAGCGCTGCGGGCCTTGCGTCTTCACCAGCGCGGCGATGAGCGCGACCGCGTCGTAAGCGAGCGTCGCGGTGCGCACCGGCTGCTGCTTGAAGCGCGCCTCGTACCGGCTGGCGAAATTCCGATAACCCGCGCCGTCCGGCGCGGCATACCAGCCGCCATCGAGTGCCGGTGTCGCGAAAACTCGCGGATCGTCCCAAAGCCCGGTGCCGAGAAGCTGGAGTTTTTTGGTGTTGACGCCGCTGGCGACCAGCACCTGCGCGATGTCGGGCAACGCGTCGCCACCGTCGGGGATGAGCAGAGCATCGGCACGCGCCGCCGCCTGGGCCACGTTCCGGACCGGACCGCTCATGCCGACTTTGTCATGCGGGTAGTGCTCGAGCGCGACGATCTGACCGCCGCGGCGAGCAACCTCCTGCTTGAACGCCGCTTCCACCACCGTTCCATACGGATTGTCGGGAATCAGCACGGCGAAAGATCGCTTCCCGTTCGAGGTGGCGTATTGCACGATGCGCGACACATCCGATTCCGGCAAGAAGCTCAAAAGATAGACGCCGCGCGACGCCACATTGGCGTCGGTCGAGAAGGCGATGACAGGAATATTGCGCGAGCGTGCGACCTGCCCGACGACGCCGACCGACTGCGCAAACAGCGGGCCGAGAATGATTTCGGCGCCCTCGTCGAGCGCCTGTTGCGCCGCCAGCCGGGCGCCGTCGCCCGAGCCGCCGTCGTCTTTCACCAGGAGCTGAATATTCGGCGCTTTGAATTCCGCGAGTGCCATGTCGGCTGCGTTGCGCATCGCTTGGCCGGCAATGCCGGCATTGCCGGCGGCCGACAGCGGCAGAATGAGCGCGACCTTGACCTGGCCGGTTCCGAGCGTCGTCTCGGGCACTGGCGGCATGGCCGGCGGCTGCGCCTGGGCCAGCGGCGTTGAGGAGAAATAGCTGGAACTGCCCGAACAGCCTGCCAGCATCACGCCGGCCACGGCCACCAGGCCCGCCAATGAGCGGCGCCGCGTGGGCATGGCGGCCGACTCCTTGCTCGGCAACTCTGCGGACACAGCGTTCTCCTAACACACGGCGACGCAGGCGCCGAGAGCATAGGCCGGCACCAATCTAACATTTTGGCGGCGAATCGTTAACCAAATGAAAAGGATAAGGAACCGGTAACAGGCATGACGGCCGGCCGGGGCGACGCTAGGGTAGCCGCAATGAGCAATTCCCAAAGCACCTCCGCTGGCCCCCCAACCGGCACCGCCGCCAGCCGAGAGCGCCAGCACCGGCTTTATGTCGTGGACGGGCACGCTATCGAATCCGGCAAAATCGACCCTGGGCTGCATATCGTAGCGACTCCGATCGGCAATCTAGGCGACATCACCTTGCGCGCGCTCGCGACCCTTGCCGGCGCCGATCTGATCGCCTGCGAAGATACCCGCGTGACGCGCAAGCTGCTGGATCGCTATAGCATTGCCACCCCGCTCACACCCTACCACGACCACAACGCCGCGATAGCGCGCCCGAAGCTCTTGCAGCGGCTGGCCGGCGGCGCAGCCATCGCGCTCGTTTCGGATGCCGGCACGCCGCTGGTGTCCGATCCGGGCTTCAAGCTGGTGCGCGCAGCGCAGGAAGCCGGACATAGCGTCACTGCACTCCCCGGCGCTTCCGCAGCTTTGGCCGCGCTCACACTAGCCGGCTTGCCCACCGATCAATTCTTCTTCGCCGGGTTCTTGCCGCCAAAAACGGTGGCACGCCGCGCCCGCATTGCCGAGCTGGCTCGCATCCCGGCGACTTTGGTGTTCTTCGAAACCGGACCGAGGATCGCGGCTATGCTTGCCGACCTTGCCGCCGAACTCGGAAACCGCGAAGCGGCTGTGTGCCGCGAGCTCACCAAACTCCACGAGGAAATCCGGCGCGGCGATCTCCCGGCGCTGGCGCAAGCCGGTGCAACGGGCGAAATTCGCGGAGAATTCGTTGTCGTCGTGGCGCCGCCGTCGGAGCCGCCCAACGCAGACGATGCCGATGTGCTGCTGCGCGAAGCGCTGGCGCGGGTTTCACTCAAAGATGCGGTAGGCAGAGGTCGCGGTCGCGACTGGTGTCTCGCGCCGGGAATTGTACCAGCGTGCGCTGGCGCTGACGAAAGCGGAAGGGCTTGCTGCGAAAGAAAGTCCTGGCTCGAAACATGGCCCGCCGCGCTGAACCGGCCGCACCGCGTGACGGGCCGCGCCGCGAGCGCGTTGCCGCATTCCGCCTTGGCCTGTCTGCGGAAAGCCGCGCGGCCATGATGCTCATCGCCAAGGGCTACCGCATCGTGGCCCGGCGGTGGAGAACGCCGTTCGGCGAAATCGATATCGTAGCGCGCCGCCGCCGGGCACTCGTTTTCGTGGAGGTCAAGGCGCGGGCGCACGCCGATGATGCAGCGGAAGCCGTGACCGAGCGCGGCAAGCGCCGCATCGTGGCGGCAGCGGAACTCTGGCTCGCCCACAACCCGGACGATGCACAACGCGAAATCCGCTTTGATGTGATGCTGGTCACGCCTGGCAGGATGCCGCAACACATCGCCAACGCCTTCGATGCAACGCGTTAGGTGTAGCGAACGCGCCGCCGTAGCGGTCGCCACCAAAATTGCGTAGAGGTTGGCAGCCTTAACCCTCCCGCACCGGTCGACTCATGCCTTTGAATGTCGCTGTACAGATGGACCCAATCGACCGGATCAACGTCCGTGGCGATTCGACGTTTGCGCTGCTCCTGGAAGCGCAACATCGCGGGCACTCCCTCTCCTACTACACCCCGGACCGCCTCGTTCTGGGCGACGGCAAAGTTTCCGCCGCGGTCCGGCCGCTCGTCGTGCGCGATGCCGCCGAGAATCATTTCACGCTCGGCGAGCCGCGGGTTGTCGATCTTTCCTCGCTCGACGTGGTGCTGCTGCGGCAGGATCCGCCGTTCGACCTTGCCTACATCTCCACGACCCACATGCTGGAACGCATCCACCCCAAGACGCTGGTGGTCAACGATCCGGCCCACGTGCGCAACGCGCCGGAAAAGATCTTCGTCACCGAATTTCCCGATCTGATGCCGCCGACGCTCATCACCCGCGATCTCGAGGCGATCAAGGCGTTTCGCGTCCAGCACGGCGACATCGTCATGAAGCCGCTCTATGGCAAAGGCGGCGAGGCCGTCTTCCGGGTCGGCCGCCAGGATCTCAATTTCGGCTCGCTCTACGATCTCTTCGTCACGATGTTCCGTGAGCCGTGGGTGGTGCAGCAATTCCTGCCGGCCGTGAAAGACGGCGACAAGCGTATCATCCTGGTCGACGGCGAGTTCGCCGGCGCGGTCAATCGCGTGCCGGCGCCTGACGATCTCCGCTCCAACATGGTGCGCGGCGGCGTACCCGAGGCGACCGGCCTCACCGCGCGGGAACGCGAAATCTGCGCCCGGCTTGGCCCGGCGCTGCGCGAGCGCGGCCTCCTGTTTGTCGGCATCGACGTGATCGACGGTTTCCTGACGGAGATCAACGTCACCTCGCCCACCGGTATCCGCGCGATCAAGAATCTCGGCGGGCCCGACGTCGCAGCCATGATCTGGGACAAGATCGAGGAAAAGCGCGCCGCGCTCTAACGCGGAACGCGCGGCTGCGCGCCTTCGCTCTTCAGTCGCGCAAGCGCCGCGCGGATCGGCGCGAACGGACCGTATTTGTGCTGCTGCGCGCTGAAACCGTCGAGATAGGGACCGTAAGGCGTATCGACCGGCTTGAGCGCAAGGTCGGGAAAATCCTTTTCGAGTCCCGGTTTGTGCGGCCGCGGCTGCGACAGGACAAAAGCGGCGACATTCCACGCATCGTCCGGGTGACAGCAGCGGATTCAGATAGTCTGCGCCTTGCGGCATATTGGAATGCACGAAATTGGCCGCGTTGATCAGGCGATTCATGCCGGCGCCGTCGTTGAACGATTCCCCTCCCCAAAGCGGCGGGACGATATAACCAAGGTCCGTGGTCGGCAGACTGCGGAGAATGCCTTGTCCATCGGTGTTGTGGCAGCCTTGGCACTTCGCAACGTAGATCGCGCGACCACGCGCCGGATCGGCGGCGACATCGAGCTCGGGAATTTTTCCGGCGCCGAGCCCCGGTAGCCGCTGCCCTGGCGGCACGCCGGTTGCCAGGAATTTGATGTAGGCGACGAAAGCCTGCATTTCGGGTGCATCCGTCGGCAAGGCACGGCCGTTCATGCTGCGCGTCATGCAGGAATTCACGCGATCCTCGACCGAAATTTCGGCGCCAGCCCGTGCGCTGTAGTGCGGAAAGTCGCCGTAGAGCCCAAAGACCGGCAGGCCGAATTTCTTCGTCCCGGCTTCGAGATGACAGTCGCTGCACGCCAGATTGTTGCCGGCAAAGCGCTTCGCCGGATCGGCGACTTGCGGACCGATATGGGCGTATGTCGCAGTGATCAGATCGCGGCCATGCCGCACCAGTCGGCCATAATTATCGTCCGGCAGCGCGCCAACTTCGGGCACCGTCCAGATCGTGTCATTGGATGGCGCCGCGGTCTGGGCATGAACCACGCCCGACACCAGAGTGAGGATTGCAACCGCCGTTGGCAGGGCGCGCGCGCGAATTTTCCGCCAGCCTAGCCGCCTCATTGCGCCCGCCCTCCGCTTGCCGGCACTCCTTAAACCAAATCGAAGCGGAGCGAAATTGTTGTGGCGAGGAAATCAGCCCCGCGCCGGCGCCGGCGACACCGCGCCAAAGCCGGAGGACGAAGGCTTGGCGATCGTCAGCGCCAGCGCCGCGGCGATGAGGCAGAGCGCGCCGGCGACAAAGAACGCGGGCAGATAGCTGGCGAACTCCGTGCGCGAGAGACCGGCGCCGAGCGCTGCAGCCGCGGCGCCAATCTGATGGCCGGCAAAAATCCAGCCGAAGATGATCGGGGCGCGCTCCCGGCCGAAACGGTCGGCGGTGAGCTTGACCGTCGGCGGCACCGTCGCGATCCAGTCGAGGCCGTAGAACATCGCAAACAGCGACAAGCCGTAGAACGTAAAAGTTGTGAACGGCAGGTAGAGCAGCGAAAGCCCGCGCAGCCCGTAATACCAGAACAACAGCCAGCGATTGTCGAAACGGTCGGACAGCCAGCCGGAGCCGATCGTGCCGACGAAATCGAACACGCCCATCATGGCGAGTACGCTCGCCGCCGCCACGGCGGCCACGCCATAGTCGGCGCACAGCGTGATGAAGTGCGTCTGGATGAGACCGCTGGTGCTACAGCCGCAGATGAAAAAGGTGCCGAACAGGATCCAGAACAGCGGCACCCGCGCTGCCTCTTTCAGCGCCGCGAATGGCGACGACAGCAACGACGCAAACCCGCCGCCGGCGGGTGGTGCGGGCGTCACCACGGTCTCGCCGTAAGCTGGCAGGCCGAGATCGCTCGGGCGGTCGCGCATCAGAATGAGCGCGAGCAGCGCGGCGAGGACGAGAAGGCCGCAGACAAAAACCAACGCTGCACGCCAGCCGAAACGTTCGGTCAATTCCGCGATGAGCGGCAGGAAGACAAGCTGACCGGTCGCCGAACTCGCCGTGAGCAGGCCGACGACCAGGCCCCGGCGCGCGGTAAACCAACGGGTCGCCACGGTAGCCGCCAGAACGACGGCGGTAAGGCCGGTTCCGACGCCGACGACGACCCCCCAGAGCAGAACCAGTTGCCAGACCTGCGTCATCGCCAGCGAGACCAGCAGTCCCCCCGCAATCAGGGCCGCCGCGCAGATCATGACTCGGCGGAGCCCGAAGCGGTTCATGAATGCCGCGGCGAAAGGACCAAACAACCCGAACAGCAGGAGGCGAAGCGCCAGCGCGCTGGAAATCTGCGCGTTGTCCCAGCCGAACTCGCGCTCCAGCGGCACGATCATCACGCCGGGCGCTCCCATCGCGCCCGCTGTCACCAGCATGGTGAGGAAGGTAACGGCGACGACAATCCAGCCATAGTGGATGTTGCGGCGGGCTAGGGCGGCGGCGAGACCGGCGGACACCATCTTTGTTGCTTATCCGATTGCTGCTTGCGTTGACGATCGCTCGCCGTCAGCCAAAGTACGTTTAAAGTGCGTTATATGACGCCCATCATGTCTGTTGATTATTGATGACGGACATCATATAAATTGTCAATCGTCGCAAGGCTGGCGCATGGCTGGATTGCAGATAAATCGACTGCACGTAAATCAACTGCGAATAGCGGGATCGCGCGATGAAGGTGAGCCGGGAAGAAGCCGCAGCGAACCACGAGCGCATCATCGAAGTGGCGAGCGCTCTGTTTCGCGCCAAGGGCTTTGATGGCGTCGGCGTCGCCGACATCATGAAGAAAGCCGAGCTGACGCACGGCGGGTTCTACGGTCATTTCAGCTCGAAGGACGACCTCGCCGCGCAGGCAAGCCGGCGCTCCATGGAGCGTTCGGCGGCGAAATGGCAGCGCGTTGCCGCGGCTGCGCCGGAGCGGCCCTACGCGGCACTGCTGGAACATTACCTGACGCAACGCCATCGCGATGAGCCCGGCCGCGGTTGCGCCTTCGCGGCTTTGGGCACCGACGTCGCGCGCAGCGGCAAAACCGTGCGTGAAGCCTTTGGAGAGGGGCTGGAGTCGTTGATCGAAATCCTCGCCAGGGCGATGCGGGGACGCGCAGGAACGGCCCGGCGCCGCAAAGCCGTCGCCGCCATGGCGGGCCTTGTCGGCGCTTTGACGCTTGCCCGCGCGGTCGGCGACCCGGCGCTCTCGGATGAAATCCTCGCCGCCGTGCACAGCGAACTTTTGGCCGCGGCCGATCGCTGAGCGCCGTCTGACCGCTTGGATGTGGACTTTATTTTTATCTACTTGACGTACCAATCCGAAGTTTTATGTACTTCGCGTACCAAACGCCCTGCGGAGCATTGCCTGGGGAGCATTGATTGACCCATGAAACCGATCGTGCCGGATAGGACAGGCGCAAACCACGATCAGGAGCGCGATGAAGTGCTGTTACGGATGCTGAAAAGCCAGCCGTCGCCGCACCAGCAGAAGATGACTTCCGACGATCCGAAGGCATGCCCGGTATGCCGCGGTACGGGGGACGCGCCCAAGCAAACCCAAAAGCAAAACCCGCGCGCGGTGTGCCATTACTGCGGGGGGACTGGGCGCAATCCGGGTTAGGCTCGGGAGCCTATCGGCGAGGATAGAGATTCAGGTGACGCTGCAGGATCGCGGCTTCCGACAGGCACCGGTTCAGCCGGGTGCATTGCCGCTTTTATGCGATGCGCCATCAGCCACGCCGTTTTGTAGCTCACGCCCAACAGGCGCATCAGGTGACGGCTGGATAAGCGCGGCTTCGAAGCTGTCAGCAGGTGCGCCGCGTAAACCCATTTATGGAGGGGAACGTGGCTTCTCTCAAACATTGTCCCCACCGTCACGCTGAACGGTTTCTTGCATTCTCGGCACTTGTAGACGCCCGGCCGCGTGCTGCTGCCTTGTAGCTTGTGGATACGCTTTGGATCGGCATTGCCGCAATGCGGGCAGAACGGGCCTTCGGGCCATAGCAGGCCTTCAAGGTGTTCGCGGGCGGCATTCTCGTCTGCATAGATTTCGGGAAGGGCCATGCAAACCAACGCTAACATGGCGGGCTAGTACGTCAAGTATATAGACAATAGGCAAGTTTGCGTTTGTGCTTCGAAGAGGCCGCGTCCAATTCGCTTCCCGGACGCCGATCATGGTCCTGACGATCCATTTCCGACGTCGTTCCCTAAATGTTCTTGACGAAATAGCCGGTTCCGCTAGTGTGTGGCGAGGGCGGGGTCGGGCATGGTCCAGCGCGTCACGACGGTAGCGTTCGAGGGCATCGAGGTCAGACCCGTCGATGTCCAGGTGCAGGTTGCACCGGGCATGCCGGCCTTCACCATCGTCGGCCTGCCCGACAAGGCGGTTTCCGAGGCGCGGGAGCGGGTGCGCTCGGCGATGATCGCCTCCGGGCTCGCTTTGCCGGCGCGACGGATCACGATCAACCTCGCGCCCGCCGATCTGCCCAAGGAGGGAGCCATTACGACCTGCCGATCGCGCTTGGCCTGATGGCCGCGATCGGCGCCATCCCTCATGACGCATTGTCCGGATTTGCGGTTCTCGGCGAACTCGGCCTCGATGGCTCGATCGCTCCGGTCGCCGGCGTCCTGCCGGCCGCTATCGGCGCCAATGCGCGCGGGGAAGGGTTGATCTGTCCCGCCGCTTGCGGGCCCGAAGCGGCCTGGGCGAGCCCCGACATCGAGATCGTCGCGGCTTCATCGCTCATCCAGCTCGCCAACCATTTCAAGGGCACGCAGGTGCTGTCGCGGCCGCAGCCGAAAATCCTCGAGGCCGCGGGCATGGTGCCCGATCTCGCCGACATCAAAGGTCAGGAGAGCGCCAAGCGCGCGCTCGAAGTCGCGGCGGCCGGCGGCCACAATCTCCTCATGGTCGGACCACCTGGCGCCGGCAAATCGATGCTCGCCGCGCGGCTGCCCTCCATCCTGCCGCCGCTGGCGCCGGCCGAACTTCTCGAAGTCTCCATGGTGGCCTCGGTGGCCGGCGTGCTCCAGGGCGGTGCGCTGACCAACCGGCGGCCATTCCGGGCCCCGCATCATTCGGCGAGCATGCCGGCGCTGGTCGGCGGCGGCCTACATGCGCGGCCAGGCGAGATTTCGCTCGCGCATCACGGCGTTCTTTTCCTCGACGAATTGCCGGAATTCCAGCCGCAGGCGCTGGACTCGCTCCGTCAGCCGCTTGAGACCGGGGAAGTCTCGATCGCGCGCGCCAACTACCGCGTCACCTACCCGGCGCGCTTCATGCTGGTTGCCGCCATGAATCCCTGCCGCTGCGGCCACGCCAGCGATCCCGGCTATAACTGCCGCCGCGGCGCCAATGTGCGCTGCGCCGCCGATTATCAAGGACGCATTTCCGGCCCGCTCATCGACCGCATCGACCTGCATATCGAAGTGCCGGCCGTGACCGCCGCCGACCTCATTCTGCCACCGCCGACCGAAGGCAGCCGCGAGGTCGCCGAACGCGTCGCGCTCGCTCGCCAGCGGCAGGTCGCGCGCTACGCCGCGATCGGATTGCCGCATCTGCGCAGCAATGCCGCCGCCTCCGGCTCGGTGCTGGAGGACGTGGCGCGGCCGGACGGCAGCGGGCTTGCGCTCCTGCGCGAAGCCGCCGATGCGATGCGGCTTTCCGCGCGGGGCTATTATCGCGTGCTGCGCGTCGCGCGCACGCTCGCCGATCTCGACGGCGCCGACAAAGTCGGCCGGATTCACCTCGCCGAGGCGTTGTCATACCGGGCGCTCGCCGACGAGATCAGGCGCGCGGCGTAGGCCTGTCAGCCGCCGTTGGCGACGTTGACTGCGCCGCGCATGCCGATCGCTGAAAGAAACTCGTGCCGCGTCTCGGCGTGGTCGCGGAAGACGCCCAGCATGCGGCTCGTGACCATGGTGACGCCGGTCTTGTGGATACCGCGCGTGGTCATGCATTGGTGCGTTGCCTCGGCGACGACGGCGACACCGTGCGGCTTGAGCACCTCATCGACGCAGGTCGCGATTTCCGCCGTCAACTTCTCCTGGATCTGCAATCGCCGCGCATAAACATCGACCAGCCGCGCCAGCTTAGAGATGCCGACGACCCGGTTGTGCGGAAGGTACCCGATATGCACACGGCCAATGATCGGCGTCATGTGGTGCTCGCAGTGCGATTCAAAGCGGATGTCACGCAACACGACCACCTCGTCGTAACCGCCGGTCTCCTCGAATGTGCGCTTGAGGTATTCGCGCGGATGATCCTTGTAGCCCGAGAACCACTCCTCATAAGCGCGCACCACCCGCGCCGGGGTCGAACGAAGGCCCTCGCGGTCGGGGTCGTCGCCGGTCCAGCGGATCAGCGTGCGTACCGCTTGCTCCGCTTCCTCGCGCGTCACCCGCGCCGGCCGATCCGCTGCGGACGATTTTGTCCCCGAGCGCTTCGCATTCACCACCTTATCCATTCGTATTCTCCCGGCCGCGCTTGGGGTTTCCGAGCAACCAGCGGCTCGCCCCGTAGAATGTTAACAAAGCATAAACCCTCGCTCCAATCGTTCTTCTCGACTGCAAGGGATGCGCAAGGTTCCTAGCCCATAGTCCGGATTACTGCATCGACAACAACAGAAGGCACCGGGCGGCTCATGACCGAAGGCCCTGGCTGCGTATCGAGCGGGAAACGGACCTTGCGCCAGCGCGCCACCTTCCGAAAACCCGCCATCATCACCCGCCGGATCTCCAATCTTGTCATCCGCTCCGCCATCATCGCGATTATGGCGTTTGCGGTTGCCTTCGGCTTCCTGGCCGGGGCGACATCGCCGGCGGCTCACTACGATCCATATATGTTTGCCATCGGCGTTGCGTCACTGTTCGGCGCCGCGTGTGGCGCGATGGGAATTCTCATTTCGCGCATCCGCCAAATGAAGCTTGAACTGCGCGATTTCGAACGGCGTCTCGATGAGGCCGCCGATCGTAATTGGGAAATACGGGAAGCGCAGGAGCGCACCGCAAGCTTTTTCGAGGCGCAAGACGACCTGATCGTGCGCCGCAACCACGCCGGCGCGATCACCTATGTCAACGACGCCTATTGCGCGCTGGCCGCCCGGCCGCGGGAAGAACTGCTCGGAACCGACTTCGTACTCCCGGTTGTGGAGCAGGACGAGGCCGCTCTCCTCACCGACGGCACGCGCTCCCAGGACCAGAAAATCGCCGCCGCCGATGGCGCACGTTGGATCGCCTGGCGCGAGGTCACGGTTCGCGCCGACGGCAGCAGCGAGATGCAGAGCGTCGGGCGCGACGTTACCGATCGCGTCCTCGCCGAGCGCGCCTTAGCCGTGGCGCGCGACCAGGCCGAGGCGGCCAACCGCGCGAAGTCGCGCTTCCTCACCATGGTGTCGCACGAGATCCGCACCCCGCTCAACGGCATCCTTGGCATGGCCGATCTCCTCGGTGACACCTCGCTCACGCCCGAACAGGCCACCTATCTGAAGGCAGTGAGAACGTCGGGCGAGACCTTGTTGTCGCTGATCGAGGAGGTGCTCGATTTCTCCAAGATCGAAGCCGGACGGCTCGACCTTGCCGCGCGGCCGTTTGCGCTCGCCGCTTTCGTCGAAGAGGTGGTCGAACTGCTCGGACCCCGCGCGCAAGCCAAAGGTCTGGAAATTTGCTGCTATGTCGATGAACGCTTGCCGACGCGCGTCGTCGGCGACGCAGCGCGATTGCGCCAGGTCCTATTCAATCTTGCGGGCAACGCGATCAAGTTCACCGAAAATGGCGGCGTCTCCATCATCGTCGAAGCCGCCGCGCGGCCGGATGCATTTGCGATCTCCGTACGCGACACCGGCATCGGCATCTCGTTGCAGGATCAGGCGCGCATCTTTCTCGAATTCGAACAAGCCGACGACAGCTCGACGCGAAGATACGGCGGCACCGGTCTTGGGCTGGCGATATCCAACAAGATCGTCGAGGGCATGGAGGGCTCGATCTCAGTCGAAAGCGCGCCCGGTCAAGGCTCCACGTTCCGCGTCATCGTTCCATTGCCGCGCGCCGATGACTCCGAGGACCCCGCATTCGCCGCGCCCGACCTTGTCGGCAGCGACATCCTCATCGTCGCAACGGCCGCGATCGAGGCCTCCTTGATCGCACGGCGCCTGCACCGCTGGGGCGCGCGCACAAAGATCGTGCCCGACGACAAGGTGGCGGCGGCATTGCTGCCCGAACAAATGTGGAGCGCCGTGCTGGTTGATCACGCACTCGGCACGCCATCGGCCGCGGCGCTCGCGCGTCTTGCCGCTGCGATCCCGCGACGTATCGTGATGGTCACCCCGGCGATGCGCCACGAACTTGCGGCACTCAAGGAGGCGGGCTTTACCGGCTATCTGATCAAGCCGGTGCGTGCCGCTTCACTCGCCGCTCGTATTGCCGGCGACGAAGCTTTCGACCCAGGCGCCGCCGCCGACGGGCCTGATACAGCCAACACCGCGCGCTCGAGCAGCGGACTTTCGATCCTTGTTGCCGAGGACAATGAAATCAACGCGCTGCTCGCGCGGGCCTTGCTCGTGAAGCTCGGTCATCGCCCGACCATGGCCGCCAACGGCGCCGCCGCGGTCAATTCCTGGCTGGCAGCACGCGCCGCCGGCACGCCCTACGATTGCGTGCTCATGGATCTGCACATGCCTGAGGTCGACGGGCTGGAAGCGACCCGCCGGATCCGGGTGATCGAGGCGGAGAGCGCCACACCGCGAATGCCGATCCTCGCGCTCACCGCGAACGCCTCGGCCGAGGACCGCGAGGCTTGCCTGGCCGCCGGAATGGACGGCTTCCTCGCCAAACCGCTCGATCGCGAGCGTCTCGCCGCCGCACTGGCGGGATCGGCAAGCTCGGCGCTCGCGGCTTGATCTGCATTGTCCTGATCCCACCGTGCAGCCGCACCCCGGGATTTGTGACAATTACATGAATGATTTGGCTCAATAACCCCGTCATCCGAACCTGCTTTTCTACGGCTCTCGCAAACAAGCAGGTGGCGGCGCATGAAATCGGAAATCATCGAGCGGCTCGGGCAAGCCGATTTACTGCTGCCGTCCCGCGTCGCCGAGGGTTTGGCGGCCAACGACCGGGTGAAGTTGCGCCTCAGCGTCCTGCAAGCGGCCGTGCAACGCGCCTGCGAGCCGACCAGCGCACGCTTCGATCTGACCGATGAATGCCGCGCGGCGGGCGTCGATCCGGTGGCATTGGAGGCGCTGGTCAACCACGCCACGTTATCGGTCGGCGATCGTATCTCGGCGCCGGGACTAGGCAGTCTGGCGACGGCGATCTGGGACGACGCGGAAGCCATGATCCATGCCGTCGGAGCCGGGGACCAGGACCAGGCAGACAAGGCCGAAAAGCGTCTTTCGACGATCCGCGCGCTGACTCCGATTGGTTCTTCCGACGATGTCGAGCTTCGGCAAATTACTCAACTGACCGGGCTCGGCGGTGACGACGACAGCTTTCATCGCCTGGTGATGGACCTGCACAAGGCCCTCAACCGGCTCGCCGCCACCTATGCGCAAGAAACCCTCGCCGGCGCGCATGTGTACGGTCTTCTGCCGGACGATCGGCCCGCGATCGAAGCGTTCATGCGAGGCATCGAGGCAACGAAGAAACTCAAGTTCGGGCATCCCGGCTTGGCCACGACCGCGACGCGAACCGGCGGACGGCTTACGATTCAAAACGATATCGGCGAAACCGATGCCCATGTCGTTGTGATCGCCGTCGAGCCGGCAGCCGTCATCGTCACTTATACCGACGTGCATCTGGCGCGCGCAAAGTTCTTTGTCGGACTGTTTCGCGATTTTCCCGTTCTGTGGAGCGGGCTTGAACGCAAAAGCGCGGCCGGCCTCGGTGACGACGGCGCCTTCTATCTCGTCACAGGACGCTTGCCGTTCGACAACAGCGCCAGCCGCGACGCCTTTCTCGAGAATCTCGGCGCATCACTGGTGTTCCTCATCGACTGGAACAAGGCCCGCAAGATTCTCAGGGAATGGGTGCCCAAAGGTGACGCGATCCGCGTTCTGGCCTGGGGGGCGTCCCATCGCGTCGGCCACCGAGCCTTCCTCGAACTCGGCGGCGGCGAACTTGTCGCAGCGGCAGTTCATCACGCCGCCCCAACCCGGATCGGGTTCGGTGAGCGCCTGGACCACGCGCTGGGTCGCGACTCCGCCGTCGATTTTCTCAAGACGGTTCTACGCGTTTCGGCTGACGCCTTGCTGCAAGGCAGTTCGGTCCGGCTGGCGAGGGACCGCATCGAGGCGGCTTTGGTGGCGCATCTGCAGCGCCTCGACAGAAAACTCATGGCGGTCGTGACCCGCCAAGCCGGCCTGGCGCGCGAAATCGCTACCGGCATCACACGCTTCGTCGCCGAGCGAAAGGCCCGCAGACCGTTCGATTGCGCGGCCATGGCGGAGCGAGCGCGACGTATCGAGGAAAAAGCTGACCGTATCGCGCTCGAAGCACGCAGCGAGATCGCACGATTCGATGCGGACCGCGGCATCGAACGCCTGGTGAATCAAATCGAAGACGCGATCGACGAACTTGAGCAGGCCGCTTTTATGGCTTCGCTTGTCCCTTTTGACGCCGCGCCGACGCTGCTCGAACCCCTCGCCGAACTGTGCGCGGCAACGGTTGCTGGGACCGAGGCCGCTGCTGCCGGCGTCACCGCTGCGGCGGAGGTTCCCGACGGGCATCGCGTCGACGCCGAGGACACGCTGGCGGCGATCGGCCGGCTGATCGATGTCGAGCACCGGGCAGATACCGCGGAGCGCATGGTGACGGCGCAGATTCTGACCGGAGAATTCGATCTCAAGACGGCCTTGTCCATTCTCGAATTGGCCCGCGCTCTCGAGCGCTCGACGGACCGGCTAGCGGCATTCGGCCACCTTTTGCGCGAGCACGTCCTCGCCGATCTTTCCTCATAGGCAAGTCAAACATGCAAATTGCCCGCATCGGTAACGGTCTGTCGGATGAATACGCGGCCGAAATGGTCGGCGGAAAAGCCGCAAATCTGGCGCGTATGGCCGTGCTCGGACTGCCGGTGCCGCCGGCTTTCGTGCTGCCGATCAGCCTCTGCGCCGCCGCCGTGGCCGGCAAAGCCGAGGCGGTGCGAGATCTTGCCGATGGGCTGACCGAAGGCATCGCCTTTCTGGAAAACGCCACCGGCAAACGGTTCGGCGACCGAAGACACCCGCTGCTGGTATCGGTACGTTCGGGCGCGGCGCGCTCGATGCCGGGAATGCTGGAGACGGTGCTCGATGTCGGTTGCACACCCGCGGCGGTCCGCGGCCTGGTACGCATGACCGGTCACCCGCGTTTTGCGATCGACTGCCGGCGGCGTTTCCTCGAGAGCTATGGCGAGGTCGTTCTCGGCGTCGATCGGGCGGCGTTTGCAAAAAAGCGCGACAGCCTCGTCGCCGCCGAGGGCGTAGGCAGCGAGCGCGCACTCGACTGCGAAGCTCTCGAACGCCTCGTCGCGTCCTACGAGCAAATCGTCGAGGACGTGGATCATGTATTAAGCGACGATCCGATGGAACATCTCAAATCGGCAGCACAGGCGGTTTTCCGATCGTGGATGAGCGATCGCGCCCGCACCTATCGCAAGCTGCAGCATCTTGAGGATTTGCAGGGAACGGCCGTCACGGTTCAGGCGATGGTGTTCGGCAATAGCGGCGCTTCGTCGGGCGCCGGCGTCGCGTTTTCGCGCGATCCTTCGACCGGAGCTGCCAAACCCGTCATCGACGTACTTTTCGATTCCCAGGGCGAGGACGTCGTGTCGGGTGGACACAACCCCGAAACCGAAGAGTCACTTGCGCAGGCGCTTCCCGAAGTCGCCGCGCAGTTGCGCGAAGCGCTGCGGCGGCTCGAGCAGGACTTTGCCGATATACAGGACGTCGAATTCACCATTGAGAACGGCAAGCTGTGGATGCTGCAGACTCGCGCAGCGAAACGAACGCCGCAAGCAGCGCTGCGGCTGGCAATAGATTTCGTGAAGGAGGGCCGGATTGCGCCGGCCGAAGCATTGCAGCGCCTCGCCGGCCTCGACCTGCAGACGCTCGCCAACAAACGGCTGGTCGTAGCCGGAGAGCCGGTCATTCGCGGCACCTGCGCATCCGCCGGCATTGCGGTCGGCCGCGCTGCTTTCGATCCGGAGGGCGCGGCTCGGCTCGTCGCCAGCGGTGAACCGGTTATTCTCGTACGCCCGGATACCACGACCGCCGACGTCGGCGGCTTCGCCATCGCTGCGGGCATCGTAACCGCCATCGGCGGCCGAACCGCGCATGCGGCTTTGGTGGCACGGCAGATGGGGAAGCCTTGCATCGTCGGCTGCCCGGAATTGTCGATCGACGTCGCCGGCCGCCGCGCACAGCTCGCAGGCGTGGCGATCAAAGAAGGGGACTGGCTCTCGATCGACGGCGAGGCGGGAACCATCTATCTCGGTCGCGGCGATGTCATCGCCGAACGGCCCGAAGCCGAATTGGCGGAAGTCGAGCGCTGGCGCAAAGCGGCGGCCTAAAGCATGATCCGGAAAAGTGGATGCCGGTTTTCCGAAAAGATCATGCTCAAAACAACAATATCATGATCCGGAAAAAGCCTGCCCCGGACTTGATCCGGGGTGGAAGCCGGTTTTCCGAAAAGATCATGCTCCACTAAAAAGCAAAAGCGCGGGTCAATTCAATCTGAAACGATCGCACTCCAAGCATCCGCGTCAAAGCCGGCGCAGCGCCACTTCCTCGACCTGGTGACTTTCGCCCTTCTTCAGGATGAGATCGGCACGCTGCCGCGTCGGCAGAATATTCTCATGCAGATTGAGCAGATTGATGCGGCTCCAGATCGAGGTTGCGGTGGTGATCGCCTCCTCGTCGGAGAGTTTAGCGTAGCGATGAAAATATGATTTCGGATCGGCGAACGCCGTGCCGCGCAGGGTGAGGAAACGATTGACGTACCACGACAGCAATACGCCCTCGTCGGCATCGAGATAGACCGAGAAATCGAAGAAGTCGGAGACGAAGGGAACGGCCTTGCCGTCCTTCGGCAACCGCCCGGCTTGCAAAACATTGAGGCCCTCGACGATGAGGATGTCGGGCCGGTCGATCTCGATCCACTGATTCGGAATGACGTCGTAAATCAGGTGTGAATAGACCGGCGCCCGCACCGGACGCCGCCCGGCCTTGATGTCGGACAGAAAGTGCAGCAGTGCCGACAGGTCATAGCTTTCCGGAAAGCCCTTCTTGTCCATCAGGCCTTCGCGTTCGAGCACCGCATTCGGATAAAGAAAGCCGTCGGTGGTGACGAGATCGACCTTGGGCACATTCGGCCAGCGCGCCAGCAATGCCTGCAAGACGCGAGCCGTGGTCGACTTGCCGACCGCGACCGAGCCGCCGACGCCGATGATGTAAGGCATCTTGGCGTCCTCGGTGCCGAGGAAGCGCTGCTGCGCCCGAAACAATCGTTGCGTCGCCTCGACGTAAAGCGAGAGCAGGCGCGATAACGGCAGGTAGATTTCCTCGACCTCCGATATGTCGAGTTGATCGTGCATCGAATGCAGCCGCGAGATCTCCGACGGCTTGAGCGTCATCGGCGTATCGTGGCGGTGGCTCGCCCATTCCGCACGGGAGAACACGCGATAGGGCGAGACGGCCTGGTCGGTACGTTGCTCCATGCCGACGTCAACCGCCTTTGCGGGCGGCCTTCTCATCAAGGCCGGTTTGCTGCGTGCGGCGTCCCAGCTCACTTTCGACTTCGGCGAGCGGAATGCCTCGCGCATGGAGCACCACAAGCAGATGGTAGAGAAGATCGGCCGTTTCGGCGACAACACGGTCGCGGTCCTCGGCGAGCGCGGCGATGGCGACTTCGACCGCCTCCTCGCCGAGCTTCTTGGCGCAGTGCGCCATGCCTCTATCGACGAGCGTCCGCGTGTAGGAGGCGCCGGGATCCGCCTTCGCGCGGTCCTGAACGC
>CAVZSB010000016.1:0-71892 GCA_963777635.1 uncultured Alphaproteobacteria bacterium
CGAAGGCATAGAACGCCCTCGCGGTCGGGTTGCTTCTCGGACGAGGCGAGTGAACGCCTTGCCGTCGATAACCGTGGGTCCCGGAGCCGTCTTGCCGACGCGCGCCTTAGAGTTTGGAAGGTCGATCTGCATTGATACCCTCCATGCGGCTGGTCTCTTCCCTCGCAGGGTGTTGAGAGACCGGCCGCTACTGCTCACCGCCTTAAGAACGAAAAATCCCCAGATACCGGCGGCGGATATCTGGGGAATTTCGTTTAGGCTTTCTTCCGAAGCTGCTTGGTGGTGCGTTCGAGCTGATGGCTCCATCTGGCAGCGGCTTCGAAGGTGATCAGCGTGCGGGTGCCGACCTTCATCACGTCCGGCCCTTCGCCCTTAGCCCAAAGCTTGTAGAGAAAGGGAACGCTGACGCCGTATGCCTCGCAGAATTCCGCGACCGAATAGGCACCGCTGCGATGCTGAGGAGGAGCGCGCGGCGCTTGCGGTCGCCCTCTCCGCGATGCAGATGACGGCGGTTGCCGGGTTTCTGGTGGACAGGCTGGAGACTGCGTGGCAGGCTCGAGAGCCTCTCCTGCCGCCGTCGTCTCAGTTGGCGGCGAGTATGTCGCCGACGTGCTGAGCAAATAACTCTTCGTCATGGGCGGCTCCTCGATGGATGTGTGAGGAACCATGTGAAAGCCAAAAGGAGCGGCTCGTCGCGCGACAAAACTTACCGGCAAACGACAGTCGCGCGCGCTCGCGGAAGTGCCCGAAAAACCTAGCTTAGTGGCGCGCGTCCGAAAACTACGTGACGGGTTTTGTCGCTTTCGTCCGTCGGAGATACTGGACAGCCCGCTGCCACGTTCGCAACTTCATGTTGGCCTTGGGGAATTTGGTCGCGACATTGGCCGCGATCTTCGCCTCACCGCGATCGATGCGGCGGAGGATTTCCTTTTCAGCACCACGCGGCAGCTTAGGCGGCGGGCGCCCACCTTTATCCGGATCTGCAACAGGCGCCTGCCGTGCCTCTTCCCGGCGCTTTAGCCAGAGCTGGCGGGCTTCAGCGTCTTTGAGCCCGGCGCGAAGGTCGTCGACGGTCAGATACGGGGCATATTGCCGAAGCCACGCTTCATTCATGATCCGCGCCATCTCGCCAGCCGCCCAGCGTGCGCGGGCTTCGATATCCTCGACGGGCGGCGGAAGGTCCCCCTCTTCCTTCTTGGGCTCCTGGGGCTCGTCGTTCATGGCCGGTGCCCAGAAGGGGCGACAGCCCTGTCGTCCACGGCCGGAGCGAGCAGACCGGCACGGGCGACGGTATCGGCGAAGTCGGCAACGAAGGCGGAGTAGGTCCTCTCGATCATGCTGACCGAGGTGTCATGCGTGGCCGCGACGACGCGGATCGGGACGCCCGCCAAGAGCGCGCGCACGATCGAGGAGTGCCTCAGCGCGGTCATCGTGCCGGGAACACCGGCGGCTGCCGCTGCCTCGCGGAAGAGGCGCTTATGCACGCTGCTCCCCTCCGCCAGCCAAGGACGGCCATCGGAGCGGTGCAGGAGTAGGTCCTCCGCCGGGCGGTTACTCTTGAGCCGGTCGGCCAGCTCCGCCGTGATTGGTACTGGACGCTTGCCGGGTTTACGACCGCGCCCCTTGCGCGAGGTCGGCATCATCAAGCGCGGGGCACCGCCGTCGACCCGGAGGTCAGCGACGGCAAGGCGGGCGACCTGCGAGACCCTCGACCCGGTAACGGCGACGACCTCGACGAAGCGGCCGAAGTCACCGTCGAGCGCGAAGGCGGCGGCGATTACGGCATGAACCTGGGCGTCTAGGAGCCTCTGGGGATTACGCGAGCTGAAGTTTTCCGCGAGCCCGGAAAGCCCGTCGACCCAAGCCGTCCGATTGAGGATGCGAGGATCGCGCTTAGCGGCAAGGTTAAGCGCCGCCTTGACCGCCTTGCCCAACCGGACGATGGAAGCGGCCTTCAGGCCTCCCCCCAGCAACCCATCGCGCCATGCAGCGAGTTCGCGGGAGGTCAGCAGCCCGACCGGCTTCGAGGCCAGCGTCGCCGATAGGTGCTTGCGTATCCTCTGAGCGTTGGCGACCAGTCCACCGCGAGCGATCAGATCGCGCTCGTAAGCGTCGACAGCGGCGGAGACCGTTACCGGCCGACCGGCATCGGCTTCACCGCCCCGGGCGAGCTGGCGCGCTCGCTCTTGGGCCTGCCAGAAATCGAGGACGTGAACGCCGTCGCTGGTCTCGTAATCGTCGGCGCACGCGATGCGTTTTGTCCAGTTCCCGCCTTTGCCGTTGGCGGCGCGCAGGACCCAGACCCCGCAGGCACGGTTGCGGCGGTACCCGATCGAGACGCCCGGCGCTACCGTGGTGAAGTCGTAGGGCTTCAGACGGACCGCAAGCTTGAGCCGCGCGGTCCTGCCTTCGAGCCGCGAAGAGCGCGGTCGCTGGGCCAACGGTAACCTCCTCGAAGGCGCCTGTCCCGTCTCTGTCCCGGGTAGGTGGGTAGAGCGGTATACAGTGGCGTGGAGGAGAGTAGAGCCTTTCAACGATAGATCAAGGGTTTCTGGTATTTGTGTAGAACCGTGGATATCGCTATAGAGGGTCGCCTTGCCCTGCAAGGGCTGGCCGCTATAGTGCGCGTCCCGCCCTCTGGTTCTCACCAAAAAGAGTCTTCTCATCATGCCAACTGCTCGTTTCGACGTTCTCGGCATCGGCAATGCGATCGTCGATGTCATCGCTCGCACAGAAGAAGATTTTTTGCTCAAGCAGGGCATGAACAAGGGCACGATGGCGCTGATCGACGAGCCGCGTGCGCAGGCGATCTATGACGCGATGGGCCCGGCCTTGGAAATGTCCGGCGGCTCGGCGGCCAATACCATCGTTGGCCTCGCCTCCCTCGGATCGCGTGCCGCTTTCATCGGCAAGGTCAAGGACGACACTCTCGGCCGCGCCTTTACCCATGACATCCGCGCCGCAGACGTTGCTTTCACGACGCCACCCGCGAAGGACGGCGCCTCGACTGCCTGCTGCTACGTGCTGGTGACGCCGGACGGCGAGCGCACCATGAACACCTATCTGGGCGCTGCACAGGCTCTAAGCCCCGCCGACATCGACGCCGACGTAGTGGCCGCGAGCGCGGTAATCTATCTCGAAGGCTATTTGTGGGATCCGAAGGACGCCAAGGATGCGTTCGTCAAGGCGGCCGAGATCGCGCACAAGGCCGAGCGCACGGTTGCGCTGACGCTCTCCGATGCCTTCTGCGTCGATCGCTGGCGTGCGGAGTTCCTCCATCTGATGCGTTCGCGCACCGTGGACCTCATTTTCGCCAACGAGGCCGAGCTGCACAGCCTCTATCAGACCGCCGAGTTAATACGGCGCTCGCCGCCCTGCGCGCCGACATCGGCGCCGCGGTGATCACGCGCAGCGAAAAGGGCTGCCTCGTGCTCAGTCCCCAGGGGACCGAAGCGGTGCCGGCTTTCCCGGTCGAGCGGGTTGTCGACACCACCGGAGCCGGCGACTTGTTTGCCGCCGGCTTTCTCTCCGGCCTGGCGCGTGGCGCCGACGATCGCACCTGCGGCCGTCTCGGCGCGCTCGCCGCCGCCGAGGTGATCCAGCATCTCGGCGCGCGCCCCGAGGCTTCGCTTCGCGATCTTGCCCGTGAAAACGGCCTGATGGATTGAGCATTGGCCGATGGAGCTTTCGGCGGTTCGCTAACCAAATTCTAACCAAAAAAGACTACCGACGGGTCAGCCGCATCCGGAGACCCGACCATGGCCGACAAATCTGAAGGCAAGCCCGACGACGGGGCACCTGCCGAACCCAAATTGCCGGTTGTCTGGTCGCCCAAGCTCGATGCCGAAGCGGCGGCCTCCGAGGATTTGCGGCACGCCGATGCAGGGGAGGCAAACTCCTTTTTTGCCGACACGGCGGCTCACGACGAAGCACGGGGAGCCAAACTCCCCGCCGGCGGGCGACGCTTCGCTACCTCGATCGCGACG
Organism: uncultured Alphaproteobacteria bacterium; assembly: GCA_963777635.1. Taxonomy (GTDB): domain Bacteria; phylum Pseudomonadota; class Alphaproteobacteria; order Rhizobiales; family Xanthobacteraceae; genus BOG-931. The sequence goes on from CAVZSB010000016.1 coordinate 3,987, forward strand.
CTTCGCGATGCTTGCCGCCTCGATCGCCGCCGCGGCGGCGCTGGGCTCGTTTGCCGGATCGTTTGCCGCGCCCAGCATTGCCCAATTGTGGTCCGCCGGTCCGGCAGGCACCACCTTGGTCGCGAATGGCCCGCAAGCTGTAAAAGCCGAACTCGCCGAACTTGCTGCGCTCAAAGCGAGCCTCGACGCTGCCGCGCGCAATGCGGGCAGCCAATTCGCCAGGCTTGCGGATCGGCTCGATCACATCGAGCGTGCGCAGATCGAGCCGAGCTTGAAGCTGGCCCGCATCGGCGACGCGGTCGATCGGCTGGAGAAGAAAAACGGGCTGGCGTCGGCGGCAGGCTCTGCGGCGCCGGAAACGACGGGCTCGATTGCTTCGCCCGCATCGCCGGCCGAAGCGAAATTACCTGACAATGTCTTGTCAGACTGGGTCGTGCAGGACGTGCGCGGCGGCCGTGCGTTGGTCCAAAACCGTTATGGCGGCATGTTCGAAGTCGCGGCCGGAAGTGTCCTTCCCGGTCTCGGCCGTATCGAGGCGGTCAAGCGGCAGGACGGCCAATGGGTCGTCGTCACCGCGCACGGCGTCATCATCGAACGCTGAAACGCGACGCCTGGATAAATTAGCGAAGGCGCCGCGGTCCGGCGCCTTATTCCATGCCAACTTGCCAAGTCCGTTCGCGCATGATCATGCGCCGCCAACCGGCGTGACCCGGAAAAAGCCCGCCCCGGACTTGATCCGCGGTGGATGCCGGTTTTCCGACAAGATCATGCGTCACTAATCAATCCGCCGGAGCACAGATACGGGAGTAGGCGCGTTGAGCCCGTCGCCCAGCGGCCCTGCAACCGGCGTCACGCGCCTCGTGGCGGTGGCGCTGATATGCGCGGCGTTTCCCCTTGCGGCTGTCGCGCAACCCACCGAAGCGCCATCGTCACAGCCGGAAATGCGCGAGAACTGTCCCGGGCTGGTGGCCGCGAACCGGCCGCCCCTGACACAAGCGGCGTTGCGGCTCGCGGAGCTCAACGCCGACCAGGTGCGGCTGACCTTTATTGGGCACGCCACTTTTCTGATCGAAAGTCCGCAGCTCGTGCGGATCGTGACCGACTACAACGACTATCAAAAACCCCCGGTCCGGCCCGATATCGTGACGATGAACCATGCGCATGATACCCACTTTACGGATAATCCCGACCCGGCGATCAAATACGTGCTGCGCGGCTGGGGTCCGAGCCCGGACAAGCCGGCCATCTGGGACCTGAAATATCGCGACGTGCGGGTGCGCAACGTGCCGACCAACATTCGCGACTTCGGCGGCGGCACCGAGCGCTATGGAAACTCGATCTTCATTTTCGAAATCGCGAACATGTGCATCGCGCATCTCGGCCATCTGCATCACACCCTGACGCAGCAGCAGCTCAATGAGATCGGGCGCGTTGACGTGGTGATGGCGCCGGTCGACGGCCATTACACGCTCGATCTCGACGGCATGATGGAAGTTTTGACCGCGCTCAAGGCATCGCTGATCATTCCGATGCATTTTTTCGGCTGGTACACGCTCGACCGTTTCGTCGAGCGGGCGAGCCAGCAATGGCCGGTCGAACGGGCGGAAATTCCTTCGGTCGTGGTCTCGAAGACGACGCTGCCGGCAAGTCCGAAGGTTCTGGTGCTGCCGGGATTCTGAATGATTTCCGCCGCCGCGTCCGCGGGGGGGGACCGCTTTTCGGTTGTTGGTGGGCCATCGTATAAAACATTTGCCCGTCATCCTGAGGCGGCCGCGAAGCGGCCCTCGAAGGATGTCCGGCCGAAGCGCCGCGGTCGTCGCCCTTCGAGGCGTCGTCTTCGTTTCGCACATCGTTAAGCGGGTGACGGAAGCGAAGTTTGCCGATGTTAAGCGCGGAACAGAACGAACTCATCACCCGAACCGGATCCGGCACCGCTTCCGGTGCCCTGATGCGGCGCTACTGGCAGCCCGCCGCGCTGGTCGATGAGCTCTCGGGCAACCGGCCGGTCAAGCCGGTGCGGCTTCTGGGCGAGGACCTCGTTGCGTTCAAGGACGACAAGGGGCGCTATGGCTTGATCGGGCGGCATTGTCCGCATCGCGGCACCGATCTCGCCTATGGGCGTCTGGAAGACGGCGGCCTGCGCTGCGCGTTTCACGGCTGGCTGTTCGACGTGAACGGCAAGTGCCTGCAAACGCCGGCCGAGCCCGACAACAGCAACCTCTGCGCCAACATCAAGCAGAAATCCTACCCGGTGGTGGAGAAGAGCGGCATTCTGTTCGCCTATCTCGGGCCGGGCGAGCCGCCGGCATTCCCGCAATTCGACTGCTTCACCGCACCGCCGACGCATACTTTCGCATTCAAGGGCATGATCGATTGCAATTGGCTGCAATCGCTGGAGGTCGGCATCGATCCCGTGCACACCTCGTTCCTGCATCGCTTCTTCGAGGACGAGGACCCGAACAAGGGCTACGGCAAGATGTTCCGGGACATCTCGAAGGACTCGGACATGCCGATGACGCAGATCATGCGCGAGTTTCCGCGACCGCGCATCGAGGTCGAGCCGACCGACTATGGCTTCCGCCTGATCACTTTGCGCGAGATCGGTGGCGAGAAGGCCCATGTGCGCGTCACCAATCTGATCTTCCCCAACGCCTTCATCATTCCGATGAGCCGCGAGATGACGATTTCGCAGTGGCACGTGCCGATCGACGACGTGAAGCATTATTGGTACGCGATCTTTACGTCGTTCGGCTCGGCCGTCGACAAGGACGAGATGCGCCGCCAACGGCTCGAGCTTTACGAATTGCCGGATTACGTGCCGCGCAAGAACAGAAGCAACGAATACGGCTTCGATCCGCACGAGCAGGAGCACGCGACCTATACGGGCATGGGCGCGGACATCAATGTGCATGACCAATGGGCGTGCGAATCGATGGGCGCCATTCAGGACCGCACCGAGGAGCATCTCGGTACGTCCGACAAGGCGATCAGCGCCTATCGCCGTCTGCTGCGGCAGGCTCTCGAGCAATCCGGCAAGGGCGAGCGGCCAATGATGGTGCTCGATCCGGCGGCGGCGGCGAAAATAACCGGTCCCGCCTGCGTCGACGGCATCGGCCCCGCGGCCGACTGGCAGGGTTATTGGCAGCGCACCAGCAAGGCGCGGCAGGAAACGAAAAGCTGGGCCAATGGGCATTGACGCCGCCTGATGCCGCCGCGCGGCCGAGTACCTGTCAGCTTCGTCGAGCGCCACGGTCTTTGGACTGAAGATCAGGCGCGGAAAGCCAAGGCGGTCGAGCAGGCGATCAGGAAACACAAGCTGGAACTGGTGCGGTTTTCCTTCGCCGATCAGCATGGCGTGCTGCGCGGCAAGACTGTCGTCGCCGCCGACGCCGCGGCGCTGATGCGCAGCGGCGTCACCATGACGACGACGCTGCTCGCCAAGGATACCGCGCATAAGACGGTTTATCCGGTGTTCACCGCCGGCGGCGGCTTCGCCATGGCGGAGATGCAGGGTGGCGGCGATTTCGTCATGATGGCCGACCCGGCGACGTTTCAGGTGCTGCCATGGGCGCCCAATACCGGCTGGCTTCTCTGCGACATTTATTTCACCAACGGCAAACCGGTGCCGTTCTCGACGCGGCAAATTCTTCGCGATGCGCTGGCGCGGCTCCGGCGTGAAGGCTTCGACTATCTCGCCGGGCTCGAAGTCGAGTTTCATCTTTTCAGGCTTGAAAACCCGCGCCTCGCGCCGGGCGACGCCACCTGGCCGCCGCTGGCGCCCGAGGTAAGCCTCCTCAATCAGGGCTACCAGTATCTGACCGAGTCTCGTTTCGATCAGCTCGACACGGCGCTGGAGCCGATCCGGCGCGGCATCGAGGCGCTCGGCATGCCGCTGCGCTCGCTGGAAATCGAACTGGGACCGAGCCAGTGCGAATTCACCTTTCGCCCGCAAGCCGGGCTTGCCGCCGCCGACACGATGATCCTGTTTCGCGCCGCCGCCAAACAGATCGCCCGCCGCAACGGCCTTCTGCTCAGCTTCATGTGCCGGCCGGCGCTGGCCAATCTGTTTTCGAGCGGCTGGCATCTGCATCAGTCGCTGATCGATCGCAAACGGCGGGTGAACGCCTTCGTCGGCGACGAGCGCGAGGGGCTCTCCGCCATCGGCCTGAATTATCTTGGCGGTCTGTTGGCGCATGCGCATGCAGCGGCGGCTTTCACCACGCCGACGGTCAACGGCTACAAGCGCTATCGCCCCTATACGCTTGCGCCCGATCGCGCCATCTGGGCCCGCGACAATCGCGGCGTGATGGTGCGCGTGCTGGGCCAGCCCGGCGATCCGGCGACGCACCTGGAAAACCGGGTCGGAGAGCCGGCCGCCAATCCGTATCTCTACATGGCGTCGCAGATCTACGCCGGCCTCGATGGCATCGCGCGGCACAGCGATCCCGGCCCTTCGGCTGACACGCCCTACGAGGCGAAGGCGCCGCCTTTGCCGAAGAATCTTGGCGAAGCGCTGACGGCTTTGCGCGTCAGCAAGGTCTTTCGGGAAAGCTTCGGCGACGCCTTTGTCGATTATTTCGCCCACATCAAAGAAGCCGAGTTCGCGCGCTTCGAGGCCGAAGCCGACGACCAGGCCGACGTCACGGCCTGGGAGCAGAACGAATATTTCGATTTGTTTTGAATTTGGCCGTTGCTCGTCATGGCCGGACTTGTTCCGGCCATCCACGTCTTTGAGCAAATGTTAAGTCGTGGATGCCCGCGACCAGCACGGGCACGACGCCTGAGGATTTTCCGGCCGCAGCCCTTAGACGTCGACGCTCGCCGTGAGCGCATGCTCCTCGATGAACACGCGGCGCGGCTCGACCTTGTCGCCCATCAGCTCGTCAAAGATGGTGTTGGCTTCGTCGATCTCCTTGACGCTGACCTGCAGCAGCGAGCGGGCGTTGGTGTCGAGTGTGGTTTCCCAAAGCTGGTTGGGGTTCATCTCGCCGAGGCCCTTGTAGCGCTGCAGCGACACGCCCTTGTGTCCCGCGGCGGTCACCGCGTCGAACAGGCTGACCGGTCCTTGAATGGGTGTCTCTTCATCCTTGCGGCGGAGCACGCCGGGCCGCGCATAGGCGGCTTGCAGGGAGGCCGCGTGTTCGTCGAGCTTGCGTGCATCGGCGGAGCCGAGCAGCGCCTGATCGAGTACCGCGACTTCCTTGACGCCGCGCAACGTGCGCTCGAAGGCAAACCCGACGCCCTCGGTGAATTGACCTTGCCAACCACGCTCGGTCTCGTCCGACAATACATCGAGCCGGCTCGCAATATAGGGCGCCGCTGCCACGGCCTTTTCCGGATCGCCGAAAATGTCGGGATTGAGCACGCCGAGAATAGCCGCCTGTTCCACGACCTGACGATTATACCGGCTATGCAGGCCGCGCAGCAGGTTGCGCACCAGACGCGCCTCATCCACCAGACGCCGCAAATCCGGCCCGGCGCTGATGCTCGCCCGAGTAAAGCTGGAACACCGCCTCTTCGATTCCGGTATCGATGAGGTAATCCTCCAGCGCCCGCTCGTCCTTGAGGTATTGCTCGGACTTGCCGCGCGAGATTCTGTAGAGCGGCGGCTGGGCGATGAAGAGATGACCGCGGTCGATGAGCTCGCGCATCTGCCGGTAGAAAAACGTCAGCAGCAGGGTGCGGATATGGGCGCCGTCGACGTCGGCGTCCGTCATGATGATGATCTTGTGATAGCGCAGCTTGTCGGCGGTGAATTCGTCGGCGCCGATGCCGGTGCCGAGTGCCGTGATCAGGGTGCCGATCTGCTCGGATGAGAGCATCTTGTCCATCCGCGCGCGCTCGACGTTGAGAATCTTCCCGCGTAGCGGCAACACCGCCTGGAATGCGCGATTGCGGCCCTGCTTGGCGCTGCCGCCGGCGGAATCGCCCTCGACGATGAACAGTTCGGATTTGGCCGGATCGCGCTCCTGACAGTCCGCAAGCTTGCCCGGCAGCGAGGTGATGCCGAGCGCGCTTTTGCGCGTCATTTCCCGCGCCTTGCGGGCCGCCTCGCGCGCCGCGGCGGCCTGGATCACTTTGCCGACGACGATCTTGGCCTCGCCGGGGTGTTCCTCAAGCCACGACTTGAGCATGTCGTTGATGGCGCCCTCGACGGCCGGCCGCACCTCCGACGAGACGAGCTTGTCCTTGGTCTGGGAGGAGAATTTCGGGTCGGCGACCTTGATGGAGAGCACCGCCGTCAGACCCTCACGGCAATCGTCGCCGGTGAGCGCGACCTTTTCCTTGCGCGCGACGCCGCCCGATTCCGCATAGCCGGTGATTTGACGGGTCAGCGCGCCGCGGAAGCCGGCGAGATGCGTGCCGCCATCGCGCTGCGGAATGTTGTTGGTGAAGCAAAGCACCGACTCGTGGTAGCCGTCGTTCCACCACAGCGCACAATCAACGGCGACCGAGTCCCGCTCCGCCTTGATGACGATCGGCTGCGGTATCAGCGCCGTCTTGTTGCGGTCGAGGTATCTGACGAAGGCTTCGACGCCGCCTTCGTAGCGCATCTCCTCGCGCTTTTCGACCGCATGGCGGTTGTCGGAGAGAACGATGGTGACCCCGGAATTGAGGAAGGCAAGCTCGCGCAGCCGGTGTTCCAGCGTCGCGAAGTCGAAGTCTGTCATCGTGAAGGTTTGCTTCGACGGCAGAAAGGTAACCTCGGTGCCGCGCTGGTCGGCAGCGCCGTCGCCGACAACGGCGAGCGGTGCGACCGCGTCGCCGTCGCGAAACTCCATGGAATGCTGTTGGCCGTCGCGCCAGATCGTGAGCTTGAGCCAGCTCGAGAGCGCGTTGACGACCGACACGCCGACGCCGTGCAGGCCGCCGGAAACCTTGTACGAGTTCTGGTCGAATTTTCCGCCGGCGTGCAGTTGGGTCATGATGACCTCGGCCGCCGAAATGCCTTCGCCCTTATGGATGTCGGTCGGTATGCCGCGGCCGTCGTCGCGGACCGTGCAGGAACCATCGGGATTGAGCGTCACCAGGACTTGCTTGGCGAAGCCGGCCAGCGCTTCGTCGATGGCGTTATCGACGACCTCGTAGACCATGTGATGCAGGCCAGAGCCGTCGTCGGTGTCACCGATATACATGCCCGGCCGCTTGCGCACGGCATCGAGTCCCTTGAGCACCTTGATCGATTCCGCGCCGTAGTCGGAAGGTGCAATGGGGTCGGGCTTACGGACGGCTTCTGCCATGCGAAAAGGTCTCGAATCGCTTACGGAAAACGCGGTGAAACGCTCGTCGTCTTGTACACGAAAACGACACCGCGTACAGGGATAATCGGCTGCCAATAAGATATTGTCAGAACGTCATTTTTCAAGGATTCGGCGCCGCCGCAAATTGCCGTGATTTTGACGCGGCGGCAGGCGTCGGGGGCGACCGAAATGGAGCCTCGTCGAGAGGTCAGCGCACTCCCGTTTTTCGCATCGGCAACAGCTGTTGATCGCCCGGCCGATATCCAGGGACGGGCCGCCGAAGGTCTCTTAACGCCGCCAACCACTGCTCGGCGCGATCCACGTCTTTATCGTCGAGCGCCTCGATCAAATTGCGGACGATGATTTCTTCAATTCGTCCCGGCATTGCATTGGGGCCTCCACTCCGAGCGGGCGTTTCCGACCTTTCGAGCGAAAGGATTTTTCGCGCGCTTTGTTCCTTCACTTCGCCGCGACATGATCCGCCATGGGCCCGGAGGGCTGGCGCTATCCGCTAGTTCCGTCCGGGCGATCAGCTCATCTTCGCTTCAAGAGAGCCGGACCGGACTTCGATCATGGCTGCCTCGTCCCTGACTTCGGCGAACAGCGCCGGGTCGGCGCCGGTCATCCACACCTGGGCACCGAGCTGGCGAAGTTCGCCGTGCAGAGCGGCGCGCCGGCCGGGGTCGAGGTGTGCGACCACTTCGTCCAGCAGGAGGACCGGGGTGGAAGCCGTCATTTCGGCGATCAACCTTGCCTGCGCAAGCACCAGACCGATCAGCAGCGCCTTCTGCTCGCCGGTCGAAGCCTCACTGGCAGCGATATTCTTGCGCACGTAGACGACCGAAAGATCGGTGAGATGCGGACCATCGAGGGTGCGCCCGGCGGCGGCGTCACGCGGTCTGTTGTCGCGGAGCACCGACCGATAGCGCTCCTCGACTTCGATTGCCGGATGGCTGGGGATCAACCGCTCCATCCAGCCTTCAAGCGAAATCTCGACCGGCGGGAAATCGGAGTCGCGGCGGCTCGCCAGCACGCGTTCCAGCCGATGTACGGCCTCGGCGCGAAGCCCGGCCACAGCGACAGCGAGCTCGGCGGTTTCATGTTCGACGGCGTCCAGCCAATGCGTGTCGGGGCGCGCCTCGGCTAGTAGCCGGTTGCGCGAGCGCAACGCCCGATCCAGCGCGTTGACCCGGCTCGCGTGCTCGGCATCGACCGCAAGCGCGAGGCGGTCGAGAAAACGGCGCCGTTCGGACGGCGCTCCGACGAACAGGGAATCCATCGACGGCACCAGCCAAACCACGCTGAGATGATCGGTGAAAGCCGTGGCCGAAGCGACCGGTTCGCGGTCGATGCGGTATTTGCGCTGGACGGCAGCTTCGTCGGTCGCGGCGCGTTCAATTCCGGTGCCGAGCGTGGCAAGCCCGAGCGCGCCTTCGACTTCGGCGGCAACCGCCCAGGAGCCGTCGCCCTCGTGGAAAGCAACCTCCTCGATCGCCGCGCGGCGAAAACCGCGGCCGGGGGCGAGGAATGAAATAGCTTCGATGAGATTTGTTTTGCCCGCGCCGTTCGGCCCGTAGAGCACGACCGGTCTGGCATCGGTTTCGAGCGCCGCTGCGCGATAGTTGCGGAAATTGCTGAGCGTCAGCCGGTGGACACGAGCCATAGCCGAGAAACAGGTATCAGCAATCGGGTGCGGATCGAAGCCCGATCGGCAATGACGGCACGCGCGCTCAGACGCGCATGGGCATCAGAACGTAGAGCGCGCCGTGCGGCTCCTTGTCCTGGATCAGCGTCGGCGAACCGGGATCGGCAAGCTTGAGCACCGCGGCCTCGCTTTCGATCTGCGTGGCGATATCGAGCAGATAGCGCGAGTTAAAGCCGATATCGATCGGGTCGGCCGCGTACTCGACCTCAAGCTCCTCGGTAGCGCTGCCGGAGTCGGGATTGGTGACGGACAACAGGAGCCGTCCGGGCGTGAGTGACAGCTTGACGGCTCGCCCGCGCTCGCTCGATACGGTCGAAACGCGGTCGACGGCGGCCTCGAATTCCTTTTTGTCGACGACCAATTCCTTGTCGTTGTTCAGCGGGATGACGCGCGCGTAATCGGGGAAGGTGCCGTCGATCAGCTTGGAGGTCAGGATCACTTCGCCGACGCTGAACCGGATTTTGCCCGGCGACAGTTCGATCATGATCTCGGCTTCGCCGTCCTCGATGAGCCGTTGTACTTCGCCGACCGTTTTGCGGGGGACGATGATGCCCGGCATGCCTTCGGCGCCTTTGGGCAAGTCGAGTTCCATCTGCGCCAGCCGATGTCCGTCGGTGGCCACGGCGCGCAGCGTTTGCGCCTCGCCGGTGCCGGCGATGTGGAGGTAGATGCCGTTGAGGTAGTAGCGCGTCTCCTCGGTCGAGATGGCGAACTGCGTCTTGTCGATGAGCCGTTTCAGGTCGGCGGCCTTCAACGTAAATTTGTGCGTCATTTCGCCGGGAGCGAGATCGGGAAAATCGCTTTCCGGCAGGCTTTGCAGCGTGAAACGCGAACGGCCGGCGCGGATCGAAAGCGCGGCCCGATCCCCCGACAATTCGAGGACGATCTGTGCGCCGTCCGGCAGCTTGCGCACGATGTCATAGAACATGTGGGCAGGCACTGTCGTCGAGCCGCCCGGCCCAGTTTCGGCCGCGATGGTGTCGGTTACTTCGAGATCGAGGTCGGTGGCCTTCAGGCTGAGTTTCGAGCGATCGGCGCGGACGAGCACGTTGGCGAGGATAGGAATGGTGTTGCGCCGCTCCACGGCGCGATGCACGTGCCCGAGCGACCTCAACAATTCAGAACGCTCAACGGTGACCTTCATCGCAACATTCCGTTCAGGGCGGGGGGAGCAAAAGTGGCGTGGCCCGGTGCTTTCGGCAAGGGCACAGCCCAGTCGGTGCGGCTTTTTCCCTGCGTTTCACACAGCAATAGCGCACCGGAGGCCGCAAGGTCGAGCTACCGTTTTGGGCCGCGTGGGGCAAGAGCCCATATGCCCCCGAAGCCGCCGACCGGTTGGATCAAGCAACCTGGGCCGCCCCCTCCAAGCCCGGACTGCTCAGTCCGGGACTTGGCTTAGTCGTTAGTCTTGGACCCGGTTAGTCCTGGAGCTGGCGCTTGAGTGCCTCAATCTCCTCGGCCAAAGTAGCGTCATTACCGGCGAGGTTCTCGATCTTGCGCACCGCGTGCAGCACCGTGGTGTGATCGCGTCCGCCGAACCGGCGGCCGATCTCCGGTAGCGAGCGTAACGTCAATATCTTTGCCAGGTACATCGCCACCTGCCGCGGCCGCACCACATTGGCGGTGCGCCGCGACGACAAGAGGTCGGCGCGGCTTACATTGTACTGGCGCGCGACCACGCGCTGGATGTCCTCGATCCTGACCCTTTTCGGCTCCGCCGGCCGGATGAGATCGCGCATTTCGCGTTCGGCCATCTCGAGCGTGACCGGCTGCCCGGTGAGCTTGCTGTGCGCCAGCAGGCGGTTGACGGCGCCTTCCAGATCGCGGCCGTTATGAGTCACGGATTTGGCAATGAAAACGAGCACCGGGGCCGGAACTTCGAAGCCGGGATGATGCACGCAAGCTGCAGCGATGCGGCTTTTGAGAATTTCGAGCCGCAGCTCTTCGCCAAGCGAGCCGATCTCGACCACAAGGCCGCCGGCGAGGCGTGAGCGGACGCGGTCGTCGAGACTTTCGAGGTCGGATGGCGGCCGGTCGCTGGCGATCACCACCTGCCGGCCAGCGTCGATCAGCGCATTGAGGGTGTGGCAGAACTCGGCCTGGGTCGATCGACCTTGCAGGAATTGCAGGTCGTCGATGACCAGGACGTCGATGGCGCGCACCGCTTCCTTGAAGGCCAGCGTCGTTTGCGTGCGCAACGCCGAAACGAAACCGTACATGAACCGCTCGGCCGTCAAGTAAAGGACTTTGCGATCGCTGCCGTTGCCGGCCCAGGTGATGGCCTGCAACAGATGCGTCTTGCCAAGGCCAACGCCGGCATGAACGTAAAGCGGGTTGAACATGAGCTGATCGCCGCGCCGGCTGGTGGCCACCTGCCTTGCGGCGGCGTGCGCGAGCGTGTTCGAGCGCCCAACGATAAATGTCTCGAACGCAAGCCGCGGGTCGAGCGGCGATCCGCCGAGCGCCTCGTGCACCGACATAAACGGCACACTGGCGCGCATTTCCGCGCCGTTGAGATGGACGCCATGCGGGTTGCGAGACGGTGCCTGGATCTCCGGCAACTTGGGCTTGACGGCAATCGGCCGGATCGCGGCCGATCGGACGCTCAACTCCAGGCGGGTAATCTCCGTGTCCTCCGCCTGCCAGTTGCCCAAAACCTTCTCGCTATAGTGAGATTGAATCCAGTTGCGCAGAAAGCGCGTTGGTACCGACAAGCGTACTGCTCCCTTGTCCACGGCATCGAGCTCCATCCGCGCGAACCAGCTTGTAAATACGTCATCGCCGAGTTCGGTTCGCAGTCGGTTTTTCACTCGCTGCCAGCGCTCTTGGTCCATGGTGATCATGTATGTCTGCTCTTTCGCGGAAAAAAATCGAAGCGAGCAACGCAGGCGAGCAACAGCTCACCCCGCCCGGGCTTCAGGAAAACGCAACTGACGAATCAACTGATGGGTTTGGCGGCGCGCGTGAACGCGAACGTCAGGCGCCGACCGGGTGGAGCGTCGATCAACCGCTCGACGTAATCGTAGCCCGCCGATAGCGGCAGGATACCGACGGTAAGGCAAACGGGCGGAGCCGGCGGAGTCTCGATGGAGAAACGCTAGCGGCGCTTATTGATTGGTTTGTTGTCATGCCCCCACTCCATCGCTCCCAATCGATGGCCAACTCTAACGCCATCATGCGGCGAACTGTATTTATCGCGACGCAACATCGGACACGATTCTCCCGCACCCATTTTTGCTGAGCTTGGCCGGACCGATTTTTGAATGACCTTCGGAAACCCGAAGGGAACTAAAAACTAGCACGCCGTTTCCGGTCCGCAACTGCAAAAAAGGATGTGAATATTGATTTTTCAGAAAGCATTGCGCGTGTGCCGATCCGACGTCGCGTCGCAAGACTTTGACTCAATGGATGATTTCACAAATCGTTGATAATCGCCCGAACGGCGCGAAGCCTCGCTATTGCACCTCGGAACAAATAAAACCGCACACGCTCTTTTTCGGAGGACTCAAAGTCCCCCGGCTCGCGTCAGCGATAACCCTTTCATCGCGCAGAAATTCTTTTGCCCAAGTTTCAAGGGTAGCCCCGCACTTGGTCGCACGGAGCAAATAAAAACTTCACCTGACTGACGCATGGCATAGCGCCAGCCAGTACACTGCCTTACTTTGCTTATTGACGTGACAATTCTGCAACAGATTGATGGCAATCCACAGCCATCGCGCGATGATACACATCGCACGGCGAAAAATTTCGCCGATGGCAATCAGTGCGGATCAGTCCAGCGCGTTCTCGACCGCCGCGAGGCCAGCCGCAACCGGATTACGATTTACCCAGTTCGGCGATGCGGTGAGTGAGCCGCGAAACCTTACGCCGCGCCGCGTTGCGGTGCACCACGTTTTTTTGCGCCGACCGGATGATGACGGGTTCAGCTTCCGCCATCGCAGCGAGCGCGCGCGGCCGATCGCCGGCTTTGATCGCTTCTTCGACCTTGCGAACCACGCCGCGCAAGCGCGAGCGGCGCGCCTTGTTGATGACGGTGCGGCGCACACTCTGACGCGCGGCTTTCTTGGCTGACTTGGTATTGGCCATGATGTTACTAGCGTTTTGTGAAGCGGGGCTTATAGGGGTGCTGCGCGTCCCCGTCAACGCTTGTGACGGGGCGGCGGTCAGGCAACCGCCACCTTCGGGCGGTTTACTTACTTTGGGGTGTTGCCGGATTGCCTCGCATTTGGCCGCAGCCGACGGCTTTGCCCGCCGCGCGGCGGCGATTAATATCCCTCCCTCTCGAATATCCCTCAAGTCCAAGATCGTTTGTGATTGTCCTTCGATAACAACTAGGTGGCGGTGTGATCATGCAAGGCAAAGGTTTTTGCGGGCAGGGTGCGAAAATGTTTTGGCGCCTGACGGCGATTGGCTGTGCTTTCCTGGTAATTGGCTGTGCTTTCTTCGTAACAGTGGCGACGGTCTCCGCGGAGACGATGCAAGTCCCGGCAGATAGCCGCCTGAAAACGATTATCGCCAAGAAAGTCATCCGCATTGCCTACCGCGCCGACGCCAAGCCGTTCGCGTTCGTCAACGACGCCAAGGAGCCGCTCGGCTACACGATCGATCTCTGCAAGCAGGTCACGAAATCCATCGAGCAACAGTTCGGATTGCCGGAATTGAAGATCGAATGGGTCCCGGTGACGGTGGAGACGCGGTTCTCCGCGGTCGCCGGCGGCAAGGCCGACTTAGAGTGCGGCTCATCAACCGTTACGCTCGGGCGCATGAAGGAGGTCGACTTTTCCATTTTCGTTTTTGTGGAATCGACCGGCGTGCTGGTGTCGGGGGCCTCGAATATCCACTCATTCGCCGAAATGACCGGGAAGAAGATCGCCGTGGTCACCGGCACCACCAATGAGCATGCCGTGACCGAGCAGGTGCGCGCGCACAAGCTCAATGTCACCCTTGTGCCGGTGAAGGATCGGGATGAAGGGGTCGCTGCCCTCGAGGCCGGCAAAGTGGACGGCTTCGCCAGCGACAAGCTGTTGCTGGCCGGCGCCCAGATCAAACACCCGGAAGCTTTTTTGCTGCTGCCTGAGGATCTGTCGATCGAGCAATACGCGATCACGCTGCCGCGCGGCGACTGGGCGCTGCGTTTGGCGGTGAACACCGGACTGGCGCAGATTTTTCGCAGCGGGCGGGCGGCTGAGGTATTCGAGCGCTGGTTCTTCGGGATGCGTCCCGGCGTCCTCTTGGCGGCCGTCTACGCGCTGGGCGGGATCTCGGACTGACAATCCCGTCGCGTCACAGATAACCGCGCAACTGGTTGGCCGCTGCCTCGGGCGACTGCTTGAGGTTGAAGGCGGCGACGAACCGGCCGTTTTTGTCCATCAGGTACACGATGGCGGTATGGTCCATCGTGTAGTCGCCGTCCTTGAGCGGGATTTTTTTGGCGTAGACGCGATAGGCCTTGAGTGCCGCCTCGACCGACGCCGGATCGCCGGTCAGCCCGCGCAGGTGCGGGTCGAAGTTCGACATATAATCCTTGAGTACGGCCGGCGTATCGCGCTCGGGATCGACAGTGATGAACAGCGCATTGGTGCGGTCGGCATCCTTGCCGAGCCACTTCATCACCTCGGAAATCTCGAACAAGGTCGTCGGGCAGATATCGGGGCAGTGGGTGTAGCCGAAGAATACCAGGAACGGCTTTCCCTTCATGTCTTGGTCGCTGATCGGGCTGCCGTTCTGATCCTCAAGATGAAACGGTCCGCCGACGGCGGCTATCGCCGGTCCGATCGGCGAATTTGAATGTCCGGCAAAGTAAAGAATCCCCCCGAATACCAGTCCCAGCCCGCACAGAAAGGCGACGACTAGTGGCAGGACGCGCGTGGGGGGTTTTCGCAAGTTCAAAACGGCCTCCGTCGGCCGAAGCAGGCCACAAAATGCAGCATCCGACAATCGAGGGAGGTTGCGGCTTATTGGCAGGGTTTATAGAGCGCCGCGAGTTCGCGGCCGCGCATCGTGATGATGGTCGGCCTCAGGCCGCCATGGCGCGCGATCCAGTTGCGGATCTCCGGCGGATAGAGCTGGATCACCAGCGAGGTGCCTTTGCGGGTCGGAACAAGAGTGCGTCTGGCGCTGTCATAAACGGCGGCGGCATGGAACCCCAGCACGGCACGCCGCGTCACGCACACCTGGTCGCGCGGGACGAAGGCGGTGAACAAGGTGCATGCCGACAGGCACTGGCCGTCGATGACGAGCCGCTCGCCGGAGTCGCGAATGCTCTCGAACTTGCGAATATAGGAGGTGACCTCTCCCCCCAGGTCGCGGGTGATGCGCACGTCTGCAAACGCCGCAGTCGTGGAGACCAAAGCGGCACAAGCCGCGGCAACGATGGCCGACGCCAGCACGCCAGCTTGCCATTTCATGCTTGGACCTTTCCGCTTGGGCCGGCGACCATCCTTCGTCATTGTGGCGAGAGTTCGAAATGCCGTCCATGCAATTTCGGCGCAGCCGATTTTATTCCGCTGTCACAACGCGCGAATGGATTGTGCCAGGGGCAGGCGCTCGGGGCCGTGGAGCGCCGGCGAACGGCCCGGTAGATGATGCTATAATGTCGGATATACAAACCCAGAAACGGTCGGTTGCATCCATGGATACATCAGTAGGACGGAAAACCAACGTTACCGATTTCTCCAGCGCGTATTATTTGCTCGAAGGCCTGAAGGAAACCGGGATCGATTATCTGTTTTGCAATCTGGGCACCGACCACGCCCCGATCATCGAGGAGATGGCGCATCGCCGGAAGCGCGGCGAGCCGATGCCGAGCGTCGTGCGCTGTCCGCACGAGAACACCGCCGCGCACATGGCCGGCGGTTATGCTTTGGTCACCGGCCGCGGCCAGGGCGTTCTTGTCCATGTCGATGTGGGAACGGCGAACGCAGCGAACGCCATGCACAATCTCTACCGCAGCCGCCTGCCGGTGCTGCTGATGGCGGGCAAGGCGCCCTATACCTCGCACAAGGAGCTGGTCGGCACCCGCGACACCCATGTGCATTTCGTGCAGGAGCCGTTCGATCAGGGCAGCCTGGTGCGGCCTTATACCAAATGGGAGTGGACGCTGCCGTCGGGCGTGGTCGTCAAGGAGGCGCTGCAACGGGCCTATTCGATCATGCAGAGCGCGCCGTGCGGTCCGGTCTATCTGATGATGCACCGCGAGACATTGACCCAGCACTGGAGCAGCGACGAGATCCACCGTTTCCCCGGCGACCGCTTCGGCGCCGTGGCGGGCGGCGGGGCCGATCCCGCGCTTGTCGCCAAGCTTGCCGACCGGCTGCTCGCTGCCGAGAATCCGATCCTGATCACCGGCTATGGC
Organism: uncultured Alphaproteobacteria bacterium; assembly: GCA_963777635.1. Lineage (GTDB taxonomy): Bacteria > Pseudomonadota > Alphaproteobacteria > Rhizobiales > Xanthobacteraceae > BOG-931. The sequence continues at coordinate 20,287 of CAVZSB010000016.1, forward strand.
GGCATGGACGCGCTTGCCGCGCAGAAGATCGACGAGGTAGCGCTCTTCGCCGGCATTCCGATCTTCGAAGCGAACTCGAAGAGCAACGTCTCCTACGAAAGTCCCTGCTTCGCCGGCTTCTCGGCCGACGACGCGCTGCCCGGCGCCGACCTCGGATTGCTTGTCGATGTCGAGGCGCCGTGGTTTCCCGCCGACGCCCAGCCGAACGAGAACGCGTTCTGGGCGCATATCGACGTCGATGTCCTCAAGGTCGGTTCGCCGATGTGGACGTTTCCCGGTCATCTGCGCCTGCAGGGCAGTACCGGCCGTATCCTCGACCAGTTGCTGACCGAGCTTAAAGCGAAGGCGACGCCGCGCTTTAAGGCAGCCGCCGCCGTGCGGCTCGAGCGTATCAAGGCCATGCGGGCGGCCCGCCTTGCGCACGCCGCCACGCTCGCCGCCGACCGGGGCAAGCCCGGCGCGATCAATCCGCACTTTCTGATGGCCGAGCTTGGCAAGGTGCTCGACGACGAGGACATTATTTTCAACGAGGCGGTGACGAATACGCCGGCGGTGCTGATGCAGATTCCGCGGCGCCTGCCCAACACCGCGTTCAACACCAACGGGGCCGGGCTCGGTTGGTCGGCCCCGATGGCGCTCGGCGCCAAGCTCGCCGCACCGAACCGGCTCATGGTGCAAATCGCCGGCGACGGCAGCTTCTATTTCAACAATCCGACCTCGGTCTATGCGGTGTCGCAGCAATACAAGCTGCCGATCTTGTCCATCGTGCTCGACAATTCCGGCTGGTCCGCGGTGAAGCAATCGACGCTGCGGGTCTATCCGGACGGCGAGGCCTCTACCACCAACGAATTCGAGGCGGAACTGGCGCCCAAAGTCGAGTTCGGCAAGGTGGCCGAGGCGTTCGGGGCTTACGCGGAGAAAGTTACCGACCCGGCCGACGTGACGGCGGCGATCGCACGCTGCGCCAAGGAGGTTCGCGGCGGCCGTTCGGCGCTGCTGCACGTCCGCGTCACGCGCATGTAGCGGGGGCTTTTAGCCCCGCATGATCTTTTCGGAAAACCGGCTTCCACCCGGATCACGTCCGGGGCAGGCTTTTCCCGGATCGTTGCTGCTTTGGTTGAGCATGATCTTGTCCGAAAACCGGTGCCCACTTTTCGGGATCATGCTCTGTAATCGGCGGCGACGGTGGCGTCGACCGGCGCCGCTCCGGAGCGCAGCGCGTTGAACACCGGGGTCAACGCTACCGCAACCGCGAGGTTGAGAACGACGCTGTAGATCGCGGCGTAGCCCGGGAAGGTAAAGCCTGCGATCGCCAGCGGATAGTTCGGCGAGTTCACCGCGACGAACATCGCAGTGCCGCTCGCCATCCCCACCGCCCAGCCGATCAGCAACGCCCAGTCATTGAACCAGCGCGTATAGACCCCGAGCATCACCGTCGGCAGCGTCTGAATAATCAGGATGCCGCCAAGGAGCTGGAGATAGATCGCGAACTTCGTCGGCACGAATACGATGAAGACGAGCGCGCCGAACTTGACGATCAGCGATACCCATTTGGCGATCTGCGATTCCTGTTTGTCGGTCGGATTGCGGTTGATGAACTCCCGATGGATATTGCGGGTGTAGAGGTTGGCCGCGGCGATCGACATGATCGCGGCCGGCACCAGGGCGCCGATCCCGATCGCGGCAAAAGTGATGCCGACGAACCAGGACGGAAAGCTATGGACGAAAAGCGCCGGCACCGCGAAATTGGCGCCGAACTGCTTGAACCCCTCGGCAAACTCCGGGCGGCCGGCGACGCCGGCGGCAATGGCGAAAAAACCGACCAGCGCCAGCAAGCCAAGCATCAGCGAGTAGCCCGGCAGCAAGGCGGCGTTGCGGCGGATGGCATGGCCGCCATTCGCGCTCAAAATCCCGGTGATCGAATGCGGGTAGAGAAAGAGCGCCAGCGCCGAGCCGAGCGCCAGCGTCGCGTAATAGCTGTAGGCGCCGGTAGTATGGGCGCCGGGCACGGCCAGCAGCAATTTGGCCGGCGGCACCGCGGCAAAGATCTTGCCGAAGCCGCCGAGCTGCAATGGCACGACGATGATGGCGGCGAACGCCGTGATGTAGATCAGGATGTCCTTGACGATTGCGATCGAGGCGGGCGCACGCAGTCCGCTGGAATAGGTGAAGGCCGCGAGGATCACGAAGGCGATGACCAGCGGCAAGTCGCCCATATAGCCGGTGCCGGAAATTCCCATCGCGGCGATGACCACCTGCAGGCCGACCAGTTGCAGGGCGATGTAGGGCATGGTGGCGACGATGCCGGTGAGCGCCACCGCCAGCGCCAGCCAGCGATTGCCGAAGCGGCCGCGCACGAAGTCCGCCGGCGTGATGTAGTTGTGCTTGTGACAGACGTGCCAGAGCCGCGGAAACACCAGGAACAGGATCGGATAGATCATGATCGTGTAGGGCACGGCGAAGAACGCCACCGCGCCGGCGCCGAAAGCGAGCGCCGGAACGGCGATGAAGGTATAGGCCGTATAGAGATCGCCGCCGATCAGGAACCAGGTGATGACCGTGCCGAAGCGCCTGCCGCCGAGGCCCCATTCGTGCAGCATGTCGAGGTCGCCCTTGCGCCAGTGCGCGGCGGCAAAACCGAGCCAGGTGATGAAGGCGAACAGCACGACAAAGATGCTCAGCGCTGTCCAGTCGATGTCCCGCACGACACTCCCCCCGCTGTAACTTTTTTGGACGGCGGTACGCGCCGCCGCGGCCTTTATTCTTCGGTGGCGAAATAAACGATTGCGGTGAGCACCGCGCCGACGATCACCATGGCGAGCTGGTACCAATAGAAGAACGGCATGCCGATCAGGGCCGGTTCGGTCTTGTTGTAGAAAGGCGGCCACATCACCGCGACGAACTGGATCAGGAGGAGGAGATACCACCAGCTCCATCCGCGGCGCGGCCTGCTCTGCTGATCCATGGTCTTTCCCCCCGGATTTCGTTCCTGCCGTTGTTGCAGGCGATGTCGCCGTTCCTGACGATGCCAACCTAACAGACAATGGAGCGGGCGGCGGGAATCGAACCCGCGACATACAGCTTGGGAAGCTGTCGTTCTACCACTGAACTACGCCCGCAAAACCCCTATTCCATCGGCATTTCCAGCATTTCCGCCCAAACTCTTACCCGGAGCTTCCCCGGAGCTTTGGAACGATCCTCGCCTCCGGCTAAATTGAGCGTGGCGGATGCCAACCAAAGCACCACGCCCAATAGATTACGCGCCAGCCAGCGGGACGGCAATCTCGCCGGTGCGGTGTCGCCCGTCGGCACAGATGCCAATACTCTAATTTTGCTTCCGCTTTTGGAGCATAGGGACACGGCTGGACCCACGGCTGGCCCGAGCCGGACGCAAATGACCCATTAGCGGACGTTGGTCGCTGGTCGAAACTTCCTTAATCTTTTGAACCTTTAGTTTTGCCGATGAACCTTGAAGAAGCCGCTCCCTGCACAAATGAGTCGATCGACGAGCAATATAAGAAAAGACCAGCGGGCCAAGTTCCTCGACAGGCTTGAGCTTCATCTCTCAACTGGCAGGCAAGTTGATGGCCTGTGGGTCGGGGTAGCCTTCGCCGGCGAAACGGCGGAGCCTATTTTGCGTCGTGTCGAGGACGCGCTTCTCCTCATCAAGGTGAATGATCGGGTTCGATATGGTCGTCTCATCCGCGATCTTGAACGTGTATGGATCCGAGACGTTCCTGGAGCCCTCGGCACTTTTAATCAGGCTCTGCGGGCCTGTTCGCTAGATAGGGAGTTTGTTCTGGATGAGACGACACGTCCCGAATTGATTGCGGCAGTTATCGTGCACGAAGCTACTCACGCGCGGCTTCACAGTCTCGGCATCGGCTACGAGGAGGAGCTAAGACCGCGGGTCGAGGCTGTCTGTTTTCGTCGTGAGCTAGCGTTCGCGGCCAAATTACCGAATGGAGCACAGGTGAGAGAGCAGGCGGAACGCAACCTCGCAGCGTACGGCGTGCAAAACTATTGGACGAATGCGGCCTTCGCTGAGCGTTTCGACAGAGACCATATCGAGGCTCTTCGCAAGATCGGAGCGCCAGATTGGATAGGACGAGCCGCACTGACTCTTCGCGACTCATATCAACGGGTCCGACGTTTTTTCAAATTCACAGGACAATTATTCCTAAGTCGCTAATACGAATTGACCAGAAGGGACCCTATCCCAAACTTGATCAAACGGCGTTCCGCAATCAGGCGTCGTTTTCTCCCTGCGACTTCCGCGTTTGGTACATAGCGACGGATTGCATTTTGACGGACGACCGTCGCTGTCGGGGCGAAGCGCGTCGGCAGGCGGCAAGGGCGGCGAGTGGCGACGTCGTCATGCAACACGCTCAATATCGGCCGCCGGCTGTTTCGTTGGGCTCGGTTCGGCCGAAGCCGCCACTCTGGTCAACGCATAGAGCGCCACATCGTTTTCCTTGCCACGCAGCCGGAGATCGCCGAGGGACCGCTTGACGATACCGGGAGGCAGCTCGAGGCGATCGATCAGGTCCGCAGATGCCAGCACGCGATCCCCGGTCTGCCGGCTGAATTCCTGGATGCGGGCCGCCGTATTGACGGTATCGCCCAGGAAGACGATCTCCAGCTTCGCCGAGCCCATCTCGCCGGTCACCACCGGACCGCAATGCAAGCCGGCGCGGAACCTGACCGGGGCGCCGAACTCGCGCTGGTAGACCGGCGCCTGGAGCGCCAGTAAATCCATCGCAGCAAAACAAGCCGTTATGCAGCGGGCGTCGGCGATCCCGTCCGCCAGTTTCCAGGTCGCGATCAATTCATCGCCGACGTAACGATGGATTTCGCCGCGTGCCGCCGCAATCGGCCCGGTGAGATCGACGACGAAACGATTGAGCAGGCGATGAAAGGCGAGCGCGCCGAGCCGCTCAGCGAAACCGGTGGAGCCTTCCATATCGATGAACAAGAACACGCGTTCTTCCACCCGCGGCTGGTGATAGCGGCCGGTGACGAAATTGAGCAGTACGTGCTGCCCGAGCAACCGGTTCATGTAGAACATGAAAGTGAAGACAAAGGAGGCTGCAAGCGAAAACAGCACATCCTGCCGCTGAATGCCCCTCTCACGCGCCGCGGGGAATACCCAAGCCCCGAGCGCGAGAGCTAATAAGATGACGATCAGATAAATCAGAGTCTTGACCGTCACATGTATCAGAAATGGCGCCTGGCGAAGCGGTGCGCCAAGCGGCTCCGCCAGAACAAAGGCTTCGAAAGAGGTCAGAACAATTGCAATCACTAAACCGACCATGACGCCGCGCGGCACACCATCGAGTGTGAAGAGCGGACTGCCATCCATCACCGCGAGGATATGGGCATAGGACGCGCCGATCACCGCGGATATCAGGCCGAACCAGAGAACAAGCCTCATCCGGCTCGGCAGGTTGGGAAACGTCGGCATCAGGCGGCGTTCGCTTTGCTGTCGGTGACAACACCTTAGCAGATTTTTCCCAGATGAACCCGGATCGACGTGAACGTTCCGTCGCACCGACGCCCGTTCAGCGCGTTGAAGCGCTCTCGGCGGCACGGCGCCCGCCGCCTCCGCGGCCAACAATCGCGCGATAGGTCTTGGTGATCAGTTCATCGACCAGCGGTGGCGGTGGCTCGCGGCGTTGCAGGTGTTGCTTCACGGCGGCCGTCGGAACTTCGGCAAGCACGAATGTGGCGCGACGGATCTCTCCGGGTCCGGCGCGGCCAAACACTTGCCGCGCAAATGTCCGCAAACATGTCTCGACGCGTTTCGTCTGATCGGCGACGCCTCGCTGCAGCGCAGCCGGCCAGTCGCCGTCAACAAAATCGTGGCGGCTGTGGAGGAGGAGCAATCGGGCATCGTCCAAGTGCCGACGCGACCAGGCAGGCACGTGAAGCGCCGCGCCGAGCCCGTCGCCGGCCTCGATCGCCGCGACAAACCCCGCCTGAAAGGCGAGCACGGTCGCAAGCCACAACTCGCCGAGCAGCGCGTCGCGCGAGGCGAAGCGGTGGTAGAACGAGCCCTTGGGAGCCTTCAGCCGCTCAATGATGGCATCGACCGTTGCGGCGGCGGGCCCACGCTCCGCGCTGAGCGCACGAGCCGCGGCCATGAAGTCGGCATGATCGAATTGCGCCCGCCCCATTGATCTAGACTATATCGTCTAGACTAATCGGTCAATAAATGGCAATATTCAAGCCGAACGGAGGGTTGCCCAGATGCCAGGAGCAAAAGACAATCCCGATGCCGCCGAAGTGAGCCGCCTTCTTGCCGGTGTGGCCAGGACAATCGAAAGCGCGCGTTATTGCTGGCTGGCAACCGCGGCGGAGAACGGCCTCGCCAATATGAGGCCGATGGGACGGCTCTTGCACGACGCCGGCGAGGACGAGTGGACGATCCGGTTCATTACCGACGCTCGTACGCGCAAGGTGGCCGAGATGCGCCGCGCCGGTACGGTCACCATCATATTTCAGCACGACCCCGACGACGCCTTCGTCACGCTGATCGGCAAGGCCACGTTATGTGAGACTGAGCCGGAGGTCCGCGCTCGCTGGAAGGACGCCTATGGCGCTTACTTTCCCACCAAACAGGATCGCGCGAACGCTATTTTCGTCAAGGTCGACGTTGAACGCATGGAGCTTTGGATTCGCGGTGTCACGCCGGAGCCGTTCGGAATGCGGGCGACGATACTCGAGCGCGATGCCGGGCGCGGCTGGCGACTGGTTTGAGGCAGAGACGCTTTACGCCGCACAGACGGCGGCGAGGAATTTTTCCATTTCCGCCGCGAGGCGGCTGCCTTCCTGTGCGAGCGTCTGCGCCGAGGCGAGCACCTGTGCCGACGCCGCGGTGATGCTGACCGTCGCCGCGTCGACCTCGGCGATGTTGGCGGTGACGTGGGCGGCGCTTCCGGTCGCAGCGCGCACGTTCTCGGCAATCTCTTCCGTCGTCGCCGCCTGAAGATCGACGGCTGAGGTGATCGCGGCGGCAACGCCCGAGATGCGGCCGATCGTCGTGCCGATCTCCTTGATGATGGCTACCGAATCCCGTGTCGCCGATTGCACGCCGGCGATCTGCACGCCGATCTCCTCGGTAGCCTTCGAAGTCTGCGCCGCCAGCGCCTTGACCTCTTGCGCGACCACGGCAAAGCCGCGGCCGGCCTCGCCGGCGCGGGCGGCTTCGATCGTGGCATTGAGCGCAAGCAGGTTGGTCTGTCCGGCGATGGCGGTAATCAGCTTCACGACGTCGCCGATGCGGCCGGCTGCGTCGGTCAGTTCGGCGATGCGCGCGTCGGTCTTCTCCGCTTGCGCCACGGCTTCGACCGCGATCCGGGTCAATTCTTGCACTTGCCGGTCGATTTCGGCGACCGAGGCGATGAGCTGCTCGGTCGCGAACGAGACCGATCGGACGTTCTCCGAGGCTTGCGTGGATGCCGACAGGACTTTGCCCGACAGCTCCCGCGTCGATCCGGCCGTCGTACTCAGCGCTTCGGCTGCGGCTTCGAGTTCGGTCGACGACGACGAGACGGCATGCACAACGTCCGCCACCGCGCTCTCGAAAGAGTCCGCGAGCGCCCGCATGTCGGCTTTGCGCTGCTCGGCGCTACGGCGCTCGGTCTCCTTCTCCGCGGCCTCCAGTTGCTCGATGCGGATCAGTTTCTCCTTGAAGGTTTCCGCCGCCCGGGCATTGTCGCCCACCTCGTCACGGCGTTCGGTATAGGGAACCTCGACGTCGCGGTTGCCGCGGGCGAGTTCCAGCAGCACTTCGCCGATATGGCGGATCGGACGGCTGATCGCGACCGCGCCGAATATCGCCACACCGGCGAGAACGGCGATCACGAATACGCCCAAGCCGAGGGCGATCCGGCTGACTGTCACCGCCTCCGCGTTCGCTCTCGCCTTGCGCTCGCCGGCGGCCGCGATCAGCGCCTCCGTCGTCGTTCCGAGCAGTAGATCGATCTCTTTGCCGAGGGCGTTGCCGCGCTTGACTTTGTCGACGGTGTCGCCGTAGTCGCGCGCCGCGACGGCGAGTTCGCCAACGACGCCGGCATAGCTTTTGACAAGTTCGGCGAGCTTCTTGAGCCGCGTCCGGTCTTCCGGATCCTCCGAGGCCACGAGGGCGGCTTCGATATGCCCGCGCGGCTGACGTCTCGTCCGCCTTGAATAGGTCGAGCGCGCGGTCGATTTCACTCGGCGCGATCGCCAGCCGGATTTCCCGTGATCTCGATCTGCATGCAACGCAAATCGTCGGCGGCGCGCAACGCCTCTATCGTGGCGAGTTGCCTTCCGTCGGCGGCGGCGCGTTGCAATCCGGCCAAGTGGTCGCCGTATTGCTGCTCCGCCAGCATCCCGGTAACCAGCAATACGCCGACCCCCGCCCATAGGGCGAGCCGGGTGCGAATGGAAAAGTTGAAACCGCCCATCGAGGGGCCTTTTGGCGAAGCCGCCATGATTGATGGGGTTGGTTAATCGACGGTAAAATTTCGCCCCGCGGTGGCGGCAAAATCATTGACCGTGCAATGGAAATTGGGCCGGCGGGCTGCGATCGATCTAGATTGAATCGATCGGCCCTCCAGCTTTTTGGTGGAGCATGATCTCTTCGGAAAACCGGCTTCCACCCCCGGATCAAGTCCGGGGGCAGGCTTTTACCGGATCATGCCTGGTCCCGCCCAAACTGCCGGCGCAGTTCGATTTTTGCCCGCTCCAGCGTCCGCCGTCGGCTCACGGATAATTTCTTGCCGGCCCGGTTGATATAGAAAACCAGCATCGACAATGCGGAGCGGTAGGGCGCTGCCTTGCGCCGCCGGCTGCGCTCCGCCGACCGTTTGAGCGAAGCCGCGATGAGTTTGGGGTCGTTCAGACTGAAGACGCCGGCTTCGAGATCGAGTGCATTACTCTCGCGCGTCACGCGGCCGGACCAATAGCGCGTGCCGCTGCGGCGCGTCGTTTCGGAACGCGATGTATTGTGGCGGGTCGATTTCGGCCGCCCAGCTTTGTTTCGGCTTGCCGTCGGCGCCATGGCATTCCTCGAAGGCTACCCGGCAGAAATGACGCAATCGCCGTAATTGTTCCCTGTGGCAGATATCACGGTGCGATCGGGAGAGTGCTCATCAACTGGCTTTTTCCAGGCTGGACGTCGCATCCATGCCATCGGAATTGTACACCGCTACGCCGACCATCGGATCGATCGGCGTTTCCCACGGCTTGCGCTGCAAGGTGCGGATGGTGTCGGCATAGCCGGCCTGCCAGCGCCCTTGAATGCCTTCCTGCGTGAAATCGAGATCACGGAGATAGTCTTCGTGTTGAAGCGGAGCGGCGTTGAGCTGCACGATGTGCATCAGCGTGCCGCAGCCATAGCCGGCCATTTCCTTGATTTCCGGCGTTTCGCGCTGGGCTTCCGGCATGCGGTTGATCAGCTCGCGCACCATGTGCCGGAGTTGATGGATATGCTCCTGCCGGGGAATGTGGCTGTCGGCGCGGCTGGCGAATTGAATGTCCTTCTGTCGGCTCAGCACCTGCATGACCAATTCAGGCTCCGGCCCGGCGATTGGAAATATCTGCACCGAGAACACGACGGAGTCGCGCCGCGGATTGTCGTCGAACACCACTTCGACCGGCGTATTCGAATAAAGGCCGCCATCCCAGTACGGGTCGCCGTCGATGCGGACGGCCGGAAAGCCCGGCGGCACTGCGCCCGAGGCCAGGACGTGGTCGAGCGTGATCGGTACGCTGCGGCTGTCGAAATAATGCATCTTGCCGGTTCGCACGTTGACGGCCCCGATCGTCAGCCGCGGCTGTTTGGCGGCGATGCGCTCGAAATCGACAAGATCGCCAAGGGTCTTGCGGAGGCCATCGATCGTGTAAAACGCGGCGCGCTCGACACCGACCAACGCGTTGAGTCCCAACGCGATGGCGCCGTTCGGGGAAAAATAACCCGGAATGCCGCCGAACAGCGTCATCAGGTGCGAGGCGGCGTTGCCGGCCAAATAACCGAACGGCAGATCGCCCCATAGCGGCTTGCGCTCAATCCGTTTCCAGAATTCGCGCAAGCCATCGAGCCGCGAATTGACATCGTTGCCGGCAATGATGGCGGCGTTAATGGCTCCGATCGAGGTGCCGACGACCCAGTCCGGCTCGATCCCGGCCTCGTGCATCGCCTGATAGACGCCGCCCTGGTAGGCGCCGAGCGCGCCGCCACCCTGAAATACAAGGACTGCCTGACCCGGCAGGGTGGGTCGTTCCCCCGCGACCGCGGACTGTTGCACGACATAGTCCATTGGGTGTCTCCCCGCTTGGTAGGCCTTTCATTTGTGGTGTCGGCGGCCGAAGGGCAACGCCGCGGAGATCTCGTCCGGCTGGAGCGCCGCCTTCAACGGGCCGAGGAAAAAGTCAGTCGCCGCGATCACGACCGGGCCGGATTTGCCGAACCGCAACAACAAAAAGACGCGAGCGGCATCGGGCCCAAACGATAGGTCAAACACCTGCGTTCCAGGGCTCGCGACAAGAGCGTCTCTCGACTTTTCCCTGCGATCCCGCTAAGCGGGCCGAGCACGTGCGGAGCCGGGATTGCATCTGATGCAATTTGTCAAAAGAGCGTTTGAGAGAGCGGTCGCCGGCCGCCACGGCGCGCTGGCGCACCCGCTGTGGCCGATCGCGTTTCTGCTGTGCGCGCTGGCATTTTATGCAGCCGACGAGCGGCGCGCCGCCGCCGCCGGCGAGACCGTTTTGCCGCCGCGCGCCGTGGTCGTCCCTGGCTTCTGGGATCCGCGCCGGCGGCCCGAGCGGCCCGATCTGTCGCGCATCCAGACCATCCGATTCCTCACCGACATGGACTATCCGCCCTTCGACTATGCCGGCAGCGACGGCAATCCGGCCGGTTTCAACGTCGATCTCGCACGGCTGATCTGCGACGAAATCAAGATCACCTGCACCATACAGGCACGCCCGTTCGGGACGCTGCTTGATGCGCTCGACGAGAATCGCGGCGACGCCGTGATCGCTTCGATCTCACCCACTGCGGAGACGCGCCGCCGCGCCGATTTCACCGATCCCTACTTCCGGACGCCTGCGCGCTTCGTGGCGCGCGTCGACAGTCCGATCGCCGAGGTGCTGCCGGAGCGGCTCGAGGGAATGAAGATCGCCGTGATCGCCGGCACTGCGCACGAGGCCTATCTCAAGGCGATGTTCACCGAGGCCGAGGTGCGGCCTTATCCCAATGCCGAGGCGGCGCGCGACGCCTTGCGGCGCAAGGAGGTCGATCTGCTGTTTGGCGACGGCATCGCGCTGGCGTTCTGGCTCAACGGCACGGACTCCGGCGGCTGCTGCGCGTTTCGCGGCGGGCCGTTTCTGGAAAGCCGCTTTTTTGGCGAAGGCGTCGGCATCGCGGTCAAGCGCGGCAACGATCTCCTGCGGCTGGCCTTGAACTGGGCGCTGTTTCAGCTTTGGGAGAAGGGAAGCTTTACCGATCTCTGGCTGCGCTATTTCCCGATCAGTCCGTTTTGATAACCACGTTGTTCAGAAAGACTGTTCCAATCCGGACCGATAACGGTCTATGGACCTGACCATGACGACCGCAACGATTGAAAACCCCTCGGACCTGCGCGCACTCGCGGAGCAGTCGCATGCGTGGCCGTTCGAAGAGGCGCGCAAGATCGTTGCGCGCCAAAAGAAGAGCGGTAAGGACGAGATCATTTTCGAAACCGGCTACGGCCCGTCCGGCCTGCCGCATATCGGCACCTTCGGCGAGGTAGCGCGGACCACGATGGTGCGTCACGCCTTTCGCGTCCTGACCGGCGACAAGGTCAAGACGCGCCTGATCGCGTTCTCCGACGACATGGACGCGCTTCGCAAGGTGCCCGACAATGTCCCCAACAAGGAGATGCTGGCGCGGCATCTCGGCCAGCCGCTGACCAGGGTGCCCGATCCGTTCGGCACGCATCCAAGTTTCGCCGACCACAACAACGCGCGCCTGCGCGCCTTTCTCGACCAGTTCGGTTTCGACTATGAGTTCATGTCGTCGACCGCGTGCTACACGTCGGGGCGCTTCGATGCGGCGCTCCACAAAGTGCTGCAGCATTTCGAGGCGGTGATGGCGATCATGCTGCCGTCGCTGCGCGAAGAACGCGCGCAATCCTATTCGCCGTTCCTGCCGATCTCGCCGCGAACCGGCGCCGTGTTGCAGGTGCCGGTGCTCGCGCATGATGCGAAGGCCGGCACGATCACCTATGAGGATCCCGACACCTCCGAGCGGGTGACGACGCTCGTGACCGGCGGCCGCTGCAAACTGCAATGGAAGCCGGATTGGGCGATGCGCTGGGTGGCGCTCGGCATCGACTACGAGATGGCCGGCAAGGACCTGATCGATTCCGTCAAGCTGTCCGGCGAAATCTGCCGGGCGCTCGGCGGCGCGCCGCCGGAGGGCTTCAACTACGAACTGTTTCTCGACGAGAACGGTCAGAAAATCTCGAAGTCGAAGGGCAACGGTCTCACGATCGAAGAATGGCTGCGCTATGCCAGCCCGGAGAGCCTGTCGCTCTTCATGTATCGCGAGCCGAAGGCCGCCAAGCGGCTCTATTTCGACGTCATCCCGCGTCACGTCGACGAATATCAGCAATTTCTGGACGCCTATGAGCGGCAGGGTCCGAAGGAGCGCCTCGCTAACCCGGTCTGGCACATTCACGGTGGCCATCCGCCGAAGCTGGACAATCCGGTGCCGTTCGCGATGCTGCTTTCTCTCGTCACCGCCTCGAACGCCGAGAATGCCGATACGCTCTGGGGTTTCATCGGCCGTTACCGGCCTGGTGTCACGCGTGAAACCCATCCGCATCTGGCGGCGCTGGTCGACTACGCCATCCATTATTTCCGCGACTTCGTGCTGCCGGCGAAAAAATTCCGCGAGCCCGGCGCCGCCGAGCGCGCCGCTCTCAACGATCTGCGCGATGCACTCTCGCAATTGCCGGCGGATGCTTCGGCGCAGGTCATTCAGGACGTGGTTTATGAGATCGGGCGGCGGGAGCCGTTCCTCGACGAAAAGAAAAAAGCCAAGGACGGCAAGCCCGGCGTCTCGCTCGACTGGTTCAACATGCTCTATCAGGTGCTGCTCGGTCAGGAGAAAGGCCCGCGTTTCGGCTCTTTCGTTGCCGCCTACGGCATCGCCAACACCATCGACATGATCGACGGCGCGCTGGCGCGCTCGGCTTGAGTTTATTGTCCACCCTCTCCCCTTGCGGGAGAGGGTGGCTAAGTCGAGCGTATGCGAGCTGAAGCGGGTGAGGGGTTTCACGCGGCACGCTGCGCACGGCCCCCTCACCCGGCTCAATCTCGCTGCACTCGATTTCGCCACCCTCTCCCGTAAGAGGAGAGGGAAGGGCGAAGTCGCAGCACGCGATTTATTCGGATACCGCCACCCTCTACTGACTCGCCCAAAGAATCCGCGCGATCCAAAGCACGTCGGTTGCCGCAAGCGTGCGGTCGGCATGCTCGGTATTGAGTGAGCGAAGCTCGATCGTCTTCGCGGTGCGGCGCTTGAGCTCCTTCGCCATCACTTCACCGCCTTTGGTCCGGACCACGACGCGATCGCCGCGGCGGATCGGCGCTGACGGCGAGATGATGACCACGTCGCCGTCGCGGTAGGCCGGCTCCATCGATTGGCCGGAGACTTCCAGCGCGTAGGCGTGCTCGTCGCTGACGGCCGGGAATGCGATCTGGTCCCAGCCCTCGCCGACCGGGAAGCCGCCATCGTCGAAATAACCGCCGCTGCCGGCCTCGGCGAAGCCGAGCAGCGGTACCGCCCGGGTGACGTGGCCCTCGCCGGCCGCGATCAATTCGACAAAGATCTCGACCGGCGTGCCGGTCGCGGCAAGCGCCTTGGCGATCGACTCGGTCGAGGGCCATCGGGCGCGGCCCTCCGCGGTAAACCGCTTCGATTTGTTGAAAGTGGTGGGATCAAGTCCCGCGCGCTTGGCGAGGCCGGAAGCGGACAATCCGGCGCGGGTCGCCAGACGATCGATGGCCGACCAGACCTGCGCGTGGGTGAGCATCTTTGCCCCGTAGTGGCTGGGTGATGTTAGGAATTATTGCCTGATCGCTCAAGCCCGCCGATGATCTGCCGGCGCTCCGAAGGCCCGTTCGCCATGGGAAGCATCCGCCGCCTTGAACTCATGATTTCGCACCGATAGGGTCGCGCGCCTGACGCAGGACGAAGGTGTGAATACGATCTACAAGATCTGCGAGAAGGCTTTGTGGCATGAGGCCGAAACCGAGCGACGGTTGCTCGGGAGCCCGGCCGATATCCGCGACGGATTCATCCATTTCTCCACCGCGGCTCAACTCCCGGGCACTCTCGCGAGACACTATGCCGGGATGTCGGATTTGCTTCTTGTCGCCGTCGATGCTGGCGCTCTCGGCGAGCTATTGAAGTGGGAAACCTCGCGTGGTGGCGATCTTTTCCCGCATCTTTACGGGCCGCTGCCGCTTTCGGCGGTGCGCTGGGCGCGGCCGCTTGCCGATGAAATCGACGGCCGGCGGCCGGTTCCGGAGCTAGGCTCGTGATCGGTCCGTTCGAGCGGCTGGTGCGGCCGCTCCTCCATGCGCTCGAACCGGAAGATGCCCACGCGCTCACGCTGCGGCTGCTGAAATTCGCGCCGCCGATCGGCGTCGCTCGCGACGACAAGCGGCTGGCGGTGCGGGCTTTCGGGCTCAACTTTCCCAATCCGGTCGGCATGGCGGCCGGGTTCGACAAGAATGCCGAGGTGCCTGACGTCCTGTTGCGCCTGGGCTTCGGCTTTGCCGAAGTCGGCACCATCACGCCGCGGCCACAACCGGGCAACCCGCGCCCGCGGGTCTTCCGCCTGCAGGCTGACGAGGGCGTCATCAATCGCCTCGGCTTTAACTCGCAAGGCGCCGACGTCGTGCTGCGGCGGCTCGCTGCAAGGACCAATGCCGGCGGCATCGTCGGCGTCAATGTCGGAGCCAACAAGGACGCTTCCGATCGCGTTGCCGATTATGTGCAGCTGATCGAGCGCTTTGCCGCGGTCGCAAGCTACGTCACCGTGAATATCTCTTCGCCCAATACGCCGGGCTTACGGGCGCTGCAGCAGGCTGCCGTGCTCGATGATCTTCTTGCCCGCGTGGTCGACGCGCGCGAACGCGTGGCGCCGCATGCCGGGCCGACGCCAGTGCTTCTCAAGATCGCGCCGGATCTTTCGCTCGCCGAGCTTGACGATGTCGTCGGCATTGCGCGCTCCCGCCGCGTCGATGGCATGATCGTCGGCAATACCACGCTGGCGCGGCCGCCCAGCCTGCGCGACACCAAAACCGCCAAGGAGATTGGCGGATTGTCAGGCCGTCCGCTGTTTCCGCTCGCCACCCGCATGCTGGCCGAAACCTACGTGCGGGTGGAAGGCGTTTTTCCGCTGATCGGCGTCGGCGGCATCGATTCCGGCAACGCCGCGCTGGCCAAATTCCGCGCCGGCGCCGGTCTGATCCAGCTTTATTCAGCTTTGGTATTCCGCGGCCTCGGCCTGCTCGGCGAGATCAAAACGGCGCTGACCGCCGCCCTCGATCGCGATCGCCTCGACAGCCTGGACGAGCTTGTCGGCGCCGACGCCGCAGCTTTTACCGCCGAGCCGTGGCCGCGTTAGCGCATGATCCGGAAAAAGCCTGCCCCCGGACTTGATCCGGGGGTGGAAGCCGATTTTCCGAAACGATCATGCTCCACCAAAGAGCACGATCCGGAAAAGTGGAAGCCGGTTTTCCGAAAAGATCGTGCTCCACCAAAAAAGCCAGAGCGCCAATCGATTCAATCCAAATCGATCGCGCTCTAAGCCCGCAGATCCTCGTGGGTCTTCGCCGAATGGCGACAATGCGGCAGCTCCCGGCGAGGGCGCCAGCACCGGTTGGAGGACAGGAACGAAGCGCCGCCGCTCGCGCCGCGCCGGTATCGCCCGATAGACTTGTTTGGTTGCCTCGACGATATGAACGCCGGCAAACGGGGCCGATATGGTCGAGCCCGCCCGTTCCCAGGCTACGGCCGAGCGCAAGAACCAGCCGCGCGCGATCGGTGGAACGTAGAGCGCTTCGTCCCAGCCGGTCGGGGTAAACCAGGTTTCCCGCAGCAGATGCGTGATCTGCGATCGCGAATAGGGCCAGCCGTGGCCGAACGGCGTCGTGTCCATGCGCGCCCACAGGCCCCGGCGGTTCGGCACCACCGCAAGCAGCCGTCCACCGCCGGCGAGCACGCGCCACACCTCGCGCAGCAGCCCGACCGGATCGGTCGAATTTTCCAGCGCATGCACCAGCAGCACGCGATCGACCGCCGCATCGGTAAGCGGCAAGTCGTCCTCCTCGACCAACGCGGCAAGCGCAGGCTTCGATGACGGCCAGCGCACGACGCCCTGGGGCGCCGGCATCAGGGCGAGGCAACGCTCGGCTTCCTCGCGGAACAGGCCGAGATAGGGCGTGGCGTAGCCGATCCCAAGCACCCGCAACGCGGTGGTGTCGTCCCACCGCCCCCGTATCCCGCGGCTGATGAAGCGCCGGGCCACAATGCCAAGCCGCTGGGCGTAGAAATTGCGCAGGTCGACGACGTCCATGGCGGCAAATTAGCACGGATTGGGTTATCGTTCCGTCGCGCCTATGGCGTTAATCATGCGGCTGTTGCGCCCATCCCGCCGAAGGCGGATGATTTGGCAACCGGAGGATCGGAAGAAGCATGGCAGCGCAGACCTACCTGTTCCCCTGTCTCAAGGACAATTTCGGCGTGCTCCTGCACGACCCGGAAAGCGGCGCGACCGCCGCGATCGATGCCCCGGAAGCGGAGCCGGTCGAGGCCGCGCTGAAAAAGACCGGCTGGCGGCTCACGGATATCCTCGTCACGCATCACCACGCCGACCACACCGCCGGGATCGGCCCGCTCAAGGCGCATCACAAATGCCGCATCGTTGCGCCGAAGAACGAGGCGCAACGCATCTCACCGGTGGATGAGAAAGTCGGCGAGGGCGATATCGTGCGCGTCGGTTCGCTCGAAGGCCGCGTGATCGAGACCCCGGGCCACACCGCCGGCCATGTGTCCTATTTCTTCCCGGCGGACAAGCTGGCATTCGTGGGCGACACGCTGTTTTCGATCGGCTGCGGCCGCGTCATCGAAGGCACTCCGGAAATGATGTGGCAATCGCTGCTCAAGCTGCGCAGCCTGCCCGACGATACCCGGTTCTATTGCGGCCACGAATATACCGACGCCAACATCCGTTTCGCCAAGACCATCGAGCCGAACAACAAGGCGCTCGCCGCGCGTGCGGCGGAGGTCGCGGAGCAGCTTGCCGCCGGCAAGCCCACCGTTCCGACAACGATTGGCGCGGAAAAGGCGGAGAATCCGTTTTTGCGAGCCGACGTGCCGGAAGTCGCAAAAGCTGTCGGTCTCGCCGAAAGTCCGCCATGGAAAGTGTTCGCGGAGATCCGCGAGCGCAAAAATCGCTTTTGAAGAACCGGATTTGACCGCTCCGATGACCGCCGCCGACGTGATCCGGCTGCTCGATCTCAAGCCGCATCCGGAGGGAGGGCATTTCCGCGAGACATTTCGCGATGCCAATACCATCGGCGGCGGGCGCGCGGCCTCGACGGCGATCTATTTTCTGCTGGCGAGCGGCGAGCGCTCGCACTGGCATCGCGTTGACGCCGCCGAAGTCTGGCATTGGCATGCCGGCGCGCCGCTCGCGCTCGAAATCGCTCCGGCTGTTGGAGCCCGCGAAACTCTGACTCTCGGCAACGATCTTGCCGCCGGCGAGCGGCCGCAGGGCGTCGTGCCGGCTCATGCCTGGCAGGCCGCGCGATCGCTCGGCGAATGGACGCTGGTCGGCTGCACGGTCGCGCCGGGATTCGATTTCGCGAAATTCGAGCTGGCGCCGCAGGGCTGGAAACCGAGCGCGTAGAACGCGCTTGCAGTCGCGTATTTCAGCTTGAAAAGCGTTCTTTGGCTTGCAAAGACTCCCGGCGGCCGCGGCGGGTCTCAAGTCCGAAACAGCATCACTGCTTCGTATCGGCGGCCTTTGCCTCGGAATAGCGCGTGTAGAAGTGGTCGACCCGCTGGCGCCACATGCTCACAAATTCGCCGGAGGGCAGTTTTTCGACCGATTTCCAGATTTTCTTGACGGCGGGAAGTGTATTTCCCCAGATGGCGCGCTTGCACCACCGCTCGCCCTTTTCCCTGCCTTCGTCAGTGGCGCACATCGATTTCCAGGCGATCCGGTCCGGCTCGGCGACGTGTTCAGCAGCGCCCTGCCAACCCTGTTGATGGATCAGATAGAGGTCGCTGAAAGTCGGCTTCTTGTGCGTTTCCCACTCAAAGAGCGTGGCCTCGGTGACGAATTTATAGGCTGCCGCGACGGCATTATCGCGCGGGTTGGTAATCTCGCCCGAGCCGTATTTGTTGAATTCGTATTTGTTGAGCTGAAACAGACCAATGTAGGAACCGGTGCGCTGCTTGGGATCGAAATCGGATTCGATCTTGGCAACCGTTTTCATAAAGTTGAAATCCAGGCCGAAAGCATCGGCGGCGCGCCTGATTTCCTCGACCGGCGTTCCGATCGGAATATCTTTCATTGAGTCGAGGACGATGTCCGCAGGCTTCCGGTCAGGCGGAAGCTCGCTGTAGACGTAGTAAGCGACATACGGAACATGCGGCTTTTCCGGCGTGGCATCGGAGGAATCGTTGCGGGGCGCAAAAGGTTCTTCTTTTTCTTCTTCGATGCGCGTCTGATCCTTCTCCGGGGCACCGATGGAAGCGGTTACCTCAGGTGAGGGCGATGGCTCGCGCCGGGAAATTACATCCGGCATCGCCGAGCGCGCAGGCGAAATGGTCGCGCGCTCGTTCACCGCAGCCATGGCCCTCGTCGGCGGCGGCGCGGTCAGCGTCCACACGATAACAAACAGACAAGTGCTGATGATTGTAGTCGAAGCTACAATCCAGGCGAACTGCAAGTTCTTCAATTTGCCCCCGACACCCTATTCCCTATCCCGGGGCGGAGGATGATGGGCAGATTCGTCCAAAATATGACGACACCGCGCTAACTTTGATTAACCTGTGAAATATCAGCAACATGCGCGGCAAAACGCGCGCGACCGCGGGCACGCAAGCGGGGCGGGAAGGGACAAAACCGGCAACGACCGGCGCCGGCGCGTCTCAGGAACTTTCAGGCAAGATCCGGATTTTCAGGTAATATATTGACCGCCGTTGGCGGTGAGCGTCGAGCCGGTGAGAAGACCGGCGTCGTCGGACGCGAGGAACACCACGCAACGCGCGATTTCCTCCGGCTCGCCCAGCCGGCCGATGGGAATGGTCGGCAGGATGGTCTTTTCCAGAACGTCTTTGGGCACCGCCTGCACCATCTCGGTGTTGATGTATCCCGGCGCGATCGCATTGACGGTAATGCCGACGCGCGCGCCTTCCTGCGCGAGCGCCTTGGTGAAGCCGATCTCGCCGGCCTTGGCGGCCGAATAGTTGGTTTGGCCGAACTGTCCTTTTTGACCGTTGATCGAGGAAATATTGATGATGCGGCCGAACTTGCGCGCACGCATGCCCTCGATCACCTGCCGGCACATATTGAACAGCGAGCCGAGATTGGTGTTGATGACCTCCGTCCACTGTTCCGGCTTCATGCGGTGCAACTGGGCGTCGCGGGTGATGCCGGCATTGTTGACCAGGATATCGATCGGACCAAGATCGGCTTCGACCTGCTTGATGCCGGCGGCGCACGCCTCGAACGAAGAGACGTCCCATTTGTAGACGGCGATGCCGGTCGCGGCCTTGAATTTCTGCGCCGCCTCGTCGTTGCCATGATAAACGGCCGCGACCGTGTAACCGGCGGCCTTTAACGCTTTGGCAATCGCCGCACCGATGCCGCGTGTTCCCCCCGTCACCAATGCGACGCGTGGCATATTGTCCTCCCTATTTTATTGCCGTCGCGCCCGCTGCTGTCGCCGGCGTCTCGCAGTGTTCGAAACAACTTAAAGACATTCATGGCCGCGACTTAGGCGTGCGAATGGCGCACGGCCATGACCTAGGTCAATGCCCTAGGTCAATACGACTTTCATTTCGAGCCAGGCTTCCTCGGATCTACCGCTCCACGCACATGGCGATGCCCATGCCGCCGCCGATACAGAGCGTGGCGAGGCCCTTTTTCGCGTCGCGCTTCTGCATCTCGTGAAGCAGCGTCACCAGCACGCGCGCGCCAGAGGCGCCGATGGGATGGCCGATCGCGATCGCGCCGCCATTGACGTTGACCTTGCTGGTGTCCCAACCGAGGTCCTTGTTGACCGCGCAGGCTTGGGCGGCAAACGCTTCATTGGCCTCGATGAGATCGAGATCGCCGACGCTCCATCCCGCTTTCTTGAGCGCCGCGCGCGAGGCTGGAATCGGTCCGCTCCCCATGATCTTCGGGTCGACACCCGCCTGCGCCCACGACACGATACGTGCGAGCGGCGTTTTGCCCAGCCTGGCCGCTTCGCTTGCTTTCATCAGCACCATGGCGGCCGCACCATCGTTGATTCCCGAAGCGCTGGCCGCCGTCACCGTGCCTTCCTTATCGAAGGCCGGCCGCAGCTTGCTGATGCCTTCGAGCGTGGTGCCGTGCTTGGGATATTCGTCGGCATCGACAATGATATCGCCCTTGCGGCTTTTCACCGTCACTGGGACGATTTCGTCCTTGAACTTCCCGGCCTTTTGCGCGGCTTCGGCCTTCTGCTGCGAATGAACGGCAAACTCGTCCTGTTGCTGACGGGTAATTTGCCATTGGCGCGCAACGTTCTCCGCGGTGTTGCCCATGTGATAGCCGTTGAAGGCGTCCCACAGGCCGTCCTTGATCATCGTGTCGATCATTTGGAAGTCGCCCATCTTTACGCCGTTGCGCAGATGGGCGCAGTGCGGAGCCATGCTCATTGATTCCTGGCCGCCGACAACCGCGATTTCGGAATCGCCGTTGACGATGCCCTGATAGCCGAGCGCGACCGCGCGCAGGCCGGAGCCGCAAAGCTGATTCACGCTCCAGCCCGGCACTTCGACCGGGATGCCCGCATTGATCGACGCCTGCCGGGCCGGGCCCTGGCCTTGCCCGGCCTGTAAAATCTGCCCCAGGATCACTTCGGAGACGCGCGACGGCTCGACGCCGGCGCGATCAATTGCCGCTTTTATCGCGACTTTACCGAGGTCGTGGGCGGGCATTGTCGCGAATGCCCCGTTAAAAGCGCCGACCGGCGTGCGTACTGCGCCGACAATAACAATGTCGTCCTTCATGGGAGGTCCTTTCGGGATCGTAGAGTGACTATTGAGGGATCGCAGCGGCCCTAGCGGCCTTGGTAGATATATATGTCATAAGGACGCGACGGCCCGCCGACAAGATGGGGTAGGCCGTATCGCAGCCATGCCAAAGGCACGGCTCAGCCGAGGGCGATGGTGGTGCGATCCAAGCCCTGAGGCAAAAGGCTTGGGGACGAAAGCCTGGGGGAAAAGCAAGGGAGCAAGCTTGCGCTGCGGCTTGACCAAGCCGGCGCCGATCCTCGCACAAAACGGTGGCACCGGCTCGGGAAAGCGCCTATTTTATTTTGCTGAAACCGCGCGGTTGCTTCCCATGCCAGAGCCGATGACCAAGACCGTAGAGCCGGTCACGATCAAGAAATACGCTAACCGGCGGCTTTATAACACCGGGACGAGCAGCTACGTGACGCTCGAAGACCTCGCCGCCATGGTCAAGACCGGCGAGGATTTTGTCGTTTACGATGCCAAGACCGGCGAAGACATCACGCGCTCGGTCCTCACCCAAATCATCTTCGAGCAAGAAAACAAAGAAGGGCAGAACCTTCTGCCGATTGCGTTTCTGCGCCAGCTGATCCGTTTCTACGGCGACAGCATGCAGATGCTGGTGCCGCGTTATCTGGAAGTATCCATCGAGTCCCTGACGCGCGAACAGGAAAAGTTTCGGAACCAGATGGCGCAGGCATTCGGGGTAGGGGTAGGGGGCTTCGGCTCACTCGAAGAGCATGTGCGGCGGAACATGGACATGTTCGAGCGCACCTTCGCGATGTTCGCACCGTTTGCGCGCCGCGAGAGTCAGGGTGGCGACATCGAGGGCGAACAAGGGAAACTCCCGACCAAGACCGGCGATATCGACGATCTCAAGCGTCAGCTCGAAGAGATGCAGAGAAGGGTCGATCGCCTGTCGGGCGAAGGGTCGAAATAGCTTCACTGCAGACTGGCGCCGCACCGCCGCCCTCGTTTAATTGCCTTCGGATTCTGGGTTCAGATTCGTGCGCGTTGCGCCTCGCGCGCGATATTGAGCCCGAAGGCGAAGTACGAACCCCGGAAATTGCTGTGCGCAGTATCGAGCGTCTCTTGGGCACGCGCGAGCAGCTCGGCCACGCTGCGGGCATAACGAGGCGCCGTCACGCCGCCGATTGTCACGGTCACCGCCACCGGCCCTGCGGCCGTCGGCACCGGCTCGTCGCGCACACCCGCAATCACACGCTCGGCGGCAATCGCCATATCGTCGGGCGAGCAGTCCGTAAGCACGAGGCCGAGCGTGTCGTCCGAATAGCGTCCCAGCGTGTCCTTGCCGCGCATTAACCCGCGGATGCGCTGGCCGATTGTGCCGATCACCTCATCGCCGATCTCGAATCCGAGCGACTCGTTGATGTGCGCCAGATTGTCGATGGCGACCAAGAGGAAGCCGCACGACGAGCGGAAGCGTATCACCTCGTCGAGGGTGTTCTCGAGGATCTCTTCGAGGCGGCGACGGTTAATTTCGTCGGCGTCGGGCCGGGGGTAGAAAACCGGAATTGAATGGGCCGCTATCGCTCACGGTCGCCTCGTCTCTGCCGATCGTCGCCGAGGGTCGAAGCCGCCGGCCAGTTTGTCGAAAAGTAGCGACGTAAAATAAAGAATCTGGAAATCCCAACGTCGCCTTTATGCAACCCGAAGATGTGGCACATCGTTTGCGACTTGAGATCCGAAGAGTGCCGGGCGTCTTTCTTTGGAGCGGACGCCGTCCCATTTCGGTACAGGAAACGCAAGCCCGTGAACACGGACCTTGTCGCGGTTGCATCGACGAAAAGCGAAACGACCGCCATTGGTAACGGCCGCCCCCGCGCGGATTTTCTCGCGCAGCTGATTGCGACGTTGGAACAGGCGCCGCAGACCCGCGTGCGGCGGCGCACCGAGCCGGAGGAAGCTATCGCCGCTTATGGGGCCAGCGGTCGCGTGGTCATTCCCGCAGGCCACGCGCTTACGCGCTCGCTGTGAGCAATCGCGCGCTCGCCGAACGGCCGCTTCAGACCGAGCCAGTTTGAATTTCGACCTGACGCTGCGAACTGCGGATGCTGACGATGAAGCCCACGAGCACGTCGACCAGACTGATCATCATGAGCAGGAAGAACGTCGACGTTCCGGCCTGACGCACCAGCAAAAATTCCACCAGCATGGCGATAAACAGCGCCATCGCCAGCACGTGATCGACGATCGACCGCATGCCCATGCGCGTCGACTTCAACATCTCGACGGCCAGCAGCAAAATGGCGAAGGCGATCAACAGGTCTTCCCAGGTCAGAACCCAGTCCTGACCGGACATCATGTGGATCGTTGCAACTGCGGTGGTCCAGCTGACGCCGGGCGTCAGAAACGCAATCATGTTGTAGACGGCGAAGGGAATAAGAAGCAGCGGAAAGCCGAGTACAAACATGACGCGTCCCCCGCCGCTGGCGTTATTCCTCGGTCTTCTTTTTCAGCACCTGACGGCCGCGATACATGCCGGTCTTGAGATCAATATGGTGCGGGCGGCGCAATTCGCCGGAATCCTTGTCCTCGACGTAGGTTGGCCGCGCCAGCGCGTCGGCCGACCGGCGCATGCCACGCCGCGACGGTGATGTTTTTCGTTTCGGAACGGCCATGATGTCGCTCTCCTAGTGCAGGTCGCCGTGCTCGGAATGGCGCGCTTATAGAAGAATGGCCCGGCGGACGCTAGTGGCCTTATTCCCGCGGCTTCGCCGTGCCGATCCCCTCCATGGCGTCAGGGGGCGCGAGCGCGGATGCAGGCGTCCAAACCCGGATAGGCGGCGGCGCGGCGTTCGTGGAGCGCGGCAAGCCTGCGCACCGACAGGCTTGGCGTCCGCGCGCTGCGGTGAATGGGATTAGGCAGGACGGCCGCGAGTTCTGCTGATTCCCGTGCGGTCAGTTCGCGCGCCGACTTGCCGAATGCCCAACGCGACGCGGCTTCGACGCCGAATACACCGTTCGGCCCCCACTCGGCGATGTTGAGGTAGATCTCGAGCACGCGCTTTTTCGGCAGTACGTAGTACATCCATAGCGCGAGCGGAATTTCGAGCGCCTTGCGGACGAGGCTGCGCCCCTGCCACAGGAATAGATTTTTGGCGGTCTGCTGGGTGATGGTGGAGCCGCCGCGCGCTTCGTCGAGGTTCTCGTCGGCTTGCAGCAACGCCTCGCGCATGGCGCCCAGGTCAATGCCACGATTGCGGCAGAAACTGCCGTCTTCCGAAATGATGACGGTAAGCGGCAGCGTGGGGGCGATACGGCCGAGAGGAACGAAGATGCGCTCGACACGCTGCCCGGTCGCCTTGCGCCAGAGCATGAGCGTCGAAACCGGCTCGCCGAACCGGTAGAGTGGAACCATCAGGTATGGCAGGGCGAGCGCGATCAGGACGACGACGGCGAGCAGGAGAACTGAACGTCGGAAGGCGGTCCGTATGGGAGATCGCACGCGGCGAGCGCTCTAGACCGTGTGCCGATTCGACTGAATCGGATCATGGTCTCGGCCTTTTGGCTGCGCATGGTCTTTCCGGAAATCCGATATCCACCCCGGATCAAGTCCAGGGCAGGCTTTTTCCGGATCATGCGTCTTTGGCCTTCGCATGGTCTTTTCGGAAACCCGGTATCCACTTTTCCGGATCATGCGTCAGTTGCGCGCATAGCCGATCAGCGGCTTCTTCTTGCGCCCGAGCAGGATGAGGATCATCGCTACGAAACCAAGAACGACCCAGGCGGGCAGGTCGAACAGGGTTCGCACATAGGGATCCCAGGTCCAGGCGGCTTTTTGCTTCAACCAGTTTTGCGCGAGGTTGAGGCTGCCTTGATCGACCATGGCCCAAACTTCGCCAACCCGGGCGTAGACCAGGTGCTGATTGGCGATGGACTTTGTCCCGTCATAGACAAATAAGACAAAGGCGGTCGCCAACAGGCAGAGTCCGATGAAACGCAGCAGAAATCTGATCATGGGCTATGGGCGGGCTGCCAGCGGGTGGGTCGATGCAGGGATTACCCCGCCCCGCGCATTTGTTCAATGCGCCCGGAGTGCGGCGCTTTTGGCGCCAGCGGAGAACTGGCCATAGGCGATCGCTCTCTTGAGCACAGGCCGTCGCTTCCGCTAACGTCCCACCCATCCTTCCGCTCGACTGCGGCCTGACCTCAGCAAGGAATTGAAATGGCTTCGAAATCTGGCGGCCGCTCAAAGCGGCCGACGTTCACCGATCAGGAAGCGTTGCTGTTTCACAGCCAGGGCCGACCAGGAAAGCTCGAAGTCGTGGCTACAAAGCCGATGGCGACGCAGCGCGACCTCTCGCTTGCCTATTCGCCCGGCGTCGCCGTCCCCGTGCTCGCCATCGCCGAAGACGAGAGTCGGGCCTACGACTACACCACCAAGGGCAATTTCGTCGCCGTCATCACCAACGGCACCGCCATTCTTGGCCTCGGCAATCGCGGTGCGCTTGCCGCCAAGCCGGTGATGGAAGGCAAGGCGGTCCTGTTCAAGCGCTTTGCCGATGTCAGATTCCATCGATCTTGAGGTTTCGACCGAGGACCCGGACGAGTTCATCAACTGCGTCAAAGTTCTCGGCAAGAGCTGGGGCGGCATCAATCTCGAGGATATCAAGGCGCCGGAGTGCTTCATCATCGAGCAAAAGCTGCGGGAGCTGCTCGACATACCGGTGTTTCATGACGATCAGCACGGTACGGCCATCATCGCGGCGGCCGGCCTGATCAACGCAATGGAGCTGACCGGACGCGACATCAAGGGGACCAAGCTTGTCTGCAACGGCGCCGGCGCCGCCGGTATCGCCTGTCTCGAGCTTTTGCGCGCCATCGGCTTTCGCCCGGAAAACCTCGTCCTGTGTGACACCAAGGGCGTGATCTACGAAGGCCGCACCGAAGGCATGAACCAGTGGAAATCCGGCTTCGCGGTCAAGACCGAAGCGCGTACGCTGGCCGAGGCCCTGGTCGGCGCCGATGTTTTTTTTGGCCTCTCCGCGAAGGGCGCTGTCACCCAGGACATGGTGAAGGAGATGGCGGAGAAGCCGATCATCTTCGCTATGGCCAATCCGGATCCCGAAATCACCGTGGAGGACGTCGCTGCCGTGCGCACCGACGCCATCATGGCCACTGGCCGTTCCGACTATCCGAACCAGATCAACAACGTGCTCGGGTTCCCCTATATCTTCCGCGGCGCGCTCGACGTGCGCGCGCGGGCGATCAACATGGAGATGAAGATCGCCGCGGTGCACGCGCTCGCCGCATTGGCGCGCGAGGACGTGCCCGACGAGGTTGCCGCCGCCTACGGCGCGCGGCCGAAATATGGGCCCGATTACATCATCCCGGTGCCGTTCGATCCGCGTCTCATCTCGTCGATCCCGCCGGCCATAGCCCAGGCCGCGATGGACACCAAAGTCGCACGGCGGCCGATTGTCGATATGGATGCCTATCGGCATCAATTGCGCAGCCGGCTCGATCCGGTCGCCGGTGTATTGCAGCGGGTTTTTGAGCGGCTGCGCCGGCAGCCGCGCCGCGTTGTCTTCGCCGAGGGTGAAGAGGAGCAGGTGATTCGTGCCGCCGCGTCCTTTGTGCACCAGGGGCTCGGCACGGCGCTGTTGGTCGGCCGCGAAGCGCGCGTGCGCGAAACCGCCGAGGCGCTCGGGGTCGAGCTCGGCGGCGGCATCGAGATCATCAACGCGGCACTGTCGTCTCGCAATGCCACCTATGCCGCGTATCTCTACGAGCGGCTGCAGCGGCAAGGCTATCTGCAACGCGACTGCCTGCGCCTCGTCAATCAGGACCGCAACAGTTTCGCCTCCTGCATGGTCGCGCTTGGTGACGCCGACGCCATGGTCACCGGCGTCACCCGCAATTTCTCGGTCGCGCTCGAAGACGTGTGCCGCTGTGTCGATCCCAAGCCGGGCCATCGCGTGATCGGCGTTTCGCTGGTGATCGCGCGCGGACGTACCGTGCTCGTCGCCGATACGGCGGTAACGGAAATGCCGAATGCCGCCGACATTGCCGAAATCGCGATCGAGGCGGCGCGCGTCGCGCGCGCGCTTGGCTATGAGCCGCGGCTTGCACTGCTCGCCTTCTCGACCTTCGGGCATCCGCCGGGCGAGCGGTCGCAACGGGTACAGGAGGCAGTGCGGCTCCTCGACAAGCAGCGCGTCGATTTCGAATATGACGGCGAGATGGCGGCTGACGTTGCGCTGAACATGGAGCTGCGCGAAGCCTATCCGTTCTGCCGCCTGTCCGGGCCCGCCAACGTGCTGATCATGCCGGCGTTCCATTCGGCTTCGATATCGACCAAGATGCTGATGGAGCTTGGCGGGGCGACTGTCATCGGCCCGATCCTGGTCGGCCTCGACCGTTCGGTGCAGATCGTGCAGCTCTCCGCCAACGACGCGCAGCTCGTCAATATGGCGGCGCTCGCCGCCTATAATGTCAGCGGGTAAAGGGCCTGCCGGAACCGCCGTAAAACGCGGCGGCCGATTCACGACCCCGAAACCAGTCTTCGACTAGCTTCACAGCCGTCACCCGCAGGGGCCCGGCGTATCGCCAGCCTCGAAGGGCGACGGCCCGGGCTCCTCGGCGGCATCCTTCGAGGCTCGCGGAGCCTGTCATCGGGCCGGCCGTTTCGGGCCGGACCGGTTGGCTCGACCTCAGGATGACGGATCGCAGACCGTGATGCCATTCGTGCCGCTCGCGCTCGAAATCCGCAGCCTCGTCAAGCGGTTTGACCGTCCGGCGGTCGATGGTCTCGACCTCGCCGTGCGCCGCGGCGAGTTCTATGCGCTGCTCGGTCCCAACGGCGCCGGCAAGACAACGACGCTCCGTATGGTGGCCGGCCTCATCCGGCCGGACGCCGGATCCATCCATGTCGCCGGCATCGATGCGCTGGCCGACCCGGTCGCCGCCAAGCGCGTGACGGCGTGGGTTTCCGACGAGCCCATGATCTACGACAAGCTGACGCCGGCGGAATATCTGGAATTCGTCGCCGGGCTGTGGAGCGTCGACCCGAAGATCGCCGCGGCCCGCGCGCGCGAGCTGCTCGATTGGCTCGGTCTTGCGCCGCACGCCCGCGAACGCTGCGAGACATTCTCGAAGGGCATGCGGCAGAAAGTGGCGCTCGCCGGAGCGCTGGTGCATGAGCCGAGCCTGATCATTCTCGATGAGCCGCTCACCGGCCTCGACGCCGGTTCCGCCCGCCAGGTGAAAAACGTGCTGCGCGAACGCGCGCGCGACGGCGCTACGGTGATCATGACCACGCACATCCTCGAAGTCGCCGAGCGCATGGCCGATCGGATCGGCGTCATCGCGCACGGCAGGCTCGTTGCCGAAGGCACGCTCGACGAACTGCGCCGCCAGGCGGGCAATAATGCCGGCAACAACAATTCCGACGCCGGCTTGAGCGGCGGCGCGAGCCTCGAAGACACATTCCTCGCGCTGGTTGCCGAGGCGGCGGAAGCCGCGTGAAAGCTTAAAGACGCGCCATCATGCAATCCGGCACCGCCCTCTGGTTTGCGCGGCACGAATCGCGGCTCGCTTGGCGCGACTGGGTAGCGATGATGACCGCGGGCAAGCGCGAGCGCCGCACCCGGGTCGCCATCGGCATTCTGGCATTCGTGATTTTCATGCACGTCATCGCGTATTACGTCGTCGGCGGATTTGCCGCCGCGACGCCCGACAAGCCGATGCTGATCGCGATCACGGCGACGCTGTTGATGTCGTGGCTGCTGATGATTTCGCAGGCCATGGAATCGACGACGCGGGCTTTCTACGCCCGCTCCGATCTCGATCTCATCCTCGCCTCGCCGGTCGCCGCGCACGAGATTTTCGCCGTGCGCATCTCGACCGTCGCGCTCTCGGTCGCGGCGATGGCGCTGCCGCTGGCGGCGCCGTTCATCGACATGATGATCGTCGGTGGCGGCTGGCACTGGCTCGGCGCCTACGGCGTGATTGTCGCCATGGGTGCAACGGCGACCGCGCTCGCGGTGGCGCTGACGGTCTTGCTGTTTCGCACCATCGGTCCGAAGCGCACGCGCCTGGTGGCGCAGATCGTTGCCGCGGTAATCGGCGCCGCCTTCGTGATCGGTTTGCAGGTGGCGGCGATCCTGTCCTACGGGACGCTGTCGCGCGGCGACGTGCTGCGATCGGATGCGGTGCTGGCAGCGACGCCGGACGTCGGCAGCGTGGTGTGGTGGCCGGCCTGGGCGGCGCTCGGCGATGGCGTAGCGCTCGCCGGCGTGGTGGTTTTCAGCCTCATCCTCCTCGCCGCGACCGTCGCGATCGTGTCGCCGCGCTTCGGTGAATATGCCATCGTCGCGGCGAGCGCCGGCCAATCGCAAACCAGCCGGGCGGAGCGATCGAACAAGACTTTCCGCGTGAGCTCGCCGCGGCAGGCGCTGCGGCGCAAGGAATGGATTCTGCTGCGCCGCGATCCGTGGCTGGTGTCGCAATCGCTGATGCAGATACTTTATCTGGTCCCGCCGGCGGTTCTGTTGTGGCGGAGCTTCGAATCCGGTGGCGGACCGCTCAACCTTTTGGTTCCCGTGCTGGTGATGGCGGCGGGCCAGCTCGCCGGCGGTCTCGCCTGGCTCACGATCTCCGGCGAGGATGCGCCCGATCTCGTCGCCACGGCGCCGGTGCCGGCGCGCTTCGTGCTGCGCGCGAAAGTCGAGGCGGTGATCGCCGTCATTGCTGTCGTGTTCGGGCCGCTGGTCGCCATCATTGCCGTCGCCTCGCCGTGGCACGCGCTGATCACCGGCAGCGGCATCATCATCGCCGCGGCTGCGGCGACAGCCATTCAGTTGTGGTTCCGCACCCAAGCCAAGCGCAGTCAGTTCCGGCGGCGGCAGGTCTCGTCGCGGGTGGCGACTTTTGCCGAGGCGTTTTCCTCGATCAGCTGGGCCGCCACCGCAGGCGTCGCCGCGATCAGCCTGTGGCTCGCCATTGCGCCGGCTCTTATCGCGCTCGCTATCGCTCGGCGGCGCAAGGTTTCTCAGCCCGCGCGAGCGCGCCGCGTGAAAACTACCGCAGCGCCACCAGCAGAATAACGATCTCGCTTATTTGCTCGATCGCGCCGAGAACATCGCCGGTCTGGCCGCCGATTTGCCGCTCGCTCAAGCCCGCCATCAGCGCGATCACGATCGCGAGCAGGACGACGGCCACGACGGCCAGCAATGGACCGAGGCACAAGCCGAGAATGAGAATGGCGAGCACAGCGGCGACGGCGACGCGTGCCGCCGACGGCTGACCGGCGGCATAGGAAAGCCCGTCGCGCCGCGCCGGCGGGACAAAGAACATCACGACCGGCATGGTCGCACGCGCCGCGGCGTGCGCTGCGATCAAGGCCGCCGCTACCATTCCCGGCTCGGCGAGGCTCGCCAGCGCGCCGGTGCGAAGCAGGAGCGAAAGCGCGAGCGCACAGACGCCATAGGTGCCGATGCGGCTGTCGCGCATGATGTCGAGCTTGCGCTCGGTGGTATCGCCGCCGCCGAAGCCGTCGGCGGTATCGGCGAGCCCGTCCTCATGCAGGCAACCGGTCACGCCCAGAGTCGCGGCGACCGCCAGTGAAGCGGCCGGCCACGACGGCAGTCCAAGCCGGTGCGCCAGCGCATAGACCAGGGCGCCGATCAGCCCGACGACGACGCCCGCGAGCGGGAACGCCCACACGGATTGCCCGACGGCGCGGTCGCCCGGCGGCGCGTGACGCGGCAGCGGCAGCCGGGTCAGAAAATGGATGCCGGTCGAGAATTCGCCCAGGCGCTCGCCGAGCCAGGGCCCCCAATCGTCCCATGTTCCGCGATCCATGTTCGCTCGTCCTTTCCTAAACGCGCGTTCGACGTGGCCGTACCGCTGCAAGTTTGCTAGAAGTTGGGCCGCCCCGCCAGATGGAAATGTCCGAAAGAAATCAACGATGACCAAGTTCAGCTCGTTCTCCGACCTTCGCGCCGTCTGCCTCGATTTGCCGAGCGGGCATCCTGCGGCGAGCGCGACCGTTACGCAGCGCGAGGACCAGCTGACCAAACCGCCGGGCAGCCTCGGGCGGCTTGAGCATATCGTTTCCTGGCTAGCGCACTGGCAGGGTCATGCTCCGCCGCGGCTCGATCGCGTGGAAATCCTCGTATTCGCCGGCAATCACGGCGTCACCCGGCAGGGCGTCTCGGCCTACCCTTCCGAGGTGACCGTGCAGATGGTGGCGAATTTCGCCGCGGGCGGCGCTGCAATCAATCAGCTCGCGCGCGCGGCGAATGCGAGCTTGCGCGTGATCTCGCTTTCGCTCGAAACGCCGACCGCCGATTTCACCGAAAGCGCGGCGCTGACGGAAGCCGAATTTCTGGCCGCGGTCACCGCCGGCTATGAGGCGGTATCGCCGCAAGCCGATCTCATCTGTCTCGGCGAAATGGGCATCGGCAACACCACGGCGGCGGCCGCAATCGCAGCCGCCTTGTTCGGCGGCCGCGGCGCGCGCTGGGCCGGCCGCGGCACCGGCGTCGACGACGACGGTCTGGCACGAAAGCGCGACGTCATCGACCGCGCGCTCGATCGCCATGCCGCGATCCTGCACGATCCGCTCAGGATCGCCGCCGCGCTCGGCGGCCGCGAGCTGGCCGCCATTCTCGGCGCGGCCCTGGCGGCGCGTCGCCACAACATTCCGGTTCTGCTCGACGGCTTTGTCTGCACCGCGGCGGTGGCGCCGCTCTACAAGCTCCGCACCGATACGCTGGCGCATGCGCTTGCCGGCCACGCCTCGGCCGAGGCGGGCCACCGCATGCTGCTGGAAGAACTCGAGCTGAGACCGCTCCTCGACCTCGACATGCGGCTCGGCGAAGCCTCCGGCGCGGCGGCGGCGTTGTTGATCCTGCGCGCGGCGCTCGCCTGCCACACCGGCATGGCGACGTTCGCCGAGGCCGGCGTCTCCGACAAGCCGGCCGACGAGAGCGCCGAGCCGAAGGCGGCGGGCTAGTCGCGGCCCCGTCATTGCGAGCGCCAGCGAGATTGACCCTCTCTCTCCCTTCGTCATTGCCGGGCTTGACCCGGCAATCATGCTGAACTGCACCTCAGCGTGGACCAGCGGGTCAAGCCCGGTGGTGAAAGGGGGGCACCGCGAAGCGCCGCCAAAGAGGATACATTCTTTCGACTCGCATTTCGCTTCGCTTCAATGCTCGTCACCCTCTCCCGCAAGGGGAGAGGGGAAGATGAGGACCTGCGTTCGTCGCGGGAATGCCCTTTATTGCGAGCGTTAGCGAGATTGAACCGAACAAATGCGTCTCTCTTCATTCGTCATTGCCGGGCTTGACCCGGCAATCCATGCTGAACGTTGGCTCGCTGCGCATTCGCCACATCATTTCGGTAGAATTCAAGTGATGGGAAGCGGAACTGGAGATCAGGATTTCGCCATTGACTTGATGAAGGCGACGACGCGCGCGACGTCTTGCCCGGTCAATCGGCCCACAGGTCCGCTGGCATACGCCTCCATCAGGATTTTACCGTCCGGAGCCAGGATGAAACCTGCCGGTTGGAGGATTGGATGGCCATCATGCTCGCCGACGAAAGCGCCAGTCGCCGCGACGATGGGATCAACCGAAGCGCTGTGACCAAGCTTGAAGCCGAGATGATGCTTTGCGGCGAGTGCCGCGGTCGTGGACTCGTCATCAACGGAAAAAGCGGCGACCGTGACGCCGAGCTCCTTGAGTTTGGCGCTCTCCGCCTGGAAGGATCCGAGTTGCTCGTTGCAAAACGGGCACCAATGCCC
Source organism: uncultured Alphaproteobacteria bacterium (assembly GCA_963777635.1). Classification (GTDB taxonomy): domain Bacteria; phylum Pseudomonadota; class Alphaproteobacteria; order Rhizobiales; family Xanthobacteraceae; genus BOG-931. Next base: position 53,376 of record CAVZSB010000016.1, read on the forward strand.
GCGATAGATCAAGACCACCCCGAATGACCCGGCAAGGTCGCTAGGCAGTTTGATCGATCCGCCGCCGACCGCCGCGATTTCGATATTCGGAAAAACCTGACCATTTTTGAGAAAAGACATGGAACCCTCGCGTTATTGGACTAGCGCGTCCAACCTCCAGCCGTTAAAATGGACTGTCAAGTCCAATCGAGGGAGGCCGTTCCGACGTGTCGCGAACTCCGCAAAAAAAACAACGCGCGCTGACGCCAAGGGGCAAGGCAACGCGGCAAAAGATCATCGAGGCCGCCGCCGCGCTCGTTTACGCCGCCGGAGCCGCCCGGCTCAATCTCGACGAGGTGATGGCCGCGAGCCGCACCAGCAAGTCTCAGCTCTATCACTACTTCACGGACAAGGAGGCGCTGATCCAGGAGGTGATTGCGTTCCAGACCAAGCGCGTTCTGACGGTCAACAGCGATCACCTCGATGCGGTCGATTCGTTTCAGGCGCTGCGGCGCTGGCGCGATGACATGGTCGACCGGAACAGGGCCGTGGGCGGCTTCGGCGGCTGTCCGATTGGCTCACTGGCGGACGAACTGGCCAACCATTCGCCGCCGGCCAGAAAGCGCCTGGCAAACGGCTTCGAGGCTTGGGCCTCTCGCATCGAGAATGCCTTGCGTAACATGAAGGCGAAGGGCCTGCTCAAAGCGTCTGCCGAACCAAAGGAGCTTTCCCTCGCGGTGCTCGCGGCCATCCAGGGCGGGTTGTTGCTCGCCAAGGTGAGCCGCACGTCACGGCCGCTGGAAATTGCCTTCGACATGGCCCTCGATCACGTCGCGCGCTGCGCGACGTGACGGAGAGGGCTCGTATGCGCGGGGGTGGAGCGGATCGTGTCGTGCGAATGAATTTTTAGGTCGTCATTGCGAGCGCCAGCGAAGCAATCCAGTTCTGAGGCGCCGTTCTGGATTGCTTCGTCGCAGAGCCTGTCATCGGGCCGGCCACTTCGGGCCGGACCCGTTGGCACTCCTCGCAATGGCGAGCGGGCTGCGGGAACGTTCCCTATTCGTCATTGCCGGGCTTGACCCGGCAATCCATGCGGGAGGGAGTACGCTCAATCCCGTCGAGCGGTTTCCTTCGCCGCAGTTCTGCATAGACCACCGGGTCATAGGCGAGCGAAGCGACGCCGTCCTTCACACGGCTATGCCCGGTGGTGACGCGTCAGAGAGGCGAAGTCTCCGCGCTACTCGTCCGCTACATAAACGCCTGGATGCCAGTCTGGGCGCGGCCGAGGATGAGCGCATGAATGTCGTGCGTGCCCTCGTAGGTGTTGACGGTTTCCAGGTTGCTGAGCACGCGCATGACGTGGAACTCGTCGGCGATGCCGTTGCCGCCGTGCATGTCGCGGGCGAGACGGGCGATGTCGAGCGCCTTGCCGCAATTGTTGCGCTTGAGCAGCGAGATCGCCGGCGGCGACGCCTTGCCCTGTTCGATCAGGCGGCCGAGCCGCAGCACCGCATGCAGGCCGAGCGTGATCTCGGTCTGCATGTCGGCGAGCTTCTTTTGCACCAGCTGGTTGGCGGCAAGCGGCCGGCCGAACTGCTTGCGGGCGAGCACGTAATCGCGGGCGCGATGCCAGCAGAATTCCGCGGCGCCGAGCGCGCCCCAGGCGATGCCGGCGCGCGCGACATTGAGGCAGCCGAACGGGCCGGCCAGCCCGCTGACATTCGGCAGTAAACTTTCCTCTGGCACGACGGCGCCTTCGAGCACGATCTCGCCGGTGATGGAGGCGCGCAGCGACAGCTTGCCTTCGATCTTCGGCGTTGAAAATCCCTTGGTGCCGCGCTCGACGATGAAGCCGCGGATCTTGCCGTCGAGCTTCGCCCAGACCACCGCGATGTCGGCGACCGGCGAATTGGTGATCCACATTTTCGTGCCGGTGAGGCGGTAGCCGTCGGCGACTTTTTCGGCGCGCGTCACCATCGAGCCGGGATCGGAGCCGTGGTCGGGCTCGGTGAGGCCGAAGCAGCCGACGAATTCGCCGGTCGCGAGCTTCGGCAGGTATTTGCGCCGCTGCGCCTCGCTGCCATAGGCGTAGATCGGGTGCATCACCAGCGACGACTGCACCGACATCGCCGAGCGATAGCCGGAATCGACGCGCTCGATCTCGCGCGCGATCAGGCCGTAGGCGACATAGCCCATGCCGGCGCCGCCGTATTCCTCGGGTATCGTCGAGCCCAGCAGGCCGAGCGCGCCCATCTCGCGTATCACGGCCGGATCGTAGCTTTCCTCGCGATAGGCCTTGAGCACGCGCGGAAACAGCTTCTCCTGCGCATAGTCGCGCGCGGTGTCGCGCACCATGCGTTCGTCTTCGGTCAACTCGCCCTCGAGATCGAGCGGGTCTTCCCACTTGAACGCGGCGTCCTTGATCTGGGCGGATTTCGCTTCGCGCTTTTCCGCAAGCTGCGCCATGGAATTCTCCTTGAAAACGTCCGTCACCCTGAGGTGCGAGCTAGCGAGCCTCGAAGGGGGACAGTCCCTGGTGGCGCATCCTTCGAGGGCCGCTTTGCGGCCACCTCAGGATGAAGGGGTTCAATCCTCGCTTTTCTATAAGAGCACCCACCGCTAGCGGCAAGCGGCGGAGGGCGTTGCCGCGTGGCCGGCCTATCGGGCGCGCCCTAGCCGAGCAGGAAGCCGCCATCCACGGTGAGGCAGGCGCCGGTAATGAACGACGCCTCGTCGGAACAGAGAAACAACACCGCATTGGCGAGCTCGTCGGGTGTTCCAATGCGGCCGAGCGGGATGTTCGCCACGATCGATGCGGAATTGAACGCGGAGCCGGCATCCGCGGCGGCGCGGAGAAATCCTTCCAGCATCGGCGTCTTGGTCGGTCCGGGCGCCACCTCGTTGACGCGGATGCCGTTCTTGGCGGCTTCCGTCGCGGCGGTGCGGTTGAGCGAGTGCGCGGCGGCCTTGCTGGCATTGTAGAGGCTGTTGCCGAGGTCCGACATTTGCGCCGCCACCGATCCGACATTGACGATGGCGCCACCCTTGCCGCGCATGGCGAGGATTTCATGCTTGAGGCAGAAGAACAGCCCTTTGACGTTGGCGTTGAATATGGCGTCGTAGTCGGCTTCGGAGAATTCCGTCAGTGCGTGCGCAACATCGTAGCCGGCGCAATTGACGGCACAGTCCAGCCGGCCATGGCGGGACACGATCTCACGGATGACGCCCGCGACCTCGCTCTCGACCGCCACATCGAGCCGCATGAACGTTCCGTCGCCGCCGGCAGTACGAACCATATCGAGGGTTTCGCGTCCCTCCTTCTCGCGCCGCCCCGTCACCACGACCGTCGCGCCGTTCTTGCCGAACGCGATGGCGGTGGCACGGCCGATGCCCGACGTCGCGCCGGTGACGAAAGCGACCTTGCCTTTAAAATGATTCATGAATTGATCCGTTCGGCGCGGGCGGCAATGGGCAGGAAAGGTGAGGCGAGGGCGCGAAGCTTAGGAGGCGGCCTAAAAGGCGGCAAGGGGGCGAAAAGTGGTGACAAGTGCCGAACAAGTGGCAGCACGTGTGGCGAAGGGCGAGCGGCAAGCGGGTCAGGACGCATTGCCGCCCTGCCGGGCTTCCGCTATCTAGGCCGGTGATCGGGGCCAGACGCCACGATTATGCGCCCGTAGCTCAGCTGGATAGAGCGCTGCCCTCCGAAGGCAGAGGTCAGGGGTTCGAATCCCTTCGGGCGCGCCAATTAAATCAATAGTTTAGATGGAAACGACCCTCAGGAGAGTTGCGGCTAGCCAACGCCTAGCCAACAACTGTGAAGTGAAGTGTTCCATCGTCGCGCTTGGAAAACGTGCCACGCTAAGACCTACTACTGAGCTTTTGTAGATCGTCACAGGTGTTCAGGCGCTTCGCACTTTCATGTCAACACATCAAGACGCATCAATCTTGGCCGGCATCAACAAGATGTCCTCCCAGCTAACGTGAGCCGGTGGGTTCGCTACCTCGGCTAAGGGGAAAAACCCTAGGCCGCGCGCCAGGGCGTCGGGACGCGGCTCCGTGAATTTCGAGGGGACGCCACGCTCCCCGCCCCCCGGGAAAATCGATTCTCGAAGGCGTGCTGCATACACGGATGCCTAGGAGCGGCACTCCTTGATTAGCGTCCGAAACTGAAACGCTTTTATCACGCGACGGTTTGGGCCTTTCAGAACGCCGCTATCGGTCAACGGTTTCGCACCAGGGGGCCAGATCCTAGATTTGCCTCTGACGGCTGACCCATGCGAGCCCTGACCTAAGCAACTTGTCGAAAGGGAAAGCCGCTTCGCCACCTGGTCGTGGACTATCGGTGAGTTCGGGTGGTCATTCCCCGAGAATGCGCCGCGTGTGCTCGTCTCGCAGTTCGTCGGCGACGCTTTTGTCAGAGAGGCGGACGAGCTCGGCGAAGGGCGCGTGCGGTCGGCACGAGCGGCACGAGAGCGCCGGGATGAGGCTGCTGATCGCGGACCAAGGGTGCCGATCGAGGGTTCGAAGATCGACCGCCTGCGTCATGCGGCATGCGGGACAGCACACCCATAGGAACCAGTGCCGCGCCTTAAGCGCGCAGCCGACGGTCGGTGAGAACAGCATCGGCAAGCGCTCGGCCTGGCGCTCGTTCCATGCCGCTACCAGGCGGCCCGCATCTTCGAGCACCTGTGCCTCAGTCGTACGCCGGGCGGCAGCCTCCTTCTCGGCGGCCTGCCGGCGGCGCTCCTCCATCTTGCGGCGGTTGAAGCCCATGGTCGTGGATTTCGCCGCGGAGTGGCGGCGGTAGTCAATCGCGCCGACTATATTATCGTCATGTGTGGCCGCTTCACCGCCAAGATGACCTGGGCCGAAATCGTGGCGCTGTACCGGCTCACGCGCGATCGGCCGCCGCACAACCTCCCGCCGCACTACAACGTCTGTCCGACCGACCCGATCGACGTGGTGACCGAGGAGGAAGGGAAGCGTGACTTCGTGCGCATGCGCTGGGGCCTGATTCCGCGCTGGTGGCCGAAGCCCCTCAAGGAGCTGAAGGCGGCGACGTTCAACGCTCGGGCCGAGACGGTTGAGACCAAGCCGTTCTTCCGGGACGCGTTCAAGCGCACGCGCTGCCTCATCCCGGCGTCCGGCTACTACGAGTGGCAGGCTACGCCCGGCGGCAAGCAGCCGTGGTACTTCACGCGTGCCAACGGCGGGCTGCTCACGTTCGCTGGCCTGTGGGACGAGTGGAAGGACCGATCGACCGGCGAGACGCTGAGGTCGTGCACGATGATCATCACCGAGCCGAACGACTTCGTCGCCGAGGTGCACGACCGCATGCCCGTGGTGCTTGAGCCCAGCGACTTCGGCTCGTGGGTGTACGACGGCGGCACCGCACTACTGAAGCCGGCGGCGAACGACCTCCTGCAGCGCTGGCCAGTATCGAAGCGCGTCAATAGTTCAAAGGCGCCCGACGACGATCCGACGCTGATCGAGCCAATCTCCATTTGAAATAGCCGAGCCGCGGCACCGAGAGGCGGTCTCGGAGGAAGCACTGAAAAATAGGTGAGGGTTCAGGCCCGACGCCCAATGGATTCGAGGACGCTACGGTGTTTCTCCGCCGGCCGTCTGATAAATCGCTCCTCGACATCAGTGTAGATTTTATGGAGCCACTGTTCGGCGCGCTCGGCTCGCTCCTGGTAACTCTGGGCGTCGGCCTCCAGCTCCGCGATCCTGTCTTCGGCCGCGCGAAGCTGGTGGGAAAGCTTCTGGGCCATATCGAGTGCCTGCTGGCTATTTGCTTCGGCCACTCCGGCGGCCTTGTGAAGCAGTCTCATAATAGCCTGTCCAGCCGAATTGAATTGACTGGCATCACTTGAAATTGCGTTTTTGGCCGTCGGAGCAAATGGGACTACAGATTTTGACTCATACGCACCTGACGCGCCGCGACCTGACTGATTAGCCATGACACCCCTCACTGGACTGAATTCCCGCGGTTAAAGCATTGCCATCATCGAGAGGCGAGCGTGCGGAACGCGTCTGCCAAAATCCGTCGTGCGTGCTCCGCACTCTCCCACCCCCACGGCAGACCTTCATTGTTCGGGCAGATGATGGCGAGGAGAGGGCGAGATAAACGCGACGCTATGACCGTCCAACGCAAAAAAAGGCCCAAGCAGTCTAAACACTTGGGGCCGGATTGAGTTGTTGCCTCGACTGGGCTTGTAGCTGGGCGACGGGTGTGTCGGGGGGATGGGGCGTCGCCGGGCTGACCTGTTCCCCGGAAGTTAGCGCGCACAAGGCATTTCGGTTGTGACGTTCAGCACAAATTCACGGACTGTCCACAATTTTTGCGGCTGCGGTGGCGCCATGACGTAAAGAGCCCCCGCCGCAGTTCCCACTGCCGACGGCCGGGGTCCGGTTCGGCTTGGATACGCCGGATCCCATCCGTCCCCACCGTCCCGGCCAGGAGCGTCGGTTGCCGACACGTTTTAGCGGCGCGGCATTACAATTCCTGCTAAGAACTCGCCCTTTTTTCTCGTGAATGACGCGGACGGACAGGCGCTCGCCTGCGCATGCTTGAGGTTGAGCTCGGGCGACGAGCGGCAGCGTCGCTAAGATCAGCGGGAATGTTGATCCGCCGCCCGCCCGGCAAAACCACGTAGCGAGCGATGACGCGCAAATCGCCTTCGGCGCCGCCAAAACCTTCGACCACATAGGTGGCACCAACTGGAAGCCGTCGCGGCAATTGGCTCCGACTGTATTTGGGCGACCCACTCATTGAAATCTCCTTCGCGCGAGTCGAGACGTGAAACGCGGCTCGCGTTCGCTGGGTTCCATGGCGAGCGCGGCGCTCACAAAACTGGCGGCGGCCGACTGTGGATATCTCAGAACGTTCCGGCAATGCGGTAGTGAGGGATTGCCATAAAGCGTTCTTACGAAAGGCGCCGATCGGCCCGAAATGCGGGCGATGCGCGTGAACGTAACCAGACCCCTTGGATTTACATAGGGACGATCTGTCCCGAACGGCGGCTGTGGATAAGCGACTTCGACTCTAGAGCCGGCTCACCTATTTTACTCACCATGTCGTCAGCGTTGCGTGAGCTTACGCGCCGTGTCAGGCGCTTTGAACCGTGCCTACCCCGTGCCGCGAGAAGGCCGCCATCGGGGCCTGGCTGGATTTACGAAATCAAGCACGACGGCTTTCGCATCGTCGCACACCGCGACGCTGGCGGCGTGCGCCTGGTCACCCGCAACGGATACGATTTTGCCGATCGCTTCCCGCTCATTATCGAGGCGATCGCTGTCCTGCCAGCTCGCTCTTGTGTCGTCGACGGGGAAGCGATCGCGGTCGACATGAACGGCTTGTCCGTGTTCGACCTGATCCGGTACCGGCGCCAGGATCATGCCGTTACGCTTTGCGCGTTCGATCTTCTTGAACTCGACGGCGAGGATTTGCGGGGGACGCCTATCGAGCTTCGCAAAGCGACCTTGAAGGGCCTCCTGCGTCGCACGCATTCCGGCGTGGCCTTCAATCAGCATTTCGCTGCCGATGGCGATACGGTCTACCGGCATGCCTGCGCGCTCGGCTGCGAGGGCATCGTTTCGAAACGGCTTGGCTCGCCATATCGGTCTGGCCGCGCCGATGTGTGGGTGAAGATCAAGAACCCCGCAGCGCCGGCCGTAAAACGGGAGGCGGAAGAGGAGTGGCGTAAATGAGTAACCTGCTGGAACGAGCCATCAACTGAGACGACGGCGATCGGGCAGCCAAGATCATTCAGGACGCGCTTGGCATCAAGTTCGACGAGGTTGCCAACTATGTCTTTCCCAAGACATAGCCGGTCGATCGCGAGCAGCGCGCTCACATAATCGGCGAGTGGCTGCAGACTGAGGCGCGTTTCTTGTCCTAATTGCCCTCTGCACGCACCCGGTTCGCGAGCGCTTCGGTGCCGCCGCATGGAGAGGCTCAAGGCAACAATGTGTAAAAAGCTCATTTTTCAAGTAGCGAAAGGGACGACAATCTAAGGCCGATTCGAAGTCAAGAATTGAGTTGTGACAGTGGCCCAGCGGCGATCGAGGACAGCATCGCGCGCCAGGGTGTCGGGACGCGGCTCCGTTGAATCGCAGGGCACACCTCGCTTCGCCGCCCCCCGGAAAAATCGCGCCAACGATCACGTCGGCTATTGAGCGATGCTGGAGGGGGTGGCTGCTGAAACGCGCCGCCCGGCGATTCACGGCCGGTGGCGTCAAAACTGCCAGAAAAGGTCTATCCTTGAGTGGGACGTGCGATCTTGATGGGGCAGCAGGCTATGAAGCCAACACTCTCGATTATGCTTGTATGCGGACTTCTGCTCCAACCTACAGCTTCGAAAGCTGAGTTCGTAACGATGGGAATGGGGACCAATTCTTGCAGCAAGTTCGCTGAGGTGTACCGGGAGATCTCCAGCCCGCTGGGAAATTTTATTCTTTTCGTGGGCACAGGGGTTTATGAGCGGCCTCAACTTCGAGCGGATGAATTGGGGCAGTATCGAGATATGTCGGCTATGCCGACTGGCGCCCAAAAAAACGTTATTCGAGTTTATTGCGATCGACACCCACTCGGAAATTACATGGACGCTGTCATAGATCTTTATCAAAGGCTGCCACTAATGAACGTGTCGCATTAGCACTTCATGATCGCCCTTCAGGGCCCGCCACTCCGTCGTCGCCAATATCGAGCGTCAATTGTGGACAGCCGTACCCCGTGTCCGTCTGCATCGGCTGTTGCCAGTGGAAATAGTTCATGATGTGCGGGTTCGAGGGCAAGCACGTAGCCGCCAAGGCCTCCAAGGACAATCAATAAGACTGCGCCAAAAATCTTCGATCCCATGGCCCACGCTCTAACCTGTACCGAGCAGCCTCAGGACCGGGAGCAACGCCCCGCGCTGTCTATTGCCCGAACAACATGATCAACGTCGAACAAGGACATGCCGGTTCCCCTATGCGAAATGCAAGTTGCCAAATCAGTTGGCGTAGTGGGAGCGACGGAATTTCCTATACCAATCGAAGGCGCACGCAACGACCAAGTAGGCTGGCAGTGCCCACAACATGTCCATCGCTCGTCGCGCCGCGTATTGGTGGTGGCAAGCCGACCGCCACCGCCAGCGGGGACTTGGTTTTTAATGAGGTGACACGGAGCGTGAAAGAAGACCTGGCGTGATGGTAATCTGATTGATAGCAACTGATTTGGAATCGGATATCATGAAAAGCACGCTGGTAATGTCTGCATGCTTATCCTGTACTCCTAAAAAGATGTTTGAATTATCACCCACATCGCCTGAAAAGCCGTTTTCTGTAAAAGTTCCTAAAAGCTTACGGCCGTGAAAGGCCTCGATTTCTGTTGTAAAATAATCCCCTATCGTATTGTCCTAAATCTGCGCCCCTACTGCCTGAACAGGCGTATTGAATTTGATCGTCAGCGGACTGTTTGGAGGTGACTAGCACCTTATCGCCCGGCGCAAAATTACCATCGAAGGTCCCGGTGATCCCAATACAGCATTGCTCAAAAAGGCGGCCGGTCCCGTTCAGATTAACGGTGCCGGTGGTTCCACCAGTGCTTGTAAAGCTCTGCGGACTTGTAATGGTTAGATTTGGGGTGCCGATCTGGCCCCAGTCAACGATATCTCCCGTCGCCGGTCGGGCAGTGAGGATCGTTACCTGAGATGAATGCCCGTACCACCTGCTATCAAACGTCGCAACAGATTGCCCGGGAGCAGGCGAAACAGCACCGAATAACGCCAAGGCGGCAGCGATACCTAAAAGCTTCGTTTTCATACTAAGCCCTTTCCGAGTGAGGCGCTGCGCCAACGTCCAGCCGTAACTGCGCAAGGCCAACTACGTGTCTGTTCCCTTCCCGCCCGCCATGCAACCCCTCCCCACTGGCGATGTTTCGAGCATTCACCAGCGATTGAAAGGGATCACCAAGCTCCGCTAAGGCCGTCACAATCCGCGCCAGCATCGGTGTTTGTCCGATTGAGGAGAGTGACGGCGATACAGGCAGCCTTACTACGCTCTGCGATGTCGCCCAGCGCAAGCGCCCGAGAGCGGTCGGGGCGGCCTAGGTGGGAGGGAGAGAAAATAATGCAAGTTTTCCCGCGCTTGGTGCGCTTCGGCCACCTTAGCCTGTACGAGATTGGGCAACACATCCGCCAACCATTTCGGCAGAGGCGAACGATCATGTCGCCAACGCCACACGCTGTATCGGCTAACCTTGAGGCATCTCGCGGCCACGGCGTCACCACCGAAGGCCACTTTAAACACAAGATCAAGCTTGCCACCGGGAAGCTGACGCTCGAAGCGTGGTCACGTTACGGGTGAAGTCCTAAAGTTGCTGGAAAATTGGCGGGGTGCATCCTTTGCGGATGAGAATCAGCAAACGGGCTTTGGCGAGCCCGGCAAAGGAGCACCCCATGGCAACGAGAATACCTGCTTCGCTGCGCACGCGTGAAGAGCTGACGGCATTGATCGAAGGACGCCTTTCCACAGCATCGGCAAAGGACGAACTGGTCAAGCTGGCGACCCGGCTGATTGTCGAGGAGGCGCTTGAGGGCGAAGCGGGCGACGCGGTCGGGCGCGACTATTACGAGCACGGCGCGCAGCCGGGCTATGGCTACCGGAATGGATATCGGACGGGACGGCTGAAGACGGCGGAAGGCGCGATGGAATATTCGGCACCGCAGATCGCTGGGCGGGATGCGCCGTATCGCTCGGCCATTCGTGAGCATCTCAAGGGCCACACCCAGGGACTCGAGGACCTGGCGATCGAGATGCTGGCGCGTGGATTATCGGTCCGCGACATCGAGGATGCCTTCAAGGACGAGAACGGCCGGCTTCTTCTATCGAAGACCGCGGTGTCGCAGCTTGGGGAACGGCTGTGGGAGGACTACCAAGCCTTCGCCCAGCGAGATTTGAGCGAGTACGAGATCACCTATCTGTTTGTTGACGGCATCGCCGAACGGTTGCGCCCCGGCGCCAAGCGCGAACCAGTTCTCGCGGCCTGGGGCTTTACGATTGAGGGCCGCCGGGTACTGCTGCATCTGATGGCGGGATCGAAGGAAGATACCGAGACAGTGACCGCATTCTTCGAGGACATGAAACGGCGTGGCCTCAACGACCCGCTGCTGGTGACTTCGGACGGCGCCCCCGGCATCATCAAAGCGATAGACGTCTGCTTCCCGCGCACTGCTCGACAGCGCTGTCTTGCTCATCGCATGCGCAATCTTGTGGTCAAAGTGCCGGAAGACGTGTGGCCGGAGTTCAAGGTTCGCGTACAGGCGGCCTATCAGGCGCCGAGCCGAGCGATCGCGCGCGATCTGGCCGCCGGCGTCGTCGCCGACTATAGCCGCACGCATGATAGCGCGGTCGCCTGCTTCATGGACGACTTTGAAGCCTGTATTGCGCACCTGCGATTCCCGGTGACGCACCGGCGGGCCATTCGGACCACCAACTTACTTGAGCGGCTGTTTGTCGAGGAGCGCCGGCGTCTTAAGATCATCCCGAACGCATTCGGTGAGCGGGCCGTCTTGAAGCTGATGTTCGGCGCACTCATCCGCGCCGCCGAACGATGGAAATCGATCAAGGTCACCGAGTTCGAGCGTCGTCAGCTCTCGGCGGTCAAGAAAGAGCTCGACCAAGAATACGAGGCCCAAACGGATCTCTATCGAAATTCTTCAAAGGCTGCAGCCCACACCAAAATATCCAGCAGTTCTCAGACTTGACCCGCGTTACGGGATCGAAACGTGGTGGCATGGCTGGTGAGAGATGTGGTTGATGTGTCCGCGCGAATGAATTCCAAAACTGGCAGTGCTTCTATCGATCATGCTGAAATTATAGAGCATTTCGCTGCACCGCGCGTTCCCGGTCGTATGTCATTGCGCAATCTCCCAAGCGAGCACACGCGACCCACTTCGACCGGCCGGCGCCGGTAGCATTGAGGAGCGCAGCGTTCGGTTACAATGATTGCCCGATCGCGGTACAACTCGACCACCCTGCCGCCGTTGAGCAACCAAAGCAGTGCTAGGTGATCAATTACGGCACAGCCCGTCCGCACCCCGGCGGGTTGGTGCACCATTGACGAGCCAACACACCGGAAAAAACTTGGCTGCTGTTTTTTGCTCTATGCCACGAGCGCCAATGCGTGACAGCGTGACAGGACGTGACATTGTCACGATGTGTTACGGTTGGCGTAGCGGGGCAGCGTGACGTGACGTGACACACCCCTAAGGGGGTGTCACGTGTCACGCCCTCGCGTCCGTTGGTCAGCCATGATTTAGGCATTAGCTACTTCCGTCGTGGCTAGCCAAATGAGTTGGACGCCTTCCACCTCACGGCTGGCAACCAAGCCGCGCGCTTGGGCTGCATTAATTGAGCGATTGAAAGCTTGCCGTCGTGCGTCCGCCTTTTGCTTTTCGGTTCCATCCGCAGGGTACTGGCGGTAAAATTCGGCGCGCGCCGCTTCCACATCGCAAGCGCGCACTGAAGGGCCATCTGGGAACGGGCGTACGTTTTGCCCACAATCGACAAGGGTGGTCCCCAGGATGCGCCGCAGCAGCTGCATGGACTTCGTCCAGCGGCGTCGCCCCGCGGGGCTTGCTGCGTCGCCTCCCAGTCGATGACTGTGGCGGTGACGGGATCGGCGTCGTCGTCTACCCCTGTCTCCACGATCCGCGCCGTAAAAGGTATTTCAATGCCGGATATGCCATCACGTTGCTTACGCAAGGCAAGGCGTGTGTTCTTGACGCCGCCGCTGACTTCCCGGTCTGCCAGCAGGGCGATCACCGTATCGGCTGCGCCCTCTTTAGCGGATGAGCCTCGTGTGCCTGTTTCAACCACTTTGCCGAAATGATCAATGCCGACCACCAACGCGCCGGTGTGCCGCGACACCTGTTTGAGCGTGTTCATCAGCTTCTGTGATGCGGCGGCGTCGCTATCGTCGCCCTTCTCGTGGCCCGACGCCGCGATCATTGTGTCGATCCAGATAAGTACCACCGGCAAACCGAACTTGCACTTCAGATCGGCCGCCGCAGCGTCGATCATGGCGCACAGTTTCTCGATGGCGTCGCCGTCCGTGAGGTGCGGGCAATCGCCACGCCATGCGAACGGCAGTGGTCCGGAGACCCCGAGGTGGTTCGCGACCGCTGACAGGCGTGCATCGATCATGCCCTCGCCTTCGAGGGCGAAGAGGATCACGGCACCGCGCCGCTTGATGCGGTAGTGACCAGCGAACGGCAGATCGGCCATCACGCAGACCGACGCCGTCAACGCCAACGTGGTCTTGTAGGTGCCCCACTGTCCGGCCATCAGGGCCGCGCCCGTTTCCGGTAGCATGCCCTTGATGAGCCACCTCGGATGTGCCGGCGAAGCGCCGAGGTGGTATTTCCACGAATTGCCGGCACCTGGATCGCTCGCCGTGCTTATAAATGGTGCCCATTCCGGAACGTCGAAACAAACATCAACCAATTTCTCGGCGCGACGCGGGTCGGCGTCGAGCCAATCGCTCACGTCGCCTTTGTCGGGCAGGTTTGGCAGCAAAACGATTCGTACGCTGGCCGCGGTACCGTGCAATGCCCGCGCAGCCGCAAGTGCCTTCTCACGTCCGGCGTCATCATTGTCTCGCAAGATGAGGCAGTCGCGGCCGGCAAGCGCCTTGACGCATTCAGCGGTCCATTTCCCGGCGGCAACTGTAGTGGTGCAATGTTCAAGCGATGCGACACGGTCAGCGTCTTTTTCGCCTTCGCAAATGAAGATGGTTGCGTCGGGATATTTCAGCAGTTCGGGCCAGCGGTAAACGACGCGGCGCTCGTCGAGCCTCCAAATAAAGCCGCCATTGCCGTCCGGCCGTCGTTGCCGAAACTCTTTTGGCTCGTATCGCACCACTTGGTACAACAGCGTGCCGGTAGCGTCGGTATAATCATAAGTGGCAGCGATGCGCCCCCTTGGCTTGTCGTCGATGGACTGAACTGCCGGTTGCACACCGTTTCCTCCGTTGCGGTGCAGTGGGTCGAAGCCGAGGACGTCGGATAGTTCGCGCGCGGCATTGGCTGGGCTGATGTCTTTGACGTAAGCAACCCAAGAAATTAAGTCGCCGCCCTTGTCGTTGGTGGCAAAGTCGGCCCATTGCCCCGTTCGATAATTGACTTTGAATGAGCCGGAGTTTTTGTCGTTGCGGCGTGGATTTTTGGCGATGTATTCGAGGCTTCGAAATTTTCCTCCAGGCAGAAATCGTTGGACAATTAACCTCGCGTTTGCGAGCGCGGCGCGATTGATTGCATCAAGATCGACGGCGCTGTTCACTGTTCGCCCCGTCTAGTCGGGGGTACACGGCTTCGGCGGGCGCGCTACTAGGCTCCTTCGTAGACGTGGCTTTTTTTGCTCCGCAGTTGACGATGCCTGACTGCGATCGGAGCTCGAACGGCGCGGGCTGGCCACTAAGCCGGCCGCGTCGGTTTCGCTGGTGCTGCTGATCGGTTCACTCAACCGCGCCTGAGCCCAACCCAGTGCGTCACCCCAGCGATACAAGACGCGGGCGCCGAAATGACGGTAAGGGGGGCCTCCCCCGCGGCTGGCCCTTGTTGCCAACGATTTGTCCGCGACCGGAAAACCTACCGCGCGCAAAGCTTCGCCGGTTTGCGTTCGGGTCAGGAGGGCATCGGGATTTTCGGGAACCATCGCTTACCTCTCAGTTTGCCAGAGCGTTCCGGCGTTTGCGATGGTCACTATTTGTCACGCGTCGATGCAACGCATTAATCCAAAAATCCACGAATACGATTTTGTGGAATTTCACGATGCCGTTGTCTGTTTGGACTGTGCGCGAGGTCGCCCGCGTGGCTTTCTTCGGCCCTCCGCTATAAGCAATGCCTCGATAGTCTGTGAGTAGGTCGCGCCCGGGATTGAAACCTTTGCAAATCCCCATGCCCGCTTTTGCGACCCGCTGCGGCCCTCAGCTTGTTCAAGATCGAGGTACTCTTGTATTCCAGCGAGTACCACTTTGAAGCTTGGACGCCGCGGCCGTTGCGCTTGGGTTGGGATGCGTTGTTTGGATTTTTCGTCGCGCCAGCGACGGTAGTCTGTTTGATCTACGAATACTGACCGGAACCAGCCAACGAAAAAGTGCGGATTCCGCTCAAGTGCAGAAATTGCCCCGTGGATCGCAGCGCGCCATGACACTCCCGATTGAGCGAGCACGATTTTGGTTGACGAGCTCTCGTCAAAAGTTGGTGGCAGCTTCTCATCCTTATCCAGGATCGCCTTGAAAGCCTCTATTAGTAAGGGGGCATGCGGCAATCCGATCGAGGCGCTGTCGCGCGCAGTCAGATCGTAAATGCTCGATCGATGTGACAGCGCCGGCATTGGTCGCTCGAAGATTAAGCTGCTGCCGGCCGCAACCCGACGACAACGGCGGCCGCCTTCCGCTCGCCCATCAACTGGCCGGTGCGGTTCGCCACCGCGTCAGCGGCGGCGAGCAACACAGCGTCGGCCGCGTGGACATATCGCGACGTGATCGAGTGTCCCTTGTGGCCCACCAATGCGGCAATGGTCGGCTCGCAATAGCCAAGGTCGCCCGCAAGGCTTGCAAAGCTGTGTCTGAGCGTGTGCGGCGTCACGTCGGCCGGCAGTTCGCCCAGTTTCGCAATGCGCGCCCACAGTTTCGGAAAGCCTGTCATGCGGCCGTCGCCGCGCGTTGCGGGAAAATGCCAATCCCCGATCGCGTGAGGCCGCGCAGCACGTCGCATGCGGCATGCGAGAGCGGGCGCACGCTCGGCCCGTTTTGGTGTCGCCAAGCGTCGCAGTGCGGCGCGCAAGATCAATTTCATCCCAGCGCAGCCCCAGCGCCTCGCCGCTGCGCCAGCCGGTAAGAGCAAGGAACCGAGTAACGGCTATCGCCGCGGGCCACATACTTGCAGCCTCTGCCTTTCGCAGCGCCTTGCCGAGCGCCTTGTATTCCTCATCGCTCAGGCGCCGTTCGCGCTTGCCATCTGCAAAACGCATCACGCCATGCACGGGATTGTCCGAGCGCATGCGATGGCGGATCGCATAGGCAAAGATCGCGCCGAGCAATCCGACGGTGCGGCTTGCCGTGCCCTTGCCGCCGCGCACGTTCGCCAGGCCGCGCGTTCTTCGCCGTCTTGGTCTTGCCGGCAGTTTTGCCGGCAGCAACATCGTGCATGAACGCGTCAATATCTTCCCGCGTGACGCGAAGCGACCGTACGGCGAGCCAAGCAGCGGCTTGATATGGCGCTCGATGCGGCCGCGGTCAGTGGCCAAGCGTGCTGGCCTTCTTTGGCTGCCCGCCGTCGCGTCAAGAGGCGTCCGGCTTCGGCATCGGCAAAGTAGAGGTCGCAAACTCGCGCCACTGTTGCCGCGTTGCGCTTGGCGCGTTTGTCGGCGGCGGGATCGGCACTGCTCGCAACGTCACCAAGAGCCGTTGAGCTTCCCCGCGCGCTGTGTCGGGCGTCCAGGGCGCACCGTGTCGGCCGATCGTGTGCCAGCGTGGCGGCCTTCCGCCGTGCGATAGAACAGAACGTAGGACACGCCTCGCTCCGTCTGGCGCCGGGCATGGAAGCCGGGCACCTGGTATCCCAAATCTTCTCGCCCGGCTTCAGCGCCCGAACCTCTCGCAGTCCAATGGTCTTGCGCACTGCTCGCCCCTCCGCCCGCTGGCTAACCAGGAGCTAGCAAGCACATAGCCAACTGACGTGCGCAAATCCTAGCAAACAAAGGCAAAGGTCGGCAACGAAAAAAGACCGCGAATAGCCGGCACATCCGCAATCACTGAAGCTCCCTAGCAAACAGCTGCAAACCTAGGATATTGCCCTCCGAAGGCAGAGGTCAGGGGTTCGAATCCCTTCGGGCGCGCCAGTTCGCCATCAACATGATGGCTTGCTTGCAGTTGCCACATACGGCCGGTGTCGCAAGAGCTGCATCGGGCTCGCGGTTTGACGGCACTGCGACGGCTGGCTAACATCTGACCGTCGAAAAAGAGCAAGCCGGTACGGTAAGGCCGGCTCTTCTCGCAGGACCACGCGGGCAAGATCTCTGCACCCCATGCTCGGGGACCCACGACAAGCGTGTCGGACAACCGACGGGCTTGTTGGGGCATGTGCAGTGAGACTTCCTCGCGACGTCGCCTCCAACAAGCAACACATCAAAGCTTGTAGGAGACTAGCATGAAACTCAACCACATCGATCTGCCCGTGACAGACATCGCGGGTGCACGCGCATTCTTCGAGAAGCATTTCCGGTTCCGGTGCATATTCAGCAGGGATGATGGGCTCACCGTCCTCCTCGATGAGGATGGTCTCGCGCTCACACTCAGCGCCGTGCTGCAAGGGGAGCGGCCGATATACCCAACGGGGTTTCACATCGGTTTCAATCTGGATGATCAAGACGAGCTTTTCGAAACTCACGGCCGCATCCTTGCGGCTGGCGTGCCGATTGTCCGGCCATTAGGTGATCTGGGCGGAGCGCTGACATTCCATTGCCAAGCTCCCGGACCAATATTGGTAGAAGTGGCTTGGCGCCCTCGCGGCTAAAGTGAGGGACGGGTGAAGAATTAGCTGAAGGACGTCACCGTCCTCCAGCTCGCTTGAGCTTCGAGATTGCCGACAATCACGTTGCTACGTCAATTACATGGGGGTTCGCACGTTTATCCGGTCCGGCGCGCAGTTTGTGTGCGGCGCGCCAACTAATAAAATCAGCGCGTAGGGCGGATTAGCGAAGCGTAATCCGCCGTATCCGAACAGCGGTGGGTTACGCCTCCGGCTAACCCGCTCTACGCGCTTGCCCTCTTATCGCGCGCGTCGGTACAAGTTAGTCAACTGACTTTGGTTTGGAAAGCTGCGGGCGCACCTCCGTCGGATGTCAGCGGAAGGAATGTCCAGATGTGATTCGCTCTGGATTCAGGATCGCTGCGGATGTGCGGCAAGTAGATCAATGGGAGCGATGACCGCGATGAATAACGTCACAATATTCTGGATGCAGCTTCTTATTAGTGTTTGCGTCTTCGCCATCGTCGCGGTGTGGTACGTTTGGCCGTTACTAACCAAACTGTCTCGTAATTCCGCTCTAATTCCGCTGCTCTGGGTGCATGTGCCCCGCTATGTGGGAATGACTTTATTGGTTACGGGTATGGTCGATCCGAAACTGCCCAGAGAGTTCCTTTCCAGTGCTGCTTACGGCGATCTCTTAGAAGCGGCGCTGGCCCTCGCTTCCATCTTTGCTCTGCGGGGCAACTGGCGCGGTGCTGTTCCTCTGGTGTGGGTGACTAACATATGGGGATTCGTGGACCTGCTAAACGGAGTACGTGGCGTCTTGCAGCTGAACGTTCCGAGCTTCGACCTAGCTACCCTTTGGTATGTCTATACGTTTTACGCTCCATTGGTAATTGTTTCACACTTGATGATCTTTTGGATTTTGATCAAGTCTAAGTCGTGGAATAAATAACGTTTCGAACTCTGCAGGGGCCAAATGCGGCGGGTTACGCCTCCGGCTGACCCGCCCTACGAGC
>CAVZSB010000017.1:0-30483 GCA_963777635.1 uncultured Alphaproteobacteria bacterium
AGCGATCGCCGCGACTGCCGACGGTCGGTAACAAGAAGGAACGGCGGATCGGGAAGTTCCATGCGATCACCTTGGCGCATCGAGCTTAAGGACGATTGACGCTTACCGCCGCGTCGCCTAACGCCATGCCACCGATGAAACGTGCTCCCCGCATATCGTTCACCTCGCTCGGGTGCCCGAAGGCTCTGGTTGACTCAGAGCGCATCATCACGCGTCTGCGTGCGGAAGGCTACGAGCTAGCCCGCGAACACGCCGATGCCGACGTCGCCATCGTCAACACCTGCGGCTTTCTCGACAGCGCCCAGGCGGAATCGTTGGCCGCGATCGGCGCCGCGCTTGCCGAAAACGGCAAAGTCGTCGTCACCGGCTGCATGGGCGCGGAACCGGAAAAGATCACGGCTGCGCATCCGAACGTGCTCGCGGTGACCGGACCGCAGCAATACGAGAGCGTGATCGAGGCCGTCCACAGGCCGTCCCGCCGCAGCACGATCCCTATAGCGATCTGATCCCGCCGCAGGGCATCAAGCTGACGCCGCGCCACTACGCTTATCTCAAGATTTCAGAGGGTTGTAACAATCGTTGCACGTTCTGCATCATCCCACGATTGCGCGGCGATCTGGTCTCCCGGCCTGCCGCCGACGTGCTGCGCGAGGCCGAGCGGCTGGTCGAAGCCGGGGTCAAGGAGCTTCTGGTCATATCGCAGGATACGTCGGCATACGGCGTCGACGTAAAATACGCCGCAACCAAGTGGAAGGGCGAGAATGTGCGGGCCAAATTCGTTGATCTTGCCCGCGCCCTCGGCGAATTCGGTGTTTGGGTGCGGCTGCACTATGTCTACCCCTATCCGCACGTCGATGACGTTATTCCGCTGATGGCGGACGGCAAGGTGCTGCCCTATCTCGACATACCTTTCCAACACGCCAGTCCTGCCGTGCTCAAACGGATGAAGCGTCCGGCGGCGCAGGAAGAAACGCTTTCCCGCATCGCACGATGGCGCACCATCTGTCCCGCCCTCACCATCCGGTCGACCTTTATCGTTGGTTTTCCTGGTGAGACCGAGGATGATTTTTCGCGATTGCTCGATTGGCTCCGCGAGGCCGAACTCGATCGGGTCGGTTGTTTCCGCTACGAGCCCGTCGCCGGCGCCGCAGCGAACGATCTCGCCGCCGCTATTCCCGAAGCCGTCAAAGAGGAGCGCTGGAAACGGCTGATGCAGTTGCAGCAGGAGATTTCGGCAAAGCGTCTGAAACGCAAGGTCGGCGGCCGCGAACGCGTGATCATCGACAACATCAACCCAGCCGGATCAAGTCCAGGCACGGCCAGGGGCCGGAGCAAGGGTGATGCGCCGGAGATCGATGGCTCCGTTTTCGTCCGAAGCCGCCGGCCGCTGCGCGTCGGTGAGATCGCGACGGTGAAAATCGAGCATGCCGACGCTTATGACCTCCATGGCACCGTGGTAGGCTATTGATATCCGGACCGTTTTCGGCGATCGATTGCTTGTTTTCGCTGGTATTGATCAACATTCAGCGCTTTCATGACGCGCGAGGCGCTGAATCGTGACAGCGATTTTCATCACCGCCACCGGACCCGACGTAGGAAAGACCTTCGTCGTCGCCTCGCTCATCGGGCATTTGCGGCAAAACGGCCGCTCGGTCGAGGCCATCATGCCGATCGTCAGCGGATACGACTCGGCGCAGGCGGCGGCGAGCGATCCCGGAACGCTGATCGCGGCGCTCGGCCTGCCGTTTTCGCCGGAATCGATCGAGCGCACCTCACCATGGCGCTTTCGTGCGGCGCTTTCCCCCGATCTGGCAGCGCGGCTGGAAGGCCGCAGCATCGACGTTGATGCCGTCACCGACTATTGCAAAGCTGCCATCGACGCTCGGCGCGACGTGCTGCTGATCGAAGGGGTCGGGGGAATCATGGTGCCGCTCGATGAGCAACGTACCATCCTCGATGTGATGATGGCGCTGCGCTTGCCGCTGATTCTGGTTACCGGCTCTTACCGGGGCACAATCAGCCACACGCTAACCGCCCTCGACTCGCTGTTGCGGCGCGACATGAACGTCCTCGCAACGATCGTCAGCGAAACCCCGGGCAGCAAAGTTCCGCTTGGTGACGTTGTGTCGTCCCTTGAGCGTTTCACAGCGCCGGTGATCGGCTTGCCGCGCCGGCCGCCCGGTTAGGCTCAGGCTACGAGAAAAAGCGGATCTGCAGCGCGGTTTCCACCGAAGCTTCCAGATTGAACAGCGCGTGCAGCAAGAATGTCAGCAGCGTCGAACCGCTGCGCCAGCGCATCCAGCCGACGAACAATCCGACGACGAAAATCTGCAAAATTCCGGTCCAGTCGTACTGGACATGCAACGCCGCCCATAAAATCGAGATCACCACGATCGCAGGCCATACAGTGCGATTCGACCGCACCCACCCGCGGAACAAAAATCCGCGAAACAAGATCTCCTCGCCCGCGGGCGCGACAATGACGGCGCCAAGCAAAAGCGCCGGCAACCAACCCTCGGCGGCGGCGGTCGTGTAGGCTTGGGCCTGAAACGGCGTAACCAGCTGATATCCACCCAGATAAAGCAGTACGTCGCTGATCGCGATCAATCCGATCAGGTAGATCAGCCCGACCCAGACGTCGCCTGCTGCCGGCAATTTCAGGGCCAGGTACTCGGCTTGCCGCGCCCGCGCGATCCATACGGCGAGCGCTATCACGGCAATCGTGATGGGATTGGAGATCAGGATGAAAAGCGTGACCATGCTGCCGTCGAACGGGGAAGCGAGGACCGCATTTATGTTCCCGACATGCAGCAACAAAATAATGGCGAGCGCGCCGAATTGACCGGCCATGAAGGCGAGGAACGCCCAGCCGAGCGTTGCCCAATAGCCCCAAATCCTCATCGGGCGCTGCTAAATCTCACGGGATCAGGATGGAAGAGCCGGTCGTGGCGCGGCTTTCCAGATCGCGATGCGCTTTTGCCGCATCGCGCAGTGCGTAGGTTTGGTTGACCGGGATTTTGACTGCGCCACTGCCGACGATCTTGAACAACTCATGGGCCATGGAGAGCAAATCTTCCCTCTTGGCACCGTAGGTGTTGAGCGTCGGCCGGGTGGCGAACAGCGAACCCTTGAACTGCAGCAGATTGAGGTTGAAAGCCTCGATCGGACCCGACGCGCTGCCGAAACTTACGAACATGCCGAGCGGACGGATGCAGTCCAGCGACGCGGGAAAGGTCGCCTTGCCGATGCCGTCATAAACCACATCGCAAAGCTTGCCGCCCGTGATTTCCTTCACGCGGGCGACGAAATCTTCGTCGCGATAAAGAATCGTGTGGTGACAACCGTTCGCATGTGCGAGCGCGGCCTTGTCCTTCGATCCTACCGTGCCGATGACATTGGCGCCGAGGTGATTTGCCCACTGGCACAGGATGAGACCGACGCCACCGGCAGCCGCGTGCATCAATACCGTCGTGCCCTTCTCCACCTTGAAGGTCCGGCGAACGAGATATTCTACCGTCATGCCCTTGAGCATCATACCGGCGGCCTGCTCGTAACTGATGTTGTCCGGCAGCTTCACCACGCGATCGGCCGGCACCAGGCGTTCTGCCGCGTAGCAGCCCGGCCCCTGCACATAGGCGACGCGGTCGCCACGCTTGAATTCGCTGACGCCGGAGCCAACTTCGATAATTTCACCGGCTGCTTCATTGCCGGCAACGAAGGGCAAGCCTCCAGGAGCGGGATAATGGCCCGAGCGGAAATAGGTGTCGACGAAATTGACGCCGATGGCGTGCTGCTTCACCCGGACCTGGCCCGGCCCGGTAGCGGGAACGGCGATATCCTCGTAGGTCAAAACCTCGGGACCGCCCACTTTGTGCACGCGCACCACAGCAACCATTTTTCACTCCTGCCGAAATTCCTCTCGCGGGTGCGCGATCATAGGTCCTCGCCTCGACGGCGCAAGGGATCAGTCGGCAGCACGCAACAAGCCGACGATCACGAAATAAACGGCGACCGCCGCAAGGGCCGACGCGACCCAGACCGGTGGGTCGAGGTTTCTCGCCAAGGCCCAGATCGCCAGCACTGCCCATAGCACCAATGCTGCGAGATTAAGGTGACGCCATCGCGGTACGCGAACGGGATGCACGAAATGGATCGGGGCGAATGTCGCGGCTGCGAGCACGACGATCACGAATGCGCCAAGCCACGGCGCCGGCTTGAGCAAGAACAGATAAAACGCAACGACATTCCACAACGCCGGGAAGCCCCTAAAATAACTATCGGACGTCTTCATGCGGCGGTCCGCGAAATAGAGCGCGCCCGTCACCGTCACGATGAGACCGAGCGCCAGCGCTACCGATCTCGGCAACAGGCCGCCGGTCGCCATGGCGTAGGCTGGCACGAACACGTAGGTCGTGAAATCGACCACGAAATCGAGCAGGTCGCCCGACCACCGCGGCAACACCTCGGCCACACGCAAACGCCGCGCAAAGGTGCCGTCGACGCCATCGACGATGAGGGCGAGCCCGAGCCACAAAAACAACCGCGTCCACTCGGCGCCAGAGGCGGCGATCAGCGCTACCAGCGCGCAGGCTGCCCCGCAGGCCGTGAAGACGTGAACGCCGAAGGCGGCCGCGAGACGAAATGGCGGAGCTGCGTCCGTTGATTTTAAGTCCATAGAGCTGGACGTCCCTTCCCTTCGCAGCCTCGCGGCCGTCAAACCGCCACGATATCGCCCGACATAGAATTTCAACAATCCATCGGATAGCTTAAAGAGCCGAGGGTGCGGAAATCGGGGTATCCAGTGAAGTCGTTGGGCGTGGCGTTAGTCTTCTTGTCCCTGCTCGGCGTCGGGCAGGCTCGCGCCGCTGACCTTCCGCTGCCCGCGGCCCCAAGTTTACCGGCCAACGACTATGCCACCGGCGCCTATGCGCGTTGGGGCGGTGCGTATGTCGGAATCAATGGCGGCTACGGCCTGGGCAGCAGCCAGTGGACCCTTGGTGGTGCGCCGTCCAGTATCTTTGACACCAACGGTTTTCTTCTCGGCGGCACGGTTGGCTTCAACTACCCGGTCAGTGAAGTTCTGTTCGGCCTGGAAGGCGACGCGGACTGGTCGTCCCTCAACGGCAGCACTGGCGGGTGTGCCGTAAACGCGGCAGGAGCCATAGCAGCGTGCGAGACCAAGAACTCCTTCCTCGGCACTGCGCGCGCCCGCGTCGGCTATGCGGCGGAACGCACTCTCATCTACGTGACGGGAGGGGCGGCGTTCGGCAACATCCAAACCGGGCTCAATCCACCGGCAACTTTCAATTCCACAACGCGTGTTGGCTGGGCGGCCGGCGCCGGACTGGAGTATGCCTTTGCCGGCAATTGGAGTGCCAAAGCCGAGTATCTCTTTGTCAACCTCGGCACGGCTTCCTGCACCACCTTCGGGAATTGCGGCAGCGCCACCGGGGCCTCGGCCGTTCTCACCGACAACCTCATCCGTGGCGGCCTCAATTATCGTTTCTCGTGGTGATCGCCCGGTGCGTTTGTGAGCGCTGCCAAAGACATTGCGACCGCCGAGGCGGCGGTTATCGGCGGCGGCCCGGCCGGCCTCGTCAGCGCCATCGCGCTCACCCTGGCTGGCGTCGAGACAATTCTCATCGCACCTTTGCCCGAAAACGACCATCGCACGACCGCACTGCTGGCCGGTTCGGTGACTGCGCTTGCGACACTCGGGGCATGGGAAGCATGCATGCCACACGCGGCGCCGCTCGTTTGCATTCGCATCGTCGACGATACGCGGCGGCTGCTGCGAGCGCCTGAGGTCGCGTTCTCGGCCGCCGAGATCGGCCTCGACGCCTTTGGTTACAACATCGAGAACCGTCACCTCATTGCGGCGCTGTATCAGCGCGCGGCGGAACTGAATATCTCGCACGTCGCCGCTCCGGCTCGCTCCGTCGCCGGCGACCTCGCCGGTGTCAGTATTGAGCACGCCGGTGGCGCGGTGCGCGTAAGGCTCGCCGTCGGCGCCGACGGCCAGCATTCGCTCTGCCGCGCTGCGGCGGGCATCGCCACCACGCGTCGGACCTATCCGCAGACGGCGTTGACGCTCAACCTCGCTCACACGCGGTCACACGACAACACCTCAACGGAATTCCACACCGAAAGCGGACCGTTCACTCTCGTCCCGTTGCCGGGGCGGCGCTCCAGTCTCGTTTGCGTGCTCGACCCGGCGCGCGCTGCTGAATTGTTTGCAACCGAAGACAACGAGCTTGCCGTGGCGCTCGAACGGCGAGCTCACTCGATCTTGGGGCCGATGCAGGTCGAACCGGGCTGCGGCCTGTTTCCGCTTGCGGTGGAGACCGCGCACAGCTTCGCTCGCGACCGCATTGCGCTGGTCGGCGAGGCGGCACACGTCGTGCCTCCGATCGGTGCGCAGGGACTTAATCTCGGCCTGCGCGACGCGGCGACACTCGCCGAGATTGTCGCCGATGCGCGCCGGGAAGGCACCGACGTCGGCTCGCCCGACGTGCTGGCGCGCTACGAAATGCAGCGCCGCGCCGACGTGACCAGCAGGAGAATCGGCATCGATCTCCTCAATCGCAGCCTGCTCGCTGATTTCCTCCCGATCCAAGGCGCTCGCGGGCTCTCGCTTTTTCTCGTCGACCGCATTGGACCGCTGCGCTGGGCCTTGATGCGCGAAGGTGTAGCTCCGGCCGCCTCGCAGCCCCGCCTCATGCGCGGTGAAATGGTCTAGGTGACCGCCATTTCCTGGGCAACGATGCCGTGAAAAACGGCTTGGCTGGGTCCTGCCGTTCATCCTACCGTTAGCGGTTGGAAAATTAACACCGGCGTAATGGGCCGGGTTCGTTCAGGATTGCCGCATGAAACTGCCGCGCAACTTTTTCAAGCCGCTGGCGATCGGTGCGCCCGCGCCGCTGCGTGACCTGCCGGTACGGCTTGAGCGCATGATTCATTTCGTGCCGCCGCACATCGAGAAGATGCGGGCGCGGGTGCCGGAACTGATCCATCAGGTCGACGTCGTCCTCGGCAATCTCGAAGACGCCATTCCCGCCGACGCCAAGGAAGCGGCGCGCGCCGGCTTCATCGCCATGGCGAAAGCAAGCGACTTCGGCGCTACCGGATTATGGACGCGCGTCAACGCACTTAACTCGCCATGGGTACTTGACGATATCTGCGATATCGTCGCCGCCGTCGGGCCAAAGCTCGATGTCATCATGCTGCCGAAGGTCGAAGGTCCGTGGGACATCCACTATCTCGACCAGCTTCTCGCCCAGCTTGAAGCCAGGCACGCGGTGCAAAAGCCGATCCTCATTCATGCCATTCTGGAAACCGCCGAGGGCGTCGACAACGTCGCAGCGATTGCAACAGCTTCGCCACGCATGCACGGCATCAGCCTCGGTCCGGCGGACTTGGCCGCTTCGCGCGCGATGAAAACCACGCGCGTCGGCGGTGGGCATCCGGAATACAAGGTGCTGGCCGACCCCGTTCCCGGCGCGAGCGCCGATGCCCCGCGACCTGTCTATCAACAGGACCTCTGGCACTACACGACCGCAAAGATGGTCGATGCCTGCGCGGCCGCCGGCATCAAGCCGTTCTATGGCCCGTTCGGCGATATTGCCGATACTGCCGCCTGTGAAGTCCAGTTCCGCAACAGCTTCCTTATGGGCTGCGCGGGCGCCTGGACGTTGCACCCGAACCAGATTCCGATCGCCAAGCGGGTGTTTTCACCCGATCCGGGCGAAGTCGCCTTCGCGCAGAAGATCGTTGCCGCCATGCCCGACGGCACCGGCGCGGTCATGATCGACGGCAAAATGCAGGACGACGCCACTTGGAAGCAGGCCAAGGTCCTGGTCGACCTTGCCCATCTCGTTGCCGCCAAGGATCCGGAAATGGCGGCCCAGTACCGGCTTTCAAACGGGTAACGAAGCATGCCAAGAAATCGGGTGATGAATCGCGCCATGAACCAACGTTCAGATTATCGTCAGCGGCGCGCCACAATCGTGCCCTTGCATGGTAACGGTGATGTTTGTATCGCGGAGCGAGTCGCCCAATGACCACGGCCATGAACAAAATTCGCAACGCCAAATATCAGATCGGCCAAGTCGTGCGGCACCGCCTGTTTCCGTTCCGCGGTGTTGTCTTCGATATCGATCCGACCTTCAGCAATACCGAGGAGTGGTACGAGTCGATCCCCGCGGACGTTCGCCCGCACAAGGATCAACCATATTATCATTTGTTTGCTGAGAACGAAGAGACCGAATACATCGCCTACGTCTCCGAGCAAAATTTATTGCCCGACGACAGCGGTGAACCGGTGCGACATCCGCAGGTCGCGGAAGTCTTCGTGCAGGACGGTAATGGTGGTTACCGGCCCCGCTCCGCAATGCGCCATTGAATTAAGTGATCGACGCACCGTGTGGCGGCAAGTATGCCTCGTCGCGCGAGCCCATCCCCAAATTAGAGACAGGCACCGCCGGGACGCAACGGCGCCCCAGCATGCGGGCAGCGGCTCTTACTTCCCGCTTGGCGGCGGCGCAGCCGATGACGTAGGCGTGCCTTGCTGGCTCTCCAGCTTCTTGCGCGCTTCGTCGGCGCGATGCTGCAATTCTTCCTGAAGCTTCTTCTGCTGTTCTTCGAACACCTTTGGGTCGGTCGGCGGCCCGTCATAGGCCTTGGCGAAGTCGGTGAGCGGCATTGCCAGGCTGATGGGCTGTCCGGTGGCGTTGATGGCCTGGATGACCATTCCCTGCCCCTTCTTCATCTTCGCGATCAGCTCCGCATTGGCCTCATAATCCGCCATGCAGCCGTTGTTGAAACAGATCACATAAGGTGCAGTCATCGGCTGGTTCTGATCGACGATGACGCGCGTGCCGTGCGCAAGCTGCATCCCGAGCGGCAGGGTGACGCGCAGGAGCTTCTTGTCCACGCCCTGGGGTTCGATGATGACCGCGGCCGCGACCGGCTGTCCGGACTCGACGCGGGCGTCTTTGCCGGTGAAACAGACTTCCTTGGCGTTTGGGTCCGCGGGCTGGCCGGGCGCTCCCTTGAGGCAGAACTTGGTCCATGGCGAGAAAATCAACTGCATTTGCTGTTGACCGCCCTGCGCCGGCTCGCCGCCGGCCTGGGCCGTCGGCGCTGGAGCCGCTGGAGCCGCTGGCGCGGCAGGCTGCGCCTGCTGTTGTGCCGGTGGAGCGGTATGCTCGGCGGCGACCGGTTTAGGGGTCCTTGGCTTCCTGGGCTTGGGCTTGGGCTTGGTCTCCGCCGGCGCGGCAGGAGCGGTGTCCTGCTGGGCAAGTGCCGGACCACCCGAAAGCGCGATAGCCAACGTCAACGCAAGCGTTGCGTGGATAGCAGCGAACGTCCGGCTCGCCGGCCTCGGCGGGGCCGACGCGGTGCGAAAGGTCATGAGATGCAATCCCTCTTTAGTGCTGCCGCCACAAATCGACGGTGATCGATTTGCACATCAGTGTTCGTGGCATTCACCGGCGCGCCGCGCTGCACGGGGCCCCCTGAACGGTCATTCGACGCAGAATGCGGCAACAGCGTGACGCCGCTTGCCGGCAAGGAACCCCGATAGCCCACTTTCGCCGGGAGATAAAGCGCCTGCCCGCATTCTGTTACATTCCCAAGCCGTTCCATAATGCCCGAATCGAGTCGTGCTCGCGCCGTCCCAAAATGCCAAACGCTTACGCCTCTTACGAACCCCGTACCGCCCAGGCCGCCTTGGCCGTGCGCAGCGCTTTGTTCGGCGCGCTTGTGGCCTTCGGCTGCGTGACCCCAGCGGCGGCCGAAGCTGCGCACGCCATCGCGATGCTCGGCAGCCCGGCGATGGCGAGCGATTTTGCCGCAGCCCCGTACGCCAATCCCGACGCCCCAAAGGGGGGCCGGCTGGTGCAGGGCGTGCTCGGGACATTCGACAGCCTCAACCCGTTCATCGTCAAAGGTCTCGCCGTGCAAGGGACCCGGGGCTATGTGGTCGAAAGCCTGATGGCGCGCGGCTACGATGAACCGTTCACGCTTTACGGCTTGCTCGCGCGCACGATCGAAACCGACGACGCCCGCAGTTACGTCACGTTCTCGCTGAATCCGGCGGCACGCTTTTCCGACGGGGCGCCGGTGACGGCGGCCGACGTCGTGTTTTCCTGGCAACTCCTGCGCGACCACGGCCGGCCCAACCACCGCGCCTATTATTCCAAAGTTGCCGCCGCCGAAGCGATCGACGCACGCACCGTGCGTTTCGATCTCGGCGGCAGCCACGACCGCGAATTGCCGCTCATCCTGGGCCTGATGCCGGTGCTGCCCAAACATGCGATCGATGTCGCTACTTTCGAAGACACGACGTTCGTCAAACCGGTCGGCAGCGGCCCCTATGTCGTCGCCGAGGTTGACCCGGGCAAAAGCGTCACGCTTAAGCGCGATCCCAACTACTGGGGCCGCGACCTGCCGATCAATCGCGGCTTGTGGAATTTCGAGGAGTTGCGCTTCGATTATTATCGCGACGCCAACGCCTATTTCGAAGCGTTCAAGACCGGACTGTTCAACGTCCGCGCCGAGCAGGATCCCAGCCGCTGGCAGACCGGCTACGACATTCCGGCCGTCCGCGACGGACGCATCATCAAGGATGCGTTTACGAACGGTCTTCCCAAGATCGCCTCAAATTTTGTCTTCAATACCCGGCGGCGGATTTTCTCCGACATCCGCGTGCGCCAGGCGATCTCGCTGCTGATCGACGCGGAATGGATCAACCACAACTTTTTCTTCGACCTTTATCGCAGGAGCGCGAGTTTCTTCGACGATTCCGAACTTTCCGCCTTCCGGCGTCCAGCCGACGCGACCGAGCGGGCGCTGCTTGCACCCTTCGCCGACGCGGTGCGTGCCGACGTGCTCGATGGCACCTGGTCGCCGCCGGCCACGGACGCTTCGGGCCGCGACCGCAAAAGCCTGCGTCAGGCGCTGGCATTGCTCGGCGCCGCGGGTTTTGAGCTCAAGGGAACGACATTGCGCGAGCGAACCAGCGGGCAGCCGTTTACGTTTGAGATCATGGTGACGAACCGCGACGATGAGCGGCTTGCGCTTGCCTTTTCCAGCAACCTCGCGCGTGCCGGCATCGACGCTCGCGTGCGTCTCGTCGATGCCGTGCAGTACGATCAGCGGCGGTTGTCGTTCGATTTCGACATGATCGAGTATCGCTGGGAGCAATCGCTCTCGCCCGGCAACGAGCAAAGCATCTACTGGGGGTCCGCCGCGGCCGATGAGCAGGGCTCGCGGAATTACATGGGTGTCCGCAGCAGCGCCATCGATGCCATGATCGCGGCCATGCTGCGAGCGCGCGAACGCTCCGACTTCGTAGCCGCCGTCCGTGCGCTCGATCGTGTGCTGATCTCCGGCTGCTACGTCGTGCCGCTGTTTTACCTTCCCGAGCAATGGGTGGCCCGCTGGTCGTTCATCGCGCACCCGGAACGCACCTCGCTTTACGGCTACCTCCCCGAGACCTGGTGGTATCAACCCAAACGGACGCTGCAATGATCCTCGGCGATCCGGCGACCGCAGCCATCCGGTCGGCGCACAGCCCGAACCCGGTCACCATCGAGGAGGTGTTCCGCCGCCACGCCCAGCGGCGCCCCGACGCGCTCGCGCTCGCGGATGCGACGAACCGCGAGACCTTTACCGACGACGCGCCGCGCCGCCTCACCTACGCCGAGGCCGATCGCATGGTCACGGCCATCGCCGGCCGGCTGCGCCTCATGGGGTTGCCGACCGACGCCATCGTCGGCATCCAATTGCCCAACATCGTCGAGAATGTCCTCGTCACGCTCGGCGTGCTGCGGGCGGGAATGATCGCGGCTTCACTGCCTTTGTTGAGCCGCCGCACCGATGCCGTCACCGCGCTTGCCCGCATCGGCGCCAAAGCGCTGATCACCTGCAGCCGCGTCGGGGCATTCAACTATGGTCAACACGCCACGGCGGTCGCCGCGGACGTCTTTTCCATCCGTTACGTGTGCGGATTTGGCAACAATCTTCCCGACGGAGTCGTTTCGTTCGACGATTTGTTCACTGCGGAAAAGCTCGACCCGATCACGCCGGAAGACGGCGAGCGTCAAGGCGATGCCAGCGCGCACGTTGCCGCCATCACGTTCGACATAACCGAAGGCGGCCTGGTGCCGGTCGCGCGCAATCACGCCGAACTGCTTGCCGGCGGTCTCGCGGTGCTGCTCGAAAGCCGTCTTGCTCAAGATGCGACTATTCTCTCGGCCGTCATGCCGTCTTCATTTGCCGGCACGTGCCTCACACTTTTGCCGTGGCTCCTGTGCGGCGGCACGCTCGTGCTGCACCACCCGTTCGACGCGGCGATTTTGGGCGCTCAGGGGCGTGAGAAACGATGTGACGCGCTTATTCTCCCCGGGCCGGCGGTTTTCCCTCTCGCTGCGACCAACGCGTTCGCCATCGAAGGGCCATCCTCCATCATTGCAGCGTGGCGATCGCCGGAGCTGCTCGCGGCCAGTCCGGCGTGGCTTGAGCCGGACATCGCGCTTGTTGACGTTCCCATCTTCGGCGAAACCGCTCTGGCTCCCGCGCGCCGCGGCGCCGGCGGCAAGCCAAACCAAATTCCCTACGGTCAGGTGATGGCGCCGCGAGGAAGCGCGGATGGGGTTGTCGTCGCCGAATTGGCGCGAACCGAGGCCGGCACCCTCGCCTTGCGCGGGCCGATGGTACCACACCATGCTTTCCCGCCCGGAATTGAAGGCTCCGGTCTGCCCTACTTCAGGATCGGGCCGATGGGCTTTGTCGACAGCGGCTATCCCTGCCGCATCGATTCCGCCGGCAAGGCGATCGTCGTCACCGGAACGCCATCCGGAATTATCGGCATTGGCGGTTATCGCTTTCCGATCCAGGACCTGCGGGAGGCCGTCCGCCGCATCGACAGCACCGCGACGCTGGTGGCGCTGCCTGACCCGATCGTCGGACAACGGCTCATCGGCAATGCCGCCGACCGCGATACGATGCAGGCGGCGCTCAACATCGTCGGCGTCAATCCGATCGTTGTCGCCGCCTTTTGCGACCGCAGCGAACACGATGCCGCTGACGTAGCGGCCGCCTGAAGCGGCCGAACCCTCCCCTCGCCACGCCACGCCAAAAGCGCCTTGAGTCTTCGATCGAATTGACGGGGCGCGCCGAGCACAGAACATTGCGACGACGCGATCTGCAATAGGAATTAGGAGTCGGACCTTGGACGTGAGCGTGAGGGAACATCCGATCGCGTCTTCGAGACCGATTTCGGGTCGGGTTTCCGATCAGTAGACCCCAGCAGGTGTAGACCGCCCCAGCCCGCAAGAGCAGTAAGCGAAGCGACGAGCAGCATCCAAAGAGTTTGGTTCAGTGGCGGCACGATCATGGCGAGATCATACAGAAAATTCGCAGCATCTGCATTCGTCGCATGGCATAAAGTCAACCTTGAAACCGCTCGCCGACGTGCGGGCCCTGATCGAGAAGCGCCTGCCGAAGGATCGCCGGGACCCTACCTCGCCTCGCCTCACCCGTGCGCCAACAGTCGGGTGACATAGAGCTCCATCGTCTTCCACTGTTTGTATTTTTCTGCCGGTAGCATGGTGAAGGGCTGACATTTTCCCAAAGCGTCGACGGCGCTGTCCATCAACGCCTGTTGTTCTGCTGACGGGGCCCGCACGAGCAAGCGCGGTGGAGACGCCAGCGTGCCGTCCCGGTTGAAGGAAATGCGGATCTTTATGTTGACCTTGGGGTCGACCCACGCCGGCACCCTCGAACACGTGCCGAGACGTTCCCGAAACTGCAAGGTCCAGTCGTAACCAAGCACGCTGGTGTCGACCGGCGGCGCGGCAAAGCCGCCGCCGAGCGGTCCGCCGTCAGCCAGGTATTGTGCGACCTCATCGGCTATTTTGGTCTGTTCTGGTCTCTGTTCTGCCGGTGGAGATGCAGCAGGTTCCTGCGCGGACGGTTGGTCCTGCTTTTCTGGCTCCGTCTTCTCGACGCGAACCAGTTCGGCCTGGGTCGCTTCCGGTTCCGGCGGATGCGGCGCTGGGGCCTCCTTGGCCTCCCGCTGCTGGGTCGGACTCTGTTGCGATTGTTGCTCCTGCTGTGGGCGCGGTTGCAGCGGTGGCGCCTGCGTGACCGGGCCTTTGCCGTTCGCCGGGGCCGGGGTCTCGGAACCAGATGAATGCAGGTTGGATTGCATGCCCTCGAACCGGGGCATTTCGTCGGACGTCACCACCTCGACCACCATCGCTTCGGGCGGCGGTGTGTGGAGGGCGCTCGCGCCTACAAAGAACAAGCCCGTTGTCAGAGCCGCGAGATGGCCGACGACGGAAAGGACAAGCCCAAGGCGTATATATCGCTTCAATCCGTTCATACGGGTTCGAGTCGTGGGGCGCCCCGGCAGACTGGCAGCATACATTATCTCCTGTAACCGGTACCGCGCATTTCGATTGGCCCCGCCGCGCGCGGTTCAGACTTGACGTGGCGCGACGCCGCCGTCGAGGACCTAATCGCGCGCAACGACTTCCTGCAGGCGTGGCCGGTGCCGAAACGGGTGAATAGCTCCAAGGCGCCGCCGACCGCGATACGAAGCAGGCGGCGCTCAACACCGTCGGCGTCAACCCGATCGTTGTCGCCGCCTTCTGCGACCGCAGCGAACAGGATACCGCTGATGTGGCGGCAGCATGAAGCGGCTGAATCCGCCGTTCGCCAAGCCAAAAGCGCCTTGAGTTTTCGGTCAAATTGACGTGGCGTTAACAGCACTTTGGCATGTTGAGGGCTGCATCTGAAAAGTCCGCATCCGCCATGCCGCTGCAAGGTCCGTTTGTCGTTGTTGCCGACAGCCCGGCGACTGATGTCGTCGAGGCCCTGCGTAGTGCGGGCGCGTTTCCGCTTATCGAGACCAATTGGGCCGATGCGGCCACCGCGTTGGCGTCGGTCGAACCCGAAGCGGTGGTTCTGGCCGAGCCGTGCAGCGATGCCGAACGCGCGGATGAATATGCGCGCGCGCTGAGCGACAAGCTCGATGCCGGAAGCGGCGCCTTTACGCCGGTAATCGCACGCCTGCGCGAAGATGCCGCGGCGCCGATCATGGACGCCCTGACGATTTCCGCGAGCGCGCCGGCGGCGCGCATCGTGCAGCGGCTGAGCGCGGCGCTGCGCGTTCGCGCGCTGCACGGCACGGTCTTGCGCCGTATGGAGACGCTCGCCTCCCGCGGCGAGGCCATGCCGGATTTGCCGGACTCCGACCCGCTCGAGGAGGCGACCGTGCTAGTCGCCGGGCGCGGCCGTTCCTATCCGCAGCTTGCGGTCGCCGTCGGCGAGCGTGTGGGCCTCGTCGGCGCGCTCAGCGTCGAAAGTGCGGCGCGTGCACTCAACGCCCGCGATATCGACGGCATGGTCATCGGCGAAGGATTTGGACCGCGCATTGTCGAGGCGCTCTTGACGGTGCTTGCCGAGGACGCACGCTTTCGTGAGCTTCCGGTCGCCGTGCTTGGCGGCCACCACGACGTCGTCGAGGGGTTTTGCGAACGCCTGCCCAATCTCGACCGCATTGCCGAAGGGCCGGAGCGTCTCGTCGCGCGCTTTCTTCCGTTCGTGCGGCTGCATGCCTTCGGGCAACGGCTCAAGCGCATGCTTAAATCGCTCGACGCCCAGGGCATGATCGACCCCGATACCGGGCTGCTTGGTCAGGAGGCGTTCTGGCGCGACCTCAATCGGGCCGTGGACGACGCGGAAAAGCGCGGCGTTGGGCTTTCGATCGCGCGTTTTTCCTTCGACCGCAACGATCGCCGCACCAGCCTCGACGCCGCGCGCTTGATCGCCCGTCTGATGCGCCAGGTCGATTTCGCCTGCCGCGAGGCTGACGACTCGATTTTTGCGGTGTTCACCGAAACCGACCTGCGCGCCGCCCATGTTATCGCGCGCCGCATCGCGGCCGTGCTGGAGCACACGATGCTGGCGCCCGATAGCGCGCGCAGCAGCGTCGATACCGCCGTAACGCTGGCAACGCTCAAGCCGTCCGACAACGTCAATTCCCTCATCGCGAGGGTCGTCGGCAAGGTTGCCGTCGGCTGAGGTCCCCACCATGTTTAAGGGGAATGCGCGCTAGACCGGCGCGCGGCAACGAAGCGAGAGTTTGGTCATGATGTCCACCGATCCGGCCGCGCTGCGCATCGATGTTGTTTCCGACGTCGTGTGTCCGTGGTGTTTCATCGGCAAGCGCCGGCTCGAGAACGCGCTGACGCTCGTTCCCGACATTGCGGTCGATATCAATTGGCGGCCGTATTTCCTCAATCCGTGGATCCCGCGCGAAGGTATCGACCGGCAAACCTACCTCGAGACCAAATTCGGCTCGGCGGAGCGTTATGCCGTTATTGCCGAACGCGTCGTCTCAGCCGCCGCGATGGAGGGATTGCTCTACGCTTCCGATGCGATCAACAGGCAGCCCAACACACTCGACTGCCATCGCCTCATCCTGTGGTCGCGCAGCGCGACCGACCCCGGCAACATGAAACAGCGGCTGATGGAGCTTTACTTTTCCGAAGGCGCCGATTTGACCGACTCGAAGACGCTGGTCCAGGCGGCGGTCGATTGCGGCATGGACGGCGACCTGGTGCGGCGGCTGCTCGCCAGCGACGCCGACGTCGATCGCATCGAAAGCGAAGCCAATGCTGCGAAGGAAGCCGGCATCGACGGCGTGCCCTGCTTTGTGTTCGGCGGCAGCGTCATCGTCACCGGCGCGCAATCGCCGGAATATCTCGCCAGCGCCATCGAGCGCACCGCCGGCCGGCATACGCGGCTAAGGGCGTAAGCGCTTCACTTTTGGCATGGCCCAATATTTCTCGTTGTCGCGGCAAACGAGTCAGCATGGACCACGGGATCATAGGCGAGCGAAGCGACGCCATCCTTCGTGCGGTCAAGCCCGGTGGTGACCAGCAAAAAAGACCTTATACCAATCCTCAGATTGAGTGACCGACGACCGCCCAGTCGCGGTGTGCGATGGACATGATTTTCCAAGGCTGATTGATCAGCGTGTTCCATGCGTAGCAACAGTGATCGACGATGTCGTCGAAGGATTTGAAGATACGGTTCGACAGCCAGTTCTGCCGCATGAATAGCCAGATGTTCTCTTGGGAATTGAGCTCGGGTGCACGCGGCGGCAATGGCAAGAGCGATAGATTGCTGGGAATCCTAAGCTCCTTAGCGCCGTGCCAGCCGGCCTGATCGAGGATAAGGATTGCGTGTGCGCCGGCGGAGACTTTGGTGGCGATCTCGTCGAGATGAAGCTGCATGGCTTCGGTGTTGCAGAACGGCAGAACGAGGGCAGCGCCGGTTCCATGTTCAGGGCATACCGCACCGAATAGATAGGTCGATTGGGTGCGCTGATCATGCGCGGCGCGGGGACGCGAACCTGTCCTGGCCCAGCGATAGGTGAGCTTGTTTTTTTGGCCGACCCGCATCTCGTCCTGGAACCATATTTCTACCGGTGTGCCCGGCGCGAGTTTTGCGCGGATTTCCGCCACGCGTACGGCAAAGTTTTTTTGAACGCCTCCATGGCATCAGGGTCCTGCTTGTAGGCCTTCGGCCGGGCACTCACATGCGAGAAGCCCAAGTCCTTCAAGGCACGATAGATCGTATCGTCCGACACCGAGAGCCCAAACTCCTCGTGCAGCCGCATGATCAGATCGCACGCCCGCCAGCGCACCACACCGTCCACCGCCGGGATAGGACCCTCCTCCACGAGCCGAGCCAGAAAGGCCCTGTGTTTCTTGCCAAGCTTGGGCGGTACGCCCGGGGAAGCAATGTTGACCAGGCCGTCCGGCCCTTGCTCGTTGAACCTGATAACCCAGTCCCGCAACGTCTGACGGTCCATTCCGCCAATCCTCGCCGCATCCTCACGCGATGCTCCATCGAGCACCGCCGCAATCGCCAAAAGCCGCCGCGCTTGCGCGGCGTCCTTCGCCCGCTTGGCAAGCCGGCGAACCTCGCCCGCCGTAAAGTCCGTCCGCACCGCAATAGCTCGGCCCATGGCAAACGATCCTCCGTTTGCCACCTTAAATCATTTGGCAGGTGATTCGTGAATCCTAACGAGAGTCAGTCACTCAGCAGGTTGGTATTAGCCTTGGCCGGCGTTTCCCGCTGATGATGGATAGGCCGCCTGGCGCGCGCCGATACCAACCTGCACCGGAGCGGATTTCGGTTTGCCGCCGCGGCCGTCGCCCTGCCCGATCATCATGATCGCGGTACCCATCGCCACACTGCCGAACGTGACGATCAATCCAAACAGCAGCAGCCCCGTCGCGACGACCGGTGAGCGGTCGGCAATGATGAGATCGCGCAACCCGTGCGGATTGAGTGCGAGGAGCCCGCCAAGCATCAATGCTGCGATGCTCACGCCGATCGCAAGATTGATTGCGAGCAATCGGAACAACGGCTCGCGGAAAAATTTTATCAGCATATGCGGTCGTGAGATCATGACGGCTTCGAACTTATCGCGGCGAGAGCGCCAAAGCCAACATATGATCGGTCATCCTGAGGTGCGAGCCGCAGGCGTACCTCAAAGGATGCAGCCTGAGTGCCGAAGCCGTCGCCCTTCTAGGCCTCGCTTTGCGCAGGCGCCTCAGGGTGGCAGAAAACGTTACGCCGACTTTGCCGTCAGCCGATCCGGGTATTTGGAGCCAGCGCAATGGCGCTCGGCCCCGGCAGGATGGAGACTGGCGAGATAGGTCCATGCCTGCCTCGTCCACCGTGCGTCGGCGAGAGCGTGGTGGCGCGCGCCGACCTGGTGCGGTAACTCCGGATCGCCCAACTCGATGGCCCATTGTTTGATGTCGAGACATAGCTGCGGAAACCGAAACGGCAGTTCGTCCATATTGCCGAACAACCAGCTGAACGCGACCCAGTCGTAAGCCGGAAAATATCCCCAGAAAACGGGTTTCGGATCCTTATCAACGAACCGGCGAACGGCATATCCGATTTCTTCTCGCGCCATTCCCGAGCCGTCGAGTTGCGGCCGTAAGGTTTGCAGGGTCCATTGGCTCGCTTTCGTCCAGTCAACCTCGCTGCTCTCGGCATAGAACTCACGGCCGTCTTCGGCCACCAGCCCCACACTAATCAAATCGATGGTGTAGGGCCGCTCGATGAATTCGGTGTCGAGCCAATATTTCATGTTTCACCTCTCATCCTCGTCATTGCCGGACTTGATCCGGCAATCCATGCGGCGGTGCCGTCATTCGGCAAGTCAACATGGACCAGCGGGTCAAGCCCGGTGGATGACGATGTGAGTGCGTCAATGCCGGCAAAAGCGCCGTCGAGGCCCGCGCCTTACGAAGCGCCTCAGGGTGACGGTACATGTTCGGCCTCTACTCGTCATTGCGACGAGCAAAGCGACGAAGCAATCCAGTTCAGCGCGATGTCAGATTTCTGGATTGCTTCGTCTGCTCGCTCCAATGACGCAATGACGAGCCTCACGCCGCCTTCGCCGCTTTTTCGGCGATGCCGGCGAGCGTGCGCAGGATTCCGGCGGCGCCCTTGAGCCGCTCGGCTGAGGTTTCCCATTCGTCGAAGAACACGACCTTCATATCGGGACGAACGCGCGCGCCCTCGGGATGCTTGGCGATATAGGCGATCAGGCCTTCCGGATTTGAGAAAATGTTGTCGCGGAAGGCGAGCACCGCGCCTTTCGGCCCGACCTCGATGCGTTCGACATTGGCGCGCCGGCACAACGCCTTGATCGCGACCACCTGGAGCAGATAGCCGACCTCCTCCGGCAGCGGGCCGAAACGGTCGACCAGTTCCGCGCCGAACGCCTCGATCTCGCGATCGTCCTCGATTTCCGACAGCCGCCGATACAGCGCGAGCCGCACCGGCAGGTCCGCGACATAGTCTTCCGGGATGAGTACCGGCGTGCCGATGGCGATCTGCGGCGACCACCGGTCGGCGACCGGCGCGCTGATGCCGGCCTTGAGGCTTTGCACCGCCTCTTCGAGCATTTGCTGATAAAGCTCGAAACCGACTTCCTTGATGTGACCCGACTGTTCGTCGCCGAGCAGATTGCCGGCGCCGCGGATGTCGAGATCGTGCGAGGCGAGCTGGAAGCCGGCGCCGAGCATGTCGAGCGATTGCAGCACCTTGAGGCGGCGCTCGGCCTGCGGCGTGATCTTGCGTCCGCTCGGCAGCGTCAGCAGCGCGTAGGCGCGCAGCTTCGAGCGGCCGACCCGGCCGCGGAGCTGATAGATCTGCGCCAGTCCGAACATGTCGGCGCGATGCACGATCAGGGTGTTGGCGGTCGGAATGTCGAGGCCGGATTCGACGATCGTCGTGGAAAGCAGGACGTCGTATTTGCCGTCGTAGAACGCCGTCATGACGTCTTCCAGCACCGCCGACGGCATTTGGCCGTGCGCCACCGCGACTTTCACCTCGGGCACGTTCTTGTCGAGGAACGACTTCGCCTCCGCGAGGTCCTCGATGCGCGGACAAACGTAGAAGCATTGGCCGCCGCGATAGCGCTCGCGCAACAGCGCCTCGCGCACCACGATCGGGTCGAACGGCGAAACGAAGGTGCGCACCGCCAGCCGATCGACCGGCGGCGTGGCGATGATCGACATCTCGCGCACGCCGGACAGCGCCAGTTGCAGCGTACGCGGAATCGGCGTCGCGGTGAGCGTCAAGACGTGGACCTCGGCGCGCAATTGCTTGAGCTTTTCCTTGTGCGCCACGCCGAAATGCTGCTCCTCGTCGACGACGATAAGCCCGAGGTCCTTGAACTTGATCGTCTTGCCAAGCAGCGCATGGGTGCCGACCACGATGTCGATATGGCCCTCGGCGAGCCCTTTCTTGGTCTTGGCGAGTTCGGCGGCGGAAACGAGGCGCGACGCCTGGGCGATGTTGACCGGATAGCCTTTGAGCCGCTCGGAAAAGGTCTTCATATGCTGGCGCGCCAAGAGCGTCGTCGGCACCACGACAGCGACCTGCTTGCCGTTCATGGCGGTCACAAAGGCCGCGCGCAAAGCCACCTCGGTCTTGCCGAAGCCGACATCGCCGCAGACCAGGCGATCCATCGGACGGCCGGAGCCAAGATCGGCGAGGACGGCGCCGATCGCGGCCTGCTGGTCGTCGGTCTCTTCGTAAGGAAAG
This sequence comes from uncultured Alphaproteobacteria bacterium, assembly GCA_963777635.1. Taxonomy (GTDB): domain Bacteria; phylum Pseudomonadota; class Alphaproteobacteria; order Rhizobiales; family Xanthobacteraceae; genus BOG-931. The sequence continues at coordinate 21,154 of CAVZSB010000017.1, forward strand.
CGCGCGGAGAATTCGTCGTAGAGGCCGGGCTCGACGGTCAATCGCGGCGCTTCGCGCAACTGTCGCTCGGCGGCGACCTTGATCAATTCACCCGCGATCTCGCGGATGCGGTTTTTCATGCGCGACTTGCGCACCTGCCAGGCGGTGGAGCCCAGCCGGTCAAGCTCGACGCCGGCTTCTTCCGATCCGTAGCGCGACAGCAGCTCGATGTTTTCCACCGGCAGGAAAAGCTTGTCGCCTCCCGCATAGTGGATTTCCAGGCAGTCGTGCGGCGCGCCCGCCGCTTCGATCGCGCGCAACCCGACAAAGCGGCCGATGCCGTGATCGACATGGACGACGACGTCGCCGGCGGCGAGGCTTGTCACCTCGGCGATGAAATTCTCCGCCCGCTTCGATTGCCGGCGCGGACGCACCAGGCGCTCGCCGAGAATGTCTTCTTCGGTGATCAGCGCGACGTCGGCGGTCTCGAAACCGGAATCGATGCCGAGCACGGCAAGGCCGATCTGATGGCGCGGCAGCGCCAGCGCCTGCGTCCACGAGGCGACGGGCGCGAGATTGAGAAGCCCATGTTCAGCGAGAACATGCTCCATGCGCTCGCGCGAGCCCGCGCTCCACATCGCGACGATGACGCGCTTGCCGGCGGCTTGCAGCCCTTCGACATGCTTTTTCACGGCGTCGAAGATGTTGGTGTTCGGCTCGCTGCGCTCGGCGGCGAAGTTGTGGCCGGTGTGGGTGCCGATGTCGATCACCTCGGCGCCGCTCTCGGGCGTCGCAAACGCCGACAGCCGCGCCAGCGCCGAGCGGTCGAGCCGTTCGCGCCACTCGGCTTCGGCAAGATAGAGCCGATCCGGCGGCAACGGTTTATAGGGCGCGCCGCTCACCGGGCTGATCGACGACATCCTTGCGCGCCTGATAATAGTCGGCGATCTGCGCCAGCCGCTCGTGCGCGGCTTCCTCGGCGAGCGGCTCGATGGCGATGGGTGTCGCAGCACGCCCCCCTCCCCAGCGGGGAGAGGGTTGGGGTGAGGGGGTTGCAACTGAGAGGTCCGCCCCCCTCACCCGGCCCTCCCCCAAGGGGAGAGGGAGAAGTGGGCGCATGCAGATAGTCAAAGAGCGTTTCAAGCTGCCGGTGAAACAACGGCAGCCAGTGCTCGGCCCCGGCCGGCCTGCGGCCTTCACTCACCGCTTCGTAGAGCACGTCGTCGGGGGTCGCCGCGCCGAAGGCCGCCACATAACCGGTACGAAACAACCGGATGGTGTCGGTGGTGAGCTGGAATTCCGCCATCGGCACCAGATCGAGCGTGCGCAATTCCTCGGTCGTGCGCTGGGTTTCCGGATCGAAGCTGCGGATCAACTCCAGCGTATCGCCGAAGAAATCGAGCCGCACCGGGTCGGCCATGCCGGGCGCGAACAGATCGACGATGCCGCCACGCACCGCATAATCGCCGGCCTCGCGCACCGTCCCTGAGCGCGTAAAGCCGTTGAGTTCGAGCCACGCGATGACGCCCGACATCGCCAGCAGGTTTCCGGGCGCGGCGGAAAGCGATTGCCGGGCCAGCGTCTCGCGCGGCGGCACCCGCTGGAGAATGGCGTTGACCGGGGTGAGCAAAACGGCAGGCCGCTCGCGGCCTTTGACGCGGGCCAGGCGCGCCAGCGCCATCATGCGCTGCGCCACGACGGTCGCGTGCGGGGAAACCCGGTCGTACGGCAGACAATCCCAGGCCGGGAATTCGAGTACTTCGATGTCGGGGGCAAAAAATGCAAGCGAGCGCGACAGCGTCGCCATGCGCGGACCGTCACGGCAGATCACGGCAAGACTGATGGCCGGCGCCGCCGGACCCGCGCGCAACCGCGCGCGCGAGGTCGGCGAGCACAAGACCTTCTGCACCGTCGACAGATTCCGGAAAGGAGCAGCGGCCGGCCCGTGGCAAGACGCTGAGCCGGCGACCGCGCCGGCATTCTCACCTGCGTCGTCACCGGTCCCCCTCGGCGCGCATTTGAGCTTTCTTATTGTGAAAAGCGCGAAGCTTGGCGAGCACGGCGGTGTCGTAGGTCGCCGGAATAGATTCCGCGCCGATGACCCACGAATAAAGTTCGGCATTGGGAGCTTCGATCAGCCGCTCGAAGTCGTCGAGCCCGACATCGTCGAATTTGTCGATGTGGGCGTCAGCGAAGCGGCCGACGATCAGATCCATTTCGCGGACGCCGCGCCGCCAAGCCCGGAACAGGAGCTTCCGCCGCCGCTCGTCCAATCCTTCGCTCGATCGCTCGGTCATGCTGGCACAGTCCCGTGTCATCAAAACGCCAAAAGCCCGGACGCGGCCGGGGGAGGCGTATATAGAGGGCGACAGTCTCGTTGTCAGCGGGAGTTTGATGCGTCCACCGGTTCTCAATCCGCTCTTTGCGGCGCTGTCGGCGCTGCCCGGCATCGGACCGAAGCTGGAGAAGGTGTTCGCTCGGCTGATTGGGCGCGAGGGTGAGCCGCCGCGCGTCGTCGATCTGCTCTTTCACCTGCCGACGGGCTTCGTCGACCGCCGCAACCAACCGAAGCTTTCCGCGGTCGAGCCCAATACGGTCGTCACCGTCGCGGTCACCGTCGATCGGCATCGCCCGCCACCCCCCAAACGCCCGCGCGCGCCTTACAACATCGAAGCAAGCGACGAGACCAACTCGCTGACGATTACCTATTTCAACGCGCGCCCGGACTATTTGCACAAACTGCTGCCGGAAGGTGAACTCCGCTACGTTTCCGGCACCGCGACGGTCTACGATGGCCATTTGCAGATGGCGCATCCCGACCGCGTCGTGGATGCGGCGGGTTTCGCCAAACTGCCGCTGATCGATCCGGTCTACCCGTTGACCGAGGGGCTGCATCCGAACCAGCTGCACAAGGCGATCGAACTCGCACTCCATCGGGTGCCGGACCTGCCGGAATGGCAGGACAGCGCATGGATAACGCGCAATGCCTTTCCGAGCTTCGCCGCCGCCTTGCGCAGCGTGCATCGTCCGGCCACGCCGGCAGACCTCGAGCCGCAGAGCGCGGCCTGGTCGCGGCTGGCCTACGATGAGCTGCTCGCCGGTCAGCTCGCGCTTGCACTCCTGCGCGGCCATATGCGCAAGCGCGCCGGGCGCGGTAGCGCCGCCGAGGGCCGCCTGCGTGCGAAAATCGTCGCGGCGCTCCCCTATTCGCTCACGCCGTCGCAGGACCGCGCCGTTGCCGACATCATCGCCGACCTGGCGCAGCCCAACCGCATGCTGCGGCTTCTGCATGGCGACGTCGGCTCGGGCAAGACGCTTGTCGCCTTGCTGGCCGCAGCGACGGTGATCGAAGCCGGCCGGCAGGCCGCCGTCATGGCGCCGACTGAAATTCTGGCGCGGCAGCATTTTTCGACCATCGCGCCGCTGGCGGCCGCCGCCGGCATCCGTCTTGCCATCCTTACCGGCCGCGAGCGCGGGCGTGAGCGCCCCGAGATTTTGTCCGCGCTTGCCGCGGGCGAGATCGACCTCATCGTCGGCACGCACGCTTTGTTCCAGGACGACGTGACATTCCGCGATCTGGCGCTCGCCGTCATCGACGAACAACATCGCTTCGGCGTGCATCAGCGGCTCGCGCTTGCGCGCAAGGGCGAGGCCGTCGATCTCCTCGTGCTGACGGCGACGCCGATCCCCCGCACACTGGTACTCACATATTTCGGCGACATGGACGTCTCGGAGCTGCGCGAAAAGCCCGCCGGCCGGCAGAAGATCGACACCCGCGCGTTGCCGATAGAGCGCCTGAGCGAAGTGATCGAGGCGGTCGAACGGGCGCTCAATGACGGCCGCCGTGTCTATTGGGTTTGCCCGCTGGTTGCGGAATCCGAAAGCATCGATCTCGCCGCCGCCGAGGATCGCTATGAGGCTTTAAAGAAGCGCTTCGGCGATACGGTCGCTTTGGTCCACGGCCAGATGCGCGGCGGCGAGAAAGACCGCGCGATGGCGCGCTTTGCCGAGGGCGCGGCGCGTATCCTGGTGGCAACGACGGTCATCGAAGTCGGCGTCGACGTGCCTGAGGCAAGCGTCATGGTCATCGAGCACGCCGAACGTTTCGGACTAGCGCAGCTTCATCAGCTTCGTGGCCGCATCGGCCGTGGCAGCGAGCGTTCGACATGCCTTCTGCTCTACAAGGGCCCGCTGGGCGAAACGGCGAAAGCGCGCCTCGCCATCCTCCGCGAGACCGATGACGGCTTCCGCATCGCCGAGGAGGACTTGAGGTTGCGTGGAGAAGGCGACGTGCTGGGCACGCGGCAGAGCGGCATGCCGGGCTTTCGCCTTGCCCGCCTCGAAGTCCACGGCAAGCTCCTCAGCACGGCCCGCGAAGACGCGGCTCTCGTGCTCAACCGCGATCCGAAGTTGAACACCCCGCGCGGCGCGGCTTTGCGCCTGCTGCTTTATCTATTCGCGCGCGACGAGGCGATCAGATTGTTGGGCGCGGGCTGATGGTCCGCGCGGCCAACTCCGCCAAACGATCCGGGCCAAAACGGTTTGGACCGTCGGTGCCTTTCTTGCACGCCCAGTAAAGCAGCACGAATGCACCGATAATGGTGAACACGATGAGAATCCACCAGCCGGTCCGGTTGATATCGTGCAGACGCCGGACGTTGAGCGCAAGCGACGGCAGAAATGTCACCAGTTCGAAGATGCCGTTGAGCGGCGAACTGGTCGGACCGGACGATGGAAACAGCGCGGAATCCAGAATTCCGGTCGCGAGCCCGACGATCACGGTGAACAACACCCAGAGCCAGTACTCGGATCGGCTCGCGCGGCCATTGAAGTTTACGTAGTTCGAAAAGCCGGATGCAATCGCCTGGCCGAAATTCATTGGCGTCCTCTCGCCGCTTCGGTTCAACCCGCCACGGCTGCGCGCGCGGCGCAGCAGTAGCGGTCTTGCTCATTTGCCCACGGTGCCACCCGCCCGACAATCAGTCGGGCGCTTGTCTACACCCCTGCAGTCGCCAAACGGTCAGGTCCGAACCGGTTCGGGCCGGCCGTGCCCCTGGTGGTGTACCAGATGAGCAGAATGATCCAGCCGACAAGTGGAATCAGACCGAGAAGTATCCACCAGCCGGTGCGGTCGAGATCGTGAAGACGCCGTATCGCGATACCAATGTTCGGCAGAAGCGTCGCGAGGCCGAACAATCCCGTCATCACCTGGGTGCCGATCGCCCAATCAACGATGCCGGCGACGAGGTCGCCGAGAATCATGAACAGGACCCAATACCAATACTCGGACCGGATCGCCCGATCCGAAAAGTTCACATAGTTCGAAAATCCCGACGAAATCGCTTGCACAAAATTCATCATGGCCCCCTGGCATGCCTTGTTCCAGCGCACCCATGATAGCACAGGAGCGAAAAGCCGCTTCGGTGAACATCGAGTTTTATTTTGCCGGGCTCGGCACTGATTTTCGCGCCGCCTGTGCGGCCCGCGCGGTTTCGGCGAGCGCTGCGAGCTTGTTCTGCGGATCCTCAACGCCAGGTTGGATAATGCCGGCGGAGATCAGCAGCGACATGGCCTGTTCGACGGTGATGTCGAGGTCGATCACGTCGCGGCGCGGCACGTAGAAGAAAAAGCCGGTCGTCGGATTTGGCGTACACGGCAGGAACGCCGACACGTGCTCCTTCTGCGGCAGGTGCGCGGCGATGATGGGGCTCGGCGGTTGCGTGAGAAACACCAGCGACCACATGCCCGGCGCCGGGAACTCGACGAGCCCGACGCGGCGAAAGCTCGATTCCGAGGCGGAGAAAAGTGTTTGGAATATCTGCTTGGTGGTGCGGTAGATCGGCCGCACGATCGGCATGCGGTTCAAGAGGCTCTCGCCGAGATCGACGAGCCGGCTGCCAACCAGATTGGCGGTGAGAAAGCCGAGCAGCGTCAGCGCGACGAAGGCGATGATCAGGCCAAGGCCCGGAATATTGACGGGTATGTATGTCTCGGGGCGATAGGCCACCGGAATAACCGGACGCACCAGATTGTCGACCCAGGTGACGAACCACCAGATCAGCCACAGCGTCACCGCGACCGGTCCGGCGACGACCAGTCCAGTCAAAAAATAAAAGCGAATGCGGCTCACCGCGCCCGACGAAGACCTGGCTCCGCCTGCGGAGAACCCCGCACCGTGGTTATTATTGTCCGTCATCAAAGTTTGGCCGTATGCCGGTTTCGCGGCTGCATCCAAGTACAGCTGCATCTAAGTGCGGCCGCTTCTATATAGCGAGCCGGCGCGCTCGCCCATAGGGGCCCCGGCGGTGGTTCCTGCCGCGCTTACTCCACCGTCACCGATTTGGCCAGATTGCGCGGCTGGTCGACGTCGGTGCCCAATGCGACGGCCGTGTGATAGGCGAGAAGCTGGACCGGCACCGCATAGACAAGCGGCCCGACCACCGCCGGAACTGTCGGCATCGTCAACGTCACCACCGACTGCCCACCGGCTGCGGCCGCGCCCTTGGCGTCGCTCACCAAAATCAGCCGCCCGCCGCGGGCAGCGACCTCCTGCATGTTCGAAACCGTCTTGTCGAACACGCCGTCGTGCGGCGCGATGACGACCACAGGCATGGTTTCGTCGATGAGTGCGATTGGGCCGTGCTTGAGTTCGCCCGCGGCATAGCCCTCGGCGTGGATGTAGGAGATTTCCTTGAGCTTGAGCGCGCCTTCGAGTGCGATCGGATAGCTGGTGCCGCGGCCGAGATAGAGCACGTCGTGGCACTTCGCGAGATCGCGCGCCAGCTGCTCGATTTGTGGTTCAAGAGCGAGCGCTTCCGTCAGGTGCCGCGGCACTTCGATCAGCGCATGCACGAGCTGCTTCTCATCGGTCTCGGACAGGACGCCGCGCGCGCGTCCCGCCGCGATCGCAAGCGACGCCAGCGCCGCTAATTGGCACGTGAACGCCTTGGTCGAGGCAACGCCAATTTCCGGGCCGGCAAGCGTCGGCATCACCACATCACTCTCGCGGGCAATCGTGGAGGTGGGCACATTGACGATGGAAAGAACGTGTTGCCGGTGCTCGCGCGCATACTGGAGCGAGGCAAGCGTATCGGCGGTCTCCCCCGACTGTGAAATGAGGATAGCGAGCGCACCCGGGTCGAGCGGCACTTCGCGGTAACGGAACTCGGATGCAATATCGACTTCGACCGGCAGGTGAGCAAAGCGCTCGAACCAATACCGCGCCACCATGCCTGCATAATATGCGGTGCCGCAGGCGGCGATGGAAACGCGCTTAAGCGCGCGGAAGTCGAACGGCAGCGCCATCGGCAAGGCAACGCGTCCGGCGACCATATCGAGATAGTGCGCGAGCGTGTGACCGACCACTTCCGGCTGTTCGTGAATTTCCTTCGCCATGAAATGGCGATGGTTGCCTTTGTCGATCAGCATTACCGAAGCCTGCGACTTGAGCACGTCGCGGTGAACGGTTTTGCCCTTGGCGTCGTGAATCTCAGCGCTGTTGCGGTGAACGACCGCGCAATCGCCGTCCTCCAGATAGCTGACCGTATCGGTGAAGGGGGCGAGCGCGATCGCATCGGAACCGATATACATGGCATCGTCACCAAAACCGATCGCCAACGGCGAGCCTTTGCGGGCGCCGATCAGCAAATTATCTTCGCCCGAAAAGAGAAATGCGAGCGCGAAGGCACCGCGCAACCGCGGCAACGATGCTTCCACCGCCTCGACCGGCGAGCGCCCCTGTTTGATCTCGTCACTGACCAAATGCGCGATCACCTCGCTGTCGGTCTCGGTCGCGAACTTGGCGCCCTTGCCTTCCAGCTCGCGCCGCAACTCGCTGAAATTCTCGATGATGCCGTTATGCACGACAGCAACCACCTCGGTCGCGTGCGGATGCGCGTTGGTTTCGTTGGGCCGGCCATGCGTCGCCCAGCGGGTATGGCCGATGCCGATAGTTCCCGAGAGCGGTTCCCGCGCGAGTTGTTGTTCCAAATTTTTGAGCTTGCCCTCGGCGCGGCGGCGCGTCAGCACGCCATGCTCGAGCGTGGCAACGCCAGCCGAATCGTAGCCGCGATACTCGAGGCGTTTGAGCGCATCGATGAGAAGCGGCGCGACCGGTTCGCGGCCGATGATGCCGATAATGCCGCACATCCCTTTGGATGGTCTCCTCAACCGCCGTCGTAATCGAATCCGCTAATTGGTTAATCGTTAGAGCGCAATCATAACGGACGCCAAATAAAGAAACGTTGCGGTCCGTAACACCGCCTGCTGCATCGCAACTGTGCGCATTGACCTATTCGTGCGGCCGCGGCTTCTTTTTGCCGAGCGATTTCAACGAGCGCAAGCGTGCAGCGCCGCCTTCCTTAACGACTTGGCGCCCGCGCGCCAAAGCGAGCGCATCCGGCGGCACGTTCTCGGTAATCACCGAGCCGGAGCCGATATATGCTCCATCGCCGATCTCTACCGGCGCAACCAATGCGGAGTTGGAGCCGATGAACGCGGCCTTGCCGATCACCGTTTGGTGCTTGGCGCTGCCGTCGTAATTGCAAGTGATCGCGCCGGCCCCGACATTCGCGTCCGCGCCGACGGTGGCGTCGCCGATATAGCTCAGATGATTGGCTTTCGCCCCGGCGCCAATCGTCGCTTCCTTGACCTCGACGAAGTTGCCGACGCGCGCGCCTTCGCCGAGCCGCGTCCCCGGCCGCAGCCGCGCAAATGGCCCAACCGACGTTTTCTTGCCGACATGAGCGCCGGCAAGATGCGAAAAGGCGTGAATGACCGCGCCATCCTCGATCGTCACCTTCTCGCCGAACACGACGTAGGGCTCGACCACCACATCCTTGCCGAATTTGGTATCGGCGCAGAGAAACACCGTCTCCGGCGCAATCAATGTCACGCCCGCTTCGAGCGCGGCCTGTCGCAGACGCCGTTGCGCGACGGCTTCGGCTTCGGCAAGCTGGCTCTTGGTATTGATCCCGCGCACATCGTCCTCCTCGACTTCGACCGCGACTGCTTTGAGTTTTAAGCCGCCCGCGATCTCGACCGCATCAGTCAAATAAAATTCGCGTTTGCGATTGTCGTCGCCGATCCGCTCCAGAATGGCGAGCGCATGCGCCCCGGCGAGCGCCATGATGCCGCCGTTGCAGAGACGGATCGCCCTTTCGCCGGCATCGGCATCGGCCTCCTCGCGGATGGCAACGAGCTTGTCGCCTTCGACGATGAGCCTGCCATAGCCAGAGGGATCGGCCGGCCGGAACGCCAGGACCGCGACGGCGGCGCCGGCTGCCAAGGGCGCGCGCAGCCGCGTCAGCGTCGCCGCCCGGAGCAGCGGCGTGTCGCCGTAGACCACGAGGA
>CAVZSB010000018.1:0-49883 GCA_963777635.1 uncultured Alphaproteobacteria bacterium
TGGTGCCGCGGAGAGGATTCGAACCTCCGACCCCCGCATTACGAATGCGGTGCTCTACCGGCTGAGCTACCGCGGCGTGCCAACGGAGTCGCGTCCTAGTAATACCCGCTCAGTGTTAACGCAAGTAGCGCATTATCGCCCTTGCGCCTCGGCCCGCAGCCGAAAGCGCTGAATCTTTCCGGTCGCGGTTTTGGGCAATTCGGAGCGAAATTCGAGCCAGCGCGGATATTTGTACGCGGCGAGCTTCTCGCGGCAATAGTCCTGAAGCGTACGTCTAAGCGCGTCACCGGCTTTTTCCGGCGATTTCAGCACCACAAAGGCTTTGGGCTTGATGAGCGCGTCGGCGTCCGGCCAGCCCACCACGGCGGCTTCGAGGACATCGGGATGGCCTTGCAGCACGCCCTCGACCTCGAAGGGCGAAACATAAATGCCGCCGACCTTGAGCATGTCGTCGCGACGGCCGCAGTAGACGAAATAGCCCTCATCGTCTTCGAGGTATTTATCGCCCGAGCGCGTCCATTCGCCGAGGAAGGTCGCGCGCGACTGTTCGCGATTGTTCCAATACATCACCGCGCTGGTAGGCCCGCGGACCTGCAATTCGCCCATCTCGCCGCGCGCTTGAATTACCTTGCCGTCGTCGTCGATCAGGCGCACGTCGTAGCCCGGCACCGGCTTTCCGGTCGTGCCGTATTTCACCTCGCCGGCACGATTGGAGACAAAGATGTGCAGCATCTCGGTCGACCCGATGCCGTCGAGAATGTCGACGCCGTAGCGCTCGGCAAAGCGGCGACCAACGTCCGGCGGCAGCGCTTCACCGGCCGACACGCAGCGGCGAATCCGAACGTCGCCCCGCCGCGACGCCGCCGGATCGGCGAGAAACCCGGCATAGAAAGTCGGCACGGCGTAGAACACGGTGACGCCGTGCTTGGTCAGAATTTTCGCCACCAGTTCCGGCGTCGGCCGCTGCGGCAGCAGCACCGTCGTCGCGCCGGCCGACATCGGAAATGTCAGCGCGTTGCCCAGTCCGTAGGCGAAGAACAACTTCGCCACCGAATAGCAGACGTCGTTTTCGGTGATGCCGAGAAAGGGCTTGCCGTAGAGATCGTCGGTGAATTTCAGATCGGCGTGGGTGTGAATTGCGGCCTTCGGCTTGCCGGTCGACCCGGAGGTGTAAAGCCAGAAACACATTTCGTCGCGCACGGTCGGCGCGGTCACCGGGTCGCGGGCGGCACCGGCAAGCAGGGCCTCGAATTGCGCGTGGCCTTGCGTTTTTTCACCGGACACGACGACGTGGGCCAATTCCTTTCGCCCAGCAATCAGGTTGGCGAATTTTGGATAGAGTTCCTCGGAAACGATCAGCAGCCGCGCCCGGCTGTCCTCGAGCATGAAACGGTATTCGTCTTCGGTCAGGAGCGTGTTGACGGGCACCGGCACCACGCCGGCTTTGATGGCCCCGAGGAACGCCGTAGGCCAATCGATGGTGTCGAGAAGGCAAAGCAGGATGCGCTCCTCGCGGCGAATGCCGAGCGAACGCAGCACGTGACCGAAACGCTCGGAGCGTTCGGCGAGTTCGCCGTAAGTCCAGCCCTGGCGCTGATCGATGTAAGCGAGCTTGCCGGCGCGCCCCGCGTCCAGATTGCGCTTGAGAATATCGGCGGCGAAATTGTAATCGCGCAGCGACGCGTCGGCGGATACGCCAGCCGCCTGATCGGGCTGCACGATATTCATCGCCATGTTCCTCCCGGGCGTCGCGGGTCTTAGCCCACGGCCTGCCCACGCCAAGGCATTATGCCGACGTAAGAATTTACTGCAATGCCACGCTGGCTTGGTCGGCGAATTGCGCTATGACTGGCGCGCCAATTTGCCGGAGTATCCGCCATGATTTTAAGCCGCGATCGCATCCTGACAACCCACGTCGGCAGCCTGCCGCGCAACGAAGCGCTGAGCGAGCTTCTGGTCCAGCGCGAGGCGGGCGAAAGCTACGACAAAAAGCTGTTCGATGCCGAAATGGAAAAGGCGGTCCGCCACGTCGTCGTCAAGCAGAAGGAAGCGGGTATCGATATCGGCAACGACGGCGAGCAGCAGCGGGTCGGCTTTCAGACCTACGTGCCGCAACGCATGTCGGGCTTCGGCGGCGAATCGAAGCGCCGCCGCGGCCGCGAGTTCGAGGAATTCCCCGAGCTGGTACAATATCTCACACGCCGATTTCCCAATGTCAGCCGGCAGCAAAACGCGCCCGAGGCGCAGGGCGAACTGCACTATCACGACACTGCGGCGATCGAGCGCGAGATCGCGCTGTTTCAGCGCGTCGACGCCGAAGACAAGCCGTTCGCCGAGTTTTTCATGACCGCGCCCTCGCCCGGCATCATTGCCTCGACCATGCTCAACGCCTTCTACGACACCAACGAAGCCTATCTCGCGGCCATCGCGCGCGAGATGAGCAACGAATATCGGGCGATCCACAAAGCCGGGCTGGTGTTGCAGATCGACGCGCCGGACCTCGCCATGGATCGGACGATGTTCTATCGCGACGGTTCGGATGCCGATTTCGTCAAGGCGGTCGAGCTGCATGTGGCGATGATCAACAAGGGTATCGAAGGCATTCCACCCGATCGCGTGCGCCTGCATATCTGCTACGGCAATTGGGAAGGTCCGCACATCCACGATATCGCGCTGGAGAAAATCCTTCCCGCGGTTTACCAGGCCAAGGTCGGGGCGCTGTCGATCGAATTCTCCAATCCGCGCCACGCCCATGAATATACGGCGCTCAAGCGCGTACCGTTCCCGAAGGACATGATCCTGGTCCCCGGCGTGGTCGAGACCACCAGCAATTTCGTCGAGCACCCGGAAGTAGTGGCGCGGCGTATCGAGGAAGCGGTCGCCTCGATCGGCGATCGCGAACGCGTCGTCGCTTCGACCGATTGCGGTTTCGGAACTTTCACGCGGCGCGAATGGGTCATCGAGCCGGCGGTGTGGCTCAAGCTCAAATCGATCCGCGAGGGCGCCGATATCGCCTCGGCGCGGCTGTGGGGCAGGAAATCCGCAGCTTGAGCAGGGTGGCGGCGCGGCCTGCTGAAGCGCCGTTGCGCTGACTAGTCGCCCATCCTTCAAGGCCCGGATCAAAAAAGGGAGCACGCCATGGACGATTTCACCCGCGAGCCAACGATCATCCGCGCCGAGGATATCAACCCGCGCTACAATTGGGGCCGTGCGCTGCCGGCATTCGGCAGCATGGGCGTCGATTTCGAGGAGCGCGTCGATTACCGGCGGCTGCACCGCTATCGCCTCGGCCGCATCAAGGCGGCACTGGAGAATTCCGAGCTCGGCGCACTGCTTGTCTTCGACGTCAACAATATCCGCTACATCACCTCGACCAAGATCGGGGAATGGGAGCGCGACAAGCTCTGCCGCTGGGCGCTGCTGACGCGCGGCAGCAACGATCCGATCCTGTGGGATTTCGGCTCCGCCGCCGTGCATCACAAGCTTCACGCGCCGTGGCTCAAGCCGGAAAACTGCAAAGCCGGCCTGATCGGCATGCGCGGGACCGTTGCGCCGGCCTTCGGCCTGATGGAGCGGCACGCCAAGGAGATTGCGGCGCTGCTGCGCGAGGCGGGCGTCGCCAACATGCCGGTTGGCGTCGACCTGATCGAACCGCCGATGATGTTCGAATTGCAGAAGGCGGGGTTGAAGGTCGCCGACGGCCAGCAGGTCATGCTCGAGGCACGCGAGGTGAAGAACATCGACGAAATCGCGTTGCTCAATCGCGCTGCCGCGATGGTCGACGGCGCCTATCATCTGATTCACGAAGAGCTGAAACCCGGCATCCGCGAGAACGACATCGTCGCCAAGGTCAACGAGTTCCTTTACACGCACGGTTCCGATGACGTCGAGGCGGTCAACGCCATCTCCGGCGAGCGCTGCAATCCGCATCCACACAATTTCACCGACCGCATGCTGCGGCCCGGTGATCAGGCGTTCTTCGATATCCTGCATTCGTTCGTCGGCTATCGCACCTGCTACTACCGGACCTTCAATGTCGGCCGCGCCACGCCAGTCCAGCACGACGCCTACAAGCGGGCGCGCGAATGGGTCGACAACGCGATCGCGCTGATCAAGCCCGGCGTGACGACCGACAAGGTGTGCAGCGTGTGGCCGAAGGCGCAGGATTTCGGCTTCCCCGACGAGATGGCGGCGTTCGGGCTGCAATTCGGCCACGGCCTCGGCCTGGCATTGCACGAACGGCCGATCATCTCGCGGGTGATTTCGCTCGAACACCCGACCGAGATCAAGGAAGGCATGGTGTTCGCGCTGGAAACCTATTGCCCGGCCAAGGACGGCTATTCCGCAGCGCGCATCGAGGAAGAGGTCGTGGTTACCGACAAGGGCTGCCGGGTGATCACGCTGTTTCCGGCCGAAGAATTGCCGATCGCCAATCGGTACTAGAGCGTCGCGCTCTTGCACACGCTTGCGCCCTCGACGCTTATTGGCCCGCGATACTTGGAATCGAGGGCACGCTGACCGATCCGGCAGCTACCCTCGCCCCCGGCTCCAAGCCGGGGCTTTCATTTAGGGCCTCCCCGGGATGAACACGGCCCGGAAACCTGCTAATCCCTTGCCCAGCCCAACCGAAGCTCTCAAAGCGCAAGCGTCAGAGGACGGATCCCATGTACGCCAATCTCGAATTGTTCATCGACGGCCAATGGCTCAACGGCAACGGCCGCCGCGGCGAGGACGTTATCAACCCGGCGACGGAGAAGCCGTTGGCGCATCTGCCGCACGCCAGCGCCGCCGATCTCGACCGCGCTCTCGAAGCCGCCAAGAAAGGCTTCGCGGTCTGGCGCGCCACCTCGGCCTATGACCGGGCAAAAATCTTGCGCAAGGCAGCCGATCTGATGCGCGAACGCCACGATGCGATCAGCAAAACACTGGTGCAGGAACAGGGCAAAGCCTATCCGGAAGCGCGCGCCGAGGTGCTGACTTCCGCCGACATCATCGAGTGGTATGCCGAGGAAGGCCGCCGGGCCTACGGCCGCATCGTGCCGGGCCGCGGCAAGGTTCGGCAGCTCGTGATCCAGGAGCCGGTCGGCATCGTCGCTGCATTCACGCCGTGGAATTTCCCGACGCTGACGCCGGCGCGCAAGATCGGCGGCGCACTGGCCGCCGGCTGCTCGCTTATCCTCAAGGCATCCGAGGAAACGCCGGGCGCCTGCGTCGAGATGGTGCGCTGTTTCGCCGATGCCGGGCTGCCCGCGGGCGTACTCAATCTCGTCTTCGGCGTGCCGGCAACGATCTCCGAGCATCTCATTGCCAAGGACGAGGTGCGCAAGATCTCGTTCACCGGCTCGATCCCCGTCGGCAAGCACCTGGCCGTGCTCGCCGCGAAGAAGATGAAGCGCGCCACGATGGAACTCGGCGGCCATTCCCCGGTCGTGGTGTTTGCCGACGCCGACCCGGAAAAGTCCGCCGACACGATCGCCGCTTTTAAGTACCGCAATGCAGGGCAGGTATGCATTTCGCCAACGCGGTTCTACGTGCAGGAACAGGTATACGGCCGTTTCCTGGCGCGCTTCACCGAATACGCGAAGTCGCTCAAACTCGGCGACGGCCTGGAAAAGGGCGTGACGATGGGGCCGCTGGCAAACTCGCGGCGCATCGACACCATGGAATCGTTCGTCAAAGATGCAAAGGACCGGGGCGGCAAGATTGTCACCGGCGGGCAACGGCACGGCAATCAGGGATATTTCTACGAGCCGACGGTCATCACCGATCTGCCCGACGACAGCAAACTCATGACCGAAGAACCATTCGGCCCCTTGGCGCCGGTGGTCCCGTTCAAGACCATGGACGAGGTCGTCGAGCGCGCCAACGCGTTGCCTTACGGGCTTGCCGCCTATGCCTTCACCAGTTCGGCGCAAACCGCCACCATGATCGGCGACGCATTGCAATCGGGCATGGTTGGAGTGAATTCGATCGCCGTTTCGACGCCCGAGACGCCGTTCGGCGGCGTCAAGGAATCAGGCTACGGCAGCGAAGGCGGCCTCGAAGGCCTGCAAGCCTATCTGAATACGAAATTCATCTCGCAAGGATGACCTCGTTCTTCGCGGATAGGTAAAGAGCGCGGCGCGTAGACGCGCCGTTGCTCGCCCAATTCCTCGCTTGCCGGGAAGTTGACTCCCGCACGGAAGAAGTCAGGGGCGTGCGGCCTGTGCAGCCGATGGCTAGCCGTGATCGACCAGCCCGAAATGCGGGCCGAGCACACGCCGCACCCGCGCCATCGCGGCGCGAGCGGCGAAGGCATCGACCGCAACCCGCGCCAGCGGCGAAATCTGCGACGGCCGTGCAACAAGGTCGCGCAATACAGCGGAAACATTGGCGCGGCCATCCGGGCGCATGCCGATGAGAGCGGCGGGCGGCACCCTGCGGTGCGCGGGATCGACCACCACTCGCACCGCGGCGAAGGAAAGATTGTGCTCGGCGGCAACACGTGCCGCCAGATGCGACTCCATATCGACGGCAGCCGCCCCAGTGGTTCGGTGCAACTCCCTCTTCTTGGCCGGTTCGGCGACCGGTTCATCGACGCCGACAATCGGTGCGTGGATGGAGCCCGGAATCATGCCAAGGAGCTTCCGGGACCACACGGCATCCGTGGCGCTGACGTTTTCCGATTCCTGAATAGAAGAGGCGACAACCCAATCCCCTGCGCGCAGATGCGAAGCCAAGCCGCCGGCGACGCCGAAGCTGATCATCGCGCGATAGCCTTGGCGGACGGCGCTGTCGGTGACCTCTTCCAATTCGCTCCCCGCGGTGCGGCACACAACCTTCACGCCGGGAGCGGCGGCAATTCGCGCCTCGAAAGCCAAGCCGACAAATGCGATGACGATACGGCGGTGCAATTCGACCGCCGCGTCGACGACCCGGAGGGAGTCGTCTGCGTCAGCTACCAATCCATCTACGAAAGTACCCCCGGCAAAATCCAACTGGGATGCCATTAGAAGCTCAGCCCTTTGCGTCTGGTGCCCCAACCACGATCACGCCCCCAACAGCGTCCTCGCAGACGTTCTCGGCTTCTTTCCGGCAAATCACCGAGCTACGACATAAGTCTATCACAATCTACCTTCGACGCTACTGCAAATGAAAACGACTTGGAACTCGGTCAGCTGGGCATAGCCTTTTTGCCCCGAAAATGCTTGGTTCCGGTTCACGCACACACATCAACATGGGCAATTCGGAACAAATCCTAATAACCGGGGCCACGGGACTCGTCGGATCAGCGGTAGCGAGAAAGCTGCTCTCCGAGGGCTTCGTCGTTCGGGCGCTGGTGCGCCCCGGCAGTCCGCGATTTCAGCTCGATGGACTCGATCTGGAGTTCGCCCCAGGCGACATGCGCGACGCATCGTCGGTGCGGCGGGCCATGGCCGGCGTCCGATATGTCTTTCACGTGGCCGCCGATTATCGGCTCTGGGCCCGCCACCCGAACGAGATTTTTGCTGCCAACGTCGATGGCACACGCATTGTGATGCAGGAGGCAAAAAGGGCCGGCGTCGAGCGAATTGTCTATACCAGCAGCGTCGCCACCCTGGCGTTGCGCGATGACGGCACCGCGGCCGACGAATCCGTCGGACTCAAGATCGAGGAAGGTGTGGGGGCCTACAAGCGAAGCAAGATCGCCGCCGAACGGCTGGTTGAAAAGATGGTGGCGTGCGAAAGGCTTCCTGCGGTGATCGTCAATCCATCGACGCCGATCGGACCCCGCGACGTGAAGCCTACTCCCACCGGGCGCATCATCGTCGAAGCCGCGAGCGGGCGCATGCCGGGCTTTCTCGATACCGGTCTCAACCTGGTCCATGTCGACGATGTAGCAGAAGGCCACCTCGCTGCGCTCAAGCGCGGCGCAATCGGTGAACGCTACATCCTCGGTGGGGAGAACGTGCGGTTCGCCGACATGCTCGCCGAGATCGCCCAGTTGGTAGGACGGCATCCGCCGCGGTGGCGCATTCCCCGCGCCGTCGCCATTACCGTAGCCTACGCCGCGGAAACGAATGCGCGGCTTACCGGACGAGAGCCGTTTACGACCGTCGACGGCGTCCGCATGGCCGACCATCGGATGTTTTTTACCGCAGCCAAGGCGGAGCGCGATCTCGGCTTCCGCGCACGACCCTACCGGACCGCACTCAAGGACGCGATCGTTTGGTTCGAGGCGGCCGGCTATCTCAACGGCAAGCGCGAACGTCAGGCCGGCAAATCCGCGTATCCGCCGAGCGCGTAGCCCGAACCACTTACCGCGGCGATGCAATCGGGATCGCAAAGCGCGGCAAATTCTTCGGCATAGCGATAGTCCGGCGCCGCGCCGGTAAATGCGCTCGTCACCGCAGGATGCAGGTAAATCTCAACGACGCCGGCGGGGAGCCGGCCAAGCAGCGCGGCGACGCGATCCTTCGTCATTGCACCGGACCACGCCAAGCCGAACACCGCATCGGCGGTCGCCAATCCGGCTCGGCGAACCCGCCGTCGCAGCAACGCGGCCCAGGGCGCTACCACCCGGCCGATGCGGCGCTGCGTTCGCGGATCTATGTCGGCGATTATTCGCCACGGTTCGACAGGAACACGCAGCGCACGCATTCCGTATTGCCGGCCGACCGCCATGATCGAGGCGGCCACGGTAGGATGCAGCTGAAAATGCCGATGCGCATCGACATGGTCGAGCGACAATCCGGTGGCCCGATAGGCTGCAAACTGCGCGGCGACTTCGATTCCGACCTGACGTTTCAGCGATGGGTCGAAAGCGATTTGCGCGCCGTAGCGGGCAAGGTCGCCGCGAAACCTGCCGCTGCGATCGACAAGACCCGGAATCTTGGCGGGGTCGCTTACCGGCTCGCCGTCGAGGAGGACGATGTGAAGCCCGACGCGCAGGCTTGGTAGCGCCCGAGCCCGCGCAACTGCATCGGCGGCAGCGGGAGCGCCGACCATAAGGCTCGCAGCGCTGAGAATGCCGCACCGGTGGGCTTCCTCGATGGCGGCGTTGACCGGCTCGCTGAGCCCGAAATCGTCCGCGGTGATGATCAGCCGGTTCAGTGCGCGAACTCCCCCTGGGAGCTCAATTGGGCGGCGGCGCCGGCAACAAGCCGCGCGGCATCGGACAACAAAAGCAATGCTCGCATTATATCCCGCTCAGGTGCTGCTCAGGTCTTGGCCTTCGATCAGAGTGCCCGCCGCCGTCACGCGATAGTCGGCGCCGCGCCAGTGAACCGTAGCCCCGAAAAAGCTCGTCACGTAGATGGCGAAAGCAATGACATCTTGCAGCGGAATGAGCCAGTAGTCTTGTCGCGGCAAATCGAACCGCCATTCGATGCAGAGGCACAGCATCACGCGCGCGAGCAGCGCCGCGACGACGACGCCGGCCGCCGAAGGGCTGCCCAGCATCATGGCGAGAAGGGCGAGCGGCCAGGGATGGGTTATGATCGTTCCGGCATAGGCAATCGGGTCAATGCTCTTGATCGTGCGCGCCACCCGAGTCTGATGCTGCAGCAACTGATGCAGACTATCCTCGAAGCAGAAATGCCCGACCAGGAACGGCGCCGCAACGACGTCGTAGCCCTCAGCGCGGACCGCAACCCCGATCGCATGATCGTCGGCGAGCACATTGGCGAGCGAGCCAAAGCCGCCGATCCGATCGAGCATCGAGCGGCGCAGCGCAATTGTCGCACCGCAGCACGGCCGCGCCAAATCGAGGCTGATCGCAGTGATGGCTTGCGGCAGGAAACGTGAATTGACCGCAAGCGCGGACAGCCGCGACCATAGCCCTTCACCGCCGATGCCGTGATAGAGACACGTCACCGCGCCGACATGCGGCAGCGCCAGCAGCGTCACGACAGCGCGGAGATAACTCTGGCCGACAAGGATATCGCTGTCGGAAAGTACCAGCGTGTCGTTGCGAGCGAACGGCATCATGTTGATCAAATTCGACACCTTGCGATTGACGCCGTGGTTACGCGGATCAACGACCAGTTCGACCGCCCTGTCGGCCGAATCGGCCTCCATCGCCTGAACGACCGTCACGGCCGCCGAGTCTTGACGTTGCGCCCCGCACAAAACCTGAACCGGAGCGCTATAGTTCTGCCGGCAGAACGCAGCAAGACGCGCCCGGAGACCCGGCTCGGATACATGCAGCGGCTTTAGGACCGTCACCGGCGGCAGGGTCGCCGGCTCTGTCGGGTTATCGAGGGGAAACCGGAGAATGCAGACACACGCGGTAATCGTAAACGCACATCCAACGATCGCCGTGACGAGGCATATATCGCCCAAAAACCTGGCAAATGAAATTACGTCGGGAATACCTTCGGCGACGGTCATGATCAACCTACACTCGGGACGCCGGATTCCGGCCATCCGCGAAATCTTTTTCCAATTTCAAACGCGACAAATAAATCGGCACCCGCACACGCGCGAGCGTATCGGCACGGAGCGAAGCGGCATTGTGTGCAAGGATGATCAGCGAGATCAGGATATTTTCGCCGAAGCGATGCAACCTCTCGCCGAGCTGCAAGGCCTCAGCTTCGACAATTGTTTCGAATCCATAATGCGCCATGATGCGGGCGAGCTGCCCGCTCTGCGCTCTTGTAGCTGACGGCACGTCCGCGCAAATGACGGCAACATCGTCGAGGTCGGGCCGCGTCGCCAGGTAGCCGGCCAGTTCCCGGAGCGAGACCGCGATCGCACGCTGCATCCTGCGTGCCCAACCAATCGTCGGTCCGTCCTCCGGCATCGACGGAATCTGCTCGTTCCAGTAATGCAGCCGCGCTATCCGATCGCCAGGGTGGACACACGTTCCATCGCCAAGAACCACCGACCGGCGCGACCGGCCGATATCGAGACGGAAAATACACGCGGAATCGTCGGTATATTCGAACACCGCTTGCCGGCGACGCTGCCAGGCGTCAAACGCGAAAACGATCCCCGCCAGTCGGGGACGGCCGTACGCCGACTGTGTCCTCACCACTGTGGAATCGAACACCGCCATTTTAGCGGGTCCCGCGTTCCTCAATAAGCCAATGCCCGCGTTGGAGTTTCCGGCGGGCGCTCAACTATAATCGATTTTTCGCCAGCTAGGCGAGTACCGAAAGGCGCTCCACCACACTATGTCACACGGCCTATTCGGCCTCGTCGCCATAGAGCGTTGCCAGCGTGCTCTTGATGACAAGGGCGAAAGGGACGGCAAGAATGACGCCGGGAATGCCGAGCACTACGCCGCCGGCCAGGAAGCAAAATATAATCAGAACCGGATGCACGTGCGCCGCACGGCCCAGGACCACCGGACCGACCACTTGGTCGATCGACAGGCGCAGAACCGTTGCGTAGATCGCATATTCGACAATGTTGATGAGGCCGGTTGCCGTGCGCAGCGACACCAATCCGGCGATGATCGCCGCCGCCGTAGAACCGATCACGGGCACGGTTTCGAGCAGGCCGGTCAGCAGCGCCAGAAATACCGCGTGCTCGATGCCGAGGATAACGCCGAGACCGATATAGGCGGCAACGGTCGCATAAGCGACAACGCCGAGCACGCCGATGAAATAGCGGATCAGCACCGGATCGAGCCGCGCCCAGATCCGCGCCACCAGCGGGCGGCGGTGCGGCGGTACGATCCAGAACAGTCCGCGTGCCACGCTCCTTCCGCTCACCAAAAAATAGAACAGCAGCACCATCGTCAAAAAGCCGCCCATGACAGCGGCAAGGCCGAAGCCGGTGATGAAGGCGATCTGATCGGTCTGTCCGAACCAATCGCGCAGCCGTTCCAGCGCGCCCTGAGCGATATCGTGAGCGCTCAACGTGGAGCCGAACAGGTGAATGGTCTCGCCACCCATGGCCTGGCCGGCGAAATTCTCCAACATGCTGTGAAATTCCGCCGCAATGCCGCGCATCTCGGTGACAAGACGTTCGCCGGCAAAGACGACGACAAGCGTGCAAAGGCCGAGGAACAACAGAAACAAGACGACTGCGAACAGCAAACGCGGCCAACCGGTTCGCTTGGCCGCCCAATCCAGAAGCGGCGTGCAGATATAGGCGACGATGCTGGCGAGCACGAAGGGCAGCAGAATCAATTTGATCAAATAAAGAAAAATCGTAAGGACGACCGCGCCGATCATGATCGCGCGGGTCTCTCCCGAGTCAAGCGGGCCGGCGACGCGAAGGCGTTCGCCGAGCCGCGCCTCGTCGCGCTTACCCCTGTCGCCTTTCATGAGTAGATCCGGCCCCTCCAGCTCATTCGCCCGCTGAGCCTGCGGCGCACGCTATCGAGCGCGAGCAATGCACCCACCGTATAGCCAAGCGGGAATAGGAGACCGTACCAGAAAGGAACGCGGAAATGGACCATGGCCGCGATATGCAGGCCGATGGCCGCACCCGAACCCGCAAGTGCCAATATAAGCGCGCTGGCGCTGCCATCGGCTCCCTGCCACCAGCCCGCAAGATCCAGCGCGGGCAGCACGTACGTCGCCCACGCCAAAACGATGGCGCCGAAAGCCAGCGTCAGCGTCGTAGCCGGGCCGCCCAGCATGTCCACGAGATTCTTGGCCAGACCCGGCCAAAGCGTCCGCCATCCGGTATACATCCGCACCGAAAGCAACTCGTCACCGCCCATGAGCAGGACGGAACGTCCGGCGCGTTTGAGCCGCCGGGCGAATTCCAGATCTTCGCAGATCGCGGTGCACACTGCAGCATGTCCGCCGGCGTCTTCGTAGACGTCGCGGCGCACCAGCATGAACTGCCCGGTCGCCGTAACGTCGGGACTGGACCGCGCCTGTATTTGGCGTAGATCCTGAAGGAAAGACAAAATAACAAGTCCACAGGGAAGAATGAGGCGTTCGGCGAAGCTCTTCAACTGCTGCCGCGGCGCCAGCGACAGCAGATCGAGATTCCGCGTCTGCGCGGCGTAAATGGCGCTCGATAGCGCACCGGGCTTTAGCCTCACGTCGGCATCGATGAAGCAAAGCCAATCTGTTTCGGGCGCCACGCTCCGCGCCCCGATCCAACAGGCATGCGATTTCCCAACCCAACGCGGCGGCAACGGCGGACTTTGGATGAGTGCGACATTCCGATGCCGCGCCGCAAGGCGGCGAACCACCGCAGCAGTCGCGTCGGACGATTGGTCGTCGACCACCAGCACGTCGAGGCAGCCTGCCGGATAATCCTGCGCCAGCACGGTTTCAACGCAACGCCCGATATTGGCTTCTTCGTCGCGCGCCGGAACGATCACGGCGATGCGCGGCACGTTATCTCCGGACGGCGGCAATACGCGATCCAGACGCGGCAAGAGCCCGCGTTGTTTCGTAGCCCGCACGATCAGCCATGTCACGATCGCGAGCCATAAGGATGAGAACAGAAGCTCCACAGCCTTACCGAAACCGCAGCCCAGCTATCATTTAACCGTTTGAGACGCCTTTCGGTTCCCTTTAACGTCGGCGCCGTTGCAAGACACGGCGAATGATCTACTTCGCCGGCACTACCAGCGAATAGCGCTCGTCGGCGGCGAGACATTGGGCTTCGGGATAGCCCAATTCCTTGCGCACCATATTCGTGCCGAGCACAAGCGAGACCATTTTGTAGAAGGCGTGACGGCGGCTCATGCCTTCGCGGCCCATACCGCAATCCGATGAGATCACCAGCCGCTCCGGCGGGATGTATTTGAGGGCCTCGCGGATTTGCGCTGCCACCTCATCCGGACTTTCCACCTGCAAGGTGTGATGGTCGATAACACCGATGGCGATCTTCTTGCCGACGATGGTCTTGCCGATCGCCTCGAGGTCCATGCCGCCCGAACTTGAGGATTCGAAGGTGATCACGTCGGCGTCGACTTTGTTGTAGGTCTCCAGCGACGGCTTGTAGCTCTGCACCTTGGCGAACATGCGCTGCTGCGACGGATTGCCCCAGCAGGAATGGGCCCACACTTCCGTCTTGGCGCGCAATCCCTTCACCGTGCGGTTGAACACCTCGACCATTAATTCCGGGGTGATGACCTTGTCCTGGATGCCGCGTGCAGCGGCCAGATGGATTTGCGGCTCTTCGATCTGGATGACCGGGCAGCCCGCATCGGCGAGTTCGTTGTACTCTTCGTTGAAGGCGTCGGCGATCGCCAGCATCCGGTCGGGTACGCTCTTGTAATACCGATCCTGCGAGGCGAAGGCGACGATCTCAGCCGAGACGGCGCCAAACTTCACCGGCCGCGTCGTCAGCCGCTGCGCCGCTTTCCAAAGCACGGTGTATTGCAGGTCGCCGCGGCCGACCGGACCGATGATTACCGGCATGACCCGCGATTCCAGATAGTCGTGGAGGATGTGGCCGCGCGGAAACCACAACCCGCCGCGCCCGGCCGGGGTCGGGCGCGGATCGCCGCGCTCGTAACCGGTCATGTGGTGCGGCGGATAGCTGGTCCAGCTTTGTCCGCCGACATCGTCGTCAAAGCGGCAATCGCCGTCGGTGCAGATGTCGAGCCCGGCGAGCTCCTGTTCGCGGAGGTAGCAGGACAGCGTATCGACGTATTGTTCGCGGTAGCGGCGGCTGACCATCGCATCCAGGAACATGCGGGTACCGAGATTTTCCGTATACCAGCTCGGCCGCGGCAGCGAGCCGGTGATCGTCGTCGGCAACATGACGTCCTTGGTAGCGCGATACATTGCAACGCCTCCTGGAATTTCCGCGAGCCAGCCGGCCCTCGTGCGATGGTGTTAAGCAGCAAAAACCCGTTGCCGCAATGGCGGCGCCAAGCCCTCGTTGAGAATTTTTGATCGCGTTGGGCTATCGCCCCGCTGTGGGCGGGAGCTCTCCGCGATCAACCCGCTTCCACAGTCTTTATCTGATAGGCCGATGCAGGTATTGGCCGCGCGCCGGGCCGACAATATCGCCGTTGTTATAAATCAGCGCTCCGCGCAGGAATGTGCTCTTCACGCGGCCGCTCAGTTCCTGACCCTCGAACGGCGAATACCCTTGACCGGACTCCGAATTGGCGGCGCGCACCGTGAAGGTTTCGTGCGGATCGACCAGGACAATATCGGCGTCGAAGCCCGGAGCGATGTCCCCCTTGTTGAGCAGGCCGAAGCGGCGCGACGGATTCCAGCTCAGCAATTCCGCCATTCGATTGTACGAGAGCCCGCGCTTGCTCCCTTCGCTGACCACGCCCGACAGCAGATATTCGGTGCCGCCGAAACCGGACTTGGCGAGCCAAATGTTGTCCGGGTCGTCCTTCTGCCATTTCTGTTCGGCCGCGCAGCAGGCATGATCGCTCACGATCCAGTCGATCTTGCGATCGAGTACCGCCTGCCACAGCGCCTCGACGTCTTCGCGCGGACGAATCGGCGGATTGACCTTGGCATGGACGGCGCATTCGCAATCGGTATCGAGCAAGAGGTGCCCGACGGTAACCTCGCGGCGGAAGTGGATGTGGGGAAAGACCTGCTGCATCGTCCAGGCCGCTTCCACCGCCTTCCGCGAGCTCAGATGCAAAAGGTTGATGTTCACGCAGTTGGTTTCGTTGGCGAGATAGGAGGCGATCCACACCGCAAGCCCCTCCGAATGCGGCGGCCGCGCGGCGCTGTAGGCGGAGAGCCCGGTCAGCTTGCCCTCGCGTTCGACCAGCGTCGTGTAGGCGTTCAGAATATCGGCAAGCTCGCAGTGCAGGCTGACGCTGATATGGTCCGCGAGTTCCGGATGGCGTTCCACGACGGAGCGCGCGGATCGCATGATGAACTCGAAGTGGGCGATGTCGTAGCGGTCTTCCGGACCCAGCATCAGGAACTGGTTCTGCGACGAGGACTTACCGTGGAGTCCATAGCCGCCATAGAACATGAAAATCTTGAACGACGTCACGCCGTGTTCGAGCGCGAGATATTCCATCTCGTCGAGGTGTTTTCCTTCGATCGGCGCCACGTGATAGCCGTAGTCGACCCAGAACCGTCCCTCCGACAGCTTGCGCACTTCGGGCATGACTTCGCGATACGGACCGCCGCGGTTGAGATAATACTGACCGGTGCGGATGTAGTTCAGGCTGGAGGTTACGCCGCCCATCGCGGCGGCCTTGCTCTCGCTCACCGCGTCCTCGGCGAGCGGGCGGTAGATGCCGACATGCATATGCGCGTCGACGCAGCCGGGAAAAGCCAGCAGCCTTTTGGCGTCGAACACTTCGGCGGCGTCCTCGGCGCGAATGTCAGGCGCAAGCCGGACCACCTTGCCGTCCTTGATCGCGATGTCCAGGCAATCCACGCCGGCGTCGTTCGGACGCACCACGCGCGCATTCTTAATGACGAGATCGAAAGACTTCATTGCACCTTCTCGCTTTCATCATGAACGACGGCACACGGCTCGTTGAGGCCGCCGGTCCGTATCTGTCCAAACGTGTCATCGCTGCCCCGAGGTGCGGCCGCCTTGCGGCGGGTTCTCGGCGTAGCGCTTGCCGAGTTCCAGCATTTCGGCGGTGCCGATCAGCCGATTGAGCGCATCGAAGTCGAACATGCGCGCGCGGAACGGATCGGTGCTGCCGTGAGTCTTCAATGAGACGTAGAAATCCTCCGCCGCCTTGGCGAGCGTACGCACGATGGCGCCCGGGAAGATCGCAAGTGAAAAGCCGAGCGCTTCAAGTTCGCCCGCCGACAGCATTGGGGTCTTGCCGCCTTCCACCATGTTGACCATCAGCGGCGCGGTTTTGCCGAGCCTCGCACCGATCCGGCTTAATTCCTCGTGCTGCCGTGGCGCTTCGACGAACAGCACGTCGGCGCCGGCGTCGCGATAAAGCGCGACTCGCGCCAAGGCGCGGTCGAAGCCCTCGCCGGCCAGGGCGTCGGTGCGGGCGATGATGAGGGTGTCGCGGGAGGTGCGCGCATCCACCGCCGCCTTGATCTTGCCGGCCATCTCCTGGGCGGAAACGAGCATCTTGTCGTCGAGATGACCGCAGCGCTTGGGAAAGTCCTGGTCTTCAATCTGGATCGCGTTGGCGCCGGCGCGTTCCAGGAGCCGCACCGTGCGTTGCACGTTGAGCGCGTTGCCGTAGCCAGTATCGGCGTCGACGACGAGATGGGCTTCGACGCGATCGCGGATCAACGTCACCGTCTGTACGACCTCGTTCATGCTGACGAGGCCGATATCCGGCCGCCCGAGACGGGAATAGGCAATGCCCGCGCCCGACACGTACAAGGCCTCAAATCCGGCGCGCGCGGCAATGAGGGCGGTGAGCGCGTCGTAAACGCCGGGAGCGATCAGGATCGGCGGGTGCGCGAGGCGGGCAGCCAATGTTTGTTCGGTCATGCTTTCATAGTCCCAGATAAGCGCGTTTAAGCTGAGGATTGGCGCCGATATCGGCGGATGGGCCCGACATGACGCATTGGCCATCGGCGAGGATGTAGGCGCGGCCCGCGATCTCGAGAGTTTGCACCACGTTCTGCTCGACAAGCAAAACGGCGACGCCGTCGGCGTGAATGCGCGCGATCAACGCAAACAATTCCTCCACCAGCAGCGGGGAAAGCCCGAGCGACGGCTCATCGAGAATGAGCAGGCGCGGCTCGGCCATCAGGCCGCGGCCGATGGCCAGCATCTGCTGTTCACCGCCGGACAGCGTGCCCGCGCTCTGGGCGCGGCGCTCGTAGAGGCGCGGGAAGATCGCAAACACACGCTCGCGGTTAGTCGCGCGGCGCTCGGCGGCGCGGCGATAGCTGCCGAGGTCGAGATTGTCGCGCACCGACAAATTCGGAAAGATGCGCCGGCCCTCCGGCACATGGATAAGCCCGCGCTTGACGATCGCCGCTGGCTTGTCATGCTCGATGGCGATGCCGTCGAAGCGGATCGTACCGGCCCGCGCACGTACGATGCCGGAAATGGCGCGGTTGAGCGTCGACTTGCCGACGCCGTTAGAACCGAGCACGGCGACGATCTCGCCGGCTTCGACCCTCAGATCGATGCCGCGCAATATGTCGGCATCGCCGTAGCCGGCGCAGAGTGCGCGCACCTCGAGGAGCGGCTCAGTGGACATGTGCGGTCCCGACTTTCGCCGCCGCGCCGCGGCCGAGATAGGCCTCGACGACGGCGGGATCGGCGGTGACGTGGGCCGGCGTTCCATTCGCGATGATGCGCCCTTCCGCCAGTACGAAGACGTGCTCCGCGAGGCTCATCACCGCCTGCATGACATGCTCGATCATGACGACGGCAATGCCCCGCACCGAAAGCGCGCGAATGACCGGCACGATGTCGCGGATCTCGGACGGGTTGAGTCCGGCCAGCACTTCGTCGAGCAGCAGAAGCTTTGGTTCGGTCGCCAAGGCGCGGGCGAGTTCGAGGCGTTTTCTCCCTGCCACCGTCAAGGTATGGGCCGGACGGTCAAGCATGTCGCCAAGGCCGACGTCGCGTCCGACGTCTTCAGCGAGGGTGACGGCGACGGCGCGCGCAGAATGGCGCAGGTGCGCGCCGACGAGGATGTTGTCACGTACCGACAGCCCGGCGAACGGCTGCACGATCTGGAAGGTGCGCGCGATACCACGACGGGCGAGCCGGTGCGGCCGCTCCCCGGTGACATCCTCGCCGCCATAACGCACCCGGCCCGCGCTTGGTTTGAGAAAACCGGAAATCACGGCAAAGAGCGTGGTCTTGCCGGCGCCGTTGGGGCCGATCAGCGCGGTGATCCGCGCGGCCGGCGCCGACAGCGAAGCGCCATCCACCGCCAGCAATCCGCCGAAGCGGCGCGAAACGTTCTCGACGGAAAGCAGCGGCTCAGCCACGCGCCGCCTCCCCCGCCGGCGAGCGCGGCGGCATGAAGCGGCGCGCCAGGCGGTCGCGCATATCGGCAAGTGCGCCGACGAGGCCGCGCGGCGCAAAGCGAATGACCAGGATGAGCACGGCGCCGTAGATCATGAGATCGAGGCCGGGCACGTCGCCGGTCACCAGCTTGGCGCCTTCGCCGAGCGCTTTGACCGCCAGCGCGCCGACCAACGCGCCAAACACGGTGCCGACACCGCCGATGATCGGCGTCAACAGCGCCTCGATCGAGATCCACGTGCCGTAGGCGATGCCGGAATCGATAAAGAGAAAATACTGCACATAGAAGCAGCCGGCCGCCGCGGTGATGGCGGCGGAGAGAACCATGGCGCCGAGCTTGATCGCAAACGCATCGACGCCGAGCGCCATGGCCGCGTCCTCGTTCTCGCGCACCGCGATCAGCCAGGCGCCGAAGCGCGAGCGTTCGAGGAGTTGCGCAATCACCATCGAGGCGGCGAGCAGCACGAGGATGACAAGATAGAAAATCGCCCGGCTCTGGAACTGAAACGATTGCGCACGCAAATCGAGCTTGACCAACAGGCCGACGCCTGCCCCCGTGATAGGTGAGACGCTGGCGAGGATGCGCAGCACCTCGGCGAAGGCGAGCGTCACCAGCGCGAAATAGGAGCTGCGCAGACCGGCGCGGAACGCAAGCGTGCCGATGATCGCACCGGCCAATGCGCCGGCCGCAATCCCTGCGGCAAATCCGATCCAGGCGTTGACGCCATAATGCACCTGCAGGATCGCGGTGACGTAAGCGCCGGTGCCGAAGAACGCGGCGTGCCCGAAGGAATATTGCCCACCATAGCCACCGAGGATGTTCCAGCCCTGTCCGGCAAGCGCGATCATCAGCGTCACCACCAGGAAATTAAGCACCACGTTCGAGTGAACGATGAGCGGCACCGCGGCCAGCGCCGCAACCACGACCGCGATGGGCAGAAAGCCCTTCACGCGCTCGCTCCGAACAGGCCGCGCGGACGAACAAGCAGAACGGCGATGAAGATCAGAAAGATTCCGACCTGGCCGAGCGATTCGCCGAAAAAGAAGCCGGCGAGGCTTTCGACCGCGCCGATGAGGAGACCGCCGATCAACGCGCCCGGCACCGAGCCCATGCCGCCGATCACGACGATGGTGAAGGCGACAAGCACGAAGGCTTCGCCGGCGCGCGGATTGGCATAATAGGTCGGAATGAGAAGGCACGCAGCGATGGCGACACAAGCGGTCCCAAGTCCGAACGTCATCGCGTAGATGTGCGCCACGTCGATCCCGGCAAGTTCCGCCCCGAGCTTTTCCTTGGCGACCGCGCGGATCGCCTTGCCGGTATCGGTCAGCGCCATGATCAGCCACAGCACGAACGCCACGCCGAACACGGCGACGAAGGCCACGACGCGCGGCACGGCGAGGAAGGTGAAGCCTAAGTCGATGCTTTTGAAGCCATAGGCGACTTCGACGGTGCGGGTATCGGCACGGAACGCGTAAAGGAGCGCGTTCTCGATGAGCACCGCCAGCCCCAGCGTCACCAAGAGCATGTTGCGATCGTCGCCGTGGGACGCGGGACCGATGACGAAACGCTGCAAACCATAGCCCAGCGCGAAGAATGCCGGCGCGAGCAGGAAGACGGCAATATAGGGGTCGAGCCCGAGTTTTTGATAAGCGAAGAATGCCGCAAACAGCGCCGCGCTCAACAGCGCGCCGTGCGCGAAGTTGATGATATGGAGCACGCCGTAGATCAGCGTCAGTCCCAGCGCCACGAGCGCGTAGACCGCGCCGGTCAGGAGTCCGTTGAGGACCGCGGTGATCAGGATAAGCGGCGAGATCACTTTGCTATCTGACGCGAACTGCGAAGGCGCGCATGACGGCTAGGCCGGCATCGGGAAAACCGCCTTCGCATTGGCGAATGCGGGCGGCAGAATGACTTTGATGTCATTGTCGAGCACCTGAGTATTGACCGGCGCGGCGCCCTCGTTCTGCCCGTTGACGAACTTGGTCGGTCCGTAGGGCATGATCGGGCTGGAGAAAGTCGAGTTCGCCAGAGCGACGATGATTTTGGCGCGATCGGCCGACGCCGCATGCTCGATCGCATCAGCGACAAGAAGGACGGCGTTGAAGTTCATGTACAGCTCGTAGGTGAAGAACTGGCCCTTGTCCTCGACCTTCTTCTTCAGCTCCTGCGCTTTGGCGCTGTTCGGATTGAACCAGTGATTGCAATCCATGATGTACTTGGCCGCGTCCGGAAACTCCTTGACGAACTTGTACGACGATGCCGCGCCGCCGAGCACCGAATAGATGCCCTTCGGCCGCACGTGCTGTTCCTGCATGGTGCGGGCAAGAAGGACGTATTCGTTGTAGTAGTTGGCGGGAATGATGAGGTCGGGATTCTGCGCCTTGATCTTGAGGACGACGTTGGCGAAGTCGCGGGTCGGCGTCGGATGCGCGATCGTCTCCAAGATCTCAAAGCCCTTCGCCGGCAGTTGCGCGTTCAGAAGCTTGGCGAGCCCGGAGCCGAACAGCAAATCTTCGTGAACGATGATCACCGTCTTCGCCGGCTTGCCGGCCTGGTCGTTGATGGTCGTCAGATTGTCGAGGGCGGTCTTGGCGATGACGCCGAAGCCGGGACCCATGCGGAAGGTGTTCTTGAGCCCGCGGGTGACGATGGAATCCGCGACGCCGACATCCACCACATAGGGCAGGTCGTAACGAGCCGCAGCCTGGCTGGCAGCGAGGCAGATCGAGGAGGCATAGCCACCGACGATGCAGCACACTTCAGCCGAATTCATCTTCTCCACTTCGGCGGTGCCGCCGTCGGGCGTCGATTGCGCGTCGCCAAGGATGGGATCGATCTTGGCGCCGCCGAGCGCCTTGATGCCGCCGGCCGCGTTGATCTCGTCGACTGCCATGGTGGCGCCGATGCGGCCCTGCTGCCCCGAGTAGGACAGCGCACCGGTGACCGGATGAAGAAGACCGAGCTTTACGCCGGCGCCCTGGGCGTGCAGGAGCGAAGGCATCGCCAGGCTGCCGGACGCAGCAGCCGCGGCGCCAAGAGCCGTGGTGGCGAGAAATCGGCGGCGGCTAAACGGCATTTTTTGCTCCGACATGGCATCCTCTCTTTCGCTTAGAGTTTCGGTATCACGCGCTTAAGCTGCTCAAGTTCCCGCACCTGAAACGACGCCGGCGCGGGCATTCTTTGTCGCGACGTTTTTGCGCACGACCGGCGACCAGGCTTTCGTGCCGGCGGTCCCCGAACGCAC
Source organism: uncultured Alphaproteobacteria bacterium (assembly GCA_963777635.1). Taxonomy (GTDB): domain Bacteria; phylum Pseudomonadota; class Alphaproteobacteria; order Rhizobiales; family Xanthobacteraceae; genus BOG-931. Next base: position 22,038 of record CAVZSB010000018.1, read on the forward strand.
CAGATCCATTTCGAAGGCGTAACGGTCGGGCCGGTAGAGCGCATGCAGATGTTCGACGGCGCGGCCGGATTGATCGCAAACGACGCGAACAAGCTCGATCAGCGGCGACCCGGCGCGCACGTCGAGCGCGCTGCGCGACTTCGGGAGTGGCCAATCCGGCGCTGATGCGCTGCCGGGCGTGCTCGACCTTTACCCCGGCGCGTTCGAGAAGCTCGAGGAGCGGCCGCGATGCCAATTCCTGCTTGGTGAAGGTCACGGCGACGCTCTCGGGAACATGCGTCGTCAGGTAGGAGAACGGCACACGGTCAACGGCGCGCACCCGGATCGAACGCTGCAGCAACTGATCCGGACCGACGCCCAGCGCCTGTGCCACCGGCCCTGCCGCCGGCACGTAGTCGAAGGAAAGAAGCTTGACCGCCGTGCGCCGCCCCATGTCGGCCAGATTGGCGAGCACGCCGGAGATATCCGCGGTCATCGGCGCCGGTGACGGCCGATAGACGACACGGGTGCCGGCGCTGCGGCGGCGTTCGATGAACCGCTCGCGCGCCAATTCGCCGAGCGCGCGGCGCACCGTGACCCGCGACACGTGCGTAATACTCGGCAAGCTCGTTCTCGGTGGGAAGCTTCACGCCGAAGGCGAAGGCACCGCTGAGAATGCGATCACGCAGGATGAGATAAACCTGCTTCGCCTTTGCTTCGCCGAGCCAGTCGCGCAAGTTCCACTCCCAATCCCCGACGCCCAACCCCCGACACCGAATAGCCGGAGCTTTACTTGGTATTCTTTAGCGTACAATATCAGCTGCAACCCGCACAAGGCCGTGGCGCTGAGGCAAATCGCGCATGAGCGAAGCAAGGACCCTCATCGACAAGCTCTGGTCGGAGCACGAGGTCGCGCGACGCGAGGATGGCGCCGCGCTGCTTTGGGTCGATCGCCACTACGTGCATGAAGGGTCGTTCCTTGCCTTCACCCAGTTGCAGGAACGCGGGCGGGCGGTGGCCGAGCCGGGGCTCACCTTCGGCATCGCCGATCACTACGTTCCGACCCATGCCCGCGACCGCGCGATTGCCGATCCGACGATCGCGGCGATGGTGACCGATCTTGAGGCCAACACTTCCGAAAATCGCATCAGTCTTTTCGGCTTGCGCGATCCGCGCCAGGGCATCGTGCACGTAGTCGGCCCGGAACAGGGCCTCACGTTGCCCGGCCTGCTCATCGTCTGCGGCGACAGCCATACCTCGACCCACGGCGCGTTTGGCGCTTATGCGTTCGGCATCGGCGCGTCCGAGGTGGCGCACGTTTTGATGACGCAGACGCTGTGGCAAAAAAAGCCGAAGCGCATGCGCGTAACCGTGACCGGCAAAACAGCCACCGGCGTCGGCGCCAAGGACATCGCGCTTTCGATCATCGCGCGGGTCGGCGCCGACGGCGCCCAGGGCCATGCGGTCGAATTCGCCGGCAGCGCCATCGCCGCGCTGTCGATGGAAGGCCGCATGACCTTGTGCAACATGTCGATCGAGGCCGGCGGGCGCTGCGGCATCGTCGCACCCGACACAGTGACATTCAGCTATCTGAAAGACCGCCCGTACGCGCCCCATGGCGCAGCGTTCGACCGCGCGGTCGAGGCCTGGTCTGCGCTTGCCACGGATCCGGAGGCGACATTCGATCGTGAAATTTCGCTCGACGCCGGAACGATTGCGCCGATCGTCACCTGGGGCACGACGCCTGACGACGCTCTGCCGATCGACGGCAGCGTCCCCGATCCCGCGCGCGAGGGCGATCCGACGCGAGCCAAATATCTGCGCGACGCGCTTGATTATATGGGGATCGCGCCCGGCAGGAAGCTGACGGATATCGCGATTGACCGCATCTTCATCGGCTCCTGCACCAATGCCCGCATCGAAGACCTGCGCGCCGCGGCGGCCGTCCTGGCCGGCCGCGTCAGCAAGGTGCCGGGACTGGTCTCGCCGGGCTCCTCGACGGTGAAGCGGCAGGCGGAAGAGGAAGGTCTCGACCGCATCTTTCGCGATGCCGGGCTCGAATGGGCGGAGTCGGGATGCTCGATGTGCGTCGCCATCAACGGCGACATCGTGCCACCCGGCGAACGCTGCGCCTCCACGACGAACCGCAATTTCCGCGGCCGGCAAGGCCCGCGTTCGCGCACGCACCTGATGTCGCCGGCCATGGTCGCCGCCGCCGCCGTCAGCGGCCATCTTGCCGACGTGCGGCCGCTGCTCGCCGGGCGAAAGGTTTAGAGAGGCGCGATGGAGAAATTCGTTCGCCGCACCGCCAAAGCGTGTCCGCTGCTCTTGGCCAACGTCGACACCGATCAGATTTTGCCGGCGCGCTATCTGAAACTGCCGCGCTCGCCGGAGCTCGGGCGCGTTCTGTTCGGCGACTTGCGCCGCGACGCCGACGGCAACGACAAACCCGACTTTCCGTTGAATCGGCCGGTCTGGCGCGATGCCGGGATCCTCGTCGCCGGCCGCAACTTTGGCGGCGGCTCGTCGCGCGAAGCCGCCGTCTACGCGCTTTATGAGGCCGGTTTTCGTTGCGTGATCGCGCCGTCCTTCGGCGACATCTTCGCACAGAACTCGGTCAAGAACGGGCTTCTCACTGCTGTCTTGTCGGAAACGGACGTCAGTGAGCTCGGCGCCTTGATCGCCGCCGATCCGGAAACGCCCGTCACTGTCGATCTGGAGCAGCAGACGATCGCGCGCGGCAATCGCAGCTTTGCATTCACCATCGATCCGGTCAGCCGCAATCAATTGCTCAACGGCTGGGACGACGTCGACCTGACCGACAGACCACAGGAAAGAGATCGCGGCGTTCAAGGCCAAGGACCGCGCGCGCCGGCCATGGGCGCAGCCGCCGGTGCCGCGTTAGCGGCGCCAGGCTATGCTCCTGCTCCGCCTACGGCGATCTCAGCGAGCCTGAACCGCGTCGTACATTTCCTCTTCCTGTGCGACATGAATTCGCACCAGGACCTCGATCGACTCGATGACGCGCTGAGCATCGCGGATCAAATAGCGATCCGCCTGTTGCGACGCCGAATCTTCGGCAAGGCGCGCGAGCAGCCTGGCAAGGTGCAAAATTTCACGATGCGCGCGGCTCATGGCCGAGAGACCGTGACTATCGGAAAGGATGCGGGCGAGCGTCGGGTAGACTTCACCCTCGTCGTTGCGTTCGTGCACGACCACCTGCTGCTGGACGATGGCGTTGGCTTCGGCGACCAATGCGGACGCTGCCGCGGGCGTCGCATCGTCGAGAGCATCGGCGATGCCGCGCAGGCGATCAAGGCTGCGACCGAGTTCCAGGTGGTCGCGATGCAGTTTGATGCCGGTCGCGACGGCGAGCGTTCGCGAGTGGCGCGCGTAAGCGGGACGCAAAGCACGCAGCGCATTGAGGATGACGGCAACATCAATCAGCTCTTGAACCAGCGCCGCAGGAACCGGAGCAATCCAGCCAAGCATCGCTGCAATCATGGCGACACCCGACAGGCCCATGCCGACGATGATGCTCTCTACGGCAATGCGGCGCGAGCGCTGGGCAATGACCAGGGCTTCAGCGACGCGATCAAGCCGGTCGGCAAGCACCACCACATCCGCTGCCTCTGACGACGCACTGGCTCCGCGCGCGCCCATGGCAATGCCGACATCCGCCGCGGCAAGCGCCGGAGCGTCGTTGATGCCGTCGCCGACCATGGCGGTCGGAAAAAGCCGCTGCTCGGCACGCACGGCGTCGACTTTATCCGACGGAACGCGATCGGCGAGCACGACGTCGAGATCGAGAGCTGCGCCGATCGACTGTGCAGCGACCGCATGATCGCCGGTCACCATGCCGATGCGTGCGACACCCGCCGCGCGCAGCATGCGGATGGCACGCGGGGTCTCGGTCCGCAGTTCATCGGCCAGCAACAAGGCGCCGATGGGGTTGCCATCGACCGCGATAAACACCGCGAGAGCCGATCGCCATGAAGCGCGCCGAATCGCCCGCAGCGCCCACTCGTCCGGCGGGCGGTGCGCATAGATCATGTCACGCGACCCGGCGCTGACCTGCCTGCCTTCGATGATGCCGCCAATGCCGGAGCCGGCGGCCTCGCGCAGATCGCGCGGCATCGGCAGCGACAAACCGCGATCAAGCGCCGCGCGAACGATGGCTGCGGCAAGAACGTGATGCGACGCCTGTTCCAGCGCGGCGCCGAGTTGCAGAACACGCTCCACCTGCTCGCCCGGCGCAACTTCGATCGACACCAGGCGAGCGCCGCCGACGGTCAGCGTCCCGGTCTTGTCTAATAAGACAGTGTGCGTGCGGGCCAAGGCTTCGAGCGGAGCGCCGCCCTTGATCATGACGCCCCGCCGCGCGGCCTGGGCTACGCCGGCAATGAACGCCACCGGCGCTGCGAGGATGAGAGGGCAAGGCGTTGCCGCAACGAACACGGCGAGGCTGCGAATGAGGTCGCCGGAAATCAGCCACGCAACCGCCGCAACGGCAATCGTGATGGGCAAAAAGATTATCGCGTACCGATCGGCAAGCCGCACGAACGGCGCCTTTGCCGTCTGCGCCGCCGTGACCAGGCGGAGAATGCCGGCGTAGGTGCTGGCGCCGGCATTCGACGAAGCGACCATTTCGAAGGCGTCGCCGGCATTGAGCGTTCCGCTATACACCGACGCGCCCTGGCTTTTTGCCGACGGGATGGGTTCACCCGTCAATGCCAACTCGTCAATCGTCGCCGACGCCGAACTGATGACCCCGTCGACCGGGATAACTTCTCCGCTTTTGACGAGGAGCTTGTCGGCAACCGCGACGTCGGCGACCGGGACATCTTCAATGCCGTGATCGAGCCTTCGATGCGCGACGCGCGGCGCACGATCGACAAGCGAACGCAGATTGCGCTCGGCGCGCGTCACCGCGAAATCCTCGAGCACGTTGCCGCCCGAATACATGAGCGCGACGACGGCGCCGGCGAGCGGTTGACCAAGCGCAAGTGCGCCGACCATCGAGAGCAGCGCAATGGCATCCACGCCGACGCGCCCGCTGACGAGATCGCGCACGATCGAATAGGCGAGCCCGGCGATCACCGGGACGGTCGCGCCAAACCAGCACAAGTCGGCAAGCGCGCTGTCACCGACAACGATGCGCGCTACCGCGCCGGACGCCAGCCCCGCGATGGCGATCACAACGAGAGAGCCTCGCAGCACGCGATCGATGTTCACCATCTTTGCCATCGGCGTTGAGGATCGCAAAAATAGCCGAATGTTTCTTGAGCGAAATCAAACATGAAGCCGAAGCTGCGCCGGCGCCTTTTTAGGAACAGGCGCAAACGAATTCGTCGATGAAAACGCCGTCTTTGACCTGAATCAACCCCGCCAAAGACGGATTGCGCTTTATTGGCGGGCAACATCGGGGGACCGAAGATGGATCTCAAGGAAGCGCTCTACACGCGGCGCTCCGTGCGCGACTTTACGCCCGCGCCGGTCGATGAAAAGGCCATCCGCGATCTCATCGATGCGGCTGTTCAGGCGCCAAGCGCGGTTAATGCGCAGCCTTGCGCATTCTGCGTCGTCCGCGACAAAGCGGTGCTCGCCACCATTTCGCGGGAAGCTAAAGCGCACATGATGAAAACGACCCCGGTCGGACTCATGTCGCATCATTTCAGTGAAATATTGAACGATCCGAAGTTCGACATTTTCTACCACGCGCCGGCGCTTATTCTGATTTGCTCCGTGGCGGACATTCCCTGGGCCGTCGAGGATTGCGCGCTCGCCGCCGAGAATTTGATGCTCGCCGCGCGCGGCTCCGGTCTCGGAACCTGTTGGATTGGATTTGCGCAAAGTTGGCTGGGGACGCCCGAGGGCAAGGCGCTCCTGAAGCTTCCGGCGCCGTATAAACCGGTGGCACCGATCATCGTCGGCCACCCAAAATCGGCGCCGCCGCCGGTGCCGAGAAAAGAGCCGGAAATCCACTGGGTCGGCGCGTAACTGCACCATGCGCGCCATGAAGGAGCTTCCCCTATCGAAGGTCTATCAACTGCTGGAACCCGGGCCGGTGGTGCTGTTGGCGACCGCGCATAAAGGGCGGGCCAACGTCATGGCGATGTCCTGGCATATGATGATCGAGTTCGAGCCGCCGCAGGTTGCCTGCGTCGTAAGTGGCAACGACCATAGCTTCACTGCACTGCGCGCCACGCGCGAATGCGTGATCGCCATTCCGGCGCGAAAGCTGGCGACCATTGTGGTGAAGGTGGGGAATTCGTCCGGTCGCGATACCGACAAGTTTGCTGCGTTCGGCCTGACGAAAATGCAAGCCGCGCGCATCAGCCCGCCGCTCATCGCCGAATGCTTCGCCAATCTCGAATGCAAGGTGACCGACACAGGCTTCGTCAACAAATACAACCTTTTCATACTCGAAGTACTCAAGGCCTGGATCGATCCGGCGCAAAAGCATCCGAAGACAATTCACCACCGCGGCTACGGCAGCTTTGTGGTAGATGGTCCGACGATCAAGCTCAACTCACGGATGCGCTGAGGGTTTTGCACCAAAGCGCGGGTCTTTCGCTCGGATGCGGACCAGCTCTCAGACGGCGCCGCCGCCAAGCGGTTCTCCGAAAGCGTCATACCAGCGAATAATACCATCCCAGATTTCCTGCGCGGTCTCGGCGAACCAGAACAGCTCGCGATCCTCGGGGTCGATGACGCCTTCCTCGACCAGAAAATCGAGGTCCACGGCCCGCCGCCAGAAATGCTCGCCGACCAGAACGACGGGTATTGGCTTGATTTTCCGGGTTTGAGTCAGCGTAAGGACTTCGAACAGCTCGTCGAGCGTTCCGTAGCCACCGGGAAAAGCGACCAGCGCCCTGGCGCGCAGCGTGAGGTGCAGCTTGCGCAACGCAAAATAATGAAAGCGAAAGCAGAGATCCGGCGTGACATATGGATTCGGATATTGCTCGTGAGGCAGCTCGATGTTCAGGCCGACGGTTTTCGCCCCGACATCGAATGCGCCGCGGTTGGCCGCTTCCATCAATCCCGGTCCGCCGCCTGTCATGACCACAACCGGGGATGTTCCGGCGGCGCGTCCGGCATTACCAACCAACCGGCCGAATTCCCGCGCCACGTCGTAGTAGTGGCTTTTGGCCATAATGCGCTCGGCGGTCGCCAGGCGGATCAACAATTCGGCATTGTCGGGATCGCTGCGTGCGGCAGCGCGAAGCGTTTCGACGTTGCGGCGCGCGGCGGCCGGCTCGGGAATGCGCGTGCTGCCGAAAACCACAATCGTGTGGTCGACGTGCTGGTCGGCGAGGATGACGTCGGCCTTGAGATATTCGATTTCCAGCCGCGCACCGCGTATGTCAGCCCGCGCGATGAACTCGGGATCGTGGTCGGCAAGCCGGTAGGTTGAACTCTCACGGATCGCCCGTATCGCCTCCGCAGCGCCCGGATCTTCCTCGGCCGGCTTTGGCCGATGCCAGGGCAGCGGCTCGCGCCGAAGCTGCGGATGCGGCGGCGGCGGCACCCCTCGCCTTCGATCTAAGGCCACGCATACCTCCTTCCCGGTGAGAGCGGCGCGCGCTGCGGCGGCTAGGCCGTCTGCGCCGAGGTCGAGCGGAAGCGCAGGATGGCGACCACGAGGAACAAGCCGCCGACGATCGCCACGAACAGGAATTGCGGCCAGACCACGTCGAAGCCGGCGCCGCGATAGAGGATCGATTGCGCGTAAGAAACGAAATGCGTCGAGGGCGAAGCCTGCATTGCCGTCGCCAGCCAGGGCGGCATGCTTTCCAACGGCGTGTTGGCGCCGGAGAGCATGTTCATGGGCAAAAAGACCAGGAAAAACAACAAGCCGAGCTGCGGCATGGAGCGCGCGATGGTGCCGAGAAATATGCCGATGGCCGAGGCGAAGAACAGGTAGAACGACACGCCCAGCAGGAACAGCGGGATCGAGCCGGCAATCGGGATATGCAGCAAGCCGCGAACGATCAGATAAAGCGAGAGGCCGACAGCAACGGTGATCACCAGGGCGTTCGCCCACACCTTGGACATGGCAATTTCGAACGGCGTCAGCGGCATCACCAGGAGATGATCCATTGTGCCGTGCTCGCGCTCGCGCACGATGGCCGCCCCGGAAAGAATGATCGCCAGCATGCTGACATTGTTGATGATGCCCATGACGCTGGTGAACCACGCGGTCGTGACGTTCGGATTGAAAACGACGCGGACGGCTAGATTGACCGGCGGCGGCTGGGCGCCGACCGCCCGCGACAGGAAGTCGGCGATCTCGTTCATGATGATCTGCTCGGCATATCCCGCGCCGAGGCCGCCCTGCACCATCACCGTCGCATCGACATCGAGCTGAATTGCGGGGTTGCGGCCGCCGAGCACGTCGCGCTCGAAGTTCGGCGGAATATCCACCACGAATGTGAATTCGCCGGCGTTCATCGACGGAATGATGTCGCGTTCGGCAATCGGCCGCGCATGCTGGAAGTAAGGCGGCAAAAATGCCCCCGCTATCCGCCGCGACAATTCAGAGTGATCCTCATCGACCAGCCCGACTGCCGCATTGTGCGCCTCCTGCGAATAGCTGTTCGCCTGAGCCATGATTTGCAGTGAAAACGCATAAACGACAAAGGCCATCAAAACATAGTCGCGCAGCACGCTGCGCAACTCCTTGGTGCCGAGCCAAAAAATGTTTGCGATGGTGTTCACGGCTCTAACTAGCGCTCCTGCTTGCGCAACAGCAGGAGGCTGATCAAAAGCAGCGCCGGGATGAAAACGGCAAGCTGCGCCAGATTGACGGCGAGATCGGCGAAGCCCAATCCCTTGGTGAAGGTGCCGATGGCGATGGGCCGGAAATAGCTCATCGGAAACAACCGCCCCATGATCTGCGCGCCGATCGCAAGCGAGGAAACCGGAACCTGCATGCCGGAAAATTGCGACGCCGGCAGAAACGTCATGACGGCGGTGCCGAATATGGCTGCGATCTGCGTGCTGGCGAATGACGAAATCAGCATGCCATAGGCTGTCGTCGCACTGACATATAACACAGCGCCGAGGAACAGAGCGATGAAACTGCCTTTCAACGGCACCTGAAAGACAAACAGCGCCATGATGAAGATCATAAGGAAATTCATCACGGCAACGCCGACATAAGGGATCTGCTTGCCGATGAGAAATTCGAGCCGGGTGACCGGCGTAACGTAAAGGTTGGTGATCGAGCCCAGTTCCTTTTCACGCACGATTGCGAGCGCCATCAGAATCGCCGGAAATATCGCGAGCAGGATGGACATGACAGACGGCACGATGGCGTAAATGCTTTCGAAGTCCTGATTGTAATTGTACCGGATCTCGATCCTGACAGGCGGCCTCGCGGCCGACGGATTTGTGGTCCTGACCGCCGGATCCGTCAGATAGAGCTGATGCATGGCCTGCAAATATCCGCGGATGGTTTCGGCGCGGAACGGCATGGCGCCGTCGACCCAGGCGCCGACCCAGGCCGGACGTCCGCGTTCGATATCGCGGCCGAAACCCGGCGGGATTTCCACCGCGGCGGCGATATCGCCGCTTTGCAGGCGCTTCTGCAGATCGTCGTAATTGACGAGCGGCCGCTTCTCCACGAAGTAGCTGGAGCCTCGCAGCTCCTCGAGATAGGCGCGGCTCTCGTGGCTGTTGTCATGGTCGAGAACCGCGAAGGTCAGGTTGTTGACGTCGTTTGAAATGCCGAAGCCGAAAACCAGCATCAGGAACGCAATACCGAAGAAGGCGAAGCCTAAACGAATGGGATCGCGTAAAAGCTCGATCGTTTCGCGAATCGCGTAGGCGGAAACGCGCTGGGGGCTGAACGCGCGCCGCCGCGGCGGCGTTCGCGCGACCGCATCCAGCCCATCGGAGGAAATCACATTCGCAGCGGTCTCCGGCCGGACTGCCCGGTCGCCGCCTCCAGATAACTGATAAAGGCGTCTTCGAGGGTGGCAACGCCACGCGTCTTGACGAGGTTGGCCGGCGTGTCGGTCGCCAGGACGCGGCCGGAATCCATGAGCGATATGCGGTCGCAGCGCTCGGCTTCGTTCATGAAATGGGTGGAGACGAAAATAGTGACGCCCTGGTTGCGGGAAAGATCGATCAAAAGCTCCCAGAAGGCGTCCCGCGCCAAAGGGTCGACCCCCGAGGTCGGCTCATCAAGGATGAGCATCTCCGGTTCGTGAACGACGGCGACGGCCAGCGACAGGCGCTGGCGAATGCCCAGCGGCAGAGCCGAAGCCAACTGGTCGAGATAATCGGTCAGGCGGAATTGCTCGATGAGCCAGCTAAGCCGAGTCCTTGCTTTATGCGCCGGCAGATGGAAAAGCCGTGCGTGCAATTCGAGGTTTTGGCGGACCGTAAGTTCGGTGTAGAGAGAAAACGACTGCGACATGTAGCCGACGCGCCGGCGCGAATTGATGTCGCGCGCGTCAGGCGCCGTGCCAAACAGCAACGCCTCACCCTCACTCGGCATCAGCAAGCCGGTGAGCATCTTCATGGTCGTCGTCTTGCCGCATCCGTTGGAGCCGACGAAACCGAAAATCTCGCCGCGTTCGATGCTGAAGCTCACGCGATCGACCGCGGTAAAGTCGCCGAAGCGACAGGTCAGATCGCGCGCGGTGATAACGATCTCATGATCGTCAATGCGGCGTGCCGGGATTTCCAGCTTTTGGCGTCCGGTCCGGCGCTCCTCCGGCATGAGCGCGACGAATGCGTCTTCGATGTGTCGGGTATTGGTCCGCGCTTTGAGGACCGTGGGGGAACCGACGGCCAGGATCTTCCCATCATTCATGGCGATGAGCGTATCGAAACGTTCGGCCTCTTCCATATAGGCGGTGGCGACGACCACGCTCATGCCGACGCGCCGCGCACGAATGCGGTCGATCAATTCCCAGAACTGGCGTCGCGACAGCGGATCGACGCCGGTTGTCGGCTCGTCGAGTATCAAGAGGTCCGGATCGTGGATCAGCGAGCAGCACAAACCGAGTTTCTGCCGCATTCCACCCGATAATTTCTTCGTCGGCCGATCGGCAAACGGCGCAAGGCCGGTGCTGACCAAAAGCTCGCCAATCCGCCAATCGCGCTCGGAGCGCGACTGCCCGAAAACGCGACCGAAGAATTCGATGTTCTCGCGGATGCTGAGGTCCGGATAAAGGTTCTTTCCCAGGCCCTGCGGCATGTAGGCAATGCGGGAGCAGATCGCGGCGCGGTGCGCCGCATTCGTGATGTCGCCGTCAAGCACGGAGACGGCGCCCGATTGCACCTGCCGGGCGCCGGCGATGATGCTCAAGAGCGTCGACTTGCCCACTCCGTCCGCGCCAATCAGCCCGACCATGGTGCCGGCTGGCAATACGACTGTAACGTCGTCGAGGGCAACTACTTTGCCGTAACGCTGGGTAACGCGTTCCAGTTGCGCGACGGGCATTACGAGCCCGCTCAACGCGCTGCCGACGCCGACACTTGCAGCCGATCCGGCCATTGCACGGAAGCGTCCGTGCGTATGTAACCGACGCCGGGCAGGCCGCTACTGACGGCATCCCCTCGCCCGCGCAGCCAATCGGCGTCGATCCGCACGCGGACGCGAAACATCAATTTCTCGCGCTCGTTTTTGGTCTCGACTGTCTTAGGCGTGAACTGGGCCTGCGTCGCAATGAACATGACCTTTGCCGGGATCGCGACCTTTGGATACGCGTCCTCCACAATGCGGGCGTCGGCGCCGTATTTCATCTTTCCCGCTTCTTGCGTCGGCAGGTAGATGTCCATGTAGACATCCGAGGTATCAAGCATGGCGAAGACGTGGCCGCCGGCCGGCAGGACCTCGCCGAGATTGGCGATGCGATATTGGATGCGGCCGTCGCGCGGCGCGACCAGCGTGTTGTCGGCAATCTGGACGCTATAGAGTTCTACGTCGTGCGTTGCCGCGTCGAGCGCATGCTCGAATTCGATCACCCGCAGCTTTGCCGCGCTAAGCGCCGCGTTGGCGCCGTCCAGCTGTTGCTGCCGCTGATCCAGAACCTCCCTGGTCTGAAAGCCTTTTTGCACCAGGGTGGCGGCGCGGTCGAATTGCTGCTGCGCCAGGAGGACCTGCGTTTTCTGCTGCGTTACGTTGGCGTTTGCCTCGTCGACAGCGCGGCGTGCCTGATTGACCTGCGCTTCCGCTTTCTTCAGCGAAGCAGCAAGGTCCTGGGTATCCATGCGGGCGACAACCTGACCGGCTTTGACCAGATCGCCTTCGTCGGCCAGCATTTCGGCGATGCGGCCGGCATATTTGGTGTCGATATTGATTTCGTCCGCTTCGAGGCGGCCATTGCCGTAGACGATGCCAGCCGGCAACGCCGACCGAAGCTGCTGCCACCAATAATAGTAGCCGCCGGCGCCGCCGGCGAGAATGGCGAGCAGCACTGCCACGCGCAACCACCATCGGCGCCCCGGCAGGCGCTTAACCGCACCTTGCGGTACCGGCAGGCCGGCAGGCCGGGTGGGAACAAGATCACGAGCGTGCGACGGCGGAAGCTCGCCCGTACCCATCGCCTCAGGCCGGGTTGCATCGCGAGTCTCGTGAGTCTCGTTCATGTCACATCCATGCTGAAACTCCTCCGCCTGCGGCTTAGAAAGGCAGTGAAGAGTGTCTCGGGCGCATTCCGATCGGTACCTAAGAGTAATTGTGCAGTGCGACCGCAAAAATTCAGGGATTGGCCCTACGGGATATTACGGATGGTGCGCAATCCAGCTGCCGCCAACTTTGACATAGGAGCGCTTGACGGCAGCCCACGCAATCCGGTGCGCGGCCTCCTCCTGCCGGGACTCTCCTGCGTGAGCTGCGTAGGCGTGATTGAATGCCTCGCGATAGATGTCCTGGGCATGGTCGGGCAAATGAGCCTGAACCGATTGCGGGAGATCGGCGTTCGTGTTGTACGGCATCGCTTCCTTCGTTAGATCCCAAATTCAGCATCGCGCAGGAATGGCGGGCTATATTTGACGCAAATCAAAGCGTGAGCGGTGGCGCATCATACATTTAAAAAGTTATCCTGGCCGTGGGAGAAGATTAGCTATGCAACAGGACATACCCGGCACGACGATATTCGATGGAGCGGAAGCTCAGAAAGGCTTGGCGCTCAATCGGATGTGTTACTCGTTCAATTCTGCCGACAATCGTGCCGCCTTCCTTGCGGATGAAGAGGCTTATTGCCGGAAGTTCGGCCTCAATGACGAGCAACGTGCAGCGGTGAGAAGCCGTAGTGTCCTGAAGATGATAGAGGCCGGTGGCAACGTTTATTACCTTGCCAAGCTCGCCGGCATCTTCGGCCTCAATGTGCAGGACATCGGTGCGCAGCAGACCGGCATGACCGTCGAAGCGTTCAAGTCGAAACTGCAAGAAGCGGGGGCATGACAATGGCGGTAGTTGTTGGCGGTATTGGCAGCACGCACGTTCCGGCGATCGGCAAAGCGATTGCAGAAAAAAAGCAGGGCGATCGCTACTGGCAGCCTTTCTTCAAGGGCTTCGATTACGTCCACTACTGGCTGGCGCGGGCGAAGCCCGACGTCGCCGTCGTTTTCTACAACGATCACGGTCTGAATTTTTTCCTCGACAAACTGCCGACCTTTGCAGTCGGTGCCGCCGCCGAATATCGCAGCGAAGACGAAGGCTGGGGGATTCCGGTTTCGCGTCCTGTCCCGGGCGATCCGGCTTTGTCCTGGCATCTGATCAACGCGCTCGTTGCGGACGAGTTCGACGTGACGATGTGTCAGGACATGCTGATCGATCACGCCGTGACGATACCGATGGCGCTGATCTGGCCGGGCGCTACTTGGCCAGTGAAGATCATACCGATCGAGATCAACACCGTGCAGCACCCGCTGCCGAGTCTGGCGCGCTGTCTCAAGCTCGGCCGTTCCATCGGCCGCGCCATCGAGTCGTACGAACAGGATTTGCGGGTTGTCGTTATCGGGACCGGCGGGCTGTCGCATCAGCTCGATGGCAAGCGGGCCGGTTTCATCAACAAGGAATTCGACGAACTCTGCCTCGACAAGATCGTCGCCGAGCCGGAAGCACTCACCCGGTACTCCATCCACGACTGGGTCGAGCAGTCCGGTTCGCAGGGCGTGGAATTTCTCAACTGGATGGCGATGCGAGGGGCGATGACAGGGCGCGTGAGCGAACTCAATCGCAACTACCACATTCCCATTTCGAACACGGCCGCGGCGACCGTCGTTTACGACAATCAAATGGAAGCCAAACGCAAGGCCGCGTAAGAAGGCCGTAAGAAGGCCGCGTAATTTAGTCGCAAGCCTTTTATCCTCGTCCGCATGGCGCTCGCGGTTCCTCAGCCGCAGGGCCTGCGGTGCGGCGATTAGCTGATCGAAGATCCGTGTCAGATTGACAGAGGCCCGTTGACGCAAGTCAATGCGATTTGGCTCGTCCTCATTATGTTGTGAGTGAAGTTCACACACAACAATGGAGGATGTCATGGCTGAAACCATCACCAGGCTTCCGGTGAAGACCGACGAAAAGAAGCCCGGCACGGCGTTTAGGCCGTGGCGGCCGGTCGAAAATCTGCGCCGGGAAATCGATCGTCTGTTCGAGGAGTTCGATGGCGGCGCTTGGCTGCCGCCTCTTGCACGCTCACTGTTCGAGCGCGGATCGACCGGGGTCGCGGCCCCGGCTGTCGATGTTGCCGAGACCGATAAAGCCTACGAGGTTTCGGCCGAATTGCCCGGGATGGACGAGAAAAACATCGATGTGAAATTCTCGGACGGCGTCCTGACCATCAAGGGCGAAAAGGAAGAAGTTAAGGAAGAGAAAAAGAAGGATTACTATCTGAACGAGCGCAGCTTCGGCTCCTTTCAGCGGTCGTTTCGACTGCCGGACGGTGTCGATGCCGACAAGATCGAGGCAAACTTCAAGAAGGGCGTGCTGACGGTGACAGTTCCGAAGAGTGCCGAGGCGCAAAAGGCGGCCAAGAAAATCGAGATCAAGGCGGCCTGAACGCGGCTCACCGCAAAAATCCGGGTTGCGCCTGCCGGCGCAATCCGGTTTTTCTTTGTAAGAGCCTGCGCCGAAGTTTCGAGCCTGCAGACCGTTTCCGGATCCCGCATCCGTTAGTTTATTTGACGCGCTCCAGGGCACGCCTTTGCGCGGCCTGCGGCGCAATCACCGTCGGCTCGTGAAGCCAGCGGACGATATCTGGCCAAACTTCATTGAGAACCGTCTTGCCCATAAAGAGCGCGACGTGGCGGCACGGTGAGGTTATTTTTTTTATGCTGCCCGCCGCGGTGCCAACCAAATGCTCGACCGCAAATAATTGTTCCGGCGCTACCAACTCGTCATCCGCCGCGGCGAACAGAAGAACGGGCGATTTGATGGCCGCCAAATCGATGCGTTGTCCGAGTGCAACGAAACTCCCGGTGGCGAGCTCGTTGCACTTGTAGAGCTTTTCCACGACCTCGAGAAAATAGGTTCCCGGGAGGTCGATGGTCCACGCGTACCAGTTCCGGAACGCGATTTCGAGCCGCGCCAGAGCGTCCGGATCGGTCGATCCATCGATCTGCAGAACTTCCCGTATTTCCTTAGTGGTAGGGGTTTCCACCCCCCAGAATTTCAGCACCTTGCGGCCGGGAACGATCCCGTCGCCGAGCCGCGCCAGTTCGCGAAAGGCCTCCAACGGACTTGTCCCAGCCAAAATCGAAAGCGCCGACGGCGCGGCGTCTATGTCGATGGGCGCACCCGCAAGCACAAGCTTGCGCACCTTGGCCGGAAATCGTGCAGCGTAGAGGAGCGCCATCCAGCCGCCCTGACAAAGGCCGGCAAGATCGACCGGACCGCCGATCTCATCGACCAGTACGTTAAGGGTCGCGAGGTAATCATCGATGCCGAGAAGACGCATTTCCGGGCGCGCGGTCCGCCAGTCGGCGGCAAACAAACGCCGTATCCCGGTCTGGCGCAAGGCGGCGACCAGACTATGCCCGGGGGCGAGATCGGCAATGGCCCCGCCGTGCAAGGCCAACGGCAGGCATAGCAATACCGGGGTGTCCCCCGCGCCGACGCTGAAATCGCGCAGCCTTACGGTTTCGAGCTCAAGCGCAATCTTGTGCGGCGTCGCCCATTTTGGCTCCGGCGCCGGCGGCCCGCCCGCACCAACGGCGAAGTCGGTGAACTGCTTGGCTGCAAACGCGGCCATTTCGCTGGCTGAAGCCGCGGCGAAAGCGGGCCACAGGAAGGCCAGATAGGGAAATTGCCGGCCCGCCGGTTCATACATCTGTTACCCGAAAGCCAGTTTATAAAAACAATGTCACGCAGTCTGCAAAGTGCCTTTGATGTGCGTCAAATAGATGGCCCGCGATGCGGCGGATAAGGTGGCCAGCGATGAAACAGTTCCGCCTTTCGACGTCTCCGGTTACGGAACTTTCTTACCAGCCTTTGCCCCGGTGAATGACATGACGCAAGCGCACTCGGTTGCGACCAAAACCGGCGCCACGCAAACAGCGGGTAAGCGCGCAATCAAAGGCGCCGCCGCCGAGGCTTCGCCCGAAATAGCTGAACTGGCCGGTGTCCCGCTCGCCGAGCTCTTTCAGCGGCTGCATTCCACCAACACCGGTCTCGGCGCGGCCGAGGCTGCCGCGCTCCTCGAGAGTGTTGGGCCGAACCGGATCGACACCGCAAAACCGAAGCGACTCATAGTCGCCTTCGTCGAACGTCTTGGCAATCCGTTGGTGGCGATTTTGCTTTTCGCCGCGGCCGTATCGGCACTCACCGGGGACGTTGCAAGCTTCGTCGTCATCGCCGTCATTGTTCTTATGTCCGTGATCCTCGACGTGACGCAGGAGCGGCAAGCCCAAAACGCCGCCGAACGGCTGCGCGAGCGCGTTTCGCTCTCCGTCAATACATTACGCGATGGACACCCGATCGATATTCCCGCAGCAGAGATCGTGCCCGGCGATGTCTTTCTTCTCGCGGCCGGCGATCTCATTCCCGCCAATTCGCGATTGATCGAAGCACGCGATCTTTACGTCGACGAGGCGCTCCTCACCGGCGAGCCCTATCCTGCCGAGAAAGAAGCCACTCTCTCGGCCGCAGGCGCCCAGCACGATAGCGCGCTTCCGCACAATCTGGTGTTCATGGGAAGCTCCGTCGTCAGCGGAACCGCGAAAGCGCTGGTGCTCGCGACCGGGCGCAAAGCCCAGCTCGGCTCAATCGCCAGCGCCCTGCAGAAACCTCCGCCGCCGTCCGCCTTTTCGCTTGGCATTCAAAAATTCGGGCTGATGATCGTGCAAGCCACGGTCTTTCTTGTCCTGTTCGTATTGCTGATCAACTTGCTGTTCCATCGACCGCTTCTGGAGTCCTTCCTGTTCGCGCTGGCGCTTGCCGTTGGATTGACGCCGGAACTCTTGCCGATGATTGTCTCGGTCACCCTGTCGCATGGCGCGCTGCGCATGTCGCGAAAGCAGGTGATCGTCAAACGCCTTTCCGCAATCGATGATCTCGGCAGCATGGACGTATTGTGCAGCGACAAGACCGGCACGCTGACCGAAGCTCGCATCAAACTGGTGCGGGAAGTCGATCTTTACGGACAAGACAGCGACACGGTCATGCGAATGGCCCAGCTAAATGCTGCCTTCGAGACCGGGCTCAAGAGTCCGCTGGACGAGGCGATCCTCGCCGCGGGAACGGTAGACCTCGCGTCGTGCCGCAAGATCGATGAAGTTCCGTTCGATTTCGAGCGCCGCCGGGTCTCGGTACTGGTCGAAGAAAGAGGCCAGCGGCGCATCATCGTCAAAGGCGCGCCGGAAGACGTGCTCGGACTTGCCGCCCGGTATCAGCAGCCAGGATCGGCGCCGCGCTTGCTTGATGCCGCTGCCCGCGAAGCCGCCGAGGCAACATTCAAGAAACTGAGCGCAGAGGGCTACCGGCTCTTGGGTGTCGCCTGGCGCGACGTCGAACCGGAATGTCAGCAGGCTCACGTCGCCGACGAAACGGATTTGATCTTCGGCGGTTTTCTGGCCTTCCTCGATCCGCCGAAGGCCGGAGCCCGGGATGCCCTGGCGGCTCTCGGCCAGCTCGGCATCTCGCTGAAAGTCGTAACCGGGGACAATGAGGAGGTAACCCGGCATGTCTGCGGCGAGCTTGGTGTCCGCGTCACTGGCGTACTCAACGGCACGGAGCTTGCTCGCCTGACGGACGAGGCGCTGTTGGCCAAGCTCGACGAAACGAACATATTTTGCCGCGTCACCCCGCCGCAGAAGTCCCGCATCATCGCCGCGTTGCGGCGGAAGGGCCATGTGGTCGGCTATCTCGGCGATGGGATCAACGATGCCCCGTCGCTGCACGCCGCCGATATCGGCTTTTCCGTCGACTCTGCGGTCGACGTTGCCAAAGAGGCAGCCGCCATGATCCTGCTGCGCAAGGATCTCGGCGTGCTTGCCGAGGGCGTGCGCGAAGGCCGTCGGACCTTCGCCAATATCCTCAAATACATGATGATGGGAACAAGCTCGAATTTCGGCAACATGTTCTCCATGGCGGGCGGCGTCCTGTTCCTGCCCTTCCTTCCGATGCTGCCGATCCAGATTCTTCTGAACAACCTGCTTTACGACCTGTCGGAGACGACAATCCCTCTCGACCGGGTGAGCGATTCGATGGTGGCGCAGCCGCGCCGTTGGAATCTCGACATGGTCCGCAAGTTCATGCTGTTGTTCGGACCGATCAGTTCGATATTCGACTTCGCCACCTTCGGAATGCTGCTCTGGGTCTTCCACGCAAACGAAGCGCTGTTTCATACCGCCTGGTTTGTCGAATCGCTCTCGACGCAAATCCTGGTGATCTTCATCATCCGCACCGCGCACCCTCTGCGGGATCGACCGCATCCCGCACTTGTGGCCAGTTCGCTATCCGCCTTCGCACTGGCTGTGCTGCTTCCTTATTCGGTGTTCGGCCGCTGGTTCGGCTTCGTGCCGGTGCCCGCCACAATGATGGGGGCGCTGATGCTTATAACGCTGACCTATCTTGCCGTTGTTCATGGCGTAAAAAGTTGGTTCTTCGCGCGCTACAAGTTGGGTTAGGCGCCTTGATCATCGCAAGCGGGCGCTTTGATTTTGATCCAGATCAAGGTGCTTGGGGCCTTGCCGTCTCAGAATTTTTTAATGCATTGGGCGCCGATTGCTACCGCACCGTTCGATCGCGATCTTGAATTGGCCGTTCTCGAGGAGGATGGTGCCCACGCTCTTGCATTCGCCTGTCGCCGCATCGCCGGCGGATGGGTCAATGCACAAACAAAAAGCCAGATCGACGTGCGCCCGACGCATTGGCGGGAATGGGATGCAAAGCCTTAGAACTGCGCCGTGCTGCCGATGCGCTTCTCTACATCGCCGGCGCGTTTGACTTAATTGAGCCAACTGCAATAAGCCGGTCGGGCGGCTGGGAACGGCGTCCTTTGTGCCGCCAAAGCGAGCTGCACACGTGGCAAAACGGCTAACCCTATCGCTTACAGTCTTCGCGGCCCTTGTGGGCGCCTCGCCCGTTCATGCTGAAGAAGCGCCGACCGCGCGCGAGCGCCAGGGTCACGCGCTGGCCGAACGGATGTGCGCGCCGTGCCATGCGATCGACAAGAGCGGATCAAGTCCCCACGCCGGGGCGCCCCCGTTTCGCGAGCTGAGCCGTCGCGTCGATCTCGATCGCTTCTCGAACCGGCTGCGTGAAGGCTTGATGAGCGGCCACCCCGACATGCCGACATTTCGCTTCAGCCGTGAAGATGCAGGGGCTTTGGTCGCCTACCTGCGCTCGATCCAGGGGCCGTAGGCCCCGCCCTTCCGCGGTTGATCCAGGTCAAGTCGGCCCGCGGCTATTCGTCTATCAATGAAAAACATGCATTCGAACAAGGGCGCGCCGGCATGACCAAGTCAGTTCCTGACAAGGCCGAAGTTGCAGTGGAATATCCTGACAAGCTTTATATCGGCACTTTCGAACGATCGTCGCGCTTCGACGCCCATCTCGACGAAACCGGGATTTCGCTCAGCCTGCATCGCACCGGCGCGGAAGACGTGCGCAAGTCCGTTCGTATGCACTTCCACTACGCCCTGTTCGCGGAAATCCTGCGGGAGTTGGCGAAGACCGTAGTCGCCCTCCCCGCCACCGATGTCACGCACCGCGAAGCATTGCGGGACGCAGCAAAGACGCTGTATCTCGCGCTGGCGCGGGAGGGTGCAAACGACAAAGCTGGCCTGACTCCGGACGAAGAAGTGCGGCTGCTACACATTCTCGAATAGGTTGCTCGAATAGACTGCCCGCCTGCATCAGCGGACGTTGGGTACGCGTCGGCCCTTGCGCCGCAAATTCCAGTTGCGGCGCAAAGCCATGGCTGGCCTCAGCTATTCGCCGGAGGCAACGGGCGCGGATGATAGTAATGGTGGTGGTGGTGGTAAA
Source organism: uncultured Alphaproteobacteria bacterium (assembly GCA_963777635.1). Classification (GTDB taxonomy): domain Bacteria; phylum Pseudomonadota; class Alphaproteobacteria; order Rhizobiales; family Xanthobacteraceae; genus BOG-931. Next base: position 42,463 of record CAVZSB010000018.1, read on the forward strand.
CGCGATGTCTCGGCGGGGGCGGAGGCGGCGGTGGAGGCGGCGGCGCGACGTAGCGCTCCCACACCGTACCGCGATCGAATTGAATGGTCATGCCATCAGCTGAATAGATCGCCCCTTCGTTCCAGGCCTCTACCCAGATATGGCCCGGATAATCGATCCAACCGCGTGCGCCGAAGCCCGCTTCATTGACCAGGTTCAGCTGCCATCCGGCTTGCGTCACGTAAGCGAAGGCCGGCGGACCGGCAGAGCATTGCTTCACGCACTGGAACTGACCCGTGAGATTCAGCACCGGCTGCGCGGATGCCCCCGTCGCGCCCGCTGCGATCGCCGCGGCGGCGCCCAATAGAACAAGCAAACTCGTTCTCATTGCCCTACTCTCCTCAGCAACAACACTCGCTCAGCGAAATTTGAGTTGGCCGGAAGCATCCAGCAACATCAACACGGCATCATGACATGAAGGCCGCACACTTTGACCAACTTCACAAGGTCAATTTAGTTCAATTTTTCGGCAAGCGGCGGGCCCTTCGCCAAGCTCGCTATTTTTTGATCGGCCGTCCTTAACGCCGATGATGGGCGGCGTGGCGGTAGTGCAGCCGCAGCAAGTCGATACCGTAGTCGTTGCCGTTCGGGGTTCGTACGATGGTATGGACATGAAATTTTGCCGGCTCGGGATTGGTTAGAAATACGCCGGCGTGATGATCGAACTCGATGAACACCACCGGGCTCTGTATCCGATAGTAAAACGGGCTCGCTTCTTCGAAGCCGCCGATCCAGCAGAAATGCGTCTCGCCAAGGTGCCGCTCGATATCGGCGACGCGCGCGGTCAGTGGTCCGGACGGCAGCGGCGCGACGTAGGTAGCGCAGAGATCGAGCAAATCACGACGCTGCAAGGCCGACAGCTCGGAAGCGCGCAAACCTTCATACGGCACGATGCGATTATCCTGAAAGGCGCCGCCGAGATGCAGATTGTCGGCAAAATGCCGACGGCCGGGCGGCAAGTCGCCGCCAACCATGGAATGCGCCACGATCGCCCGGTCTCGTTGTCGCGGCGACAGCGAACGCATGAGGGCGAGGCCGGCGCGTTCTTCATCCTCGAACAAATGCGTACCGGCAAACGGCCCGGTGTCCGCATAGGCGGGCTCCGCGCCAAAAAAGCAGGGCGTGAGCACCATCTGCCGGCCGATGACGAAACAGTTGAGGCACAGATGGTGGCCGAAAAGCTGCCAACCCCATGGCTCGGATTCCGAAGGGCTGCCAAATAGGCAAAAAATGTAAGCCCATTCGCCGAGCACTTCCGGACCGCCGACAAGATCGCCGAGGAAGCGATTGAGCTGCATCACACCGCGCGTGACGTCGTAACCCTTGGCGCTCAGGCTCGCGCGTAGCAGCGCGAGAACGGCTTCCTGGACGGGCGCGGCAACTTCATCGAGCCGCAGACCGTGATGCTCGACGTAGAGTTCGGTGTTTTGCCAATGCCGCCACAGCTTCGAGTCGACCGGATAGCATGTGACGCCGCGTTCCGCAGGCGAGAGGCGCGCCAGCAATGCCTTGACGGCCTCGACCATCGCCGCCGTCGGCGCGTCTTCCGGCGCAAGTGCAAATAGTCCCGGCTGAACATGCCCGTCCGTCGTCATTCCACTGAATGGTGCCGCGGCCAGCCCGGCCCACGTTGCAAACAATTCCTGCGCGCGGGGGCTTTGCATGCGCGCCTGCGCGTGCGCACGCGGCGTCGGTCCGGCAATGGCGCTGTGCCCCGGTGCCGGAATGAACGGCCGAAAATCGCTGTGGCTCATATTTTGCCGGTCGTGCCTGGCCTAAAAACCGACGCCCAGTGCCGGCAGCAGACGTTGCAGGATGGCAGCGAGACAAACGAGGATGACCAGAAGCTTCAGCAGGTTCGCGAGCCGCCGATCGCGAGCATATTTTTCGATGAGCCAAAACGCGATCGCGCCGACAACGCAGATAATGAGTATGTTGATCAAGACCATAATCATGACGACCTCTTGAGCCTGAGCCAGTATCCGATGAGCGCAATCGAAACAGCAGCGTGACAGCGCTCCGGCAGCATATTGAAATTATCAGCCTCGCAACACTGCCATACGACGCGAGCCGGGGATCAAGAAGCTGCCCGGAGCGTCATATACGAAGGCAGGACAGGCTGTAGGCGAAGATCGTTTGCTGGCGGGAGAGAAACCAATGGAGGGGGACACCGTCATATTATCATCGGCGTCCGTTCGCTAGAGTTTGATAGTGTCCACCTGTCGTTGCCCGCCCGCGTCCGCTGCAATCTGCCCTAAGCAATCTGCCCTAAAATGCCTGAGCTGCGCGCTGGACGGTGGCGCCGAAATTCGACCGAAATCTCGAACCGAAGCGGAGATCGAATATGAAACACTCGACGGTTATCGGTCTTGCGACCGTAGCGCTGATGGTGTGCCCGGCGCTGGTATTGGCCGCCGATCAGGTTCCGGACATCAAAGGCAAATGGGTCGGAAAAACCTATTCTATCGTGGCGGGCCGCGGCGGCCACTGGCCCTCGAGCAAAGCGACGTTCGAAAAGCCGGGGCTGTTTGAGAAGGATCTCGTGATTGAGGTCACGGGGCAGGAAGATCGCCGGTTCTGGGGCATCCAGACCCTTTCCGGTGGCGGCGAGAAAACCGAGGAACCGTTTGTCGGAGAGCTTACCGGCAAGGATAACCATGAAGTCGTCATGGCGGACACGGATGGCTACCTGAAGGGAGAGATCAACGGCGACGTGTTCTCGTTCTGCTATGCGCAGGCGGGAGGCAAAGCCTCATCGAGCGTCGTGAGCTGCACCGAGATCAAGCGGGCACGCTGAGTCGATTTCAGGCTCCGCGTTGAACCTTACGCTCGTAGCCACTGCGCTCCGGCGGGTTGCTATGCGGCGACAAAATTGATCCGGAACGCGTTGCCTTCCGGGTCGAGGAGGACGGACTGGTACCAGCCGTAATAGGTCGTGAATGGCGCTTTCCGAAGGGTCCCGCCCTTCGCGACCGCGATAGGGGTCAGCCGATCGACCTCGCCGGCGCTGTCGACGTCGAAGGTCGTGAACGCCTTGATCCCGCTGCCGTCCGGCGATTTCGGCAGATTAAGCAACTCGTAGGCGTCGTGGGCATTGAATCCGATATTGGCTCTTTTGGTCTTGAGACCCCGGAAGATTGGTGAGCGACTGGCGATTATCTCTTCAAGCCCAAAGACGTCCGCATAAAAGCCAGCCAGCTTCACCACATCTTGCGCGAAGATATTCACGTATCCGAGTTCAGCCATTCGTGCCCGTCCCGATTCGGTACGCCGGCGCGGCGCCGTGTCGGCGTCTGGCCAATGTTGCGCGGCGGCATTGGGGCCGCTCAATTCTTGCGACGCGCTGACTAATGTCGTCAGCCAGTCGGATAGGTGCGCCTGACCATCTCTTCGAGATGTCCTCGCACCGTGATGTCAGGAAATTTGCGCGCTTCGTCTGGGCCGCGGCAAGTCGGGATACAGGACACCAGGTGATCCGATGGTCCATCCATGAAGAACGGCACAGAATAGCGATCTCGACCGGACTTGTTGATCACGCGGTGAACAGTGGATCGGTACAGGTTGTTGGTCCATCGCGCGAACAGATCGCCGATATTGACCACAAACGTTCCGGCGATCGGCGGCGCCGATATCCACGAGCCATCGCTGGCTTGGACCTGCAATCCACCCGCATCGTCCTGCAAAAGTATCGTAATGCTCCCCCAATCCGTGTGGGCGCCGCAACCCTTTTCGCCGGGCGCCGGATTGGGCGGCTGCGTCGGATAATGCAGCAGTCGCAGCGTCAGGATCGGCAGCTCGCAAAAATCGTCGAAATAATCCTCAGCAAGGTCGAGCGACAGCGCCAGACCGCCCATCAACCTTGCGGTCAGGGCCTTCATTTCCTCGACATAGGCGATCATGGTCGTCTTGAATTGGAGAAGCTGGGGCGGCCATTGATTGGGACCGATATTGGCCGGATCGTTTCGTACGGCGGGGTGATCGGCGGCGAAGTCCTCGCCCGCCAAAAATCCTTCCTTCAGGTCGGGCGGCGCGCCGGGCTCGAGCGTTTGCGCCTTCAGCGGCTCATAGCCGTGACGACAGAGCGAGTGAGCCATCGTCAGCGCCAGCTTCTGTTCCATCGGCAAAGCGAAGAATTCATGCGATCGATCGAACACCTGCTCGATCAGCGCGCCGGGCACGCCGTGACCCTTGATGTAAAAAAATCCGCTGGCAGTGCAGGCGGCGCGCATTTCCCGCGCCACCGCGCGGCGCGTGCCGGGATCGCCTGGCAGGCCTGAAACGTCGATGACGGGAATCTTTAGCGTATTGGCCCGTTCCATGGTCGCGGTAGACATCGTGATTTCTCCATCCCCGGTCGGCAAGAAGTGGCTAAAGAGGGGGGTATAAAGACGTGACAGGTCATAACAAGACGCAACAGATCGTAACAAGACTCGGCAGAGCGCGATGATGCGGGCGCGGCCGCATTCAGTCCAGAATTTCCTTCGCGATCCGGCCCGCTTTTCCGGTGTGTTCTCGGAGGGGGCAGAAGGAGCATAGGCTTTTCGAGAGGAAGGAAAGCAGCCATGATGAGGGTTGCAAAGTGGAGCGGCGGGCTCGGCGGTCGCCCTTCAGGGCTTTACTCCTTGTTGATGGCGAACCGTTCTCTCAATATAATTATTGTTATTGAAAGCCGGGAAAGCCTACGTTGGCTGCTTCACTTCTTCTTCCCGTCGAGTGCGGGTACAAGAAGTTTCAGAAGCGCTTCGTCCGAGAACGGGTTCTGACCTGAGATCAACTCGCGATCTTGAGAAACTCAGCTCTTCCATGGAGCGGCCACATTCACGTCACCGCCCGCCGTACGCAAGGCGAAATCCTGGTAAAACAGAACCTTGCCGCCGATTTCAAGCTGGCTCCCGCTGCTGCTCTTCCGCCGTCGAAAAGATGGTCATCTTATATCCGGAATAAATCCATCCTTTAGCCTTTTCACGCGCTCCAGCGGCATCGCCCGCTGCCAGCGCTCCGACCACCTCCGTCGAGTTCGGAAGCGCCGAGAGAAGCGAAATCGGACCATGGCAAAGCACCGCCGTAGGCTTGGACGTTTTAATCCAAAGTGTCTCATCACGGTGCCAGCGTCGGGGTCATCGAGAAGATCGATCATCGGGCCATGGCCGCCGGTGATGAAAAACAGCGTCATATTGATCCAGGCCGGATGCGATGACATCCGAGATGCGAGTTGGATTTTTGAGCCCAGTCAGGGTGTCGCGGAATTTTAGATAGTCCTGAAGCCTGGCCTCGTCTCCGCCGAAGAAATCTGGTACTGCCGGATGGACATCCATTCGCGGTGTATCGCCTTTGGGGTTGCCGAAGGTGATTTCGTAGCCTTCTTTCATCAGGGCGCGAACCGGAACCGTCAGTTCATTGAGGTAATAGCCAGCGCCGGCATAAACCTTGCCATCTTTTAGCGGCAAGCCGTGACCGCTCGAGACCAGTACCAACACTTTTCCTTTTGCTGCCATTTTGCTCTCCTTTCTGAGATTGGTTCTCCGGAGCAGACCATCACGTTGACCTTTTGATCGGCGATTTTGGAAGCATGGCTGGCCAACTGTTTCATCCGTAATCCGTGGCCATTCGGATCGTCTAAAACGTTCTCACCCTCGATAAAACCGTACTGCCGCAACCCGTTAAATAACGCGGTGTCGACCGGGTTCCGTTCGTGGAACCGATTAAAAAAGCTGCCGATACGATGGATTTGGCCAGGTTCCCGCGCTCGTCCGACGAGCGGCCAAGCAACACCGAAACTGGCAAGGATCACAAAGTCGCGCCGTCGCATGACCGCCCCACGAGCTAAGGCACAGGACACCGCCGCGACTTAGATTACCACACGACGCGCACCGAATTGACCGGGTGCTCCGGTGTTCCCTTTGATTCAGAATATGGCGGAGAGGGAGGGATTTGAACCCCCGATACGGTTGCCCGTATGCCGCATTTCGAGTGCGGTGCTTTCAACCACTCAGCCACCTCTCCTCAGGGGCACCGAAACCGCGATGGTTGAGCGTCGCGCGAGTATTTAGAGCATGACCGGAAAAGTGGAAGCCGGTTTTCCGAAAAGATCATGCTCCACCAAAAAGCATGATCCGGTTAAAGTCGGCGCTGGAGCTCCTGCATCGGTGGAAGCCGCTTTTCCCAGCTTGTTTAGGGGGGGTGCTATGTGCGAAGTATAATGGCGGCCGGAAAACGCCCGGGCCCGCGGCAAGCGCATGATCGAGACCGATGTCCTCATCGTCGGCGGCAGCCTGGTCGGGCTGTCCACCGCGGCGTTCCTCTCCTTTTTTGCCTTGCCAAACCTGTCGGTCGAGCGCCACCACGGCACCGCCATCCATCCGCGCGCCGGGCATTTTCATTTGCGCACCCTTGAGGTGCTCCGTTCCGTCGGGCTCGAAGGCCGGGTGCGGGCCGCCTCCGAGGAGCAATTCGATCCGGACGGCGGCATCAACGCCGTCGAGTTGCTCGCCGGCCGGGAGATCGCGACCTATATCGCCAACCTCAACGAGGGCGTCGCCGCGATCAGTCCGTCGACCCGTTTGTTCATGACCGAGCAAAGCCTGAAGCCGCTCATTCGCACGCGCGCCGAAGAGCTCGGCGCGGCGATGCGCTACGCAACCGAGCTGGTTTTGTTTGAGCAGGACGCCGGCGGCGGCGTCACCGCCGGCATCAGAAATGTCGTCAGCGGCGAGACCGACACGGTGCGCGCCAGGTACATGGCGCTCGGCGCCGACGGCAATCGCAGTCCGGTTCGCGAACGGCTCGGCATCGGCACCAGCGGCCACGGCCTCCTTGCCAATCTGCATCACCATTTACTTCCACGCCGATTGCGGCTCCGCGCTGCGCGGCCGGAATCTCGGTGTGATCTATGTCTTCAATCCGGACCTGCGCGGGTTCTTCCGTCTGGTGCGGACCGGCGATTTAGGCTTCCTCGCGGTTATGACGCGCGGTGATATGTCGCTCCCCGATGCGCTCGACGTCGCGCAAGGCATCGACAAGGAACGATGCGCGGCGTTCGTGCGGCTCGGTGACCGGCATGCCGGAGGCCAAGGTCGAGGTCGAGGACATCGCGCCCTGGCGCGCGGTCGCGGAGGTCGCCGAACGATTTCAGCCAAGGCCGCGTCTTCCTGGTCGGCGATGCCGCGCACGTGATGCCGCCGATGGGCGGGTTCGGCGGCAATACCGGCGTTCAGGACGCACACAATCTGGCCTGGAAGCTCGCGCTCGTGCTCAAGGGCGTCGCCGGACCGGAATTGCTCGCCACCTCACAATGCCGAACGGCAGCCGATCGGCGAACTCGCAATGCAGCAGGCTTAGACGCGCTACGTTCTGCGGGTCGTGCCCGAGCGCGGCAAAGCGGG
>CAVZSB010000019.1:0-38566 GCA_963777635.1 uncultured Alphaproteobacteria bacterium
GACCGGCGTGCCGAAGCGGCGCGCCAGCGCAATGAATTCCGGCGTGCAAAAGCTTGCATGGCGTACTTCCACGACATGCCGCAGCGCTCGGCCGTCGGCTTTTGCCGGCAGCAACTCCAGGAATTTCCCGAAGTCGGCGGCATCGAATTTTTTGGTCGGCGCGAATTGCCAAAGCATCGGCCCGAGCCGGTCGCGCAGTTCCAGCACGCCGGAATCGAGGAACCGCTTGAGGGAGTTGTCGGCCTCGGCGAGGACGCGCCGGTTGGTGGCGAAGCGCGGTCCCTTGACGGAAAAGACGAAGCCGTCGGGCACGGCGCTCGCCCATTTGCGAAAGCTCTCGGGCTTTTGCGAGCCGTAAAAGGTCGAGTTGATTTCAATCGAGGTAAGATGGCTCGCCGCGTAGGCGAGTTCTTTCGCCTGCGCGAGGCCTTTGGGATAGAAAACGCCGCGCCACGGCTCGAAATTCCAGCCGCCGATACCGACGCGGATTTGACCGGTCTTCGCTGTCATTATCGGCTCTCAGGTGAGTGCGGCAAACAGCTTCCTCCGCTGTCCGGACAGGCTTTGGCTTTGGCGATGCCGAACCATACCGTGCGGACGCGACGCTTGCGAACGGTCACATCCATGTCATCGCTCGCCATCATACTCCCACTTGCGCCGGTGAAAACCGGCGCAAGTCGCGGCCACGATGAGCCGGTGACGCCGGATGAACGCGCACTGTCCATTCGTGGTCGTTTTTTATCCCAAATTGTTTTCCCCGAACTGATGTCCCAGACGATGAAGGCCCGGGTTTCCCGGGCCTTCATATTTTCGGCCGGATTCGGCATCGTTGGCGCAGGCAGGCCGGTCCTGCTATGTAGCCGCCCGTTGTAGGGCGCATCGCCTCTACGGGGCCGTCGAAAAGAAGGGAAATCGATTTTGGTTGGGGTCGGCGGTGCCGCTTGGCCGGAGCGGCGGTATGTTATTGTGGTTGCCGTCACGATCCTCATTCTGGTCGGTGTGCGGCTCGCCTGCGCGGGTCTGACCGCGCTGAGCTTCGACGAAGCCCTCTATTGGCAGTGGTCGAAACACATTGCCGGCGGTTATTACGATCACCCGCCGATCAATCCCATTCTCATCCGTCTCGGCACGACGCTGTTCGGCAACAACGAATTCGGCGTGCGGGTGTTCGGCGTCCTCCTCGCTTTCCCGGCCAGTTGGGCGGTCTGGCGATCGGGCGCGATCCTGTTCAACGACGAGCGGGTCGGCGCCACCGCGGCGCTGTATTTCAACCTGACGCTGGTGATGGCCGTCGGCTCGGCCATCGCGACGCCCGACAATGCGGTCGTGGTCGCGACGACATTTCTCCTGCTGACGCTCGTCAAGCTTTACCAAACCGGTCGCGGCGCGTGGTGGCTGGCGATCGGCCTCGCGTTCGGCGTCGGCATGCTGTCAAAATACACCACGATCTTTTTCGCCGTCGGCATCTTGGCGTGGCTTCTCTTGGTGCCGGAACTGCGCAAATGGCTGTTCACGCCGTGGCCGTGGATCTCCGGCGTTATTGCGCTCGCGGTATTTTCGCCGACGCTGATCTGGAACGCCGAGCATCACTGGGCGTCCGTGCTCTATCAGTATAACCGCCTGGTCGTTCACGAATGGTCGCTGCGCTATCTCGGCGAGTTTTTGGCGACGCAGATCGGAATGGCGACGCCGCCCATCTTTGTTCTCGGCGCGATGGGTCTGGTCGCGCTTTTGCGCGGCCATGGCGGCTCGCTCGGCGCGCGCGTCCTCGTCAACGCCATGGTGTGGCCGATCTTCGTCTATTTCGTCTGGCACACTTTCCATGGACGCGTCGAAGGCAATTGGCCGGAGCCGATCTTTGTCGCGTTCGTCATCGCCGCCGCCGTTGCCGTGGAGTGCATCCAATGGAGCGGCGGCTGGGCGTCGCTGGCGTCGTGGTCGCAGCGGCTCGCCGTTCCGGTTGGACTTGGAATAGCGGCGCTGATCTATGCGCAGGCGGTATTCGGGGTCTTTCCGCTTGGGCCGACCGATCCGACCGCGCACACCCTGGGGGCGGGCTGGAGGCAACTGGGCGTCCAGATGGACCAGGTACGCCAGCGGCTCGGCGCGCCGGTCGTCCTGACGCTGGACTACGGGCTCGCCAGTTGGCTCGCCTTTTATATGCCGTCGCATCCGCCGGTCGAGCAGATCAACGGACGCATGCGCTACGTCAATGCTCCGGAACCCGATCCGGCGCTGTTTCGCGGCACGATCATGTATGTGTGCATGGTCGAGTGCGCCGATATCCCCAATTTGCGCAAGCGCTTTACGACGGTGGAGCCGGTGGCCGCCTTGAGCCGAACCCGGCATGGCGTCGATCTTCAGGACTATCGCATCTACAGCATGCAGGGTCCGATCGGGCCGCCGCTTGATCCGCCGTAGCAAGTTCGCGCCTTAACCGGTTGGCAAAAGGATCGGACTTCCGCGATTGACACCGTGACCGCGGAATGTAACGGCAAGGCGTTTTGCGGGACGTTTGCCCGACGTTTTGCCAGACGTTTTGTGATTGCCGGTCCAGGAGGTTGATGCCGGTGGCCATAGATACGCGCACCAGCCCGCGGCTCTCCATCGTCGCGCCCTGCTACAACGAGGAGGCGGGTCTCGAAGAATTTTACCGGCGCATGACGGCTGCGGCCGCAGAAACGGCCGGCTCCGACTACGAGCTGGTTTTGTTGAATGACGGCTCGGCCGATCGCACCTGGTCGATCATGGCCGGCCTGGCGCGGCGCGATCCGCATGTGGTGGCGGTCAATCTGTCGCGCCGCCACGGACATCAGCTTGCGATGACCGCCGGCCTGTACACTTGCCGGGGCGAGCGCATCCTCACCATCGACGCCGATCTGCAGGACCCGCCCGAACTTCTCGGCGAGATGTGGCGGCTGATGGACCGCGCCGAGGCGGATGTCGTCTATGGCAGCCGCCGCGAGCGTCAGGGTGAGACCATGCTCAAACGCGGCACGGCCGCATTGTTCTACCGGCTGATGCGGCGCGTCGGTTACGCCGATATGCCGGTCGATGCCGGCGATTTTCGCCTCATGACACGGCGCGTGCTCGACATCCTCAACAGCATGCCGGAGCAGCACCGTTTCATTCGCGGCATGGTGAGCTGGATCGGGCTTCGGCAGGTGCCGCTCGCCTACGACCGTGCCGCGCGGCATTCGGGTAGCAGCAACTATCCGCTGGCGAAAATGATGGGGCTGGCGTTCGACGCGCTGACGTCGTTCTCGATCATGCCGCTGCGGCTTGCGTCGTTTCTCGGGCTGGCGCTCGGCTGCCTGAGCCTGCTGATGCTGGGCTATACGCTCGGCAGCTGGGCGCTCGGGCGCGTGGTCGAAGGCTGGACGAGTTTGTTGACGGTGGTTCTCATCCTCGGCTCGACCCAGCTTATTTTGTTCGGCCTGCTCGGCGAATATGTCGGGCGGCTTTATCTCGAAACCAAGCGGCGGCCATTGTTCGTGATCGATCAGGTGGTCACGCAAAACACCGCCGCGCCCGAGCCGCTTCGCGCGGCGCGCGAGCCCTCGACAGTTCCCGGCGACGTTTAGAGCATGATCCGGAAAAGTGGTGGCCGGTTTTCCGAAAAGATCATGCTCCCACCAAAAAATAGAGCACAAATCGATTCAAATCTAATTCGATCGCGCTCTAGTTTGCGTGTCGGCGCACATAAGAAAAAGGGCGCGGCTTTCGCCGCGCCCTCGTTCAGATGTTTCTTTACCGGACTGCTAGAAGTCCATCCCGCCGCCTTTTAGAAGTCCATCCCGCCGCCACCGGGCGGCATTGACGGCATGCCGTCCTTCTTCTTCGGCAGTTCGGCCACCATCGCCTCGGTGGTGATGAGCAAAGCGGCGACCGAGGAAGCGCCCTGCAACGCCTGACGCACCACCTTGGTCGGATCGATGATGCCCTTCTTCACCATGTCGACATACTCGCCGCTTTGGGCGTCGAAGCCGAAGCCGTAGTGTCGAGTTTTCGAGGATCTTGCCGACGATCACCGAACCGTCCTCGCCGGCATTGGTCGCGATCTGCCGGGCCGGAGCCTGCAGCGCCTTGCGGACGATCTCGACGCCGGTCTTCTGGTCGTCGTTATGCGTGCGCACTTTCTTGAGCATCTCGGTGGCGCGTAGCAGCGCGACGCCGCCGCCGGGAGGATGCCTTCTTCGACCGCGGCGCGGGTCGCGTGCATCGCGTCATCGACGCGATCCTTGCGCTCCTTCACTTCGACCTCGGTCGCGCCGCCGACGCGGATCACCGCGACGCCGCCGGCGAGCTTGGCCAGCCGCTCTTGCAGCTTCTCGCGGTCGTAGTCGGAGGTGGTCTCCTCGATCTGCGCCTTGATCTGGCTGATACGGTCCTCGATGTCCTTCTTCTTGCCCGAGCCGTTGACGATCGTGGTGTTCTCCTTGTCGATCATCACCTTCTTGGCCTTGCCGAGCATGGCCAGCGTCACGTTCTCAAGCTTGATGCCGAGGTCTTCGCTGATCGCCTGGCCGCCGGTCAGGACGGCGATGTCCTGCAGCATGGCCTTGCGGCGATCGCCGAAGCCCGGAGCCTTCACCGCCGCGACTTTGAGGCCGCCGCGCAGCTTGTTGACGACGAGCGTGGCAAGCGCCTCGCCCTCGACGTCCTCGGCCACGATCAGAAGCGGCTTGCCGGTCTGCACGACGGCTTCCAGCAGCGGAAGCAGTTCGTTCAGCGCCGAGAGCTTCTTCTCGTTGATGAGGATGTAGGGATCTTCCATCTCAACGCGCATCTTGTCGGCGTTGGTGATGAAGTAGGGCGAGATGTAGCCGCGGTCGAACTGCATGCCTTCGACGACGTCGAGTTCGGTCTCAAGGCTCTTCGCCTCTTCCACCGTGATGACGCCCTCATTGCCGACCTTTTCCATCGCCTTGGCGAGGTAGTCGCCGATCTCCTTGTCGCCGTTGGCGGAAATGGTTCCGACCTGGGCGATTTCCGAGTTGGACGTGACTTTCTTGGAGTTCTTCTTGAGCTCCTCGACCACGGTCTCGACCGCAAGGTCGATGCCGCGCTTGAGGTCCATCGGGTTCATGCCGGCGGCAACCGCCTTGGCGCCTTCCTTGACGATGGCGGCGGCAAGCACCGTCGCCGTCGTCGTGCCGTCACCGGCGATATCGGAGGTCTTGGACGCGACTTCACGGACCATTTGCGCGCCCATATTCTCGAACTTGTCGTCGAGTTCGATCTCCTTGGCGACGGTGACGCCGTCCTTGGTGATGCGGGGAGCGCCGAACGACTTGTCGAGTACGACGTTGCGGCCTTTCGGGCCGAGCGTCACTTTCACCGCGTTGGCGAGAATGTCGACGCCGCGAAGCATCTTGTCGCGTGCCTCGACGCCGAATTTGACTTCCTTGGCAGACATTGTGGTTCACTCCTGGAATTCGTGTTTGCTTCCGCCCGTCATCACCGGGCTTGACCCGGTGATCCATCTTGTTTCTTCGTCACAAGAGACGGATCGAAGATGGATGGCCGGGTCGAGCCCGGCCATGACGAACAATGGTTACGCGGCCTTCTTCTTGGCCAACGGTTCGTCGATGATGCCCATGATGTCGGACTCCTTCATGATCAGGAGCTCCTGGCCGTCGATCTTGACCTCGGTGCCCGACCACTTGCCGAACAGCACGCGGTCGCCAACCTTGACGTCGATGGGGATGAGCTTGCCGGCCTCGTCGCGGCCGCCCGGGCCGACGGCGGTGACTTCACCCTGCGAGGGCTTTTCCTTGGCCGTGTCCGGAATGATGATGCCGCCCGATGACTTTTCCTCGGCATCGATGCGCTTTACGACAACGCGATCGTGAAGCGGACGAAATTTCATGGTGTCCTCCTAAACCTTGACGAATACGAGAGTTTTTCGGTTGCGCGGTCCGCCTTCTGATTTCTCGGCGAACCGCATGGCAGCGACATGGGGCGCGAATTTTCTACCCGCAAGAGGTGCCTGGGAAATTTTTAGCACTCATCGGAGCGGATTGCCAATAATTCTTATAAGGCCTCTTTTTTATTGCTTAATTTGGTTCCGCCGCGCGCTCAAAATTCGAGGCGGCTCGGGCAAGGAACGGCACCGCCAGCCCTTTCATTGAGGCAGCGCGATTGGTCAAGCAACAGCATTGACGCTTGTTAGCAGGCCGTCATGTATGCTGCTATTGCCTTGAAAGTAAACAACTTATTCAATTTTGAGGCTTGTAATAAAGGAGCGAGTCTCATGACAATGCCGGTGATGGGACGGAGGGCATGATGGTGTCGAAATACGCTTCTACGAAACAGAGTGCCAAGGATAGTACCAAAGAGCCTGTAAGCGATCGCGGGGCGTCGCGCGACTTTCGCCGGCAGCTCGACGGTTACGGGTTGACCACGGCCAACATCCTCTATCGGCGGCCGGATCACCCCTGGCTCCTGCAAACCTATGTCTGGCAGGACTACGATCTCTGCCCCAAGTTTCCGGAGTTGAACAAATTCCTCAATTTCTGGCTCGAGAAACTTGAGGGCCCGCTGCACTCGGTCACGGTGGCGCATGCGCGCCTGATCAAGCCGGCCGAGATCCGCGCGATTGGCGGCGAGTTTCGGCTGCATTAGCGCGGAAAACACGACGCGACGGCGACAATGCTGATTGCCTGGACGCTTGTGCGCGTTAAAGGTTGTCAAGGCATTCCCACGAGGCGAATGAGCCCGTAGCTCATGACGCCGAGCACGATGAGGGACACGGTCACCGCGAGCGTCACGCGGAATCCAGTGCGGGCGATGACGCGAACGTCGACGCCCAGTCCCAAAGCCGCCATGGCGACGGTCGTCATCAAGGCCGCGATGCGCGTGATCGCGGGCAGCGCCGCGTCCGGAATTAATCCGACGGAGCGGATCGCCAGCACGGCCAGAAAGCCGATGATGAACCAGGGGACAAGCTCGGTGAGACGCAGGCGTCGCCGTTCGGAAATGGTGTGCGCGGCGGAGGCGGGGCGCAGCCGGCTGGCAAACAGCGAGAAGCCGAGCACCACGGGTCCGAGCATCAGGACGCGCACGAGCTTGATGACCGTGCCGACCTGATTGCTCAACTCGCCGATCGGCAGGGTTGCCGCGAGAACCTGCGGCACGGCGTAAACCGTCAATCCGGCCAGCACGCCATATTGCGTCAGTGACAAATTGAGAATGGGAACGAGAAACGGCAGGCCGAGCACGACGATGACGCCAAGCACCGCCGTGAACGAGATCGACGACGCGATGTCGTCACTGTCCGCGCCGATGACCGGAGCAACGGCCGCGATTGCAGAGTTGCCGCAGATCGAATTGCCGCAGGCGATCAGGACGGCCATGCGCATCGGCAGGCGCAGCGCCCGGCAAATCGCATAGCTCGTGCCGATGGCGATCGCGACGATAGACGCGATGCCAAGGATCAGGAACGGCCCGAGCGCCACGATGGTGGCGACGCTCACCGACGCGCCGAGCATGACGATCGCGACTTCGAGCACGAATTTGGCGCTGAACACGATGCCCGGAATCCAGCGCCGGGTGGGCGTCCACGCGGTGCGCACGGCGACGCCGAGCAGGATCGCGAGGACGAGCGCCTCGAGATAGGGCTGACCGGCGAAGTGGACTTCGACCGCCTGCAACAGCATCGCTACAGCCGTGATGGCGATGCACAGAACAATACCTGGCAGAAGTCGTTTCAAATGATCCGTCAAATGCGGCGCCTGACCTTTTCGCGTAAGCACGATCTTTTGCGGAAAGCCGTAGCCGCTATTGCGGAGAGACTCTAGTTCAATACGCCGACGATGGCGCCGAGCAGGCATGTCGTCAGGGTGCCTGAAACGATCGACTTCAAGCCCAGCGAAACCACTTCGTCGCGGCGTTCCGGGCACATCGTGGCGAGGCCGGCGATCATGATGCCAAGCGAGCCGAAATTGGCGAAGCCGCACATGGCGTAGAGCATGATCAGCCGCGAGCGCGGATCGAGCGTACCGGGCGGCAACGCCGCAAGCTGAAGATAGGCGACCAGTTCGTTGAGGATGGTTTTGATGCCCATGAGGCCACCGGCGGTGACGGCCTGCGACCACGGGATGCCCATCAGCCAGCAGACCGGCGCCATGATCCAGCCGAGCACGCGCTGCAAGGTGATCGGCGCGCCGGCAAAATCCGGGAACAGGCCGAGGATGGCGTTTGCCAGGTATACAAGCGCGATGAAGACGATCAGCATGGCGACGATGTTCAGGAGAAGCTCGAGACCGGCGCCGGTGCCTTTGACAATGGCGTCCATGGTGCTGACCGCGCCGTGCTCGATGTCGCCGAGCGCGCCGCCGGTGTGCCGCTCGCCGGGGTCGGGCACCATGATGAAGCTGATCAGGATCGCCGCCGGCGCGCCAAGGACCGAGCAGACCACGATGTGGCCGGCGGCGTCCGGTATCGCCGTCGCGAGAATGGTCGCGTAAAGCACGAACACCGTGCCGGCGATGCCGGCCATGCCGCCGGTCATCACCACGAACATTTCGGCGCGGGACAATTTGGCAAGATAGGGCCGGATGAACAGCGGCGCCTCGACCTGACCGACGAAGATGTTGGCCGCCGTGGAGAGGCCGACGGCGCCGCCGACATCGAGCGTGCGCTCGAGCACCCAGGAAAATCCGCGCACGATCGGCGGCATGATTCCCCAATAGAACAACAGCGAACTGAGCACGCTCATCACCAGCACCACCGGCAGCGCCTGGAAGGCGAGGATGAACTGCGATCCCGGCGTCTTCGGCTCGAACGGCAGCGGACCGCCGCCGACATAGCCGAACACGAACGAAGTACCGGCCCTGGTCGCCGCCGCGATCGCCTCAACCGCGTACTCGATCCAGACGAAGCCGAACCTGACCTGCGGCACCTTGAGCAACAGCACCGCAAGCCCAACGGTGACCGCAAGCCCGATGCCGGCCTGCCGCCAGGACACCGCGCGGCGATCTTCACTGATGAGCCAGGCGATGGCGATGATCACAAAGACGCCGAGCGCCGATTGGAGATTCTGCATCGTGAAAGACGCCCCATTGCTGCCGCAAAGATAATAGCCTCAACCGTTCGTCCCCGCGAACGCGGGGCAGCGTGGCCAAAACCCCCCAATTTGCTGCCTTTGTCGCGGTCGATCCGGTTAAGCAGCGTTTAACTAATAAACGCCGCGTAACTAAAATTCGTCAAAATTCTCCGCTTTACATGATGCCGGGACGGGTCGTTCAGCAAACTACAGTCTGGATCGAGGGGATGGTGGGGCTCAGCATCGCTTGGCGTGACAGTTTTTTCGCGGGTTATGATCATCAGGATTCATCGGAAGGGGCGCGGTCGCAAAGAATATTCGGCGGCGCGGCTCTGGGGTGTTTCGCGCTGGCCTGCGGTCTGGTTATTTGGAACAATATCGCCAGCTCGGATTTTTGTCTGACCGGCGATGAACAAACCTCCGAAGTGCGGCGGACGCTGGCGCCGCCGTCGCGTAACCATGTAAACCCGTCGATTGTTGCGAACGCCTACGCAAAGCTGTCGCGGGCTTTGACCGCAACCGCGCGGGTGCCGGCAGCCGTTAACAACTACGTTGCGCTGATCGATTCGCGCTTTTCGCTTGGCTTTCCGCCCGGAACGTTCGTGAAGACCGCTTCGGCGGATCCGGAAACGCCGGAGTCATCCGCGGCGTCGTCGAGCGGCGATCAGGTCGCGCAGACCGGCGCACTGCCGCCGCAAAAGCCTCGTTCGCAGCGAACCCGGACTCTCAGCGGCGGCGCCGAGGTTAACCGCGCCGTTGCCGAGACACCGGCGGAAAAGCCGCCGACGATCTTCGAGCGGCTGTTCGGCAGGCCTTCGACGCAGACGCTCGCCTACGCGTCTCCCGATGACGGCATGCCGGGCGCGCCGGCCGTTGCGTTGGGTCGCTACGATCGGACGACCGCCGTCTACGATATCTCCGCGCATGTTGTTTACATGCCGGACGGCACCGCGCTGGAAGCGCATTCGGGCCTCGGCGGCATGATCGACGATCCGCGTTACGCCGACCAGAGAATGCGCGGTCCGACGCCTCCGACGGTCTACGACCTCAAACCGCGGGAATCGCTGTTCCACGGCGTCCAGGCGCTGCGGCTGATTCCGGTCGAAGAGGACAAAGTCTACGGCCGGAGCGGCCTGCTCGCGCACACCTTCATGCTCGGCCCGAACGGCCAATCGAACGGCTGCGTGTCTTTCAGGAACTACAATGCGTTCCTGCGGGCCTACATGAATCACGAGATCAAGCGGCTGGCCGTGGTGGCGCACCTCTAGCGAGGGCTGAGGGCGCCTGCTGCGGGAGGCGCTAACCGCCGGACGGCGTTATTTCTTCGTCAGCGCGTCTCTCTGCTTGGTCAGCCGTTCGAGTTCTTCCGTTTGCTGCGCGATGCGGTCCGCGTTTCGTTCTTCGTCCTCGGCGCCCGAAAACGCAGCGGCCTGCTCGATAAGCTGGCGGATGTTGTCGCGAGTGATCGCGATGCGTTTGTCGAGTTCATCGAGCGACATCGAGCTGCCGTTGCTCATCGTGTTTTTCTCCGGATCAAGCTTTGAAATGCTGTCAGGCGCGTTACTAGAGTAACCGTAGCTGGAATTGGAAAATACTGAAAGCCCGGAAGGTTTTACATTTCGTCATTGCCGGGCAACAGGCGCGAAGCGCCGTCCTCGCGCCTGAAGACCCGGCAATCCATGCGGCCGTGAAACACCCTCGTATTCGCCGGTAGGCCGCGTCTGCGGTACGTCACTATGGACCACCGGGTCATAGGCAAGCGAAGCGACGCCGTCCTTCATACGGCTATGCCCGGTGGTGACGATTGAGAGTAAGCGCAAAACGTGCCGCGAAACTACACGTCATTGTGCCTGGGGATTATGGGCGCGGATCGCCGGCCATCGAGCATCGTGTTGTTTGTCAGCCCCTGCCGACATACGGCATCTTGTTCGCCATCACCGTCATGAACAGCACGTTGGCGTCAAGCGGCAGGCTCGCCATGTAAGCGACCGCGCGGCCGACATCGTCTACGTTCATGCGCGCCTCCGGCACGGTGCGGCCGTCCGCCTGCAACATGCCCTCGGCCATTTTTTCGGTGAGCGGGGTCGCGGCGTTGCCGATATCGATCTGGCCGCAGCAGATTTCATAGCTGCGGCAATCAAGCGCGGTCTGCTTGGTCAGCCCGGTGACGGCGTGCTTGGTCGCGGTATAGGGCGCGGTGCCGGGGCGCGGCGTGTGCGCGGAAATCGAGCCGTTGTTGATGATGCGTCCGCCGCGCGGGTCTTGCGCCTTCATGATCCTGATCGCTTCCTGCGTGCACAGGAACAGTCCGGTAAGATTGGTGGCGACGACGGCCTGCCAGCGTTCCAGCGGTATGTCCTCGATCGGCATGCCGCGCATGCTGACGCCGGCATTGTTGAAGAGAAGGTCGAGCCGGCCGAAGGCTTCCTTGGTCTTGGCGAACAGCGCCGCAATCGAGGCGGGCTCCTTGACGTCGGTGGGAACGACGAGCGTAGCCTCCTCGGCCTCCTCCGCCACCTGATGAAGCTTGTCCGCGCGCCGTCCGGCGAGCACGACGGTGAAGCCGCTGCGCGACAGCGCCAGCGCCGCGGCCTTGCCGACGCCGCTGCCTGCTCCCGTCACCAAAGCGATTTTCTGCGCAGGCATTTCGCGCTCCTCTTGTCCGTGCGGCTACGGAGATATCATCTCCTGCCGCGCGCGGGGAGAGGAACCCGAAAGCTTTAACTCGCCAGCGCGACTTCCCGATCGGGACTGCCGACACGGTAGTCGTCGGGCGCGTTGATCCGGGTGGTGATGTCGGCCGCCGGTCCCGGCCGGCCGAAACGGTAGCCCTGCATCGAATGCACCCCGGCGGCGCGCAGGAACAAGTGCTGCTCGGCGTTCTCGACGCCCTCGGCGGTGACGCGCATGCCGAGGCCGCGGCCGAGGCTGACGACGGCGTGGACGATCGCCGCGGCGTCCGGCGCGGTCTCGATGCTGCGCACGAAACTTGAGTCGATCTTGAGTTTGTCGAACGGGAACCGCCGCAGATACAGCAGGCTCGAATAGCCGGTGCCGAAATCGTCGAGTGCGAAGCGCACGCCGATCGCCTTGAGACGCAGCATCGAAAGCTCAGCCGTATCGAGGTTGCCGAGCAGGGTGCTTTCGGTGAGTTCAAGCTCCAAACGGCCGGCGTCGAAATTGGTCTCCTTGAGGATTCGCTCGACCACGTCGACGAAGTCCGAGCGGCGGAACTGGAGCGGCGAGACGTTGACGGCCACCGTCATCCCCGGCCAGTTGCGGCCGTCGAGGCAGGCGCGGCGCAGCATCCACTCGCCGAGTTCGACGATCAGGCCGGAATGCTCGGCGATCGGAATGAATACCGACGGCGGGATGACGCCGGCGGTCGGATGGGTCCATCGCGCCAGCGCTTCGACGCCGACCATGGTGTCGCCGCTGGCATTGACGATCGGCTGATACGCAGCCGCCAGGCCGTCGTTCCTGATCGCTTGCAGCAGGTCGCCTTCCAGAAGCTTGCGCTGCGAGAGATCGGCATCCATCGCCGCGTCGTAGATGCAGGCACGATTGCGGCCCTCGTTCTTGGCACGATACAGCGCCATGTCGGCGTAGCGCAAAATGTCGGCGGCGTCGCGCGCCCGGCGGTCGATCACGGCGATGCCGATCGAGGCGCCGATATTGATGTTGTGTCCGCTGATCGAATAGGGAGCGCAAACCGCGGAAATGATGCGGCCGGCGATCGCCTGCAACGAGTAGGAATCGGAGGCGCAGGAGGTGATGATGGCGAACTCGTCGCCCCCGAGGCGGGCAACGAGATCCTCCTCGCGCATGACCCGGCTCAACCGCTGCGTGACGTTGAGGATGAGATCGTCGCCGATGTGGTGTCCCAGCGTATCGTTGACATCCTTGAAGTGGTCGAGATCGATGTAGAACACTGCTGCCGAAGGCCCGCCGCGCCGCACCTCCGCAATGACGCTTTCGAGCCGTTCGCCGAAATAGAGCCGGTTGGGCAGGCCGCAGACCGGATCGTGCATGGCGAGGTGGCGCAGCCGCGCCTCGCCCGCGACAATCGCCTGCGTCGTCCGCCGCATGTGACGTATGACCAGGCCGCCGAGCACCGCGAATGCGGCGATCGCGACAGCGATATAGGGCAGCACGCTTTCCGCGATCTGGCCGCCGGGCTTTGTCGGCTGCCATGCCAAGCGGGCGATGGCGCCGCCTTGCGGGTCGGCGACGGTAGCCATGTGCTGATCGCCGGCTTGGGCCGGCCCGTCGATCCTGTGCAGGCCGGAGAGTTGCAGCCGATCGCCAATCCCGTGTAGCAGATCGTCGTCGATATATTTGATGGAAAGCACGACCGGCGCTGACCCATTGCCGGCGGCGAGATCGCTGTCGGCGCCCACGGCCACCGCGGCGACGATCGCGGGTTTGCCTCGCACCTGCTCGATCAGGGCAGCGAGCCGGCCCGGCTTGTGCGGATCCTTGACGGCGAGGAGGGAGATTGCGGTATCGGGCCCGGCATCGAGACGCCCGCGCAGAAAATTCAGAACAGCGGTCAGCTCCGGCGGCAGTTCGATCGCGCCGATATCACCGGTGGTGCGTGCGCGCCCGTACTCAACATGGTCGGAGCCGTCCACAACGAGCACCAGGTCATGGCCGAAGAAAACCTCCAGCCAATTGCCGACGCGGCTCTCAGTCCACGACGGATCGTATTCCTCGCGAATTTTCTGCGTGGCGCCAATGGTAGCAGCGACGCTCTCGACCTCGCGCAACACGCGAGTGCCGCGGTCAGCGATCGCCTGCGCAAGCAGTTGGTCATCGCGATCGACCGTCACTTCATCCGCCCGCCGCGCCGAGATGACGATCGCGACGATAAGGCAGGCCACCGCGACGGCGACGATCAGGCCGATCGGCAGGAACAGGCGCCAGCGCGCCCGGTCGCGGCGCGACTGATTGCTGTCCTCGGCGATGTCCGGCTGCGCCGAAGTTCCCACGCTCCACCCTTTAGCGGTGTTCCTGATGCCCGCACGATTAGGCGAAAAAGATTGCGATTTCGCTTGCAGTTCGGGCCCGGAACGCCAATTGCCACGCCCATTGAGCGCGAATCCGTCGCGGAAGTTAATGGCGCGTAAACCGGAACAGCGATTTTCGCTGCAATCGCCGGCTGACTAGCGTTTGTTGCTGTAGGGTGGGCGCGGGATCGCGATGTGGGCGGCACGCAAGGCCGCGGACCAGCGCTCGCGCAGGTCGGTGAAATAAGGTTCCCCTGGTTCGATGCGGTACATCAGCTCGGCGTCGCAGGTATCGCGCCGCACGACCAGAAGATCGATCGGCATGCCGACGCTCAAATTCGAGCGCATGGTCGAGTCGATGGAAACCAGTCCAACCTTGAGCGCGTCGTAGATATCCATCCCGTAGCTCACCGCGCGGTCGAGCACCGGCTTGCCGTATTTGTGCTCGCCGATTTGCAGATACGGCGTATCGGTCGTGGATTCGATGAAATTGCCGGCGGAGTAGATCATGAACAGCCGCATGCGCTCGCCGGCGATCTGGCCGCCGAACAGAAAGGAGACGTCGAAGCTCACGTCGGAAGCTTCAAGCGCCTTGCCCTCGGCAGAATGGATGCTGCGAATGACGTGTCCGACGCGCTGGGCCGCCTGGAACATGGTAGGGGCGTTCATCAGCGTTTCGTGTTCGCCGGTTTCCGGATTGTCGTAGCCTTCGGTCAGAATGCTCACGGCGGATTGGCTGATCGAGAGATTTCCGGACGAAGCGAGCGCCATGATGCGCTTGCCGGGGTTGTTGAACACATGCAGCTTGCGGAAGGTTGCGATATTGTCGACGCCCGCATTGGTGCGCGTGTCGCCAAACATCACGAGCCCCTCGCGCACCAGTATTCCACAGCAATAGGTCATCGATTCGTCCGCTCCCCGCGGCGGTCCTTATAGCATCCTGCGACGCGGTTGGTCGTGCTGTCCACGTCGCGCCACGACCCCGAACAGGCCGCCCACCTTCGCCTTCGCTCGCCTGCGGGGAAGACGGTGCGCCGCTCACTGATCGACTTTGACAGCGACGGCCAGCGTCTCCTCACTGGCGCCATAGCGGGTGCCGCGTACCGGCGCGGCGCCAAGAGCATCCAGCCCGATAGCGACGCGGACATAAGCATCGGTCGGGCATACGCAATTCACCGCATCAAAGCCGACCCAGCCGAGACCGGTCACGTGGGCCTCGGCCCAGGCATGACCGCTTTCGTGAGCGCCGCGGTCGTCGGCGCACAGGTATCCCGCGACATAACGGGCCGGGATTTGCAGGCTGCGCGCGGCGCCGAGGAAGATGTGGGTCAGATCACGGGTGCCGCCACGCTTGCGCGCAAATGCTTCCGCCGCGGTCGTCGCCGGAGCCGGCAATGAATCCTGTTCGCAGATCGTCTCGTCGTGCAACCGATGGGCGAGGGCGTGCAATTCGGCGAGCCTGTCGCCGCTATTCACCGCGCGAATATCGAGGGCGAAATCACGGATGTCCGCATCCGCATGCGTCAGCGGCGTGTCGCGCAGGAACAGGCTCGACGGAAACCGCTCGACGGTGCCGTGCACCACGCCATCGGTATTCTGCGTCTCAACCTCGCCATCGACCTTGAGGCTCAACTCGGCGAACGGGCCGTCGGCGGCGAAAACATGCGTGATGTTGCCGAAGGCGTCTTCGTGCGCATTGAGCCGCGCGTCGGCGGAAACGTCGATGCGCCAGCCCACCACATATTGGCCTTCATGGTTGCGCGGCGTGAGCCGCAATACCTGGATAACGCCGGCGGCCGGCGGATCGTAACGATGGACGATACTGTGGGCGATGCGTAGGCGCATAACGGATGACGGCGGCCGGACGACGGGAGACCATGATAGACGAACCGACGCCGCTCTGTCCTCCGTGCTCTGTTCTGCGCCGGCCTACATCAAATACTGCTGCGCGATCGCGGTGCCGAGCTGGTTATTGTCCTCGACGAAATCGTCGATGAATTCGTGCAAGCCGGTCTGGAATATCTCCTCGATACGGCTGTTTTGCAGCCGGGCGCGGACGGCGCGCGCCTGCCGCTGCGCGTTGCCCTGACGGCCATAGGCGCCGGCGATGCGGTCAAGATTCTGCACGAGATTCTCGTAGCAACTGGCCAGCGAGCGCGGCATTTCGTCCTTGAGCATGAGCAGGTCGGCGACGAGCCACGGCTTGACGTTTTCGCGATAGACCCAGTGATAGGCGGTAAGCGCCGACACCGAACGCAGGATCGAGGCCCATTGATGATAGTCGAGCGGGCCGCCGACTCTTTCGTGCGCCGGCAGCAGCAAATGATATTTGACGTCGAGGATGCGCGCGGTGTTGTCGGCGCGTTCGATGAACAGGCCGAGCCGCGAGAACCAATAGGCGTCGTTGCGCAGCATGGTCCGGTAGGCCGAGCCGTCGAAGCGCAGCGAGGATTCCTGCACCCACCGCAGGAAACGCGCGAACTCCTCGCGCGAACGCGGCCCGTTTCCCCATTTCTTCAATTCGAGCCACGCGCCGTTGATGGTGTCCCACATTTCAATGGTAAGCGCGGTCCGAACCGAGCGGGCATTCAAGCGTGCCGTCTCGATGCAGTTGCGGATCGACGACGGATTGCTGGGCGAGAAAGCGAGGAATTCGGTGACGGTTTCTTCGTTCGCCTCCGGGTAGGTCGCGAAGAACGCGGCGGCGCAGCCGGCGGTGGCGACCGCGGATTCCCATTCGTTCGAGGTGCCGACATAGGCGAGCGGCAGCGCCGTGAGGCGGTACGTCGTCTCGAGAATGCGCGCCAGATACTCCGCGCGTTCGACGTAACGGGCGAGCCAGAACAGATTGTCGGCCGTGCGCGACAGCATCGCTTAGCTCATCCTCATTCGGCCAATACCCAAGCTCATTCGTCCAAAACCCAGGCTCATTCGTCCAATACCCAGGTGTCTTTGGTGCCGCCGCCCTGGCTGGAATTGACGACAAGCGACCCCTTTTTCAACGCCACGCGCGTCAGGCCCCCCGGTACGATGCGGATGCGATCGCGGCCGGAGAGCACGAAGGGGCGCAAGTCGACATGACGCGGCGCGATGCCCTCTTCGACGCAGGTCGGGCAGGTCGACAGCGCGAGCGTCGGCTGGGCGATGAAATTCTTGGGATCGGATTTGAGCTTGGCGCGGAACGCCGCAATCGCAACCTTGTCCGCCTTCGGTCCGATCAGCATGCCGTAGCCGCCGGAGCCGTGGACTTCCTTCACCACCAGTTCCTCGAGATTGTCGAGGACATACGCAAGATGGTCGGCCTCGCGGCAACGCCAGGTCGGCACATTCTTGAGGAGCGGCTCCTCGCCAAGATAGAATTTTACGATCTCGGGCATATAACTGTAGACCGCCTTGTCGTCGGCGATGCCGGTGCCGACGGCATTGGCGAGCGTGACGGAGCCGGCCTGATAAGCCGACATCAAGCCGGGTACGCCCAGCGCGCTGTCGGGGCGGAAGACCAGCGGATCGAGGAAGTCGTCGTCGATGCGGCGATAGATCACGTCGACGCGCTTGAGCCCTTCGGTCGTGCGCATATACACGACGTCGCCCTTGACGATGAGGTCGCGGCCCTCGACCAGTTCGACACCGAGCTTGTCGGCCAAAAACGAGTGCTCGTAATAGGCCGAGTTGTAGACGCCGGGCGTCAGCAGCACGACCGTCGGCTCGGTGGACGCGGTCGGCGGTGCGATCGATTTCAGCGTCGCCAGCAGCTCGTCCGGATAATTCTCGACCGGCGCCACGCGATAGCGCGAGAACAGCTCGGGAAAAAGCCGCAGCATGATCTCGCGGTTTTCCAGCATGTAGGAAACGCCCGACGGCGTGCGGGCGTTGTCCTCGAGCACGTAGAAATTGTCGGCGTCGACGCGCACGATATCGATGCCGGCGACATGCACGTAGATGTCGTGCGGCACTTTTTGTCCGTTCATCTCCGGGCGGAAAACCGGATTTTGAAACACCAGGTCTTCAGGAACGATGCCGGCCTTGAGAATTTCGCGGCGGTCATAAACGTCCTTGATGTAGGCGTTGATGGCTTTGACGCGCTGCTCCAGGCCCTGTTGCAGAGTCTGCCATTCGGAGGCCGCGAGGATGCGCGGGATGACGTCGAACGGGATCAGGCGCTCCTGCGCGTCGGCGTCGCCATACACCGCAAAGGTAATGCCGATGCGGCGGAAGAAGTGTTCGGCTTCCCGGCGGCGGAAATCGAGGACGTCGGGAGGCACTTCACTCAGCCAACGCGAGAGCTCGGCATAGGCAGGCCGGACCGCGTCTTCGCTGCCCGTCATCTCGTCGAACATATCGGTCCCCGGCCCACGCAGGCGCGTGCTCGAAATCCCAGCCGTATCAACGGCGATAGCTCAAGTGTAGCAATCTTTGCGCCAACTCGGGCCAGCGGGGGAAGAGGGGGAGCAGCCCGGCGGCTTGGCGTTGTGATTGCTCATGTTTTAGGCGATCTGGCTATCGCGACAGCGGTCCTCACCGAATGCCGTTGATCCAGCGCGCGATCGACGGCCAAGTCTCGTGCAGGGTTCGCGAACCCATGAAAAGCCCGATGTGGCCACCGGGAACCAGCTTCTTCTCGATCTGGTCCTTCGGGGTGCCGAGATACTTCTCGGCGTCGAAAACCTGCTCCTTGGTGGTGATGTCGTCGGATTCGCCCGCGAGCAAATAGACGGGGCAGGTGATGTTTTCCAGGTCTAAGCAGCGGCCAAGCCCCACGAAGGTTCCTTTGGCGAACCGGTTTTCCTTGAACAGTTCTTTGATGACTTCAAGGTACCAACGCCCCGGCAGATCGATCGGGTTTTCGTACCAACTCTCGAAGGTTTCCTCCTTTTTCAGATAGGCCGGATCATCGATGTGCTCGTAGAGATCGATGTGATCCTGCATGTAATGCTGTTCGGGATGCACAGTTCTTTTAGCCAGACGTGTTGGTCGTCGGTGAAAGCCATGAACACCTTCTCAGGGAGCCCGTAGCCACCGATAACATTGACGATCAAAAGCTCCGCGCCGTCGTCCTTCGCCCGACGCGCCGCATAATCGACCGCGCGATCTGCGCCCTCGGATCCGTCCGTCGCCACCAGGACACGCTTCACCGTCTACCTTCGACCTGCTCTCTCGGGGATTGATGAAGAAACAAGAAAGAAGCTTGATCAGGGCCAAGACCCCTCGTCAGACACGCGGTCCCCGTCGACCGAATGCGTTCAATGCACAGCCTCCAGCGTCAGTGCGATGCCTTGACCGCCACCGATGCAAAGCGTGACCACGCCACGCTCGACCCCATCGCGCTGCATCGAATGAAGCAGCCGTGTCGTGAGCACCGCGCCAGTTGCGCCAATCGGATGCCCATGCGCGACGGCGCCGCCTTCCACGTTCACAATGTCTTCGGCCAAACCGAGCTCGCGCGTAACCGCGATCGCTATCGCGGCAAACGCCTCATTGATCTCGATGCGCTGAATGTCGGCGATCTTCCAGCCGGCGCGCTCAAGAGCCTGACGTACAGCGGGAACGGGTCCAAGCCCAAACATTCCAGGCTCGACAGCCCCGATGCCGTACGACACCAGCCGCGCCATCGGCTTGAGGTTTTGCTTCTCAGCCCATCCGCGTTCGGCGACGATCATCGCCGACGCGCCGCTGTTCAATCCGGGCGCATTGCCGGCGGTGATGGTGCCGTCCTTGCGGAACGCCGGACGGAGCTTGGCGAGACCTTCCAGCGTGGTATCGGGCCTGTTGCTTTCGTCCTTGTCGAACACTTTCACGCCTTTGTGGCCGTGAATTTCGACCGGCGCGATTTCGTCCTTGAATTTTCCGGCGCTTTGCGCGGCGGCGAAACGCTGCTGCGAGCGCAGCGCCCAGCGATCCTGTTGTTCGCGCGTGATCTGCCGCGACTTCACCAAATCCTCCGTATGCCAGCCGGAATGCTCGCCGGAGAACGCATCGTTGAGGCCGTCACGCAGCATGCTGTCATAGAGTTGGCCATCGCCCATGCGATAGCCCCAGCGGCCGTTGGCGACGAGATAGGGCGCCATATCCATATTTTCCATGCCGCCTGCCACCGCGCTGTCGAGCATGCCGAGCATGACTTCCTGCGCAGCGGAGGCGATGCCTTGAGCGCCCGAACCGCAGACGCGGTTCACGGTCATGGCAGGAACATCAACCGGTATGCCGCTATGGACGGCGGACTGGCGTGCCGGATTCATCTTGTTGCCGGCTTGGACCACATTACCCATCACAACGGTTCCGACCTTCGCCGGATCGAGTTTGGAGCGGTCGAGCACCGCCTTGATGGCCACGGTTCCCAAATCCGCCGCCGGCACGGTTTTCAGACTCCCGTCATAGGTTCCGATCGGGGTCCGCAATGCTTCACATAGAACGATTTCACGCGGGGCCATGTTCATCACTCCTGTCCGACATTCACTATTTCCAATAGCTAGATAAAAATCGGCGGCGATCGAGCCTCCGCGGCGTTAAGGCTCAGTTCACGGCTGCGCCACCGGCCGGGTCGAGGGCGGCAGTTGGTACACCGTCGCGGTCTGACCGGGGACGAGCTCCGTGAGCATAATGATGCGGCCGTCCGGGAGTTCAAGCGCATCGCGTCCGGACTGCCGATCGTCCGCACCGAATTGCCGAAACATTGCAATCTTGTGACTGACGCAGAACCTGGCAAGGCTGAAACGGTGATAGTAGCGAATGTCTTTCTCGAACGCCAACTCCGCGCCAGGTGGGAGGCAGACGGCCGTGTCGGGTTTCCCAAGGAAGGCGAAGCCACAGCTCGCTGCTTTCGGAAACCTCACTGTCACCAGTTTGTCTCCGACTTTGGCAGGCTGCGAGACAACCAAGTCAGACATTGGGTAAACATTTCCGTGATTGCATCGCGGTCATATCCGGAGCCCGCCGTCGATTTCCAGAATTCGGCCGTCGTAATAGTCGTTCTGCAAGATGAAGAGCGCGGCGTGCGCGATCTCCTCCGGCCGAGCGAACCGCCGCAACGGAATGGTCGCGACGATTTTGTCTTTAACCTTCGGCGGAATGGTTGCGACCATGCGCGTGTCGCTAAAACCTGGAGCGATGCCGGCGACGCGGATTTTATAGCGAGCGAGTTCCTTGGCCCAAGTCACCGTCATGGCAGCGACGCCGGCCTTTGCGGCGGCGTAGTTGGTCTGCCCAACATTGCCGGCACGAGAGATGCTGGAAATGTTGATGATCACGCCGCCGTGGCCGCTCTCAATCATCTGCACGGTTGCCTCGCGGCCGCAGAGGAAAACGCCTCTCAGGTCAACCGCGATCACTCGGTGAAATTCCGCCACCGACATTTTTGTCTGCACCTTGCCGTCGGCCGCCTTCACCAAGAGCCCATCGCTCGTGATGCCCGCATTATTGATGAGACCGTCGACGCTGCCGAAGTCTTTGTGGACGCTGCTGAACAGCGCCTCGACTGCGGGTTCGTCGGTCACATCGGTCGGGTAGTCCTTGACCTTGGCACCCGCTTTTATGCAGAGCTGCACCGTGTCCTGCAGTTTTGCGTGATCGAGGTCGACTAACGCGAGCTTGGCGCCCTGGCCGGCGAAGATCTCCGCCATCTTCTGGCCGAGTCCTTGCGCCGCTCCCGTGATCACTATCACCTTGCCTTGCAAATCCATCTGATACTCCGAGGCCGTATCAACTCTCTGCTGGGTTTAAGACCGGCAGCGTTCTTGATCGTTTCCTGCTGCCTACTTTATAAAGACGTAGCGTCCCCGCCGGCGACAGGCCGAAAGTGGCTTGCGAAATGGCCGCATGTACGCTGCGGGTGAGAATTTGGGATGCGGTTTCGGCAGCGGTTTTTTGCGCGGCAGCTTCGTTGGCTGCGGTCTTGGCTTCCGATAATGTTGCTTTAGCGCGCACGGGGACGAGGGCGAGCGAGGACATTGATATTCTCCACTGCCGAAACGTTCGTACAGAAACCCTGGTCAGGCGATCGGAACCGCGACGAATCTTATTGTGTCACCTCTTTATGACGCGCAATGCGGGATCACTTCATTTGCATTTGCCGGCAGATCGGTCTCAAGGCGAAAGGGCAGGTGCCGCCGGGCGCCGCTGCTCAGTTATGCCTCGGTAGGTCCCGACCCGACCATGGCCTGGAGATGCAGAACGCATCATGCCTGACACGCTGATCGTAACTGCGTATCGGGCAAGTTCCGCCCCGTGTCTTTGACATAGAGCAAGTTCATCCGCGTCGTCGCAGGGCGCCTGCTTCGCGCGTAAAGTCCGGCACCGGTTTCGATCAGTTGAGCTGCCACGACCATCGGCCAAAACGCCGGCACGCTCGTCAGCGAGAACTCGGATGGTTTGACCGATGACATTGACATGCCAATTATAGGCTGCTCGAAAGAAAATCTCAGCTGCGAGCAGTCCGTGACGCCTCGGCTCCGCACGCGAGTTCAACGATCTCGGTAGTGATCTCTTCCTGGCGAACTTGCCGTTCGCGTCCCGAGAGCGCAGCAAGCTTCGTCTCAGTATTATTTCTGGCGGCCATCATGGCTATCATCCTGGCTTCGTTTTCGGCTGCGAATGCATGCATGGCGGCCTCGCATAGTTGCGCATAGACATATTCCGCCGCGAGACGCTCGAGCAGCACTTCCGGGGCAAGCGCTATCAGCGGAACCTGCTTCTCAATAGGACGCGCAAAACGTCCGAAATCGATCGGCAGCAGCGAGTGCCGGTCTACGCGGACGCCGCCGCCGGCGGCCGAGCGCGGAAAGACAATATCGACCGTCGCGATGGCGCCTCGAGCAAGATAACCATACAGAACCTCTGTGAGCTGGTTAGCGAAGCCCGGAATCCCCTCCACATGCGTCGTCATCGCGGCCGACCAGTCGGGCTTTATTCCTTGCGCGGTTGCGACGGCTGCTCCACGCGTGCCGACGATCAGGCTCGTGGCTCCATCAAGATCGCCCTTTGCCGCCTCGAATACGCGCTCGCTGAAGGCACCGGCAAAACCCTGCTCCGCGCAAAACAGGATGAGACCGCGCTTGGAACGCTCACGGGCGGGCAGGGCGGTCTTAACGATCGGCAGCAAGTCCAATGCCTGTGCGATGGCATGTGAAATGACATCGCTATACGCTTCGATGCCTGCGAGCAGCGATCTGGCTTTCTGTGCCCGCGAGGCTGCGATACCGCGCATGGCGGTTACGACAGCTTCGAGCTGCTGGACACTCTGGATTTGCGTGATGATGTCGGCCAGCCGCTCCGCCATTTAATTTTACCCTGCTCGGCCGCGGTTGGCGGTGCAGCAAACTGCTTCGCCAGCGTCGCAAGCGCAGCCGTCAGTTCGGCGACTTTCGCATCGTCCAGCCGGCCGCTGCGCTCGATTTCATCGACAATCGCCTTCGTCGAGCGATCGAGCCAGCCGGGAAGCGCAGAGCGGAATTTCCCGATCGCCTCAAGTGGCAGGCGATCGAAAAGGCCGCCCTGCAATGCCAACATGAGTGCAACCTCGTCTGCGAGCCGCAATGGCGCGAATTGCGGTTGCGAAAGGATCGCGCGGATACGCTGCCCGCGCTGCGATCCTGTTCTTGACGAGGGAATCCGGGACGCCGCCGAAGCGCGTAAACATTTCGAGTTCCAGGAATTGAGCATAATCGAGCCGCAGCGTCGCCGCCGCCTCTCGCAGGGCCGGTGCCTGGGTCTTGCCGCCGACACGGCTGACGCTGGTTCCAACATCCACCGCCGGCTTATGACCTTCGTGGAACAATCGTGCATCGAGCACGATCTGGCCGTCGGTGATCGAGATCAGATTTGTTGGAATATAGGCGCTCAAGTTGCCGGCATCCAATTCGGCGATCGGCAGCGCTGTCAACGACCCGCTTCCGGCGGCCTTGGAAAGCTTCGCGGCCCGTTCAAGCAACCGCGCATGAACATAAAATACATCGCCGGGGTATGCCTCGCGTCCGGGCGGCTGTCGGGTCAATAGCGAAATTTCGCGATGCGTTGCGGCGTGCTTTGTCATGTCGTCGATAACGACGAGAGCGTGCTGACCGCGGTCGCGAAAGTATTCCGCCATCGTGAAGCTGGCAAACGGCGCAATCCATTGCATGCCGGGAGCAGCCGACGCGCTCGCGATGACGAAAATGCAGCGTTCTGGCGCACCGTGAGTCTGAATTGCGTTAATCACCCGCTTGACAGTTGACGACTTCTGGCCGACCGCAGCGTAGATGCAAATAATGTCGCTGGACTTCTGGTTGATGATGCAGTCGACGGCAATCGCCGTCTTGCCGATCGCACGATCCCCGATGATCAGCTCGCGCTGACCCCGCCCGACCGCAAACATGGAATCGAGCACGAGCAGCCCGGTCTGGACCGGCTCGCTGACGAAATCGCGATCAATGATGGCCGGCGCCGGCCGCTCGACGGGCTCGTAACCTTTGGCTTCTATCGCATTGCCCCCATCGATTGGGCGGCCAAGCGGATCGACGATCCGGCCAAGGAGGTCCGGCCCCACCGGTACGCGTACAACCTCGCCGGTGCCGTGAACGAGGTCGCCGGCTTCGATCGCTTCGGGATTGTCGAGGAGAACGCACCCGAGAGAATCCCGATCCAGAGTGGCGGCAAAGCCGATCTGACCGCGCTCGAAGCGCAGCAGTTCGTCGAGCCTCACACCGGGCAGTCCGGAAACAATCGCAATGCCGTCGGCGACCATCTCGACGCGGCCCACCTGCTCGGCGGTGGGTGCAAGCGGCATGGACCTGACGCGCTTTCTTGCGTCGACGAGCCAAGCATCGAGATTAGCGCGCGTGCTTGTCACGGCTCAGCTCCTGGCGAATTAGGTCGAGATCTGCGCGCCAGCTGTTGCGGACGATTGTGTTTTGGGCCCGAAGCTCGATCCCGCTGACGATGGTCGGATCGCAGCGAAACACGAGTGGTAATTCGACGCCGAAAGCCTGCCTAACCGCACCGCGAACATATTGCGCCTCCTCGTCGGCAAGGGGCTGGGCGGTCACGACCTCGACTGGGTGTCCCGTCGTGGCGGCCGACGCCAGGCTTTCCCTCGTCTCCGGAGCCAGTGCGCGGACTTCGCGGCAAGTCTCATCGACGAATGCGCGGAGGACTTCCCGGTGCGGAAGGCGTTCCAGCAGACGCTGCGCAATCTCGACGGAGAGTTCGGCAGCGTGATCGATGACGGCCTCTTCCGCCGCCGCCTGCTCGCGCGCGATCGCGGCCTCTGCTTCGTCGTGGAGCTGGGCGATCTTCTTGGACGCTTGTGCAAGCAGATTCTGTTCTTCGCTCTGCCCGGCAATACGCGCTTCCGCGATCAGCCTTTCGCGTTCTGCGGCGATTTGCGCGCGCGCTCGGTCGGCGTCAGCCCGAAGATCGGTTGCTTCCTGGCGGGTGCGAGCTGCGTCGGCCAGCAGCTTCTTCGCTTCTTCCTGGCGTTTGACGACGATATCCATGACCGGCCGGAAAAAGAACCGGGCGAGGAGCCAGATCAGGACGAGGACGTTGACGGTCTGCAGCGCCAGCGTCCACCAATCGATGCGCATGGGCTCAACGGACAAACGGGTTGGCGAACAGCACAAGCAGCGCGATCACCAGACAGTAGATCGCCATGGTTTCAATCATGGCGAGGCCGACGAACAGCGTGCGCGAGATCGTTCCCGCCGCCTCCGGTTGCCGCGCGATGGCATCCATCGCGGCGGCGACCGCCCGGCCTTCGGCAAGCGCCGGACCGATTGCACCGAACGAAACGGCCAATGCCGCGGCGAAAATGCTGACGATCTCGTTCCAGTTCATGGGTTATTCCCCTCGTTGCCGTCGCTTGTTTGCTCGCCGCCCGCGGCGCTGGCGATGAACACCATCGCGAGCACGGTGAAGATATAGGCTTGGATGGCCCCGACGAGCAGTTCCAGCGCCATCAGCGGGATCGGCACGAACAAGCCGGCGAGCGAAAGAATGATGCCGATGATGAAAGCGCCGCTCATCACGTTGCCGAATAACCGCACGATGAGCGAGAAGGTTCTGGTGAATGTCTCGACAAGATTGAGCGGGATCATCAAGACGGTCGGTTCGGCAAACGTCTTCAAATAACCGACAATTCCGCGACCGCGGATGCCGAAAAAGATGATCGCAAAGAAAACAATCAGACCGAGCGCGATATCGGTCTCGATATGCGCCGTCGGCGGTTCGACGCCCGGAACAAGCGACGACCAGTTGGCGGCAAGGATGAACAGAAACAGCGTCCCGATCATTGGCACGTAAGGCCCGGGCGCAACGCGCATCGTGCCCCGGATCTGATCCTCGATTGCGCCAACTATCAGTTCGAACACGGCTTGGTAGCGCGTCGGGGACAACGCCAGCGTACGCGTGACGAGAAAACCGCCTATCGTTAGCGCCGCCATGAGGCCCCACGTTACGACCACCGGCTCGGTGATCGGAACCGGGCCGACCGTGAAAAGAGTCTTCACGAGAAGGGGCGATTCGATCATGTCAGCGCTCCCAGTCGCACCGCGGCCATTCGGGCAGCGACTATGCCGGCCGTGGCAAGCAGCAGAGGCAACGCGCCGAAGCGGCTGGCGATAACCGCGAGTATGCCGGCGAGGGCGGCAAATCTCCCAAATTGCAACGCCATCGCGAACAGCGGTGCGCGGCCAGTGGCAAGCAGCGTGACGTTGTGTCGTAGCGTCATGAAATACAACGCTCCAATAAGCGCTCCGGCGCTTATCCATGCGCCGGCTTTCAAGACCATCAACCCGCCGTCGCTGAGATAGGAAATCGTCATTGCTTGTGCATCCATCTCCAGGCGGCCCAAAATCCGAGCGAAACACCTAACACCAGCAATGCTCCGCTCCACAAAATTCCGCTGTGGAGGGTGTGGTCAAGCCAACGTCCGATGAAGAGGCCGAGCAAGGTCGGTACGACGATCATCCAGCCGAGAACGCCAATCTGGCCGACGAACCGGACGACCGATTGTTGCCCCTCGGTGCGCCAGCGTTGTTCGCGTTCCTGCCGCTTGCGAACCGCGTCGGCCATGCCGTCTGCGGCGTCTGGTTCGCGTTCGTCGGCCTTGCCGTTCATCATCCGGCTCCAAATACGCCTCGCCGTTCCGGCCGCAGGTAGCGCACGATCTGCCTTATGGCCTGCATCTGCAGCCGCAGGCTTTCGGTGCGTGCGGCTCGCTCGGCTTCGACTGTTTCCCGGAACCGCGCCAGCACGACGCGTTCGAGATGATCGAAATCGTCGCCGGCGATCGCTTCACGCGTCGCTATCGCAACTTCGTTGCCATTGGTGACCGATAGAACACCGCGCCGGACGGCGCAAAATCCCCGGCGGTCGTCGGCATTGTGCCAACTTACCACCGACACCGTCAGTGCCGTGAGGAAGTTGGCGTGGCCGTTGAGAATGCCGAAGCTTCCACTTTCGTCCTCAGCACGCACCGCGGCGACATCCTGCTCATTGATGACGACGGCGGTAGGGGTGGTAATCAGGAGTTTCATGCCGAGTTTGCTTTGCGATTCGCGAGAGCTTCCTTGTCTCGTGCCTCGTCGATCGTGCCGACCATGTAGAGCGAACTCTCCGCCCAGTGGTCGCAGGCGCCGTCGAGTATTGTGCGGCAGCCTTTGAGCGTCTCCGGCAATGCAACGGATCGCCCGGGCGTGCCGGTAAAGGCTTCGGTGACCGCGAAGGGTTGCGTCAGAAATCGTAGCAACAGCCTGGCCCGAATGACAATCGAGCGATCCTGCGCGCTGAGCTCATCAATTCCAAGAAGCGAGATGATATCCTGCAGCTCCTTGTAGCGGGCGATGGCTCGGCGCACCTCTTCGGCAATTCGGTAGTGCTCTTCGCCGACGATTGTTGGATCGAGCAGGATCGAAGAGGAACTCAAGGGGTCGACTGCAGGATACATGCCTTCGGCGGCCATCGATCTGGACAACACGATCATGCTGTCGAGATGGCTTGAAATGGCGGTTACGGCCGGATCGGTGAAATCGTCCGCCGGCACGTAGACGGCTTCGATCGCTGTAACCGACACTCCGGCGACCGAGGCGATGCGCTCGTGCAGCGTGGCGACTTCGGTGGCCAGCGTCGGCTGATAGCCAACTCGCGAGGGTAATCGTCCCAGCAAGCCGGAGACTTCGCTGCCGGCCTGAACGAAGCGAAACACGTTGTCCATCAACAACAGCACGTTCTGTCGTTTCTCGTCGCGGAAATATTCCGCGATCGTCAGCGCGGTCAGTCCGACGCGCCAGCGCGCTCCGGGCGGCTCATTCATTTGCCCGTAGACAAGAACGCTACGATGAAGCACGCCGGAGCGTTGCATCTCGGTGAACAGTTCGTGACCCTCGCGGGAGCGCTCACCGACCCCGGCGAAGACCGAAATGCCCTGATAGCTTTTGACCATCGCATGAATGAGCTCCATAATTACCACTGTTTTACCGACCCCGGCGCCACCGAACATCGCCGCCTTGCCGCCCTGCGGAAGCGGAGCGAGAAGGTCGATAATCTTGATGCCAGTTTCGAATATCGCGGTAGCCGGGCTACGTTCTTCAAGCGGCGGCGCCGCTCTGTGGATAGGCGAGCGCGGCATATCGGAGGGCAGTGGCGGGCCGTTGTCGTGCGTGGTCCCGACGACGTCGAGTAGGCGACCGAGCATGGCATCGCCGACCGGTACCGTGACTGGGCTGCCGCTGGCGCGCACCGGCGTGCCGCGTCTAAGCCCAGCGGTCTCGTGCAGCGCAACCCCGCGCACCGTGCGCTCGTCGAGATGGGCCTCGACCTCAACAATCAACGTTTGAGGCCGATCCCATTCGACGACAAGGGCTTCTTCGAGCCGCGGCAATTTGCCGGCCTCAAAGGCGACGTCGATAACGGCACCGCGCACTGCAATGACCTTACCCGCAGCGTTCGTCGAGTTCGTCATTGCAACCCAGGCCGTGCCCGCCTCCCGCTCTAGCCTTAAAGATCCTGAAAACGCTTCTTCTCCGCCACGATCCGTTCAAGCAGTGGCGCCGGCTTGAAGTCATCGCCCATGGTCGCCTCGAATTCCTTGAGCTTGGCGAGCACTTTTTCAGGACCGATCAGGTCGGCGTAGAACATCGGGCCGCCGCGATAAACCGGCCAGCCATAACCGTTGATCCAGACGATATCGATGTCGGAGGCGCGCTGCGCCTTGCCCTCTTCAAGAATCTTGGCGCCTTCGTTGATCATCGGATAGATGCAGCGTTGCAGAATCTCTTCATCCGAAATCGAGCGGCGGTTGATGCCTTTTTTGGCGGCAAAGTCGAGAATGATCTTTTCGACGACCGGCGAGGGCTTGGCATTGCGCTGCTCGTCGTAGTCGTAAAAGCCGGCGCCGGTCTTTTGGCCACGCCGATCCATCTCGCAGAGGATTTCGCGGATGGTCGAGGATTTGCTGGCCGCCTTCGACCAGCCGATGTCGAGGCCGGCCAGATCGCTCATGGCGAATGGTCCCATCGGCAGTCCGAAATCGTAGATGACCCGATCGACGTCCCAGGGCATGGCGCCCTCGAGGATCAGTTTCTGCGCTTCGCGCTGGCGCTGCGCCAGCATGCGGTTGCCGACAAAGCCGTAGCAGACGCCGACCAGAACACCGACCTTGCCGATCTTGCGCGCCAGCTGCATGGCGGTCGCGATGACGGGCTTCGCCGTTTTTGCACCGCGCACGACTTCCAGAAGCCGCATGACGTTTGCCGGCGAGAAGAAATGCATGCCGAGAACATGGTCCGGCCGGCTCGTGGCCGCGGCGATCTCGTCGATGTCGAGATAGGAGGTATTGGACGCCAGGATCGCGCCTTGCTTGGCGATCTTGTCGAGCTTGCCGAAAATCTCCTTCTTGATCTCCATATTCTCGAACACCGCCTCGATGATCAGATCGCAATCGGACAGGGCGTCGAGATTGAGGCCGGGGCCCAGTAGCCCCATCCGTGTTTCGACATCCGCCTGCGTCATCCGGCCCTTCTTGGCGGTGCTTTCGTAGTTGCGGCGGATCGTGCCGAGGCCGCGATCCAGCGCCTCTTTTGTCGTTTCCACGATCGTCACCGGGATTCCAGCATTGAGAAAATTCATCGAAATGCCGCCGCCCATCGTGCCGGCGCCGATGATGCCGACTTTCCTGATCGGCAGTGTCGGCGTGTCGTCCGTTACGTCGGCGATTTTCCACGCCTTGCGTTCGGCAAAGAACACGTAGCGCTGGGCGCGCGATTGTTCGGAGGGAATGAGATCGACAAAGGCCTGACGCTCGAACTTCATGCCTTCGTCGAAAGGCAGGTCGATTGCGGCCTGTACCGCCCGGATCGCCGATTTCCAGGCTTCGAAGCCGCGGAATTTACGCGCGTTGTCGCGGCTGATTTTCTCGAATATTTCCGGCTTGCCGCGCGCCGCTTCGATCTTGTCGTTGAGATCGCGGATCTTCCGCAACGGCATTTGGGTGTCGATGACCTTGCGGGCGAAAGCGAGCGCCCCGCCGCGCAGTTTGCCCTCCTCGACCAGCGCGTCGACGACGCCCCATTCAAGCGCCTGCTTGGCGCCGAACGGCGTTCCCGACAGGATAACGTTGAGCGCATTTTCGACGCCGCTCAGACGCGGCAGCCGCTGCGTTCCGCCGGCGCCGGGAATGAGGCCGAGCTTGATCTCCGGCAGGCCAAATTTTGCCGATGGCACGGCCACCCGGTAATGGCAGACCAAAGCCGTTTCGAAGCCGCCGCCAAGCGCGGTGCCGTGGATGGCGGCAATGACAGGCTTCGGGCTGCCTTCCAGTGCGGTCTGGATTTCGGGTACCGTGGCGCCCTTTGGGGGCTTGCCGAATTCGGAAATGTCGGCGCCGGCAATGAAGGTGCGGCCGGCGCAAATCAGGACGATGGCTTTGACGGCAGGGTCCACGGCGGCCTGCCGGGCGCCATCGCGAAGACCGTTGCGCACGTCCTCGGAGAGCGCGTTGACAGGCGGTGAATCGATGGTGAGAACGGCGATGTCGCCTTCACGGGTGAGTTCGGTTACGGAATTAATGGCGGCCATCACGCGTTCCTCTTCAACTTGCCGGGTCGCTGTCGTCTGAATAAGCTGGCGCGCAAAATACATCATATGCCGGGGGAAGGAACGCTCGTGTCGCTATTCGACCTCAGCGGAAAAGTGGCCGTGGTCACCGGCTCCTCGCGCGGCATCGGGCGCGCCATCGTTGAACGGATGGCCGAGCAGGGGGCCAGCGTCGTCGTATCCTCACGCAACATCGAGCCCTGCCGCGAGATCGCGGCGGCGATCAACGCGAAATTCGGGGACGGCCGCGCCATCGCCATCGCGGCGAATATCTCGTCCAAAGAGCATCTGCAGCGCCTGATCGAAGAGACCACGCGGGCCCTCGGTAAAATCGACGTGCTGGTCTGCAACGCTGCCTCAAATCCGCATTTTGGGCCGATGCACACCATCGCCGACGAACAATTGCGCAAGATCCTCGACAACAACATTGTCTCCAATCACTGGCTGATCACAATGGTGGCGCCGCAGATGATCGCGCGCCGGGATGGGTCGATCATCATCGTCTCGTCCATCGGCGGTCTCAAAGGCAGCCCCATCATCGGCAGCTATTGCATCTCCAAGGCGGCGGATATGCAGCTTGCCCGCAATCTTGCGATCGAGCTTGGCCCGCACAATGTCCGGATCAATTGCATCGCGCCCGGTCTCATTCGCACGGATTTTGCGCGCGCGCTTTGGGAGGATCCGGCGATGCTCAAGGAAAGAAATGACCGGACACCGCTCGGCCGCATCGGTGAACCGGACGAAATCGCAGGCGCTGCGATCCTTCTGGCCTCGCAGGCCGGCAGCTTCATGACCGGACAAACCATCGTCGTCGACGGTGGCATTACCATCGCCTGATCGGTATGCGCGGCGAGCGTGAGCCGTGTGAAGGAGAGCGCATCGTGGCGGCAGTAAAAGATTTTCCGGCCATGTCGCTGGCGCAAGCCGACGCGGCGCTGACCCGGCCCGGCTCTCCGTTCGAAACGCAGGAGCGCGATATTCGCGGCGTGCGGACGCGAGTCTGGAAAAATTCGCCGCCGACCATGCGCGAATTGTTCCTCCTGGCGCGATCGCACGGCAGCAAGACATTCGTGGTCTATGGCGACGAGCGGGTGAGTTACGAAGCTTTCGGCCGCGCCGCGCTGGCCATCGCCGCGGCCTTGCAGCAAGCCGGCGTCAAAAAGGGCGACCGCGTCGCAATCGCCATGCGTAATCTGCCGGAATGGCCGGCCGCCTTCTTTGGTTGCTTGCTCGCAGGCGGGGTCGCGACCCCGCTCAACGCCTGGTGGACCGGGCCGGAGCTGCAATACGGCCTCAACGATTCCGGCGCCAGGATCGCTTTTGTTGATCGCGAGCGGCTCGAGCGGCTGTTCGAGCATCTGCACAATTGCCCGGCACTCGAGCGCGTGTTCGTCAGCCGCGAGAACGAGGAAGTAGCGCATCCGAGTGTCACCAAGCTCGAATCCATCCTCGGCGAGGTGAATTCCTGGAATCTGTTACCGGACCGGCCGCTGCCGGATGTGGCGCTCGATCCGGAGGACGACGCGACGATCCTTTACACGTCCGGCACGACGGGAAAGCCGAAAGGCGCGCTCGGCACCCATCGAAACTGCACGACATCGGTATTGGTGCGGCCCTTCGGCATGGCGCGAGGCTTTCTCCGCCGTGGCGAGCCTTTGCCCGCGCCTGATCCCAATGCGCCGCAAAAGAGCTCGTTGATGGTGGTGCCTTTGTTCCACGTCACCGGGTGCCACGCCGCGATGATCCCGTCGCTGGCGATGGGCGCCAAGATTGTGTTCATGCATAAATGGGATCCGGAACTGGCGATGGATCTGATCCAGCGCGAACGCATTACCGGCGCCGGCGGCGTGCCGACGATCGTGTGGCAGCTGCTCGAGCACCCGGCGCTCGGCAAATACGATCTGTCTTCGCTCGAGAGCTTCGCCTATGGCGGCGCGCCAGCGGCGGCCGAACTGGTGTCGCGGTTAAAGCAAAAATTCCCCAACGCGGTGCCGGGGACAGGATGGGGAATGACCGAAACCTCCGGCGCGTTCACCGGTCATCAAGCCGAGGACTATGTGCTGCACCCGACAAGCTGCGGCCCGGCGCTGCCGACCGGCGACATGAAGGTCGTCGACGATGCGGGCCGAGAATTGCCGGCAGGCGGCGTTGGCGAGCTTTGGGTCAGGGGTCCGAATGTCGTGAAGGGCTATTGGCGCAACCCGGACGCCACCGCCGCGACGTTTGTCGACGGCTGGCTGCGCACCGGCGACATCGCGCGGCTCGACGACGAAGGTTTCTGCTACATCCTCGATCGCGCCAAGGACATGCTGATCCGCGGCGGCGAAAACATCTATTGCATCGAAGTGGAAAACGCTCTGCACGAGCATCCCGCCGTCATCGATGCGGCGCTGGTCGCCATACCGCATCACTCGCTCGGCGAGGAACCTGGCGCGGTCGTCACGCTCAAGCCGGGTACGGCCGCGAGCGAAGAAGAATTGCGCGCGTTCGTCGCCGAACGACTTGCGGCGTTCAAGGTGCCGGTGAAGATATTGTTCTCTGCCGAAATGCTGCCGCGCAATCCGACCGGCAAGATTCTCAAAAGCGAACTCAAGCGCCGGTTCGCCGCCTACGCGCACTGAAGGCCTTGCCGCCGAGGGATCACACCCGGGCGTTGGTATATTTCCGCATTTCCAGGCGCGAAATCGCCCGGCAATGGACTTCATCCGGACCGTCGGCGAGGCGAAGC
Organism: uncultured Alphaproteobacteria bacterium; assembly: GCA_963777635.1. Taxonomy (GTDB): domain Bacteria; phylum Pseudomonadota; class Alphaproteobacteria; order Rhizobiales; family Xanthobacteraceae; genus BOG-931. Next base: position 33,848 of record CAVZSB010000019.1, read on the forward strand.
GTGCGGATGTGCGCGTAGGCCTTCGCGAGGCCGGCGTCGGTCGTCACCCCCATGCCGCCGTGCGCCTGGATCGCGTCGTCGATCACCCGCAAGGCGATCCGCGGGGCCGCCACTTTTATCATCGCGATTTCGAGCTGCGCCGCCTTGTTGCCGACCTTGTCCATCATGTCGGCGGCCTTGAGACAGAGCAGGCGCGTCATTTCGATGTCGATGCGTGCTTCCGCGATGCGCTGTTCCCAGACGGAATGCTCGGCGAGCTTCTTGCCAAACGCGACGCGCGACAAAAGCCGCTTGGTCATTTTCTCCAGCGCGACTTCAGCGGCGCCGAGCGTGCGCATGCAATGATGGATGCGGCCCGGGCCGAGGCGGCCCTGTGCGATTTCAAAGCCGCGGCCTTCGCCGAGGAGGAGATTGCCGGCGGGTACGCGCACGTTTTCGAGCAGGACTTCGGCGTGGCCATGCGGTGCATCGTCGTAGCCGAATACCGGCAGCATGCGAAGCACCTTGATGCCGGGCGCATCGAGCGGAATGAGGATTTGCGACTGCTGTTCGTGGCGGGCGCGGCTCGGGTCGGTCTTTCCCATGACGATGGCGATCTTGCAGCGCGGATCGCCGACGCCCGACGACCACCACTTGCAGCCGTTGACGACATAATCGTTGCCGTCGCGCCTGATCGAGGTCTCGATGTTGGTGGCGTCCGACGACGCCACCGCCGGCTCGGTCATCAGGAACGCCGAGCGAATTTCGCCGGCCAGCAGCGGCTTGAGCCATTTCGCCTTTTGCTCCGGCGACCCGTAACGATGCAGGACCTCCATATTGCCGGTGTCGGGCGCCGAGCAATTGAAGACTTCCGATCCCCAGGAAACCCGCCCCATCTGCTCGGAGCAGAGCGCGTAGTCGAGATTGGTCAATCCGGCGCCGTGATAGCCGCCTTCGTCGTGCTCAGGCGAGGGAGGCAGAAAGAGATTCCACAGGCCCTCGGTCTTGGCCTTGGCTTTCAGCTCTTCAAGGATCGGGATGACTTTCCAGCGCTCGCCTTCGGCATCCTGACGGTCGTAGGTCTCGACCGCCGGGTAGACGTGCGCCTCCATGAAGGCGATGACGCGGTCGCGCCAATGCTTTTGCCGCTCCGATATTGAAAAATTCATGGTGTTCTCCCTGCACTTTGCGTGACATATACACGGCCAATTCGCAAATCGAAAAACCCCATTCAAATTGGATTGCAAACCGGACAAGGCAGGCCTGCCGCGCCGTGCTTGAGCCGCGTGGCGCGCCGCGCTAGAGGAGGCTGAAAGGCGGAGATGCAGCCATGACCGGCGCGGCCGACGGCAAATCGGAGAGCGAAAGCGCGATCGTCACCGCCGGGCTCCTGGTCATCGGCGATGAAATCCTCTCGGGACGCACCAAGGACAAGAACATCGGCTTCATCGCCGAGTATCTCACCGCCATCGGCATCGATCTCAAGGAAGTGCGGGTAGTGCCCGACGAACAGCCGGAGATCGTCGCCGCGCTCAATGCGCTGCGCACACGCTACAGCTACGTGTTCACTACCGGCGGCATCGGCCCAACCCATGACGATATCACCGCCGAAGCGGTCGCCAAGGCGTTCGGCGTTTCGATTGATTACCATCCGCGCGCGGTCGAGATCCTGCGCGCGCGGCTCGCCGAAACCGGCGGCGAGATGAACGAAGCGCGCATGCGCATGACGCGCATACCCGCGGGCGGGGAGCTGGTACTCAACAAAGTTTCCGCCGCGCCCGGTTTTCGTATCGGCAACGTCGTCGTCATGGCCGGCATCCCCAGCGTCATGCAGGCGATGCTCGAATACGTGACGCCGCAGCTCGAGACCGGGGTAAAAATGCTGTCGGAAAGTCTCCGCACCGACTGCCGCGAGGGCGACATCGGTACCGAACTCGGCGCTGTCGCCAAAGCGCATCCCGATGTCATGATTGGCTCTTACCCGTTCATCGACGAGAACCGCAGCGCCAATGCTCACGTGGTGATGCGTTCGCGCGATCCGGAAAAGCTTGCAGCGGCCAAGGCGGCAGTCGAGGCCATGCTCAGGAAAGTGCACGCGCAGCTTGCGGCCGGGTAGGCCAACTGCCGGGTAGGCTGCGGCCGGGTAGCTTACGGTTCTTGGCGCGGCCGGCCGCCTCTAAAGGCCACCGCCGGGCTCACGGCGATGTTCCTTGCCGCGGTGGGCGATGATAACTACTTTTCGCTCATTGGGGTTTGAAGGAATTCCTTCGATGAGCGAAACCGAAGCCCTGTTTGGTGTCCTGCGGCAGTCTTCCGATCCGGATTGTGTCGCCGCCATCGAAGATCTGGTCCAGCGCGGGCTTGATCGCGAGCTGTGCCGAGTCAACGCGCTCGCCTTCGCCGCCAAGCGTGGACTCGACGAGGAACGCACCATCGCCACGTTCCTGCACGCCTCCCGGCTCGGCCTGTTCGAATTGTCGTGGAACATCCTGTGTCCCGGCTGCGGCGGCGTGCTTGACGCGGGTGCCACCCTTCGGACGGTGAAACGCGACGAGTACGATTGCGCGCTTTGCAATTCCGCCTACAAGCCCACGCTCGACGACATGGTGGAAGTGACCTTCACGGTCAGTCCGCGGGTGCGTCGGATCGCTGCGCACGATCCGGACTCGCTGTCGGAGATCGAATATTGCCGGCAAATATACTGGGGTTCGGGCGTCGACCTGCCGGACGATCTCGAAAAGTCTTTCGAAGCCATTTCAATCAACTCGATCGAATTGCCGGCGGGGGAAAAAGCGGTGCTGTCCGTGCAGCTGCCGGACAAATTCGTCATCGTTTTCGATCCGGTGACGCACGCGACGCAGTTTCTCGACGTCAAGGGCGAGGCCACGCGCGAGCGGCAGACGCTCTCGATGGTGTTCAACGAAGTGAAGGCGCCAGTCGGCACGTTCGAGATGCGGCCGGGACCGTTGCGGTTGACGCTGGAGAACCGCACCCGCCGCCGCGTGCTTCCGGGACTGTGGATCGCCGACGATCCGCTGCACCATCTGCTCGGCAAGCGTCGCCCTTTCATCACTGCCAAGCGGCTGCTGACCAACCAGACCTTCCGCGACATCTATCGCACCGACACGCTCGACGTCGACCAGCGGCTCAAGATCACCAGCCTCACTTTCCTGTTCACCGACCTCAAGGGTTCGACGGCGCTCTACGAACGGGTCGGCGACCTGGTGGCATACGATCTCGTCCGCCAGCATTTCCACATTCTCTACGACGTCGTTACCGCGGAAACCGGGGCGGTGGTCAAGACCATCGGCGACGCGGTCATGGCGACGTTCCCGACCCCCGACCGGGCGCTGGCGGCGGCCTTGCGCATGCGTGAGGAAATGACCCGGATCAACGCCGAACGCCACAACGAGGACCTGCTGCTCAAGATCGGCATTCACGAGGGGCCGTGCCTCGCCGTCACCCTCAACAACAGCCAGGATTATTTCGGTCAGACCGTGAATATGGCTGCCCGCGTGCAGGGGCTTGCCTCCTCGCGCGCCATCTTCGTGACCAAGTCGGTGGTGGAGGACGAGAAGGCCGCGAAAATCCTCGAAACTTCGGGGCTGCATCCGACCATGCAGCGCGCGGCATTGCGCGGCATCGCCGACGAGACGACGGTGTACGAGATTCCTTGATTGCCTTCGATGCCGCTGGTCTGATATCGGCTGCAACGGTCGATTTCCGCCCCAAGGACCTTCGATGACTCAGGTCGAAGCAGTACAGCCCGACAATCCCGCGCCACGCGATCCGGGCAAAATCTTTCCGGTGTCGTGGGATCAGTTTCACCGCGATTCGCGTGCGCTTGCCTGGCGGCTCAGCGGCGCCGGTCCGTTCGAAGCCATCGTCTGCATCACCCGCGGCGGCCTGGTGCCGGCGGCCATCGTTGCCCGCGAACTCGGCATCAAGGTGATCGAGACGATTTGCGTGTCGAGCTATACCGGCAGCAGCCAGGGCGACCTGACGGTGCTCAAGAACGTCGCGGCGGGGATCATCGCGCTTGGCGGCGGGCAGGGGGCCCGCGTTCTTCTCGTCGACGACCTCGTCGACACCGGCAAGACCGCGAAAGTGGTGCGCGAAATCGTGCCGCGCGCGCATCTCGCCACCGTCTACGCCAAGCCCATGGGCCGCCCGCTGGTCGACACCTACATCACCGAGGTGTCGCAGGATACCTGGATCTATTTTCCCTGGGATACCGGACTTGCCTTCCAGCCGCCGATCAACGAGGCCGGGTTGTAAAGCAGGAGCATCGGATGCTGCGGACATTCATCGTTGCGGCGGCGACCGTGGCCTTCTTCGCCGGCACGGCTGCCGCCCGGGCGCAGGAATCTCAGTCAACTCTCGGCATTCCGCTCAAAACCACGAAGTCGCTGACCCAGGAAGAAATCGAACGGCGCAAGGCCAACGATCGCGCCTACGATGCGGCATTGCATAAAATCCCGGACAAGAAATCAGCCGTCGATCCGTGGGGCAATATCCGCCCGGCCGCGCCGGTCACCGCCAAAAACAAGCCGGAAAACAAAGCCAATTGATCGGCCGTCGCTTTCGGCGCGGACCCGCCCGGTGGTACAACGGCGCCGCGTGGACGGGTTAACCTGTCCGCCCGGCGGACATGGTATTGCTGTCTGCTGCGCGGACGTGGCAATCCTGTCCGCTACGCGGACGTGGCGAAATGGTAGACGCAAGGGACTTAAAATCCCT
>CAVZSB010000020.1:0-84802 GCA_963777635.1 uncultured Alphaproteobacteria bacterium
ATTGGCTGCCGAGCTTGCGCCGCTATCTGCCGCAGCACCGTCTTTGCTGGTGTTGTTGTCCTTGCCGGGGGAGGTTTTCGGCGGCGAGGCCGGTGCGGAAGGGCCTGGAGTGCTTGCCGCGATTGCGTTTTCAGCCGCAGCTAGCGCGGCGGCATCCGGCTGCGAATTCGGATCGTTTGGGTCGCTCGGCGTGTTCCCGGTGGTCCCGGCCGCTGGAGTGGTGCCGACTGGCGTGCTCGCGGTGGTGGTGTTGCTGGGTGCCGGCGTGACGCCGTTGCTGGATGTATTCGGTGCTGAATCGCTTGGGGTCTGATTTGGAAGGACGGCACCGCGGTCGCGCAGTGCAATCCCAATCCCGCCCGCGATTTTCGCGCCGGCGACGCCGGATTGAGTGGCAGGCGGAGGCGAATTCCCTCCGTTTGTTGCGGTCGAACCGCTGGTATTGCCGGTGGTGGCTGAGGTCGGATTGCTGCTGTCAGCGGCTTGGTGGGAGCCGTTGCCGCTATTGGCGCCGCTGGAGTCAGCGTTCGCGAAACCGGTGGGACTGGGCGCTGATGAGGGAGCGGAAGAGGGGGCGGAAGGACCGCCAGGCCCGGTCGGGGCTTGCGGTGGCGGCGGCGGCGATTGCGTTCCCGAGTCCGGCGCAACCACGCCGGCGGCGAGGATATCGGCAAACGACTGCGACTGCGTATCGGTCCCTTGCACGGTCGCGGACGCCTGCGACCTCTGGGAAGACTGGGACGCGAGAGTGGCACTGACCTCTGACGCAATACTCGACACGGCTGAATCCCTTTAAGACGAGAGGATGCGGGATCCGACTTGCAACCTGCGGGCCAGTGCCGCGATATTAAAAATCTCTATTGATTTCAATATGTTGGATAATTCTGACGTGGGGCGGGGCGCGGCAGTGTCTGTGCTCACCCGGCAACTTTTGCCGCCGGACCGGAACAGACGGTCCCGTCAGTCGGTCGCGACCGTGGCGGAAAAGGCGGCTGAAGCTTATAGTAACAGCCATGACCAATAGCCTCGATTTCGACGGAAAGCCGTCCGACACGCGCGTTGTCGTTGCGATGTCGGGCGGGGTCGATTCGTCGGTCACGGCGGCACTCTTGGCCGACGCCGGCTACGATGTGGTCGGTATCACGCTCCAGCTCTACGACCACGGTGCGGCCACCCACCGCAAGGGGGCTTGCTGCGCCGGTAGGGATATTCACGACGCCCGCATGGTCGCTGAACGCATCGGCATTCCGCACTACGTGCTGGACTATGAGAGCCGGTTCAAGGAAGCGGTGATTGATCGTTTCGCGGAGAGCTACGTGGCCGGCGAGACCCCGGTGCCGTGTCTGGAATGCAACCAGTCGATCAAGTTCCGCGATCTTCTCAATACCGCCGGCGAACTCGGCGCGAAGGTTTTGGCGACCGGCCACTATGTAGCGTCTCGCGCGTTGCCGAGCGGCGGGCGGGCGCTATACCGCGCCCGCGAAGCCGAACGCGACCAGAGCTACTTTTTGTTTGCCACCACGCCGGCGCAGCTCGATTTCCTGCGTTTTCCGCTCGGCGATCGGACCAAGGCGGAAACGCGCGAGCTGGCGCGGCGTTACGGTCTTACCGTCGCCGACAAACAGGACAGCCAGGACATCTGCTTTGTGCCGAGCGGTCACTACGCCGATGTGATCGAGCGGCTGCGGCCGGGGGCCGCCAGCCCGGGTGAAATCGTCGACCTCGACGGGCATGTGCTCGGCAGTCACGACGGCATCATCCATTTCACCGTCGGACAACGGCGGGGGCTCGGCGTGGCGACCGGGGCGCCGCTTTACGTCGTTCGCCTGGACGCTCATTCGCGGCGCGTCGTCGTTGGTCCGCGCGAGGCATTGCGTACCAGCCGCATCCGGCTGCGTGAAGTGAACTGGCTTGGCGACGGCACGGTCGAGGAGGCGCTGGCCGGCCGTCCCGAGATTTACGTGAAGGTCCGCTCGACGCGGCCGCCGCAGCGCGCCTGGCTGCGCGGCGGCGCTGACGGCAGCCTTGAGGTCGAACTGATCGGCAGCGAGGACGGCGTGTCGCCCGGCCAGGGCTGCGCCTTCTACGACGCGGCCGAGGGTCAGGCACGCGTGCTGGGCGGTGGTATCATCGCCAGCACGATGCCGGCGTCGACGACAAAGCGGGTGCTTCCGGCCGACCTGGCCGCGGCGCACTAAAAGCGCCGGCGCGCGGGTGCGCGGCCGCGACGGCAGGGTGCGATGGCGACGGAACTCGACAAGGACGCGGTCGCAAGGGCCTATGCCCGCTGGGCGCCGATCTACGATCTTGTATTTGGCGCCGTGTTCGAACGCGGCCGTAAGGCCTCGATCGCTGCGGCTGAGCGCATCGGCGGCCGCATTCTGGAAGTCGGGGTCGGGACCGGCCTGTCGCTTCCCGATTATTCGTGGACCAATCGCATCACCGGCGTCGACCTTTCCGCGCCGATGTTGCTCAAGGCCAAAGCGCGCGTGGCCGAGCATCGCTTGACCAATGTCGACGGCCTCGCCGTCATGGATGCGCAGCATCTCGGTTTCCAGGATGGCGTCTTCGATGTGGTCGTCGCGCAATATGTCATCACCGCCGTGCCAGACCCCGAAGCGACGCTCGACGAATTCGTCCGCGTTCTCAAGCCGGGCGGCGAAATCATTCTGGTGAACCACCTCGGCGCCGAAACCGGCCTGCGCGAATCCTTCGAGCAATGGTTCGCGCCGGTAGCGCGCCGGCTCGGATGGCGGCCGGAGTTCCGCTGGGAGCGTCTGGCGCAGTGGGCTGCGCAGCATGGCGGCGTGCGCGTTATGGAGCGCCGCCCGATGCCGCCGCTCGGGCATTTCTCGCTCATCCGCTTTAGCCGGCTCGGCCGACTGGGGACCCCGCCTTTTGCGGCGGCGGTAGATTCCGTGCAATAGCGACGGAGCAAGTGCGGAAAACGCCACTTCCCGTGGGGCTATTGGGTGCCGGATTTTGCCCTTGGAAACGACCGTGAACTACCCTAAATCTCGCCCCGGCCGGCTCGAATTCTGACGGTTTGGCGGAGTAGCTCAGCTGGTTAGAGCAACGGAATCATAATCCGTGTGTCGGGGGTTCGAGTCCCTCCTCCGCTACCAAATATCGTTTAAAATTCAGAAATTTAGATTTTTGCGGACCGCGACAGATTGTCGCGAATGGCGTTGCACACCCGTTGCACAACGCGGGATTGTTCGTACGTTTGCACGACCGTGCGTGTCATGGGCAAATTCGCATATGCCAAAACTGTCGCCTCGTCAATTCCGCGACGATAATGGAAGGGAAAGTCGTGCTGTCACGTCGAAACGGCAGCGCGAAGTGGCAAGCACGTTACAAGATGGGCGGCAGGTGGATTCGCGTCACGACGAAAACGAGCGAGTTGAACGAGGCGAGGGAAATCGCGGCTGAGTTGTATTTGGATGCGCGGGCTCGGTCGAAACTAGGATTGCCTGCTCTTTCGAAAAGATTTGAAGATGTCGCAAAACTTGCAATTGATCGCATGGAGAAGGCGGTCAATGCAGGGGAGGGAAAGCGCGTCTATCGAGACTATATCCAGGCTATCAACAATTACCTCATTCCGTTCTTCGATCGGTACAACGTCGACAACATCAGCTATCTGCTTATCCGACAATTTGGCGTGTGGCGCGTTAAGAAAATGCGCAAATCGCCAAAAGCCAGCACGATAAACACCCATAATAGCGCGTTAAACAGAATATTCGACGAAGCGTTGATGCACGGATATATCGCGAAAACGCAAATTCCGGATTTGCAGAACAAAGGACGCGACGCGCAACGACGACCTGATTTCAGCTTTTGATGAATACTGCAAGATGTACCGAGCGTTCCGAACGTGGATAAACAAGGGTCGAAAAGGCAAGTCGCGAGAAATGCGCGAACTTTTGCGCGACTATGTACTGATTCTTGCGAACACCGGAATTCGACACGGCACAGAAGCGCAGAATTTGAAATGGAAGCACATCAGCACGTTTGTGGGAGGTAGTGGCAATTCGCATCTATTGATGTGGGTAAAGGGTAAGACGAAGGAACGCGAATTGGTCGCGCGTCACGGATGTGTGCGTTACCTCAAACGCATCCATCAAAGGTGTGCAGACATCGCGCACATGACGTTCGATGAATTGCTGCGATCAAAATCGGACAAACATGTCTTTCGATTGTCAGACGGAACGGTCACCAACAATCTCAATCAGACATTGCGTGAGTAACGCCCTGTCGCGCTGTTCCTTCGCCAAACTCTCATTCTTGACGGCAATTCCGCGCTGCCAATAGGCGAGCCCAGCAAGTGCAATGCTTGCGCCATGATGCCCTCCTTGCTTAACATTTGTACGGAGGACGCACATAACTTCAGCCATCGATGACACAAGCCGTAAATGCGGAAATTTGTTTCGGAATCGCTACAACCACTTACGTCGGTTAGCCGAACAATTGTGTATTTGTTCATGCTTGGCACATGCGATCTTTCGGCGCCTCGGTTCTCAAGCTTCAGGAGGTGTTGCCTGCGCGGAAGTTTGTTGGCGTGCCTGGTAAGCTGGCGGTGAATCATGTTCGTTCAAACTATTCAATGAATTATCTGGGTACAAACCCTAATCACGTCTCACGCGGGCACTGCGAACGTTTCTATCCGTCGGTGAACTCTAGTATGTGCGGCACGCCGCATCAGTGGACATAAGCGCGTAGCTTCTGCGAAAGGTTCCGACAGAACTGCGCAAGATGGCCAGCATCCAGCGCAATCTCGTGCAGTTCCGGCAGAGGTCCTGAACGAATCAGCTCTTGGCTATCGCACTCTAGCAGGCGAACGGCCGAATCGATCTGAGCGTCCACGGTCGTATCCTTGAAGTAGTGCCGAGGAATGTCCCAACGCTTGAGTTTCTTCGGATATACTTGATAATATCCAAACCCGTCGCCCAGGCAGGCGACCCGCAAAACTTCCTCCCCTTTGACAAATAGGGAAGCGCCGGGACCGTTGATCGTGCCCTCTTGGAGGCGGAATGTCTCAACGCACACACCATCCTGGACCTGCAGGCGCTGCACCTTGTTGCGACCGTCGGAGCGGCGGCCAAGGATACTTGGAGCCTTTGAGGCGATGCGTTGCGAGGCAGATTCTCCTTTCTCAAGCTCCACGACCCACTCGTAGTAGCCAGTACGCCAAGCGCAGAAATGGAGCCGCACCTTTTTCGGCACCTCCTCAAGAATCGTGAGGGCGCGTCCCATTGCGTTGTCGATGGCGAGCGCCGTCCGGGAATGCCACAGCCGCGGAAGCCAGCCAAGCTTGGAGTTGATCGCGAGGAGGAAGTACTTGAAGTTTCCGGCCTCCGTCATGTCCATGCCCCACTTTTCTTGCATGATTTGATAACCGGGAATTAAGTTGGCGGCATTCCAACGCCAGCAGAAAAAGGCGATATCGCCGGGATGCTCGATCCGCTTAACGAGATCAAACGCCACAATCGACTCAGGCTCAAACCAGATGCTTCGGCCGGCCTGGCGCCAGACGAGACCGCAGTCAAGTTCCTCGCCTTCCTGAATCCGCTCGTCGTACACGCCGAGTGCCAGGGCGGCCCGCGTGTCGATCAGCTGCAGGTGCATTTCGCCGTAGTCAATCTCCCGCCTTTTGATGTTCGTGCCCTCTGACACCGGCTGTTGATGGTAGGGAAGGACCTTGCAGACAATAGAGCGTCCACCCCTTTTGGTGATGAACATGTCATTGCCGGCACAGTGGATGTGCGTCTCGTCCTCAAGGATCAAAGGTACGACGAGCCCGGCGGAGGTCTCATTCTCGCAATGCAGCAGCGGGGGTAGCCACCCGGGGCGCGGGAAGACGTCATTGTCCATGCACACCGAAAGCCGCGTCTTGGCGAGCTTCAGCCCAATGTTGCGCGCCTCTGAGCAGTTCAAGAACCGCGGTTCAAAGACCAAGGTCGTTATCTTTTCATAGCGCTCTCTGAGCCGATTCTCGAATTCCTTGGGTGCGCCTCCGAGTACCACGATGAGATGAAAAGGCTGCGGGGTATGAGCTTTCAGATGCTCGATACAGTCCTCGGTTAGCGAGAACCGGTCCCGAGCCGTCATGACGACGGTAATAGCTTCGTTCGATCCGCTCATAGGCACTCACTGTTGAGCGCTGGATAATCTCAAGATCGCAGAAAAACGGACGGCAGTAAAATTTGTCCAATGGTCCCGGCTCGATGTGGACGGACGTGCTAAATGTTGCCCACTTTGAAAGAAGCCACTGCGCACGGAAGTCCCGGAAACCTGCTCCTACCTTAGTAGCTAAAGTCAATTTTCGCGCGTTAATTCGGCGCCCGCAACCTCACGCTTTGAAAGCCGGAGAAGTATCCTTGGCTGGCACGGTTTAGCGCGGAGCAGATCATGGTGCTGCTTCGTCAGATCGAAGTGTTGATGTCGGGCAAGGCAAGGCAAGGCAAGGCAAGGCAAGGCAAGGCAAGGCAAGGCAAGGCAAGGCAAGGCAAGGCAAGGCAAGGCAAGGCAAGGCAAGGCAAGGCAAGGCAAGGCAAGGCAAGGCAAGGCAAGGCAAGGCAAGGCAAGGCAAGGCCGATAGCGTGCCGCGAAGCCGGAATTTCGCAGCAGAGCTGCGCGACGAATGCCTCAGCGGAGAAATCTTCTACAGCCTGAAGGAAGCCACCGTCGTCATCGAGCAATGGCGCAATCAATACAACACGATCCGACCGCACTCATCCTTGAACTATCGGCCGCCAGCACACAAACATCCACGGCCCTATCGCTGCACCTGGATCGCAGTTACCCGATGCATTAGCCTCTATTCCGCTGGTCCAAAATATCCGCTAGGTCACTTTTTCAACAGAATCAAATCGAAGCAGAATGCGTTCCTCAGGGAATTGCCGTAGGTTGTCACTGCGGACTGAATAGGAGCGAAGCAATGAAGAAGACAATCCTCGTATTTACCGCCCTCGCGCTTTCGGTAGCGTCGCATCAAGCCGTTGCGTGTGACTGGGGCGCCCACGCCTCCAACAGTAACGCCACAGTCGTTGTTTGCGATAACAAGGGTTGCGCGGCTCTGCCAACCACTCAGCAAGCGGCCACGACCGAACCCACGAAGCCGAAGGTGGCCGATGAATCGACAAACCCGACGCGGTTGACCGCCGCTGACCAGCGCGACTAGCTCTCGGGCAATAGCCGCGCCGTGGCACAACGCCGTCACGGGTTTGTCGCAACTTTTCCGCTAGGTGCGAACGGTAGGCGAACCTTCACCTTTGGCCGGTTCGCTGCCAAACGGTTGGGAAGACCACGATGCCGCGGTATTATTTCACAGTTCGGTGGGTTGACCGCGTCGACGACGACAAGAACGGTGCTTCCTTGTCAGACGATGCCGCTGCGCTCGACCGCGCCTGCCAAATGGCGCGCGAGCTGCAAATCGCGAGTGGCGACAGCGATCCGGGCCTTGTGATCGTGAAAAATGAGAAACACCACACGGTGCTCTCGATTCCTTTCCTGGCCGGCTTTGCCTAGGGTTCGATCGGAGGTAACGGCAGGAGGCTGACAGTCGAGCACAAATGTGCTGTATCCGGCTCGGGGCCTCTCGCCTGCCGCATACTGGCCTCTCGACGGTCTCGTTTCATGCGGGAGGAAGTTGAGCTAGGACACTTCGTCCGCCCGGATCACCATCGTGAAAACGCTGCTAAATAACCTCCGCATGCACATCGGATACGATGACGACGGGCTATTAGTCCGCACCGACAAGGAAAGCGGCAAACAGAAGATCAGCCGCCAGAGGTGGTCCAGTGTCGAGACTGCAAAATTAGCTGTGGCAACCGAACTCGGTAAAATCAAGTGGGAGACCTTGGACTAGCCGCCGCCGGCTGCGTAGTCGATCAATCATTGGCGCTATTTGGGGCATTGCGCCAGCGTGTGAAGGCGCGAACGAATGAAACGGGGGTGAAAACGCGGGACGAGGTCCTTTGTCGGCCTGCCGGGCATTTGTTTGCAGGCGCATCGTAGTGGCACACTCGTGCACCGGCACTTATTTACGCTCTAGCCGAAGGGCATGCCCTCGGTGGTTTGGTTCGGGGAACTCACGTCGGGAAAGGTATAGCCATGACCCAGCAAGCCGCATCAGCCTCGAAGCCGGTCAAAATCCCGGATCAAAGTCATCCAATCACCATCGAGCGCAACCGCCACCGCATCACAATTTCAATAGCCGGGCGCGTCCTCGCCGACACGCATGACGCACTGACACTTCGCGAGGCGAACTACCCGGCGGTGCAATACATTCCGCGCAAGGATGTCGATATGGCGTTGCTGACGAGAACCGATCACGTCACCTATTGCCCGTACAAGGGGGACTGTTCCTATTTCAGCATTCCGCTTGGCGGCGCGCGCTCGATCAACGCCGTATGGTCCTACGGGATGCCGTATCCGGCGGTGAGCGCGATTAAGGACCATTTGGCGTTTTATCCGGATCGCGTCGACGCCATCGAAGAACGGCAGGAAAACTGATTTGAGCGACCGGGCCTTTGCTTGATTTCGAATGCGGCCGTCACAAAACGGTAGGCTAGAACTGCGACCGCAGGCGCAAAGCCTCACAAAGCGGCGCACGTGCGGTTTTGATATTCGGACGTGATCACACGGGGCGCCTCGCATCATCAATCACAAACGATTTTTGGGGTATTGCACCGGGTGCGAACGGGACGACGGTGCTTACGCGGCATCGGCCCAAACCCGAGGCTGATATGCGGCCTAGTCAAGCAGATTCGTTACACACTCTATTGCCCACTCGCGTTTTGTGCGTGGAAGACTTTGTTTTTTTTGATAAATTTTACGAGTGATCCTATCATAATCCGTGTGTCGGGGGTTCGAGTCCCTCCTCCGCTACCAATCCCGACCGCCAGGAAAGACACCGCAACAACTCTCAGAACGGCCTGGGGACGCGCGAGCGGCTCCGCCAAATCTGCCGCTCCAGCTCGGATAGCCGTTCGTCGACGCTCACGTCCGGCGCCGTCGGAGCGGTGGCGCTTTCGATGCCCTGTGCGAGCGCGCGCACGAGGTCGGCGCGCGCAATGACGCCGACGAGTTTGCCATCCTGGACCACGGGCAATCGCTTGACGCCCAGGTCATCGAGCATGCGGCACGCCTCGCCGAGCGACGCGGAGGCCGCGACGCTTACGACATTTTGCGTCATGACCTCCTTGACCTTTCGCTCATGAAACTCGGGCTTTTCCGCCGGCAATCCGTTTTTTTCGATCATCAATTGCAGCCAATGCGGCCCCTCCGTGCCGTCGCCGTTCCTGCGCCGCCGCAGGAGATCGTGTTCGCTGACGATGCCGACAACGTGACTCTCCCGGTCGACCACGGGCAGGCCGCTGATCTTGTGCTCCAGCATCAGCTTGGCGGCCTCCAGAATCGAGGCGTCGGGTGCGACGGTTACGACCCGACGCGTCATGAAATCTCCGACGATCATTTGACGCTCCCGAATAGAGATCGATGCAAGCGCTTTTCTCCTCCGGCTAGGGCGGGCCAGGGATGTCGGGAAGCGCTGAACCAGCCTCGTTTTTCATATCCGATATTGCCAGCTCGTCGAATGCCAGCAGCAGCGCGGCGACCCGATTGGCCGCGGATCGCCAGTCCGACAGCCGTTGATAGTTGTCGACCAGCCAGTTGAACGCGACCTGCACGGTGACGAATGCCGCCGATGCCTGCGTGAGTTCCCCGAGCGTCATCGTGCCGGCGAGGTATTTCGGGGCACAGAGAACCCACGCGAACACTGGAGCGAACAGCAGGTCGGTCTGGGAGACCAGTGTAGTTCCCATGAGCTGCCATAACAACTGACGCCAGCGAACCAGGACCTGACGGAGGGCATCGCGCATCACCTGGAGCTTCTCGATATCGGCCGGAGCAGCTTCCGCTCGGGTGCCCGACTCACGGATTTGATTGCCCGCCGCCACCAGCTCCGCTTCGGCTTGGCTTTGGGTCTGAACGACAGCAGGCAGGTTGCGGCCGATCGCCATCATCGCGCCCGTGAACGTGAGCGCATAAATTCCGGCACCGACGACCAGGTAGCCGGGAATCGTCATCTCAATCCGGCCGATGAAGAGCGTCAGGCTGCCGCCGACATTCCACAGCACGCCGGTGAATACGAGGGCGGTCAGAACCGATGTGATCAATCCGAGCGTCAAATCGACCGGCGCGTCGGTGGCCAGACGGGCATCGAAGGAAATTCGGTATTCGGCGTTCTGGTATTCGCCGCTCACGGATGCCAGCCGCCGATAGCGGTCCCGCGACAACCAGCTGTCCAAAATATTCGTCGTCAGCCACTCGCGCCATTTGCGCTGCGTAGTCATGCGAGTCCACACTGAAGTGACCGCCAACCCGACGCTCAGACATGCAAGCGGGATAAAGATGACAACTTGGTCCCACAGACCATTGCTGTCGCGCCGCGCCAGCGCATTGAAAAAATCACGATTCCAGTAGTTCAATCGATACTGGACGGTGAGCTGTGAGACTCCGATGAGCAAAAGGCCGATCGTCAGAGGCCAGCTTACGACGGCGGATTTGCCGCGCCAAAATCCCGAGGCGCTCGACCAGAAACGGGCGAGGCGGCTTTGGCCTGAGTTGTTTCCCTTGACCATCGTCTTTCCGCACGCTGCGATTGGAGGCGTGACGCTATTCCAAGGCTATTTGTAGGTTTGCCGGCGCCGACTTGATGAGCCGCGCATACCAAAGAAACGATGCTTTCGGTATCCTTCGCTGCGTGGGGTAGTCGACGTAAACGAGGCCGAACCGCTGACTATATCCCGAGCCCCATTCGAAATTGTCGAGGAGCGACCAAACGAAATAACCGCGTATGTCGGCCCCGGCTTCGATCGCCTCGAACATGGCCGACGTGTAGGCGTCCAGATAGTCAATTCGCGGCTGGTCCAAAACGGCGCCATTGGCGTCGATCTGATCATGGGATGCGGTGCCATTTTCGAGCACGTAAATTGGCAAGCCATATCGATCGTGAAGGCCCATCAGAGTTTCCCGAAATGCGTCCGGCTCGACCGGCCAGCCCATGACGGAGCGACGCACGCTGGCCGGCGCGTCGCCGAAACCAACGCCCAATGGATTGCTTCCAGCCGCTTTTACGTAATTCGGTGCATAGTGGTTTAGTCCGAACCAATCTACCGGGCGACAGATGCTTGAGAGGTCGTCGGGCCGCATATGCGGCGTCATCGCCTCGGCGATCAACGCGGGGTAACGCCCCAGCAATTGCGGATCGGGGAAGGCTCCATTCCAATAAGCATCGAGGGTTTGCGTAGCAAGCTGATCCTGCGGATCCGGCCCCGCCGGCCGGCACGGTTGGCAATTGTAAATCGCGCCGATGGAGGCGCCCGGGACGGCTACGCGTAGCCGGTCTACCGCTGCGCCATGCGCCAGATTAACGTGATGAATGGCTTGCAACAAACTTGTCCGGTCTGAAATTCCCGGGGCCATTCCGCCCATACAATATCCGAACAGCGTGAACACCGACGGTTCGTTGAACGTGGCGTACCGTTTCACACGGTCGCCAAAGCGGCTGCCAATCAGCGCCGCATAGTCTGCGAACCATTGCGCACAGTCGCGGTTCGTCCAGCCGCCAAGGTCCTCCAGCGCCTGCGGCAGATCCCAATGATAGAGGCAAAGCCACGGCTCGATCTGCGCCGCGACAAGCGCATCGATCAGACGGTCGTAGAACGAAAGTCCCGCTTCATTCGCGACCCCGCGGCCCGCGGGCATGACCCGCGGCCACGATACCGAAAAGCGATACGCTTTGACGCCGAGTTCGCGCATCAAGCCGACGTCCTCGAGATAGCGATGGTAGTGATCGCAGGCGACGTCCCCGGTATCGCCGTTTGTGACGCGCCCGGCCTGGTGGCAGTAGGTGTCCCAGATGCTCGGTCCGCGCCCGTCCTCGTTCGCGGCCCCCTCGATTTGATAGCTTGAGGTTGAAACGCCCCATACGAATTCAGGACGCAAAGTGGTGCGCAGCGAGCCGTCGGCCATCATGAAGACCTAAAACCTGAGCATTGAGAATAGCAGCTAGCGCCGATTTCATAGACTCGGGTTGATATCAATCAAGCGTTTCCTGAGCCCGGCCTCATCGAGCCGCACGGGCCCGCGCCGGGCTGTGCGTTGCCAGTCCATGACGCGGAAGTCACCGACGGCTCGCGTGGCTCCGGCAGCGGAATCATTGATTTGTCTCAATGAGACGCCTGGTGGGCCGGGCTAGGAGATATTGGCGCCCGGCGCATTCGGGAAAAGAAACGCTGGCAATTGGTACGTCGACCGAGGACCCGGACGATGCTTGAGCGGCAATCGGGAGGAACCCACAGAAAGGCCGCGCCGGTGCCTCTCGTTGTTTGGTTCGAACAATTGGGTCGCGGCGACGTGCCGCTTGTCGGAGGCAAAAACGCCTCACTGGGCGAGATGGTGTGTCATCTGGCCAGCGAGGGCGTAAAGGTCCCGGCCGGGTTTGCCACTACCGCGGATGCTTACTGGCAGTTTGTCGAGTTCAACGACCTGCGGGAGGTGACGAGCCGTCTCCTCGGCGAGCTTGGTAGCGGAAAGGCTTCGCTTGCCGAAACGGGTTCCGCGATCCGCCGCGCTTTCCAGCGCGGCGCTTGGCCGCCGGACCTCGCCGACTCGATCGCATCATCGTACCAGGAGCTTTGCCGCCGCTCCGGCAAGAGCGACGCCGATGTTGCGGTGCGCTCGAGCGCTACCGCGGAGGATTTGCCCGACGCGAGCTTCGCCGGTCAGCAGGAATCCTTCCTCAATATTCGCGGCGTGAACGCGCTGCTCGATGCTTGCCGGCGCTGCTATGCATCGCTCTTCACCGATCGGGCCATCGCCTACCGGCAGGCCAAGGGCTTCGATCATCTCAAGGTCGCTCTTTCGATCGGCGTTCAGATGATGGTGAGGTCCGATCTCGGCGGCGCGGGGGTCATGTTTTCGATCGATACCGAGACCGGTTTCGACAAGGTCGTCGTCATCAATGCCGCCTGGGGGCTCGGCGAAAACGTGGTGCAAGGCGCCGTCGATCCCGACGAATACCAGATCTACAAGCCGCTGTTGTCACAGCCTTCGCTGATCCCGATCATCGAGAAGACGGTCGGCGCGAAGGCGCAGAAAATGATCTATGCGGCCACCGGCGACCGCCCAACGCGCAACGTGCCAACCTCACAGGCGGAGCGAAGCGCCTTCGTGCTCAGCGACGGCGAAATCCTGGCGCTCGCGCGGTGGGCCTGCGTGATCGAGAGCCACTACGGCTGTCCGATGGATATGGAATGGGCAAAGGACGGCGACAGCGATGAGTTGTTCGTCGTGCAAGCCCGGCCGGAAACGGTGCAGTCCCGCCGGCAGGCTGGTGCGCTCAAATCGTATCGGGTCAAGTCCAAAGGCCGCACGCTGGCGACGGGGCTCAGCATCGGCGAAGCGGTCGCCACGGGGCAAGTCTGCCTGATCGACAGCCCGAGCGACATCGACCGGTTTGTCGATGGCGCCATCTTGGTGACGCGCACCACCGACCCGGACTGGGTGCCAATCATGCGGCGGGCGGCAGCGATTGTGACCGATCACGGCGGCCGCACGTCGCATGCCGCAATCGTCAGCCGCGAGCTGGGGCTGCCTGCGATTGTCGGAACCGGCAATGCAACGCGGCTGCTGCATGACGAGCAGGACGTGACGGTGTCGTGCGCCGAGGGCGAACAGGGATTCGTATACGAAGGCGTTGCCGACTATGAAACCGAAGAGCTCGACCTGGACGCCATACCAAAAACGCGCACCCAGGTGATGCTGAACCTTGCCAATCCTGCCGCCGCGTTCCGCTGGTGGCGCCTTCCGGCCGATGGCGTTGGCCTCGCCCGCATGGAATTCGTCGTCAGCAACCACGTCAAAATCCATCCCATGGCGTTGGTGCGCTTCGATGCGCTGGCCGACGAAAACGCCAAGCGCATGATCCACGATCTCACTGAAGGCTACCAAGACAAGACCGAGTATTTTGTCGATCGCCTGTCCCGCGGGCTGGCGCGAATTGCCGCCGCCTATCATCCGAAGCCGGTCATCGTGCGCATGAGCGACTTTAAGACCAACGAATACGCCAATCTCATTGGCGGCTCCGCGTTCGAACCGAAGGAAGAAAATCCGATGCTCGGCTTCCGCGGCGCATCGCGCTACTACTCGCCGCGCTATCGCGACGGCTTTGCGCTCGAATGTCGGGCCATTCGCCGCCTTCGCGAAGATCTGGGATTTCGCAACGTCGTTGTGATGATCCCATTCTGCCGTTCCACAAAGGAAGCGGACCAGGTGCTTTCGGTTATGGCGGAGGGCGGGCTCAAACGCGGCGACAATGGACTGCAAGTCTATGTGATGTGCGAGATACCCTCGAACGTCATTCTGGCAAAGGCATTTGCCGAGCGGTTCGATGGTTTCTCGATCGGCAGCAACGATCTCACGCAATTGACGCTCGGCGTCGACCGTGATTCCGAGGATTTGGCCGGCTTGTTTGACGAGCAGGACGATGCGGTGAAATGGATGATAGAGAACGTCATTCGCGAAGCGCATAAGGCCGGAGCCAAAGTGGGATTATGCGGACAGGCGCCGAGCGATCATCCGGAATTCGCCGAGTTCCTGGTGCGGTGCGGGATTGACTCAATCTCGGTGAGCCCCGACAGTTTTTTCGCGGTCAAGCGGCACGTCGCGGAAGCTGAAACCCAAGGGACGCAAAACGACCCATGATGTGCAATGGCCTGATGACGGGAGCGCGACGGCTATGAGTTGAGGGGGCCAGTACCGCGCTGTGGCGGATACCTTCACCACCATGCACGATAACGGCGTCGGCCTGATCGGCGATATTGGCGCGACAAACGCCCGCTTCGCGTTGGTTCAACCCGGCGGCGGGACGACGACAGCGCGCGTATACGCGCTGACCGACTATGGTTCTCTCTCCGAGGCGATCGATGCGTATCTGACCGCCGAATCGCCGTCGGTGCGGCCGGCGCAGGCGGTGTTGGCGGTTGCCTCGCCGGTGACGGGTGACGAGGTGACGTTGACCAATCATCCCTGGACCTTCTCGGCCGAGGCGCTACGCCAGCAATTCGGTCTCAAACGGCTTCGGGTGATCAACGACTTTGTCGCCAATGCAGCCGCCGTGCCTCACTTTCAAGAGACGGATCGCGTTCAGATTGGCGGCGGCGAGCCGATGAGCGGAACTCCCGTCGGAGTCATCGGTCCTGGCACCGGGCTTGGTGTGAGCGCCGTGGTTTTCTTGGCCAACAAAGCAATTACCGTTGCCAGCGAGGGTGGTCACGTCACCATGACGCCGGCCAGCGCCCAAGAGAGCGCAATCCTGGATCTCATGCGCAAGCGGTATGATCATGTTTCGGCGGAGCGCGTGCTGTCCGGCGCCGGCCTGGTCAATTTGTACAATACCTGGTGCGAACTGACCGACACGCCGGCGGCATCCTACACGGCCGACCAGATCACCAGCCCCCTGATCTGGAGTAAGGATCCGCGCACGCGCGAAGCGACGGCATTGTTTTGTGCCATGCTCGGCACGGTCGCCGGCAATCTCGCTTTGACGCTGGGTGCGCGCGGCGGCATCTATATCGCCGGCGGCATCGTACCGCGGATAGCATCATTCTTTTCGCAGTCCGAATTTCGTTCGCGGTTCGAAGCGAAGGGGCGAATGCAATCCTACCTGGCGGCGATTCCGACCTATCTCATCGTGCGACCGCTACCGGCGCTGCTCGGAGCCGCGGCATTGCTCGATGACGGTCAGTAGACGCGCCCCAAAAAGGGGGCGTCCTCGGGCAGGTCGGCTGGCGGTTCAAATATGCTGAACGTTCACGTCATCGATGAGACGTTCGACGTCTTCCCGCCGGCATAGTTCCGTTCCTGGCGTGAGCAGTGCCGCCGAACCGGCAGCCACGCCGTAACGAAAGGCCGTTTCCATCCGGTGGCCGGAGGCCAGACTCCAAATCATTGCTCCCAGGAAGCTGTCGCCGGCGCCGACAACACTTATCGGCTTGATCGCGAGAGCCGGTGCGTGGAGAATCTGATCGCGCGTGACCAGGAGCGCGCCCTGCTCTCCGAGAGTGAGTGCGACGACTTCGACGCGGCCGCTGTCGATAAGGGAGCGGCAGGCTCTGATCCGATCGGTTTGCGTGTCGAGCGGCTCGCCCGTCAGCAATTTGAATTCGTTCAAACTCGGCTTGACGAGATAGACGCCGGCCTCCAAGGCGGCACGCAATGGCGGCCCTGAAGTGTCGACGATGAACTTTCGGTCCGCCCGCTTTGCCGTCCGGGCGAGACGGCCATAGAAATCGTCGGGAACACCGGGCGGCAAGCTGCCGCTGCCGACGACGAAGCGCGTGCGCCGGTCGAGTTCACTCGTCATTGCGAGGCAGGTGTTCCATTCCGTTTCGGTGAGATGCGGTCCTGGAAGAACGAATCGGTATTGAAAGCCGGTGGCGTGCTCGATGACCGTGAAGTCCTCGCGCGTTTCCTCGGAGACCGGAATGGTCAATCCCGGGATGCCTTCCTGATCGACCAGGCGGCGCAGCAATTGTCCGAGCGCTCCGCCGATCGGATACAAGGCGGTAACATCGGCGCCGAGCCGCTTCATCACGCGCGCGGCATTGATGCCGCCGCCGCCCGGATCGCGGCGGCCGTCGGCGCAGCGAAGCTTGTGAAAAGGCTCAATTCGCTCCACCGAAACGGAAAGATCGATCGACGGATTGATTGTGAGCGTGACAATATCCGCCATACTCAATCTCGCCTTGGTGAGGATCGCTCAACGCGATCAGCTATTCCCAACGCCGGCTTGCGTGCCTATTCCCAGGCGAACGCCACCAGCAGCATTCCGATACGGCCGTCTCCCCACAGCGGCAGTACAAGACGCGAATATCCCGGCTTCGCGCGCGAACCGCCGCTGTCTGCCCCGGAGTGCTGGTAATAGGTGAGCGCGCGTCCTTCGACAGTGGCGCTGCATTGAGAAATCAAGAATTGCAGCGGATGCCGCACCTCTATTTCATCGAGGAATTTGCCCGCTGGATCGGCGCCGTATTCCTGCTTTATCTCGGCACCGACAACCCCGAAGCCGAAACGGAATCGCACCGGTTTGTCGGAGGCATCGATCATCGCCAGCTTGTCCGAAAGCTCAGGCAGTGCCGATAAATTGACGTCATCCCAAAAGGGAATTTCGGCGTCGCGGCGCTTGAGCCCTTCCCAAAAGGTCAATGCGCGGGCGAGATCCTGCTCCAATTTGCGCGGCGGGGCGAAGGGTCCTTTGGATGTTTTCACGCGTCAGCTCTCCCCTCGAGCGTCCCGCCGCGAGCGATCGCTGCCGAGACCACACTACGCTCCTTAAGTCAGCAGCAAGCTTGCCTGAATGTCAGTGATATTCGCCGCCCGCCGCACTGGCAAGGATGGCGGTTTGCAAGGAAGCGGGAAAGCGCGTCAGTTGCGGGTTGAGGATGCGGCGCCTGCGGGAATCGACGCCGTCGCGGTGCCGTTCCTTGGATCGATATCGTCCATCCGCACCAGAATATCTTTGATCGGATTGTCCGACCACGCGTGCGTTACAAAGTTTCGGTGCGACACGTCGCCGGCGGGCAGGAATGTCACCATACCCTGGAGGTGGTCGCGCCGCAGTTCGGCGCCGTAAGGGACCGACCGTTCGCGCAGCAGGCGCTCAAGATCGGCATTGTGGTGCGCGGTATGCGGTGTGTACGAGCTTACAAAGAATGTCGATCTGTTCTGGGCGATCCAGTCGGCGAACTTATCGATACCGGCATACAGCGAGTTGAGCAGAACGAGGCCGCGCACACGCGACCTGACGCCGCCGCGGTCGAGGACCGCCAAGGTCGGCCCGAAGCCCCCGCTGTAAGAGACGATGACAATCGGCATCCTGGCGAAGGTAAAGGCGGCGCGCGGATCGCCGTACAGTCGCGCCAGCTTGACCGCCGCCTCGTCGAGGAAGCGCTTAAAGCCATTCGGCTCCCAGAACTTGCCGGCGCTCGAATCGGCGGCATCGACGGCGAATTGCGGCGCCACCAATACCGCATTCGCTCCGGCCGCGGTGATCTGCGCCGGCACCAGCTGCCGATCGCGCACGTCGGTGGCGAGATTGGCGCCGTGACCGTGGAAGAACACCACCATGACCGCGGGCCGCGCAGGATCGAAGCCGGGCGGGATGTGCAGGAGCACCCGGTCGTCGTTGAAGGTCTGAGACTCCCAGAGAACGTGGCCGCGGAAATTGACGTGGCCGCGGTGGCCTGCCTCACCCGCGTTCAGAAACGGCCGGTCGGTGCCCGGCATTGTTCCGTGATAGGGGAACGGCGCCGTCTCAAAGCTCACAAGCGACGTTACCGCGCCAACGTTAGACGGCATGCGTGACGGAATTTCATCTGGAGGGGGCGGGGCTTCTTCGAGCGATGCAAGGCGAACCGGCGGCTTGAGGCTCGGCTTTGGCTCGTTAGCGACTGGTTGGGCTTGGGCCTGCGCTTGAAGCTGAGCTTGGGCCTGAACCTGCTTTGCCGGCGGCTGAGCTTGGGCCTGCTTTGCTTGGGCCTGCTTTGGTTGGGCCTGCTTTGCAGAAGCCTGAGCCTGCTTTGCCGGCGCTGGGGCGCGGACGCGTTCGGTGACACGCGTTTGCAAGCGGCTCCATTCGCGGGCGACGATGCTTGCAGGAACTCTCGCCGCCGAGGCTTACGCTGCCAAGACTTGCGCCCAATGAGCCCATCGCGTGCGGATCGTTCGCCCGCGCATAGGTCGAGCTGCTGAACGGGTCGGATTTGCTAATTTCTGAATCGGCCTTTCCCACTCCCGCCGCCGAATAGGTCGCCTCCGCCGGAGAGACCAAAATCGGCGTCCGGAACTCGCTGAAAACCAGCCAGCACCAGCCGACCGAGCCAACGAAGAACAGGATCGCGGAGATGTGGAGAAGTCGGCGCTCCAGCCCGTCTCTTAATTCACTTAAACGCCGAGCGGGGTTTTTGCTCGGCTGAAATCGAGAGCGCGGGGTTTCGAAATGGCTGCGAGGGGTCTCGATCCGGCCGCGCTGGGGTCCGATATGGCCGCGCAGGGTTTCGACGTGGCCGCGCAGGGTTTCAACATGGCCGCGTTGCGGAGCAAGGCGTTGGCCGGCGTGCTCAAGCCGCCGCCGCACCGCCGGTTCGACGGCGACATGGCGCGTGCGCACAGCCATAGCCGGACTCGTATCCGGCCTGCGAAACGCTCGCAGCGTTGGTCCACGAACCGTGTCTGGCACTTTTTCCCCACCCGACGCGCCGAGTGTCGGGGACGACTATGTCCCCATTTTGACGCACTAGCGGCCGGGTTTGGGCGGGGAATCCGAACAAAACGGGAAGATTCCTGCCACGCGGCAGCCAACGGACCCGGTCGAATCGCTTCCCACGCGCTTTCGCGGCTTTTTCTGCGATCGAGCGTTGGTCCCGGCAGGGTATTGGTCGGGTGGTAAATGCGGGGTTAATTCCTGGTCGCTGGTCGTTGACGCGCCCTTCTGGGCGAGCAGAAGGTTCGACTCATTTCTTCGGAATCGGTATCCGAGCTTGAAGTCGAGCGGGGCGGCTTTGCGGAACAGTTCCACCATCCCGGATTGATAGCCATATTTAAAGATCGATAGCGGGCCGACATAGCGTCCGAACGGCTGGAGGTGCCATTTTTTTTGATCGAAATAGACGAGCGGAATGCCGCTGTCGTCCTCGATGATCGTGGCGCTGTGATCGAGCAGGAACGTACGCACGCTGCTGAAGCCGCCGCCATGGAGGAGGTAAGACGCGCTCTTGATAAAGCTGTCGGCTGGACCGAGCTTTGCCAGGAAGGCCGAGAAGCCGCTTCGCTCGAAGGAGCCGTTGGAGAGGTTGGTGCTGAAGTAGTAGAGAGTTTGCTTTGGACCATTACCGTCCGAAAAGACGATTTTCGCGCCCCGCGCCGCACTGCGGGCGGCTGCCTTCGCCGGTTTCTTGTTGTTCGTGCCCGCGGCTGCGGGTTCTTCCGGCGTCTGGAACTCGCCGTGCTCATCCAGGCTCACCAAGCTGATTTCGTGCACGGTCTTGCCGGTTCGCGCCATGAACACAAGAAGGACCGGGAGCGTCCCGTAAACCGGTCCGCTGCGCAATTGGGTCTGCATTTTCAGCGTAATGAAGAAGCTGTAGCTGAGCAGCGTCCCCATCGAAGCCTCGAGATTTCGCAGTGTGCCGTCGACCGCCTGATGGCTAAGACTGGTCAGTTGCGGAATTTCGCCCGCAGGCTCCAGGCCGGCCAAAACGTATGTCGAAGCGCTGGGAAAGAACGAAGTCGCATAAAGAAAATCGGGACCGCTGAACATGTACAGCATGGTGTCATGCTTGTCGGCCAAGTGCTCCCGCGAGAATGCCCGGACCTTCGAAAGCGTGGTGCTGTCCTCGCGCGCGAATATCGCATCCAGATTGCGGGCGTGCTGCTGCCACGCCGGATCCTTGGTAAGCGGCTCGAGCGGAGAACCGGGCGAGGGTGGCAACCCGGCCAGGAATCGTGCGGTATCGTCGGGCGATGCCGGCTCGACACTTCGCGCAGGCGACGTACTGAGCGCCAGTGCGGCCGTCAAAAGGACTGCCGCCATCATTTTAGGCATGGTCATAGACATCTTTTCAGGCCACCGTTTGCGAAGCGTCCGAGGTTGAGACATTCGATAGCTGGCGGGAGATGTAGTAGACGAGGAGTCCGGCGCTCATCATTGCAAAGCCAGCGAGGGATTGTAGCGGCCGGTTGACGACGAGATAGTACATCATGAACAGCGTTACGCTCAGAAAAATGAACGGCGTGACCGGGTAACCCCACGCGCGGTAAGGACGCGCCAGATTGGGGTGGGTTATGCGCATCTTGATAACGCCCAGAACCGCGAAAAACGAGCAAAAAGTGAGGCTGAACTGGATGAAATCAAGCACGGCCTCGAAACTCTGCGTCAGCAGCAGAAGGCTCGATATCACGAGCTGGAACATGATTGCGACTGCGGGTACGCCCCGCTTCGACCGGCGCGAAAACACATGCAGCAACGGCATGTCCTCGCCCATGGTCATGGCGACGCGCGGGCCGATCCAGGTCATGGCGCTGATCGACGACACCAGTCCAATGCAGATCAGCGCTCCGACTATTCGGCCGCCGAAACTGCCGAAGATGTGCTTGCCGGCGATAATGGCGACGTCGAGCTGGCCGGCCATCTCCTTCATCGGCGTGGTCATCAGGAACACGGCGTTGAGCGCGACGTAGAGAACGATCACGATCGCGGTGCCCAGGAACAGCGCGCGGGGAACGTTGCGGTTCGGGTCTTTTACTTCGCCGCCGATATAGATCGCCGCGTTCCAGCCTGAATAGGAATACATGACGAACACCAGGCTGATGGCGAATGGCGCACCGCCGATATGGACGAGGTCGACGGCGCTCGGTGCAAAGGAAATCTGTTGCGTGTCGCCGAGCGCAAACCCGGCAACGATGAACGCCACAATGAGGATCAGCTTCAACGCGGTCCAGGCATTGTGATAGGCGCCGCCGAACCGCAGGCCGGACAAATGCACGAGCGCGGCGACCCAGATCGCGCCAAGTCCGAACGCTGCCGGCCAGCCGCCGATAGGGCCGAGCAACTGCGGCGGTGGGGGCAAATTTGGCAGGCTGGCCGTAAGGTACGAGCCGAACGCCATGCCTGCGAGCGCCGTCGGCGCGGCAAACCCGACGGTCGCCGACAGCCAGCCGGCGACGAAACCGAATGCCGGATGATAGATGCGCCGCAGAAAGTTGTACTCCCCGCTCGATCGGGGAAGCATCGCGGCAAGCTCGGCGTAGCAAATCGCCCCGCAGATCGCCACAATTCCGCCAACGACCCACAGCAGCAACAGCGAGAAACCGGACTTAATGTCAGCGACCTGAAACCCGAGGCTGGTGAAAACGCCAACGCCGATCGTGTCGGCGACGACAATGGCCGTCGCCGTGATCCAGGAGATCGTGGCGGCGGACAGCCCGCTTGAAGCGGATTGGGTCATTGCTGAACTTCGATCCCCCATGCGGGCCGCATTACAGGGCGCAACTTGTTAAAATTCAAGACGTTTTTGTTCATAACCGGCGCTGAAGCGGCTTGATGCGCGGCCCTGCGGCGGTAGCGAGACTATCTAACTGAGGCGGCGTTATGGCTGAACGTGTTGAGGCGCCGTGACGCCTGCAATTTCGGTGTGAACCCGAAACGCGACGAAACGGCCGCATTAAAATTAGCAAGCCGGCGCGGCCGCCTTATGGGCCGTCATGTCATCGCGGGGCGCAGGCGGCGGAGCATGCTGCGTTTGGCGCGCGGCTCCCGGTCGCTCGGAGCGGCAGTATTGCGCGGGGAGATTGTTCGGATCAGTTGCTGAACAAACGTTAATTTGGCCACGGCCAACGGGCCGAGCACGAACGGATATAGATCGTGCAGCCCCATGCTGCGATTGAGCGAATTGACCGCGAATGTCAGCGCCAGCCACGTCTCGACCAGGCGGGCCATGTCGGTATCGAGCGGATGGGAATCGAATACCGCGCCAAGACCTTGTTTCAGTTTTGGATTGACGGCCAGGCCGGCCACGTGCGCGGTTTCGAGCGTATCGACCATGTGAAAATAGTGCGCCCAGGTCTCTGCAAAGTCCTCCCAAGGATGTGAACTCGCATACGCTGAAATAAAATGCTCGGACCAATCGGCGGGAGCGCCCTGCGCATAATAGTCCTGGAGCGCTGCCGTATAGTCCCGCCGCTCGTCGCCGAAGATGCGGCGGAATTCTTCGAGATGCGGCGTGTCGGCGACCAGCCGGTCCCAATAATAGTGACCGATCTCGTGGCGGAAATGACCGAGCAGCGTGCGATAGGGCTCGCCCATCTGATGACGGCGGCGCTCGCGCTCCACATCGTCGGCTTCCGCCAGATTGATCGTGATGACGCCGTCGGCGTGGCCGGTCATTACCGACGAACCGGAGGGTGCGACGTCGGCCAAAAATTCGAACGCCAGACCGGAGGGGCTCTCGGCCGGTGTCTCGACCGGCAGGCGAAACTGAAACAGGGTATAAAATAAACGGTGCTTCGCCCCTTCAAGCGCCCGCCATTTATCGAGGTTTTCCGGCAACGACAGGTCGGGAATCATCCGATTGTGGCGGCACGCCACGCAATAGAAATCGGGCGCCGCAGCCGGTACAAGCCAGTTACACACGCCGTAAGGGGCGTTGGCGCAATACCGATAGAGCTTCGTGTCGGCAAGCGCCCGCCACAGCGTTTGATCGGCGGTGCTTGCGCTCTCGTCCGGCTTCAACGCCGTAATTGTTTCCCGATCGGGCAAATAGCCGAGCGACAGCCCGCAGCGTTCGCAGCGCGTATTTTCGAAATAGAGCGGCTGGCCGCAGTTCTGGCACTGAAAAAGCTTCATTTTGTTCTCGCCGGGACACTGACAGCAGTCGGCGGCCGAGCCGCGAATCGCCTAACGAGGATATCGCGCCAGAGTTTCCCTCGGGTCGCCAAGTCGTTGCGATTTCGAGCCCATAAATGGCTTGGTCGTACACAAGGTGCCCGCGGGCATTGGCGTTCGAGTTCGCCCAGTCGTGCGAACGGGCTACAACGGCCAAGTTGTCTGTGGAATTGGAGGACCGTGTGGTCGGAAGCACTCATATGGCCGCCTACAGCGACGCCCTGGTTGTGTTGGGGACCGCGGGGGTTGTGGTGCCGCTGGTATTGCGGTGGGGGCTGAATCCGGTCCTCGGATATCTGGGCGCCGGCGCGATCCTGGGCCCGCTTGGGCTCGGTTCACTGAGCAATACAGTCCCGGGCCTTTCGTGGGTCACCGTGACCGATGCGGACAACGTCGCAGGTTTCGCCGAGCTGGGCATCGTTTTTCTTTTGTTCCTGATCGGTCTTGAGCTGTCACTTGCCAGGCTGTCGGCCATGCGCCGGCTCGTGATAGGCCTTGGCGGTTCGCAGGTGCTGCTCACCAGCGCTTTGATTGCCGGCGCCGCGATCGCAATTGGAAGAAATCCTTCGGAAGCGATCATTCTCGGGGCAAGCCTCTCGCTGTCGTCCACCGCGATCGTGCTGGAACTCCTTTCCAGCCAGGAGCGGCTCACCACCAGCGTTGGGCGAGCGAGCTTCTCGATTCTGCTGGCGCAGGACCTTGCCGTTATTCCGATCCTGCTTTTCATCTCGATCCTTGCGGCACGGAGCGGCGGATCGATTCTCGGCAGCCTCGCCACGGCGCTGTTGCAGGCCGCGTCCGCCGTCATCGTCATCGTTATTTTCGGGCGCTTCCTGTTGCGTCCGTTGTTCCGGCTAGTTGCGAGCGCGCGTTCCAGCGAGCTCTTTATCGCCGCGGTCCTGTTCGTGATTGTCGCCGCCGGTGTGATTGCGAACCAGGCCGGCTTGTCCATGGCGCTCGGCGCCTTCGTTGCGGGATTGCTGCTGGCGGAGACCGAATATCGCAAAGCCATCGAGGCAACGGTTGCGCCGTTCAAGGGCATCTTGCTCGGTATCTTCTTCTTTACCGTTGGAATGAATATCGACTTCCGCGAATTTTTTCGCGAGCCACTTTTGCTGCTCGGCGGCGTCGCAGCCCTGATAGCGGTGAAGTCGCTTTTGTTGATCTTGCTCGGCAAGCTGTTTCGTCTGTCGTGGCCCGTCGCGGCGGAAACCGGTCTGCTGCTAGGCCCGGGCGGCGAGTTCGCTTTCGTCGGCATCGGCATGGCGGCTACCGCCGGCGTGGTCGAGCCGCGGTTCGCGACCTTCACACTCGCGGTGACCTCGGTCACCATGGCGCTAACGCCGCTTCTCTCGCTCGGCGCGCGCCATCTGGGCGCGCGACTGCGGTCTGCCAAGCCTGTCGACCGCGAACTAATGGCTCGTCCCAGCGCCGGACAGGGTCACGCGATCGTCGTCGGATATGGCCGCGTCGGCAAGGTCGTATGCACGTTGCTGCGGGAACATGGCATTGCCTACGTCGCCGCCGATTCGGACGCGTTGACCGTCACGCGCGATCGCCGCGACGCCCACGATGTCTATTACGGCGACGCGTCCGATCCGCGGTTCCTCGAATCCTGCGGGCTCGCCAAGGCGGCCGGAGTGATCATCACCATCCAGTCACCGCCTCAGATCGATAAGGTGGTCGCGCATGTGCGCGAAATGCGGCCTGATGTCCTTATCGTCTCGCGTGCCCGCGACGCCGATCATGCCCGCCACCTCTATGCACTCGGCGCAACAGACGCGGTTCCAGAAACCATCGAGGCGAGCCTGCAGCTTTCCGAAGCGGCGCTCGTCGGATTGGGCGTAGCGACCGGGCTGGCGATTGCTTCTATCCACGAAAAACGCGACGAGATACGGCACGCCTTGCAGGAGGCGGCCCGCGAAGCGGGGCTGGAGAAAATTCACGCGGTCAAGCCCAAGATGCTCAGCGCCCGATGACGGGGCTTGCGACTCCGGAGATGTCGCGGCGCGACAGCGGCCGCGCGTCAGTGCCGCCGCGCGCTGCGGCTGGGAAGATCGACCACTTTCGCCGGCCGCACGGCCGGGAGAAGCGACGGGACGCGGCGGGCGACTTCAAGAGCGCGCAGAAAGTCGGCGAACCAGCTCTGCACCGATGACGCTTTGAGCTTCGCGATCATCGCGTGCCAACGCTCGCGTCGTTCGTCGAGGCTCATTGTGAGGGCCGCTGCGATCTGATGCGCCATCGCCTCGATGTCGTGGGGATTGACGAGGAGCGCAGCGTCAAGCTGCTTTGCTGCGCCGGCGAATTCCGACAGCACCAGCACGCCCGGGTCAAACGGGTTCTGCGCCGCGACGTATTCCTTGGCCACGAGGTTCATGCCATCTTGCAGCGGCGTGACCAGGCCGACATGCGCCGCCCGGTAAAAGCCGGCCAGGGTCAGTTGCGAGAAACTCTTATTGAGGTAGCGGATGGGGGTCCAGTCGATCTCGCCGTGACGGCCGTTGACCTCACCAATCAAGGCAGCGAGTTCGGTCTTGAGATCGCGGTAAGCGCGGATGTTGCCGCGAGTGACCACCGCCACCTGTAACATCGACACTGTGCGCTTTAGCTCCGGCTCCGTCTCGATCATGCGATCGAACGCGCGCACCCGGTTGACGAGGCCTTTCGAATAGTCGAGGCGGTCAACACCGAGAACCAGCTTCGCGCCTTGCATGCTCGCCCGCAACCGCGCCACATCGGTGCGTGTGGTAGCCCGGCTTGCTCGATCGCTGAACTCCTCGACATCGATGCCGATCGGGAATGTGGCGAGCTGGGTCATCCCGTGCGCCGATGCGACCGTGCCGTCGACGACGTGGACGCCGAGCTCGTACTGGAGATAGTCCTCGAAGTTCTGACGATCTTCGTCCGTCTGGAAGCCGATAAGATCGTAGGCGAGCATGGCCCTGACGAGATCAGCATGATTAGGCACCGCGGCCATCGTGCGGCGGTCGGCCCAAGGCGTGTGCAGAAAAAAGCCGATCGGGCCGCCGATATGCAATCGGCGCATCTCCGCGCCCAACGGCAGGAAGTGATAGTCCTGAATCCAGAACACCGCGTCGGGCCCGGAGAAACGCAACAGCGCACGGGCCATGAAGGTGTTGATTTCGCGGTATGACGCATATTCGTCCGTCGTGACCCGAATGAGATCGGATCGCGAGTGCAGCGCCGGCCACAACGCCGAATTGGCGAAACCCTCATAATAGCCGCGGTAGTGTTTTGCCGGCATGTCGATGGTGGCGAGCGCGCCTCTGCCGAGCGTCTCGATCCGCGCGATTGAATGTTGACTGTTTGCCTCGTCAGTAGTCTCTCCGCTCGAACCGACCCAGATCGCGCCGGAATCCTTGACCATTGGGATCAGGGCCGCCGCCAATCCACCGGTAACCGGCTCATCCGATTTTGCCCGCATGATACGGTTGGAAACGACGATCACTGACACAGGATCTACCTCCAGGTTCCGCACTCCGACAACGAATTGGCGTCGCCTTAGGTTCCATTTTTTCTATTCATTCATGATGTGCTCGAAGGTGCGGGGTCATTATTGAAGACAAAAGCAACTTCACGATGCAATTTTGTAAGAAATTCTCGACGCAATGTTATTGAAAGAGCTGAAGTCTCTATGCGTCGCCGTAGGCAATCGTCGAAAGCAAACTCACTTCGGCGTGCCGACTGTCCAGGCGCGTGTGCTGCACGACGATCGGAACGTCCGACTCGAATACAGACGAATAGTCGGTATCGCGCGGGATGGCCGCGGGTTCTTTCAGATCGTTGAACCGCAAATGCAGCGTCCGACGCGCCGCGACCGTCACGTGATAGGGCCCCGCAGGCTCTCGATCGGCGAAGAATATAGTGATCGCGACATGCGCCTCACGATCGCCGGCGTTGAGGATGCACGCGGTTTCGTGGGAGATTAAAGCGCGCTCCGAAAACGAGCTTTGGGAAGGAATGTATCCTTCGGCAATGACCCAGCGCTTTCGCCCGATTGGTTCCATCCGAGTTCCCGTCAACGCATTCCGATGCCGCGGGCGCAGGCTTTGGGCCCGCGCCACAAAAACGACCGACACGGTCGTTTGGTTCCGTCATCGGAACTTTTCGGGACGGCTGTCGATTGATCCGGTGCCGGGCTGGTGCGCTCGAATAAAAATGTAGATTATTTGCGGAATAGCTCCATGCGCGCACTGACTGTCGCACCCGGCATCGCCAATTCGGCGCGCGTTGACGACGTTGCCGATCCGCCGCTTTCGGACGGAGCCGTATTGGTGCGGGCGCTGGCGATCGGCGTGTGCGGCACCGATCGCGACATCGTCGGCGGGCATTATGGCTGGGCGCCGCCCGGTCAAACACGGCTGGTGATCGGTCATGAATCTCTTGGCATCGTGCGGGAAGCCCCTCCGGGCTCCAGCGTAAAGGCCGGCGACCATGTTGCCGGTATCGTGCGCCGTCCGGATCCGGTGCCATGTTCTGCGTGCGCTGCCGGCGAGTGGGACATGTGCCGTAACGGCCGCTACACGGAGCGCGGCATCAAGGAGCGCCACGGCTACGGATCGGAATTTTTCCGGGTCGAGCCGGACTTTCTGATCAAGGTTGACTCGTCTCTTGGCATTGCCGGCGTGCTGCTCGAACCGACCAGCATCGTCGCCAAGGCATGGGATCACACCGAGCGCATCGGCGAACGCTCGCGCTCATGGCAGCCGAAAACGATGCTGGTGACCGGCGCCGGTCCGGTAGGTCTGCTCGCGGCGCTCATCGGCGCCCAGCACGGCCTCGATGTTCATGTGCTCGATCATTATGAGAACTTGAAGAAGCGGGAGCTGGTGCGGCAGCTTGGCGGCACCTACCATCTGGAGAAGCTCGCCGACATCGGGCTTAAACCCGATATTCTCATGGAATGCAGTGGAGCGCCGGCAGTTGTCCGCGATGTTCTCGGCAGTACGGCGGCGAGCGGTATCGTCTGCCTGGTCGGCGTTACCCAGCCCGGTCACGACTTCGATGTCGATGTCGGAGCACTTAATCGAACCATGGTGCTCGACAACAACACCGTATTTGGTACGGTCAACGCCAACCGGATGCATTATGAAATGGCTGGGCGAGTTTTGCAAAAGGCCGACAAAGCCTGGATCAATGCATTGATCACGCGCTGCGAGCCGGTCGAGCAGTGGACGCAGTCGCTGCGAATGCGGCCCGACGACATCAAGGTCATCGTCGACTTTTCCTGATATGGCGCACATAGAAGATTACGCGATCATCGGCGATTGCAGGACTGCCGCGCTCGTCTCCCGCGAGGGATCAATCGACTGGTTCTGTTGTCCACGCTTCGATTCAGAGGCCTGCTTTGCGGCGCTGCTCGGTTCACGCGAACATGGTCGCTGGTTGATTGCGCCCCGAACCCAAGCCAGGGTTACCCGCCGCTATCGGTCGAATACCCTCGTGCTTGAGACGCTTTTCGAGACGGACGACGGCGCCGCTGCGCTGATTGATTTCATGCCGCTCGGGGCGCATCACTCGACCATTGTCCGTTTGATCCTGGGCACGCGCGGGAAGCTGACGATGCGCACCGAGCTGATTATGCGCTTCGGATACGGCGCCATCATACCCTGGGTAACCCAGCTCGAAGACGGAACGCTTCGCGCCGTTGCCGGCCCGGATATGCTGACCTTGCGCACGCCGGTGCATCTGCGCGGCAAGGATATGACGACGGTTGGCGAATTCACCGTCGGCGAGGGTGAGACCGTTCCGTTTGTTTTGAGCTATTTCCCGTCGCATCGACCATTGCAGGCCGCATTTGATCCGGTTGCAGCGCTGCACGACACCCAGACGTTTTGGCAGGATTGGTCGGCAAAATGCCGGCCCGCCGGGGAGTGGTCGGACGCCGTGCTGCGCTCCGTGCTGACGCTCAAGGCGCTGACATACGCTCCGACGGGGGGCATGGTCGCCGCTCCAACGGCGTCGCTGCCGGAACAGCTCGGCGGCGAGCGCAACTGGGACTACCGCTACTGCTGGCTGCGTGACGCCACCCTGGTTCTGCTCGGCGCCATGCGCGCCGGCTACTTCGACGAAGCACAGGCCTGGCGCGAATGGCTGTTGCGGGCGGTAGCGGGCAGTCCGGGCCAGTTGCAGATCATGTACGGCATCGC
The DNA here is from genome assembly GCA_963777635.1 of uncultured Alphaproteobacteria bacterium. Taxonomy (GTDB): domain Bacteria; phylum Pseudomonadota; class Alphaproteobacteria; order Rhizobiales; family Xanthobacteraceae; genus BOG-931. The sequence continues at coordinate 29,680 of CAVZSB010000020.1, forward strand.
CGGCGAGCGGCGGCTGACCGAATGGATTGCGCCATGGCTGCCCGGTTACGAAAATTCGGCGCCGGTGCGCTTCGGTAATGCCGCTCACAGCCAGCTTCAGCTCGACGTCTTCGGCGAGATCATGGACGTTCATCACCAGGCGCGGCGGAGCGGACTGTCAACCAGCGAGTCGGGTTGGGAGGTGCAGCTCGCCTTTCTCGAACACCTGCAAGAAATCTGGAAGGAGCCCGACGAGGGGATCTGGGAGGTTCGCGGCGCGCCGCAGCATTTCACCCACTCCAAGATCATGGCCTGGGTCGCGTTCGACCGCGCGATCCGGAGTGCGGAGATTTTCGGACTGGAGGGGCCGCTCAATTCGTGGCGGACATTGCGGGATGAGATATTCGAGGACGTGTGCGCGAAAGGCTTTGACCAATCGCTCGGCTGCTTCGTGCAGTCCTATGGTTCGAAATACCTCGACGCGAGCCTGTTGCTCATACCGTGTGTCGGCTTCCTGCCGGTTTCCGATCCGCGCGTGGAAGGAACCGTCGCCGCAATCGAGCGCCGATTGCTGTGTGATGGTTTCGTTATGCGTTATGACACGCAGGCGACCGACGACGGCCTGTCGCCGGGCGAAGGGGTATTCCTCCCCTGCAGCTTTTGGCTGGCCGACGTCTTTATCCTTCAGGGTCGCGTCGCCGACGCCGAACGGATGTTCCGGCGGCTCATGGCGTTGCGCAACGATGTCGGATTGCTAAGTGAAGAATACGATCCGCGTGCGCAGCGCCTGGTCGGAAATTTTCCGCAAGCGTTCTCGCACATGGCGCTGGTCAGTACGGCCTACAACCTCACCCACGGTGAAAAGCCTGTCGAGCAGCGTGCCAAGGCCGAGTGGGAGACACCAGAAAAGGCGAGCGCGGGCGAATAGCCGAGTGCCATCACAAATACGCGGTGCCTGCCGCGAGATATGATTGTTTTGGGTCCGCCTTGCCGCAATGATGACGTCTACAGAATGATGCTCGGATTGCGGATCGCCCGGTCGCATTCGATCAGGTTCACCTGCTTCGCCTGGATATTCCAGCCGCTTTCGCTGCGCACGACGCGGTGGCCGGCCCATCCGGCCAGCTGGCGGGTCTCGTCGCCCCAGAACTCACTGATGAGGAAATTGGATCGCAACATCCGGGCGTCGGCGCTCCGAGCCGAAAATACTTCGACGTTGGTGATAAGCCGTACCGTGCGTGAGGCGGGGGCTTGCGACCAGGCGAAGCCGGTGCGCATCCGAAAAATGCGATCTTCAAGCCGACGACGATCGTCGAACATTACCGCGATCTCACGCCGCGGGTCGCCGCCGGTCGGTGTCGACGGCACCCAATAGACGCATTCGGGCGCGTACATGGCGAGCCACTCGTCGTAGCGAAGCTGATCGAGGAGCCGGGCCTCCCGTTCCAGGAGCCGGCGGAACTCATCGCGGACGGCCGCGTCGGTAACCGTGCGCGCGTCGTCCTGCCAGTCGGAAAAATTGGCGACAAGGTCACGGTAGAGGGCATCGTCGACGTAATACGAGCTGCGCGACGGATCGAGCGGGGCCGGCGCGTTCACCTTACGGCTCCCGCTGGATCGCGAGATTCGCGCGCGCCTTCATCAGCCGCTTCCATTCCTTGAAATGCTCTCGCATGAACGCCTCGTCGGTCGCCGGTGCGGTGATCGAGCCGTCTTCGTGCGTCGTAACCCGGCCGGGAATGCCAAAGCCGCAATTCATGTAGACCCATTCGTCCTCGGGCGCCATCAGCCCGCGCTGTATTTGCTCGAAATTGGCGATGTCGTCGACTTCGCCGAAATTAGGAAAGCCCTCTTGCGTCCGCATGCGCAGCGCGTTGATGTCGGTAACGGCTTCATTGCCGAGGCTGCCGTCTTCGTCGACGATCATGGTGCCGTACCAGACGGCGTTGGTCTCCTCGACGCTGACCGGTTCGAACACCTGGATATGGTTGCCGAGCAAGGAAAGATTCGGAAAAATATTGATGTTGACCGGCTCGGAGCCGGCGAGATCAAGAAGCGCGAAGGCGCCGTCGCCATAGCGCCTGACGAACTCGGCCTCGTAATGCTCCATGCCGGGATGCGCGCTCTCCAGCGCCCATAGCCCGCCCGGCCGCTTTTCAAGATTCGGCCGCTTGTCCTTGAAGTGATTGCCGTGGCCGGTGTAGCGCATGTACATCGGCTGGCTGTCGGGCGAGTTGCGGTAATAGGCCATGCCCTTGGCGTTCTCGCCGGCAAATCGGTTCTCGGTCTCCAGCAGCGAACGATGCGAGTAGGCGACGTGGTAGCCGTCGCACGAATTGTCGTAGGCAAGCTTCCAGTTGCCCTTGTACCTGAACCGGTTGGCTTCACACACGACGACCTTGCCGCCGGGATTGCGATCGAGCCATTCGTCGATGATCGTTGCGATCGACCCAAGATGCTCGGTCAGCGGCAGCGCGTCCATATTGAGCGTGCCGAAAATGAACCCGCGATAGGATTCGACGCGCGGCACCTGGGCCAGGTTGTATTTCGGATCGCGCATGTCGCCCGCGTAGCCTTCCGGCCACGGCACCCCGCGCAGCTTGCCGTTGTTGAGGAAATTCCAGCCGTGATACGGGCATTGGAACGACTTGCTGTTGCCCTTCTCCCAGCGGCAAAGCGTCGTGCCGCGATGGGTGCAGCGATTGTAGAGCGCGCGGATTTGCCCTGCGGCGTCGCGCACGATGATGAGCGGACGCAGCCCCATGCGCCGCGTGATAAAGTCATTTGTTTGCGGAATCTCGCTTTCATGCGCGAGATAGGTCCACGTGCCACCGAAAATGTGAGTCATCTCGGCTTCAAAAATCGCCGGATCGGTGTAGATCAGCCGGTGCGCCTTGTCCTCCTGGACCAGATAATCCCAATCGTAGAGCGCGGTCCCGCCGAGCCGGGTCGGAGGCGGTCCGATCTTTTCCAGCGCCGTCATAGCGCGATCCTCATTCTGCGCGCCGCCCCAACCTGATTGCAGTCCGGCTCAGAAGAAATCGAAATACTCATTCTGCTCCCACGCGCTTGGCTCGTCGTCCGGCGGTGTTGTGCCGGCCTCATCCAGCGAACGCAAATATCTGCCAGCCTCGGTCCGTTTAAGCTTCACGAAATAGTCGATGAACGTATCGCCGAGCGCGCGGCGGAACAACGGTTCTCTGTCGAGGGCGTCGAGCGCCTCCGGCAGGCTTTTGGGCAGCAATGGGCGTTCGGCGGCGTAAGGCTCGTCGCTCTGCGGCGGCAGTGTAGTCTCACCTTCAATGCCGGCGAGGCCGGCGACGATTTGCGCCAGAATGTACAGATAGGGATTGGCCGCCGGCTCGCCGATGCGGTTCTCGAGCCGCGTCGTTTGATCACCCGGGCCGCCGAGCACCCGGATCATGGCGCCGCGATGATCGTACGCCCACGTCGCGCGATCGGGCGCGAGCGAGTTTGGCCTGAAACGGCGATAGCCGTTGACCGTCGGCGCGGCGAAAACTGTGCCGGGCACAGCGTATTGAAGAAGCCCCGCCAGATACGATTGCCCGAGCGGCGAGAGGATTTCGCCTGATTTCTGCGGCATGAACAAGTTGGCGCCGCTCGACGCATCGGTCAGTGACTGATGCAGATGCCAGCCGCTCGAATAAAAGCCTTTCAGGGCGGGCCTGCACATAAAAGTCGCGAAGTAACCGAGGCGCCGGCAGATCTGGCGGGTGGCGGTGCGGAACAGGAGCACGTTGTCGGCCGCCTGCAGCGCGGCGCGCGGCGCGAAGGTGCATTCGACTTGCCCAGGACCCCACTCGTTTTCGATCGAGCGCAGTCCCAGTCCCAATTCTTCGAAGGCGTCGCCGAGCGCGTCGAATACCGGTTGCATCAAATCCATGTTGGATTCGGAGTGGTAGTGATAGCCGGGTTCGACCGGATGGACGGAGATCGGGCGGCCGCGAATGCCGGGCGCGCCGATATTGTCGTCGCTCAGACGATCCTCGGCGACGCGCAGCAGATACCACTCGATCTCGGGGCCGACGGTGCAGAGAAAACCACGTTCCTCGAGCCGCCCGAGCCCCTTGCGCAAAAGCTGGCGCGGGGAGAAATGAAAAGGCGTGCCGTCATTGAAATATTCGTCGCCGAGAATCCAGCCGACACCCGGCGCCCATGGCAGCGTGCGGAAAGTCGACGGATCGGCGACGATGGTCAGATTGGGCGAGCCCGTCATCTCGTCGAGCCCCATGCCGCCGCCGCGCGTGAACGAGGCGAAGACGCGTGCGCCCGCGGAATCGAGCGTCGTGGTGGCAACGCCGATATTGTAACCAGCGGTCAGCGCCGAAACGAAAGCGGGCAAAGTCAGGGTTTTCGCCCGCGAATAGCCGTGGGTATCGCTCCAGGCGAGCCGGACAAAGCGCAGCTTTTCAGCCTTGACCCGCTGTACGATTTCGGCGGCGAGCCGCGATTGCGCGTCGCTCCACAAGCCGTGCTTTTCGATGAAGGTCGCTCGCTCGTGCATGATCGCCGAGATGCAATTTGCCAAGGAGGAAACAAAAGAGGGAAGGCGTTGCTAGCACGGCTCGTTTCGCCATTCCATCGCGGCGATCCGAGACAGATTGCGCCATTGTGCCCGGCACAGAGGGCCGGCATTAGCCGCGCTTGAGAATCTTCAACATCAGGTCGGTAAGGCGCCCGAACGGCGGATAGAGAAACCGCGATGCGTTGAGGCGGCTCTGCAGGAACACTCCCCTGCGGTGCGAGAAGGTCTGGAATCCAAACTCGCCGTGATAGGCGCCGATCCCCGAAGCACCCACGCCGCCGAACGGCAGATTCTCGGCCGCGAAATGAAACAACGTCGTATTGACCGAGGCGCCGCCTGAAATCGTCCTCCGCAGCACCTCGTCGCGCTTGTCCGTATTAGTACCGAAGTAATACAGCGCAAGCGGCCGCGGGTGGTTGTTGACATAATCGATAGCCTGATCGAGCCCGCGATAGGTCTTGATCGGCAGCACCGGTCCGAAGATTTCTTCGCGCATGACGGAAAGATCGTCGCCCGGCTCGATCACGAGGGTCGGCACAAGTTTGCGCGTCTCGGCGGTTAGTATCTCTTGTGCCGGATTGATCTCGATCACGCGGGCGCCGCTCGACTTGGCTTCGGCCACATATTGAGCGATGCGCCGGTAATGCCGCTCGTTGACGATCGAGCTGTAATCGGGATTGCGCGCGAGCGTCGGATAGAATTTTTGCACGGTCCGCGTCGCCAGTCCGACAAATTCGTCGAGGGCGTGCTCCGGCAGCATGACGTAATCCGGCGCGATGCACGTTTGGCCGGCGTTTAAAAGCTTGCCGTAGACGATGCTCTCGACCGCGCTTGACAAGACCGCGTCTTCACCGAGGATACAGGGCGATTTGCCGCCAAGTTCGAGCGTCACTGGTGTCAGATTCTCGGCCGCGGCCTGCATGACCAGCCGCCCTACGGCCGTCGAGCCGGTATAGAGCAAGTGGTCGAACGGCAGCCGCGCAAAGGCCTGGCCGACCTCCGGTCCGCCGACGACGGTTGCGACCTGATCGGCGGAAAACAGGCCGCCAAGCAGATCGGCCAGAAAGTCGGACGTGCGCGGCGTCAACTCAGACGGCTTGAGCATGGCGCGATTACCGGCCGCAAGCGCAGCGACTAGCGGCACGATCGCAAGGTTGAACGGATAGTTCCAGGGACTGATGATGCCGACGACGCCGACCGGCTGATAGAGAATGCGGGCTGCTGGCCGGCGCCAATTCCAGCCCGACGGAAACCCGCTTCGGCCGCATCCAGCTGGAAAGATGGCGCAGCGTATTGCGGATCGCCGCTTGCGCCGGAAATACTTCGCCGAGTTCGGTTTCGTGGCGCGAACGATTGCCGAAATCGGCCGAAATCGCCGCCGCCAGGCGATCACTACTGCGACCGATGGCGTCGCCGAGCTTTTTCAGGTCGGCGCGCCGCTGCTGCAGCGACGGCGCGCCCGCGCGCAGGAACGCCGCCCGTTGCGCGTCGAACATCGCGCGCATGTTCGTCACGCCGGGTAGAGTCTCGTTCATAGCGGGGGCCGCTCCGGATAGTCCGGCATCTTCCTTGCGGCCGCTTCGATTGCGGCCATGGCGGCGAGCGCGACATGGTCGCGCCATGGCCGCGCAATCACCTGCACGGCAATCGGCAGACCGGCGCTGTCTTGTTCGCATTCCCGCGCCACGAGATCGACGGCATCGCGGCTCACGAGCCGATCGCTTTCCTCCCCAGAGCGGACGCGTGTCACCGGCACGACACCGGCGGGAAAGCCGCTCACGTTCGCAATTGGGCCGTAGGCGCCCGGAATCGGCATCAACTCGGTGGCGCCATGCCGTACCGCCGGCACTGCATAGGCGGGACAAATAACGACGTCGATCGGACCGCCATCGGCCGTTTCGAACGACCGCAACAGCTCGTTCCGGAAATCGGCGACGGCCTCGACTGTTTGCCAATATTCATCGACGCTGCCGGAAGCAAAGCGCCGCAGGTTCCTGGCAGAACGCCGTTGGCCGCGAACGTCAAAGGCAAAGCCGGCAATGCCGCGCAGCCACAATGGCAGCCCGGCGGCCAACAAAAGCGATCGGACGCGCCGGTCTATTTCGTTACCGCGCAGCAGTCGTCGAAACGACTTTGTCCGATCGGCGGAGAGGGTAGCAAAAAGAAGATCGATGGCACGGCTCAACGGTGGCGGTTTCCAGTCGACCGCGCGCGCTCCGGCAGCGGTCAGCATGGCGGCAGCTTCAGCGACAGCGCGGCGCACCGCCGGCGCGACCGGAAATTCGCCGTCGTCCGTGAACGTGGCAAAGCGCAGCCTGGTCAAATCGACAGCCACTGGATCGCCTAGTTCCGGCCCGGGAACGACATACGGATCGCGGGCGCGGTCGAGGACCCGCAATCCGATGACCAGGTCTTCCACGCGTCTCGCCAGAGGCCCGACCTGGCTGACGATCGCGGTCTGGCCAACCGGCAGGCCGTGAGTGCAATGATCGGGCGTACGGCCTGCGGTCGGCCGGATCGAAGTGATTCCGCAAAAAGCCGCGGGAACGCGCAACGAGCCGCCGATGTCGTTGCCTAGTCCGAGCGGCGAAGCGCCGGCGGCAATGACGGCCCCTTCGCCGCCGCTACTGCCGCCGCAGGATCTTTCCAGATTCCACGGATTGTTGGTGCGGCCGTAAAGCGGATTGTCGGTCTCCGTGAAGATCATGAGCTGCGGCAGATTGGTCTTGGCGATCGGAATCGCGCCTGCAGTCCGCAGTGCGGCCACGTAGGGGTCGTCACGACTTTCGATTTCGCCGCGGCGCGTCGGCAAGCCAAAAGTCGATGCGGTGCCGGCGAGATCGAAGCATTCCTTGATCGTTACCGGCAGCCCGGCAAGCGGCGGAAGCTTTTCGCCGCGCGCGCGTGCCTTGTCGATATCCGCCGCGGCTTTGCGCGCGCTCTCCGACAAATCGACAGTGACGGCGTTGAGCCTGCCGTTGACCGCGTGAAGCCGCGCGGTGAAATGCTCGACGACTTCGAGCGACGAGAAATTTCCAGCGGCGATGGCGCCTACAATTTCTCGCGCCGACATGTCTCGCAGGCCGGCGCGCGGCCGTGTTGCGACAGGAGCGTTGTCGGTCAGCGTCGTCATGTTGACCCCGGAGACAGCGCATGGCGCCATCAGCCGACAGCGTCGGTCCAAACATCCGGTTTGTCAATTTACAGGTTTGCCGCCGAAGGACGTTTCGTCTGCAGCTTTCGCGGTCCGGCAAATTGTAAGGCGCCGGTTATTGACGCCGGAACCAGCCCACGATGCCGTTAGGCGCGAGCATGACGAAGCCGACCAGCAATGCGCCGACGACCAGGAGGTTGATTTCAGACGAGATCGTCACGGTCGCGATTTGCTGCACGGTCGCGAGCAGGAGCGAGCCGATCAGCGGTCCGAGCCAGGTCTTGGTGCCGCCGATCATCGCCATGGCGATGGTATTGACGGCATAAGCGAGATTGAAAGCAGAGGCGGGTTCGAGAAAGCTGACATAATACGGGAGCGGGGCGCCGGCCATTCCCATGAGCGCACCGCTCAAGCCGGTGGCCACGAGCTTCAAGCGCAAGGTGGGCACGCCGGTCGCTTCGGCCGCCACCTCGTCGTCGCGGATTGCGGTAAAGCCGTAGCCCAGCGATGAGCGCTCCACCGCACGCGCCACCACGACCGAGAACGTCGCGACGATCAGCATCAGCAGAAACAGATATTCAATATAGCTGCCGAACCAGGGACCGCGCTTGGGGTGCAGCAGATAGACCCCCGCCGAGCCGCCGACATAATCCCAGTTGGTAATGAATGTCTCGGTGACAACGGCAAGCGCCAGCGTCGCGATGGCAAAAAAGATGCCTTTGAACCGAAGCGTCAGATATCCCATGCCCAATCCAACCACGCCCGAAACAAAGGCGGCCGCCGGTATTGTCGCTGGCAATGGCAGCTTGAACGCGGTCACGAGCGCAACGGTCGTGTAAGCGCCGAGCGCGAAAAACGTCGAAACGCCCAGGTTCATGTAGCCGGTATACCCGCCCAGAATGTTCCAGGCGCTTGCCAACACGACGTATTGGAGCACGACGTAGCCGGCGAAAAAGAAATAGTCGACGTCGAGCCAGGCGGCGATGCCGAAGACCAGCGCGGCGACGCCAGCCGCAATGGCGATGAAACTCGAATTCCCCATGACTCGTCAGCCCCGCCCGAACAGGCCGGAGGGTCGCCACGCGAGCGTCGCCAGGAGCACGCCGAAGGCAACCGCCGGTGACCACGAAGCGCCGATGAAGATCGTGGAAAGGTTTTCGACCAGACCCAGCGATATCGCCGCGACAATCGTGCCCGGCAGGCTGCCGAGGCCACCAAAGACGCAGATCGCGAATACGCGGCCGATGAGATCGCGACCGATGGCAGGCTGCAAGGGCTGAATGATAATGATGAACGCGCCGGCGAGCGCGGCGCTCGCGCAGGCAATGCCGAACGCGATACGTTTTATGCGCACCGGCGACGCCCCGACCAGCCGCAGCGCGAACGGGTCCTGGGCCACGGCGACGACGGCGCGGCCGATGAAGGTCTTTTTCAGGAACAGTTCCAGCACGAGCAGCATGAGCAATGCGCCGGCGAACGGCACAGCCAGGCGCAGCGGCAGCGCGATCGCGCCGAAATTCCACGTCGTGGTGATGTAGGGCGCTTGCACGTAGCGGAAGTCGACGCCGAACAACATGATCAGGAACACTTCCGCGAGGAACATCAGCCCGAAGAAAAAAGCCAATCCGCGCATCGCGTCGTCGCCGCGGCTTTCGAAGAAATGGTGATAGACGCGGTAGAGCAGCGTGCCGGCGCCATAGAAAACCGGCGTTAATAGCAGTCCCGCCAGGAGCGGATCGATGTGGAAAGTGCGGCTGAGTACGAGCACGCAATAGGCGCCGACGACCGCGAAGGTCGGATGGGCGATATTGACGATATCGAGCAGGCCGAACGCGATCGTGGCGCCAACGCTGAGAGCCGCGTAGAAGCCGCCCAGCAGCAGTCCGGCGATCACGGCATTGGCGAGAAGCGGATAGGTTACCGTCATGACGTTATTTTGTGCTCGACCGTCACGGTGAGATAAATCGGCTCACGCCGCCTGCGCAGCGTGAGCCGATCCGGTTGCCGGGATTACTAATGTCGGGCGTCCTGGAACGGCAGCAGTTCGCCGCTTTTGTATTCGGCCGGCGACACAACGATCACTTTGTCCGTGCCCTTGAATTGCTCGATGTCGTTGCCTTTGACGTTCTGGAATTGCGCCGCGAGCACGCGCGGCTTGGCCCATTCGCCGTTTTCGCCAAATTTTACGTCGCCGATCAGAGTCTTGAAAGTGGTGGCGTGAATGTAGGGACCGAGCTTGTCGCCCGCCGTGCTTTTGGTGGCCTCAACCGCCTGGCCGAGGATCTGCAGATCGGCGTAGGCCCACGGCGCCGCATAATAGCCGATCGGGTCGACGCCTGCCGCCTTGGCCCGCTCCTGGTAGCGTTTGAGGAAATCCATCACGCCGGGAAATTGCAGCTTGGGAGCCGGCAGCCAGACATTGAAATTGACGAAGCCGTTGAGTTGTTCGCCCAACAATCCTTCGGCATCCGATGTCTGCAACCCGGTCATGCCGCCGCCGACGATCATGGCTTTCAGGCCGACTTCGCTGATGGCGCGGACGATGGCGATGGATTGTCCCGGCTGGGTGCCGATCGCCACGACGTCCGGATTCGTCGCCTGGATCTGCCGGACCACTGTGGTCAGGTCGGTCATGCTCGGCGGGAAGCCTTGATCGTAGACGATCTGCAAGCCCGCGGACGAAGCGGCGGCTTTGATGCCGTTCATGATGGCGTGACCGAATTCCATTTCGGGATAGATGGCCGCGACCGTTTTCGGCTTCGGATTCATCGTCATGGCCGCATCGAAGAACGGCTGCATGATCGCCAAGGCGGGTTTTTCGCCGGCCGGGAATATGCCGAAATATTTATCGTATTTGAACTTGGCGTTATTGGCGAGACCGAAGAAGCCGATCAGCACCATGTCGTGCTGCATGGCGATTGGGATTGTCGCGGCGATGATCGGCGTGGCGTAGCCGCTGTTGATGAGATCGACCTTGTCGAGGTCGAGAAGCTTGGCGTAGATCGCTGGCACATTCGCCGGATTGCTTTGATCGTCATAATGGACGAGCTTGACCTGCCGGCCCAGCAGGCCGCCCTTGGCGTTGATGTCTTCGGCCCACATCGTCATCGCGAGAAGGGCCGATTTTCCGGTGCCGGCAAGCGGGCCGGTTTGGGCCATGCTGAAGCCGATCTTCAACGGCTCTTCTGCGGCGGCAGGCAAGGCGAATGCCGCCGTGCCAAGCGCGGCCAGCAGCCCCAGCGTGGCGGTGCCAAACATGCGTCTTGATCGCGTTGTCATCTTTCTACTCTCCCTGGTTCGGTTTCTGATTGGTTGGCCGGCAGACCGTGTCGTTTGCGCAGTTCGGTCTTGAGTACCTTGCCGTAGTTGTTCTTCGGCAGCGTCTCGAGGAAAACGTAGCCACGCGGTCGCTTGAAGCGCGCGATCGCCGAAAGGCAGAGCGCATCCAGTTCTTCGGCCGATACCGTCTGCGCCGGACCCGGGACGACGCAGGCGACGACTTCCTCGCCCCAATCCGGATGCGGGCGGCCGATCACCGAAACCTCGAACACGCCGGGATGGCGCAGCAGCACTTCCTCGACCTCACGCGGATAAATGTTGCTGCCGCCGCTGATGATCAGGTCCTTGGACCGGTCTTTCAGGGTGAGAAAACCCTCGTCGTCGAAGGCTCCCATATCGCCGGTATGCAGCCAGCCGCCGCGCAAGGCCTCGGCGGTCGCGCCGGGATTTCTCCAATAGCCGGTCATCACGACTTCGCCGCGCACCTGAATCTCGCCGATTTCGCCGTCCGGCCGCTCGCGGTCCTCATCGTCGGCGACACGGACTTCGACATTGACGCGCGGCAGCCCGACCGAGCCCATGATCTCGCGCCAGCGCGGTCGCGAGCGGTCGGCGTGAATCTCCTTGGACAAGGCCGTGATCGTCATGGGCACTTCGCCCTGACCGTAGATTTGCGCAAATTTCGGGCCGAGCAGGTCCAAGCCGCGGAGCAGCGTTTCAAGATGCATCGGCGCGCCGCCATAAATAATGGTGCGCAGGCCGCGATGATCGGCGGCGGCAAATCCCGAGTTATTGAGCAGGCGGCTCACCATTGTCGGCGCCGCGAAGAAACTGATATTGCCGTGGATCGACAGCAGCGTCGCAATCTCTTCCGGCTCGAAGCCCGCGCTTTCGGGAATGACCGTGCCTGCACCCATGGCGACAAAGGGCAATCCGTAGCAGCCGGAACCGTGCGACATCGGCGCCGCGTGCAGAACATAATCATGCGGCCGGACCGGCTCGATTTCCGCGAAGTAGGCGAGCGTCTGCGCCATCATGATGCCGTGGGTGAGCATGGCGCCTTTGGGGCGGCCGGTGGTGCCGCTGGTATAGAAAAGCCAGGCGAGATCGCTCGACCGGCGCGGTATCGGATCAATGCCGTCTCCCTGACACAGCTTGCCCCAATCGGCGCTGCCCGTCGCGATGGTGCGGCCGTGCCGCGCGACGTCATCGGCGCGATCCGGACTTGCCAGAACCAGCGCAGCCTGCGTGTCGCCGATGATGTAACCGAACTCCTCGCTGTGGAGCTTGGCGTTCATCGGCACGGCGATGAGCCCGGCATGCCAGATCGCAAATAAAGCTTCGAGAAATTCCGGCCGGTTGGTCATGGCGATGGCCACCCGATCCTCCGGCCGGCATAGCGTGCGCAGATTGCCGGCCATGGCGCGCGAGCGCGCTGCCCATTGCCGATAGGTGGAATATGTCGATTTGCCGAGCGCGATTGCCGGCCGGTCGGGCGCGGCGCGTCCCCATTTGTCGACCCAGCCAGCGAGGTTCATCGCACGCTCGGCCGGTTCGATCAGGGTGCCGGTTTGGCGTCGATCAGCACCGCCGCAAGGAGGCAGGGCTTGCCGCTGCGATTGACCCAGGCGTGATTGGTGCCGCGCTGAACGATGCAGTCGCCGGCATGAAGCTCGACCTCGCCTTCTTCCATCAGCATGTGCATCGATCCCGAAATCACGACGAGATAGTCGATCGAGTTGGTCTTGTGCATGGTCGGATGCTTGGCGGAATCTTCTGCGCGCGGCTTGTTGGTGCTGCCGAGCTGGCCGAAGGTGGCTGCGGCGTCGATCTTGGTTCCGGCGCTCTCCGGCGGAATTTCGACCACGCGGAAAATCGTGCCCGACGGCGTCGGGTCGTGACGCATCGGCCGCAGCGAACGGTCCTTGGCGCCGTCATTGTCCACCGGCATTTCGTCGGTCACCCAGACTTCAGTGACGCCGAGGCCTGGCCAGCCTTTGATCGGGGTGGCGTTCGGCGCGTGGTCGTTGAACAGGATGACGGCCTTGCCGGCGGCGTTGTGCCCGGTGACGATGCGGCGGATTTTCTGCAACATTTTTTCCTCCGGAGTTGATTGCGTCAGGCGCGTACGATGCGATTGCGCAGTACGCCGATTTTTTCGACCTCGAGTTCGACGACATCGCCGATTTCGAGAAAGCGGCCGGTTTCGAGGCCGGAGCCGTTGCCGACCGTGCCGGAACAGAACACCTCGCCCGGATGCACGGTTTCGTCGCGGGTGACGAAGGCGATGCAGTCCTCATACTTCCAGTGCATCTCGCCCGAATTGCCGCGGCCGCGCTCCTCGCCGTTGACGCGCACGATCATTTCCAGGGCATAGGGATCGGGGATTTCGTCGGCGGTGACGATGCAGGGGCCGAACGGATTGGAATTGTCGAAATCCTTGCCTTTGCCCGGTCCAAGATTGCTCAGCATCTCCTGGGTCTGTTCGTCGCGCGCGGAAAGATCGTTGAAGATCGTGTAGCCGAAGATGTGGGTGCGGGCCTTGTCCTTGGGGATGTCGCGGCCGGCTTTGCCGATGACGCAGGCGAATTCCAGCTCGTAATCGATGGTTTTCGAATAGGCCGGCCAAACCACGTCCTGATCGGTGCCGCACACTGCAAAGCGGCTTGGCTTGTAGAAGCTTGGCCGCTCGTACCAGATTTTTGGTACCGTGAAGGTCCCGGCCTGCTCCATCTCGCGCATTGCCTTTTCCGGATCCGGCGCGGCCGCCGCGCGCACGTTGCGCAGGCGTCCGAAAGCTTGAATGAGATGCTTCTCAAAGCAGAGGAAGTCGCGGATTTGCTCTGGCAACGGTAGTGGCGCCAGCACTCTCACCGCGGCGGTCTCGATCACGCCGCGTCCGCTGCGCTGCGCATCGGCGGCAATCTCCCGGGCGCGGTTCAGCGCCCCATCGCCGGCTTCGATCAACGCCTGCATGCTCGCGAAGGCGGGGCCGGCCTCGCTTTGGGCCGCGGCGAAATCGACGATGCGGCGATCGCCGTCGATAAAGGCGCCGAGCCGCGCGGCCCCCGCGGCCGCGAATGTGACAAGCCTCATTCGCCTTTCCCTCCCAACCGACAGTCGCCTTACCTGCGATCTTGATCATTCGTATTATTATATTTCATTGAACGTTGAAATTCCGGTAGAGTCAAGCTTGCGGGCCGCGACCAGACAGCCGGGTCTCCGCGCAGCGGAGTTCCACGCGATCATGAAGGCGAAAAACGCATCGGCTCGTAAGCCCCTCCGCGCCGTCGCGCCAACCGGCAGAGCGGCGGCCAAATCGGTGCCGCGCAATGGACGCAGTGTCGCCCGGCGCGGCGACACGACGCGGCTCTCCATTCTCAACGCCGCGGAACGCTGCTTCGGCGAAAACGGATTCGACGGCGTATCGCTGCGCACGATTACCGAAATCGCCGGCGTGGATCTGGCGCTGGTGAACTATCACTTCGGCAGCAAGGAAAACCTGCTGCACGAAGTAATCGCGCGCCGCGCGCGCCTCGTTCACGAGGACCGGGTCGAGGCGCTCGAATTGGCGCGGCAAAAGGCCGGCACGCAATCGCCGTCGATCGAGGCGATCGTCTCCGCCTTTCTCGAACCGCTGTTGCGCCGCTTCGCCAACGGCGACGCCGGCTGGCGGCACTACGGCAGTCTCATATCGCAGCTCGACGTGCTGCCGAAATTCGTCGCTTTGGCCAGTGACGTGCTCGATCCCACGGCGCTGCACTTCATCAATGCCTTGCGGCTCGCGTTACCCGACGCTCCCGAGCGATCGATCTATTGGGGCTATATGTTTCTGCTCGGATCGATGGTGCAGGTTATTTCGGCGACCGGCCGCATCGAGCGATTGTCACGCGGGCTTTGCCGTTCGGACGATATTGACGGGGCGTTGCGCGAACTCGTCCCCTTCGTCAGCGGGGGATTGCGCGCATTCGGGTCTCGGCCCAAATAAGAAACAATCATGACAGCCGCGACGAAGGCCGCCAAATAGGCTAGGCTGCGGGTCGAACAAATTTTGACACTTTCTCATAACACTTTCGTCGATCAATCGACCCCATATTGCGGCTTTCATAAAACCAGGGAGATCAGGCTATGGGATTACTCGACGTCCTCAACGGAATGCAGAACGGCCCGCATGGGCCTCGCGGCACGACTAGTTCGAGCAGCGGCGGCGGCATGTCGCCGCTCACGATGGCGATCCTCGGCCTTCTTGCCTACAAGGCCGTGAAAAGCTTCACCAGCCAGCCCGGGACCGCAGCCTCGGCTCCGGCTCCGGCGCCTGCCGGACAAGCGCCGACGCAGAGCACCGGCGGCTTGGGCGACCTTCTCAAAGGCGGTCTCGGCGGTTTACTGGCCGGAGGCGCCGCCGGAGGCGCGCTCAGCGGCGGCCTCAACGATCTCCTCAAGCAATTCCAGCAGGCGGGCCAGGGCGAAGTTACCAAGTCCTGGGTCGGCAACGGGCCAAACAAAGCGATCGCACCCGACGATCTCGCCAAGGCTCTCGGCGGCGATCAGATCAATACGCTGGCGGCACATTCCGGATTATCGCGAGATGATTTGCTGGCCGGTCTCAGTCAATATTTGCCACAGGTCATCGATCACCTGACGCCCGATGGGCGGGTGCCGACGGAGCATGAGCTGTCGCGGGCGCTCTAGCCGCCGCGGCGCTGTTGGGTTGACAAAAGAACGCGGCGCGCCGGCAAGGTGCCGGCGCCGTTTCGATCTTGTGCAGCTCCCGTGCCCTTTTGGCCGACGGAGCGGCGTCTCTATCGGTGGTGATGCCTCAAATAATCGTGCAGGGAGTTTGAGCCCGTTTCTTTCAGCAATGTCTTGAGCATCATGTCTTTGCGGCGGCCTTTTGCAAAACTCGGGCCGTATTCCTTCCGCAACGCGGCAACCTTGGTATTTCCATGCTTGCGTTCAATCCGCCCGGTCTTATCGCGATGACGATTGTCGAGACCTTTTTTCGACTTTGCCATGGAAGCTTCCTCTCTGGTAACTGCCAGTCGCTGGAGCGACTTATGCCGTCCCGCCGACCGTGAACAGGATATCCCGCCCGACGTGAATTGCAATTTGTCGCGTCGGGCAACGGACCAAAATGCAGCTTGGAGAAGCTTATGAGACGCCCGATCCTGATAGTCTCCATGTTGGCCTGCGCCGGCATTTTTACAGTGATAACAACCGGACCTCATGCCATGAGCAAAGAGCCTCGCTTTCCTCAGCTCACAATGGATCAGCTCACGGACCAGCAAAAACCGCTGGGCGAGCAAATCATGAGGGTTTCCAGCGTCGGCCTTGGCGGTCCTTACAATCCGCTGTTGCGGAGCCCCGTGCTCGGGCAGAGAATGTTCGACCTTTTGCATTATCTGCGGTGGGAAACATCGGTGCCGCTCAAGCTCAACGAGTTCGCCATCCTGATCATCGGGCGGCAGTGGCGGTCCCAGGTCGAATGGTTCGCGCATGCGCCGCTCGCCATCAAGGCGGGGTTGTCGCCGGACATCGTGGCTGAGCTCAAGGCCAACAAGCGGCCTGCGAACATGCCGGCCGAGGAAGCCGCCGTATATGATTTTGTGACCGAGCTCGCGACGAAGCATGAGGTGTCGGACGATACGTTCAGTCGGGCCAAGGCGCTTCTTGGCGAGCAGCAAATCGTCGATCTGACGGCTGTTGCCGGCACCTATATCGCCGTCGCGATGCAACTGGCGATGAGCGAAGCCAGCGTGCCGCCCGGCAAGGAATTGCCGTTCAAGCCCGGTGAACCGTAAGGCGAGCGATACCCATGCCGCAACAAAACACCCTGCCGCACTCACCTTCGGTCGCCGACCTCGGCGTGAAATCGCAACTCGATGCGCTGCTGGCGACGATCGGTCCGGTGGCGGGGCTGCGTGTGATCGATATCGGCTGCGGCGAGGGAGGGCTGACGCGCGCCCTTGCAAAGCTTGGCGCGCAGGTCGCGGGGTACGATCCGCTTATTTCGGGTACCGCGCTGACCGCGCTCGGCGCCGGAAGCTTTCGGCTCACCAAAGCTCCAGCCGACGCCATACCCGAGCCCGATCACGCAGCCGACCTCGTTCTCTATGTCTTCTCGCTCCATCATGTGCCGGGCGAAAGGCTTGAGGCGGCTCTCGCCGAAGCGCGGCGGCTGCTGCGACCGTCGGGCAAGCTCTATGTGGCGGAGCCTTTGGCACAAGGGCCGCATCAACGCATCATGGAATTGTTCCACGATGAAACGGCGGTACGAAAAGCGGCGGCTGACGCGCTTGCTCGCTTTGCCCGTCCGAACTTCGCCGCGGAACAGATCCTCACCTACACCGACGTCCGAACATTTCCTGACTTTGATACGTTTTGCAGAAAGCATGATCGCCAACATGCGGTTCAATGGCTACACCAGGGAAGCCGTCCTTGCGCCCGCGGTGCGCCGCCGTTTCGATGAGGACAATGCGAAGCACCGCGGCAAGTTCGATCAGCCGGTTCGGATCAATTGTTTTGGACCCGCGCGCTAACTTGTCCTTAGGCCGATCCCCACACTTCCCGCGCCGTTTCGACGACGAGGCGAAGCTTCGCGATCTCGTCTTCGACCGTCATGGCGTTGCCGCCGATGCCGCTTGAAAAGCCGCATTGCGGCGACAACGCGAGCTGTTCCAGGGGTGCGTACCGGCTGGCTTCGTCGATGCGGCGCTTGAGCTCGTCTTTGGTTTCCAGCGCCGAATTTTTTGTGGTGACGAGGCCAAGCACGGCGATCTTGCCTTTCGGCAAAAAGCGCAGTGGCGCGAAACTGCCGGCGCGCGGCGAATCGTATTCGAGAAAATAGCCGTCGACTGCGATCTCGTTGAAAAGCAGCTCCGCGATCGGATCGTAGCCGCCTTCGGCGACCCAGGCGCCGGCGAAATTACCGCGGCACAGATGCATGCAGACGATCATATCGGCCGGCCGGCCGGCGATCGTGTCGTTCAGGAGCCGGGCGTAGGTCTTCGGCAGCGTATCCGGGTTCTCTCCGATATTGCGGACCTGCCCCCGCAATTCGGGGTCGCACAGATACGCCATGTTGACTTCGTCGATCTGCAAATAGCGGCAGCCCGCTTGAGCGAGGTCGTGGATCTCTTCGCGGTACACGCGCGCCAGATCGGCATAGAAATCGTCCATGTCCGGGTAGGCCTTGGCGTCGATCGCTTCGCGGCCGCCGCGGAAATGCATGGTGGTCGGCGACGGGATGGTGATTTTCGGCGTGGCGTGGGCGACGGATTTGAGGAATTTGAAATCCTCGACGAAAATGCCGCTCGGCCGGCCGAGTTTGCCGGTCACCTGCAGCGTCGGCGGTGAGTGGTCGCGCGTACCTGCGGCGGAGTGAAAACGTACGGTGAGCTTGGCGGCGACCTGCCGCACGTTGTCGAATTTGACCAGGAAGTCGCGCTGCCAGAAAGTGCGGTTGTATTCGCCGTCGGTAACCAGCCGGAGGCCGATATCCTCCTGCATTCGCACCACGCCGCGGATCGCTTCTTGCTGGATGCGCGTGAGTTCGGCCGGAGCGATTTCGGCCTTCTCGGCGGCGAGACGCGCGGCGACAAGCGCATCCGGCCGGATAAGGCTGCCGACATGCTCGGCACGAAACGGCGGTTTGGTTGGCGCAAGCATGGATCAGGTGCCTCATCGAGCCCGTTTCAACGGTGATGGCAGCGGTGTACAAGGATTGCAACGATCGCACGAGGCCGCCAGCGAGATTTGCCAACGAGACTTACTAACGAGACTTAACTGACAAGACTTGCCAAGGAGATTTGGCATGAGCGCACTGAGTGTTCCGCAGGCTCTGGGTTATGTCGGTATCCGCGCCAAGGATTTGGGCGACTGGGCGAGCTACGGCTCGCAGCTATTAGGGCTGCAGCGCATCGATAAGTCGCGATCCACGCTTGCCTTCCGCATGGACGATCGCAAGCAGCGCATCATCATTGACGCCGACGGCGGCGAGGGTATCGGATTTTTCGGCTGGGAGGTCGCGGACGGGGCGACGCTCGACGCGCTGGCGGCGCGGCTGGAGGACCAGCGCATCAACGTGGCGCACGGAGCCCGCGCGCTCGCCGACGAACGGCACGTGAAAGACCTGATCGTGCTCAATGACCCGGTCGGCAACCGGCTTGAGATTTTTCACGGCGCCGAAACGACGGCGGAACCGTTCAAGCCCGGCCGCTCGATTTCCGGCTTCCGGACCGGTCCGCTTGGTCTGGGTCACGTGGTGCTCAACGTCGATACGGCGGAAACGGTCGATCGGATGTCGGCGTTCTATTGCGACACGCTCGGTTTCCGATTGACGGATTATTACTCCTATCCCTTTGTGGCGCGCTTTCTTCACATCAATCCGCGTCATCACAGCCTGGCCTTCGTCCAAAGCGGCAAGAACACGGTCCATCACGTGATGATGGAGCTATTCAGCTTCGATGACGTTGGCCAAGGTTACGATCTCGCCTTGGGCGAAGAAGGCCGCGTCGGGGTGACGCTCGGCCGTCACACCAGCGATTTCATCACGTCTTTCTATTCCTTTACGCCATCCGGTTTCATGGTCGAGTACGGCTGGGGCGCGCGCGTGATCGACGTCGATGCGTGGCAAGCGCACGAGCGCAAAGAGGGACCCAGCATGTGGGGTCACGATCGCGGCTGGCTTTCAGCGGAGGACCAGGCCAAGGCCCGCGCGCTGCGCATCGCCAACGCGGCGAACGGCTTTCGCCGGCCGGTCCAGGTGATGGACGGCAATTACGAGGTCACGTCCGGTGTCTGTCCATGGTGGGATAGCATCAGGTCGAAAACCGCGGCGCGGTGAAGGAAGGCCCAGACCAGGCTGACGCTCGCATCGACCAGACGCCGATCAGGACCAATCAGCATGGGAAGAAATCGTCTCGAGGCGTTCAGCGACGGCGTTATCGCCATCATCATCACGATCATGGTGCTGGAACTCCATGTTCCGCATGGCGCCGATTGGCACGCGCTCGCCGCAATCGCTCCGAGCTTTGCGAGCTATGTGCTGAGCTTCGTCTATGTAGCGATCTACTGGAACAACCATCACCATCTGCTGCATACCGTGACGCGGGTGGACGGTCTTATTCTCTGGGCCAACTCTTTTTTGTTGTTCTGGCTTTCGATCATTCCGGCCGCTACGGCGTGGCTGGGTCAAAATCTTCTCGCTCCGGTGCCGACCGCAGTTTATGGCGGCGTGTTGTTGATGCCGGCCATTGCGTTTTACTTGTTGCAAAGGGCGATCATTCGCGGGCAGGGCGAAAAATCGGTGCTGGCGGAAGCGCTCGGCACGGACCTGAAAGGTCGAATATCGCCGGTACTCTACGTCGCCGGTATCGCGCTCGCCTTCGTCAATCCGTGGCTGTCGATGGCAGCCTACCTGTTCGTCGCGATCCTGTGGCTCATTCCCGACCAGCGCATCGCCAACGTCATCGGCCGCGAATAACTACCCGCCGTCCCCGCGCCCTAACGGCAATCAAGGTCAGCTCATGCGCCCGAACTCGTTACTTGCCCTGGCCGCGGTGACCGTCCTGGCCAACGTTTCCTTGCCGCCAATTGCCGCGGCCGGCGACTGGCGCACGTATCAAAATGAGCGCTATGGCACCACGATCGAGTATCCGGATATTTTCAAGCCAGGAACGCCACCAGACAACAATGACGGCCTGAAATTCAAAAGCGCGGATGGCGCGGATTTTTCGGTTTTCGCGTCATACAACGCGCTCGACTTCGATCTTGCAGGCTTTCGGGAGTTCATCGTGAAGAACCTGGATGCCGGCGCCGTCGTGACCTACCAGGCCCACGGCGACAACTGGTTCGTCATTTCCGGCACGAAGGGCGCCGACCGGATATTTTATGAGCGCCACATCCTGTCCCACGGCAAGGAGATGACCGAAGGGTTTGTCATGTCGTATCCGGCCGCCCTGAAGCAGAAATACGATCCGATCGTGGTGCGAATGGCCAAATCGTTTCGCCCCGGCGCGGGTTTTCAGACTCCGGGCCAACGTTGATTGTCTAAGCCTTGGACCGTACCAGCCCGTTTTTTCACGGAGCGCCGGGGGCGCTCCGTGAAATGTTCAGCGCACCAGGACGTTGCTGAACTGCCAGGGGTCGTCGCGATCGATGCTCTCGGGGAAGAGCACGCCGCGGCCGTCGGCGGGCGTCCATTCGGTATAACGCCCGATGACCGGCCCGAGATAGGGCCGTTGGACTTCAAGACAGCGCCGGAAATCCATTTCGTCGGCCTCGACGATGCCGCGATCGGGATTTTCCAGCATCCAGACGATGCCGGCGAGCACGGCCGAGGTGACCTGCATTCCGGTCGCGTTCTGATAGGGCGCGAGTTCCCGCGTCTCCTCGACGGAGAGCTGCGATCCATACCAATAGGCGTTCCTGGCGTGACCGTAGAGCAGAACGCCAAGTTCATCGATGCCGTCGACGATGTCCCGCTCGTCCAGGATCTTCCATTCCGGCTGCTGCCGCCATGCCGCTCCCGCCATCTCGTGCAGCGACAACACGGCGTCGTCACACGGATGATAGGCATAGTGGCAGGTCGGCCGGAAGACCGCCTCGTCGCCTTCGCGCAGCGTGAAGTAGTCCGCAATCGAGATCGCCTCGTTGTGGGTGATCATGAAGGCGTGCTGCGCCTGTGCGGTCGGCGTCCACGAGCGCACGCGGGTCGCGGCGCCCGGTTGAGTCAGATAGATGGCGGCATCGCAGCCGAACTCATGCCGTCGACCGTTCGCCGGCATCTTCTTTTCGTGCGTGCCCCAGCCCAACTCCGCAGGCTGCAAGCCTTCGGAGCAAAAGCCCTCGACCGACCAGGTATTGACGAACACGCCGCGCGGCTTCGGATCGCGTGCGCGCTGGGTGTCGCGCTCGGCGATGTGGATGCCTTTGACGCCGGCGCGCTGCATCAGCCGCCCCCACTCCTCGCGCGTCTTCGGCTCGTCGAAGGTGAGGCCGAGTTCGGTGGCGACGTCGACCAGCGCCTGCTTGACGAACCACGACACCATTCCGGGATTGGCGCCGCAGCAGCTCACGGCGGTGACGCCGCCCGGCCGGCGACGGCGCAAATCGAGCAGGCTCTCGCGCAGCGCGTAGTTCGAGCGCGCCGAGATCGACAGATTGCGATCGGTATAAAGTCCCGGCCATGGCTCGACCACGGTATCGATGTAGAAGGCGTCGATATCCTTGGCGAACGCCATCAGCTCGACCGACGAGGTGTCGACCGAAAGATTAACGATCATGCCGCGGCCCGGTCCTTCGGTGAGGAGTGGCGCGAGCACGTCGCGGTAATTCTGCTTGGTGATCGCCGCCTGGATGAAACGGAGCTTGCGCTCGTCCAACAGCCGCCGATCCTGATCCTCGGGCGCGATCACGACGAATTTGTTACGATCGAACCCGATGTGGCGCTCGATGAGCGGCAGCGTTCCTCTGCCGATCGAACCGAATCCGATCATGACGATCGGACCGTCGAAGCGCGCGTGCAGGGGCCAGGCGGTGGTTGCTTTGGTCATGGCGTTCATGTTCGTCGTTCCCAATATTCGAGTGATAGTCAAGCCGCGTGACGTGCGTCATGACGGTCGAGGTGCGCGATGAGCGCATCGAGGCTCGGCGTCGGGGCGATACGGCCGGTCGCGGTAACGAGACCGCGTGCGCCATCGAGCGCTCCCGGTACGAGTTCGCATCCGAGCAGGCGGTCGCGATCGTAGGGGCCGGGCAGCCACAGCGTGCCGGTCTTTTCCGCGAAGAAACCGAAGCGCCCGTAATAGTCGGCGTCGCCGACCAGGAGCACGGCACGATGCTTGCGCCGCCGCGCCGCCGAAACGGCGCGCCGCATCAAGGCGCTACCGATCCCGCGGCAACGCCATGCCTCGTCGACGGCAAGGGGGCCGAGCAGCAAGGCCGGCCGGCCCGGCCCGGCGCAGACGTGCCAGACCTGGACTGAACCAACGACGTCGCCGTCGTGTTCAGCGACCAGCGAAAGCCCGTCCGCCGGGCAGCGACCCTCGCGCAGTCGCTCCGCGGTCTTCTGGAAGCGTGCAGCACCCCAGACGCGATCGAGCAAATCCTCGCGCGCATCGATATCGCCGAAAACTTCGTTACGAATTGTGACCATGACACACTCCTTCCGCGCTCGCGCGGCGGCGTCAGTTCGAGGAGGGTTGATGGTGGGAGCCGGCCGCAGCCGGCTCCCGACGAGGTCAGACGGCAACTCAGATGTGGAACGTCTTCAGCGGCGGAAAACCGTTGAAGGCCACGGCCGAGTAAGTCGCCGTATAGGCGCCGGTTCCCTCGATCAGCACTTTGTCGCCGATCTCCAGGCTCACCGGCAGCGGATACGGAACCTTCTCGTACAGCACGTCAGCCGAATCGCAGGTCGGCCCGGCCAGCACGCAGGGACCGACCTCGCCGGCGCGCGACGTACGGATCGGGTACCGGATCGACTCGTCCATCGTCTCGGCGAGACCGCCGAACTTGCCGATGTCGAGATAGACCCAGCGCACGTCGTCGTTTTCGCTTTTCTTCGAGACGAGGACGACCTCGGCCTCGATGACGCCGGCGTTGCCGACCATGCCACGGCCCGGTTCGACGATGGTCTCCGGGATGCGGTTGCCGAAATGACGCCGCAATGCCCGGAAGATCGCCGCGCCGTAGGTTTTCACCGTCGGCACGTTCTTGAGATACTTGGTCGGGAAACCGCCGCCCAAGTTGACCATCGACAAGTTCATGCCGCGCTCGCCGCAGTCGCGGAACACCGCGGCGGCGGACGCCAGCGCACGATCCCAGGCATGCGGGTTGCGCTGCTGCGAGCCGACGTGGAACGAGATGCCATAGGCTTCGAGACCGAGCCGGTGCGCATGCTCGAGGACATCAACCGCCATGGCGGGCTCGCAGCCGAATTTGCGCGACAG
The DNA here is from genome assembly GCA_963777635.1 of uncultured Alphaproteobacteria bacterium. GTDB lineage: Bacteria > Pseudomonadota > Alphaproteobacteria > Rhizobiales > Xanthobacteraceae > BOG-931. The sequence goes on from CAVZSB010000020.1 coordinate 53,591, forward strand.
CGGCCACTCCGCCCCGACGCAGTCGGAGAGGATGCGGCAGAAGACGCGGCTGCCCGGTGCCGAGCGCGCGATTTTCTCCACCTCGGCCTGGCAATCGACCGCGAAGAGGCGCACGCCGAGCGCGTAGGCCCGGGCGACGTCGCGCTCTTTCTTGATCGTGTTGCCGAAGGAGATGCGGTCGGCGGTGGCACCCGCGGCGAGCGCCATCTCGATCTCGGGGACCGAGGCGGTGTCGAAGCAGGAGCCGAGGCCGGCAAGCAGCGACAACACTTCCGGCGCCGGGTTGGCCTTCACGGCGTAGAAAACGCGCGTATCGGGCAGCGCCTTGGCGAAGCCGAGATAGTTCTCGCGGACGACATCGAGATCGACGACGAGGCAGGGCCCGTCGTCCTGACGGTTGCGCAAAAAGTCGCGGATGCGCGTGTTCATTGGCGCTCTCCTCACCAGGTTCAATGAGCCTCGCGGCTCGGATTGAAATACGGGCGAAAGCGATTCGCCCGGCGTCAGCGGGTGAGGGTCGGCGCCTTGCCGCGCGGTGGAGACGCGGACTCAGGCGACGGGCTCTACACCCGAAGATGCTGCCTTGGCTTGGAGCGGGAAAACCCGTTCCGCACGGCCGGCAAGGATGGACAAGCCTCTGCGGTGCCGACCTTTGGAGGGCCGACGAGACCAGAGAAGCCCGCTCCGTCGTTGCTTTAAGCCGCGTCCCCCGTTGAGCGCGGGGTGCGCCGGTTTCGCCTCCGGCTGCCGGTTAAGTGGTTCGGAGCTCTCAGCCGCGAAAACTCTTGGGGAGTTTTTCTCGGCGTCTGCTCCGGGCGGCTGTCCGGCCTCTTGTCCGGATGCCCACCAACCGGCACGCGGCCACAGGCACGTGCGAAATTGGGCGGTCGGCACATAAGCGGATTAGTCGAGCGATGCAAGACTTTTTTTGCCGTGACCGAAATTTTTTGGTGCGTGCGCGTCAATTTGGTTACGCGAATGTTACGGCCGCGCGTCCGCAAGTCGTCGCGCCGGCTCGTGCGCGCGCTCGTGAGATGGATCGAGACGCGATCAGCCGGACGTCAGCAACTGGAGCAGACGCGTGCCGCACGAGTCGCTGCGAAGACTTGTCCATCCCCGCAAAACCGGCACACTATCCGCTCTTAAAGTCGGCGGTGGCGGCGAGGTGACGACCAGATGACGGGTGCGCTACTCGATCGCGCAACGAGCCTCTCGATTTTTGAGCGGATGCTGGTGATGCGTCACTTCGAGGAGGCTGTTATCCGCCTCTACAGTGAGGGGCGCTTCGCGAGCCATTATCACATCTATATCGGGCAGGAGGCGACCGGCGCCGGCGTGCTCGAGTCGCTCGGCGACAAGGACCTCATCTGCACAACCCATCGAAATCACGGCCACATCGTCGGCCGCGGCAGCGATCCGGGGCGCGCGATGGCCGAAATTCTCGGGCGCGCGACGGGGTTCAACGGCGGCCGCAGCGGTACGCTGCACATTTCCGACCCCTCGCGCGGCTTTCTCTCGACCTCGGCGATCGTTGGCGGTTGCGCCGGCCTTGCCACCGGAGCCGCTTACGGCCTCAAGGTAAAGCGCGAACCGCATGTTGCGGTGGGATTTTTCGGCGACGGATCGCTCGAAGAGGGGCTCGTGCTTGAGTTTTTCAACCTGGCCGCGATGTGGAAGCTGCCGGTGGTCTATGTCTGCGAAAATAATTCGGCCGGCGCCATGGGCCCGCAAGAAGGCGGCTATCCGACCGCCATCACGGCGGTGGAGAGCTTTACTCGGCTGCCGGCCGCCTACGGCATTCATGCAGTCAAGGTCGATGGCGCCGATGCGGCCGCCGTATACGCCGCCGCGAAGGACGCAGTGCAGCGCTGCCGCGCCGGCAATGGGCCGGCATTCATCGAGGCGGTCACGCTGCGGTGGCCCGGCAGCAGCCCGTTGTGGCCGGAACTGGCAACGACATTCGACCTCGATCAGGCCTGGAATCCTGCGCTGATTGCCGGGCAGCATTCCGGCTGGGTTCGCGACCACGATCCGCTGCTGCGGGCGGCGCGCGCGATCGTCGCGCAGGAATTTGCGGACGTGGATCAGTTGAAGGCGCGCGATCGGGCGGCGCGCGAGCGCGTGGCTGCGGCCGTGTCGTTTGCGATCGAAAGCCCGATGGCCGCGCCCGAAACGGCGTTCACCGACGTGTTCGCCTGAGCCGCCCGATGCGACGAATAAGCTACGCCGCCGCGATCATTGAAGCGCTTCGCATCAGCCTCGCCGCCGATCCGCATGTGAGCCTGGTCGGAAGCTACGTACTCGGGCTTGGGCCGAAGCGTGCGCTAATGGACGCGATCCGCGCGGAGTTTCCCGATCGGCTTTATGACCCGCCGACCTCCGAGGCAGCGCTCGTCAGTCTGGGCGCCGGCGCGGCAATGGCCGGGGCGCGGCCGTTCGTCGATCTCGGCACCGGGAGTTTCAGTTATGTCGGGTGGTCGCCGCTGGTCAATGAGGCGGCGGTTGCGCGCTATATGTCCGGCGGGCAACTGCGCGTTCCTGTCGTCTACCACATGCTTCACGGCCTGCGCGGCGGCGGCGCCGCCCAGCACAGCCACAGCCCGCAGGCGATGTTGTGGAACGCGGCCGGGCTCGAGATCGTGCTGCCGTCGAGCCCTTACGACGTGAAGGGCTTGCTGCGAAGCGCCATCAAAAGCAACAATCCCACCGTCTTCATCAATCATGCGCGCCTGATGGACATCGAGGGTGACGTCCCCGAGGGCGACTATTCGCTGCCGTTCGGCAAAGCCGACATCAAGCGGGCAGGGCGCGACGTGACGATAGTTGCGACGTCGTTCGTCGTACACGCCGCGTTGGCGGCTGCCCAAAAGCTCGCAGCCGAGGGTATCGAGGCCGAAGTGCTCGACCTTCGCACGCTGGTTCCGTTCGACCGCGCCGCGCTCATCGATTCGGTGCGGCGGACCGGGCGGCTTGTGGTTGTCGACGAAACGAATTTGAGCTGCGGGGTCGCTGCCGAGGTTGCCGCCACCGTCGCCGAAGACGGGTTCGAGTTCCTCCGCGCGCCAATCGCGCGCGTCACCCGGCCCGACGTGCCGACGCCGTTTTCAAAGCCGCTTGAAGACGCGATCACGCCGTCCGCGGAAAAAGTCGCGATGGCGGTACGGCGCGTGGTCGGATGGCAGGGTAACGCTCAGCCACGCCAGTAGCGGTCTTCCCAGCTTCGCGACAGGCGCATCGCCGAGAGAATGAGTCCCGCCATCGAATAGGTCTGCGGGAAATTGCCCCAAAGCTCGCCGCTCCGCGGATCGACATCTTCCGAGAGCAGCCCGTAGCGATTGCGGTGGCTGAGCGCGTCGATGAACAAGTCGCGCGCGGCCTCGCGGCGCTGCAGCGACCATAATGCGTCGATCAGCCAGAAGCGGCAGATCCAAAATGCGGTCATTGGCAGCCCGAAATCGTCGGCGCCGGCATAGCGCATGACATGTTTTTCGCGCACCAGCTCGCGTTCCATCGCCGCAACCGTCGAGACAAAACGCGGGTCGTCCACCTCCACCACGCCCAGGTCGGGAAGGAGAAGAACGCTGGCGTCGAGATCGTCCGATCCGAACGCCGCGGTGAAAGCGCCGCGCTTTTCATTCCAGGCGCGTTCAAGCAGCGCCCCGTGGATCGGCTCGGCGACCGAATTCCAGTATTCGGCGCGATCGTTCAGGCCGATGCGCGTAGCGATTGCTGAGAGCCGCTGACAGCCGGCCCAGCACATCGCCACCGAGTGGGTGTGGATGCGCTGCCGTCCGCGGTATTCCCAAATGCCAGCGTCAGGCTCCAGCGCCTTTTTCGCCGCGCGGTGGCCCAGCGTTTCCAGGAGACGAAACAATCCGTCGTCGCCGGGTCGCGGCAGGCGGCGATCGAAGAACATCGGCATGGCCGCGAGAATGACGCTGCCATAAGTATCGTGCTGCGCCTGATCGACCGCGGCATTGCCGATCCGTACCGGACCGTCGCCGCGATAGCCCTCAAGATTGGGCGCGGTCCGCTCTTCCACATCGCTTGTTGGTACGACGCTGTAGAGCGGGCGCAGTTCCTGGTCTGGCTTCGACGCGATCGAGATCGTGAAAGAGATGAACTCCTCCATGGTCCGCGTTGCGCCGATGCGGTTGAGGGCCTGCACGACGAAATAGGCATCGCGCAGCCAGCAATAGCGATAGTCCCAGGTACGGCCGGAGCCCGGCGCCTCGGGGATGGAGGTTGTATGCGCCGCGATGATGCCCCCGGTTTCCTCGAAATTGCTGAGCTTTAGAGTGATGGCCGCGCGGATGATGGCCTCCTGCCAATCGTAGGAGATCGACAGCCGCCGCACCCATTCCATCCAGTAATCGCGGGTGCGGTCGGTAAATTCCCGGCAAGTCGATTGCAGATCGCCGGTGAACGGTTCGTCCGGACCGAACACCAGGTGCAGCGGACGCGTGAGTACAAAGGGTGCTTCGCCGTCGATCAGCGACAGCGGTGCGTCCGTCGTCAGGCGGATCACAACGCCTTCGTTGAAATAGCGGATGTGATTGCTGCCGAGCGACCGCTGCGGCAGCGGTTTTCCGTAGTCGCTGGTCGGCCGCATCCGGATTGTGATGCGCGGCAGACCGGAAATCGGCTCGACAATGCGAAAGATCTGCGGCGGGCGAAACACGCGGCCGAACTGCCGGAAGCGCGGCACAAAGTCGGTAATCTTGACTTTGCCGCCCTGGTGATCGGTCAGGATGGTGGAAACGATCGCCGTATTGCGAACGTATTCGGATTGAAACTCCGCCATATCGTCGAGCACGACGTCGGAGAAACCCTTCTCCTCCTTGCCGGCTATCAGCCGGCAAAAGATCGGATCGCCGTCAAAGCGCGGATAGCACCACCAGACTATCCGCGAACAAGGATCAACCAATGCAGCCGTCCTTCCGTTGCCGATGACGGCAAGATCCAGCCCATGGTCTTTCATTCCGCAGCGTCTCCGCGGTCGGCCACGATTCGCGCCAGCCACGAACGCACGTCTTCTGGCTTGTCGAAGTGACCGTTCACGCCGGTGGCAACGCGGCCAACGGAAAAGCCTAGACCTCCGAATTCCGGAATGACACCGAACACCGGCTCGTCGGTGACGTCGTCGCCGATAAAAATGGGATGCCGCCCGGCGAATGGCTGGTATTTCATCAATTCGCGTACTGCCATCGCCTTGTTGATCCGCGCTGGTTTGATTTCGACGACCGCCTTGCCCGGCAGGATATCGACGGCAGCCTCGGGGCATCGCGCGCAGACCTCCGCAACCTCGGCGCGGAGCGCCGCGCCGAGATCGAGGGCAAGCCGATAGTGCAGGGCGAGCGAGTAACCCTTGTCCTCGACGAGGATGCCGGGCCCGAGCCGGGTCAGGGCGGCGAGATTGCGTTTCAATTCCGCGGTCAGCAATCCGGTGCGGATTTGCGGCCGGGTACCGGGCACGGGCCGGAGCTCGGCGCCGTGGCCACCGATGGCTGCGAGCTGCAACGGCGCGAAAATCAGGTCGATGTCCTTGAGGAGGCGGCCGCTCACCAGGGCCAGCGCGCCGCCGGTCAGGTCCTGCAGGCGTGCGATCGTCTCGCGCAGCGGCGGCGGTACCCAGACTTCCGACGGGGTTGGTGCGATATCAAGAATGGTGCCGTCGATATCGAGCAGAATCGCACACCGGCGCAAGTCGGACGTGAGCGTGGTCGTTGCGATTTCCATATCGAGATTGGCGACGTGTTCTCGGCTTTGCACGTTCATATCCGATCAATAGTTTGACAAATGACAACGGCCGCAATGAGGAAACTGACAAATCCGGCTGTTACTCCGGTCCGGAAAACCAAACAACATTCGAAGGCGGGGTCAATGAGGGCCGATTTGAGCGACACGACGGCGTCTGCAGTGCCGGTAATGGCCTCGGCTCAAAGTGTGGCGTTGTTGGGGACGTCGGTCCGGCCGCGCAGGACAGCACAATTGAGTTCTCGGGCTTGTTGAGGCAGTAACCGCTCTGTGCGGACGGATCCGTCGGCAACGCCATCTTGCGAGTTACTCAAGTCCAATCCGCAACGCTGCCCCCGCCGGGGCGCCGGCAATGCTCACGCCAGCAGCCGTCCCGAATCCATATCGCCGCCGGGTGGGTTTTGAACCATGACAAGGTGTCCCCGGCGCAGTCATTCTTGTTAACGTTTTGTGCAATGAAGAGTTCCAACTACCAATCCGCGGATGGCCGTCGGAGCGAGGAGGCACGACGGATTACCGCCCGAGGCACCTGTTAATCCGTGACCTGACCGAGTGGCCATCTAGGCGGCCTGGAGATAAGGCCGCCGACGCAAACCGTATTGTGGTGATCGATGATCGATAGACTTGTCAGTGGGTTGGAAATACCGCGGCGGCTCCGGGCGCTCGTCCGGGCCCGTGAATTGAGCCTGATTGTGCTCGCGATGCCTGTCGGCGTGGCCGCTGGCCTGATCGTGTTCGCCATGGGGAAGGGGGTGGATGTTCTCCACCGGGTATTCTTCCAACTGGGGCCGGGAGTGCGGCTGTCCGGCTTGGCGCACCTCGACCCCATCCTTGCGATCTCGGTGCCGCTGGCCGGAGGAATCGCCTTCGGCATCGCCCGCGAACTGATCACACGCTGGCGGCCGGAACGGGAGATCGACCCAATCGAAGCAAATGCACTGCATGGCGGCCGCATGTCGCTCCTGGGCAGCATCATCGTCGCAGCGGAAACGGTTTGGTCAAGCGGTGTCGGCGCCTCGGTCGGCCAGGAGGCCGGCTATACCCAATTCGCCGGTGGCGTTGCCTCGCGTCTCGGCATGGCGTTCCGATTGAGGCGTGCCGACCTGCGCATTCTCGTCGGCTGCGGCGCCGCCGGCGGAATCGCCGGCGCGTTTGGCGCGCCACTCGCCGGCGCCTTTTACGGCTTCGAACTAATCATCGGGGGCTATTCGCCAAATAGTCTCGCGCCGGTCGCCGTTTCGGCCCTGATCGGGTACCTGGTCGCGCACGCGCTTGCCGCGACGGAAGTCGGAATCGTCGCCCCGAGGCTGATGACTGTCGCACCCCATGATCTCGTCATCTCCGCCGCGATCGGCGTGTTCAGCGCCGCAATCGGAATTTTGACGATGCGTGGCGTAGCATTGTGCGAAGCATTGTTTGTTCGCTTCAAGCTTCGGCCGGTCCTGCGCACCGGTATTGGCGGACTTCTCGTTGGCCTCATGGCGATGGTGGCCCCGCAGGTCATGTCGTCCGGCCACGGTGCGTTGCAATTTTCCGGAATGCTGCAACTTTCGCTCTGGACCGTGGCGCTGCTGTTTGTTCTGAAAATAGCGGCGTCGATCATCTCACTGGGATCCGGATTCCGTGGCGGACTGTTCTTTTCGTCATTGCTGATGGGCGCCCTCGGCGGACACCTGTTGGCGGTTGCGCTGGCGACGGTTTTGCCGGGCTGGCATTTCGACACCAATGCCTATGCCGTGATCGGCATGAGCGGGCTTTCGGCCGCTATCATCGGCGGGCCTTTGACCATGACCTTCATCGCACTGGAAACAACCGGCGACCTGTGGCTGACGACGGCGGTGTTGATCGCAGTAATCATCTCGTCGCAGGTGACGCGCGAGGCGTTCGGCTATTCTTTCGCGACCTGGCGCTTTCATTTGCGCGGCGAGACGATCCGCAGCGCTGCCGACGTGGGCTGGATGCGTGACCTGACCGTCACCAAAATGATGCGCCATGACGTTCGGACGGTCCCGGCGGCGACCACTGTCGCCGCCTTTCGTGAAGCTTTTCCGCTCGGCTCGCCGGCACACGTCATAGCCGTCGATAGTCAGGGCCGCTACACCGGGATGGTCGCTGCAGCGGATGCGCATGCGGCGGAGGCTTCGCCTGAACAGTTGATCACGGCGTTTTTGCGCTCCCGTGACGACATGTTGTTGCCCGGCATGGCGATCAAGGAAGCGGTACTTGCATTCGACCGTGCCGAAGCGGAAGCCTTGGCCGTCGTCGATTCCTACCCTGACCGCCGCGTGATCGGGCTTCTCACCGAGGCCTACGCGCTCCGCCGCTACGCGGCGGAGTTGGAGCGGCGGCGCAATGAGCTGGTCGGCGACTGATAAATTGGAACTCGGCCGCCGGACAGGGTCTGCAGAATTTAGACCGGCTTAATTCCAAGACCTTTCCAAGCTGCAAGTCACGGAGACGCGGCAATGACCAAAATGTCATACGGTGCCAGGCACGGCCGCCGGTTCTGGCCCGTGTCGGCGCCTTCACAAGCGATTCCCTTGACAGCGCAATATCCACAAAATACAAATTTTGGAAAATAATGGGATCGGGCCTGCCGCGCGGTCAATAGGCGCAGTTTCACTCGGCGGGAGACCCTGCCATTACGTATCGGAGAGTGATACGGTCCGAAGAAAATGGCGCACAAGAAGTGGGCCTGAAAGGGAGGGTGTGATGTATCAGCTAAGCCGAACGGTTCCCGTAAACGAACCAAAAAAGTCGTTTCTGAGCCGGCACGACGTCTGGACTGGCCTGATGATGAAGGCCAACAATGCGTTGCCATACGTGCCGGAAATGAAAAAGTGCGATGTGGTGGAGCAGGGTGACGGTTGGCTCGTCCGCGACATCATGCTCAAGGAGGTGCCGCTTCGTGAAAAGGTGACGTTCGAGCCGGAGCAGCGCGTGATCTTCGAGCGGATCCGCGGCTCGGAACTCGGCCGCATCGAGAACATCATCGGTGAGGACGCCAGCGGCAACCTCACGCTGACCTTCGCCTTCAGTCTGAAAAAGGATGGCGTTCCGGAGGGCAGCGATGCCGAGAAGGCGCACTTTTCGCCCATGGAAAGCGCCTATCTGAACGCCGTCGCCTCGACGCTTGCAGCGGTGCGGCGTACCGTGGACGAAAAGGGCCGCGAGCACCTGCCGCCCAAGCAACCGACCGACACGTCCGGCGACGTCAAGTGGATTTACGACTATTACCGCGCCGTCGATGCCATGGATATGGAACGGACGCTTTCCCAACATACCGACGACACGACGTTGACGTTCGCGAACCATCCGACCGTGCACGGCAAGGAGGGCTACAAAGCCGCCATCGGCCATCTGTGGGGCAGCATCAAGGGCTTGTCGCACAGCATGACCGGCGCCTGGTCAATCCACGATGGCAAGGTCGGCGTCGCTGAAGCCATCGTGCAATATACCCGCCTCGACGACAGTCTGGTCGCGATCAAGTTCTGTACCGTGCTGCGGCGTCACGGCGACAAGATCGCCGACATTCGTATCTACGGTGACGCATCGCCGCTGTAGGCGGAGCCCTGTTCTTTCGCTCCGATACGCTTGTAAACCGGGATAGCCGCGTTTTCGCGGCTATCCTTACTTCCATGAGGGCACTCCTGTTGCCAAAAAACCGATGGTGACATATTGCGTCGGAACGGCTGGCGACGTTGTAAAACCATGTCATGCCAGGGAGGAAGCGGCTCGTCATGAACGTCGATGAGCGCATTGCCGAGCTTACGCAGAAGATGCTGCGGCGGAAATTCTTCGCCGTCCTTTCGCACCCGTCGCCGACACCCGACAAGTTGAAGGCTCTCTTGCCTGCACATCTCGAATACATGATCGGGCTTGAAAAGCGCGGCGTCTTGTTCGCGTCCGGGCCGCTCAGCGACGGCGGCGGACCGCCGAGCGGCGCCGGGCTGACTGTTCTGCGCGCCGCGAGCGCGGGCGAGGCGCGGGCGCTGGCCGACGCCGATCCGTTCGTCGTCAACGGGCTTCGCACTTACGAACTCAAAGAATGGACGATCATGGAGGGGACGCTCGGCTTGCGCGTCAATCTTTCCGATCAGTCGGTCGAAGTGGCGTAAGGAAGCGGACATGGAGACTGTTGGCTTCGTCGGCGTAGGTAAGATCGGCATGCCGATCTCGGCGAACCTCATAAAAGGCGGCTATCGCGTCGTCGGCTATCGTCGAAGTTCGCTCCACGAATTCGAAAAGCTCGGCGGCGTGGCGGCCCACTCGGCCGCTGAAGTCGGCGCCCAGGCCGACATCGTTTTTTCCTGCCTGCCGTCTGATGAGGCCCTCGAAGAAGTCGTGCAAGGTCCTGAAGGGCTCGTGCATTCGGCGCGGCCTGGTCAGATTGTAGTCGAACTGGGTTCGTATCCGGTTTCGATCAAGGCGAAACAGATTGCGCCGCTGGCGCAGAAGGGCGCCTTCTTTATCGACGGTGAAGTTGCCGGGACGCCGGGGATGGTGTTGGCGCGCAAGGGCGTCGTCTTTCTCGCCGGCGACGCTGGGGCCTGCAAGAGACTTGAGCCCGTGGTCGCAAGCTTTGCCGATTCCTGCATTTATTTCGGCGCGTTTGGCGCGGCGAGCCGGGTCAAGCTCATCAACAATCTGCTGGTTTCGATTCATATCGCCGCTACCGCGGAGGCGATGGCACTCGGTGTCAAAGCCGGCGTCGATGTCGAACTGATGATCAAGGCGATCGCGAGCGGCAGCGGCGGCTCGACCCAGTTCGGTATTCGTGCGCCGTGGATGGCGGAGCGACGTTTCAAGCCGTTGCAAGGGCCGATTCCCGGCTTGCAGCATTACATAGAGATGATCGGCGAGTTTGCCGACAGTGTCGGCGTGGCGACGCCGCTGCTGGACCGCACGGCCGAGCTGTTCGATCGATTTGTGGCGATGGGACTGAGCGACTGCGATGGTGCTGCCATGATCGACGTAATCAGTTCGCTGCCACGAGAGAGTTCCGAAAAAGCCCGTACTCACCAGGGAACGGGTGCAATTGATAAAGGAGAGTCCGAATGATCCGCGTCAACAAGATCGCCCACGCTACATATGAAACGCCCGATCTCGACAAGCAGACCGAGTATTACACCGAGATCTTGGGACTGACGCTCGTCGCCAAGGAAAAAGACGCGGTGTATCTCGCTTCAACCGTCGATCATCATTCGGTGGTGCTACGCCGCGGTGCGAATGCGCAATGCGTGAGCCTTGGTTTCCAGATTCCGCCCGACACCAGCCTCGCCGACTTCGAAAAACAGGTCGCCGGGCACGGCGTCAAAACCCAGCGCAAGAAGGATCCCGAACCCTCGATCTCGGAAATGGTCGCCTTTGCCGATCCGAAGGGCACGACCATGGAAGTGTTCAAGCGCGACGCTTTCGCACATCAGAAATTTCAAAGAAAAGGCATCGTGCCGTACAAGCTTGGCCATGTCGCTTTCCATGTCACCGACGTCAAACAGGTCACCAAGTTTTACTGCGACGTGCTCGGCTTCCGTGAATCCGACTGGATGGCGGATTTCTTCTCGTTCCTGCGTTGCGGGCCCGACCATCACACCATCAACCTGATGCAGACCGGTTCAAATCGCCACTTTCACACCGCGTTCGAGCTGCGTGATTGGGCCCATATGCACGAGGCCTGCGACTTCCTCAGCCTCAACGGCTACAAGCTTCTTTGGGGGCCGGGTCGGCACGGCATCGGCCACAATCTTTTCGCTTACCATCGCGGGCCCAACGGCCTGATCACCGAAACCTTCGCCGAGCTCGACCGCATGAACGAGGAGCTGGGCTACTTCGAGCCGCGGCCATGGCACCGCGATGCTCCGCAACGCCCGAAAGTGTGGGAGAAGGACCCGTCGGCGTCCAACCTCTGGGGCATCATGCCCGGCGACGAGATGATGAACTAAGTTCGCGGGCCATCGCGAGCGCAGGCGGTAGCTGCTAAATATCGCCGGCGCTCGTGCCGGCGCCGGACGAAGCGAAGAGGGCGCTGTCTACTCGCTCTTGCCGCCAAGCTGCTTGAGCTTGGCGAACACCGCCTCGACATTGAGGTCGTCGGCTTTCTTCGCGGCAGCCGGTTCCTGTTCCTCGGGCTCCGCTTTCGGTGCCGTTGTAACCGAAGCGGGAAGGAGCGTGGCGCCCTGCGCCTCGGTCGGGACCGGCTTTTCCTTCGCCGCGCGCTGGACTTCGAGATCGAGGTCGATCTGCGAACAAAGGCCGAGCGTGACCGGATCGAGCGGTGTCAGGTTTGCGGAGTTCCAGTGCGTCCGTTCGCGGATCGCCTGGATGGTCGACTTGGTCGTGCCGACGAGCCGCATGATCTGGCTGTCCTTGAGTTCCGGATGGTTGCGCACCAGCCAGAGAATGGCGTTGGGCCGATCCTGACGGCGCGACACCGGCGTGTAGCGCGGACCCTTCTTCTGCTTCGCCTCGGGCAGGCGGACTTTGGGGTCCGCAATATGCAGCTTGTGATCCGGATTGGCTTCCGCATCGGCGATCTGTTCGCGAGTCAGTTGTCCGGTCAGGACCGGGTCGAGTCCCTTGATTCCCTGCGCAGCGTCGCCGTCGGCGATCGCCTTCACCTCGAGCGGATGCAGGTTGCAGAACTGGGCGATCTGGTCGAACGACAGAGAGGTGTTCTCAACCAGCCACACCGCGGTTGCTTTTGGCATCAAGGGGGCGATACCCATATGCAAATCTCCTCTGTGCTCCGCCCGCCCGTCCGGGCGAAGCCACTTAGTCATCAGCGATGACTGAAAAGCCCAAAGAATATAGGTGGCTCGCCGGCCGGGTGCAACCAGACGGGTGATTTCGCTGAGGTGGCGCGGACTTACGCCATGTGCCATGGCCATTGCGAATTGGCCCGGATTTGGCACAAAGAAGGCGAAGGCTCGTCGCGTCAGGGGATGATCGTGCCTGACAGGGGGCTGATCGTGCAAAGCTGGAGTTTTGCTTGACCGAGACGGTTGCCGAAATCCTTGACGCTTATCGCGGCGGCGCGATCAAGCCCGAGGACATTGTCGCGCGGAGCTTCGCGCGCATCCGCGCCCACAACGATCCGGCGATTTTCATTGCCCTGCGCGAAGAGGCCGAAGTTCTGGCCGAAGCGCGGTCGCTCGGGAAGCCCGGAGAGAAGACGCGTCCGCTCTACGGCATTCCGGTTTCGGTAAAGGACAATATCGACGTCAAGGGTTTGCCGACGACCGCGGCGTGTCCGGCTTACAGCTATCGTCCGAACCGCGACGCTGCCGTGGTTGCGCGGCTTCGCGAAGCCGGAGCGCTCATTCTCGGCAAAACCAATCTCGATCAGTTTGCAACCGGCCTCGTTGGCGTGCGCACGCCTTATGGAATTGGCCGTAACCTGTTCGATCCGAAGCTCATTCCCGGCGGATCGAGCACCGGTTCGGCGCTCGCGGTCGGAGCCGGCTTGACGCCGCTTGCTCTCGGCACCGACACTGCCGGTTCGGGCCGCGTGCCGGCGGCGTTCGGTAACATCGTCGGGCTAAAGCCAAGCCGCGGCCTTGTTCCCACGGTGGGAGTCGTGCCGGCCTGCCGTACGCTCGACTGCGTGTCGGTCTTCGCGCTGACGGTCGACGATGCGTTGGCGACGTTGGAAGTGATTTCAGCTCCCGACGCCGGCGATGTGAGTTCAGGTCCGCGGCCGGTGCGCGCGGCTGGGCCGATGCCGGAAGGCTTGAGACTCGGCACCCCCTTACCCGGTCAACGCCTGTTCTTCGGCGATCGCGTGTCGGAGGCGCTCTATGAGGCCGCGCTGGCGCGCTTCACCGACATGGGCGTAAAAATCGTCGAGGTCGACATCGAACCATTCTACGCCGCGGCACGATTGCTATACGAAGGGCCGTGGGTCGCCGAGCGCTACCTCACCGCACGCGCTCTCATCGCTTCCGCGCCGGAATCCCTGCATCCGGTCACACGGCAAATCATTCTCGCCGGCGCGCATGGCACGGCCGCCGACGCGTTCGCCGCTTTCTATCAGCTTGAGGACTTGCAGCGCATCTGCGACCGAACCTTTCACAACGTCGATGCGCTGGTGCTGCCGACGGCGCCGACGATTTACACGATCGAGCAGGTGCTCGCCGACCCGATCGGGCTCAACAGCCGGCTCGGCACCTACACCAACTTCGTCAATCTACTCGACATGTGCGGGCTCGCCGTGCCGTCGGCGATGCGTGCTGATGGCACGCCATTTGGCATAACGCTGCTGGCGCGCGCGGGCGAAGACGTGGCGCTGGCGGCGATCGGCCGCGAATTTCACGCAGCGACAGGATTGCCGCTCGGCGCGCTCAAATACCCGCAGCCGCCACTGCCGCGGCGGCCGGCCGCGCCGGCGGCGGGCGAAATTCCGCTCGCCGTGGTCGGCGCTCATCTGTCCGGCATGCCGCTCAACCGTGAATTGCTCGCCCTGGGCGCGCGCCTGATCGAACGCGGCGCGACTGCGCCGCATTACAGGCTTTACGCGCTTCCGGGTACGCAGCCGCCGAAGCCGGGCTTGCTGCGTGTGAAAAACGGCGCGGGAGCGGCCATCGAGATTGAGGTCTGGGCGCTTTCGGAAAGCGCCTTCGGCCGATTTGTCGCGGCAGTGCCGCGGCCATTGTCGATCGGCACGCTCGAACTGGACGACGGCCGGTCGGTCAAGGGCTTTTTGGTCGAGGCCGAGGCGGTCGACGGCGCGCGCGACATTTCAAGCTTCGGCGGCTGGCGCGCATTCATGGCGCAGCAAATAGTCACCGCCTGAGCGTTGTGGTCTTTCTCCGAGAGGAGAGGGGCTTTATCTGCTGCCCGGCTCGTCGATAAAGCTTACATGCGCGGCGACAATGCGCCAGCCTTCTGGAAAGCGAACCCAAGTTTGCATCTGCCGGCCGACTTTTCCGGGAACGCTCGCGCGATGAAACAATGTCGAAGCGACGGCATGGTCGCGACCATAGGTGCTGATGACGGTTTTCGATATTGTCCGTGCCAGTCCGGCCGGCGAACGGGCGACGCGAAATGCCTCGATCGCAGCATGGCCGTACAGATTTTCGTTCCCGCCGTAACGGATGGTGCGCGGATCGCGGTGAAACATCGTGTTGAGCGTCGCGACGTCGTTGGCGCCCAGCGCCTGTTCATAGCGGTCGAATTCGGCGCGTATTTCGGCAACGACCTCCGGCAGGTCGATCTCCATCTCGTTCTCCTTCAGGGATGTCGGCAATTGCGTGCGGTCAAAAGTCTTTTGGCGGCGCCGACGCCACGATGCCTCGTGCCTCGAGCGCGTGTGCGATGCGCAGCGCAACGTCTTCGCGCCATGGCGCGGCGATCACCTGCACGCCTATCGGCAAAGGCGCTAGCGGCACGGGGACGACCACGACCGGAAGTCCGACAAAGGAGATCGGCTGGGTGTAGAGGCCAAGATTGGCTCGCACCGGCAGTTCGACGTCGCCCAACATGAAAGTCTGCTGCCCGATCAGCGGCGCTGTGCTTGGCGTTGCGGGAGCCAAAATGGCATCGACATCCGCAAACAATTTGAGCACCTCGCCGCGGTACCAGCGGCGGAATTTCTGCGCCTTCGCCACCAGCGAAGCCGGAAACATGGCGCCGGCAATCAGCCGGTCGCGCACAGCCGGATCGAAATCGCGGGCGCGATGGCGCAGCCGGTCAAGATGCAGGCTGCCGCCCTCGCTCGCGGTGATGATGTAGGCTGCTGCCCGCGCGCGTTCCGCTTCCGCGATATCGATGTCGCGATTGGCGCCGAGCGCGTCCGCTACGCGGTCGACGGCGTAGACCGATTCCGCGGTCCGGCACTTGAAATACCCGCCGGCGACGGCGATGCGCAGCCCTTCCGCGCCTCGGTCCAGAAGCGGAGTAACCGGCTCCGCAGCGCGATCGGCGCAAACCGGATCGTCCGGGTCGTAACCCTGCATGGCATCGTAGGCTAGCGCCAGGTCGCGGGCACTGCGCGCCAGCGGGCCGACGTGATCGAAGCTTGCCGCGAACGGAAAAGTGCGCGCGCGGCTGAGCCTTCCGTAGGTCGGTTTGAGCCCGAACAGGCCGCAGAGCGAGGAAGGCACACGGATCGAGCCGTTGGTGTCGGATCCGAGCGCGAGCGGCACCAGGCCGCCGGCCACCGCTGCCGCCGACCCGCTCGACGATCCGCCAGCCATACGTTGCAGATCGTGCGGATTCCGTGCCGGACCGTCGTGAATATTCTCGCCGGTGAAATCATAGGCGTATTCGCCCATGTTCAACGCACCGACGAGGATGGCGCCGGCACCTTCCAGCCGTTCGATCAGCGTCGCGTCGCGGGGCGAGGGAGTGGCATCGCGGTTGATCTTCGAGCCCGCGAGCGTCGGGATGCCGGCGATGTCGAATAGATTTTTCACTGCGAACGGCACGCCGGCGAGCGCTGGAGCCGGCTCGCCTCGGGCGCGGGCGTCGTCAAGGGCCCGGGCACGGGTCAGCGCGCGTTGCTCGGTGACTGCAGTGAAGGAATTGAGCAACGGATCGCCGGCGCGGATACGCGTGAACGTTGACTCCACGATGTTCAACGCACTGGCGCGGCCAGTATTAAATGCGGCGGCAACATCTGCCGCAGTCTTCCAGGAAAAGTCGAAGGCGGCAGTTTCAAGCACGGAACACCGGGGCAGGCTCGCTTTCGTCCGGAAGCGAGAACGCGTCGACCAGTGCCGCGTGCGTGAAGAGCAATTGCAGATTGCGTGCCACCCCCTCGTGCCAGGCCGGATCGAGCGGCAGGGCGAGGGTTTGCGCGCTCGCTGCGACCAGGGTTTCGATGGCATCAGGCTTCCTGGCACGCGATGGGCGCGCCGGTGCTTTCACCCTGCGCGCGGTCATTGCCTTCCGAATTTTGGCCTTGCGAATTTTGGATTTGCGCTTCATGCGACCGGAATTCCCGATAGCTTTCATCTAAGCCTTTGATTCCCGTGAATTGTTACATGCAGCGCGAAAGCCGCCAAGGGCCGCCAATAACCGGAAGCATTCCCGGCGGCCCTCGTATCGATTTGACTGCCTCGCCGAGCGCCGAATTGACTTTTCCCCAAACGGTGGCCCTGTTCTTGCACGTCTCTTGGTATAGCGTCAGGGGGCCAAAATGCCGACCGTAACTTTCGAGGCCGAACCGTCGCCGTTGTCCGTTGATCTTGGGCGCGCCGCCCTTGTCATCATCGACATGCAGCGTGATTTTCTTGAGCCAGGAGGCTTCGGCGAAGCGTTGGGTAACGACGTGTCTCGCTTGCAGGCCGCGGTTGAACCTTGCCGGCAGGTGCTCGACGCCGCGCGCCGCCTTGGCATGCTGGTCATTCATACGCGCGAAGGACACCGGCCAGACCTTTCCGATGCACCGCCGCACAAAGTCGAACGCGGCGATCCCGCCAGTCGCATCGGCGCGCCCGGTCCGATGGGACGCATTTTGGTGCGTGGCGAACCCGGTCACGACATCATTCCGGAACTCTATCCGCTCAAGGATGAACCGGTCATCGACAAGCCGGGCAAGGGCGCCTTCTATCAGACCGATCTGGAACTCATGCTGCGCAACCGCGATATCGATACTCTGTTTGTTTGTGGCGTGACCACGGAAGTGTGCGTGAATACGACTGTTCGCGAAGCCAATGACCGCGGGTTCCGCTGCATCGTGCTGTCGGATTGCTGTGGCTCTTATTTTCCTGAATTTCACGCCGCCGGGCTAGCCATGATCAAGGCCCAGGGCGGCATTTTCGGCTCGGTTACCGCCTCGAAGCCGCTACTTCACGCCATGGCATCGACGCCCTGATTGCCGGCGCCTGCTGCGTTGTTAGGCGAACAAAACAGGCCTCCCTGGCGCGCTCCGGTTTAGCATCGATACAAGCTGCCGCTTTTTTTGACACCGGATTGATCGTTATTTGATCGGCGACGTTGCACGCTGATTTGCAGCCGCGGCCGACTTGGTTGCGTCAGATGCCGCGAGCTGGCGAACAATCTGAATTCAATGCCGTTTCATCCCGTCTTGAGCGTTGTTTCCACGACCTTCGCCTGGTCGCAGCCAGTTGGCACGCGCTTTGCGAGGTCAGATGAGCAATCGCAGACGGTTGTGGACATTGCCGCCGGGAGCGGGGACCTCTCACGTCGCGCATCTTCCTCGTCGAGGGGCGGGGGCTGATCGGCATGTGAGCAAGCTCCGCGCGTTGGTTGATAATCGCCATAAGGGGAGCGTGCAATGACGGTGACAGCATCGACGACGCCATACCGCCCAAATCTGTGGGTGCCTGGCGATCTGAATGCCTTCTTTGGTTTCGGAACCAACATCCTCGTCAACATGCTGGTGCTCACCGGCCTGTTGCGATTTGTGATCAAGATGCCGGACTCGATCGTCTTTGGTCGGATCTTGCCGGCGCTTGGGCTGATGCTGTGCCTGTCGACGTTTTATTACGCCTATCTTGCCTACAGGCTGGCCAAGAAAACCGGACGCGACGATGTCTGCGCGCTGCCTTCCGGGGTCAGCGTGCCGCACATGTTCATCGTCACCTTCGTGATCATGTTGCCGATCGCGCTGAAGACCAACGATCCGATCAAGGGCTGGGAAGCGGGATTGGTGTGGGTCTTCTTCCAGAGCTTTATCCTGATGATCGGCGGCTTCATCGCTCCGATCGTCCGCCGGATCACGCCGCGCGCCGCCCTGCTCGGCACGCTCGCCGGTGTGTCGATCACATTCATCTCGATGCGCCCGGCGTTGGAAATGTACATGACGCCGGTGATCGGCCTGACTTGCTTCGCCATCATCATGGTGAGCTGGTTCGGCGGATTTAAATACCCCATGGGCATCCCTGCGGGCCTCGTCGCCATCGTGGTCGGCATGATTATCGCCTGGGGCTCTAACCTGTTCGGCTTGAATTACGGCGGCCTGAGCGTGCACGGAATAACCGACGCGTTCACCAATTTCGGCTTCTCGGTGCCGTTGCCCGCCATCGATCACATCTTCAGCGGCTTTCAATATCTGGGCGTGATCCTCATCACCGCGATACCGTTCGGCATCTACGATCTGGTCGAGGCGATGGACAATGTCGAGAGCGCGGAAGCCGCCGGCGATCCCTATCCGACGACGCGCGTGCTGACCGCCGACGGCATCGTCAGCCTGATCGGCTGCCTGATGGGCAATCCGTTCATCAACGCGGTCTATATCGGCCATCCCGGCTGGAAGGCGATGGGCGGCCGCATCGGCTATTCGGCTGCGACCGGCATCATGGTGATCATCCTGTCGTGGTTCGGCATCATCTCGCTGCTGCTGGCTATCGTGCCGGTCGTCGCGATTTCGCCGATCCTGCTTTACATCGGCATGCTGATCGGGGCGCAGGCATTCCAAAGCACCCCGACGGCGCACGCCCCGGCGATCGTACTGTCGCTGGCGCCACATCTCGCCGGCTGGTGCAAGACGCTGATGGACGGCGCCTTGGCCGCGGCTGGCACAACGGCGGCGGCTATCGGCTTCGCCAAGCTTGGCGGTTTCGGCGTGCTTTACGCGGGCCTGCAAACGCTTGGCGGCGGTTCCATTCTGACCGGGCTGGTGCTCGGAGCGATTGGCGCCTTTGTCATCGACAAGAAGTTCCTCGAGGCCTCCGCGTTCGCGTTGTCGGGTGCCGTGCTGACCTTCTTCGGCTTCATGCACGGTGAATCGGTCGGCATCGCGGTGTCGCCGGTCGTCGCGGTCGCCTACGTGATGGTAGCGGTCTTCTTGTTTGGATTAAGCCGCGTTCCGGTGAGTGAGCTGGATAAGTCGGCGCCTCACGAGGGCGTGCCGCACCCTGTGCCCGCGGAATGATCCGTTAGCCAGCGTCGCGAAGAATACGGCGCCTCTCCCTGGCTCAGGGAGAGGCGCTCTTTTATTCCGCGGCGGCCTTGGTCCCGCCGGCCTTGTGGATCGCTTGCCAGATGCGGTTCGGCGTCGCTGGCATATCGATGTGATCGATACCAAGCGGCCGCAAAGCGTCGAGGATCGCGCTGACCACTGCGGGGGGAGCACCGGTAGCGCCGGCCTCGCCAGCGCCCTTGATGCCAAGCGGGTTGGTCGTCGCCGGGACCTCTGTCAGTTCCGACACCATCTCGGGAAAGTCGTCGGCGCGCGGCATCGCGTAATCCTGGAAGCTGCCGGTGACGAGCTGGCCGTCGGCATCGAACACGATCGATTCCATCAGCGCCTGGCCGACCCCCTGTGCCACACCGCCGTGGATTTGACCTTTGCACAGGAGCGAATTGACGATCTTGCCGACGTCGCCGATGGAGACGTAGCTCGCGAGCGAGACGACCCCGGTCTCCGGATCAATTTCCACCTCGCAGACATGGCAGCCATTGGGATAATTCGACGGTTCGGCCGCGGCCGTGCCGGAGGCTTCGAGCCCGACCTCGAACTGAGGCGGCAGGAACATCGGCCGGTGCAGCGACTGGGCCACGGCGGTCAACGGCAACGAACGGTCGGTGCCGACAATATGGAAGCTTCCATTCTTGAATTCGATATCGCCCGCGGCGGCCTCCATCATCATTGCGGCCATCGGCTTGGCCTTCTCGATGATGGCGTCGGCGGCGCGTTTGAGTGCGTTACCGCCGACATGCATGCTGCGCGAACCGTAGGTGCCGCGCCCGACCGCAACCTCGTTGGTGTCGCCCTGGATGAAGCCGATCGATTCGATCGGCACGCCAAGCCATTCGTGCACCATTTGCGCATAGACGGTCTGGTGGCCCTGGCCGTGCGAATGGGTGCCGGCGAGGATCATGAGCGTCCCGCTCGGATCGAAGCGGATCACCATGCGGTCATTGAATATCGCGGCTTCTTCGACGAAATAGCCGATGCCGCGGCCGCGCAGCTTGCCGTTCTTCTTTGACTCGGCGGCGCGCTTCGGAAAACCATTCCAGTCGGCAAGCTTCAGGCATTCGTCCATCACGCGCGTGAAGTCGCCGCTGTCATAGGTGACGCCGGAATGAATCTTGTGCGGCATGGCCGAGGCGGGAATGAAATTTCGACGCCGGAGCTCGATCGGGTCAACGCTGATGGTTCGGGCGGCGCGGTCGAGCAATTGCTCGATCAGGTAGCTTGCCTCCGGCCGCCCGGCGCCGCGATACGGCTGCAGCGGCGGCGTATTGGTCAGCACGGCCCTGCCAACCGCATGCACGGCCGGGATGTTGTAGACGCCGGGAGCCAGCTTCAACGCAAATAACGGCACGACCATGGACGCGTCGAAGACATGCGAGCCCATACCGTGCAGCGCGTCGACCCGCATGCCGAGGATCTTGCCGTGCTCGTCCAGCGCCAACTCGCCGGTCACGACCTGATCGCGCCCATGCGAATCGCCGAGGAATGCCTCCGAACGTGTCGAAACCCATTTGACCGGACGGCCGCCGCAGCGGCGCGAAGCCCAGAGCACAAGCGCATCCTCGGGATACACGGCACCCTTCATGCCGAAACCGCCGCCGACATCAGGCGCGATGACCCGCAGCTTCACCTGCGGGATTTTCAGCACGTCACCGGCGACGTGGGTGCGATGGCCGTGAGGGTTCTGCGACGTCGAGTACAGCGTGTAACTGTCGCTCTCGGGATGGTATTCGCCGATGCTTGCGCGCGGCTCTATCGAGTTGGCGTTGACCCGATTGTTGACGAGCTTGAGCGAGACGACGTGCTTGGCTTTGGCGAAGGCGGCGTCGGTCGCTTCCTTGTTGCCCATCATGAGCGCCACCGCGATATTATTCGGCGCCTCGTCCCAGACGGCGGGGGCGCCCGGCTTGATTGCGTCCTCCATATCGACGACCGCGGGGATCGCCTCATAGTCGACGACGACAAGCTCGGCGGCATCGCGCGCCTGTGCGAGCGTTTCGGCGACGACGAAAGCGACACGATCTCCAACGGCGCGCACCCGGCCGCTGCTGAGAATGGGACGGAGCGTCCGGAAGCCTTTGGGGCCGCCCATGTCTTCGGGCATGACCGGCACGAGACTGCCGAGCTTGTCGGCGGTTACATCGGCGCCAGTGAGCACGGCCAGGACACCCGGGGCGGCCTTGGCCGCGGTGGTGTCGATGCTTTTGATCCGTGCGTGCGCGTGGGGTGACATGACCACCACGCCGTACAGCTGCCGCGGCAGGTTGATATCGTCGACAAAGTGGCCCCGGCCGGTAATGAAACGGGGATCCTCAAGACGGGGAACCGGCTGTCCGATACCGAATTTTGTCACGTATTGCCTCCTCGCCCTGCGGCGATCTCTTGGTCATGAGCGTTGCTCCCAACGCTCATGCTATCAGGATCGTCTTATACCCACGAACGCCGGGAATGAGAATGGCAGAGGCGCATCTTGGCTGAAAGCCGGCAAGCTGCCCACCGTGCCGCCACCGTCGACGACGGTATCGCCGCGCCCGGCGATCTTTTCGGCCACCCGAAGGGCCTCACATTTCTGTTCACGACCGAGATGTGGGAGCGCTTCTCCTACTACGGGATGCGCGCCCTGCTGGTCCTTTACATGACGAAGTATCTGCTGCTGCCGGGGCATGCGGCGGGCGTCGTGGGCCTCGCTGGCGTCAAGAGCGGCTTGGCGGCGATATTCGGTCCGCTCGACGTGCAGCCCTTGTCGTCGCAGATCTACGGCTTCTACACGGCGCTGGTTTATCTCACGCCGATATTCGGCGGGCTTCTCGCCGACCGCGTGTTGGGCCAGCGCCGTACCGTCGTGATCGGCGCGATCCTCATGGCAATCGGCCATTTCATGATGGCGGTCGAGCAGTTGTTCCTGGTTGCGCTGCTCGCGCTCATTCTTGGCAGCGGCGCGTTCAAGCCGAATATTTCCACCCAGGTTGGTGGTCTCTATGCGCCGGGTGACCGCCGCCGCGACCGCGCCTATTCCATCTTTTACGTCGGCATCAATGTCGGAGCGTTTCTGGCGCCGCTGGTCTGCGGCACGCTCGGCGAAGCTGCCGGCTGGCACTACGGCTTCGCCGCGGCCGGCGTCGGCATGCTGATCGGGCTTTCGATCTATCTCTATGCCATGCCCTTGTTGCCGGCGGACGAACTGCAAAAGGCCAAAGCGGCGCATGCCGTTTCTCGGCCGCTCGATCGCGGCGAATGGCGGGGCGTCATCGCCATCCTGGTCCTGTTCATCCCGACCACGCTGTTCTGGGCGACTTACGAGCAAGGCGGCAATACGATCGTCTTGTGGGCCGACGCCAACACCGATCGCGTCGTCAGTTTGCTCGGTCTTGCCGTCGAGATTCCGACGACGTGGTTTCTCGCGTTCAATCCTTTCATGATCTTTGCCTTCACGCCCTTCGTCGTTGCACTGTGGACAACACAGGCGGCGCGCGGGTCCGAGCCTTCGACGATCTCAAAAATGGCGCTCGGCTGTTTCCTCGTCGCGCTCTCCTACCTGATCATGGCGGCGGCGGCGTGGCATGCCGGCACGGGCATGGCCAGTTGGCTTTGGTTGTTGGCCTATTTCGTCGTCATCACGGTCGGCGAGCTTTATCTGTCGCCGATCGGGTTGTCGCTGGTGACCAAACTCGCTCCCGCCCGTTTCCTGTCGATGATGATGGGCGTATGGCTGGCGACGAGTTTCGTCGGCAATTTCCTCGCCGGATGGCTCGGCAGTTTCTGGAGCCGGATGGAGAAGCCGGAGTTTTTTCTGCTGATCGCGGCGATCGCCGCGCTCGCCGGCGTGGCCATCTTCGCGGCCCGATGGCCTCTGGGCGGAATATTGCGGGAATAAAAAACCTCTCCCCGCATGCGGGGAGAGGCGTAATCAATCGCGCCGTTTAGTGCGCGGCAGCGACCGCCGCGGCTGCCGCCGCTGTCGGATTTTCCATGGCGGTGATTTGGCTCTTCACCGCCTTTTGCACCTTCTCAAAGGCGCGCACTTCGATCTGACGAACCCGCTCGCGCGACACGCCGAACTCTTCGGCAAGCTCTTCCAGCGTGATCGGCTCGTCGGCGAGACGGCGTGCCTCGAAGATACGGCGTTCGCGGTCGTTGAGCACGGTCAGCGCCGCGCCGAGGGCCTTGTGCCGGTTCTCCGATTGCTCGGACTCCGCAAGGCGGCTCTCCTGGCTGACGCTGTCGTCGACCAGCCAGTCCATCCACTCGCCGGAATCGCCATCCTCGCGGATTGGCGCGTTGAGCGAGGCATCGCCGCCAAGCCGGCGGTTCATGTCGATCACGTCCTGCTCGGTCACGCCCAGCCGCTTGGCGATGAGCTTGACCTGGTCCGGCCGCATGTCGCCTTCGTCGAGCGCGGAAATCCGGCTCTTCGCTTTGCGGAGGTTGAAGAAGAGCTTTTTCTGATTGGCAGTGGTGCCCATCTTCACGAGCGACCACGAACGCAGGATGTATTCCTGGATCGCAGCCTTGATCCACCACATCGCGTAGGTCGCGAGCCTGAAGCCCTTCTCGGGCTCGAAGCGCTTGACCGCTTGCATCAGCCCGACATTGCCTTCGGAGATCACTTCCGAGATCGGCAGGCCGTAGCCGCGATAGCCCATGGCAATCTTGGCCACGAGCCGCAAATGGCTGGTGACGAGCTTATGGGCGGCGTCGCGGTCGCCGTGTTCGCGCCAGCTCTTGGCCAGCATGTATTCTTGCTGCGGCTCCAACATCGGGAACCGCCGGATTTCTTCCAGATACCTGGTGAGGCCGGTTTCACCCGACAGAACCGGCAAGGCAGCAGTTTGGGCCATGTAAGCGCCCTTTCCTTTGTTAATCGCCCCCGCTCATGCGGCAGGCGTTGGTGCCGTCGCTCCCATAGCCGACGGCGCAGATTCTTTATCTCGCATCCGCAGCATACACGGTCAGACCCGGGAAGCGTTAGTCAAAGCGCCATCACTTCGGCGCGACGCCACCTTGATCGGGGTGGCGAAGTTAAAAAACAACTTAAATAACAGGATCTTAACTCTCTCCAGTATCGGTCGGAATGGTTGCCAGCATGTCTCGCAAACGCGCGAGATAAGGCGGCAGTTCCGAGCGAAACTGTAAAATCTTACCGGTAAGGGGATGTTCAACCGTCAGTATATGGGCATGCAAGGCCTGCCCGCCAAGGGCCCGAAGGGCGGTTTGGGCTGGCGCCGGTAGAAGGGCCGCTTTGGTGCGAAAGCCCGGTCCGTAGACACTATCGCCCAGGAGCGGATGCCCGATCGAGGCCAAATGCACACGGATCTGATGGGTGCGCCCGGTTTCCAGCCGACAGGCGAGGAGGCTTGCTATCGGCTCCGGCGTTTTCCCGGCCCGCCCGCTGGCTTTGTTGGGTCCATATCGCTCCAATACTTCCCAGTGGGTGACGGCCTCGCGTCCGCCTTCGCGAATGGCCATGCGGTCGCGAGCGACTTTATGCCGGTCGATCGGCCGGTCGACAGTGCCGCGCGGGCGATCCGGCACGCCCCAGACGAAGGCCAGATAGCTGCGTTCGAACGGGCCGCCGTCGCGGCCGTGGCTTGCAAACTGCGCCGCCAGCGCCTTGTGCGCGCGGTCGTTCTTGGCCACGACCATCAACCCGCTGGTATCCTTGTCGAGGCGATGGACGATGCCGGGCCGCCGCTCGCCGCCGATGCCGGACAAGCTCGCGCCGCAATGGGCGACGAGCGCGTTGACCAGCGTACCCGTCCAATGTCCGGCCGCCGGATGCACCACCAGCCCCTTGGGCTTGTCGATGACGATGATGTCGTCGTCCTCGAAGACCACGTTCAGCGGAATGGCTTCGGCAGCCGGCTTGGCCGGTGCCGGCTCCGGTACATCGACGACGATCGCGGCACCGGAATTGACGCGGTGGCCGGGATCACGGATCGTGCGGCCATCGACGGCGACCGAACCGGCCTCTATCAGCGCCTTGAGGCGCGTGCGTGAAAGTTCGGCAACGCGCGCCGCGAGTAAACGGTCGAGCCGTCCGCCGGGCTCGCCGTCCAGGATGTGGATCGTTTGCTGCGTGGAAGTCATTTTCTACGTGAAGTCATGGTAATTCTTCGGGTGCCGCAATGGCCAAACTAGCTGCCGCGCAAGCGCAAGGCGAATGGGACGAAGGCGCTTCTCAGCGCCGTGAGCCGGCGGCGGCCGAGGCCGATTCTGTCGCGGCGGGCATTGCCGCGCGGGTGCGCTGGCTGATGATCATATCGGGTCTCACAACGCTGATCGCCATCGCCGCGGTGGTCGGTGTCATCGGCTACCGCGTTTTCCGCGCCGGCGGAAGCGGCGTCGCGGCGAGCGTCGACGCAATCGTCGCTCTGCCAAAAGGCGCGCGGGTGATCGCGAGCGCGGTCGCTGATGACCGCATCGTGGTGACGCTCGATATCGCGGGCCTGACCGAAATCCGCATCTTCGACGCCAAGACATTGCGAGAAACCGGGCGGATCAGGTTCGCGACCGCGCCGTGAGACGGCCGCCTCACACGAAGCTAGGACGCGTCGTTGTCGGACTTGCCTGCGTCGGACAGCACTTTCCACGTGGCGGTCCCGAAATCGACGATGTGTTCTTTTTTGCAACGATCGCAGCGATAGGTCCGCATGTCGTCGCCCGACATCGTGCTTCTGTCGATCAGGATCATTTCGCGGCCGCATGTGGGGCAGGTGGTCACCGACGCTCGCACGGCGGGTTTGCGTTTGAACCATGAGGGTAATTTCATCTGCGATCGTTCAGGTCCTGATTGACGCGGCCGGCGCTTGCACGCCCGCGCCATCGGAGCTATTTCGAGGAGCCAGCTCCCTTCGTCTAGCGGTCTAGGACGCGGCCCTCTCAAGGCTGAAACAGGGGTTCGATTCCCCTAGGGAGCGCCAGTGATTTCAACGGCTTATCGTCGAGCGCCTCCCTCATTTAAAGGTTGTACGGCAATAATACGGCATAGGTGTTGAGAATGTAGTGCCGCGCGGGCTCGACATGGCGATGTGGTTTTGTGGACCGCAGGACCAGCCAATCAATTAGCAGATGCATTCGGTCTGGCCCAGGCGTGCGCCGGGGCGTCGGGACGCGGCTCAGTTGAAACGCAGGGCACACCTCGCTTCCCGCCCCCCGAAAAAATCGCGCCTACGATCATATCGTGCCGTAGCAGCCCCGGCAGCTTGGCGATCTTGGCTGCAATGCACCGGGCCTTGCGTTAGTCGGGCTCCGACGATGTGATAGCCTGGCGTTCGCGACACCACTCCTCGATCTTCGCTTTGTTCATCGCCTCGCCGCTGAGGTGATCCAGGCGTAGAACGGAAATGCCGTGCGACGGATTGTTGTAGTACTCCAAAGCCTTTTCCAGCGCCTCCTCCTTTGTGTCGTATCGGTCGGAGTAGAGGGCTGCCGGCAGTACGGATTGTATCTCGTAGTAGAGTCTCCAAGGCATCGGCCCCTCTCGTTATCATTGATGTTGGCTGCACAGCGCCGGGCTTCGTCGTCCTCCGCTGTTTCAATCACCCATCGTCGGCAGCGCCGGCCGGCCCTTGCTCCAATATCTCGACCTTGGCTGAGCCCGGCTTGACGCGCCCGTCGATCTGCCCTGTTACCATGTTCAGCCGAAACTGAGCTACCGCCCCGCGTAGTACATTCTCCGCCCTATGTGGTGGTTGGCCGTCTTGCATTTCGAACTCGACTTTGAGCGTGGCAGTCCACTTCTGGGCCATATGATGTTCACCCCCTATCCCCGCGCGGTGCGATCCGGTTGCAACTAGGGACTACCAGATGCCCGAATATCGAATCTACAAATTAGACCGCGCCGGCCGCCTCTTTGATGTTCCACACGTCGTCATTTGCGTACAACGATCAGGATGCAATCAAAAAAGCCCGGCACATGGCGCACGGTCTTGATCTTGAGGTCTGGCAGGGCGAGCGGCGTATCACTCGTATCAAGGCAGTGCAGGAATAGCGCCGGAGCAGCTCCGGCAGCTTGGAATGACTGGGACTCCCCGACCCTTTCGGCTGATAATCCCGGGTCAAAAAGCAACGTGATGGAATATTCGCGTCATGTCTGCTTTAGCCTTTAATGCAGACATTGCTCCGCGCGATTGGCAGGTCAGCTTAGGGCCGCCACTAACAGACAATCTTATTCGCGATCATTCCGGCAGCCCGGTCTCCCTGAGCGCCTCGCCGAGAGCGGTGGCAAGAGCGGGTGCACAATTCACCCCGGAAAATTGTTTGCTGTAACGAAAAGTGGGCTGCAGCTCCAAGACGTGCGCCGCGGCCGCCTTGCCCTCGTCCAATCGGCCAACCTTCACCAGGGTCGCCGCCAATAGCATACGTGAGATGCTATGGCCCGGATTGGCTTGGACGGCCTTGTAGGCGCTGTCAGCCGCCTCCTGATAACGGCCGCGGTGAAAATGGCCCAGCGTCAACGCGTGATAGGCCGCAAAGCGCCAGGAATCGAATGGGCTGAGCCGGATTCCGCGCTCGGCCCATTCGATTGCGCGATCAGCCTCTCCACCCCAACCTAAAATGGCGCTACCGCAATAGTAGGTAAGGGCGGATGAGGACTAAGCGCAAGTGCCGCGTCGAACGCTGCGAATGCCGAATTGCGATCATTAGCGTCCATCCCGATGGAAAATCCGGCGAATGTTAATGCGAGGGCGTCGTCTTGGCCGTACGCCATCGCAGCCTGCGCGTGGTGGACCGAGGCGGTCCTGTCTTGTTCATGTAATCCGGCGCGCAGGAAGCGATTGTGATAGGACATTGCGGCGAACGCGTGCGCCAACGCATAGTTTGAATTGAGCGCGAGCGCGCGATCGAGTAACGCTAATGCCTTTGTCGCGCGGTCGGGCATACCGGAAAAGACGTCGGGCTGAGCCTGCAAGACAAGATCGTAGGCGTCGAGACTATCCGGGCGCTTGCGTTTGACACGCTCGATTTCGGCCAGCCGCAGGCTTGGCTCGATAGCACCGACGACGGAGAGTGTTATTTCGTCTTGGAGCGCGAAGATATCGTTAGATTTGCGGTCATAACGCTCAGCCCATACGTGCGCTCCGGACACCGCATCGATAAGCTGTCCGGTGATGCGTACGCGATCAGCCACTCTGCGTACGCTTCCTTCCAGCACATAGCGCACGCCAAGTTCGCGGCCGACTTGTTTCACATCGATCGGCCGGTTCTTGTATGTGAAAGTCGAATTGCGCGCGATTACGAAGAGCCACTTGATCCTTGACAGCCCGGTAATGATGTCTTCGACCATCCCGTCGGCGAAATATTCCTGCTCGGGATCGCCGCTCATGTTCTGGAACGGTAGCACCGCGATGGATGGCTTGTCGGGCAATGGCAACGTTGGCGCGGCCGGCTCGGCGGCGCCTTGCTTGCCGAATTCGACCCGATAGATCCGCACCGGACGCGCAATGTTCTTTAGGCTTTGCTCGCCGGCGTCGACGAAGTTGGCCGCCACCTTTCCTTGCACTTGCCGCCATGCGTCCTCGGAGATCGAAATGCCGCCTGGTTCGGCGACACCTTCGATCCGCGCCGCGATGTTGACGCCGTCGCCAAGGATGTCCTCGCCCTCGATGATGATATCGCCGACGTTGATCCCGATTCGGAACCGGATCGATTCGACTTCGGAGGCACCGGCATCGTGCTCGCGAAGCTGTCTCTGGATTGCGACAGCGCAAGCAACGGCGTCCACGGCGCTGGCGAACTCGACCAGCGCGCCGTCGCCCATGAGTTTGACGATACGGCCCGAATGGCCGGCGATTGCCGGATCGATTAACTCACGCCGCAGGGCATTCAGACGTGACAACGTCCCAGCCTCATCCATGCCCATGAGGCGCGAGTAACCGACCACGTCGGCCGACATGATCGCGGCAAGCCTCCTTTGAAGGCGCTCCTCTGCCATGTAGACCGTTCCCCGCGGGTAAGCTGACGGTCGCGACTTTATGGTTCACCGGGCGGAGTGTCTATCGAGGTCGCCAGTGATGGGTCGTCAATAGGAGACATGACGCAGTCGTTTGGTGATGTCTGCTTTGCCCCCGAAAGCAGTCCTTTCCTGCGCGCCTAATGAGTTGCCTTACCCGGGGTGGCATCTCGGCCGCCCAAGCCGATTGCGACCGTCACGCGGTTTGCTTCCCGGCCTGTCGCGCTTAGAATTTCGCTAGAACCAATGCGTGCGCCAGGGCCTCGGGACGCGGCTCCGTGAATTGTGGGGGGACACCACCGTTCGCCCCCCACCAAAAAAAGTGCGTGGGCCCGCCGCGCGGAGGTGAACCAGGGCTTGCGTGGAATTGTCACGCCGCTGCCACGGCAGTTCGTCACCCCACGGTCATGTCGCTCAAGATGCTCCCGACGCGCGGGCTCAGGTGGAAATTAATAAAGCTCTGATCCGCTAAGGTGCGGTCCGCGGCGACTGCCGCTTGAGAGGCTCAGGGAAAGATGAGTGAGAAGCTTAGTTTCAAAGTCGCGAACGGGAAAACAATCTCGGGCCGGTTCGAAGTGAAAAACGGAGTAATGATAGTGTCCGCGGGCAACGGGCGCAGGAGGGCGTTGGAGACGTTGAGTTTGGTGCTCCGCGAGGGCTCGCGGCAACCTACAAGGCCCCGGCCGCTATAAGAGCCCCCAGAATGACAAAGTATGTCGCCAGTGCAACGCCCACAATGACGGCGAGAATTTCTTCGCCGAGAGCGACCGCCCTGAGCTTGAAGCCTGCGCCGTGAGAACAAAAATTAGGCCAAAGCTCGGTTATTTGCGGATCGGTTTGGTCGCTATTCCAATTGGCTTTGCGTGCTTTCCCATACGCCGCCGGTCCATAAGCTGTTGTGTTACCGTTCTGTGTAGGTATGTATTCAGAGTAAGCCAAAAATACGAACTTATCTACGAGTACGTCATCGGTGTGAACCTCGCCGGTGTAATTAAAGCTGCCATTGCTATACAGCGTCCACACTGCAGAGCCAGAGAGGTTAACTCCGACACCCTCAGCGTCGAGATTGCCGCTCGCGAAGATGAGAGCGGACTGCAGTACAGTGACATCGAAGTCGATGGTGCTTTCGACGCTCCGCCGTACGCCGTCCAATTGAACTTGACTGTTACCGGTCGCGGCGACGTGGATTGTTTGTCAAACGCAGCGTTGATCGTGATCGGGGTCGATGTTGTGCCCTCGCCGATCTCGATTTTTCCGTCAACACCCGACGGATAGCCGATGGTTAACCCGTGTGGGAGCGTCGTTGGCGCTATAACAAAAGTCGTACTCCCACCTTTGGTCGTGATTGAAAGCGTCGCCTCGGCGGGCGTCCCAGGAATAATTACAATCGGCTGGGCGGGCGAAATCTTTACATCGATTGGCAGTGGTTCGACATAGAACTTGATCGGAACGCCCGGCTCCGGCGCGAATCCTGACAAAGAAGAAAGTGCTAGTTGCAGTTGCGCGTAGCCAATGCTGTCTCCTATCGTAGCGGTCAGCGGATCGGATTTGATCTTGAGGGTAGCGGGTTGGACCGTCGTGGTAATCAAGTGCTCAATAGGGGGGCCGACACTTGGGCCCT
>CAVZSB010000021.1:0-97564 GCA_963777635.1 uncultured Alphaproteobacteria bacterium
CGGAGCAGATCGCCCGCCGGCTTCCGGTCGACTTCCCAAACGATGACACCATGCGCATCAGCCATGAAGCCATCTATCAAGCGCTGTTCATTCAAGGACGAGGCGCGTTGAGGCGCGAGCTGACAGCCTGCTTGCGCACCGGGCGGCCGCTCCGGACGCCGAGGGCACGCGCACGCAGGCGAGGCAAGGTCTTCATCTCTCCCGAGCTCATGATCAGCCAGCGCCCGGCGGAAGCAGCCGATCGCGCCGTGCCGGGCCATTGGGAAGGGGACCTCATCCTGGGTCTTGGCAGCTCGGCGATCGGCACATTGGTGGAGCGCACGACCCGCTTCACTCTGTTGCTGCACCTCCCACGCATGCCGGGTTATGGCCACGCGGCTCGCGTGAAGAATGGACCCGCCCTCGCCGGACATGGTGCCGACGCGGTGCGCGACGCCGTCACGCGCACGATCATCACCTTGCCTGAGCAACTGCGTCGGTCGCTGACCTGGGACCAAGGAGCAGAGATGGCTCAGCACGCACGCCTGAAGATCGCAACGGGTGTGCAAATCTACTTCTGCGATCCGCACAGCCCATGGCAGCGCGGCACCAACGAGAACACCAACGGACTGCTGCGCCAATACTTCCCCAAAGGCACCGATCTCAGCATGCACAGCGCCGAGGAGATTGCCGCCGTAGCGGCCACCCTCAACTCGCGGCCCCGCAAGACGCTTGATTGGAAAACGCCCGCAGAGGCGCTTGACCTCTTGCTTCTATCGACCGAGAAGAACGGTGTTGCGGCGACCGTTTGAATCCGCCTTGGCTGCCCCGGTCGCTATGGTGTACGAGGCCGCCGCGATGGACGGGCCGTCGGTCGTGGAGGGCCTGCTCCAGTGCGTCGAGCACGAAGCCGGCATGGGCGGTCCGGCTCACCCGCCACCCCACAATCCTTCGCGCGTAGGCATCATCACAAAAGCGACGTAGACGAAACCGGTCCAGGTCGCGACATAGGTGAAGTCCGAGACCCACAGCACGTTCGGCCGCGGCGCCCGGAACTGGCGGTTGACGTGATCCAGAGGGCACGGTGCGGACTTGTCGCTGATTGTCGTGCGCACCGGCTTACCCCGGATCACCCCTTGCAAGCCCATGGTCTGCATCAGGCGCTCTACGGTGCAGCGCGCAACATCAAAGCCTTCGCGCTTGAGCTGCCGCCAGACCTTACGCACGCCATAGACCCCGAAGTTCTCTTCGAAGACCCGACGCACCTCGATCTTCAGCGCGGCGTCGCGCCTCGCACGGGCCGACAGCCTGGCGGGATCGGCCCGCTGGGCGAGGTGGGCGCGATAAGTCGACGGGGCGATCGGCAGCACCTTGCAGATCGGCTCGACCCCATGAACTCCACGATGATCGTCGATAAAGGCGATCATGGCTTGAACCGGCGGTCGAGCTCCGCCTGGGCAAAATAAGCGGAAGCCTTGCGCAGGATTTCGTTGGCCTGCCGAAGCTCACGGTTCTCGCGCTCCAGCGACTTCAGCTTCTCCGCCACATCCGCCGGAATGCCGGGTGCGCTGCCGCTGTCGCGGTCAGCCTTCTTCACCCATTCATGCAGCGTCTGCGCCGTGCAGCCAATCTTGGCCGCGATCGATGACACCGCTGCCCAGCGTGAAGTGTGCTCGCCTTCGTGATCGAGAACCAAACGCACCGCACGGGCGCGAACCTCGGGAGAGAACTTGTTCGTCGTTTTGCTCGTCATGGCTCCACCTTCTCAAGTGTTGGAGCCTCCGATCAACCCGGAGCGGTTCACTACTGCCTCGTGACCGATATTTCTGAAGGCGGCGTGCGACTCCATATCAAGGGACTCAATGTCCCCGATTACTTCTCGCTGCGCTTTGGACCTGATGTGCCCGCCCAGAGCGGCGACTACGAAGTCGCCTGGCGCCGCGGGCAAGACCTGGGAGCCAAGTTCGTCGGTGCCAGCGCGACTGCAGGCCAATGAAAAGCCCCCGCGCGTTGGGGCTGTCGGTAGGGCCGTAGTAGGCTGCTTAGTTCGCCCGCAGTCTTTGTCGGTCGCCGATCGACGAATGACCATGCAATGGCGTGTTGCTCACTGGAGGCGCATTAACCTGCCGCGCCGGCACCGAACTCAATGCGACTGCAACGATTTCCGTTTAGAATATGCACACCATCAACTTCGCAAAACTCGCGAAGTGAGCACTTTTGAACAGGAGCCGCCAATCGCCGCGTTCAGGCTGAAACATCGTAGGTCCCCGCGCCGCGGGACGATCGGAGTTTCCAATGAAGGATCTCGTATCCACGCCTCACCTATGCGGGAGAGTTCGCTGCGCATCGACTCGGGCAGATCGATGAGAAACTGGGACACTTAATAGAGACAATGGAGCGAAGATCCGCTCATTCCTCGTAGGCGCGCAAGGCTCCGCTGTGGCAGTCTTCCAGAAAAATGTCGGAGTCGAAACTTGGGTAAGCTGCCCGACGTTTTCTCGGGAAATTCTAGTCACAAGTAAAACCCGCCCGCCACAAGAGTTTTCCGTGCCGTGCCCGGACTTAGCTCACATCCAGAAAGCGTATTCTGTTATGGCACCAAAGAATAGAGAACGAACATGAACAGCGACCCCGTTATTCGACACGACCAGAAGAGGCTGCGCGCACGATCCGGTAGCAAATGGTATGCAACGACCCTCGGTACGCATTGGACGGTCGCCGGCTCTGTGGCCGTCATCATATTCGGCAGCTATGTCGTCTACAGAAATCATGACAACAACCAGGCGATTGCTACCGCCGCTGCCACGGTTGAACTTGCTCCACTTCCAACGTCATCCGCGCCATTCACGTTGGAAAAGTAAGGTCGCGCATGAACGTCTGACCGCCGATTCGCGAACCGCCAACGCACGCAAGTTGTAGAATGTCGCGCACGAGACTAAACGATCAATCGGCCCGCGCAATTCGTGGCCCCTATAGGACTTTTTTTGACCAAACCTTCATGCCAAACATTCGCTACGAACAAATGCCCAGGGCGGATGAGCGGCCTCGCCTATGCGGCCCGAACGGCGTCGCTGGTGGGCTGTCAAGCGCTATAACCTTACCCATGTTCGCGTTAGCGTGGCGATCTGATGAGCTTCCAAAGCTCGATGGTTTCCTTCGTGCTATCGCGGTGTCGGTAGTTTCCGCTCCGCTCGCCCTCAGGCGTGCCACCGCGGACGCCGTGCATTCGGCAGACACGAAAACCGCGTACCGCGGGCGAGTTGCATGGCAGCCCCGACCGGTTCGATTTGGCTCGACAGCGAAGTGCGCGTGGGCCTTTTGCATGGAGTTGTCGCTCATTTAGCTTTCTTAACTGCCCCCGCCGGCACCGTTTCCTTCTCTGTTGCCTCGATGGTTCCTACAGGCTTCTCGGTGGTCGCGGCTTGGCGGCTGAGAGCGCCTCGTTGTTCTTGCCGGTGTGTGTACCGAAAACGTGGTCCGTATTGATCTGGAGGAAGAATCGCTTAACGTCGGCGACGATGATCGCGCTGTTATCCTTCTTGCTAACGCTGCTGCTGGCCTCGCCGTTCAGGTCGAAGAGCCGACTTGAAGCGGAGAGCGCCGCGCTCCGCCATCAGCTGACCGTGCTGCGACGCAAGGTGCGAGGTGGCGTCCTACTCATAACGACGATGGCTTGTTCTTGATCCAGTTTTGTCGTTGGTTTCCTTCGATCTTGTAGGCAATCACGATCATCCGGCCTGAGACTTTGATGCGTTGGCATCGTGCCGGCTTCCGCCGGTACTGGCGTTGGAAAATCCCGTTCCCTCCGAGGCCGGCCCGGCGCATCACACTGACGAACCAGGCCCGGAGCTGTTTCTGGACTGCGTGTTGGACAACTACATTGCCGCCATGTCCCTGTTGGAACGCCGGGCGGACGGTGACTACGCTGCTGACGAATTACCGGCTCAGTTTCCGAAATTCTCACCGCGTGTGGTGCGCAAGGACGCAAGGGCACGCTCGCCTTGGGCCTTGTTTGAAGACTGGGTGAAGTCGCGCCAACCGGCTCAGTCGACGGTCAATCGTTGGCGCGTGGTGTGCGAGAACTATACACCGGACACAACGCCACAAGCCTTCCCGAAGTTCGGGACGCCACAACTATCCAAAGATCGCTGTTTTGCGCGAACAGCTTGAGCGCATACTCCCTCACCTTGCCACTGAATCATTGGCATCTCTTCTTGATTGCATTCGGAACCGCGTTGTGGGTAAATTTATTTAACCTCTCTCGCTCGCGCCGATGGAGCTCAATCGGAGAAGCGCTTCATGAAGAAGTTGTATTTGCCACTATTTGCGTGTCTGTGCGCGTGGATTTTCGTTTCATCGGGCTTCCAATCGGCCAGCGCGCAAATTCAAGGGAGCGGCCCAACCGTGGGAAACCCTGGCCCTCCCAAACCCCCTCCACCGCCCGAATCCCGCGCGCAAAAGAAGCAAAAATCGTCTGCCTGCACTAAGGCGGCAAATGACAAAGGACTGAAGGGCAAGGATCTCAGAGATTACCTGAAGTCCTGTAATGCGATGCCGTACAGCGACGGATTTACACCCCCTGATTGGCCGCCGAAGTAGAGCCGAGTGAACTACCGGTAACGGGCTGCCGTTCCATTTCGTCCCCGCAAGCTTCAACGACCTTCTTCGAGTCCTGCGTCCATCGATGGTTTTCGCCGAGCGCCTTCACATGCACGGCGAGAGCCGCTTGCGCGTGCTCGCGCGCGTCGCGGATGCGCCCGGCCTCGCGCAAAAGCTTCGCGTAATTGGTGCGCGCGCGGGCTGTGAGCACGTGGTCGATGCCGAGGTTCTGCACCAGGATATCGATCGCCCGCACATAGAGCGGTTCGGCATCACTCGCGCGACCGGTGTCGCGAAGTAGGTTGGCAAGATTTTGTAGGCAAGTCCCTAGATAAACGTGCTCTGCTCCGAGGCACTTTTCGGATCCGTCGATTGCCTCTTTGTAGAGCGATTCCGCTTCTTTCGCGCGGTTCTCGCTTTGCAGAAGGAGCGCGAGATTGTTGAGCCGAACGATGAATTGCGGATGTCCTCGCCCCAATGACGCTTCTCCAGATTCTATCGATTCGCGGAATAGTGCCTCAGCTTCCCGATTTTGCCCTTTGCTGTGCAACAGTGTTGCCAGATTGCCAAGGCGCATCGCAACGTCCCGGTGCCCTCGGCCCAGTGCTTTCTCTCCCAGTGTAATCGCTTCCCGCAACAATGCTTCTGCTTCGTCCAAACGTCCTCGGCCGGAGAGGACATTTGCCAGGCTTGTTAATGTACGTCCGTAGCTGTGGTGTCCGACGCCGACACGCTCCCGCTCTATGTCTAACGCCTCGCGAAACAACGGTTCGACATCGTTGTTTGGGTATAGATCGTGCAAAACGAGGGCAAGATTGTTCAAAGCTTTCGCAACTGCCAGATCACGTGGTCCGAGTGCAACCCGCCCGACGTCGACCGCCTCTCGAAAGAAAACCCTTGCTGGTTCGAGCGACGCTCGGGCATACAAATACTCACCCATGCGGTCGCATAGCAGAGCGAAATTTCCATTCTGAATGGCCACGGCGCTCGCGTGCTCGCGAAATGCAAGCACATGGGGAAGCAGCTTCGCACAAGTTGGCCAGAGTAGCGGCTCGTCATAGGCTCCTTCTGGCACTGCGGCCAAAAGGCAATCTGTTACCTTTTCCAGAACACCCTTGACAGCTCCGTTCAAAGCAAGCCGCGCCCGCATCGCCGCTTGCACCATGCGATGAAGAGTGACTGCGGGAGCGCCACCTTCAGATGTATGGTGCTCAATGAGAGAAACTGAGGCTAATGCCATGAGCGCTTCGCTCCGATCGTCCTCCTGAAGCAGGCTTTCGGTTAGGAGATCGAGCGGGATGCGCTCCGGCGCAAGGAACGCAAACATGCCAAGGAGGGTTTCGGCATGAGGCGTGTCCGCTGCCGCCCTTTCTATCGCCATATTGAAGGTGCGCGCTACGCTCTTTGGATAGCCCTTGGGGGGCCGGGTGATGCGCGCATCGATCTTCTTGCGATAATCGTCAAAGCTAAGGCTTTGTCCCACCAACCGGCAATAGGCGCCGGCATGATCGAGTGCGAGCGGCAGGCATCCCAGCGCCTGTGCCAGACGAAGCGCACCCAGCGAATCACTCCGATCGGCGCGCGCTTGCAAGAACAATGCTGCTGAGTCCTCCCGCAGCGAATCCAGCCGAACCTCCGCGGCACGACCGGACCAATCCGACCACTGCGTGGTCATAAATATGCGCAAGCCTGTCGACGGCAGGAGATCGCGCAGATCCTCAGGTGTCTCGACGTTGTCGTAGATCAAGAGAAGAGGAGTAGCGAAGCCGGCGAGCCGCGCTAGTGCGGCTTTTGCAGCCGTCTCATCATCGGATACGTTCGCGAACCGTGGATCTAGCTTGCCGCCGAGCGTCGCAAGGCTCGAAACCAACAGTGTCCGCTGTTCTGCTGGTGCCCACCAAACACCAGCATAATCGTTAGCGTAGCGGTGCGCATATTCCGCAGCGAGTGAGGATTTCCCCGTACCACCGAGGCCATACAACGCAACAGGTTTACCAGGCGCGACTTTGTCCGAGCCTGTGAGCAGCCGGTGGATTTCGGTGAGATAGTCCTCGCGACCAGTAAATTTATCATCGTGCGGCGGCACGTTTTCGAAAAGCTTGTGGCGCCGCGGCTGTGCTGTGGAACGTCCTTCCGCAGCCGCAAGGATCCGGGCCTTGCGTTCGGCCGGATCCACAATTCCGAAGAGATCGGCGTATACCGAACCGGCCAGAACTCCCTCTGGCTCACAATCTTCGAGCCGCAAAACCACAAGTCGGCATTCGCCTACCGAACGGCCGGCTGCTGCCAAAAAGTTAGTCACCTCCATCATGGTGAACCTGGAGGCGGTGTAGTCTTTTGTCAGCAGGACGATGAGGTGACGACATCTTGTCAGCGCGTCGTGAATTTCTGCGATAAAGTTGGCGCTGTGCGGAATATCGTAATCCTGCACTAGGACTGTGTATCCTTCTTCCTTGACGACTTCCGCCACCTCCTGCGCAACCGCCGCCGCACCGCCGCGGCGACTAATAAAAAAATCGACCTCTGTGTGTTCCCTATCTCGTGCCATGGCATCGATCTGTCGTGATCAGGCTAGAACAATCTAGACGGGACGGGCCTCAAGGTCGAGGTAGATGGTCGCAAGTTGGCTGAAAAGTCACCCCTGACAAGGCTAAAAGCCCTCGGCCGCAATGCCCCTCGAAGATCAGATGCCGATCTGCGCAAGACTTTTTTGTCGTTTGGCGTGAATCCAACAGCGAGCGTTTTAGCTGTTGCGATAGGCGCTCGGCTTAGGACAGTTTCTGCTTACATTAGGCGTCAGCATTTTCCGCTACTGACAGTGATCGACGAATGTGGTTTCCGGAGTGGTTAGCCGGTGAAGGGGCTCAGCGAGTTTCTACGCTCAGCCGGGAATGGGTTCAAAGCGTACTCCGTGGTGACTGTGATCGAGACACGTCATTTCCCGAATGGTTGGTGCGCAGGGGCAAACAATGACGGGCGCTGCTTCTTCTTTCGGACAGTTCGCCAAGCGCTGGCGCAAGCCCTCACGTACGCGTCCTTTGCACTTCAAGCATGATCCTCGCTGAAATCTTCTTGCGGCCAACCTTGCGCGCGCTACAAACAGGCGCTACAAAACCAAACTATAGCGTGTCGAATTGCCCTTATGCGCCAATGATATACGAGTGTGATCACCGTTTCCTCTCGACCGCACCAGCCTGCGCTGAAGCACGCCGGAAGCGTTCCTCGGTCGCCGTGGCGAGGCAAAAATGAGAATGTCCGTCGTCGTCTTCTCTTGTTTCCTTACAGCCATGATGGCTCAAGAGGCATCAGCGGCCTTCAAGATTATGCACTTTCCGCCTTGTCCGGCGGAGGGCGTCGTCGATAAAGAGCGATGTGAATGCCGCGCCTTCGTATCGACCCGCTTTCACATTTGTCATCCGGGACAACATTGCCTTCGCAACGCCTTTCACGGCATGTGTTGGTAGGCAAGACAATCGGAACCTGCGCCCGGTAAGCGGCACTGTTGTCTCGCGCGCGGCCCGGCAGGGTAAAATGGCGCAGCGTGTTCCGCCATTTCGCCCTCTGACGGTCGGTCAGGCCGGAGCGCTCAACACTGAGGGCGTGGGTGTCACCGCAGAGCACCCACGTCCACTTCCCACGTCCACCTGCGACGCCGCCGCGGGTACGCGCCTAACAGTAACGACAGGCGCCCCACGACAGACAGCAGCCGCCCCAATATCCTCCACAGCCTGCGCAGGTGATAACAACGCACCCGGCACACCCGAAGCGGACACAGCCGCCGAGGCCGACACAGCCGGCGCAGCCCCGAAAGCCGCAACCCCCGCAGCCTCTGCCTCCGCCTCCGCGCCGCAGCCGCCGCAACCTCTACCGCCGCCACAGCCTCCGCAACCACCCCTGACAAGCTGAACACCGGGTCGGAATGAACCGGTGTTCTCCTTGTCGAAGACATAGAATGTAGCCAAGCTGACGTCGGAGATTTCCTCTTCGGCCAGAAAGATTTCGTGGCTGCCTTCGACCGTCGGCGTCGGCAGGTTTGCCGCCGGACCACCGGATGCACCGCTCGCGAGCGACAACGACAACCCGGCAGCACCAAGTACGGGAACGGCTTTCCTCCGCTGCTTTCGCTTCGGGGTTTGCTTCTGCATCGCAGAGACCTCCCATTGGTTGCGAAGAACTGGTCAGATACTTGATGCAATCGCGGGTCGAGCGCGATGAGCAAGTAACAAAGTGGTTAGAGCGCACGAGTGCGGCTGGAACCTTGCAGGATTGTGACGGCATTACGCGCATGAAGGACGCGCTCTTCGGCGAAGGCGGAAATCCCTGGCCGCTGCACGCCTTCGGCGCGGATGCGGATTTACTGGCGTGTGATCCGTAACGGGGATGGTTCGGCGCTCAAACGATTATTCGAGCAACCGGCCAACAGCATTTTCCGATCGCAAATCTGGGAGCCGTCGGCGTGCATCGCGGCATGAAGACCAAGATGGCCGCACCGAGTGCGAACAGCGAAAACAGCGCGCCAACAATGATGGCTGTGTCCACAACCGCGGAACGTGGTCGATCCGGCATGCCCTGCATGGTAGTAACGATATAAATATGCAATTGGTTGTCTAGAGCGTTTTTCGCTCGGCGGCGTGATCAAAGCCCAGTGCGGCCTTGGAGCCAGTATCGTCCAAAGAGATCGCGGCTCCGGCGGTGAGGCGATGCCGGCAGCATGGAACCGGGCGCTGCGGCGTTCCCACGGCACAGGAAAACGCACCGGTTGCCTTGACACGTTTCGGCACTGACGTACGCTCCTCAGCGATTTGCCGTAATGGCAATGCCCTGATCGGCGCAAAGACCGCGATGGGCCACGGGAGGAAGGGAGTCGACGCCATTCCGGCCGGTCGATAATTGATTCACGTCTTGATCTTGGGTGCTGAGCGCGGGCTGCGCTCAGTGGCGAACGCGGGCGAATTCCCAGCGGCTCAAGTTTGCAGCCAGGCCGGCGGAAGCGTCCGTGGCTGCGGCGGCCGCTGATCTACCCAGCACCGGCCAGACAAAAACGATCCAAGGAGGAAACGATGAGTTTTTCAGGAAAGTGGAAGCCGGCCGCTGCGACGATCGTCGCGGCCACCGCTGCGGTCGCTGTCGCGGGATTGCTGTTTGCATCCGGCGGGCGCACCGAGGAACTCAAGTCCTATGATTCTAACAACAAGAAGTTCTGGCTACATCCGCCGGACGACTGGTTCATGGGAGACGAGACCCAGGAGCTCAAGGGTACCAACTATCTGAAAACCCTGCCGCCGCCGACCGG
Organism: uncultured Alphaproteobacteria bacterium; assembly: GCA_963777635.1. Classification (GTDB taxonomy): domain Bacteria; phylum Pseudomonadota; class Alphaproteobacteria; order Rhizobiales; family Xanthobacteraceae; genus BOG-931. Next base: position 9,872 of record CAVZSB010000021.1, read on the forward strand.
CTTCACCAAAGACGAGATCGAAGCCAAACTGAAGGAGATCAAGCTGCCGCCCGGCTTCAAGATCGAGCTGTGGGCGAGCGGCGTGACCGATGCGCGGCAGATGGCGAGGGGCGACAAGGGCACGCTGTTCGTCGGGTCGCTGTTTGGCGGAAACGGCAAGGTTTACGCCGTCGTCGACGAAGGCGGCAAACGGGCCGTCAAGACCATCATCAGCAAGGGATTGCGGATGCCCAGCGGCATCGCGTTTCATGACGGCGCGCTTTACGTCGCCGACATCGACAAGATCTACAAATACGACAACGCGGAAGCTAACCTCGACACCATGCCGCAGCCGCAAATCGTCTATGACGACATGCCGCCTTACATTCCGCACGGCTGGAAGTATCTGGCATTCGACAAAAACGGCTGGCTTTATGTCGCCTTCGGGCCGCCTTGCAACATTTGCCTGCCGCCGACGTCAACGGCCCAGGTCAGGCACATCAATCCGGCGAACGGCACCGCGGAAATCGTCGCGTTGGGAGTTCGCAACAGTGTCGGCGGCGACGTCGATCCGCGCACCGGCGACTACTGGTTCACCGAGAACGCACGCGATTGGCTCGGCGAAGATATTCCAGGGGACAAACTCAATCACATCGCCAGGCTCGGCGAGGATTTCGGCTATCCGCACTGCCATCAGGGCGATATTCCCGATCCGAAATACGCCATGGGGCACAAGTGTTCGGAGTTTTCTCCGCCGGCGCTCAATCTTGGTCCGCACGTGGCGCCGCTCGGCATGAAGTTCTACACCGGCGATCAATTCCCGGCGGACTACAAGAACAACATCATTATCGCCGAGCATGGCTCCTGGAACCGGCTCAAATACCTGGGTGGCAGGCTGATGCGCGTCACGGTCGATCCGGACGGCAAAAACGCCAAAGAGGTGGAGTTTGCTTCCGGCTGGATCGCTGCCGACGGCAAGTATCGCGGCCGGCCTAACGACGTGCTGGTGGCAAGTGACGGCTCGCTTCTGGTGGCCGATGACTATAACGGCGCCATCTACCGGATCAGCTACAGCAAGTGATCCATCATGGCGATCGCTCCTTGCCGGCGGCGGGAGCGATCGTTCCTGAATCCCCTGCAGGTCCAGGCCGGAGTCCTCCGGCTTGGACCTGCTATTTTGTGGAGCCGCTATTTTACGGTGTCATGGCACACGCGCGGCTTCTTCTGTTTTGTTTGGGCGTGATCGCATTGTTGGCCGGTTGCGAGCGCGCAGCCGCGGCCGAGATCGCTGGCGGCAAAGCGCTGGCCGAAGGCTGCGCGGGGTGTCATGGCGCCGATGGCGTTTCGCAGACAGCGCTGACGCCATCACTCGCTGGCCAGCCCAACGATTTCATCCAATGGCAGCTGGTGTATTTTCGCGGAGGCAGCCGAAAGAGCGAAGTCATGGGGCCGATCGCCGAGGCTCTGAGCAACGAGGATATCCGGAATCTCGGCGCCTATTACGCATCGCTTCCGCCGCCAAAGCCGGAGGCCGCCACCGGCTCTGACACTCTCGCTGGAACCGGCGAAAAGCTTGCGGCGCGGCACCGCTGCCGCTCCTGTCATGGCCAAGATTATTCCGGCGTCGGGCCCGCGGCTCGCTTGTCGGGCCAGCGCGAAGATGTGCTGCTGAAAGCTTTGCGCGATTTCAAATCCGGCGCCCGCGTGGGTTCCGGTGTGGCATCGATGGCCGATGCCACATTCGAGCTTAACGACGCCGACATGCAGGCGCTCGCGCACTACATGGCCACGCGCCCTTGACGCGAGGTCGCGTGCGCGGAGCTCGGCCGCGCTCAGTAAGGTGCGGGCGGTTGGTTTGCCGGCTTTTCCGCGTCGGCCGCCGCCGACCGTGCAGAAAATGTCGGTTCGTCTGCGGGCGTTTCCGCGTCGACGGCGGACACCGACGATGCGGAAAATGTCGGTTCGTTTGCCGGCGTTTCCGTCTCTTTGGCGGACAGCGAGACGGCGGCTGGTGGCTTGCCGGTGACCGCCAAATCGCGGAAGGCGCCGCCGTCCAGGTATTCAACGACAGCCGGCACTGGCAATTCCGGCGCGGCGGAGTTGACTGAAGTCGCCGGCGGATCGGCCCATTGAGTGACGGCGGCGAGAGCAAAATATTGCAGACTTGCTGAGCCGTCGGCCAGCACCACGACGCGCCAAGAGCGATATCCGGGGGCAAAAGCGTTTGCGTCGGGCGCCGGCAGTTCAATGCGATCCGCCGACGGCAGCGCAACGGCTTTCGGCCAGGTCGGATCGTCTTGATCGGCTTCCGTCGGGGTGCCAGCGATTTCGATGCGGTCCCCGGCGCCCGGTATCACATGCACCACGTGGAAGCCGGCTTCCTTCAATTTCTTCAACAACTCGGGAAGCGCGGCAACCGTGCCCGGGTGAATGTCGTGCAGGAGCAAAATTCCCTTGCCGCGCGCCTCCAGTCGCGTCATGGCGCGACGGACGATTTCGCTCGGCTTGATGCGGCGGTACCAATCATCGGCGACGACATCGGAACTGAAGACGATCAGCGAGCGGGCGGCGAGCTCTTGCTCGGCAGCCTCGGAGCGCCCCAGCCCCGGAAAGCGGAAGAAGGGCGCGAGCTCTTTCGGATCGCCGAGCGCCGCCCCTACATCGGCAATACCCTGGTCGATCTCCAGGCGCGTCTTCTCAATCGGCAGTTTTTCGAAACGCGGTGGATGGTTTTCGGAATGGGTGCCGATGGTGTGGCCGGACTCATAGATGCGGCGGACAACGCCGGGATATTCCTTTGCCATGGTGCCGATCAGAAAGTAGGTCGCCTTCACGCATTGCGCGGCGAGGATGTCGAGCACCGGGTTGGAATAGCGCGGCAATGGGCCGTCGTCGAAAGTGAGCACAACTTCCTTGTCGGCCAAGGGGAGACTTTGTGGATACTGCATGACGCCGACCCGCGTCAGCGTTCCCGGTTCAAGCGTAAGCACGCGGGAGGTTCCCAGCGCGGTGGGATTGCCGGGACAATCTTGCGACCATGCCGGCGTGGGCGCGCTCGCCACCGCGGCGATGCCAACGGTCGCGACAACAGCAGCAGCGAAGAGAGATCCAGCCGACGCCAACAGGCTGCGCATACCTTTTTTCCAGATCCAATTCGACACCGGAACAGCCTCTTATTTCATCCTACTGATTGCACCGCTTAATGCAAAGTTAACGATAGATGTACAGCCGTTCATTGTTGAAAACCGTGACGCATTAGTACGGCTCCGGCTTTTCCTTGCCGTTAATCTGCAGCCTTTACAACCCTTGAATCCGGCGTTTTGTAAGGGGCCTGCGTAATGACTGCCGCTGCGGCAGCCCGGAAATGGTGGGCGGCACAACAGCAACGCTCGGGTGTACCGGTGCCCGTGCATGCGGCCGGCGACGGCAATTTCATTGCGTGCTTTGCGCCGTTCTTGCCGGCGTTTGTCGCCGCCGCGATGATAGTTTGCGCCGCGGCCGGATTTACCGTCACACGCCTCAGCGAAAATCGCACTGCGGTCGAGCAGCACGAAGCGCTTGCGCGGGCACTTGACGAATTTCATGCGCGCTTCGGCGACATCGACGCGCCGGACGATATCCAGCTACGAACCATCGTGCGCCGCTCCGGTCTTTCAGACCTGCGTTTTGACGCCAACCCGACAGGTGACGCTAACCGCGAATTGCAATCGCTGCATGACGCCCGCGGCCGCATCGTCGGCTGGTTCAGCTGGCCCGGCGACCGCGGAATTGTCGGCGTCATGAATTGGCTCTGGGGAATCCTGGCTTTGCTCGGCGCGACGCTCGCTTTGTGCGCCGTGTTCGTCGTGCGCAATGCGCGGCAGCTCTCGCAGTCGCTCGATCGCAGCACCGAGACGGTGCGCAAACTGACAAGCCAGGATCAGTTGACCGGATTGCCCAATCACCGCATGACGCTTGAGTGCCTGGAGACGGCGCTGGCCAATCGCCGCTCCGGCATCGTCCTGCTTGCGCTCATCGATCTCGACGGCTTTCGTGAGGTCAACGACACCTTGGGCCGATCCGGCGGCGACGCCGTGCTGGCGAAAGTCGCCGAGCATTTTCAAGCCGGCTTGCCGGCAGGGGCGGTGCTCGGGCGCTTCGAGGAAGACGAATTCGCAGTCATCATGAGCAGCGAAAATCGTCGCGCCGCCGCCATGCTCGTCGAGGCGGTGCGGGCCTCGCTGCTGCGCCCGTTCTTCGTCGATCGGATGTGGCAGCTTACCGCCAGCATCGGTATTGCCCAGGCCCCCGAGGATGGCACGAGTGGCGAGGAATTGGTCCGCCGGGCCGGCCTGGCGCTGCGTGCCGCCAAGCGCGAAGGCCGCGGCAGGGCTCGCCGCTTCGAGGCGCGGATCGAGACCGACTACGCGGAGCGGCGATTCCTGCTGCACGAGCTGCAATCCGCAATCGCGCTGCAAACATTCGACGTCGAATATCAGCCCGTGGTTGCCGCCGAGGGTGGCGCCATCATCGGGGTGGAGGCGCTGCTGCGCTGGACTCATCCGACCCGCGGCCCGGTCGCGCCGTCAGTTTTCATTCCCCTGGCCGAGCAGAGCGGTCTCATGTCGCAACTCGGCGAGATTGTGCTGCGGCGCGCGCTAACCGACGGGGCGCGGTGGCTTGGTCTGTCTGTCGCCGTCAATCTTTCGCCGGTACAGATCCGCGATCGCTGGCTTGTCGATCTCGTCCGCAAAGTCATGGCCGAAACCGGGATCTCCCCATCGCGGGTGGTGCTGGAAGTGACCGAAGGGGTGCTGATCGATAATCCGCAGGAGGCGCAAGCGCGGCTTGAAGCGTTACGCTCGCTTGGCGTCAGCCTCGCGCTTGACGATTTCGGCACCGGCTATTCGAGCTTGAACTATCTGCAAAAATTTCCATTCGACCGGATCAAGATCGACCGCGCTTTCGTGGCTTCGTTGGGCGCGTCCGGCGACACCGCCGCGATCATTCAGGCGATCGTCACGCTTGGCCACGCGCTCGGCATGAAGGTCTTGGCGGAGGGCGTGGAGAACGACGAGCAACGCGTGTTGCTGCGCCTCGCCGGATGCGACGAGATGCAGGGCTACCTGTTCGCCCGGCCCGGCACGGCGGCGGAGATCGACAGGCTTCTGGCGGGTCCGGCGCGCTCCGCCATCGCCTAGCCGCCTTCCAGCCGGTATCGTTCCCGGGCCGCCGGCCCGCCTGTGCCGCGGATTGAGCGCGCGATGAGCCTCAACAGCCTTTCCGGCCTCGATTTCGAGCTCGGTTCCGATATCGTCATGTTGCGCGATACGATGGTTCCTTCGCGAGGTTGACAAGAGCGGCCGAGCGTTATGCCGACATCGACCGCTCGAAGCAATTTCCTCGTGAGCTACGGCCGAGCTAGGCGCTCGGTCTTCTCGCATGACGTCGAGGAAGAGTGGGCGGTGCCGGCAATGAACTATGCTGGCGATGGTCGCCAAGGTTGTGATCGCGGCAGCGCTTCTGGGCGGCGCAATCCGGCCTAGTTTATGGCTCGCACTCCAATCGATTTGACGTCCCCTCGATCCGGCGAACAGGCATGCTGCATAGCCAGACGAGAAAACGTGGCTTCTCGCTCGGCGATCGAGCCTGTCTCGCGCTGGCTGAGCAGGGCGGCGTTCTAGCTATGACCGCTGATCGCAATTGCGGCTGGCTCTTTTGGGCATCGAAGTCGATTATTCGCTGACGGTTCGAACGTCTTTTTTTATCCCAGTCGCCTGTCGTATTCGAGTACCGCGTTGAGCAGAACCTGCGCGCCGGCGGCGCACTCATCGAAGCTCGTCGATTCCGCTTCGTTGTGCGAAAGGCCGCCGAGGCTGGGCACAAAGATCATGGTGGTTGGCGCAACGCGGGCGATGTAGGCGGCGTCGTGGCCAGCGCCTGAAATAATGTCGCGCGATTTAAAGCCGGCCTTCGCCACGCCGACGCGCACGCATTCGATCAGCTCGGGAGCGAATTTCACCGCCGGCGAATCCCAGATCCGCGTTTCGTTATAACCAAGGTGCAACGGTTGCAGGATTGCGGCCAGCGACGCGCGCAACTTTGCCTCCATGACGTCAAGGACCTTGTCGTCCGGATGCCGGAAGTCGATGGTAAAGAACACTTCGCCGGGGACGACGTTGCGGCTGTTCGGCTTGTTCTCGATCAGGCCGACGGCGCCGACCGCATCCGGCGCGTGCTCGAGCGCGATCGCGTCGATGCGGTCGATCATCCGTGCGGCGCCGAGAAGCGCGTTCTTGCGCAGCCGCATCGGTGTGGCGCCGGTATGCGCCTCTTGGCCCGTGACGGTGACTTCATACCACCGCATGCCCTGAACGCCCTGGACGATGCCGATCATGCGGTCTTCGTCTTCCAGGACCGGCCCTTGTTCGATGTGCAGTTCGAACATGGCGCCGAATTTTCGCGCGCCGGATTTTTCCGCGCCCTTGTAGCCGATGCGTTTCAGTTCCTCGCCGAAGGTTTTGCCATCGCGGTCGGGTCGGGAATGGGCGAATTCTGGCGTGAATACTCCGGCAAATACACCCGAGGCAAGCATGGCAGGCGCGTAACGCGAGCCTTCTTCATTTGTCCAGTTGACGATCTCGATCGGAGCGTTGGTTTCGTAACCGGTCTCTTGCAGCGTCCGCATCGCTTCGAGCGCGCCGAGAACGCCAAGCACGCCGTCGAACTTGCCGCCGGTCGGTTGGGTGTCGAGATGCGAGCCCATGGCAATTGGCGCGAGCGTGGCATCCTTGCCGGGCCGCCGCGCAAACATATTGCCGACCTCGTCGACCGTGACTGTGCAGCCAAGCGTCTCGCACCGCGCTTTGAACCAATCGCGCACCTGGCGATCGGGGTCGCTCAGGGTCAGGCGGCAAATGCCGCCCTTCGGCGTCGCGCCGAACTTTGCCGTCTCCATCAGCGTGTCCCAAAGCCGCTGCGGGTCGATTTGAAGATTTTGCATTCTCAGAAACCCGTCCGGTGCGGATCACGCTGCAACGGCGGCGCGTTGAGGCGGCCCAAGTTGACGACGATGCCGCCGCGTATGAGGTTTGTCATGCCATTCTCCGGTGCAGGCCAACCCCAGGCTCGGGGGAGCGGAAGTGCCTTTTTGTCGTCGCCGCAGGGAGGTTAGTCAATGTCAGCCCGGATCGCACGGACGGTCGCGGTGGCCGCAATATTTGCCGTCGTGCCGCTGAAAGGGGAAGCGCAAACCCGCAAGCCAATGCCGCGGGAGGTCGCAGCAATCCGCGATTGCGCGAAGAAGTATGAAACCAATCTGGATGAAGCCGAGCGGCAATGTCTGTTCAACCTCGTTTCAACGCCGTGCACCGACACCCCCGAAGGATCGTCCAATGTCGGCACCGCCGACTGCTTCCGCATCGAGTGGAAGATTTGGGACGATCTGCTCAATGAAAACTACCAGAGCCTGCTGGCCGCTCTCGACGACGACCAGCTCGCAAAGCTCCGCGACATGCAGCGAGCCTGGATTGCCTATCGCGACACAACTTGCGAATTCTACTACGTCAAAATTCACGGCACGATGGCTTATCCAATGCAGGCCGCCTGCACCGCTCGCGAAACCATGCGGCGGGCATTGCTGCTCAAATTCTTCACTGGCCTATGAAAATTGCTCGTTAGACTGGGTCAGCGGCTTAAGCAGGCCGTAGGCGTATCGGCCTATGGCAGCCTTCATCGGAAGCTTTCAGCTTACTAACTCACTGAATCAACGACGAATCAGCTATGCTGCCGGTCGCCGGGGGAAGCTGGAGCGACCCATGCTGCGGGTGCGATTGAAAGCAGACGGACGCTTGGTCGAGGTTCTGCCCGACGGCGGCGAGCGGCCGATCTCCTTCTCCGACGGTCAGCCTGTTCCACGCGCCAATGGCGGCGGATCTTCCGCGAATGGCCGTTTCGACGATGCCGCCTATGCCCGCAACGTGCGCGGCCGGACCGGCCTCACGCAAATCGCCTTTGCCGCCCAAATCGGCGTTCCGGTCGAGACGGTGCGGAATTGGGAACAAGGCAAACGCTCACCACGCGGGCCCGCCCGGGCGCTGCTCAAAGTTATAGAGCAGGCGCCCGATGCCGCTTTCGCGGTGCTGGGCGGCAAGCGGCCGTGAACGCGCACCGCTGAAAGCGCGCAAATGGCCGATATGCAAAAGGAAAGCGTGCCGGTCGTCGAGGCCAAGGGGGCGAAGATTCCGCTCCTCGGTCTCGGGACTTGGGAGTTGCGCGGGCGTACCTGCGCGCGGGTCGTGGAGCAGGCTTTACGGCTTGGCTACCGGCACCTCGATACCGCGGAAATGTACGATAACGAGCGGGAGGTGGGCGAAGGATTGCACGCGTCAGGTGTCAAGCGTAACGAGATCTTCGTCACGACGAAAATCTGGCCGGCGCATTTTGCCCCACGCGAGCTCGAGCGCGCCGCGCGCGATTGCCTGGTGCGGTTGCGTCTGAGCGAGGTCGATCTTCTGCTTCTGCACTGGCCGAATCCGCACATTCCGCTTGCGGAAACGCTCGGCGCGCTGAGCAAGGTCAAGCGTGACGGTCTTGCACGCCATATCGGCGTGTCGAATTTCACCTCGGCGCTCATCGAGCAGGCGACGAAACTCAGCAGCGAACCGCTGGTGTGCGATCAGGTCGAATGCCATCCCTATCTTGATCAGACGAAGGTGATCGCCGCCTGCCGCCGGCACGGCATGGCCGTTGTCGCCTATAGCCCGATCGCGCGCGGCAACGCGCGCAGCGACGAAGTGCTCAGGCGCATCGGCGCCGTGCACAAAAAGACCGCGGCGCAAGTATGCCTGCGTTTTCTGGTGCAGCAGAACATCGTCGTCATACCGCGCACCAGCAAGGTGCAGCGGCTGGAGGAGAATTCGGCGATTTTCGATTTCGCGCTCGGCGACAGCGAAATGGCAGAAATCTCGGCGCTGGTGCGCCATGATGGGCGGGTGATCGACTGGGCGTTTTCCGGCAAGCCGGAATGGGATTGAAAAGGCAGCCCCGGTCGCCGACTAGAATTCGACGTCCAGCTCTTCGAGTTCGTCGGGCTCGGTCTTGGCGGCGGCGATCCACTCCTGCATCAGCGGCAACGCCATGATGGTTTTGCAGTATTGCGCCGAGATCGGGTCGAGGCCGACATCGTAGGTGAGAAAACGCGTGCATACCGGCGCATACATCGCGTCCGCCGAGCACGGCTTTTCGCCGAACAAATACGGCCCGCCGTATTTTTCGATGCATTCGCGCCAGATCGCGGTAACGCGATCGATGTCGCCGCGTGCGCCTGCCCATGACTTGAAGCCGGGGAAGCGAGCCTTGACGTTCATCGGCAGCGCGGAGCGCAGATTGCTGAAGCCGGAATGCATTTCGCCGCAAATCGAACGGCAATGCGCGCGTTGCGCGCGATCGGTCGGCAACAGCCCCGCCTCGGGATTTTGCTCATGCAGATATTGGGCGATCGCGAGCGTGTCCCACACTTTGAGGCCGTCGTCGATCAGGCAGGGCACGAGGAAGGAGGGCGACAGCAGGAGCAGTTCGGCGCGGGTGGAAGGATCGTCGGTGCCGACGTGCTTTTCCTCGAAATCGAGGCCGGCCATTTTGCACAGCAACCAACCGCGCAGCGACCATGAGCCATAATTCTTGCTGGCGATGGTGAGGACAGCCTTGGGCATTTTCTTCTGATCTCGTTCGAGTATTGAAGATAAATCAAAGGCTTACTGTAACGATCCGCCGGTGATGAGCGGCCTGCGCCTTGGTCCCATTGTGCAGGATGTTCACAATCTTGTCGCAGCGCAACAAAAAATGCACTAGCCTTTCCGGCGTTGGGGGTCGAGGGGGGTCTGTCGCCAGGCGGACTTCGGCGCCCGTGGGCAACGGATGCTGTATCTTACCTATCAGACCCAATCCGACATGATGGCTCCGGTCCGGGCGTGGGCGACCATGGCGCTGGCTGCCGGTGGCGGCCAACCGCCGGTTGGAGAGAGCAACGTCCTGCGCAATCTTAGCGCCGCCTACGAGTTGATATCGCGCGCCGGTCTTACGCATACGCGGCCATCGTTTGGCATCACTTCGGTCAATGTCGGCAACCGCGAGGTTGCAGTGCATGAAGAGGCCGCGGTACGTACCGCATTCGGCACCCTGCTGCATTTCAAGAAGGATCTCGCGGCGGCGCAGCCGCGCGTTCTCCTGGTGGCGCCGTTGTCGGGCCATTTCGCAACGCTGTTGCGCGCAACGGTGCGCACCATGCTGCCCGAGCATGACGTTTTCATTACCGACTGGCACAACGCGCGCGACGTGCCGTTGACCGCCGGCCGGTTTGGCGTCGACCAATATGTCGATCATCTCATCCAGTTCATCGAAGCAATGGGGCAGGGCGCCCATGTGCTGGCGGTTTGCCAGCCCTGCGTTGCGGTACTTTCGGCGGTCGCGGTCATGGCGCAGACCGGCAACCCGGCGCAACCGCGCTCGATGACCCTGATGGCCGGACCGATCGACACCCGCGTCAATCCGACCAAGGTCAACGAGCTGGCCAATAAACGCGACATCGCCTGGTTTGAGCGCGCCCTGACCGCCTCGGTTCCGGTCCGTTATCCGGGCGCGTTTCGCCGCGTCTATCCGGGATTTGTTCAATTGGCCGCGTTCATGTCCATGAACATCGAGCGTCATGTGAAGGCGCACAAAGAACTCTACGAGAATCTTGCCAACGGCGAGCTCGAAAAGGCGGCGTCCACCAAGGCCTTCTACGACGAGTATTTCGCCGTGCTCGACCTTACCGCCGAGTTCTATCTCGAAACGGTGCGCTACATTTTTCAGGAATATGCTCTGCCGCTCGGCAAGCTGAAGTGGCACGGCGAGACCGTCGACCCGAGCGCGATCCGCCGCACCATGCTGCTGACGGTCGAGGGCGAGCGCGACGACATCTGCGCGGTCGGCCAGACCGTCGCCGCGCACGATCTCTGCAAGAAGCTGCGCCCCTATCGCAAACGCCACCACTTGCAGGCGGGCGTCGGGCATTACGGCGTGTTCAGCGGCAAACGCTGGGAGAACCAGGTTTATCCGATCGTCAAGAACGTGATCCTGTCGAGCGATTGAGAACGGGACGGGATTATAATACTAGCATTGCCGAACGTCGTGCGAAGTACTCAGACCGGGAGGACGACATGCCGACAAGCGTCAAACAAATGCTCGAAGCGGCGAACGCCGCCGTGCCGCGGATTGCGCCGGCGCAAGCGCGCGAACTCATGGCGAAAGGCAATACGCTCGTGGTCGACGTGCGCGACGCGCCGGAGGTGGAAAAAAGCGGCAAGGTTGCCGGCGCCGTTCACGTCTCGCGCGGCATGCTCGAATTTCGCGCCGATCCGGATTCGACTTACCACGATAAGAACTTCACCAAGGACAAGACCATCATTGTCTATTGCGCCTCGGGCGGTCGCTCGGCGCTCAGCGGCAAAGTCCTCAAGGACCTGGGTTACGAACAGGTTTTCAATATGGGCGCGTTCAAGGACTGGGCCGAAGGCGGCGGCGCTGTCGAAAAGCCCATCGAATCCGGGATGTGAGCGAGCGCGGTGCCTATCCGGCTCCCGGGGTGATGGCCGGCGCTCACTTGAGATTTCCAAGTTCCGCACGCTTTTTGCTCTCGTAAATTATCGACGTTTCGATCCGGGTCACCCCCGGCCGATTGGTGAAACGGTCAAGCACCAGATCTTTCAGGTGGACCGTGTCTCGCGCGACCACGTGCACGACAAGATCGTGCCGTCCGGTAATGAGGAACGCGGTACGTACTTCCGGGATGTCGACGACTTCAGACATGAAGCTGTCGACATTGGCGCGCTCATGTTTCGACAATTCGATAAAAAGCAGGGCTTCAAGGCCGACGCCGAAGGCGCGCGGGTCGACCTCGGCATGCGCGCCGACCAGCACACCCAACTCCCACAGCCGCTTTACGCGCTCGTGGCAGGTCGATGGGGCGATACCGACAGCGGCCGCGAGTTCCTTGTTGGCAAGGCGAACATTCTTCTGCAATTCGCCTAGAATGCCGTAATCAATTCGGTCAAGCTCGATCATTCCGCCTGCTGGCCCGGAAATCATTCGATTTATCGGGATCGATAAGATCGCTAAATTTGGCAGAGTTCAAGGCCGATATGCCAAACCACGGGTGGATCTCCATGACCTATCGGATGCCGCGTCTGGGTGCGTTGGATGACAGCGCCAGAGCGCGTTTTCAGCGCGACGGTTTTCTCATCGTCGAAAACTTTCTGAACCAACAGCAGATTGCCGCCCTGCGCGACAGCTTTCCCAAACTGTTTGCGGGCAAATTCGACACCGGCATCTACCCCGACGAATGGTATTGGCGCGAGGGCATGAGCCTGCCCGATGTCACGCGCCACATGGCCAATGCCTGGAAATCCGATCTCAGTGTCGCGAAGCTTGCGCTGGCGGAGGACATTGGCCGCGCGGCGACCTTGCTCTCGGGCTGGCCGGGTGTGCGGCTCGGCCAGGACACGATCTGGTGGAAGCCGCCGCAGACCAAGGCCGTGACGTTTCACCAGGACTCGTCATTCATGGACTTTCTCGATCCGCCCAAAACAATCACCTGCTGGGTCACGCTCGATCAAACCGCTACCGATGCCGGGACGCTTGAATACGTCCCGGGATCGCATTTGTGGCCCCTGACGCCGATCCCGGAGGGTTTCCACGCGCCGGATGATTACCGCGGCTTGATGAAACGCGCGGCCCGCGAAGCGGGTGTCGAAAATCCCGAGCCGTTTTATGTCGACGTGCCGGCGGGCTCCTGCGTGTTTCATGCCGGCGAGATCTGGCACGGTTCCGGGCCGAACGTGACGGGCGACGTGATGCGCCGATCGATCGGCGTCCATATGGTTCCGGCCGACGCGCAGTTTTCCGACCGCCATGGCGGCTACATCTACCGGCGTTATCAGCGCACCGGGGATCCCTCCCTCGACGAGAGCTTCTTCCCGATATTGTGGACGAAAGACGGACGCCGTACCGACTGGATCGAGACTTATTGCGCCACGGGCCGCCGACAGCCGGTACGGTTAGCCGCCGCCGAGTGAACGCGTGGCAAGACGCGACCCGGTTATCGGATCGCGGAAGCCTCGCAATTTCCGCAGCCCGACGTCCTCACCGCATCGCTGCGGCGATGTTGCCGCCATCGACCGTCGTGACGTCGGCGGTGGTCTTCAGCGCGAGCGCCTGATGCAAAAAGGCCTGCGCCACGTCATCCGCCGTCACTTCGCGGCCAAGCAGATTGCCGCTCATGTAATTCTGCTCGCTCAAGCCGCGCGCCTTGGCGCGTGAGGCGATCATCTCCTCGGTCAGCAAGCCGGAGCGGATGCGGTCGGCATTGACCGCGTTGGCGCGGATGCCGTCCGCGCCGTAATCGAGCGCGTATTGGCGCATCAGCGCCAGCAACGCCGCCTTCGGAATTCCATACGGGCCGAAATTGGGTCCTGGATTGACCGCCTGCTTCGAGACATTGAACAGAAGGCAGCCGCCCGTCCGTTGGGCGAGCATGATTTTGACGGCGGCCTGCGCCACGCGCTGATGGCCATAAAAATTCAGCTCGAAGCTTTTGCGCAAAATCTCTTCGTCGACCTCGCCGATGCGGCCCTGCCACGCCGCGCCGGCATTGGAGACGACGACGTCAACGCCGCCGAATTGCGCCGCCACGCGGTCGAACGCGGCATGCACGGACGCGGCGTCGGTCACGTCGCATTTTACTGGCAGCGCCGTCGGACCGACGGCTTCGGCCTGCGCGGTGGCGGCGGCAAGGTTCACGTCAAGCAGCGCTACTTCGGCTCCCGCCGCGGCAAAGGCCCTGGCGGTGGCGGCACCGATCGCTCCCGCGGCGCCGGTGATGGCGGCGATCTGTCCGGCGAGCGGCGGATCCTTGCGGATGCCAAGCTTGGCCTGTTCCAGTGGCCAATATTCGCAATCGAACATTTCGGCTTCGGTGATCAACTCAAAAGTACCGATGTCTTCCGCGGCGCTGACGACGGTCATCCATTCGGTGGCGATGTCGGCGGCGATGATCGCATCCTTTTTGGTGCGGCCGAGGCCGAACAGGCCGAGCCCGGGCACCAGAGACGACACGGGGCAGGGGATCGAGTTCCTGTTTGTTGCTGCCGGCGCGTTCGTTGTGCCGTGCGAAATAGTCGCGATAGTGCTCCGCAAATTTGCTGGCGGCTTCTCGCGCGGCCCGTGCGAATTCGTCCAGTTTGCCTTCCTCGGCATGCGGCAACACCAGCGGCCAGTTTTTGGTGCGAATAGTGTGGTCCGGCGTCACCACGCCGCCCTCGACTCGAACGGAGCAAGTCGGGCTGTCAACAGAATTAGCATGGCATCGCTGGCGCGAAACTCGAGCAACGAGTCGGCGCCAGGCGCCTTCGACTTTTTCGTCCTTCAGGCTGCAGGCGCCCGCGCACGATCGGCGAAACGGCGGCGACCGGTGCCGGCTCCCGGGACAGCGTAACAACAACGCGGGGCTTGCTGTTGCGCTCGATAAACTCCTCGGCGAGCGACACCATCTCGATCATGCGCTCATACGCTTCGCGCGCGCTCTCGCCGAAGGTGACGATGCCGTGCTTGCTGAGGATGAGCCCATCGCTTGGTCTGGCGCGCTCGAAAACCTCGATTGCCTTCCGGGCAAGGCCAAAGCCCGGCATGAGATAGGGTACAAAAGCGAGCCGTCCGCCGAAAACTTCCGCGCATCGCTCTTCGCCGTCCGGCTGGTCGATGACGCTGAGTACGGCGGTGGCGTGTGTATGGTCGACGAATTTGTGCGGCAGGAACGCGTGCAGCATGATCTCGACGGAAGGATTTGGCGCCGCCGGGTCGATCAGGTTGGTGCGTTCGATCGCTACAAGTTCCTCGTCCGCAATTGTTTCCACCACGCGCAAGCTGCGTAAAGGACCGAGCCGCACTGCGGGCAGGCCTTGCGGTTCGATCGTCGCCATGTCAGCGCCGGAAGCTTTGACGCGCAAAACCTCGACCTCGTCGCCCAAGAAGTCGCGGGCGTTGGTTTTGACCGAGGTATTGCCGCCGCCATGCAGCACCAGCCTGGGATCGCACCCGAGAAGCCGCGTTGTGTAGATGCGCAACGCCAGATCGCGCTCGACGCCGGTCTTGGCGCCCTGCGCGACCATTGCCTCGGCATCACGGTCGAGCCACCCGCTTTTCATGAGAGCGTGATCCGGAAAAGTGGCAACCGGTTTTCCGAACAGATCACGCTGCGCCAAAGAATCACGATCCGGAAAAAGCCTGCCCCGGACTTGATCCGGGGTGGCGACCGGCTTTCCGAAAAGATCATGCTCTTCACCAGACCGGAGCGGCCGGTTCGTCAACCACCGGCGAAGCGGCGTGACCACCAGCCGCTGCGCCGCGGCCGCTCGGCGCTTTCGCCGTCGTCGCCCTCGGTGACAACCGGCTGCGGGGCGGGCGATGGGGACTGTACTGGTGTCGGCGTAGAAACATCGCCGCCGGTTGCAGCCGGCGCCGGCTCGCGCACCGTGGAGCGCCGACGCGGCGGTTCGGGTTGAGCGGATTGCTGTGGCGTCTCTATTGTTGCCAACTCCGTTTCGACGCGCCGCGGCGGTGGGCCGGCATCGAGATCGGCAACCGCTTCCTGAAGGTCCGGTT
Organism: uncultured Alphaproteobacteria bacterium; assembly: GCA_963777635.1. Taxonomy (GTDB): domain Bacteria; phylum Pseudomonadota; class Alphaproteobacteria; order Rhizobiales; family Xanthobacteraceae; genus BOG-931. The sequence goes on from CAVZSB010000021.1 coordinate 25,529, forward strand.
CGGTCGACGACGGTTCCGTCAACTCTGCTGCGGTTGCATCAATGTGCTGGGGTTCGTGAATTTCGCGATCCTGCAATTCATGGTCCTGCGATGCCGGCATGCCGTCGCGCTCGCGCTCCATCCGATTGCGCCGGCCGCCACGACGGCCGCGGCGGCGGCGCCGCCGTTCCCCATCGCGCTGCGGCTCTCCTCTGCCGTCGCCGGCGACTTCGCCGGCTTCGGCCTCGTCTTCGTCGGCAGCTTGTCCGTTCGCTTCCGCGGCTATTTCACCGGCAGTTTCCTCGTCGCCTTCAGGCCGATGCGGTTGCGCTTGTACTTCGCTGCCGTTGCGGCCACGACGGCCGCGGCGGCGCCGGCGCCGGCGGCCTCCGCCTTCGCTTTCTCCCTGGACGTCGCCTTGCTCGGCGCCTGCTTCCGCCAGCGTTTCGGCCTCGTCGATCTCCTCCACCACGGGTTCTTCGAGGTCGTCCTCTTCCTCGAGCGGCGCGACCGCCGCGCCCGCCCGCTCAGCCAACGCCTTCGCCGCTTCGAGGGTGTGCACCTGCTCGCCGCGATCGATCGCGAAAGCCAGCGGCGCGTGCAGGGTCTCGTCGGCATTGACCGTGATGGTGATGGCAAATCGCTCTTCCAGAGCGCGCAAATGGGCGCGTTTTTGATTGAGCACGTAGAGCGCAACGTCGGGCCGCGTGCGCGCGATGAGATTGTGCGTCGCGCCCTTCATCAACTGATCTTCGAGCGCTCGCAGCACCTGGAGGGCCAGTGACGACACGGCGCGGACGTGACCGCTGCCGCCGCAATAGGGGCATTTTTCGGTTGAGCTTTCGAGCACGCTGGTGCGGATGCGCTGGCGCGACATCTCCAACAGGCCGAAATGCGAGATACGGCCCACCTGGATGCGGGCGCGATCCTGCTTGAGGCATTCCTTCAGCCGCCGTTCGACCGAGCGGTCGTTGCGCTTCTCGTCCATATCGATGAAGTCGATGACGATCAGCCCGGCGAGATCGCGCAGCCGCAACTGGCGGGCGATTTCGTCCGCCGCTTCGAGATTGGTCTTGAGCGCAGTGTCCTCGATGTGATGCTCGCGCGTGGCGCGGCCGGAATTGACGTCGATCGCGACCAGCGCTTCCGCCTGATTGAGGACGATGTATCCGCCCGACCGCAACTGCACGACCGGCGAAAACATGCCGTCAAGCTGGCTTTCCACGCCGTAACGCGACAATAGCGGTTGCGTATCGCCGTAAAGCTTCACGTTCTTCGCATGGCTCGGCATGAGCATGCGCATGAAATCCTTGGCTTCGTGATAGGCGTCGGCCCCGGCGACGACGATTTCGTCGATTTCCTTGCTGTAGAGGTCGCGTATCGAGCGCTTGACCAGCGAGCCTTCCTCGTAGACCAGCTTCGGTGCGGTCGATTTCAGCGTCAGGTCGCGCACGGTCTCCCACAGCCGCAGCAGATATTCGAAATCGCGCTTGATCTCGGTCTTGGTACGGCTGGCGCCGGCGGTGCGCACGATCACACCCATGCCTTCCGGGACCTCGAGCTCCTGTGCGATCTCCTTGAGCCGCGAGCGATCTTCGCCGCTGGTGATTTTACGGCTGATGCCGCCACCACGCGCGGTGTTGGGCATCAGAACCGAGTAGCGGCCGGCGAGCGACAGGTAAGTGGTGAGCGCTGCGCCCTTCGAGCCGCGTTCCTCCTTGACCACCTGCACCAGCATGACCTGCCGGCGCTTGATCACTTCCTGGATTTTGTACTGGCGGCGGTAGCGCGGCGCGCGATCGGGTACTTCCTCGAGTGCGTCAGCGCCACCCACCGACTCCACGATTTCTTCCGCGGCTTCTTCGTCTTCGCCGTTCTCGGCGTCGTCTCTGCGTTCGGCAGTTTCGCCGCCGCCATTTTGTTCCTCGGCGGCCGCACGCCCGGCTTCGCCGCCATTGTCTGCTTCGGCCGCGGGCTCAGCATGCATCGGCTTTCGGCCGGCACGGACTCGCCGTGAGCCGATTCGTGCGCGGCTCCACCGGCCATTTCGTCCGCAGGTGAAACAGGCGTCTCGGCGTAGTTTTCGCCAGGCGAGGGGCCTTCCGGCGAATGCGCGGAAGGTTCGGCCGTCGTCGCTTCCAGGGGCTCCAGCGCCGCGTGCGATTCAGAGGATGCCGCCGCCTCGGCGACGTCGCTTGCCGCCTCGATGATCGGCGCTTCGCCGTGCGATTCAGCTTCGTCGAATTCGTCAGCGGCGACCGTATCGCCCGGCGGCGGCTCTGCCGGTTCGCCGTGCACGGCCTCGTCGTCGCGCCGCGCGGCAACCGGTCTGCCGCGGCCGCGATGCCGCCGCGAGCGCCGATCGTCCTCGTCGTCGGCGGCGCGCTGGGCGCGACCGTCTTCGTCGATCAGCGCCTGCCGATCGGCGACCGGAATTTGATAATAGTCCGGATGAATTTCGCTGAAGGCGAGAAAGCCGTGGCGATTGCCGCCATAATCGACGAACGCGGCTTGCAGTGACGGCTCAACGCGCGTCACTTTCGCCAGATAGATATTGCCTCTTAGTTGCTTACGCTGCGCGGACTCGAAATCGAATTCCTCGACGCGGTTGCCGCGCAAAACGACTACCCGGGTTTCCTCCGGATGGGTCGCGTCGATGAGCATTTTGTTGGCCATTTGAAAATCTCGTAAAGCAGGCGTGCCGCGCGCTCCGCGCCGATGCGGCGACGGAGGACGGCATGCCGCCCGTTTGTCGGTGAAGGTGACGGATCAGGGACTTCGAGTGCGGCAAACGGATAGCGGCCCGCCGGCCGGCGCGCGTCGCATAAACGCCGCCGTACCGATCCGATCGAACCTGTTGCGCCTCGAACATGAACTCCAAACCGTGGTGAACGGCAGCGCGTGCGCCGCCGCGATTACTCGGGTGCTACGGTAGCAGCGACACCGCTTAGGCGACGAACATCGCCGCCGGCACGCGCGTCGCACGGTAAGTTCCAGCCGCCCTGCTCCTTTAGGGCATCGGGCTCGCTTTTTCGTCCGTATCGTCGGCGCGCGAACGCGCCGGAATGGATCGAAAGCTGCGTCCGCCTGCGCTTCCGTCAAATGGAAGCCTTTGCGGCGGACTGCCGGATGCCCTGACGGGACACAACCGGAACATTTGACCGTCAGCACTCTCTTCTTACGGCCGTAGATACGGAATTGGCAAGCCGCCTGTCGGATTTGCCCGCGGTTAATGTGTTTTCCGCTACTCCGTATCCGGGCCACACGTGTCATAGATAGGTATTTAAGTTACGGTTAACCACGCCTGCCTAATGGAGTAAGGCGGGGCGCGGAGGTTTAAACCGATGGCCGTCCGGACGGCGAGCTGGGCTCTCCTCGGCCTCCTCTTGGTGGCGGCCGCGTCTGCGGCGGAGCGGCCAACGCCCCCCGCAAACCCCGCGGCCGATTCGCTTCCGGTCGCGACCGATGCGCGGCTCGGCGGCGACGAATCTCAGACGCGGTTCGTCATGGATTTCAGCCGCAAGATCGATTTTCATGCATTCACGCTCGCCGATCCCTATCGGGTCGTGATCGATATTCCACAGGTGGTGTTTCAGTTGCCGCCAAAAGCCGGCGAAAGCGGGCGCGGCTTGATCAAGGCCTTCCGCTTCGGGCTCGTGATGCAAGGCGGCTCGCGCGTGGTCTTCGATCTTGCCAAGCCTGCGCGCGTCGAGAAGGCCTTTGTCGTCGATGCAGCCGACGGCGCGCCGGCGCGCATGGTCCTCGATCTTCAGCCGACCGATCGCGAGAGTTTCTTGCGCAAGGTTGCTCTCGACAGCAAGTCGGTCCGCGCCGATCTGCCGCGTGCCGACGGGCCAAACACAAAGAGCAGCGATCCGCGACCGCTTGTCGTGCTCGATCCCGGTCATGGCGGCATCGACACGGGCACCAAGGGCCCGAGCGGAGAGGAAGAGAAGGACATCGTGCTGAATTTCGCGCAGCGCGTGCGCGATCGCATTGAAAAGACCGGCAAGTATCGCGTGCTCATGACGCGGACTGACGATACCTTCATACCGCTTGCCGACCGCGTGCGCATCGCGCGCGACGCCGGCGCGGCGCTGTTCGTGTCCATTCACGCCGACTCTTTGCCGCACGGCGAGGGTGATGCCCAGGGCGCAAGCGTCTATACCTTGTCCGAAACCGCGACTGATTCCGAGGCGGCGAAGCTTGCCGAAAAGGAGAACCGGGCCGACGTCATTGCCGGCGTCGATCTCAAAGCCGAGCCGGACGACGTCGCCGGCATTCTGATCGATCTTGCCGAGCGCGAAACCAAGAGCTTTTCGGTGCAATTCGCGCATAAGCTGGTCGGCGAGATGAAGGGTGTCGCGCGGCTGCACAAAACTCCGCTAAAATCCGCCGGCTTCCGGGTTTTGCGGGCGCCGGACGTGCCGTCGGTGCTGGTCGAACTCGGCTACGTCTCCAATCGGCAAGATCTGCAACTTCTGCTGTCGGATAGCTGGCGCAACCGGACGGCAAATTCGATCGCGCAGGCAATCGACGGCTATTTCACGGCTCATGGGGCGGGGGTCCGCGCCGGTACGAACTGAGCGCTAACGGCCTCAGTTTGAACAAAAAACGGAGCGACGACACACGATGGGCGATGGGGTGATTTTCGGGCGGTTGAGGCCGGCATTGGGACGGTCGATATACGGCCTGTCGCAGGGTGGGAACCGATCGGGCGCAAGCTTGGCAGGGGCAGGGCGTTTGCAATGAAGCTCTTGTTGCGGTTTCTCGGCTTTTTGTTCGCGGCGGGGACGATCATATTCATCGCCGGCATTGCCGCGGTCGCTGGCCTATTGTGGCACTATTCCAAGGACTTGCCGGATTACTCTCAGCTGCAGAATTATGAACCGCCGGTGATGACGCGGGTGCAGGCGGCCGACGGGTCGCTGCTGGCAGAATATGCCAACGAGCGCCGCCTCTATTTGCCGATCCAGGCAATACCGAAGCTTGTTACGAACGCGTTTATCGCGGCCGAGGATAAGAACTTCTACAGCCACCCGGGAATCGACATCTACGGCATCGGCCGCGCAGCGCTGGTCTATATTCAAAACTATGGCGGCGGCCGCCGGCCGCAGGGCGCTTCGACCATTACCCAGCAGGTCGCGAAAAACTTCCTCCTGACCAACGAACTTTCGGTCACCCGCAAGATCAAGGAGGCGTTGCTCGCGTTGCGCATCGAACGCGCCTATTCAAAGGACCGGATTCTCGAACTCTATCTCAATCAGATCTATCTCGGGCTCGGCGCCTACGGCATCGCGGCGGCCTCGCTCCTCTATTTCGACAAGTCGGTGCATGAACTGACGATCGCCGAGGCCGCCTATCTGGCTGCGTTGCCCAAGGGTCCGAACAATTACAATCCGTTCCGCCACAAAGACGAAGCGATCGCGCGGCGTAACTACGTGCTCGACCGAATGGTCGAGGATGGCTACATCACCGCAGAAGCCGGTGATAAAGCCCGCAAGGAGCCGCTCAACGTTGCGGTGCGGCCGACCGGCGCCCACACCTTCGCGGCCGAATATTTCGCCGAGGAAGTGCGGCGCTACCTTTTCGAAAATTATGGGGAGAAGAAGCTTTACGAAGGCGGACTCTCGGTGCGCACGACGCTCGACCCCAAGATGCAGATCCTGGCGCGCAAGACCATGACCAACGGTCTGGTCAATTTCGACGAGACCCAAGGCTGGCGCGGGCCGGTCAGCAAGATCGACATCAGCGGCGACTGGGGCGTCAAGCTCGCCGATCAGAAATCGCTGTCTGACATCGATCCGTGGCGGCTTGCGGTCGTGCTTGAAGTCAACGACCAGTCGGCGCGTGTCGGTTTGCAGCCGTCGCGCGATCCGGGCGGCGCGGTGGTCAAGGGACGTGAAATCGGAATCATTCCGCTCGACGGCGTCAAATGGGCGAAGCCGGCAACCGGCCCGGCAAAGCCAATTCAGCGCGTCAGTCAGGTGCTTTCGCCCGGAGACGTGGTCTATGTCGAGCCGCTGAAAGAGCAGGGGCAGTTCCGCCTGCGCCAGCTGCCGGAGATTTCCGGTGCCATGGTGGTGATGGACCCGCATACCGGCCGTGTCATGGCGATGGTTGGCGGCTTCTCCTACGACCAGAGCCAGTTCAACCGCGCTACCCAGGCGCTGCGACAGCCCGGCTCCTCGTTCAAGCCGCTGGTTTACGCTACCGCTATCGACAACGGTTATACGCCCTCGACCATCGAGCTCGATGCGCCGATCGAAATCGATACAGGAGCGGGCGGCGGCGGGGTATGGAAGCCGGAAAATTACGGCGGCAAATTCTACGGCCCCTCGACGCTGCGGTTTGGCCTCGAACTATCGCGTAACGTGATGACGGTGCGGCTCGCGCAGGATATCGGCATGCCGCTGATCGCGGAGTATGCCAAGCGCTTCGGCGTCTATGACGATCTGCCGCCCTATCTGTCCTACGCGCTCGGCGCCGGCGAAACCACGGTGCTGCGCATGGTCACTGCCTATTCCATGCTCGACAATGGCGGCCGGAGGGTTAAGCCGACGCTGATCGACCGCATCCAGGATCGCTACGGACACACAATTTTCAAGCACGACCAGCGCGAATGCGTCGGCTGCGATGCCGACAAATGGACCGGGCAGGCCGAGCCGACCCTGATCGATCGCCGCGAGCAGGTCATCGACCCGATGACCGCTTACCAGATCACCTCGATGATGGAAGGCGTCGTCCAGCGCGGCACGGCGACCGTGGTCCGCGATGTCGGCAAGCCGATCGCCGGCAAGACCGGCACCACCAACGACGAAAAGGACGTCTGGTTCATCGGCTATTCGCCCGACATCGTCTGCGGTGTCTATATGGGTTACGACAAGCCGCGTCATATCGGACGGCTCGCGACCGGTGGCCATCTCGCCGCGCCGGTGGTGCGGGATTTTCTGAAGATCGCGCTGGCCGACAAGCCGCCAATTCCGTTCCGCGTGCCTCCTGGCATCAAGCTCATCCGGGTTGACGCCAAGACCGGCATGCGCGCGGGTCCCGGCGACCCCAAGGTCATTCTGGAGGCGTTCAAGCCCGGCACCGCGCCGCCCGACACCTACTCGGTTATCGGCACTGAATCTGTGAGCGGCGGACCGGTTTCGGTTTCGCCAGACGCCGACCGTGCCGTCCGCACCGGCACCGGCGGACTTTATTAGGATCTCCACGTCAGAATTTCCGCGGCGCGTTGCGCGCGGCGCCGCCAAGCATTAAATCGCCGGCAGGATCATCACCATGCGCGCGGAAATCGAAAACATCGTCGCCGAGATCAAGCAGTCGGTTGGGCTGCTGAGGAGGCATCTTTGACGTCGACAAGGCGCGTATACGGCTTGCCGAACTGAACCAGCAAGCCGAGGACCCTAATCTGTGGAATGATCCGCCACGCGCCAGCCGGGTGATGCAGGAGCGCACAGCCCTCGAAGATCAGCTCGCCGCGATTGCCCGGATCGAGCAGGAGGTCAGCGATCAGGTCACGATGATCGAACTCGGCGAGGCCGAGAACGACAAAACGGTCATCGCCGACGCGGAAGACGCGTTGCGCCGGCTCAAGGTCGAAGTCGCGCGGCGCGAGCTGGAGGCCCTTCTCTCCGGCGAAGCCGACGCCAACGATACTTATCTCGAAGTGCATGCCGGCGCCGGTGGCACCGAGAGCCAGGATTGGGCCAATATGCTGTTGCGCATGTACGTGCGCTGGGCCGAGCAGCACGGCCTCAAGGTCGATTACATCGAGGAGACCGACGGCGAAGAGGCCGGCATCAAGTCGGCGACGATAGAAGTAAAGGGACGCAATGCTTACGGCTGGCTAAAGACCGAAAACGGCGTGCATCGTCTGGTGCGCATCTCGCCGTTCGACTCGAACGCCCGCCGGCATACCTCCTTCGCCAGCGTCACCGTCTATCCGGTAGTCGACGACCGCATCAATATCGATATCAAGGAAGCCGACGTGCGCGTCGACACAATGCGGGCGGGCGGCGCCGGCGGCCAGCACGTCAACAAGACGGAGTCGGCGGTCCGCCTCACGCATATGCCGACCAACATCGTCGTGGTGTGCCAGAACGACCGCTCGCAGCACCGCAATCGCGCACAGGCTTGGCAGATGCTGCGCGCCAAGCTTTACGAAGCCGAGTTGAAGAAGCGCGAAAAGCAGGCCGCAGCCGACCAGGCCGCCAAGACCGATATCGGCTGGGGCCATCAGATCCGCTCTTACGTGCTGCAGCCGTACCAGATGGTGAAGGACTTGCGCACCGGGGTATCGACTTCAAACTCCGGCGGCGTCCTCGACGGCGATATCGATCAGTTCATGGAAGCCGCGCTGGCGCAGAAAGCGTTCGGCGGCGAGGTGAAGCAGGTCGAAGACGTCGAGTAGCGCGTCGCGCTTTTTTCGGCGATCAAACGACGCGTCAAAACCGGCCGATCGTCGACGCGGCCGCGCCTCGTCCGCTTCGCCTCTATGTCGCGAATCTGTAGGCGCCGCCTTGCTGCAAGGCGCGCCGGTAGGCCGGTCGCGCATGAATGCGCTTGAGGAAATCCATCAGCTTGGGGCGCGTCTCGTCCAGGCCGGCGCGGTTGGCCGCGGCTTCGAGCGGAAAACTCAGCATGACGTCGGCGGCGGAAAAGGTTTCGCCGACGAACCAGGGGGCTTCGCCCAATTCGGCCTCCAGATAATCGAGGTGAAGTTTCAGCTGCGACTTGACGAAACGTCTGGCCGGAAACCCGAGAAGACCGAGCCTGTCGATGACAAGCTTGAGAAGAAGCGGCGGCATCAGGGAGCCTTCGGAGTAGTGCAGCCAGTATTTGTAACGCCAGTAAAGATCGGAGTCGCGCGGCGGCATCAGGTTCGGTCCGTAGCGCTCGACCAGATATTCGACGATCAATCCGGTTTCCGCGAAGTTTTTTCCGTCGTCTTCGATCACCGGTGACTTGCCGAGGGGATGCGCGCGCTTTAATTCCCCGGGCGCCAGCATGGTTGCCTTGTCACGCTCGTAACGCACGACCTCGTATGGCGTGCCTAGTTCCTCGAGCAGCCACAGGACGCGCTGACTGCGCGAATTGTTCAGATGATGGACCCTGATCATGCCGTCGCCATTTGAAGATTTTACGGACGACGAGTGTTAGGCGCTGCCGGTCGCGATGGCGAGACGGCCCTGCGCGGCTTACAGTCCGCTATTCGCTCCCGCCATACAATCTGGCGCCGGCATGAAGAAACTTCTGCGGGTCGACCGCCTCGCCGTCGATGCGGGTCTCGTAGTGGAGGTGCGGACCGGTCGAGCGCCCGGTCGAGCCCATGCGGCCAACGACCTGGCCGATGCGAATGTCGTCGCCGACTTTGACGTCGATCTGCGACAGATGGCCGTAACGGGTTGAAAGGCCGTTGCCGTGGTCGATCTCGACCATCTTGCCGTAACCGCCGCTCCAGCCGGCATTGACGACCTTGCCGGCGGCGGTCGCGTGGATCGGGTCGCCGGCGTCGCCGCGGAAATCCAGTCCGGTGTGCATTGCCGGGATGTGGAGAAATGGATCAATCCGGGGGCCAAAAGTGGAGCTCAGGTCGATTTCGCCGGTGACCGGTTTACGCAGCGGCACACGGACCAGTGTTCGGCTCAGCCGATCCGCTTGTGCTCGCGCAATGCTGACCCGTGTCAGTGCGCGCTCGAAGCCATTGCCTTCGCCCGGCAGCTTGATGGGAATGAATGGGCCGCCGCTCCCGGCCGGCGCGGGCGCGTCAAGCTTGAGCCCGAGATCGGCAAGCACGCCGCGCAGCTTGCGGGCTTTGCCGTCGTAGCGCTCCTGCATCTGTGCGAGCGCGGCTGCCTCGCGCCGTTCGACGCGATCGAGCGACGCTTCGATGCGCGAAAGTCTGCCGCCGATGTCGCCATCCCTGCCGGTCTTGCGGGTCGCCGTCGGAGCGGCCTCGAGAGACGAGCGCCGGTCGCGCGCTGGCGAGCCGGGCGATGCGGCATTACCGGTTGACCTGAGTGAGCCAGTCGTCGTCGGATCGGCGACGCCGGCCAGCGTAGCCGCGTGCAACTCCAGCGTTACCTGGCGGCGCATCAGATCGTCGAGTTTTTGTTCGAATTGTTCCTGGTCGAGCAGTTGGCGGCTGGTGGTGCGATCAATGCGGGCGCGTAATTCGGCGATCCGGTCTTCGTAGGCGTATTGCTGTTCCGCCTGACGGGCGATCAGCCCCTTGAGGAGATCGTCCCGGAAGGCGAAGTAGGTCGCGGTCGCCACCGACCAGCCGGCCATGATGACGACCGTGCCGACGAAAATCCAAAATGCCACCGGGCCGAGTCTGATCTGCCGGCCGGCATGAGCGATCGTGTAGCCCGCACCCGCCACCGCGCGGTTTCCGCTCCGCTCACGGGCACCCGGCTTGCCGGCTTTGCGCGCAATCAGATGCGTGTGAGCCGCTTTCAAGCCCGACATTGACGCTCCCGCTTAAGCCTGTTTCGGCCACACAGGGAGCGGATTTGAGCGGGCTATGGTTAATTTTTAGAAAATTGCGCCGGACATTTTGCGGTCTTCGGTAAACGCTTCGGTAACTTCGCCCGGCCGCAGGTCATTCCAGCAATTGCGCGGCGGCGAGCACTTCCTCGGCGTGGCCCGCCACCGAAACCTTCGGCCAAACCCTGGCAATGCGCTGATCCCTGCCGATCAGGAAGGTAGCGCGGGCGATGCCCATGAACTTTCGCCCATACATCGACTTTTCTTGCCACACGCCATAAGCCTCGAGCATGCGGTGCTTTTCATCCGAAGCCAGCGCGATCGAAAGCTTGTGCTTAGCCTTGAACTTGTCCTGCGCCGGCACCGGGTCGGCGGAAACGCCGAGAACCTCCGCTTCGGTTTTGGCAAAAGCGCTCTTGAGGCGGGAAAAATCGATGGCCTCTTTCGTGCACCCAGGGGTGTCGGCCCGGGGATAGAAATAGAGCACGAGTTTGCGCCCTGCGAAGTCGGCCAGCGAGACGCTTCCGCCGCCGTCACGGGGCAGGGTGAATGCAGGCGCTTTCGCGCTTGGACCAAGTTCACGGGCCATTTGCAGTCCTTCCTGCGCCATCCTTTCGCGCCTTCCTTTCGACGCTTTCGCCACGGCATTCTTACCAGAATACGGGCGAGCGAAGTCGGGGGTCGATCTTCGCGGTCAATGGGGCTTCTCGGGCTGGCGCAGTTGCGACCGGGTCCGTCAAGTGGGCCGCGGTCGACCAGAATATGGATAAAAGCGCCCCAAAATCATCGCTTTGTTAGCGTTGCTTGTGTTTCGGCTTCAAGTTTTGCGGCGCTGGCTTGTGGCGCGGACTTGGAGAACATTCGGGAAGACTTGGGAAACATTCGGAATCCGTGTCGCGCACTGCGGCCGGTCGTTCCGAGGCACCACGGACGAGGGGACGCCCGAGGGGCATGGCGAACCAGGACAGGCAGCGCGCAGCGCTTCCGCGGTGGAGGTCGGTGGTTCCGTTGCGCCGGCCGTTGCGCCTTGCCGCCTTTGACAGCAACCGCCGTGCCAGCATCGGGCGACGGTTGTACAGTTATCGGCAGTTTTTTGCCCGTTATGCGGGCTCTTTCCGCCGGTTGGGTATCGGAATTGGTCTCGTCGGCGCTGTCGTGTTGCTCGGTTTTCTCGCGCTCTGGGTGCAACTCGCCAGTGGGCCGATCCAGGTCGACATGGTGACGCCTTGGCTGGTGTCCGCGATTGAGGAGAATTTCGGCAGCAACCGTCATGTCGAGATCGGCGGCACCCAGATCGAGCGCACCGAGAACGGCGGCATCGCCGTGCGTATCCGCGATATCGTCGTGCGCGATGCCGATGGCACGGTCGTAGCGAGTGCGCCAAAAGCGGAAGTGCACGTCTCCAGCCTGAGCCTGTTGAGCGGCCATATGCGTGCCGAAAGTCTCAATCTGGTCGGCGCGGAAATGGCGGTGCGCATCGAGCAAGATGGCGGCGTCACGATCTTTGCCGGCGCCGACAAACATCCAATCGCCACCGCTGCCGTGCCGGTCACTGCCGCCGCGGCTTTACTGCGCTCGGCGCAGGATAAGCGTGAGGCAACGGCGCAGGCGGCGTCACCGGCTACGTCGCGCGCTGTCGGCAGTCCCCCTGCTGTGCCTTCTGATGCCCAGGTTGCATCGCGCCGCGCTCGCGATGTGTTCGCTGCCATTCTTTCGTGGATCGACGGGATCGGCGAAACCGGACTGGACGGCCACGATCTGCACGAGCTTGGCCTCAAGAGCGGCAATCTCACTGTCGACGATGAGCGCACCGGCAAGCACTGGGCGTTCCAGGACATCAGCCTGAGCGCCGCGCGGCTGCACGGCGGTGGGGTCCAGCTGACGGTCGGTTCCGCCAACAAACAACGGCCCTGGACGATAACCGCTGCCGTTACCCCGACCCGCCAAGGTTACCGCAGGATTCAAATGGAAGCGCGGCGCGTCTCGACGAGCGATCTGCTTTTGGCGTCGCGTCTCGACGACGGGCATACCCGCATCGACTTCCCCGTATCAGCGAGCATCAGCGGTGAGATCGGTCCGGACGGTCTGCCGCAAAACTTTGCCGGCCGCATCGTCGCCGACGCCGGCTCGTTCGGCGATGCGGATGACGATGAAGGCCTGGTCACCATCGACCACGCCGAGTTCAAGCTGAATTGGGACGCCGAGAACCGTATCCTGTCGCTGCCCTTCCAGATTCTCTCGGGCGGCAATCGCATTACGCTGTTAGGCCAAATCGAAGCGCCTCAGGAAGCCGGCGGCACCTGGCAGTTCAAGATCGGCGGCGGCACCGTCGTGCTGAATTCGGCCGCCGCGACGAGCGAACCTCTGGTGCTCAATCGCATCGCCGTCAGCGGCCGCTACGACGTGGCGAAACAACGCCTCGTCGTCGATGAAGGAGATATCGGCAATACCGGCGTTGGTCTCGCCATGTCCGGCACGATGGATTTTGCCGGGGGCAATCCTCGTCTGACCGCAGGCCTTGCCGGAACGCGAATGTCGATCAATTCGCTGAAGCGGATTTGGCCGGTTTTCGTCAATCCGAAGGTGCGCACTTGGATCGACGAACATCTGATGAGCGGAACGCTTGAGCACATTGTGATAGCGGTGAACGCACCGCTCGACACGCTCAAAGACACCGGGCCGCCGATCCCGGACGACGGGCTTTCGATCGACGCAGTGGCGACGAACTGCGTGGTCAAGCCGGTGGATGGCCTGCCGGCGCTGCGGGACGCCGACCTTACCGTGCACATCGTCGGGCGCGACGCCATCGTCTCGCTGGGCAAGGCCACCGCCGATACGCCGGCGGGACGCAAACTTGCCGTGACATCCGGCGTATTCGAAGTACCTGATACGGCGCCGCATGCGCCGCCGGCGCGCGTGCATTTCAAAATGGAAGGACCGGTGCCGGCCGCCGCCGAGCTTCTGCGCATGGACCGTTTGCGCGACGTATCGGATTTGCCGTTCGAGCCATCGGCGATGCACGGCAATCTGACCGCGCAGGTGACGCTCGGCATGCCGCTCAAAGCCGATTTGCCGCCTGGCTCGACGAATTATTCGATCGCCGTAGAAGCGACGAACTTTTCCGCCGACCGCATGATCATGGGGCAAAAGGTCGAAGCAAGCGTGCTGCGGGCGACCGCGACGCCGCAAGGCTTTCAGCTCAAGGGCGATGTCAAGATTGCCGGCGCGCCGGTAAACCTCGAATACCACAAAGCCCGCGACGATGCTGACGCGGAAGTGCGCTTGCAAGGTACGCTCGACGAGGCAGCGCGGAACGCGCTCGGCCTCGATGTGGGTGACGCTGTTTCCGGGGCTATTCCGCTGCGGATTGCCGGCCGTGTCGCGATGACGTCCGAGCGCGAGGGCCATTTCACCGTTGAGGCCGATCTCACGCCGACGACAATCGACGGGCTGTTGCCTGGATGGTCGAAGCCCTCCGGCAAACCCGCCCGGGCGACCTTTACGCTTTCGACCAAACCGCAAGCGATCCGCATCGAGGATCTGGTCATCGACGGTGGCGGCGTCAACGTCAAAGGCACGATCGACCTCGATGGATCCGGCGAGGTGCAATCGGCGAGCTTCCCCAATTATGGCTTCTCTGATGGAGATCGCGCCAACCTGAAAGTCGAGCGTACCGGCGAGGGCGCGCTGCGTGTCGTCATGCGCGGCGAGGTTTATGACGGGCGCGGCTTCGTGAAGAGCGCGGCCGGCGCCACGACGTCAAACCCCAATGCGAAGCGCCACGCGGTCGACTTCGACGCTGATTTGAAAGTTGGCGCCGTCGTCGGCTTCAACGGCGAGGCATTGCGTGGCGTCGATCTCAAGATGTCGCGACGCGCCGGCGAGGTGCGCAGCTTCGGCCTCAGCGCCAAGATCGGCCACGATGCGACGCTCACGGGCGATCTGCGTGGCCGCTCCGGCGGACGAGCGCTGGTTCGCCTGGAGAGCAGCGACGCCGGCGCTTTTTATCGCTTCACCGACATTTACTCGCGCATGACCGGCGGGCAGACGTCGATCGTGATGGAAGCGCCGTCGGCGGAGAATTCGACGCAGCAAGGTACGCTCACCGTCCGTAATTTTGCGGTGCACGACGAATCGCAACTGGAACGCGCGGTCAATAACGGCACGCAGGCCCGCCGCAACTCCATCGATTTCTCCAACATGCGGATCGAGTTTACCCGCATGCCCGGCAAGGTTGGGCTGCGCGAGGGCGTCGTACGCGGTCCGCTGCTTGGCGGCACCATCGATGGAATGGTCGACTACGGCCACGACGAAGTCCACCTCCGCGGCACGCTGGTGCCACTTTATGGTCCGAACAATTTGCTCGGGCAATTGCCGCTCTTGGGCCTGTTCATGGGCGGCGAAAAGGAGGGCCTGTTCGGCGTCACCTACGAGGTGGTCGGCAAACCGGCCAACCCGGTGCTGCGCATCAATCCGATTTCGGCGCTGGCGCCGGGTTTGTTGCGCAAGGTGTTCGAATTCCCCGCCAACGGCGACAGCGGCGCCAGCAAATCGATGACGAACTTTCGCTAGACCGCGCCAATCTCGCCGATATGCGGCGCGAGACCCAATACACGCGATTGTTTCGCTCCAGATTGCGATCGCCGCGGGTCTGTCCTGGCCGGTGGACAAAAAGACGCAGACACTCATCATTTTTGCCGCCACCATGGATGCTAAGGCTTCATCCTACGCAGATCTCACGCAATGTTCGCGAGGTCGGGCGCCCTACGACAAAGCTGACGTGAGGAAATGGAGCCTCGTCGCCGCAGACACTTGAACGTCATCGTGCCGTGCATGGCCGTGCTCGGCGTCATGTGCGGTATGGTCGCCTATTCGCCGACGTTGTACCGGATGTTTTGCGCGGCGACCGGCTACGGCGGCACGACGCAAAGGGTGCTTTCCGGTTCGGCCGCGATCTCCGAGCAGACCGTGACGGTTGACTTCGATAGCAATGTTGCGCCGGGTCTACCCTGGCGCTTCGAGCCGGTCGAGCGCGCCGTGACCGTCCATCTTGGCGAGCAGAAGCTCGTGTACTTCACTGCCGAGAATCTTGGCGATGAGGCGATGGTCGGGCACGCCACGTTCAACGTCACGCCGCCGACGAGCGGCATCTATTTCAACAAGATCCAGTGCTTTTGCTTCAACGAGGAACGCCTCGATGCGCATCAGAAGGTCGAAATGCCGGTGGTGTTCTACGTCGATCCGGCCTTCGGCAAAGACCCGGAACTGCGCGGCGTCTCCACGATCACGCTCGGTTACACCTTTTTCCGCTCGGCCAAGCCGCAGAAGGCCAAGGACTTGTCGCGCTTCCTCGCCGACGCCGCGCCGGACGCTGCGCATGGCCGAGAACTGTTCGCCGAACGCTGCGCCGCATGCCACGCACTCGACAGTAACAAACTCGGCCCGATGCTTGCCGGCGTCGTTGGCCGCAAGGCGGGCTCTGCCGCCGGCTACAATTATTCAACGGCGCTTAAGACCGCCGGTCTGGTCTGGTCGACCGACAATCTCGATCGCTGGCTCGCCGATCCGCGGACCTTCATTCCCGGCGTAAAAATGCCGGTGCGCGTTCTCGACGCTCCTTCGCGCAGAGACATCGTGGCCTATCTGCAGAAGGAAATCGGGGCGCACAGGGACCGAGGCTCCGGGTCTTAAGGCGGTCGCTGGCTCGCAAATTGCGGGAAGCCGCGAAACTCCATTCATTTTGAGTTCATCTGAATGACAATAAGGTTCAAGTCTCAAAGGGAGGCTGAACATGCTGAAGACTTTCGCGGTAGCGCTGCTTGCGATTGCCATGTCCGTTGGATTGGCCCAGGCGTCGATGGTTCATAGGAATATGGCGCGAGCTCATGTGATCCCGGGCTGTGCAATGGGCCAACCAGCCCATGCGACATGCGCCTGCGGTACTGCGGCCAATCACCACCCATTGATCTGTCACAAGGGACAATGGTGCCACCCGTCTTGGCGCTGCACGTCGTAAAGACGGCCGCCTTTCGGCACTTCGAGGACATTCAGACGCGCTCTCGAATGTCTGCTTGTCACGGGTAAGGCGGACGTTGCCACGACGTCCGCTTGCTCAATTAGATTGAGTACACACCCTAGCACTACTTTGGCAGATTATTAGCGGTACGGGATTCCCAAATCAGTTTTTCTGTGACTCATGGGTGGTCGGCTTTTGGAGGGCCGACCATGGCGGGAAGGTATTTGAATTGGGAAGACGAGCTTGGACGTTGGCTCAAACCGTTTTTGGATCGTTTGGGTCACAAGGCGCGGCGGCGGATGTGCCCGCTTTATGTGGCGGGGCTGATCGGGCCAGGAGATCGTAAGAGCGTTCAGCCGATGGCTGAGCGGCTTGCCCCAGGCGACTATGATCAGCTGCATCATTTCGTTTCGGCCGGCGTCTGGGATGCCGCACCATTGGAGACGGAGCTGCTCATTCGAGCGGACCGGCTCGTCGGTGGCGGCGATGCGGTTTTAGTAATCGACGATACTGCGGTGCCGAAAAAAGGCATGCATTCGGTTGGGGTCGCCGCTCAATATGCCTCGGTGCTGGGCAAGACGGCCAACTGCCAGACACTGGTTTCCCTGACACTGGCACGCGGTGAAGTACCGGTGATGGTGGCGTTGCGCCTTTTTCTTCCCGAGGGTTGGACGAAAGATCGGAGGCGTCTAAAGCGAGCTGGTGTCCCGGTCGAATATCAAACGACCCGGACAAAACCGGAGATCGCCTTGGCGGAGATCGATCGCATGATAGCGGCCGGTGTGCGCTTCGGCTGTGTGCTGGCGGATGCTGGTTATGGGCCCAGTGCGCCGTTCCGTCAGGGCCTTACGGCTCGCAAGCTTGCCTGGGCGGTGGGCATCCCTCGTCACCTCAAGGTCTACCCTGTCGGCGTGCGGCTCATTTGGCCAATTACCAAAGTTCGAGGGCGGCCCCGCAAGCGGCACGTGCCGGATACTCTATCGATAGCGGCTGAAGACATGCTGGCCAATGCCAAATGGAAAAATGTGAGCTGGCGAAGCGGGACGAAAGGCCGGCTCGAAGCCCGATTTGCTGCTGTCCGTGTGCGTACCGCCGATGGACCGCCTCAGCGGATATGGGACAAAGGTCAGCAGCATCTTCCGGGTGACGAGGCTTGGCTCATCGGCGAGCAACGCCTGTCGGGAGAGAAAAAGTACTATCTTGCCAACCTGCCAGCCGAGATGGATCTGCGCAACTTGGCGGCCACAATCAAAGCGCGATGGATCTGCGAGCAGGCCCATCAGCAACTGAAAGAGGAGCTTGGCCTCGACCACTTCGAAGGCAGGTCCTGGCATGGACTTCATCGTCATGCGCTCATGACAATGATCGCATACGCCTTCCTGCAGCATCGCCGCCTCACAAAAGTGAGGCGGGGAAAAAGAATCCTCGGACCGCCGCCTCAACCAAGCTTGCCAGCCGTCCGTCACGCCATCATCGCGCTTATCGCTCGATCACCATCGCAGCGATGCCCACACTGTCGAAAATGGATTTGCAGCGGGCAGCGGCGTGAGTAAATCTGCCAAAGTAGTGCTAGACCGGCTTGAGCAGGACGTGCCGCTTTCGCCCCAGCGAGAGCTTTATCACACCCTCGACAATGTCATACGGAGTGAGCAATCGCTGCTCATCGTGTACAGTTTTGTCGTTGACCTTGAAGCCGCCGTCCCCGATTAGGCGCCGGGCTTCGCCATTTGAAGAAACCAGTCCTGCCAGAACTGCGGCATCAAGTACGCGGATGTGAGTGTGCAGGTTGGCAATCGGCACTGTCGGTAGATTGGCGCCGAGTCCACCTTCCTCGAAAGTGGTGCGCGCCGTGGCGGCGGCTTCGTCGGCCGCGGCGCGGCCGTGTACGAGCGCCGTCGCCTCGGTGGCGAGCACTTTCTTCGCTTCGTTGATTTCCTCGCCCTTGAGTGCCGCGAGACGCATGATTTCGTCGACCGGCAGCACGGTGAACAATTTCAGAAAGCGGACGACGTCGGCATCCTCGGTGTTGCGCCAGTATTGCCAGTACGCATAAGGGCTCATCAGATCGGCGTTAAGCCACACGGCACCCGCCGCGGTCTTGCCCATCTTGGCGCCCGAGGACGTGGTGATGAGCGGCGAGGTGAGCGCGAAGAGCTGCGCGTTTTGCAGCCGGCGGCCGAGATCGATGCCGCTGACGATGTTGCCCCACTGATCGGAGCCGCCCATTTGCAGCACGCAGCCGTAGCGCCGGTTGAGCTCGACGAAATCGTAGGCTTGCAGGATCATGTAGTTGAATTCGAGGAATGATAGCTCCTGCTGGCGGTCGAGGCGCAGCTTCACCGAATCGAACGCGAGCATGCGGTTGATCGAGAAGTGGCGGCCGACGTCGCGCAGGAAATCGATGTAGTTGAGCGCGTTGAGCCAGTCGGCGTTGTTGGCCATGATGGCGTTGCCGCCGGCGCCCTCGAATTTCAGGAACTTGTCGAAGACGGCGCGGATGCCCTTGAGGTTTTCGCCGATGATTTCGTCCGTCAGCAGCCGGCGGCTTTCGTCCTTGCCGGACGGATCGCCGACGCGGGTGGTGCCGCCGCCCATCAATGCGATCGGCCGGTGGCCGGTCTGCTGAAGCCAGTGCAGCAGCATGATCGGCAACAACGATCCGACATGCAGCGAGGCCGCGGTGCAGTCGAAACCGATATAGGCGGTGATCGTCGATGAAGAGGCAAGCGCATCCAGCGCCTCAGGCTCTGAGACCTGATGGATGAAGCCGCGTTCGGCGAGGACGTTAAGAAAATCCGACTTGTAGGCGCTCATGACTTTTCGCAGGTTGGCTTTCGCGGGCTGGCTTTTTCGCAGATTGATCTTTCAAGCATAATCTGTTCGGACAGGACTGAAAATCGAGATCGGCGTGGCGCGGCCGCGCAATTGATGCTGGCCGAGGTCGTCGAGTGGCCTGTTGAGCAACGGCGCGACGGTCTCGGTAATGAGAATGGGCCGTCCGAGCGTCTTGGTCAGCGACTCCACCCGGCTCGCCTCGTTCACGGCGCGTCCGATCACGGTAAAATCGAGCCGCTCGGCGGAGCCGATATTGCCGAAGAAAACCTCGCCCGCATGGAGCGCAATCCCGCTCTTGAGGGGCTGCCAGCCGGCAATGGCCGCCAGATGCGGTGGGGGAGAGGCGTTGAGTTTGTCTATCGCCGCGAGACCCTGCTCCGCGGCGGCGAGCGCGGATGAGGCGGCATTGCGCGACGTGACCTCATCGGAATAGCCGAACACCGCCAGCAAGCCGTCGCCGATAAATTTCAGCACCTCGCCATCGTGGTCGGCGATGGCGTTCACCAGGCATTCGAAATAGGCATCGAGCACAGTCGTTACGTCGATACCGGCAAGCCGGTCGCTGAGATCGGTGAAGCCGCGTAGATCGGATGACCAGATGATCGAGCGGATGGCTTGGCCGGCGCCGCGCTTGATCGATCCCGCCAGGACCGCTTCGCCGGCGGCGTTTCCGAGATAGGTGTCCATGACATTGCGTGCGATGCGCAAAACAATGTGGCGCTCCACATGCAGCGCCAGAAGTTTCAGCACGGCTTCAAGCGAGTGGCGATCCTTGTCGCTGAAGCCGGTCGGGCTCTTGGTCGCGACAGTTACCGCATTGTGATAGGTGCCGCCCGATACGAGCGGCTCGGCGACGTATTCGGTAATGCCCAACGCGCCAAGCTCGGCGAGCAAAGGAAAGCGCTCGCGCGCCGCCGGATCGCGGGCGTCGGCCCGCAACCGCTCACCGTGATCGATCACCCGAAAGAGGGGGTTGCGGCGGTACGCGTCCGATTGGAGAGAGGCGGGCGCTACCTTCACCTCATCGCACAGGCCGTCGTCACGGCTCCAATTCCACGCAAATCCAAAAATCTGCGGGTGCAACGTGCCAACGTGGAGACTTGCCCGCTCGATGTCGACGCCGGCCGCCACGAGACGCCAAGCGAATGATTCGAACAACAAATGGAGGTCGGGTTCAGCCAACGCCCCCTGGAGCAGCCAGGATTCGATATCGGCGACGTTCTTGGTTGAGGGCGCCGACGACAATCCGCGAGCGCTGCGCTTAACGAGCGTCACGGCGGTCGCATAGCGCCGAGGCGATGGGTCAAGGACAGGCTTGGGCATTCGCCTTCCTAAACTAGGTGCGGCAATGCAGGGCTATCCGCGCGACCGCCTTCCGCACTTGCCGGCAGAGCCATCAAAGGTCGGGCCGACAATGTCTCATGCGGATTGCAACGCTTTAATCACGCCGCGGTCGTCGCTCGCCCGCCCTTGGTGCCGAGCCGCTTGTCGAGGTAAGCGCCCACGGAACTCATCAGCGGCTCGATCTTGCCGTCGAAGAAGTGGTTGGCGCCGGGAACGACCTTCTGCTCGATGACAATGCCTTTTTGCGTCTTGAGCTTTTCCACGAGATTGGTCACGTCGCGATGCGGCACGACCGCATCCTTGTCGCCGTGGATGATGAGGCCGGACGAAGGGCAGGGAGCGAGAAACGAAAAGTCATAGAGATTTGCCGGCGGCGCGATGGAGATGAAGCCTTCGATCTCGGGCCGGCGCATGAGGAGCTGCATGCCGATCCAGGCGCCGAACGAAAAGCCGGCGATCCAGCAGCTTCGCGCTTCGGGATTGACCGTTTGCGCCCAGTCGAGCGCCGAGGCGGCATCCGACAATTCGCCGATGCCGTGGTCGAAGCCGCCCTGGCTTCTGCCGACGCCGCGGAAATTAAAACGCAGCGCGGAAAAGCCGCGGTGCACGAAGGCGTAGTAGAGCTGATAGACGATCTGGTGGTTCATCGTGCCGCCGAACTGCGGATGCGGATGCAGCACGATACCGATCGGGGCGTTTTTCTGCCGCGCCGGATGATAGCGGCCCTCGATACGGCCTCCCGGGCCGGTGAAGATGACTTCAGGCATGTTTCTGGAACCTCGATTTACCCTGCAGCGAGCCGAATTGCTCGGGCGCTTGACGGCACCGGCATGCGAACGTAAGTGTCCAAAACCATTCAGATTTTGAACTGGCGGCTCTACATGAAGGCGGCGCACGCGAAAGCTCGCGCCTTCTAGCACAAGCCAAGGGGCAAAAAGCAAGCTTTACGGTGCTTTAGGCCAGTGCCCCTGCAAATGCGCATTCGGGTGCATATAGGCAAGGTCTGGTGCGCCTAGTCGTGGGCGGGGCCTTGGTCAGGCCGCGGGCAAGCCTTGGCCGAATTAAGCCAATGGCGTAGCGCATTAGGTCAATGGCGGAGCGTATTGGGTCAATGACGGAGCGCATCTATCTCGATTGGAATGCTACGGCGCCATTGCGGCCGCAGGCTCGCGAAGCTTTGCAGGAAGCGCTGGCGGTTACTGGCAATCCGTCCTCGGTCCATGCCGAAGGGCGTGCGGCACGGCGCCTGATCGAACATGCGCGGGAAGACGTGGCCCGCCTGGTCGGGGCCAGTCCGGCGGACGTGATTTTCACCGCCAGCGGCACCGAAGCCAATATGCTGGCGCTGTCGCCAGCGATCGAGACCGCGAGCGAGAAGCGTCCCCGCGACCGGCTCTTTATGTCGGCGATCGAGCACGTTTCGGTGCGCACCGGCGGCAGGTTCGCTCGGCGAGGCGATCGAGGATCTCCCAGTCGATGCCGATGGACGCATCAATCTTGCCGCGCTCGCGGATGCGATGTCTCGCGCAATGGCGCACGCATCCCGCCCGCTGGTCTCGATCATGCTTGCCAACAACGAAACCGGCGTCGTGCAGCCGGTCGCCGAAGCTGCCACGATCGTACATGCGGCAAACGGCCTTCTCCATGTCGATGCCGTGCAGGCGGCAGGGCGAATTCCCTGCGACATCGGCGCGCTCGGCGCCGATCTCTTGACGCTGTCGGCCCACAAGATCGGCGGCTCGAAGGGCGCGGGCGCCTTGGTGCGCGCCCGCGACGATATCCATTTCGCCGATCCGCTCGTCCGCGGTGGCGGTCAGGAACGCGGACTGCGCGCCGGCACGGAGAACGTTGCCGGGATTGCGGCATTTGGGGCGGCCGCCGCCGCGGCGCGGCGGCAGATGGCCGAAGAAGCCCCCAGCATGCTCGTATTGCGGGACTTGCTCGAATCCGGCCTCAAGGCGATCTCGCCGTCGGTCGTGATTTTCGGCGCCGGGGCCGAGCGGCTGCCGAATACGACGTTATTTTCGGTTGACGGCATGAAGGCCGAAACCGCCGTCATCGCCTTCGACCTTGAAGGTGTTGCCGTGTCGTCCGGGGCAGCCTGCTCGTCGGGAAAAGTGCAGCCGTCCCATGTGCTTGCGGCCATGGGGGTTGCGCCGGAGCTGACCCGCGGCGCCGTACGGGTCAGTCTCGGTTGGACCACCACCAAAGCCGACATCGAAATCTTCCTCGGCGCTTGGAGAAAGCTCGCAAGTGCATTATCTAAGGACCGGCGAGGCATAGCGGCCTAACCGGCTCTATGGACGATGGATTTAGCGGCCTTTTGAACGATTCAAACGGCCAAAGACTGTTCGGCCAAACGTAGGGTGACCCGAGCCAAGGGCGCTAGCCCAATAGATTTGGACCATAACCGACTTAATCCAACCCGCGGTCCTTGAAACCGTGAGCGGAGGGACGAATGCCGGCAGTGCAAGAGACCGTTGATCAGGTCCGGCGCATAGACGTTGATCAGTACAAGTATGGATTCGAGACGTTGATCGAATCGGACAAGGCCCCGAAGGGCTTGTCCGAAGACATCGTCCGTTTCATCTCGGCAAAAAAGAACGAACCGGAATGGATGCTGGCCTGGCGGCTCGACGCCTACAAGCGCTGGCTGACCATGCGCGAGCCGAAATGGGCCAAGGTCGAATACGGCCCGATCGATTATCAGGACCTTTATTATTATTCCGCGCCGAAGAAGAAAGACGGCCCGAAGTCGCTCGACGAGATCGATCCCGAAATTCTGCGCACCTACGAAAAGCTCGGCATTCCGCTGCGCGAGCGCGAAGCGCTTCTCGGCATTCAGAAGCCGGCGGGCCAGCAGACCGAAGCAGCAGGCGAAGAACGCGAGGGCGCGATGGCGAGAACCGCCGCGTTGCGGTCGATGCAGTATTCGATTCCGTCTCGGTCGCTACCACGTTCAAGGCGGAATTGGCCAAGGCCGGCGTGCTGTTCATGCCGATCTCGGAGGCGGTGCACGAGCATCCCGAGCTGGTGAAGAAGTATCTCGGCTCGGTGGTGCCGGTGAGCGACAATTTCTTCGCCACGCTCAACTCGGCGGTGTTCTCCGACGGCTCGTTCGTCTACGTGCCGCCGGGCGTGCGCTGCCCGATGGAATTGTCGACCTATTTCCGCATCAACGAGCGCAATACCGGACAGTTCGAGCGTACGCTGATCATCGCCGACAAGGGCTCCTATGTCAGCTACCTCGAAGGCTGCACGGCGCCGATGCGCGACGAGAACCAGCTGCACGCCGCGGTCGTCGAACTCGTCGCGCTGGACGACGCCGAGATCAAATATTCGACCATCCAGAACTGGTATCCGGGCGACGCGCAGGGCCGCGGCGGCATCTACAACTTCGTCACCAAGCGCGGCGACTGCCGCGGCAGCAACGCCAAGATCTCGTGGACCCAGGTGGAGACCGGTTCGGCCATCACCTGGAAATATCCAAGCTGCATCCTGCGCGGCGACAACTCACGCGGCGAATTCTACTCGATTGCGATTTCGAACGGCTATCAGCAGGTCAATTCCGGCACCAAGATGCTGCATCTCGGCAAGAACACGACCAGCCGGATCATCTCCAAGGGCATTGCCGCGGGCCATTCCAACAACACTTATCGCGGTCTCGTCACGGCGCATCGACGCGCCGCGGGCGCGCGGAACTTCACTAATTGCGATTCGCTCCTGATCGGCGACAAGTGCGGCGCGCACACGGTGCCTTACATCGAGGCGAAGAACTCCGCGACGGTGTTCGAGCATGAGGCGACGACCTCGAAGATATCCGAGGAGATGCTGTTCTATTGCCGGCAGCGCGGATTGTCGGCGGAGGAGGCGACGGCGCTTGTCGTCAACGGTTTCGTCAAGGACGTGCTGCAACAGCTGCCGATGGAGTTCGCCGTCGAGGCGCAGAAACTGATTTCGGTCTAGCTTGGAAGGCAGCGTCGGCTGAGCGTGGGTAACGACATGACGACACATTGGTTCAGGCCCAAGCAATATGGCTACGGCGCCACGCCGGTGACCTGGCAGGGCTGGGTCATAACGATCGCTGCGGTGATCGTCCTGGTTGCCGCTACGTACTCGCTGACGAGCTCTTTCGGCGATAAGTCTGTGGTTTTGGGCCGCCCTACTTGTCGATGCCGTTGTTGTTGCGACCCTCCTGGTCGTCAGCCGGCAAAAAACCGACGGCGAATGGCGCTGGCGATGGGGCGATCGCTAGACGCTCGCGCGCGAACGGAAGAAACCGGAGCTTTTGATGCCGCTACTGGAAATAGAAAACCTGCACGTCGAAATCGGCGGCAAGGAGATTCTCAAAGGCCTCAACCTCACCGTGAATGCGGGCGAGGTTCACGCCATCATGGGGCCGAACGGCTCCGGAAAATCGACGCTGGCTTACGTGCTCGCCGGCAAGGACGGCTACGAGCACACCGCCGGCGAGGTGCGGTTCGAGGGCGAGAATATCTTTGACATGACGCCCGACGAGCGCGCCGCCGCCGGGCTGTTCCTTGCCTTCCAATATCCACTGGAAATCCCGGGCGTCGCCACCATGACGTTCCTGCGCACGGCGCTCAACGCACAGCGCAAGAAGCGCGGCGAGGCGGAACTGTCCACGCCGGAATTCCTCAAACGCGTGCGCGAGGTCGCCAAGAAGCTCGACATCGATCAGGACATGTTGCGCCGCGCGGTGAATGTCGGCTTCTCCGGCGGCGAGAAGAAGCGCAACGAGATCCTGCAAATGGCGCTGCTCGAGCCGCGCCTTGCGGTGCTCGACGAAACTGACTCCGGTCTCGATATCGACGCGCTGCGGATCGTCTCGGACGGCGTCAACCGCCTGCGCGGGCCGCACAGCGCGTTCCTCGTGATCACGCACTACCAGCGTCTCCTCAACTACATCGTGCCGGACGTGGTGCATGTGCTCTCCAAGGGCCGCATCGTGAGGACCGGCGGCAAGGAACTAGCGCTCGAGCTCGAAGCGCGCGGCTACGCCGAATATCAGGAGGCGGCCGCGTGACGCGAGGGTCGTCGCAAACCGCAACCGCAAACGCATGAACGTTATGACTGAAGTAAAGGTCATTAAAACCGCGGCCGAGACCGCCTTGGCGCACGCTTTTGCGCAGGCGCAGCCGCATTTGCCCGGCGGCGCGGCGATCGCGGCGCAGCGCGCGGCGGCCTTCGACGTGTTCGCCAGGGAAGGCCTGCCGCACCGGCGCGTCGAGGACTGGAAGTACACCGATCTGCGCGCGCTCATGCGCGATGCAAAACCGCTCGCGAGCCCGCCGGACGCGGCGGCGAAGGCACATGCAAAGACGGCAGGCGCACTCCTCGGCGATCTCGGGGCCCGGCGGCTGGTTTTTGTCGCCGGCGCCTTCGTGCCGGAATTGTCGGACGTTGCGGCTTTGGAGCCTGGCCTTGAGATAGGTTCGCTTGCCGACGCCTTTTCCAATACCGCGCCGCTGCTTGCCGCGCATCTCGGGAAACTCGCACCCGCAAGCGATGTCGCCGTCGCGCTCAATACCGCGCTGATGGGCGATGGTGCGGTGATCCGGATCAGCGCCAACGCGACCATCGAACGGCCACTGCATCTCGTTTTCACCGCTTCGGACCAAGCCGCGGCGAGCTTTGTGCGCTCGCTGGTCGTCGTAGAGCGCGGGGCGCGGGTCATGCTCGTCGAAAGTCACGAGGGACCGGCAGGCAGCGACTATCAGGTCAACGCCGCGCTCGAGCTCTTCGTCGGCGACGCGGCGCACGTCGATCACGTCAAGATCATCGGTGAAGGCGCTGACGCGCTGCATGTCTCGACACTGGCGGCGGCGATAGGCGCCCGCGCCCGCTTCAACACGTTTACCTATACGGCCGGCGGCGCCGTGGTGCGCAATCAGCTTTTCCTCAAATTCGATGGCGAGGAGACCGTCGCCAATATCGGCGGCGCGACCCTGATCAAAGGCCGCCAGCATGCCGATACGACCCTTGTCGCCAATCACAACGCGCGCGGGTGTCAAAGCCGGGAGGTCTTCAAGTCGGTGCTCGACGACGAGGCTCACGGTGTTTTCCAGGGCCGCATCGTGGTGCGCCAGGGCGCGCAGCAGACCGACGCCAAGATGATGACGCGGGCGCTTTTGCTTTCCGATCGCGCCGAAGCGGACAACAAGCCCGAGCTTGAGATTTTTGCCGACGATGTGCAGTGCGGCCACGGCGCGACCGCGGGCGCGCTCGACGATGAGCTTAAATTCTACCTGATGGCGCGCGGCATTCCGGCGGCGGAGGCCGAAGCGCTGCTGATCCAGGCCTTCCTCGGCGAAGCGATCGAAGGGATCGAACATGCCGGCCTGCGCGAAGCACTGATGGATCAGGTCGTGGCCTGGCTGAAGGCGCGGACATGAGCGAGAAGAGCAACGGCGCCTACGACGTAAAACGCATCCGCGCGGATTTTCCGATTCTCGCCATGCAGGTCTATGGCAAGCCGCTGGTCTATCTCGACAACGCGGCGTCGGCGCAAAAGCCGCAAGCGGTGCTTGACCGGATGGACCTGGCCTATACCTCGCAATACGCCAACGTGCACCGCGGCCTGCACTATCTCGCCAACGAAGCGACCGAGGCCTACGAGAACGCACGCGAGAAAGTGGCCGCGTTCCTCAATGCCGGGCGCAAGGAAGAGATCATCTTTACGCGCAATGCCACCGAGGCGATCAATCTCGTCGCCTATACCTTCGGGCGTGAGCGCATCAAGGCGGGTGACGAGATCATCCTTTCGATCATGGAGCACCACTCCAATATCGTGCCGTGGCATTTCCTGCGGGAGCGCCAGGGTGCCGTCATCAAGTGGGCGCCGGTCGACGACGAAGGGAATTTTCTGCTCGACGAATTCGAGAAGCTCATTGGTCCGCGCACCAGAATGGTCGCGATCACCCACATGTCCAACATGCTGGGCACGCTCGTTCCGGTGAAAGCGGTGACGCGCATCGCGCATGCGCACGGCATTCCGGTACTGATCGATGGCGCGCAAGGCGCCGTCCACGCCGATGTCGACGTACAGGACATTGATTGCGACTTCTACGACTTTCACGGGGCACAAGCTTTACGGCCCGACCGGGATCGGCGTGCTCTACGGCAAATACCGGCACCTCGAAGCAATGCCGCCGTTCAACGGCGGCGGCGAGATGATCCGCGAGGTTTCCGAGGACCGCGTCACCTACGGCGATCCGCCGTACAAATTCGAAGCCGGCACGCCGTCGATCGTGCAGGCGATCGGACTTGGGGCGGCGCTGGATTATGTCGCTGCGGTCGGCAAACCGCGGATTCGCTCGCATGAAGCAGCGCTTGTTCACTACGCTCAGGACCGCCTGCGGGAAATCAACTCGCTCCGCATCTTCGGTACGACGAGGGATAAGGGGCCGATTGTCTCGTTCGAGATCAAAGGCGCGCATCCGCACGACATAGCGACCATCATCGATCGTGCGGGTGTGGCGGTGCGCGCGGGAACCCATTGCGTGATGCCGCTGCTTGCGCGCTTCGGCGTGACGGCGAGCTGCCGCGCATCGTTTGCCATGTACAACACGCAGGAGGAGATCGATTGCCTGGCGCAGGCGCTCCTCAAAGCGCAGGAATTCTTCGCATGATGGATGATCCGAAGCCTGACGCCGTCAATGCCGGTGCCGGCGCTGTGGAAGTTGCGGCGGCCGAGCCGTCCGCCATCCCCGCCGACGAGATGGCGCGGCTGAGCGACGACATCGTCAGCGCGATCAAGACCGTCTACGACCCGGAAATTCCCGCCGACATCTATGAACTCGGCCTGATCTACAAGGTGGACGTCGACGACGATCGCGTCGTCAAGGTCGACATGACACTGACGACGCCCAACTGCCCGTCGGCGGCCGAGTTGCCGGCCATGGTGGAGAATGCCGTCGCCAGCGTGCCGGGCGTGCGCGAAGCCAAGGTCACTATCGTCTGGGACCCACCATGGGATCCAAGCCGCATGTCGGACGAGGCTCGCGCGGTGCTCAATATGTGGTGAGTTGCGCGCCGGGCTCCGGCGCATTACATCAAATATGCGATTGTTAGTAGTTTCGACTTACAACATTTCGCAACATGCATGTTCGGCGCCAGTCTGCGCGAGCATGAGGAGGATGTGACGATGGCCACCGCTGCCAGGCCGAGACCTCAAGTGATGCGGCTTACCGAAGCCGCCGCAGAGCGAATCAAGGCTGTCATGGCGAAAGCCGAACATCCGATCGCCGCGGTGCGCGTGGGCGTCAAAAATGGCGGCTGCGCCGGCATGGCCTACACGATGGAATACGCCGAAAAGATCAACCCGCTCGACGAAGTGATCGAGGACAGGGGTGTCCGCATCCTCATCGATCCGAAGGCGGTGCTGTTCCTGCTCGGCACCGAGATGGACTACAAGGTCGACAAGCTGGCCGCCCAGTTCGTCTTCAATAATCCGAACCAGACTGCGGCCTGCGGCTGCGGCGAATCGGTGCAGATCGAGCCGGTACGCGGCGAAGTCGGCGGCGCCGAGGCGTAATCTAAATCATTCGCGCTCTGGCGGGCATCATCAAACTCTGACGGTTGTTGCTGGCAGAGCAGGGCAGGCGCGCAGGCGACCGGTTCGTTGCTTTGCAATGACTTTCGGTCTCAGGCGACGCGGGACGAGACGAGCTTGATGCCCTTGGCGAGGGGATCGTTTTCCGAGATCACGCGGTTGCGGCCGTTGCGCTTGGCAGTGTAAAGACACTCGTCGGCGCGCTCGATCAGCGATTGAGTCGTGTCGGCCGCCCGCAGCAACGCCACCCCGATTGAAATCGTGACGCGGCCGAGACGCTCGCCGCTCGATCGTTTCATCAGCTCCTTTGTCATCACCGCGTGCCTGATCTGGCCGGCGACGGTGATCGCCTGCGGCATCGCCGTCTTTGGCAGCACCACCGCGAACTCCTCGCCGCCGTAGCGAGCCGCGATGTCCCGGCCTTTGACGTTCTGCTTAACCGACGTGGCAACGAGGCGCAGGACCTGGTCTCCGGTCACATGTCCGTATTTGTCGTTGAAGGCCTTGAAGTGGTCGACGTCGCACATCAGCAGCGTCAGCGGCTCGCCGCGTTGTTTCGCTTCGGCAACGGCCTTGGCAAGCTCGACGTCGAAGAATTTACGGTTCGCCAATGCCGTCAGCGGATCGGTAAGAGCTTCCGTTCGTACGGTCTCGATATTTTGCTGAAGCTGCTCGATCTCCTGGCGCGAAACCGTAAGCCGTGCTTCGAGCTTTTTGTTGCTCTGCTCCATCTCCTTGGCGCCGGTCACCAGCCGTTCGATGACCACGCGGAACGTCGCGCCGTCGTTGGCGCCCTGCAGCCTCGCGCTTGCGTCGGCCAGGCTCGCGGAATATGTCGTGGCCGAACCGGTCGCGGTGTCGATCATTTCCAGCACCTGCCTGATCTCATCGACCATGCGCGAGCCCACCGAGTCGATCTGGTTGCTCAGGCGGCTTGGCGAGAGATGCGT
Source organism: uncultured Alphaproteobacteria bacterium (assembly GCA_963777635.1). Classification (GTDB taxonomy): domain Bacteria; phylum Pseudomonadota; class Alphaproteobacteria; order Rhizobiales; family Xanthobacteraceae; genus BOG-931. The sequence goes on from CAVZSB010000021.1 coordinate 55,722, forward strand.
GCCGTAAATCTGGTCCATGTCGGCGTCGCTGAGCGCGCCGTTTTGCGACAAAATATCGTTGATCGACTTGTTGAGGTTCGGGTAGTGGCCGGTCGCGTACTGGTACCAGACCTCGAAATTTCGCGGCAACGCCGGCTGGTGAAGAGCGCGAATTTGTTCGAGGGCAATCTGGGCGAGGGCAAGTGTAGTTTCGTGCTCGTCGCTGGGCACGGCCATGAATCGCCTCCGACAGCCTGAAATGGAAACCGATATCCACCGCACGACGGGCGGTCGCAGTTGCGCGAAAGCTAGGAGAAAGCCGTGAAAGACCGGTAAACGATAACGGGTTGTACCGGCCGGACTCTGATGCCGTCGATTGAAGCGCTAGGCCTTAAGGGGCACCGGGCGCAGCAAGAAGGCCGGCAGGTGTGATGCGTCGCCGGCGTCGTCGCTGCGAGGCGGCTTCGCCGCCTGCGGCCGCTGCGGAGGGCGCGCGGCCGATGCGGGCGCCGCCGGTCGATGCGGCTGGCGGTGTCCGTCGGGCCGTCCCCGGCGCGGCTGCCGGGCGCCTTGGCGATGCGGCGATCCGGTTTGCTGCGGCGAGGAGGAAGCCGGTTGCTGCGGTGCCGGCGGCAAGGCTTCTTCGCCCACCCACGGGATGGACTGGCCGATCAGCTTCTCGATCGCGGCGACGGCCTTGGCGTCGTTCGATCCAGCTACGATGGTGATCGCGGTGCCGGTTCTGCCGGCACGTCCGGTACGGCCGATCCGATGCACGTAATCATCGGGATGAATCGGCACGTCGAAATTGTAGACGTGGCTCACGGCCGGAATGTCGAGGCCTCGCGCTGCGACGTCCGACGCGACGAGCAGCGTCACTTCGTTTTTGCGGAACTGCTCGAGCGCGGCCATGCGCGCCGGCTGGTCCATGTCGCCGTGCAGCGCCTGCACCGAGAAGCCGTGACGAAGGAGCGAACGATGGAGCGTCGCGACGTCGCGCTTGCGATTGCAAAAGATGATCGCGTTCGTCAGGCCATTGGCTGAACGGATGAGGCGCCGCAGTGTGTCGCGCTTGTCGTGCGGCTCGCGTCCCGATTTGGCCAGAAGCTGGGTCGTGCTGGCGACGGTGCTGGCCGGGCGGGCGACTTCGACACGCACCGGATTGCTGAGAAACTGCTCGGTGATGCGCCGGATTTCCGTTGGCATGGTTGCGGTGAAGAACAAAGTCTGCCGGGTGAAAGGCACCAGTTTGCAAATGCGCTCGATGTCGGGAATGAAACCCATGTCCAGCATGCGATCGGCTTCGTCGATGACGAGAAGGTCTACGCCGCTGAGGAGAAGGCGTCCCCGCTCGAAATGATCGAGCAGCCGGCCGGGCGTCGCGATCAAAACGTCGACGCCGCGCATGAGCTTGTTGTCCTGGTCATCGAACGAGACGCCGCCGATGATCAGCGCGACGTTGAGTTTGTGTTTGGCGCCGTATTTGACAAAACTTTCCTCCACTTGCGCTGCGAGCTCGCGGGTCGGTTCGAGCACGAGGGTGCGAGGCATGCGGGCACGAGCGCGGCCTTTTTCCAGCATCGTCAGCATCGGCAGCGTGAACGCCGCCGTTTTGCCGGTGCCGGTTTGCGCGATGCCCAGTACGTCGCGCCGGGCGAGCACGTGCGGAATGGCTTGATCTTGTATCGGGGTGGGGGCTTTGTAACCGGCAGCCGCGACGGCGGATAGAACTTTATCGGACAAGCCGAGATGCGAGAAGGACATGAACCCTCGGATCGGGATCCGCGCCGGGCGCGGAAGCCCATGGATGAACGGGGAATGACGCCTTATCGCCAATTCCAGCCTGTTCAGGTGGCCGGAACATAGGATCGACCACGTGAAAGTCAACCTGTCGCGCAACGATAGGTTAAAAGAAGAGCTTCACACTTGGCCCATTGAGATTTGGCCCATTGAGAAGATTAACCGCCGATGCCGGACGCCGCACCTGACAATCTTCCGACCGTCCTCGTGCCTGGGCTCAATTGCTCGGCGCGCCTTTATGCCGAACAGGTCCCGGCGCTGTGGCAATTCGGCCCGGTCACGGTCGCCGACCACACCCGCGACGACAGCATGATGGCGATCGCGAGCCGCATCCTCGCTGCCGCGCCGCCCCGTTTCGCTCTCGCCGGGCTCTCGATGGGCGGCTACATTGCCCTCGAGATCGTGCGACTGGCGCCGCAGCGGGTGGCCAAACTGGCGTTGCTCGACACCTCGTCGCGCGCCGAGACCGCGGAGCAGACCGAGCGCCGCCGGCCCGTCATTGAACTCGCCCAAACCGGTCGTTTCGCCGAAGTGCCCGAGCTGCAGTTTCCGATATTCGTGCACCGGGCTCGTCACGGCGATGAAGCGCTTAAAAACCTCGTGCGCATGATGGCAGCGGAAACCGGCCCGCAGGCTTTCTTGCGCCAGTTGCGAGCGATCATAAGCCGGCAAGATGAGCGGGCCGGCCTGTCCGCGATTACCTGCCCGACGCTGGTCCTTGTCGGCGACGGCGATGAGCTGACGCCGCCGGTGCTATCGCAGGAGATCGCCGGCGCCATTTCCGGCGCGCGGCTCGTCGTCGTTCCAGCTTGCGGGCATCTGTCGACGCTCGAACGGCCGGAGGCGGTAAACAAGGCGCTGGTTGAGTGGATGCAAACTTAGCTCGCGTCCTCGGGCACCCGTCATCGGTATTTGCGTCATCGGTATTTCATAAATTTGCAACGACTGCGTCAGCCCCGGGCGCGAGCGCGCTTGCGCCAATCGTCGCGGCCAGTTCGGCGGCGCGTGTGGACTAACAGCGGGCGTCGAGGCAGAATGTCGCAGCGACCGAAGGAGATAATTTCATGAAATTAGCCGTGGGCGCCGTGAGCGCGCTCGTTGCCGGCCTGCTTGCCGGCGGCACTTCCGCCCAAGCCACAACCATCGATCTTTCGACCTGGACCTGCGCGAAATTCCAGGCGGCGGACAAGGACGACATTGGCATCATCCTGGCATGGATGGACGGCTATTACCGCGACGAAAACGATCCGCCGGTGATCGATACCGAAAAGTTCGTCGCTAACGCGAAGAAGCTCGGCGAATATTGCGCGGCGCATCCCGACATCGGGATTGTCACCGCGGCCGACGAGCTGTTCGCGAAATAGGCGGCGGGCTAAGCCGCCTACACGTCCAGCAATTCTTCGTCGGCGAACTCGGCGCGCTCCTGAATGAAGGCAAAGCGCGCCTCGGGCTTGGTGCCCATCAGCCGCTCGACGGATTTCTCGGTGTCCTTTTGCGCTTCGGCCGCGAGAACGACGCGGAGAAGCGTGCGCTTGCGCGGGTCCATGGTTGTTTCCTTGAGTTGCGCGGCCATCATCTCGCCAAGGCCCTTGAAGCGGCTCACCTCGACCTTGGCGTTGGCGTGAAATTCCTTTTTCAGGATTTCGTCGCGGTGCTTGTCGTCGCGGGCATAAAAATTCTTGCCGCCGTGGCTTAACCGGTAGAGCGGGGGCACCGCCAGATAAAGGTGTCCGTTATCGATCAGAGCGCGCATCTCGCGGTAGAAGAACGTGATGAGCAGCGATGCGATATGGGCGCCGTCGACGTCGGCGTCGGTCATGATGATCACACGCCCATAGCGCAGATCCTCATTGCGATAGTGCGAGCCGGTGCCGCAGCCAAGCGCCTGGACGAGATCGGCAAGCTGCTGGTTCTGCGCAAGCTTGTCCTTGCCGGCCGATGCGACATTGAGGATTTTTCCGCGCAACGGCAGCACCGCCTGCACGGCGCGGTCGCGCGCCTGCTTGGCTGAGCCGCCGGCGGAATCGCCCTCGACGATGAAAAGTTCCGAGCCCTCGGCCGCGCTGTTGGTGCAATCGGCGAGTTTGCCGGGCAGCCGGAGCTTGCGCACGGCAGTCTTGCGCGCGATGTCTTTCTCCTGGCGGCGGCGAATGCGTTCCTCGGCGCGTTCGACTACGAAGTCGAGGAGCTTGTTGGCCTGCGTCGGGTTGCCGGCGAGCCAGTGATCGAATGGGTCTTTGATCGCCTGCTCGACGATCCGCTGCGCCTCTGCCGTCGCCAAGCGGTCCTTGGTCTGGCCCTGGAATTCCGGCTCGCGGATGAAGACGGAGAGCATGGCGCCGGCGCCGGTCATCACGTCATCGCTGGTGATGGCCGCGGCGCGCTTGCCCTGACCGATGCGTTCGGCATGGTCCTTCAGCCCGCGGCCGAGCGCCGCGCGCAGCCCGGATTCGTGGGTGCCGCCGTCCGGTGTCGGGATGGTGTTGCAGTAGGAATTGAGGAAGCCGTCGGCGTCTGCGGTCCAGGCGACGGCCCATTGCGCCGCACCGTGCGCGCCGGTCTTTCCTGCGGTGCCGGTGAAGATGTCGGGATGCACGAGCGTTGCGTCCGCGAGCGTTTCAGAGAGGTAGTCCTTGAGGCCATCGGCGAAATGAAACGTCGCCTGTTCCGGCACGTTTTCGATACCGCGCAGCAGCTCCTTGGCGCACGACCAGCGGATTTCGACGCCACCGAACAGATACGCCTTCGAGCGCGTCATCTTGAACAGGCGCTCGGGCTTAAAGCGCGGATTGGCGCCGAAAATCTCCGGGTCCGGCCGGAACCGGACCTTGGTGCCGCGCCGGTTCGGCGCCTTGCCCGCGTCCTGCAATTTGCCTTTCGGTTTGCCGCGCTCGAACGCCATGCGGTAAAGCTTCTGCCCGCGGGCGACTTCGACCTCCATGCGTTCGGACAGCGCGTTGGCGACCGACACGCCGACGCCGTGCAGGCCGCCGGATGTCTCGTAAACTTCCGAGTCGAATTTCCCGCCCGCGTGCAGCGTGCACATGATCACTTCGAGCGCGGACTTGTTCTTGAACTTTGGATGCGGATCGACGGGAATGCCGCGGCCGTTGTCGGTGACGGTGACAAAGCCGTCGGCGGCCAGCTCGACCTCGATCCAGTCGGCGTGGCCGGCGAGCGCCTCGTCCATGGAATTGTCGATCACCTCGGCGAAGAGGTGATGCAGCGCTTTCTCGTCAGTGCCGCCGATATACATGCCCGGGCGGCGGCGCACCGGCTCGAGGCCTTCCAGAACCTCGATATGCTTTGCGGTGTAGCCGGCTTCTCCCGCCGTGGCGCGCGTCGGAGCGCCGCTACCGCGCCCGGCCCGGCGCGGCGTTGGCCGTTTTTGGCCGACATTGGTGAACAGGTCCGGCGCGTTGGCGCTCTTGTTCGGTTTGGCTGCTTTTCCCATGCGATATTTCTGAATCTCACCGACGATGTTTGCGGAATTGCCCCCAACGCGGATCGGCCGCGAATCGGCCAGCGAATATGCCATGCGGACGGCGTAACAATGAGGCCGAAGACGGCATTCCTCAGGTACGCATTGACGCTGCCGGGGACCGCCTCTATATGGCCGCCCATGATGCGTTCGTCCAACATCCTCCTGTCGATGACCATCCCCGCCGCGACGCGCCGCCGTAGCGACACGGCACGGGCGCGCGTTCGCGCGTAGACGCCCGTGCCGCCGGCTCCGCGGCACGCTTTCCTGAAAATTCTCCCGCGGGTGCTGGCTTAAGGACTTAAGCCAAAAGGGTTGAATCATGCCTGCAAAAGCCAAAATCGGAATTCTCGGCGCTTCCGGCTATACCGGTGCGGAATTGGTGCGGCTGCTGCTGCGCCATCCGCATGTCGACATTGTTTTGCTCACCGCCGATCGGCGCGCCGGCAAGCCGATGGCGGACGTATTCCCGCAATTCGCCCCGTTCGCCCTGCCGCCACTCAGGCGCTCGATGAGGTCGATTGGCCGGCACTCGGCCTCGACCTTGTCTTCTGCGCGCTGCCGCATGGCACGACGCAGAAGGTCATTACCGATCTGCTGGCGCGGATACCGGCCATCAAGGTCGTCGATCTTTCTGCCGATTTCCGCATCGCCGATCCGGCCGCCTATGCGCACTGGTACGGGCATGCGCACGCCGCGCTCGAATTGCAGAAAAAGGCCGTCTACGGCCTGACCGAAGTCTATCGGGCCGCAGATCAAATCGGCGCAGCTCGTGGCCAATCCCGGCTGCTACACGAGTTGCGCCGAGCTTGCGCTTATCCCTCTCTTGCAGGCCAAGGCGATCGATCCCGATGAAATCGTGATCGACGCCAAATCCGGAATGACGGGAGCGGGCAGGGCGGCGAGGGAGGAAATGCTGTTTTCGGAAGTCTCCGAGGGCTTCCACGCTTACGGCGTTGGCCATCATCGCCACATGGCCGAACTCGACCAGGAATTCTCCAGGGCCGCCGGCCGTGCGGTAACCGTGACGTTCACACCGCACCTCGTGCCGATGAATCGCGGTATCCTTTCGACGATTTATGTGCGTAGCCTCAAAGCCTCGCCGCAGGATCTTCATGCTTTGCTTGCAAAGGCCTACGCGGCCGAGCCCTTCGTGCACGTGCTGCCATTCGGGCGCTGCCGCAGACGCGGCATGTGCGCGGCTCCAACATGACGTTCATCGGCGTCGCCGCGGATCGCATCGCCGGCCGCGCCATTCTGGGCTCGGCGCTCGACAATCTCACCAAAGGTGCGTCCGGCCAGGCGGTGCAGAACATGAACCTCATGCTCGGCTTTCCCGAGACGACCGGGCTCGAGCAGGTGGCGCTGTTTCCTTAAGCGGCACCGGCCGTTAGGCCTGTACCTTCACGTAGCTTCCGGGCGCGTCTTCGATCGGTTTGAGCGCGCCGTCGCCGGGAGTGCGGGCGGGGACTTCGGTCGAGTCCTGAGCCTTCAGCCAGGCGAGCCAATCGGGCCACCATGAACCCGGATGTTCGGTCGCCTTGGCGATCCAGCCCTCAAGGTTGGCGCTGCGCGGCCGCGCGCCGGTCCAATATTGATACTTTTGCTTGCTCGGCGGATTGACCACGCCGGCGATATGGCCGGATCCGGACAGCACGTATTTCACCGGTCCGCCGAAAAATTTGCAGCCGAGCAATACCGACTTCGCCGGAGCGATATGATCCTCGCGGGTGGCCAGGTTGTAGACTGGAATCTTGATCGCGCGCAGATCGATCGGCGTGTTGCCGAACTTCATCTCGCCTTTGGAAAGCTTGTTTTCGAGGTAACAGTTGCGCAGATAAAACGAATGATTGGCGGCCGGCAGCCGCGTCGCGTCGGAATTCCAGTACAGCAAGTCGAACGGGAATGGGGCTTTGCCCTTGACGTAATTGTTGATGACGTACGGCCAGATCAGATCGTTGGAGCGCAGCAGGTTGAAGACGGTCACCATCGACTTGCCTTCGAGATAGCCGCGCTCGGCCATCCGCGCCTCGACCGATTTCAGCTGTTCTTCGTCGACGAAGACTTTGAGATCGCCGGCATACGTAAAGTCGACCTGGGCGGCAAAGAAGGTTGCCGCCTTGATCCGCTGATCTCCCCAGGCCGCCATGGCCGCCAGCACGGCCGCGAGCAGTGTGCCGCCGACGCAATAGCCGACTGCGTTCACTTCGTCCTCGCCGGTCGCCTGCTTGATGGCGTCGAGCGCCGGCAGGATCCCTTCGCGCCCATATTGCTCAAAGCTCTTTTGCGCGAGGCGGGCGTCGGGATTGACCCACGAAACGCAGAAGACAGTAATCCCCTGGTCAACGCACCACTTGATGAAGGATTTTTCCGGCGTGAGATCGAGTACGTAGAATTTGTTGATCCACGGCGGCACGATCAGAAGCGGGCGCTTGAGCACCTTTTCGGTCGATGGCGCATATTGGATGAGCTGCAGAAGCTCGTTCTGAAAGATCACCTTGCCGGGCGTGGTCGCGAGATTGCGTCCTATCTCGAACATCGCAGTGTGACGGATCTTCAGATCGCCGCCGCCGGCCGCGATGTCGTCGGCGAGCATGTGCATGCCGCGAACCAGATTGTCGGCATTGCTGGTTAGGGTTTCGCGCAGCAATTCGGGGTTGGTGAGAACGAAATTCGACGGCGAAATCGCGTTGGCGATCTGCCGCACGTAGAACGCGGCTTTCTGTTTGGTGTGCGGATCGAGGCCCTCGGCGTCGTTGACCAGCTGGTTTGCCCAGTTCGTCGTCAGCAAATAAGCTTGTTTGAGAAAATCGAAGAACTGGTTCGAGGTCCATTCCGGATCGGCGAAGCGTTTGTCGCTGGCGGCGGGCATCGCGACCGGCGGCGAGGGTTCGCCGGCGAGCCGCTTGGCCGCGGACGCCCACAAATCGAGATAGGCCTTGCCTAACCGCGCTTGCAGTTCCAGCGTACGTTGTGGGTCTGCCATCCAGTATTGCGCAACCTGACCGAGGGTCTTGGTAACTTCATTGATCTCGTCGGCAAATTCACGTTTGCCTTGGCTCTCCTCGCGGGGTTTGAGATAGGCGGCAAGCGCCCGGCCGCCTTCCTCGATGAGCCGCGCCAAATTGTGCGAGAACTCCTCGACATTCACGGCTCCGATTTGGATCGGATCTGGTGATGGAGCCCGCACGAGCGTTCCTCAATTTCCCCACCGGCGGCGGAAGCCCGCCTTACCGCAGAAATGGCCTGCGCGCGGCGTTGGCGCAAGCCAAACCTGTATGCACGGCAATTGTGCGATGCCCGCAAACCGGGCGGCGTGCAGCCATTCTTGGCGGTCTTGTGCAGCGCAGCGCCGATCCGTCGACCTTGTTTCGACCATACTGGGCCCGTAACGTGACGTCTTGCATGGTCCGACCGGTCGTCTTTTGTAAACTATTGAAGCTCTAAGCTATTTCAAGTTCGAAAGTGCCGGCTTGGCAGGCCGGAATAGGGGTTGGCGCGGTTGGGTTTGAGCGGGGGCTCAAGGGCTATCGGGGACGGGCGTGAATAATCGCGGACGTATGGGGAGGTTGTCCCTCGCAATCCTGGCAATTGCCATTCCAACAGCATTCCTTGTGGCGGGATGTGCCGAAGTCGGTTTCCCGGCCGTTCACGACATGCCGGCGCCGCGGGCCGACACGACCATGACTCCGGATCAGGTCAAACAGGCGACCGACGATCTCGTTAACGAGCGTGATCACCTCAACACCGGTTCGCTGCCGAGCGGACAGGCGGCCGCGCCGAGCAATGCCGCGCCAGCGAAAAAAGCGGCTGCCACAAAAGCAACTGCTGCAAAAAGACATGCTGCAAAAAGACTTGCTACAAAAAGACTTGCTGCAAAAGCACCTGCCGCAGCGCAAAATGCGGCGCCGGCGGCTGCGCCAGAGGCCGCCGTTACGGCTGGTGCCTACGCCAAGCCGTGATAAAAGTGGAGGAAAGCGTCACACCGACGTTCCGGTATAGCCATGGAAGAATTTTATCGCATCCGCCGGCTGCCGCCCTACGTGTTCGAGGAGGTCAACCGCGCCAAGGCAGGGGCCCGCAATAGCGGCGCCGACATCATCGACCTTGGCATGGGTAATCCTGATCTGCCGGCGCCGGCTCACGTCGTCGAAAAGATCAAGGAGACCATCGGAAAAACCCGCACCGACCGCTACTCGGCGTCCAAGGGGATACCGGGGCTTCGCCGGGCGCAGGCCGCATATTATGCGCGCCGCTTTGGCGTGAAGCTCAATCCCGACACTCAAGTCGTCACAACGCTCGGCTCCAAGGAGGGCTTCGCCAACGTCGCGCAGGCGATCACGGCTCCGGGTGACGTCATCATTGTCCCCAATCCGACATACCCGATCCACGTCTTCGGCTTCCTCATGGCGGGGGGCGCAATTCGTTCGGTACCGGTCGAAGCGAACGCGGCGTTCTTCGGCGCGCTGGAACGCGCCGTGCGCCACACGATTCCGAAGCCGATCGCCATCGTCACCTGTTATCCGTCAAATCCGACGGCGTGCGTCGCCGATCTCGACTTCTACCGGGACCTTGTTGCTTTCGCGAAGAAACACGAGGTCTTCGTGCTGTCGGATCTCGCCTACGCCGAGGTTTACTTCGACAACGATCCGCCGCCCTCCGTGCTCCAGGTTCCCGGCGCCCTCGACGTTGCCGTCGAATTCACCTCGATGTCGAAGACCTATTCGATGCCCGGCTGGCGCATCGGATTTGCGGTCGGCAACGAGCGCCTCATTGCGGCGCTGGCGCGGGTGAAGTCCTACCTCGATTACGGCGCATTCACGCCGATCCAGGTCGCGGCCACCGCAGCGCTCAACGGCCCCGACGATTGCATTCACGAGATGCGCGCCATCTATCGGCGCCGGCGCGATGCGCTGGTGGAATCGTTCGGCCGTGCCGGCTGGCCGGTGCCGCCGCCGCGGGCTTCGATGTTCGCGTGGGCGCCGATCCCCGAGCCGTTCCAGACGCTCGGCAGCGTCGAGTTCGCGACGCTTCTGGTCGAGAAAGCAAGCGTCGCAGTGTCGCCCGGCGCCGGCTTTGGCGAGCACGGCGAGGGCCATGTCCGCATTGCGCTTGTGGAGAACGAGCAGCGAATTCGCCAAGCCGCCCGCAACATCCGGCGTTTTCTTGAAACCGGGCCGGAAATGCTGCACAACGTCGTACCCCTCGCGACGCGACGTTAGTCGCGCATCGCACCATCCCAGGTCAGCGACGTTCTATGGCCGAACCGCTCAAAGTCGGTCTTGCTGGAGTCGGGACTGTCGGCGCTGCCGTCATCCGTCTCCTGGAGCAGGGGCGCGAAAAACTCACGGCACGTTGCGGCCGCCCAATCGAAATTGTCGCGGTCAGCGCCCGGTCGCGGAGCAAGAAGCGCGACATCAATCTCAAGAAATTCCGCTGGCACGCCGATCCCGTGGCGCTGGCGGCCGATCCCGGGATCGACGTGCTGGTCGAGGTGATCGGCGGCGCCGGCGATCCGGCCAAACGCGCGGTCGAGACGGCGCTTGCCGCCGGCAAGCCGGTCGTGACCGCCAACAAGGCGCTCCTTGCCAGTCATGGTCCCAAGCTTGCCGCGCTCGCGGAACGCCACCGCGTGGCGCTGAATTTCGAGGCCTCGATTGCCGGTGGCATCCCGATCGTGAAGACGTTGCGCGAGGGGCTCAACGGCAACGCGTTCAGCCGCATCTACGGCATTCTCAACGGCACCTGCAATTACATCCTCTCGCGCATGGAGGAGGACCGTATCTCCTTCGACGAGTGCCTGCGCGAGGCGCAGCGTCTGGGCTATGCGGAAGCCGATCCGTCCTTCGACGTCGAGGGTCATGACACCGCGCAGAAGCTGTCCATCCTGGCTAGTCTGGCTTTTGGCACCAAGGTCGATCCGGCTGCGATCTACGTCGAGGGCATCTCCTCGATCACGCTGGCCGATCTCGACGCCGCGGCGGAGCTCGGTTACCGCGTCAAGCTTCTCGGCGTCGCGGTACGAACCGAAGCCGGCATCGAGCAGCGTGTGCATCCGACCATGGTGCCGAAAGAGTCGGCGATCGCGCAGGTCATGGGCGTGACCAACGCCGTGACGGTGGACGCGGTGGGGCTTACGCCGATCACGCTGGTCGGGCCCGGCGCCGGCGGCCTGGCGACCGCCTCGTCCGTCGTGTCCGATCTCGCCGACATCGCCCGCGGCGTCTGCACGCCGCCGTTCGGACGGCCGGCGGCGCGAATGACTGCAATCCGCAAGGCGCCAATGCTGCGCCACGAAGGCGGCTATTATATCCGGCTGCTGGCGCGGGACCGGCCCGGCAGCGCCGCCACCATCGCGCGGCGTCTGGCGCAACGGCAAATCTCGCTCGAATCGATTGTGCAGCGCCACGAAACCCGGGCGCAGGGCGCGGGCCAACCCGGCCGCTCGAACGACCCGGTCCCCGTTATCCTCATCACTTATGCGACCAGCGAGGACGCTGTCCACAAGGCGCTCGCCGCCGTGCGCCGCGACCGTGTAATCTCGGGACGGCCGCAGGTGATCAGGATCGAAAAGAACTAAGCGCTCGCGTGCGCGCCGAATTGCAAGGAAAAAAATGATGGCGTCGATTACCGTTCCGCACAGCCTGATGCTGGAGCGCATTCTCACGATTGAAATCGTGCGCGTCACCGAGCGCGCGGCGGTCAATGCGGCGCGGTTGCGTGGCCGCGGCGAAGAAAAGGCCGCCGATCAGGCCGCCGTCGACGCCATGCGCCGCGAGCTGAACAATCTGCCGATCGACGGTACTGTCGTGATCGGGGAGGGCGAGCTGGACGAGGCGCCGATGCTGTTCATCGGCGAAAAGGTCGGCGCCAAGGGCGGCTTCAAGGTCGACATTGCCGTCGATCCGCTGGAAGGCACGACGCTGTGCGCCAAGAACATGCCGGGCGCCATCGCCACTCTTGCGATTGCCGAAGAAGGAACACTCCTGCACGCGCCGGACGTGTACATGGACAAGATCGCGGTTGGGCCCGGCTATCCCAAGGATGTCGTCGATCTCGACGCTCCGGCCGATGAGAACATCCGCAAACTCGCCAAAGCCAAGGGCGTAAAGCCGGAAGACATCACCGCCATGGTTCTCGATCGCCCGCGCCATGCCGACATTATCGCCGCGGTGCGCAAGGCCGGCGCGTCGGTGAGCCTGATCAGCGACGGCGACGTGGCCGGCGTGATCCACACTGCGGAGCCGGACAAGACCGGTATCGATATCTATCTCGGCATCGGCGGTGCGCCCGAAGGGGTGCTGGCAGCGGCGGCCTTGCGTTGCATTGGCGGCCAGATGCAGTGCCGTCTTGTCCTCGACACCGAAGAGCGCCGGCAGCGCTCGGCGAAGATGGGGATCAAGGACCCGCGCAAAAAATATCAGATCGAGGACATGGTGCGCGGCGACTGCCTGTTCGCGGCGACCGGCATCACCGATGGCCGCATGCTTGAGGGCGTGAAATTCGGCAAGGACATCGTCGAGACCGAGACCGTCGTCATGCGCTCCATCAATGGCACCGTGCGCTGGATCAAGGCCGAACACCGGCGGCTCGACAAGTTCTAGGCGGCTGCGCCAATTCGGCGCAAATCGGTCCGCGTAAATCGGCTAGTCTGGCGCGATGGGATTCGAATCACGCGAGTTCGCGGTGAGCGACGGCCTCTTCCTCGGTGTCGAGCACTCGGCGACCGGGCGCTCCTGGCGCGACCGGCTCGACGCGCGCGGGTCGGCGCGGGCGCTGGCGATCGCGCAGCGGCACGATCTTCCCGAACTGCTTGCCCGCATCCTCGCCGGCCGCAATGTCGAGGTCGACGCGGTCGAAGCGTTTCTCGATCCGACCATCAAGCATTTGATGCCCGATCCGAACGTGCTTACGGCGATGCCGGAGGCCGCCGCCCGCATTGCGGACGCGATCGAGCGCGGCGAGACGATCGCCATATTCGGCGACTACGACGTCGACGGCGCCACTTCCGCCGCGTTGCTGGCGCGCTTTCTGCGCCATGCCGGCGGCGAGCCTTTGATCCATATTCCCGACCGTCTGTTCGAGGGCTACGGTCCCAATGTCGAGGCGGTGCGCGCGCTCGCCGCCCGCGGCGCGACGCTTCTGGTCACTGTCGATTGCGGCACCACCAGCATCGAGCCGCTCGCACAGGCGCACGCGCTTGGCGTCGATGTCGTCGTCATCGATCATCATCAGGCCGACGAGACGCTGCCGCCGGCTTTGGCCATCGTCAATCCGAACCGCCGCGACGACCTGTCCGGGCTTGGCCATCTCGCCGCCGTCGGACTGACCTTCATGACGGTCGTGGCGGTGAATCGGTTGTTGCGCGCGCGCGGCTTCTGGACCGCGAACCGGCCAGAACCCAATCTCCTTTCATACCTCGACGATGTAGCGCTCGGGACGGTCGCCGACGTGGTGCCGCTGACCGGGCTCAACCGCGCTTTCGTCGCCAAGGGGCTCATCGCGCTGCGGCAGCGCAACCGCGTCGGGCATGTCAGCCTGATGGATGTGGCGCGGCTCTCCGGTCCGCCGGAGGCGTGGCATCTCGGATTTTTGCTGGGTCCGCGCATCAATGCCGGCGGGCGCATCGGCCGCGCCGATCTCGGCGTGCGGCTTCTGATCGAAGACGATCCGATCGAGGCCGCGCGCATGGCTGCGGAACTCGACCGGCTCAATCGCGAGCGTCAGATCATCGAAGTGGAAACGGTGGCGCAGGCCGAAGCGGAAGCCATGGCCGCGCTCGGCATCGAGGAAAAGGGAGCCGTCGTCGTCACCGCAGCGGAAGGCTGGCACCCCGGCGTCGTCGGCCTCGTCGCGGCGCGGCTGAAGGAGAAATTCGGCCGTCCGGCATTTGCGATCGCGCTCGAGCCCGGCGGCATCGGCACCGGTTCGGGCCGCTCAATTCCCGGCGTCGATATCGGTCGCGCGGTGCGCCGCGCCGTGGCCGAGGGGTTGCTCGAAAAGGGCGGCGGCCACGCCATGGCGGCCGGCGTAACGCTGCGCAAATCCGCGCTGGCGCCGCTGCGCGCCTTTCTCGAAGCGGCGCTTGGGCCCGACGTGGAAATCGCGCGACGCGCCAATAGCCTTCTTATCGACGGTGCAGTAAGCGCGGCGGCGGCCAACGCCGAACTGGTAGCGATGATCGAACGGGCCGCGCCCTTTGGCTCGGGCAATCCGGAGCCGGTGATTGCGTTGCCGGCGCACACGGTCGCCTATGCCGAGGAGGTCGGTCAGGCGCATATGCGGGTGCGGTTCAAATCCGCCGATGGGTCGGGTGTCAACGCCATCGCCTTCCGCGCCGCCGGACAGAAACTCGGCGCGGCGCTGTTGCAAAACCGCGGCCGGCAGGTTCATGCCGCCGGCTCGTTCGCGCTCGACCGCTGGCAGGGCGAGGAACGCGTGCAGTTCCGCATCACCGACATCGCTCCGGCGGAGCCGTTCGCCGGGGCGGTGAGTGGATCCGTTCCAGCTTTAATGGGCAGCCTGCCAGTTAGCCGCGCAAAACATCTTGCCGCATCATGGCTTGACCTATGCGTCATGGCTTAACGTAAATGCTCGCATACGACCCTGTGTAAGCCTCCTTCCAACCTCTCTTCCCCACGAGAAACCGCCTTAACTCTTCATGTGCCTTCACCCAAAGCACGGTATCGATTTGGTATTTCTCAAGCACCGTGTCCCAAGCGGTCTCATCAAATTCCGGTTGGACCAGTTTGAAATAGTCACGCAGTAAAGCATCCGGATAAGCGGTAGATGCTCGACCATCTACGAATACGGGTATGGCGCCTCGGTCGCGAAAGATCAAAATTCCACCGTAGTTCCAATGGTTCAGAAGCCGGGCATGCGGAAAGTGTGTTTGAAGATAAAGAACATCCTGCTCTGAAAGCATTTGCGGAAGTCCGAGAGCCGGATCTATTTGCATATAAACAAATGGCAGAGCGCACGCCGCAACGATGCCGGCAGCCAATAACGCTCTTTCGACCCTGAAATTATTCAGCTGTTTAGGCAGCAGCCGATCGTAGTGAAGAGCCAATGGGACTGTTGAGAATATAAAAAAGAACGACATGTATCTGTACTGATACAGTCCTATAAACAAAAAGAGCCAGGAAAGCAGTCGTGGCTCTATGGGACGAAGTCCCCTGTAGCGCAGTTCAAACGTAATAAATATCAGGATGTATATGATGCCAGGAATGCTCCCTGGCACGGATATGTTTCGATAATAGGGCCACCACTCGGTGATGTATGCTTGCGAAAAATGGCCCAACACGGTCATCAAGCCTTCATAGATATGCCAGCCAAGAGGATTGATGAACGTCGCAATAAAACAACCGGCCGCCCGCCAAACTATAGATTTTAAAATTTGCCCGATCCCGTCTGAGCAATGCCACGCCGCAAAAAATACCAACAATAAGAAGACCAAGCAAAAAGCCACCGTGCAGATTGGCCCACAGCACCATAATTGCCGGCAGCAAAAAAATACGCCTCGTTCTTTTCAAACATTCCACGTAGAAAATTACGCAGAACAACATCGTAGAAATGTTTGGCGAAACGGCGAGATAAATATTGGGGTACGCCCCCGCAAAAGCCGGGTAAAGCAAACACGCGGATAAAACGGCAATACAAACCGCAGTCGCTGAAGCTCCGCAGCTCAGGCAGGCGGACGTAAGGTAAGCGACTATAACTGCGCCACAAGCGACTACTAATAATATCAGGCCGCTAAACTTCGTATGCTGAAATATTACGCTGGCAATCACGTCCCAAAGCCAGGAAAGATTGAACCATTGCCTGCCTCCGGAAGTAAATGACCATGGGTCTTGAAAAGGAATGCTGCCTTTATCTCTGATCAAGTCTCCGGCGGCCAGGTGCCACCCTAAGTCCCAGTGGCTGAGCAGGAGCGGCGCGTTTATGAGGTAAAATACAGATGCGAATGAAATGAGGAAGACGTAAATTCCGGACTTCTGAAAATAAGAACTGATCATCTTTCGCCGGTCCGTCGAGTCGCTCTATCAGCACCCTTATGCGCCGCAACAGGATCGAAAGGGCTGCCGCCTCGTTGAAGGTCGGCGCGACGATGCCGTAGCGCATACCTGGAAGATTGTCCGCCGCGGAGATTTTCGCTCGCTAGTTCCAACGAGCCTGGGCTGCGAGCCTGGGCTACGACTTTAGGCTGCGGCCGGTTAACGTGACCTTGCGAATGCAGCGCTCGACGTGCTTGCGGTTTCGCTTACACCTCGATCCTGCCTTCGAGATAAACCACGGCATGGCCGCCGAGGCTGACGCGGTCGCCGTTGAGCGCGCAGCGCAGTGCGCCGCCGCGCCGCGAAATCTGGCGGGCTTCGAGCTCCGTCTTGTTGAGACGCTCCGCCCAATAGGGCACCAGCGTGCAATGCGCCGAGCCGGTCACTGGGTCTTCCGGCACGCCCTGCGCCGGCGCAAAGAAACGCGAAACGAAGTCGGCGCCGTTCTCGCCCGGCGCGGTCACGATGGCTGCCCAGCAGTCGACTTTGGCGAGCGCCGCCAGATCGGGAGCAAGCGCCGCGATCTCGGCCGTGCTGTCATAGACGATGAGATAATCGCGGGCGCGAAGCACTTCGCGCGGCGTCCCGCCCAGAGCCGCGAGCAAGCCGGGTGGCGCGGCGCAGGGCGTTGCCGGCCATGCCGGAAAATCCATCACCAGCATGCCGGCGCGACGGCTCACCTTCAGCGTTCCGGCTTTCGCGGTGTGAAAGCTCACGTCCTCGCGTTGCGGTTCGATGTAGCTCATCACCACATGGCCGCTGGCGAGCGTCGCGTGTCCGCACAGATCGACTTCGACGGTCGGCGTGAACCAGCGCAAGGCATAGTCGCCGCCCTGAGGAATGAAGAATGCGGTCTCGGAGAGATTATTCTCCGCCGCGATCGCCTGCATCGTCGCATCCGGCAGCCAGGCGTCCAGCGGGCAGACCGCGGCGGGATTGCCGCCGAACAGGCTGTCCGTGAACGCATCGACCTGATAAATCGGCAGGCGCATCGTTTCCAATCCCCGGGTTTTTGCAAAGGAATTGCATCGCTTTATTGGCACAACCTGACGCGGGCGGCTATGGAAGCGCATCCGCACCGCAAGAGGAAGAGAATGGCCAAGCTTGATCTCTCGGTCGCTGTCGGCGACTACGACCGTACCCGTGCCCTGATCGATGGCAGCGTCACGATCGACGGGGTCGATCCGATCTACATGACGCTCGGGCCGGAAGAAATCTTCTTCCGGGCGTTCCGCGCCACCGAATTCGATATTTGCGAGCTGTCGCTGTCGAGTTACACGGTGAAGACGGCGCAGGGCAATTGTCCCTACATCGCGGTGCCGGCCTTCGTGTCGCGCGCGTTTCGCCACACCGCCATCTATGTGCGCACGGACCGGGTGAAAAAACCGGACGACCTCAAGGGCGGCAAGGTTGGCGTGCCGGAATATCAGCTCACCGCGAATGTGTGGGCACGCGCGTTATTGGAAGACGATTATGGGGTCAGGCCGGCGGATATTCACTGGATCCGGGGTGGCATCGAGCATGCCGGCCGGCCGGAAAAGCTGACGATCAAGCTTCCTGCCGGCGTGCGTCTCGACAACGCGCCCGAAGGCGCGACGATTTCCGGGCTGCTCGAAGCCGGCGAGATCGACGGCTTCATTGCGCCGCGTCCGCCAAAGCTGGTCGAGAAGGGCCACCCGAATATCGGCTGGCTTTTTCCAGACCCGGTGTCGGTGGCGAAAGATTATTACAAGCGCACGGGATTTTTCCCGATCATGCACGTGGTCGGCATTCGCCGTGAACTTGCCGAACGCCATCCTTGGCTTCCCGGCGCCGTGCTCAAGGCATTCGAGCAATCCAAAGAGATCGGAATGGCGAAGCTGTCCGATACCTCCGCCACCAAGGTGACGCTGCCATTCGTCGAAGAAGCGCTGCGCGACGCCCGCGCGCTGATGGGCGAGGATTTCTGGTCATACGGCGTCGACAAGAACCGCAAGACGCTCGATTACTTCCTCGGCCAGCACCATGCGCAGGGTCTTTCCTCGCGCCGGGTCTCCGTCGACGAGCTGTTTCACCCGGCGACATACGAGTTGTACAAGTTGTGAGCGGAAATCACCGCCATAAATTTGGCTCAACTGGTATCAACCGAGTGCGATCGGTTCACAATTGAAGGCTATTTTTATTCCGATTATTAAGGCATCAAGCGTACTAAATCTGCTCCGGCGATCGGATGGAACCTGGAATATGGATACGATCAAATGGTGCGCTGTCGTCATCTGCCTGGCGGTGTCCGCGCCAAGTCGCGCGGAAGAACCGGCCGCTGCCGCGTGTGCCGCGTTGGCACCAGCCGCGCAGTCCGGATGCCTTGAAAAACTCGTCAACGCGGCGGACGCCAAGCTGAACGAGGTCTATCGACGTGCCGTCAGTGCGATCGAGAAGTCGCATAGTGAAGACGCGGTCGGGTGGAAGACCGAGCTCAAAAATGCCGAGCAGGCCTGGATTGCTTTCCGTGACGCCGATTGCGGCGCTTTGACCGCCTATGAATGGGGCCACGGCACGGG
Organism: uncultured Alphaproteobacteria bacterium; assembly: GCA_963777635.1. Classification (GTDB taxonomy): domain Bacteria; phylum Pseudomonadota; class Alphaproteobacteria; order Rhizobiales; family Xanthobacteraceae; genus BOG-931. The sequence goes on from CAVZSB010000021.1 coordinate 74,576, forward strand.
CATGGGTTCAGCCACGGAGAGCTGTCTTCTGGAAAAGACCACGCAACGGACCCGCGAACTGATGCAGCGTTATGTCGAGAGACACTGAGCGAGCAAGCTCGGCCCGCAGTCGCGGTTAGTATCGCCGGGGCAGCGGACTCTGCGTAGCCCCGGCGCAATTCCGTCGGTGTCCTTGGCCCTTATGCCTTCGCCGGCCGCAGCTTGACGTGGATGTTCTTCTCCTGGGTGTAGGCGAACATTTCCTCGATGCATTCCTCCCGCCCGATGCCGGACTGCTTGTAGCCGCCGAACGGCGCGCCGAGGAAATGCTTCGAGACTTCGTTGATCCAGACAAAGCCCGACTGCACGATGCCGGCGGTGCGGTGCGCGACCGAGAGATCGTTGGTCCAGATCGAGGCGGTGAGCCCGTATTCGACGGCATTCACCTCTTCAAGCATGGCGGCCTCGTCGCTCCATTTGAAGATGGAGAGGACCGGGCCGAAGATCTCTTCGCGCGCGATCCGCATCGTCGGCTTCACGTCGGCGAATACCGTCGGCTCGATGAACAAGCCTTTGGCGAGCGCGGGATCCGACGGACGGCCGCCGCCGTGGAGAAGGCGCCCACCCTCCTGCTTGGCCGACTCGATGAAACCCAGGATGCGTTCATACTGCGTCTTCGAGATGATCGCGCCCATCGTGGTTGAAGGATCGGTAGCGACGCCGGGCCGGAAGTGCGCGATTTTCACCTTCACCTTGGCGAGCACGGCCTCATACATCGACTCGTGAATGAAGGCGCGGCTGGTCGAGCCGCACGACTGGCCGCACCAGGTAAAGTTCATGCCGCCGACCACGGCGGCGGCGACCTCGTCCGGATCGGCATCCGGATAGGCGATCAGTGCGTTCTTGCCGCCGAGTTCGAGCATGACCGGCTTGAGCGTGTCGGCAGCAGCCTTCATCACCGCGCGGCCGGTCGGCACCGAGCCGATGAGCGCGATCATGGCGACATCGCGGTGCGTGGTCAGCGACGAACCCGGCTTCGCGTCCGCCCGGCACCACGTTGAAAACGCCGGGCGGCAGGAGGCCGCCGATCAGTTCGGCGAGCCGCAGCGCGGAGAGCGGGGCCTGTTCCGGCGGCTTCATCACCACGGTGTTGCCGGTTGCAACCGGAGCGCCGATTTTTCCGGCGCAGAACATGAACGGATGATTGAACGGAATGATGCGCCCGACCACGCCGCGCGGTTCGCGCACCGTGAAATTGACGACGCCCGGTCCCATCGGGATCGAGGCGCCTTTAACTTCCGTCACCAGGCCGGCGTAGAAATCGATTTGCGCAGCCGCAATGGTCGCATCCATGACCATTTCGTGCACCGGATTGCCGCAATCGGCCGCGTCGATCATCGCCAGTTCTTCGGCGTGCTCGCGCAGCACGTTCGCCACGCGCTTGAGCTGGCGCGCGCGCTCGAATGGCGGCGTGTTGCGCCAACTGTCGAAGGCTTTCTTGGCCGCCCCGACCGCGGCGTCGATATCGGCGGCATCGCAATCCGCGAACGAACCAAGCGAGGCGCCGGTGCCTGGATTGATCGAGTCGACGTAGCGGCCGGATTTCGGCTTGTGCCATTCGCCGCCATAGAAGGCGTCGCGATGTTCGGGAAGATGAAGCGGCACGGCCTTGAGGTCTTTTGGCGGAACTGCGGTGTTCATGTTTGTTTCCTCTCCTTAGCCTTTTGCGTTTTAGCTCTTGGTGCGGGTCATCGCTGCGGTCATGTTGGCGGTATAGCCCGGCTCGACGCGCACATCGACGACGGCAACGCCGCCGGCATCGACTGCGGCGATCGCCTGTTTGAGCGCTTCGGCAAGATCGGCCGGGCTGGTGACCGGACCGAAGCCAGCCGCGCCCTGGGCGCGGGCCATGGCGGCCAGATCGATTTCGGGATCGGCCATGCGCTGGCCGATCCACTTGTTCTCGACCGGACGCGAGCGCATGCGCGCAACGCGCTCCTGGTGCAGTTCGTCGTTATAGAACGAGCGATTGTTGGCGATCACGAACAGCAGGGGAATCTTGTAGTGCACCGCCGTCCACACCGCGGTCACGCCCATGAGGTAATCGCCGTCGCCGCAGATCGCGATCGGCAGCCGGCCGGAATTCTTCAGCGCCAGCGCCGCGCCGACGGAAATTCCCGGGCCGCCGCCAATGCCGCCGCCGCCGTCTGAGCCGAGAAAGTCGAGCGGATGGCGGAACGTCCACCAGCGGTCTTCCCACGAGATCGGTAGGTGGGTCAGCGTGACCGGCCGCGCGCCGACGACCTTTCGCACGGTGTCGGCGATTTGCTCGTTGGTGAAGCCCGTGGGCTCCCGGTCGGCGGCGGGCGCCGGCGGATGCGGCACGGCGCGCGGTTTGCCACTAACGCCTATCGCCTTGACCAATTGCGCCACGACGCGATCGGGATCGGCGGACAGAAAAAGATCGACGGCAGGCAAAGCCTGGTGGTCCATGCTCCAGCCATTGTGGATGCGGTGATCGAGCGAAATCTGAATGATTTTGGTGCTGGGCGGGACGTCGGCGATGCGCAACGCGCCGGCAAGATCGACCCAGTCGAGGCTCAGGACGACGTCCGCGCGACGCACGGCCTCGATGCTGTCCGGCGTCAGGCCGTGCGATGCACCGGTGTAGAGCGGGTGATCGGTTGGAAAACTCGCGCCGATCTTGAGATCGGTGGCGACACGGGCGTTGAGGGCTTCTGCGAGCGCGATCCGGTCATTCCAGGCTTCCTCGCTGCGCGAGGCGCGGCCCGCCAGGATCGCAACCTGCTTCGCGCCTTTGAGCATTGCCGCCGCCTCCTGCACCAGATCGGCCGGCGCCGCGGTGACCACCGGCGGCATGTATCGTGCGGCGTCGATCGGCGGCAGCGGCTCGGTAAGCTTGGCCTCCTGCATTTCGGCATCGAGATTGATATAGACCGGGCCCTGCGGCGCGGTGTTCGCAATCCAGGTGCCGCGCATCAGCGCTTCGCGCGCGGCGCCGGCCGAGGCCGGCTGATCGTCCCACTTGGTATAGCCGCGAATGAGCGCGCCCTGATCGCGCGCGGTATGGATCCAATCGATCCACGGGCGCCGATGCATGGCGTCGACGGGGCCGGTGGCGCCGAGGACGACGACCGGCATGCGGTCGCACCAGGCGTTGAACATCGCCATGGTGGCGTGCTGCAGACCGACATTCGAATGCACGGCGGCGGCGATCGCCTTGCCGGTGACCTTGGCGTAGCCGTGAGCAATGGCGACGGCGGTCTCCTCATGCACGCACAGCAGCATCTGCGGGGTCGTGTTGCCGAGATAATTGACGATGCTGTCGTGCAGGCCGCGATAGCTCGCGCCGGGCGTCAACGCGATATAGGGAATATCGAGTGCGCGTAACGTCTCGGCGACCACGTCGCTGCCGAAGGCGGGCGCATTGACGCCGGCGGATGTCGGGCGTTCGATCCTGGCGGTCGATGCGTCGGCGGCGGCCGGCTTTGCGGTTTGGCGCGCGGTCGCGGGTGTGGACGCGGTCATCTGGGGGTTCCTCGGGTCGGTGTTTTTTTCAGGTGGGATCGAACCGGATCATGAGCCCTGACGCAAGCGGGCAAGCAGTGTGATTCCCGCATAGCCGTCAGCCGGTTCTATGCCGAACTTGCGCTGATAGTTCCGCACGGCGAGCGTGGTGCCGCTCCCGATACGGCCATCGGCGCCGCCGGTATTGAAGCCGAGCGCGGTGAGCCGGCGCTGAATTTCCTGCAATTCGGCGAGCGTCGGGGAGCGCTCGCCACCGGGAAACGCCTGGAGGAATGGTTCGCCGCCGACGCAGCGGTCGCCGAGATGCACCAGCGCGAGCGCGTAGGTCATGGATGGATTGTAGCTCTTCGCCGCGAAGAAGTTCGGACCAATCAGAAACGCGGGACCACCAGGCACCGGCACCCAGGGCTTCGCTTTCCCGTTCAGCCGCGGGTAGGGCTCGCCGTCGGCGCGTACGACGCCGAGCTTTTGCCATTCGGCGTAGCTGCGCGAACGCCCGCGCGCTGCGTGGCCGGGCAGGCGTACCTCGTAACCCCAATGCTCGCCGCGCTTATAATTGCCGCGCTCGACGAAATAGCGCGCTGTCGAGGCGAGGGCGTCATCGGGCGGACCGTAGGGCGAAATCTTGCCGTCGCCGTCATAGTCGATCCCGACATGCAGCCAGACTTCCGGCATCCACTGGGTGTGGCCCATGGCGCCGGCCCACGAGCCGACCATGTCGGCCGGTGTGCTCCAGCCGCGTTGAACGATGGTCAGCGCGTTGATCAGCTCGCTTTCCCAATAGCTGCGGCGGCGGGGCTCGGCCCAGGCGAGCGTCGCCAGCGACGGGATCACCGGGCGCATGTGATGCTTCTCGACGACTGGATCGCCGAACGCGGACTCGATGCCCCAGACGCCGAGCATGAAGGAGGGCTCGACTCCGTAATCGCTTTCGATGCGGGTCAGCAGCGGCGCGTATTGCTGCGCCTTCTCCCGGCCGGCGGCGATTTTCCAGTCCGACGTGGCGCGATTGAGATACTGCCAGAGCTGGACGGTGAATTCGGGCTGATTGTGAATCGCTTCGAGCCCGGTCGTGTCGGGCTTCACTCCGCTCATGACGCGTGTGTAGGTCTCAGCCGCGATGCCGTGAGCGAGCGCCTTGGCGCGAAACGCGTCGATCCATTGATCGAACGGCATGCGCGTGGCTGCCGCGAGCGCCTGTCTCGGCAGCATCAGTCCAGCAAACGTGCCGGCGATGACCTTTAACGAACCGCGTCTGGCAATGTTCGGCGGCGATCTCGCGCCTGGGTGGTTCGCGCTCACTTTTGGTCTCGCTCTTGCCGGCGTTCGCTGTCTCGACTGGCCCGATTCCGGCAATGCCTGCTATCATATCACTTGGCGCATCAATTGCCGGTCGGCTCGCCTGAACCTCGTCGGCGCCTTGCAGCTTGTTCACGACTGCATCGAGGCTTTTGGCAAAGCTCTCGATATCGAAATTCAGCGGGTCGTCGTGGCCGTTAGGAATATTGGCGTCCAAGGCCGCGTGAAAGGCAGGGATGAGCCAACGGCCGGCGCGGACGCTTGCGGCCACGTAGACCAGCGCCAGCCGGTCATACTGTGCAGTTGTAAAGGCCGGAGTCGGGCTTGCCGCATCGTTGCGATGGCCGGCGGCCGCGCGCCGGGGCTGAATGAGTTCGACGTGGAGGAAGAGCCCCTTCAAAGCGCCGGCGAAGTTTGCCGCCTGTTCGAATTTTGTCTCGCGCCAGGGGATGGACAATTCGTGATTGAGCAACATGCTGCCAGACCGGTTGATGACGACGTGTGCCTTTCCCCAGCCGTCCGAGCATTTGAACTCGGCGAGATTGTTGATCTTGGAGCCGCCATCGACGTCTTCCGGAAAAGAGCGGTGTCCGTAATTCGGCCCGCTGGTGTCGTGAATGACGAAATAGCGAGCCAGAGGCGCGCTCGGATCGTTGTTGTTGGCGCGCGACACCGGCATCCACAGATAGGCGGCGAAATCCCACTCCAAATCCCGTCTGGACAGGAATGTGCTCAGCGCCTCGCGGCTGGGCAGGCCGAGTTCAGAGCCGACGCGTTCCGTAAGGGCAGGGGGCAAGCTCTCGACCGGCGGCGCGAGATTGCGCGATTGGTCCATGCCGCGCATGAGACACTTGGCCTGCTCGGCCGGCTCGCCCCGAAAGCTCATAATTGTCTGATCGAATCCGCAAGGTCCCATGGTCTTGATAAAATAAGGCGCGCGGAAATGATTTGGTTTGCACTGGGCGCTGACGGCCTCGCCGGCCGTGACGGCAAGCGTCGCGCAGACAATACCGGCCGCGACGGAGTTCATCCGCCACCGCGATTCCGGCCAGGCGCCGAACACCGATTTTGAACGATCTCGCATGCGCAGAAGGCTACCAACTTTTTTGCCGTGCCGCTCGCGGCCCGGAAACCCAAACGCGAACAACACTACTATCCTTACCAGCGCACGGTCTGCCAAGCGGTGCCACCGCGCCGGCGGGCGAAAAACGTCTAAAAATTTCTCCTTCGAGGCTTTTTGGCAGAATGTAGTGCTTGCGATGAATGAATGTTCAGATGCCGGCCGAACGCAGCCGGCCGAACAGCTTGCTGGGCGCGCATGGCGGGATTGATACCCGCGCCGGACGAGGGCCCTTATCGGAGTTCGGCGGCGCGTTTATGTTGTGGCAAGGCGTTATCGACGCAACGCGTGCGAAGGAGTTGGCAATGGATCAGGTCCTCGAACGGCACCCCACGCCGGAAACCGTCCCGGCGATCGACGCGACGCTGAATTATCTGGTCAACGACGGTGTGAAGATTTTTACCGAGGCGGGCGGCGCGGGCGCGCTCGACATCCGCGGCGGCACGATCGACCCGCGGCTGGTCGTCATCAACAATGGCCGCCCGCTCGCCAAGGACTTGCAGCTCGACCGCGAGAGCTTTCGCTTCGTTCGTCACGACACCGAAGTCGCCGACTTCTTCGACGAGAAGGAAGTTCGAAGCGTCTACTATCCTGAAATGGAAAAGCTGGTGAAAGCCGAAAGCGGCGCTTCGCGCGTCGTCGTGTTCGACCATACGCTGCGCAGCGGGGACGATGTGACGCGCGAGCGGCTCAAGATCCGCGAAGTCGTGCCGCGCGTGCACAACGACTACACCGAATGGTCCGGTCCGCAGCGGGTGCGCGATCTTCTCCCCGATGAGGCCGATGCGCTGCTCAAGCGCCGTTTCGCCATCGTGCAGGTATGGCGGCCGATCCGTCACCCGGTCGAGAGCTTTCCGCTGGCGATGTGCGACGCCCGCACGATCTCTCCCGACGATCTCGTGATCTCGGAGCGGCGCTATCCCAATCGAGTCGGCCAGACCTACGCCATCACCTACAATCCGAACCACAAATGGTTCTGGTTTCCGCGCATGCGGCGCGAGGAGGCGATCGTGTTCAAGGTGTTCGATTCGATGAAGGACGGCCGCGCCCGCTGGGGAGCGCACACCGCCTTCGACGATCCGACCTCGCCGCCCAACGCGCGTCCGCGCGAGAGCATTGAAATCCGCACGTTGGCATTCTTTTAGGAGGAGCGGCCTTACGGCCCTACTACTTCGCCCGCTCGACGTAGCTGCCGTCGGCCGTCATCACCACGATCTTGGTGCCGGGGGTGACGAAGGGCGGCACGCTGGTGCGCACGCCATTGGACAGAACCGCCGGCTTGTAGGAGGACGAAGCCGTCTGGCCCTTTACCGCCGGTTCGGTTTCAACGACTTCGAGGACGGCGCGCGGCGGCAGCTCGATGGCGACCGGCACGCTCTCGTGCATGCTGATCGTGACTTCCATCTCCGGCTGCAAATAAGCGGCCAGATCGCCGATGATGTCGGCGGGCACCGCGACCTGGTCGTAGCTTTCCATATTCATAAAGTGAAAGCCGTCGCCGTCCTGATACATGAACTGGTGTTTGCGGTCCTCGACGAAAGCGCGCTCGACCTGCTCGGTGGTCTTAAAGCGCAGCGACAACTTCACCCCGTCGGCGATGCGCCGGACGTCCATTTGGGTGACCGGGGTTCCCTTGCCGGGATGGATATTCTCGGTCGACACGATGACCCCGAGCCTGCCGTCGATTTCGACGATGTTGCCTTTTCGGAGCGAGCTGGCGATGACTTTCACGATGACCTCGACGTTTTGGCTTTAGCGGGTGTGATTTGGGGCGCACCATACCGATCTTGAGCCCGGTCGCCACATATTTCCTCAAGGTGGGCGCGTAAAAGGACATGCCGGACAGCTTGCCCCCCGCTTCCCCCTTTTGGGCCCCGCACGTTCATGCCGACCGGCGGCCGTTTCTTTTGGCGCGAAACCGGATCGTGGCCGGGCTGCGGGCATGGTTTGCCGCCCGCGATTTCATCGAAATCGAGACCGGCGTCTTGCAGGTTTCGCCGGGAAACGAGACCCATTTGCATGCCTTTGCCACCGTCCTTGCGGCCACGGACGGCACGCCCGGCCCGACGCTTTATCTGCGCACGTCTCCGGAATTCGCCTGCAAGAAGCTTCTCGCGGCCGGCGAGCGCCGCCTCGTCGAGTTCGCAAAGGTGTTCCGCAACCGCGAGCGCGGCGCGCTTCACCACCCCGAATTCACGCTCGTCGAATGGTACCGCTCGGGCGAGCCCTACGAGACGCTGATGGCCGACTGCGGGGCGATCCTGGCGCAGGCCGCGGAGGCGGCCGGGACCGGAACCTTGAGTTTTCGCGGCCGTTTGGCGGACCCGTTTGCCGAACCGGAGCGGATCACTGTCGCGGAAGCCTTCAGCCGCTTTGCCGGCATCGATCTGTTGGCGACGCTGCCGAACAGCGAACCGGACCGGGAGGGCATCGCCCGCGCCGCGCGGGCGGCCGGAATCCGTGTCGGCGATGACGATCGCTGGGGGGATATTTTCAGCCGCGTGCTGGTGGAAAAAATCGAAGGCCAGCTCGGCATCGGCCGGCCGACCATTCTCGATCAATACCCGGCCGGGCAGGCGGCGCTGGCAAGGCCGGCGCAGGACCGCCGCGTCGCGGAGCGCTTCGAGCTCTATGCCTGCGGCGTGGAACTCGCCAACGGCTTTGGCGAACTGACGGACGCCATCGAACAGCGGCGGCGGCTTGAACTGGAAATGGCCGAGAAGGAACGCATCTACGGCGAGCGCTATCCGATCGACGAGGATTTCCTTGCCGCGCTGGCGGTAATGCCGCAGGCATGCGGCATCGCGCTCGGCCTCGACCGGCTTATCATGCTGGCGACAGGCGCTTCGCGCATCGAGCAGGTGTTATGGAATCCGCTGGCATGAAATCGCCGTCAGCGACGCTACAGACCATCGACGAGCTTTGCCAGCACGCGCTGGTGTCGCGTGAGCGGCTTGGCGAACTCGCCGAAGTGGCTGCGCGCTACGCCGTCGCCATCACGCCGGCGATGGCCGACGCCATCGATCGCAGCGACCCGCACGATCCGATCGCGCGGCAATTCGTGCCCGATGCGCGTGAACTCGACCGGCGCGCGGAAGAGAGCCCCGATCCGATCGCCGACGATCCGTTCAGTCCCGTCGAGGGGGTGGTCCATCGTTACCCCGACCGCGTGCTCCTGAAAGTCGTCAATGTCTGCGCGGTCTATTGCCGGTTCTGCTTCCGCCGCGAAATGGTCGGGCCGGGGCGGGGCGGGCTGTCGCCGGCGGCGCTTGCCGCGGCGCTCGAATACATCGCCGCCCATCCGGAGATCTGGGAAGTCATTCTCAGCGGCGGCGATCCCCTCGTGGCCTCGGCGCGGCGGCTCAAGGACGTGGTCGCGAAGCTTTCGACGATCGACCACGTCAAGGTGATCCGCGTGCACACGCGGATTCCGGTGGTCGCGCCGGAGCGGATCAATGCCGCGCTCATTCGCGCGCTGCGCACGGACAAGGCGACATTCGTTGTGCTGCACGCTAATCACCCGCGCGAGCTGACCAAACAAGCCCGCGCCGCTTGCGCGCGCTTTGTCGATGCCGGCATACCGATGTTGGCGCAATCGGTGCTGTTGCGGGGGGTGAACGACGATGCGGAAACTCTCGCGGCGCTGATGCGATCGCTGGTCGAATGCAGGATCAAGCCCTATTACCTGCACCATGCCGACCTCGCGCCCGGCACGGCGCATCTGCGTACCAATATCAGCGAAGGCCAGGCGTTGATGCGCGCGCTGCGCGGCCGCGTGTCTGGTTTGTGTCAGCCGGCTTATGTGCTCGACATTCCGGGCGGCTACGGCAAGTCGCCGATCGGCCCCAATTATCTGAGCGCGGACGGCAGCGAAATAGAAGATTTCAGCGGGCGGCGGCACACTTATCCGCCACGGCGCTGACCGGCCGAAAATCGCTTCTGTAAAATTCGCTGTTTGTCAGGCGGCGGCTTTTTCGAGCGTCGGGAAGAAAACCGCGGTCTCGAAGCCATAGCTGCACGCGTGGCACGCCCAAGTGTGGCGTACGCAGCGATCGTTGAGATATTCGGACCATTCGGGAGCGAGCAGCCACGCGCTGCATTGCGGGCAAATGTTCTTGTCGTAGGTTGCCAAACGCGAGCGTGTTGCAGAGTCGGTTTGCAAAACCATGACTTCTTCTCCTGCCCGACGCCTCCCATAATTACCCTAAGGGCGATCTGTGGCATCTCCGTGACGGGATCGCGCCACATCCCTAAAGCTCGCGAGGCTACCGGAACCTTTGCCAATCCGCGGCCCTTTAGGAAAATACACAAGGACTGCATCATGAATGCAAACCGTGCTTTGGTCATTGCGCTGGCGGGGCTGCTCATCTCGGCGCGCGGCGCGCTTGCGCAAGTGCCGCCCCCTCCGATCGTTATGACGCCGCACCCCAACCCGATCAGCTCGCTCGTTCTGCCGGCGCCTGGAGAAGTTCCCGTATCCCCGGCGACGCCCGGCACATCGCCCGGCTCGATCGGCGCAACCGGGTGCTGTTACGGTACGCATCAAATTGTCGGCGCGCCGTTAAACAACAAGGCCCACGCCTATCGCCGGCGGCGGCATCATCCGGCGTCCTGAAGCCAACGCCCCCATAAGGCGCAGGCTCCGAGCCAATGCACCTGCCGTTTTCTCGTACTGCCAATCGCGGGACTTAATGCTAGCGTGGGTTCGCGATGGAAGCGCGTGCCCCGATTGCCGGCCAAAGCGGCCGGATTTTCATTTTTGGCTTCCTGTCGGCGATAGCGCCGCTTTCGATCGACATCTATCTGCCGGCGCTGCCGATGCTGCGCGAGGCGCTCGGGGCCAATGAGGCCCAGACGCTCCTCACGCTTTCGGCCTTCTTTGTCGGCTTTGGCACCGGCCAGTTGTTTCTGGGTCCGCTCTCGGACCGTTTTGGCCGTAAGCGACCGCTGCTCGCCGGTCTGATCGTTTACGGCGTCGCGTCGGTCGCTTGTGCGCGGGCGAGCACCATGCCGGATCTCATAGTCTGGCGTTTCGTTCAGGCCTTTGGCGGTTCCATCGTGCCGACACTGGTGCAGGCGATGGTCCGCGATCTTTACGATCGCGACCAGAGCGCACGCATTCTTTCGCTCAACATGTTGGTGACCGCCTCGGCGCCCGTCGTGGCGCCGTTGATCGGCGGCCAGGTGCTGCTCTGGCTCGATTGGCGTGCGATCTTCTGGGTGCTGGTCGGCTTCGGCCTCGATCGCGCTGCTGGCGGCCCTTGCGCTGCCCGAGACGCTCGGAGAGTCGCGCCGCAACGAAGCGCATCCGCTCGCCATGCTGCTCGGCTATTTTGAACTGCTTCGCAGCCGGCGCTATGTCGGCTACGTCGCCTGTTCCACCTTTTATTTTTGCTGTCTGTTCGCTTTCATTGCCGGCTCGCCATTCGTCTACATCGAATATTTCGGCGTGCCGCCGCAATATTACGGATTCCTGTTCGGCGTGAACATGCTGGGAATGATCGCGACGACGTTCATCAACAGCCGCATCGTGGTCCGGCGCGGCGCCGACCGGTTGCTGCGCATTGCCTGCTGGATCGGCGCGGCCGGCGCCGTCGTCCTGCTCGCCACCGGCTTGCGCGGCGTCGGCGGCGTCGCCGGTATCGCGCTGCCCTTGTTTGTCGTGTTGTCGGTCCTGACCGTGGTGGCCTCAAACGCCATATCGGGCGCGCTGTCCGTCTTTCCGAACCGAGCCGGCTCGGCGGCAGCCTTGGCGGGCGCGCTTCAGTTCGGGGCGGGGGCGCTGACCAGCGCGGTGGTCGGCTGGTTCGCCGACGGCACGCCGCGGCCGATGATCGTCGTCATTTGCGCCGGAGCGATCGCTGCACTCGTGGCCAATCTTCTGCTGATCGGCAGACCGCACGATTGACACGCCGGCGTGCCGGGAAATGAGTCCCAGGTCGCCATCGGGAGCCACATAGTTGGGCCAGGTGCCGTCAAGGCATCGCGATTTGTGCCGCGTAGTTTGACAAACATCAACGCCAGGTAGTCGCTGTGGGATCATTGGTGCCTTGTGGAGCTTGGCCGTGCGCATCGCAATGTTCGCCGACATTCACGCCAATCGGCAGGCGTTCAGCGCCTGCCTTGCGCAGGCGCGCGATTTCGGTGCGGAGCAAAACGTGTTTCTCGGCGATTATGTCGGCTACGGCGCTGACCCGGAATGGGCGCTTCGAACCGTCATGCAGCAGGTCGAAAAGGGCGCCATGGCCGTTCGCGGCAACCATGACGATGCGGTCAATAACCCGGATGAACGGCTCAATGTCGAGGCCCAGGTCGCCATCGAATGGACGCGCGGCGTGCTTGGGCCGGCGGAGCGGCGTTTCCTCGAGGAGTTGCCGTTCACGCGGGAAGAAGAGGACCGCCTCTACGTCCATGCTGACGCCAGCAACCCGAAGAATTGGCGATACGTAACGAACGCTGTTGAGGCCGCCCGCAGCATGAATGCCACGTCGGCTCACGTCACTTTTTGCGGCCACGTGCATCAGCCGGCGCTCTACACTTTGTCGGCGGCCGGCAAAGTGACGGCGTTCAAGCCGGTAACCGGCGTCGCGGTTCAATTGCTTCCGGGCCGGCGATGGCTCGCCGTGCTCGGCTCCGTCGGGCAGCCGCGCGACAGAAATCCAGCCGCCTCGTATCTCATGCTGGATACGCAGCGGCGCGAAGTGACCTATTGCCGTGCGCCGTATGACGTGGAGGCCGCGGCCGCCAGCATACGCAAGGCGGGATTGCCGACTGCGCTCGCCAACCGGTTATTGGTTGGGAGGTAAGGCGTGGCCAAACCGGGTCTTGAAAAATACGCGGTCATCGATGGCTTTCAGATCGAGGAACGCGTCCATGTGGGAGGGATGGCCACGCTTTGGCGCGTCTCACGCGCCGGTTCGACGATGCCCATGCTGATGAAGGTGCCGAAAATCTCGGAGGGCGCCGATCCAGCGGCAATCGTCAGTTTCGAGATGGAGCAGATGATCATGCCGCGGCTAAGCGGCGTGCACGTACCAAAATTCGTTGCGGCGGGTGATTTTGCGGTTCAGCCCTATCTCGTGATGGAACGCATTTCCGGGAATACGCTGCTGCCGCGGCTGCGCGAGCTTCCTTTGCCCTATGCCGAAGTCGCCGACATCGGCGTCAAGATCGCCGCCGCGCTGGACGATCTGCATCGGCAGCATGTGATTCACCTCGACGTAAAGCCAAGCAATATCCTGTTTCGGCCGACCGGCGAGGCCGTTCTCGTCGACTACGGACTTTCCCATCACGACCAGCTTCCCGATCTGATGCAGGAGGAATTTCGGCTGCCTTTTGGCACGGCGCCCTACATGTCGCCGGAGCAGTTGCTTGGCGTGCGCAACGATCCGAGAAGCGACATATTTGCTCTGGGCGCTTTGCTGTATTTCTTTTCGACGGGTGTACGTCCATTTGGCGAAAGCGAAACGATGCGCGGAATGCGCCGTCGGCTCTGGCGCGATCCGGTTCCACCTCGCCGATCAAAGCCCGATTATCCGCCGTGGCTGCAGGAAATCGTCTTGCGCTGCCTCGAGATCGAGCCGGCGTGGCGATATCCGACCGCGGCTCAGCTTGTGTTTGATTTAAGCCATTCGAGCCAAGTCAAGCTCACCAAGCGATCCGAGCGGCTGAAGCGGGACCCGCTGACCACCGTTCTGCGGCGGCGCTTCAACAAAGACCTTGTCCGCTCGATAAAGTTGCCGCCGACAGCAACGCATATTTCTTCGGCTCCGATTGTCGCGGTCGCCATCGATCTCACCGACGCACCGACGCCGCTCAACGACGCGCTCCTTGTCACGGCCGAGCGCATCCTCGCGACACTGCCTTCCGCCCGGCTGGCTTGCCTCAATGTGCTCAAAGTCGGCCGGATTACGATTGACACGACGGTGGACCAACACGGCCACAACAAGCGGATCGACCGTATCGTCGCTCTAAAACATTGGGCCGAGCCTTTGAAGCTCGGCAATGACCGGCTGACCGCGCACGTGCTGGAGGCCGTGGATCCGGCGAATGCCATCCTCGAATTCGTCCGGGCGAACCATGTCGATCATGTTCTGATCGGCGCGCGGCAAAACTCGCTGCTGCGAAATTTGCTCGGAAGCGTTTCCGCCAGGGTAGCCGCCGAAGCTCCGTGCACGGTCTCCGTCGTGCGGCCGGCTCGTGAGACCGAGGCCGCTCCGGGCGCGTTGTGATCTCGGCGGCCGGGGGGGCCAATCACCTCCCGTCAGCCAGCGTCCGACAATGCCTGGGGCGGCTCGAATGTCATGGCGACCTCGGGGCCGGCAACGGCGAGAACGAAGGCCAGCGCGGCAACCAGCTGAAGCAAGAGCACCCTTGTCATGGCGGTCTCCCATCTTCCACGCCTGCAACATCTGCCTCAATCACGGACCGTTCCGTGCTCGGCGTCACATTTTTGCGGGGGCGCCCGCAATGAACAGCTATTTGCGATTTTGATTGCGGTGCCTAGTTTTTCTTGAGCCGGCCGTGATAGTCTGTGTCGCCCACCTAATCAGCGGGTAAGTCTAACCTTAGCGGACGGACGAGCCTTGATGCACGGGGTCGCTCCCCACATGTGCGGTCAAGTAGTCCGCCCATTGTTAGGCGGAGGAGCCGGGGGTCGCTCCCCCGGCTTCATCTACAAAGCCCCGCAGATCTACAAAGTCCACCAGACACTTCGCCGATTTCCGTCTTCTGTCCGAACGCCCCAATACGGCGTCGTATGACCGTCACAATTCGCGGTGAAACTGGCGCCGTTACCCCAGACTCCGGAGCCCCGGCATATCTTGTGCCGGGGTTCTCTGTTTTGAGGATCGCCGCTCGGCAAAAGCCGGGAGATGGCTCGGCAGCCATGCGCTGCCCGGGACCGCCTCAGTTTCACAGCCTGGTCACGGGTGCTTTTCGCTCCTCGACGCTCGGCCGCCCTGGGCTACGGCCTCCTGCTCGCACATATACGCCCCATCGCCCTCTCCGTAGCTCTTCGTGCCGGCGAAGTGGTAGGTCTTCGACTTGAGCAAGATCCACACGACGGTATCGTCGGGACAGTGGCTCTTGGCTTCGTTTTGCGTCCAGAACTGGCCTGCCGCTACGGATGGCGACGGGATAGAAACGACCGCGGCAAGAACAATACACGCAGCCGCGAAAAGCGAAGCTTTCATTGCTGTCCTCCTCGCCCTCACTGCGCGGGGCTCGACTGGACAGCCGCTCGACGCCGCAGCTGAACCGTCGCTCAGGATGAGGGTCGGCCAAGTAGTTTCCCGGCGGTTTCGTCAGCCGCCAGATCCAGTCACCAGGTGAATTTGTAGTTGAAGCCGCCGCGGACGATGTTTTCCTTCAGCGTAACCGTGGCGGTCGCGGTCGATACGCAGTTGCCGGTAGAGCTGCAGGTAACGTCGCCCAGATCGGCGTAGAGGTATTCGAGCTTCGCGGTCCAGCTGTCGGAAAACGCATACTCGACGCCGCCGCCAGCGGTCCATCCAAGCTGTGGCCCCACGGCCTCATAGTTGCCTGGCGGATTCAAGCCAACCTTGATATCGGCGATTGCCGCGCCGGCGGTTGCGAAAACAAGAAAGCGATTGAACACATAGCCTGCGCGGCCCCGCGCCGTGCTGAACCACTCGCTCTTCGTTGCGCACGCTGCGCCAGTGGTGACGCCGAGACCGGCGCAAGCGGCCGTCGAGCTCTGGCCGAGCAGCGTAGACCAGTCGAAATCGCCCTCGACGCCGAACAGGAATCCGCTGCCGGTTAAGTAGTTGATGCCGAGCGTGCCGCCGAGAAGGAAACCGTTGGTGGTGAAATTGCCGGTCGACAGGCCGGCGTTGCTCCAATTGCTTTTGCCGAAATCATAGCCGCCATTGAGGCCGAGATAGATGCCCGACCAATCGACCGGCGGGGGGTAATGGTAACTCGGCGCATTCGCAGGGAGCGGAGCCGGCACCTCGATGTCGGCAGCCAGCGCTCGGCTCGCGCCCAACAGCGAAAGAGAGACTATTGCAATGACAATCGGCTTCATCGGAGGCTTTCGCTTTCCGCTGACGCGGCGCTTTCTCCAAACCTATCGAGTCAGGGTGCGAAATGCTGTGTCTATCGTGCAACAATTGGCAATAAACCGCCCGTTGGCGCGCCCTACGGGAATCGAACCCGTGTTTCCGCCGTGAAAGGGTCAATACGGGGACATTGGCGGATATCCACGAACGAAACTTAAGCCATGTTTCATTGTACTTCTTGCCGCCGCCGTCCGTCGTGGTACACTGACTTCCGCCTACGGATACTCCCCAAAAACTCCCCAAAAATTGGAGAGGGCGGAAATGGCACGCACGGTTCGCGACACCAACCTCGAAACACGCACCGCCCGCCTTCGACTTCCGATCCGCACTGAGCCCTACTGGCGCGGCCTCGAAAAAGGGTTCGCGCTTGGTTACCGGCGGCGGGGCAAGGGAGGCACCTGGCTTGGGCGACGGCGCCAAGCCGATGGCGGTTATGCCGAGCATCGTATCGGCACCACGGACGATTTGCAGGACGCTGATGGGGTAGCCGTACTTGACTATGGCCAGGCGCAAAAAGCCGCTCGGGAGTGGTGGCGAGCGGAGGCGAGGCGAGAGGAAGGGCATGATACGCGGCAGGGTCCGCTCACTGTGGCCGACGCCATGGGGGAATACCTCAAGGCTTACGAACGGCGCGGCGGGAAGGCAATCTATGAGACCCAACTAGCCGCTGAGACCCATATTCTGCCAGCACTGGGGACCATACCTGTCGGCAAACTCACGGCTCGAAAGATTGCAGATTGGCATCACGGATTGGCGGAGAAGCGAGCCCGCGTGCGAACCAAGCCTGGCCGGAGGCAAAACTATCGTGGGGCCGTTGCCGGCCCCGATGCTGTTCGCAAACGCCGCGCCACCGCTAACCGCATCCTCACGGTCCTGAAAGCCGCACTGAACCATGCATGGAAGGCCGGGCACATCGTGAGCGACGACGCTTGGCGGCGGGTGAAGCCATTCAAGGCGGTGGAGACGGCGCTCGTCCGCTATCTCTCCGGAGCCGAATGCGTACGGCTGGTCAACGCCTGCGAGCCCGCGT
Organism: uncultured Alphaproteobacteria bacterium; assembly: GCA_963777635.1. Taxonomy (GTDB): domain Bacteria; phylum Pseudomonadota; class Alphaproteobacteria; order Rhizobiales; family Xanthobacteraceae; genus BOG-931. Next base: position 91,635 of record CAVZSB010000021.1, read on the forward strand.
TCCGGAACCTTGTACGCGGCGCCGTGCTGACTGGCTGCCGGTACTCCGAGTTGGCGGGTATGCATGCTGCCGATTTTAACGCCGACGCGGGGGTCATCACGGTGCGAGAAAGCAAGGCCGGGAAGCCGCGCCACGTAGTCCTCACAGAAGAAGGGCAGCGGCTATTCGCCAACTTTACTGCGGGCAAGCTTGGCAGTGATCCGATTTTCACGCGCACCGACGGTCGCGTGTGGGGAAGGTCGCACCAATTGCGGCCAATGCGGGAAGCTTGCCGGAGAGCAAAGATCAAGCCGGAAATCTCGTTCCACGTACTTCGCCATACCCACGGCTCTGCACTCGCCATGAAGGGCGTCCCGATGGGCGTCATTGCCGAACAACTTGGGCATGCCGACACGCGCATGACGGAAAAACACTATGCGCACTTGGCCCCATCCTACGTGGCCGATACGATCCGCGCCCATTTCCCGGTTCTTGGCATCGGGGGCGACGCGTCCGTGCTGCCACTGCGGCGGAGCAAATAGTTCTGCTAACATTTTCTAGGCGCGGGGCCGGGTCTGCAGCCCGTCGCCGGACACCAACCACCGCCGTCCGGCTTGCCCCGTGCCGACATATCCCCTGTCGGCGGTGAGTGGCGGTGGTGATGGACGAGAACACAGAAACTCTTCTCGGCGGGGGCTATTGCTTTTCGATTAAGGACTCCGGGCCTTTCGTAATAGGCGAGGATTTTGAAGCCCCGGGGCCAGAAGCGCGCAAACTTCCTATATTCAAAATCAACAACGAGCAATGCGCCAAACTTTGGTCATTCGTTGAGAAAGAAGCGGAGTTTAGAACTGACGATGTTTCAGACGAGCAATCAATAGAGCAATCGATATTCGAGGATGCGACGAAAAGGTTGAATTTTGAAAATGGGGTCAACAAAGCTCTGCGCTGGTACATCAGTGACTGTCAGCCTCAAATCAACATTGCAAATTTTCGAAAGCAGCTCAAAAAGCTATACAAAACAGTCAAACAGTTTGAGACCGAACTCCCAGAAGAATTCAATGCCGCTAGGGCACTTTCTGTCCCAAACCTATAGCGGTGAAGGAATCCTATCTGATCGGTTAAAGCCGTCTGAGCGACAACTCATGGTATTGCAAAATACCTGGCGAGATCGCGTCGGGATAACTGCAATCAAAGAGACCCTTGAAACGATGATTCGCAACATTCAAGCGGCGCAATCGTTGCTTGGCAACAACAAGCCGCGCCAACATCAGGTCAAAACCTTCGTACTAAGTCTTGCGAGAGTATGGAATGAAACGACCGGACATTGTCCGAAGAGCGGGCGCGATCCTGATAGTTTCAAGCAGTCTGGTCCGTTTGCGGATTTCGTCCGCGAAACGAACAACATTCTCCCGGAAAGCCTTCGCATTCATACTTTTGATCGAGCCATCCGCAGCGTATGTGAAAGCTCGAATTGCCCCTAGGACATTTCCCCCCGCTGGAACCTCGCACCTTTGTCCTTTTGACCCAACTTCCGAATTTGGCTTCCCTCGCCGCCGTCGCTCGCATTGTACGAGCGTGGTTGCCGGGCCGATCCCGGCCGAACGGTGGCAAGAACCATGCAATCCGACCCTATTGCACTCAAGATTAACGAGGCATGCTCGGCCGCGCGCGTCGGCAGGACATGCCTTTATGATGCGATTAAGAACGGAGAACTCCGCGCGCTGAAGCGCGGCAAGTCCACGCTCATCCTCGCAGATGATCTGCGCCGGTGGCTCGAAAGTCTCCCGGTCGTCATTCCGAAAAACAGTCCCTGAAGCGAAGGACCCGCGGCGCGGTGATGAGAACCGCTACCGCGCTGCTCTCATAGTGGCCAAGACTGGGACGTGTGCCATGACGCCGCGGACAGACAAAATTTCCGCCTACGATGCAGCGATCGATTACCTGCAGCGCGGCTGGAAAGTGATGAAGCTGCCCCCGCGCTCAAAGGAGCCCTACAAAAGAAGGTCGTTCGCTTCGAATACCATCACATGGGACAACGTCAGCACACTAGCCAAGAGCGATAACAATATCAGCGTGATCTTCAGTACAACCGGCGAGCTGAAGGATCTGGACTGTGATTTTAAGTCAGCCGCCGATCTTGCTCATGGTGTCGGAATGGAAGGTGCGTCCTTCGGGCGTCCATCCGGTGGTTTTGGGCATTACCTTTTCAAGGCTTCTGGATGCGAAGCGAAACGATTCGAACTACCAGAGAGTGACGAGTACCCCCGTCCGTTGCCGAGTCACAACGGTAAGCCTTCACGCCTTGTCCTCGAGATCCGTGGCAATGACAACACGTACACCATGTTCCCGCCTTCCGTGCATCCCTGCGGTGAGACCGTTGCTTGGAACGGTTCGGGACGTGAACCGGCTACTACTACGGCCGCTGAGCTGCGCTTGCGAGCCGGACGTCACGCCTTTTGCTCGGCAGTCCTTTATTTCTACCCAAAAGATGCACCGGCGCGATACGACGTGCGCATGGCGTTGACTGGTGCGCTGTCCAGATGCGGCATGTCGGCTGATATGGTCACCAAACATGTGCAGGCTGTGGCAAAGCTTGGCGGTGATCCGAAGTGGGAGGAAGACTTTGCCGAGCGCACTCAGCAGAGGCTAAAGGAGGACAAGAAAGTCACTGGCGTCACCAAACTGATCGAAGTTCTGCAACTGCCGGAAGCGTGTTTGAGCACTTTCCGCGATTGGATAGGGGTTGATGTCGATATCCCTGAAGGCGGCGCCCTTCTCGATCCTAGCGATCCGATAACCTCTGCCCGTAAGCTGGTGGCCCAGCACTTCACCAAGGATGGCATGCAAACGCTGTGGCGGCATCGCGAATGCTTCTTTCTCTGGACTGGCAGCTATTATCAAATAGCCAGTGACGAAATGCTGCGCGCACACATCTGGACATTTCTTGAGAAGGCTCAGCGGCGAGGGAAAAATGGACCAGTACCATTCAAGCCTACACCCGCGACGGTTGGAGCGACCGCCGACGCCTTGCGGGCTGTCTGCGTCCTCAATGAACACATCGATCCGCCATCGTGGATCTCGCAAGCGGCGGGCAAGCCTGCGGCCATTGAGCTGTTCGCATGCAGTAATGGTCTGTTGCACTTACCCAGCGGCAAGCTGCACGCAGCCACACCAGACTTCTTCAATCTCAATGCCTCGACCGCGGCCTACGATCGCAAGGCGAAAGCTCCGCTGTGGCGGGGATTCTTGGCACAGCTATGTGGCAGGGACCGTCAGGCAGTCAAGCTGATGCAGACTTGGTCAGGCTACGCAATATCGCCGGATACATCACAACAAAAGATCTTGGGTGTCATCGGTCCGAAACGCAGTGGCAAAGGCACGTTTGCACGCCTCCTAACCGAGATGCTGGGAGTGTCTTCGGTGGCGGGTCCGACCATGCACAGTCTCGGCGAGATGTTTGGCTTGGAGCCACTGATCACCAAGTCGCTGGCCATCATCTCAGACGTGCGCATTGGCAAGCACACCGGCACGTCGACTATCGCCGAGCGGCTGCTGTCGATATCTGGCGAAGATCGAATGACTGTGCATCGCAAGAACACCAAAGCTTGGCACGGCAAGATGCCGTCGCGCATCATGTTCATGAGCAACGAACTGCTGTCGCTGAACGATGTTTCAGGGGCATTCTCTTCCCGCCTGATGCTGGTGATCTTGACCAATAGTTTTTATGGCAGGGAAGACACCGAACTGACCAACAAGCTTAAAGCGGAGTTGTCGGGCATCCTGAATTGGGCCATCCGCGGTTATCGTGCACTCAAGGCAGATGGACACTTTATCCAGCCCAAGAGTTCATATGACGCTATCGATGACATCGAGACACTCGGCGCGCCGGTCAAGGCTTTCATCCGCGACCAATGCGAAGTAGGGGCTGGTCGGCGCATTGCAGTTGATACCATGTATCAACGTTGGTGTGACTGGTGCATCGAGGAAGGGCGCAAGGATCCTGGAACGAAAGAATGGTTTGGCCGCAATTTGCATTCAGCCGTTCCAGGTTTGCGTGTCTCGCGGCCACGGCAGGGTAAGGAGCGTGATCGCTACTACGAAGGGGTAACGGCTATCGCGGAGACCGACGAGGAAAAAAAGCGAAAACGTTTCGTGCGTCACGGTGACGATCCGGCTGCAAAACCGAAATGACGGGTCAAAAAAAGCCAAAAATTTCCCGACCGATATTCATTGGAAAATAGGAAAATTCGCTTGGGTCAAGCATGTCCAGGCATTTTCCTGACTTTGTAGCTCCCGGAAGCATTGGGGGGAGGAAGACCAGAGCATATTTTCTTCTTCTTTTTTTCTCCTCACGCAAAGGAGTTAGTAATGCCTGGACATGCCCGACCCAAAAACCTTTTGAGGGTCACCGTCACACTTGCAATGGCACCGAGCGCCGCAAGGATGGGCCAGCAGCCCCTTTCTCAGAACGCCTGCGCAAAAGCCCTCATGACGGGAAAGCGCCGGGCCGGCCTTGCTTAGGTTTATTATCCTATGATAGGAGTATTTACCGCATTATAGGTGTTTACAAAATGGCACGTCCAGCAGTCGCAAAGGCCCGCGGTGGTCGGCCTTCCAGCTACAGGCCCGAGTACGCCAAGATGGCTCGTCACCTGTGTAAGCTCGGCGCGACGGACGCTGATTTAGCTGAGGCATTCGGTGTCAGCGTCGTCACCATAGATAATTGGAAAATTAAATATCCTGAGTTTCTTGGGTCCCTAAAGGCCTCCAAAGAGGAAGCCGACAACCGTGTCGAGCGATCGCTATACGCTCGAGCAACAGGCTACAGCTACGACGCGGTCAAGATCTTCTGCAGCAAGGACGGCAAGATCACCAAGGTGCCTTACACCGAACACGTACCGCCAGACGTCACTGCCTGCCTATTTTGGCTGAAGAATAGACAGCCGGAGTTCTGGCGTGACGCACAAAATATGCATCATGCGGTTGGCGTGTATCATATTAGTGAATTGCCTATGTCTGAATCGGACTGGATCAGGGAACGCACGTTGAACGGCGAGCAGCTCGACATCGAGGCGACACCTGTAGACGTTAATGGTTGCTACCCACTTGCTAATGCGACAGCGCAGAAGAAAGAAATTTGATTTCATAGCTGCGAGCAATATCCGTGCAATCGAAAGGGCAAGGTTCACAGCGCAAGAGGGGAGGAGATGCGGGCTCGTGGAGCCTTGATTTACTGGTCGCTTTCCGTTCTATTATGCGAACAGTACAGTCATCGACCGTGGGGTCAGGCCAATGAAATCAACGCAACTTGCGCTTGTCGAGCAATCTGAAATGCGACCAGTGAAGCAAGGGCGCAAGCCGAATGAGGCATACCGGGTCCGCGAGCATCTGACCGAGGATGAGGTGGACAGACTGCTGGCTGCCCTTAAGGCCAACCGGCATGGTCATCGAGACTGGCTGATCGGTCTACTGATCTACCGCCATGGGCTGCGTGTCAGCGAGGCGTGCGATCTACGCTGGGACGACATCAACTTGGCCAAGCGCACCATCATCGTGCGCCGTCTCAAAGGCAGCGACGACAGCACGCATTATCTCGAACGTGATGAAGTGGCCGGACTAAAGGCGCTTCAGCGCCGCTACACGCTCAATGGAATCAAGTGGGCCTATGTGTTCGTGAATGAGCGAGGCCATCCATTCGGTCGCATGGGCATTGGGCGCATGATTGAGAGAGCGGGCGAGACTGCGAAGCTGCCATTCCCTGTGCATGTCCACATGCTCAGACACAGCACGGGCTACGCCCTGGCTGGGAGGGGCATGGACACCAGACGCCTGCAACACTTCCTTGGCCACGCCAGCATCACAAACACAGTGCGTTACACCGCGATGTCGCCGGAGCCTTTCAAGGATATTTGGCGGGGCAAACGATAGGCTAGCAAGGTTATCGCCAA
>CAVZSB010000022.1:0-45007 GCA_963777635.1 uncultured Alphaproteobacteria bacterium
TGTATGCCCAGCAGCGTTACGACGGACCGGGTGCTGATGGCGGTCCGCGCTTCGAGCATCGACATCGTCCGAGCGCCGAAGATATGGCGGCGTATACCGACGCCCGTATCGCCGCGCTCAAGGCCGGTCTCGAACTTACGCCCGACCAGGCGAAAAACTGGCCGGCATTCGAACAAGCGCTGCGCGAAATGGCTCAGCTTCGCATCACGCGAATGCAAGCGCGTGAAGCGCGGGAGCAACAGGCGCAGAACCAGACGCCGACCACGCCGCTCGAGCGGCTGTCGCGTCGGGCCGACAACATGAGCAAGGCGAGCGCCGCTCTCAAGCGGATCGCCGACGCCGGCACGCCGCTTTATATGAGCCTCACCGACGCGCAGAAGGAGCGTTTCACCAAGCTCGCACGCATGTTGCGGCCGCATCATCATCACGCTCGCTACGAGGGTGAGGGTGGTCGCCGTGGCGGTCACGGCTGGCGCGAAGGCAACGGTTACGGTCGCGATGGCGGAAACGGCGGTCAATGGTGGGGACACCATGGTCATCGGTCCGGGCAGGACGACAACGACCAAGGCGCGCGGCTCTGATCTCGCCGGGCGACCGCTGATTGTTCCAACAACGGGTGCAGGAATGCGAAGCCGCAGGGTAAGGTCCCTGCGGCCTTTTTCGTGCGGATCGACGAAGCAGCGACCGCGGCTAGGATCGTGCCAGCGGCCCCTCGGCGCTTTTCCAGGCGGCGATGCCGCCTTCGATGTGGCAGGCGGAGGTGAGGCCGGCGTCCTGCGCCGATTGCACCGCCATTGCCGATCGTTCGCCGTAAGCACAGTAAAAGATGATGCGCTTGCCGGTCGCCGCAGCCAATTCGTGGAGCATGCCGCCCGTGCCGATGTTCTCCTGCAAATCCGCATAGGGTGCATGCAGCGAGCCGGGAATGACGCCGTGCTTTTCGCGTTCGCTTCTCTCGCGCAAATCGACCAGGGCCACGCCGGAGCGGCCGCATAACGCGATCGCCTCGGCGGCTGACAGCGCCCAGCCTTTGGCGGCGATGTCCTGCTGGCGCAGGCCGACATGCATGTTGGCCGGCACCGCCACGTCCATCATTTTTGGATTCGGCAGTTTCAGGCCGTTCATCAGATCGACATATTCATCGATCGATTTGACCTTGAGGCGCGGATTGAAGAATTTTTCCTCGCCGATCGTCGACACGGTGTCGCCCTTGTAGTCGTGGGCCGGATAAACCATCGTCTCGTCAGGAAGCTTCATCAGCTTGTTGAAGATGGAATCGTATTGCGCGCGCGGATCGCCGTTCTGAAAATCGGTGCGACCGGTGCCGCGGATCAGAAGCGTGTCGCCCGTGAAAACACGGTCGGCCAGGAGGAACGAGTAGGAGTCGCTGGTGTGGCCGGGCGTATACATCACGTCGAGGCTCAGTCCCTCGATCTGAATGCGATCGCCTTCCGCCACCCGCATCGACACGACGTCGGCCGCGGTATGCTCGCCCATCACCGTGACGCAATGGGTGCGGTCGCGCAATGCGCCCAGCCCGGTCACGTGGTCGGCATGCAGGTGGGTGTCCGCGGCCTTGACCAGTTTGAGATCTAGCTCGCGAACAAGCTGGAGATAGCGATCGACGCGCTCAAGCACCGGATCGATGATCAGCGCCTCGCCGCCATGCCGGCTGGCGAGGAGATAGGTGTAGGTGCCGGACGTGCTGTCAAAAAGCTGTCGAAAGATCATCCGAACCTCCTCGGGGCGCATTCCAGTGATGCGCCATGTTTCCGCCGTGCGGGAACGGCGCGTTGAGCGAAGACCTCAGCGTTGTGCTGCCCGGGCGGAACAGCCTTCCGGCTTGAAAACCCGCTCGTGTGACGCCGGAAATCTCGCAAGCTTTGCCGCTGGCCGGATCGGCCGCCGCAGCAACTCGCCTCCGCAATTGGGACAACGTCCTTGTAGCACGCCGTCCGCGCAGCTTCGGCAAAATGTGCATTCGAACGAGCAGATCATGGCGTTGCGGGAATCCGCCGGCAAATCGGTATCGCAGCATTCGCAGTTTGGTTTGAGCAAAAGCATCGTCGGCTCCCGAGAGCGCGGCGGACAGGCGAATTCAGCATCAGTGTAGCCCGGACAGAGCGGTCGCCTCAACGTGCCCGCGCCGCGCAACATCCATGGGCGTCAGCCTGACCAGCGCCCGCAACCTGCGCTAATCGCGTTCAACCGGAAGGTCGGGCCGCGAACCCCATTCGGCCCACGAACCGTCGTAAAGGCCTTTCGGCTCCCGACCGATGGATTCCAGCGCGAAGGTGAGGATCGCGGCGGTGACGCCGGAGCCGCACGAGGTAATGATCGGCTTGTCGAGGTCGACTCCGGCATCGGTGAATGCCGCTTCGATGCGCGCACGCGGCGCGAGGTGACCGTTCTCGACCAAGCGGCCGTAGGGTACGTTGAAGGAGCGTGGCATGTGGCCAGATCGCAGCCCCGGACGCGGTTCAGGCGCCTTGCCGCTGAAGCGCTCGGGCGGGCGCGCGTCGACGATCTGTGCGCTGTCATCCGCGAGTGCCATGCGCACGTCGGCAAGGAGCGCGACGGCGCCGACATTCATATCGGCATTGAGTTTTCGCGGTGGCCTCGCGGCGTCGCCTTTCTCCAGCGGCCGCCCCATGGCTTTCCATTGCGGCAGCCCGCCGTCGAGGATGTAGACTTTCTTTGTGCCGAACAGCCGAAACGTCCACCACACCCGCGCGGCCGAATAGAGGCCGACGCTGTCATACACGACGACAATATCGCCATCGCCGATGCCGAGCGCACCGACCACGTCGCCGAATTGCCTGGGGCCCGGCAGCATATGCGGCAGGTCGCTCGAATGATCGGCAATCGCTTCGATGTCGAAGAATACCGCGCCCGGTATGTGGCCTTCGCGATATTCGGCGTGGGCGTCGCGCTGCTGCGTCGGCAGGAAATAAGACCCGTCAACGACGCCAAGGTTGCCGTCACGCAGATGCTCCGCGAGCCATTCCGTCGAAACCAACCAGCGGCTTTTGGGGGAGGGCGCGAATGTTTCGTCGGGTCTGAGCATGGTGGCCATATTTTCACAACGCGCCATCAAGCGCGATGATCAGGCGAAGGGGATCTTGATTTGCGAACGGCGTTCGAGCCATCCCGGAACCGGCAGCTTCTTTTCGCGCAGAAACTCCGGATTGAACAGCTTCGATTGGTAGCGCGTACCGTAGTCGCAAAGAATGGTGACGATGGTATGCCCGGGGCCGAGCTCCTTCGCCAGGCGAACGGCGCCGGCGACGTTGATGCCGGATGACCCGCCGAGGCAAAGTCCTTCATGCTCGAGCAGGTCAAAAATGATCGGCACCGCCTCCTGGTCGGGAATTTGATAGGCGGTATCGATCGGCGCGCCTTCGAGATTTTTGGTGATCCGGCCCTGGCCGATGCCTTCGGTGATCGAGGAGCCTTCGGATTTGAACGTGCCGGTCGTGTAGTAGCTGTAAAGCGCGGCGCCCATCGGATCCGCGAGCGCGATGCGCACCGAGTTACTGAAAGCCTTCAGCGCCATGGCAACGCCGGCGAGCGTGCCGCCGGTGCCGACGGCGCAGACGAAGCCGTCCACCTTGCCGTCGGTCTGCCGCCAGATCTCCGGCCCCGTCGTCTCGATATGACCCTGACGGTTGGCGACGTTGTCGAATTGGTTCGCCCAGATCGCGCCGTTCTTTTCGGTCTTCGCCAATTGTTCGGCAAGCCGGCCGGAAAGCTTCACGTAATTGTTGGGGTTGGAATAAGGAACGGCCGGCACCTCGACCAGTTCGGCGCCGCATAACCGCAGCATATCTTTTTTCTCGTTGCTCTGGGTTTCCGGGATGACGATCACGGAGTGAAAGCCCATCGCATTGCCGACGAGGGCAAGCCCGATGCCGGTGTTGCCCGCGGTGCCCTCGACGATGACCCCGCCCGGCTTGAGTTGTCCGTTCTTCACCGCGTCCTGGATGATGAACAAAGCGGCGCGGTCCTTCACCGACTGGCCGGGATTCATGAATTCCGCCTTGCCGAGAATGGTGCAGCCGGTCGCGGCCGAAACGCGCTCAAGCTTGATCAGCGGCGTGTTGCCGATCGCCTCAACGATTCCGTTACTGACCTGCATCGCCGCATATCCTTAAAAGGACGCCGACCATCGTGCGGCGAAACTGAAGCTTCGACAAGGGTGCAGGAAACTAGTGTGGTGGATTTGAAGTTCCTAAGATCCGACCGCATACTCGCGTAGGAACTTCAAATCCAAAAACCACACTAGAATCATAAATTTGCTAGTGTCCCTTTGATCCCGAAGTTCGCATCAGAGGTTCGACAAACATTTGCGAACTTCGGGATCGGGACACTAGATGAGTAAACCCTTGGAAAGCAAGTGTAGTTCGATTGCCGCGGAATTTCGAAAGGTTGCCGAAACCATGGCCGATTGTGAATCGAGACGAGTGCCATTCATTCACCGATTGTTTCCAGCCGCGCGCTATTGCGAAAGCCTGACGGGTTTTCCCACGGTCGCCTGCCGATAGCCGATCAATCTGGTTGGAACGCGATGAATCTGGACGTCCACACGCTGTTCCTCGTGACCATTTACGTGGAAGCGATTCTCGGATTGCTCCTGCTCTTCGCCTGGGCGCAGAACACCGCGATTGTGGCCGTGGCCTGCTGGGGCTTCGCGGACTTGCTGCGGGCAGCTTCGGTCATGCTGTTTGGCCTTTACGGCTCGGCGTCCGATCTTATCTCGATCGATCTCGCCAACGCGTTCCTGTTCATATCTTTCGCGATGACTTGGACTGGGGCACGGCTGTTCGACCATCGCCAGCCGCAACCATTTCTCATGTTTGCAGGCGCGGCAATTTGGCTCCTGGCGTCGCGCGTGCCCGGTCTTATCAATTCCTTCGACCTGCGGGTGCTGCTCAGCTCCGGGATCATCACCGCCTATACTTGGGCCACCGCATTCGAGTTTTGGCGCGGGCGCAGCGAACCTTTGGTCTCGCGCTGGCCGGCGATTTTCATGCTGTTCGCGCAAGGCGCCCTTTACCTGTTGCGCACGCCGTTCGGCGCCATGCTGCCGTGGTTGCCGTCCAGCCAAAAGGTGTTCGGGAGCGTCTGGCTCACCGTGCTCAGCTTCGAAGGGCTGATGTTCACGATCTCCATTGCGTTTATCCTCCTGGCGATGGCGAAGGAGCGCACCGAATATCGCCACAAGACCGCGGCGCTGGTCGATCCGCTGACCGGAATTTCCAACCGCCGGGCCTTCCTGGAAGACGGCGAAGCGCAGCTCAAGCGGCAGGCGACCGATCCGCGCCCAATGGCCGTCATGCTGCTCGACCTCGACAACTTCAAATCGATCAACGATCGCTTCGGTCATGCGATCGGCGACCGGGTGCTGGAGATTTTCGCCGAGGTCTCCAGCGGTTGCCTGCGCCGGATCGATCTGTTCGGCCGCCTCGGCGGCGAAGAATTCGCGGCGATGTTGCGCGACACGACGCGCGAGCGGGCGCTGGCCGTTGCCGAAGAGATCCGCAGGTCTTTCGCCGAAGCCACCCGCGAAGTCGAAGGACGGCCGGTTGCGGGAACCGTCAGTATCGGGATCGTCATCAGCCACGACGCCGTGCTCGATCTTTCGGCGTTGCTGGCGCAGGCCGATCACGCGCTCTACCGCGCCAAGGATGACGGCCGTAATCGCGTCGAAATCGCCTCGATCGAGCTGATCCTTGATCGCACCCGGCGCAGCGCCGTCGATCTTCTCACCACCGTTGGCGGTAACGCCGGGGCTGCGAAGCCGGCGGCAAAATCAGCGGCCTAAGCCGGGCGGCGTCCGCCCGAGCGGTCAATGCCGCTTGCTATCGGCATTAAATTGGCCCGGCGTCAGCCGGCCGGCGACTACCCGCGTTGGGCTGTATCCCCAGTCGACGTCCGCCAAACCCGTTCATCTTCTCCGGCGCATTTGCTAGGGTGGGGTCCCCACAGCCGGAGATCGAACCATGCTCGACACAGTCACGCGAAAAAGCACTGCGCCCTTCGATACCGCGTTACTCGACCGGCTGATGGACGAGGCGGGACTTGATGTGCTGGTCGCGACCTCGAAGCATAACGTTCAATATCTCCTCGGCGGCCATCGCTCGTTCTTTTTCGACAATATGGATGCGATGGGGATCAGCCGCTACCTGCCGGTTTTCGTTTATCCGAAAAGTCACCCGGAGAAGGCGGCTTATTTCGGCCACGGCATGGAGACGTACCAGACCCAGATAAAGCCATTCTGGGTATCCGAGGTGAGCACGAAAAGCGGCGGCTCGGTCGACGTGATGCAAAAAGCTGCCGATTATGTCCATGGGCTTTCAGCGAAACCGCAGCGCGTCGGGGCCGAGCTCGCGTTCGTGCCGGCGGATTCCGCGGCCACATTGCGCAAGGTGGTTCTGGACGGCGAATTAAGGGATGCGCTGTTTGTGCTTGAGCGATTGCGGTTGCGCAAATCGCCGGAGGAACTGGAAAAGCTGCGGGTTGCATCCGAACTGGTGATCGATTCAATGCTGGCGGTGATCGCGACGCACGGCGCCGGCGCCACCAAGGCCGAACTGAGCGAAGCGCTCCGCCGCGAAGAAACAAAACGTGGCCTGATGTTCGACTATTGCCTGATAGCCGCGGGTTCAAGCCACAACCGCGCTCCTTCCGACCAGCGCTGGGAGAAGGGCGATCCGCTGTCACTCGATTCCGGCGGCAATTATCACGGCTATATCGGCGATCTGGCGCGCATGGGCATTGTCGGCGAGCCTGACGCCGAGCTTGAAGATTTGCTCGCCGAGGTCGAAGCCGTCCAGCAGGCATCGTTCAAGCCGATCCGCCCCGGCGTCAAAGGCGGCGAGATCTACGTTGCGGCCGATCCGGTGTTGAAGAAATCGAAGCTGCACAATCACTACGAGTTTCTTGCCCACGGCATGGGGCTGGTGAGCCACGAAGGTCCGCGGCTGACCAGCACGGGCCCAGTGCCCTACGACGCCTACGATGCACAGCGGCCACTCGAAACCGGCATGGTGGTTTCGGTCGAGACCACGTTGCTGCATCCGCGCCGCGGCTTCATCAAGCTTGAAGACACGGTGGTGGTCACGCCGACCGGGCACGAAATCTACGGCAATCGCGCTCGCGGCTGGAACCGCGCCGGCGGCTGATCGCGCACTTAGTCGAACTTGAAGCCCGCTGCCGCACTCGAGTTCCTCGATGTCGCGGCGGAGCTTACGCAAATAGCCGAAATACGCCACCGCGCCGGATTATAGCAGGCGCCGAACACGCCGAAGACTATCGGATCGGTCCCGGGCCATAGTCTTCGATCAGCACGCAAATCATCGCACGCGGCGATGACGATAACGGCGCGCGGCAACCGGCGAACCATGATGGCGTCCCGCTATTGTGGCGGGAGCCATGGCGCTCCAGTATCGTTGGTATCCGGTAAAACTTGATCTCAAGTCCGCCTGAAATCGCCGGCAATTCTTGCAGTAGGGGAAGCCTGGAATGCGCATCGTTGCACTTGAGGAACATTTTGCGATCCCTTCGCTGGTGCGGAGAATCGATCCGGATGCGATCGCGAAGCACGGCTTTCCGGCCGGATTCGGCGGCAATCTGGAAAAGCAGGCGTCTGACCTGGGCGCGGGCCGGCTTGCCGAGATGGATGAGGCTGGCATCACGATGCAAGTGCTCTCGGCCTCCGGCCCGGGGGCTTATTTGCTTGATGGCGCCGACGGCATCGCCTTTGCGCGCGACATCAATGACGTGTTGGCCAAGGCGGTGGCGGCCCACCCCGATCGCTTCGCGGGCTTTGCGCATCTGCCGATGCGGACGCCGGAGGCCGCTGCCGATGAACTGGAGCGGACAGTCCGCGACCATGGCTTCTGCGGTGCTTTGATCAACGGCCTGACGGAGGGCCGCTTTCTCGACGACCCGCGCTTTGACCCGATCTTCGCGCGCGCCGAGCAGCTCGACGTGCCGATTTATTTGCACCCCAATCTGCCGCCGCCGGCGGTCCGCGACGCCTATTACAGCGGCTTGCCGGGCCAAACGGGCTTTCGCCTGTCGACCGCCGCCTGGGGCTGGCATTCCGAAACGGCCATCCACGTGTTCCGGCTTGTTCTGTCCGGCACTCTCGACCGGCATCCCAAACTCAGGCTGATCATCGGACACATGGGCGAGGGGCTCGCGGCGATGATGACGCGGTCCGACAAGATCTTGTCCGCGGAGGCTCCTCACCTGAAGCGTTCGGTCAGACAAACGATCCTCGATCAGGTTACCGTCACCACCAGCGGCATGTTCACGCAACCGCCGCTCGATGTCCTGATTGCGATCTTCGGCATCGATCGGGTGATGTTCTCGATCGACTATCCCTACAGCACCAATCGGGTCGGCAGAGATTTCATCGACCAGCTCAAGTGGCCGGCTGCCGATCTGGAAAAGTTTGCACACGGCAATGCCGACCGGCTGCTCAAGCTCAAGGTCTAGCGTCGTGTAGAGGCTTGCCGGCGGCTCTCCATTTGCCGAATCGCGGTTGTCACGTATCGCGGCTATGAAACATCCGTGACCGCTCGTGACCGAATCATGTCATGAGCAAAAAGAGGGTCTCAGAATGGATGTGGCGCCGAATATGGGTACCGCTGCCAGCAGTACGCCGACCCCGCCACATGGTGCGAACGGCAAGTCTGGCCCCGCCAACAAGTCTGGACCCGACAACAAGTCTGGAGCCGCCAACAAGTCCGGCCCCGCCAGCAAGTCTGGCCGCGCACAAACGCTGCTGGCGCTGACCGCGCTCGGCATTGTCTTCGGCGACATCGGCACGAGCCCGCTTTATGCATTTTCCGTCGCGCTGAATGCCACCGGCAAGGTGCCGACCACCGCGCACGTGTTCGGCGTGGTCTCGCTCACATTCTGGGCGCTGATGATGATCATCTCGCTCAAATACGTCGCGATCGTCCTGCGCGCCGACAATGACGGGGAGGGCGGGATACTGGCGTTGTCGTCTTTGGTCGAGCGTCACGACGCGGCCGCGCACGGCGCCAAGCTATCGATCGTCGTTCTGCTCGGCATCATCGGTGCCGCGCTTCTCTACGGCGACGGCGTCATTACGCCGGCGATATCGGTTCTGTCCGCGATCGAAGGCATAAAATTCAGCCCTGAAGCGGCGAATTTCGTCGTGCCGGTGACGCTCGTCATCCTGGTGGGCCTTTTCGCGCTTCAATACCGCGGAACCGGCAGCGTCGGCCGGTTGTTCGGACCGGTGATGGTGGTCTGGTTCGTCGCCATCGGGGTTCTTGGCATCGTCAATATCTGGGCGGCACCGGAAATACTCCGAGCGTTCAATCCGCTCGAAGCGGTTCGCCTAGCGACGGCTAGTCCGTTCACGCTCTTCCTCGTGCTCGGCGGCGTGTTCCTGGTCTTGACCGGCGGCGAGGCGCTCTATGCGGACATGGGCCATGTCGGCCGTCCCGCGATCCGGCTGGCATGGTTCGGGCTGGTGCTTCCAGCGCTGGTCCTTTGCTATTTCGGGCAAGGTGCGCGCGTTCTTGTCGATCCGAAGGCGATCGAAAACCCGTTCTACAGTTTGGCGCCCGGATGGGCGATCATCCCGATGGTCGTGCTTGCGGCACTCGCCACCATCATCGCCTCGCAGGCGCTCATCTCCGGCGTCTTTTCGATGACCCGGCAGGCCATTCAGATGGGGCTATGCCCGCGCTCCAGAATTATTCCGACTTCGAGCGAAGAGGCCGGCCAAGTTTATCTTCCCACCGCAAACTGGCTGCTGATGATCGGAACGCTGGTCGTCGTGATCGTGTTCCGCACGTCCGACGCGCTGGCTTCTGCGTACGGCATCGCCGTGTCGGGGACAATGATCGTCACCACAATGCTGCTCTATCGCGTCGCGGTCGACGAGTGGAAATGGCCGCCCATTTTCGCCGGCCTGGTCATTGCCCTGTTCGCCGGTATCGAAGCGATCTTCCTCGTTTCGAATTCGCTGAAGATCGTTGAAGGCGGCTGGTTTCCGCTACTCATCGGCGCCGTGATCGCGACCATGATGCTGTCGTGGCGCAAGGGTTCGCTGGAGTTGAGGCGGCGCCTATACGACATGTCGATGCTGCCGCTCGATCGCTTCCTGACCTATGTCGACGATCTGGTGATCGGCCGCGCGCCGGGTCTCGGCGTCTGGCTGACCAAGGTCGAGCACGGTGCTTCGCCGATGTTGATCAGGCACCTTGAGCACAATCGCGTGTTTCACGAGCGTGTCGCGCTTTTGAGCTTCCTGCCCGACCGGCGGCCCCGGGTGCCATTCGCGGAACGGTTCAAGGTCGAGAGTATCGGCCACGGCTTCTATCGCGTGCAGGTCCGGCTTGGCTTCATGCAAACACCGGATATTCCGCGGACGTTGCAGAATATCCAGATGCTGGGATTCGATTCCGATCTCGACCGCCGGCACTATTACCTCGCGCATGAGACCATCGTTCGCCGCGAGAACGATTCCGGCATGGGTCGGGTTTCGTTCGCGATCTTTTCGTTTCTCAGTCGAATTTCGAGCCGGGCGCCGGATTATTTCAAAATCCCCCATGACGGGGTGATCGAAGTCGGCTTTCGCATAGAAATCTGACGCGTTCGCCGGCTTGACAACGCGCCGGTAAATCGGCCGACATGAACGATAATAAGATGGAGGAACACATGCGCATCCACGCCCTCGGCTTGGCCGCATTCCTGTTTTTCGCCCCCGCGGCGCATGCCGAGATGTCCGGCGGCAAGATCAAGATCGGAGTGTTGACCGATCTTTCCGGCCCATACGAGCAGAATTCCGGCGTCGGCTCGGTCGAAGCGGCGAAGATGGCGGCGGAGGAGTTTGGCAACAAGGTCAACGGCGTGCCGGTTGAGATCGTTTCCGCCGATCACCAGAACAAGCCGGATATAGGTGCCGCGATTGCGCGGCGCTGGTTCGATCTCGAGGAGGTCGATGTCGTCACCGATCTGGTCAATTCGGCGGTCGGGTTCGCGGTGCTGGAGATCGCCAAAACCAACAACAAGACCGTGCTGTTGACGAGCGCGGGATCGGCGGATTTCACCGGCAAGGCCTGCGCGCCCAACAATTCGGTGCACTGGGTCTATGACAGCTATGAACAAGGCGCCGCCATCGGCCGGGTCCTGCCGCAACTCGGCAAGACCTGGTTCTTCATCACCGCCGACTACGTTTACGGCCGCGCGCTGCAAGCCGGCGCCACGACGTTCATCGAAAAGAACGGCGGCAAGGTCCTGGGCTCCGTCCGCCATCCGCTTGGCACGACCGACTTCTCGTCCTTCATGCTGCAAGCCCAGGCGTCGGGAGCGGAAGTGATCGCGGTGGCGAACGGCGGCGACGACGCCATCAACGCGGTCAAGACCGCGCGCGAGTTCGGCATCACCGACAAGCAGAAGGTCGTGCCGTTCGGACTCGATTCCCTGCCGGCCATCCGCGCCACCAGCCTGCAGCTGGCGCAGGGCATGACCTTTGTCTCGCCGTGGCTGCCGGGGATCAACGATGCGGCGACCGCGTTCTTCGCCAAGTTCATGGAGCGTCGGAAGATTGCGCCCACGAGCTTCCAGGTGGGCACCTACTCCGCGGTGCGCAGCTATCTCAAGGCGGCCGAAGCGACGAACTCCGACGATTCCAAGACCGTGATCGCCAAGATGCGCGAGTTGCCGGTGCACGACGCCTTCACGCCGAACGGGCGGCTGCGGCCCGATGGCCGCATGGTGCACGACGTCTATCTCGTGCAGATCAAATCGCCGGCCGAGTCAAAGGGCGAGTGGGACCTGCTGAAGCTCGTCGCCACGCTGCCGGGTGACGAGGTGTTTCGCCCGATCGCCGACGGCGGCTGCCCGGCGATGGCGAAGTAGCGACGCCGGCAGCCTCGTGCCGGCCAAATCTCGCGAATCGGATGCAGCCGGGCGATGACAAGCCCAGCCACGGTTGGGAACGGTCGGGATTGGGCCATTCGGGCCGGGTTAATGATCGGGTAACCACGCGTTAACCATTGTGCCATCAGGCTGAGTGGATTGGGCATCGATTGACGCGCCAGACATGGCATTCACCGAACGAAATCGACAGAACGAATGGCCGCGGCATCGGGCCGTAAGCCTTGCTGCGAAGCGCCCTGCATCGGGGGCGACGGCGATAACTGCGGCGGAGCAGGCCAGACCGCAATTGCGACGCGAGAAGGCTACGCTCCCATCCGCCACGGCAGAATTCAACTTTGCCGCCGGCAAGACCAAATTTGACCTCGCCAACGAACTCGAAGAAGCCCGCAGGGACATTACCCGGCTGGAGCGGCGGTTGTCGCAGGAGACCGAAGCGGCCGGGACGCTGCGCGAGCAGGTGCGGACGCTGACGACGGAGGGAGAGGCTGCCGGCCAGCGTGCCGCGGGGCTGGAAATCGAGCTCGGTGCGGCGCGCGACCGGCTTCGCGGAGCGCGCGATTTCGAAGCTGAAAATACCCTCATCGCGAAAAATCTCATCGAAAAAGACGCAGCGCTGGAGGATGCCCGCGCACGAATAAAGTTTCTGGACACGGCGCTGGCCGTGGCAGAAGCCGAATGCACGAGGCTGGGCGCCGAGGCGAAGGCGGCCACGGCCGCGAGGGAAAAGTACGAGAGCGAATTCGAAGCTCTCAAGCGCCTCTCCGATTCCATGTCGGCGCGCGCCTTGATGGCGGAGAAGATGCTCGCCGATGCGAGGCAACGCTTGCTCGCGCGCAATGTGCAGAACGACGTCGCCGAGCAAAGGATCACCGCGGAGAAGGCCGCCCGCGACGAGGTTGACGACAAGAACCGGCGGCTCAAGGAAACGCTTCGCTCGCAACAAGGCCACGTCGAAGAACTCGAACAGTCGCGCCTGACGCTCGCCGCCGCCGCGAACGCGCTGTTGGAATCCTTCCAGAACCGCGACAAGGCACTCGTCGACGCCGAAGCGAAAATCAAACGCTTGACCGAGCGAAACGCGCAACTCGAGGTCGAAGCAAGCTCCGCCAACAGCCGCGCCGCAATTACGATCGCCAGCGCCGAGGAGCGGATGCGCAAAAAGTGGGCCGAGCTGGCACGCCAGCTGACCATCCGGTCAAAATCAAACGTCCCTCTTCGGGACCGGCGTGAACGTACTTTCTGACACTGCCCGCCGGCGCCGTCACGTTTTGAAAACCGGGGCCGTTCGAAACGCCGCTGACGCCGGCGAAATTCAAAGCGCGTTTTTGGTCACCGACGGCGATCGGTCACCGGAATGCGGGCATTACCTCCGTCGCGAACAGGTCCACGGAGTGCGCCGCCGCCTCGTAGGGCAGCGAGCCGAAAATCATGTCGCCGACGAAATAATTGACGCCGGTCTTCTCGACCGTATCGGCGACATAGCGGCGGACCGTTTCCGGCGAACCGGCGACCCCCATATGCATCCCCACCAGCGCGTCGAATTCGCTCGGGTAGACCGCGGCGATCGGGAAGGGGATGCCCGCCCATTCCCACAGGAACGCCATATGGTGGCGCCACAGGCGATAGGCGCTGCGGGCGGCGTCCTGTGCCTTGGCGTCGGTCTCGGCGACGACGACGTGGCGGAAAACGCCAAGCAGCGGGATGTCCGCGGCGCTGTTGCCGTCGGCCTGCCACGTCGCACGATAGGCGTCGGTGATCGCCTTGACGCCCGCGTCGGGAATGAGCGTCACGATGTTGCCCTTGAGCCGGGCGGCGTCGGCCGCCCGCGAGGGTTCGATCGGCGCGAACCAGAGCGGAGGATGTGGCTGCTGTATCGGCCGCGCCGCGATGCGTACATTCTTGTATCGGTAGAACTTGCCCTCGTGGTTCAAAATGTCCGAGGCGAGCGCCTTCAGAATGACTTCAGTCGCTTCCCGATTCATGGCCGGCGCCAACGCCGGATCGACATCGAAGCTCGCGATCTCGACCGGTGACGCGCCGCGTCCCAATCCCAATTCCAGCCGCCCATGGCTCATATGGTCGAGCATCACTACTTCTTCGGCGACCCGCAATGGATGATACATCGGCGTGACGTAGAGCAGCGGACCGAACCGCAGCCGCTTGCTGCGTTGCGCGGCCGCGGCGAGGAATACGCTCGGCGACGGCGCCATGCCGAGCGGTGTCGAGTGATGTTCGGCGATGTGATAGGAGCGAAAGCCCGCCCGATCGTATTGTTCGATGAGCTTGAGCCTGGTCTCGAACAGATCCGCGAGCGGAATCGCGTTGTCGTCAAGGTGGTCGAAAATGCCGAATTGCAGAGCCACGGCGCCTACTCCCCGATTTTATTTTTTGTCGCGCGCAAATGTTACTGTTCCCGCGGGGAATTACCAGCCCGGCTTGCCGGCAGGCCGCGGGAGCTTTCGAATGGGCGAGGAGTTCTTGAATGAAGCAGACCCGGCTTTTGGCGCGCGTTGAGAACGCGATGTGTACGGCGGCGGCCGTATCGATGCTGGTCGCAGTGCCAGCGTCATCTGTGAATGCGCAGCCGTCCCCTCGGGAGGGATGCCGGGCCGTTTCCAAGGTCGAGTATAATGCCGCCAAAAGCGAAAATTTGTTGCACGCAAGATTTGGCAGGTATGTGAGAACCGGCCGATTTTGGCGGCGCTTCTACTGGTATTGCCGCTGATTTCAATCGCGCGCGGTCGATATCGGACCAGCCCCTCCTGCGACACTCAGCGGATCGGATAGAAGGTGAGATCGAGCTTCTTCCACTGATTGTACTTCTCCGGCGGGAGCATGGTGTAGGGCTGGCACTGTTCCAGTGCGCTGATTGAATTTTGCATCAGCGCCCGCTGTTTGGCCGATGTGATCGGCTGCATCAATTGCGGCCGCGATGCCAGGGTACCGTTACGGTTGAGGAAAACCCGCATTACGATGCTGACATTCTCGCCGGGGGAAACTCCTGCCGGCAGGGACGAACAGGAGCTGACGCGCTCGCGGAATTCTGCGGTGAAGTCATAACCGGCGCGCGCGGTGTTGACGGGCGGAGCGTTGAAGCCGCCGCCAAACTGTCCGCCAGCGAGAGCGAGCTGCGCCATCGTCTCGACGGCGCTCGGTTGATCCGGCGGCGTTTCCTCGGGCTGCGGCTCGGGCGGGGTGGGCAGCGATTCAGTGGTCCGATCCTGTTCCGTTTCGGGCGGAGCGGTTTCGGCATGGGCCAATTTAGGCTGCGCCTTTTCGGGCTTGGCTTTTTCCCGGCCGGCGCCCTGCTGCGGGTTTGAATGCTGTGGCGATTGTTGCGCCGGCTGGGTGGCCGGCTTGGTCGGCCGCTGCTGCGTGGCGGCGTTACCGTTGTCGCCATTGAACGGCACCTCGGAACCGGACGACCGCTCCTGGGAAGGATCGCCCTGGAGCCGCGGAGCTTCGGTTGGCGTTACGAGCTCGACCTCCATCGCATCCGGTGGCGGCACGGTCTGGGGCGAGCTCCCGGCGAAAGACATCAGGCCGAGCCCAAAGGCGCCGACATGGGCGACGACCGAAATAACTATCCCGGGTCGGATGAATCGCTTCAGTCCGATCATAGAAAATCGTGCCAACACCGCTCTGCGCCGCCGGCATCATACCGGCCACCCCGAATTTTTGTGGCTTTTTATTCGCCGCCGCCTGCCGCAAGACACTCCCGGAAGTTGCGGGATCTTCCATAACAAGGCGCCGCGGTCGTCCGCCCACAACTCTTGATTTTCCCGAGCTTTTTGCCGCCGCGGCTCCTTTACCCAGGACATACCCACAAGACTGCTCGCCGTTTGCCGACGATCGACAGACTTCCTGCCGGGTCCGGCTACGGCTGGACCTTTGGCATGGTTGCTCCTGCGCGCATGCGTTTTGGCGTCTATGTCCAGCGGAGACCGCTTGCTAATCTCAGCAGCATAAGCGCGGGAAGACGCCATGCTTTTGCGAAGCATTCGGCGCGTGTGTTGGGCGGTCGCGCGCGCGCTGATCGTCGGCATCATCTTTTGCAGCGGCCCGGGTGCCGGGGCTGCCGATCAGACGCCCTTCGCATCGATGTATTCCGATGCAAAGCCGTTTCGCGATGCGATTGCGCAGGAGCGGCGGCCCGCCGCGTCATCGCTGCCCGTCACGGGCATTTCGGTGCCGCATCATATTCTTGCCGCCGATCTCATCGCTCGCGGCTTCCAGGCGGCGGCCGGCAATCACTACGATCGCATCATTATCCTTTCGCCGGATCACTTCGCTCGCAGCCGTCGGCCGATGGCGACGACGATGCGTGATATTGAGACCGTATTCGGGCTCCTCCATAACGATCGCGCGGCCACTGCGGCGCTGCTCGCGGCCGATACGTTGTTTGACGACTCCGATCTGTTCGCCAACGAACACGGCATCGCGGCACTCCTTCCTTTCATCCGGCATTTTTTTCCGGACGCGAGAATCGTGCCGATCGCGATTTCGTACAATGCTTCGCGCGCCGAATGCGACGCGGCCGCGTTACTCATTAAGAAGCTGATTGGACCGGGCACGCTGGTCGTTCAATCCACCGATTATTCGCATTACTTACCGGCCGATGTCGCGCGCGATCGCGATCAGGAAACGCTAAACATCATCGCCGCCGGTGACGCCGAGGCGGCGCTGCGGCTCGTGCAGCCGGCGCACATGGATTCAAAATGGGCGCAATACCTGCAGATGAGGCTGCAGGCCGAAACGTTCAAGAGTCACGCCACCGTCATCGCCAATCGCAACTCGGCGCAATACAGCGGCGGCAGCACAAGGACCACGAGCTATATTGTGACGCTGTACACGCGGCGTTTGCCGGCCGGCACTGAACTTCGTTATCCGGACCAGGAGGTATTTTATTTTGGCGGCGACACGTTCATCGGGCGCTATTTTACGGCGCCGTTCGCCGATAAGGATGTCGCGAGCACGATTGTGCAAGCGATCAAGCAGACGACCGGCGGGGCGCCGCTCATTGTCAATCTCGAAGGCGCGATGCTGGAAGAGCCGCCGGAGGGTTTCGGCGTTGACCTGCACGTGATGTATGCGAGCCTTGCCGTGCCGATTCTCAAGGCGCTGAATGTCAAGGTTGCGGGCCTTGCGAATAATCACAGCTTCGATCTCGGCTCGGCCGGTTACGAGGAGACCCGAACCATCTTGCGCAAATCTTCCATCGCGCCCCTTGGCCACAACGAAATTGTTGACGTCGGTCCGTTCCGGCTGCTTGGCCTGAACTTCATCGGCAAGCTGGATTATCACGGCTATCCGGTCGTCAAAGACGGCGAACTCGAGGATGTGTGCCGGATGCAGGCGCGGCCGCCGCTGATTTCGCTGGTGCATTGGGGACGGGAATATGCCGATACGGCTGCCGCAGCCGAATATGCCGCGGCGCAGGCGTTGCAGGCTTGCGGGGTCGGCATAATCGTCGGCGCCCACCCGCACCGCGCGGTGGAGCGGATCGAAGCGCCACAGGGCGGCGAGTACCAGCTGACCTACTCGCTGGGTAATTTCTTGTTCGATCAGAGCGCCAGCCGAGGCTCGGGCGCTTTGCTCGAGCTGCGCGCGTTTAAGCAGGGCACCTTCGCCAGCCGGTTGGTTCCGATCGCCAACATGTTCGATTTTGGAACCGAGCGCTTGCAAATCAAGGACGGGCAGCCGATCAAGGCTCCGAAATCCAGCTCGGAGCACAATAAGACAGATTAATCGGCCGCGATGAGCGAAGCGCCTGCTGCAACCTGCCGATCACGGTGCTGCAGCAAACCAGCTCGGCACGTAATACACCAGACTGATCGGCCGTGATGCGATTTCGCGGCCGTCGGCTAGCAGCAATTTCACCGTGAAGTCGTGTTCCGAGGATTTTCGAGCTTCGACCGTTACGGTGAACTGACTCGTGCGGCCGGCTGGGATGCTGCGCTGGAACGAGACTGGCAGCCGGTAACCGGATGCGTCGAGCCGGAATACTAGCGCTTTTTCCGCGACCGGTTCGAGTTCTCCACCTTCGCCGCATTCCGCTTCGACCTTGATATGCCCAATCGGCAGGTTGAGGGTGTATGGCGACGATCGCTTTTGCTCGACGCCTTTGCTGTCGCGCCAATTGTAGTCGAGCGTTCCAGTAACGTTGACGGTAATACTGAGGTCATTCAGGCCCATCTGCGACGTCAGCGAACCAAAAATTCCATCAGCCTTTATCTGTTTGAAGCAGTCTTGGGCGGATTTGCCTTTGCAGACGAAGCCGGATTTCGATTTGGCCGACAGCGCGGCGGTATTGACGCCGGCAGCCTTGAGTTCGGCTTCGAGATTGATGGCGGTCGTGCGAGCGATGTCGCCGACGTTTTTCGAAACGTCGAGTGACTTCGGTCGTGCATTCACCAGAGGATTGGTGAAAGCGAAGTGCATTTCCGCGCCTTCGGCCGCGCCCCAGCCGAAGTTCTCCGCCTTGAAAGTCGGCTTGAACGGCGTTTCGGTGCATACTTCCAGGTCGCGATTGAGCTGAATGGCGGGTTCAAGATCGCTGACGCTTGAGTCGACCGCGAGATAAGCTCCGACCACCGAAATTGGGCTTGCCGACCAATTCTGCACCTCAAAAATAAGGGTGAGCGGCAGCAACTGAGCCTTCGTCAATGACAGTACACCGTACCAAGGCGGAACGCCCTCCTCGGCGCCGTTCAGCTGAATCTCGTCGTTGCCCTTCCACATCGCAAGCAGACGTTTGTTGTTCGGTTGTATGAGCAAGCGCGAGCCGCTGCTCGATGCGGCGTATAGGAGATAGCCGTCGCCCTTCGCTTTGGACTTATCGATATTGATGCCTATACGGACATCGCCTGAATCTCCCTGGGCTAGAGGTCCGGTCGACTGCGCGAGCCGCAGCAGGCGGGAATCTTCGGTTTCTTTGCCGTTATGCCAACTGGAGCGGTAGCTGTTGCCGTTCGGCAAGGTCGTTGTTCCGAACCCGGTGCGCTGGCCGTCCGCGAAATATCCGTCGAAAATCTCGCCGGTGACGTCGATGTAACGACCGGTGCCGTTCGCCTTGCCGGCATGCATTTCGCCGAAATACTCGTCGCCACCGGCGAATTTCAAAGTACCGTGGCCGTCCATCAGCCCATTCTTCCACTCGCCTTCATAGCTGATACCGTCAGCATCCACGTAGCTGCCGAGACCTTCAGCGCGGCCATCTCGCATCGCGCCGCGGTATTCGACGACGATCGCACTGTGATCGTAAGCCGGCTTGCCTTGCAGCCGCCAAATCAGGCGTCCGATGCCGTTGATCTTGCCTTCCGTGTCGTCACGTACGGAACGGGGAATCCAGACAAAGTCGACTTCGCGCTCCGGCATCGGATCCCAGACCGTGTACATACGCCGCGTGAGGATGCGTTCAGCAGGGTCGAATAGGGTTTGCGCTCTGGTCCGCCAGACCCCGGCATCGGTCGTCGGCGGTCCGACAATGTCTCTATCGATAACCTCGATGTCGCGACCCGCCGCGCCGGCAGTCGAAAGCCAAATGGCGAGTGCAAATCCCGCAAGGACAACAACCGATATTTTTTTGGTGAATTCCATCAGCATCGGCATTCCCTATGGATGCAACCGGCTGGTGTGTCAGTTTATGGGTACGCCCCGTCCAAGGGCAAGGCCGTCAATGCGCTTGAGCCACTTCTCGGGGTCGATTGTGACGACGCGGAGAGCAGCGATGCCGGTCGCGATTGCCACGCGATCGTCAGCGATCCAATCGAGCCAGGTTGCGTGTTCGTGCTCCGTGCCGGCAGCGCCAATCAGCGCGCGGCGCGTGATGACGGGCACGGCAAGGTAAAGCTCAGCCGCTGTGGGACCAATACTCCAGATGTAAAGCCAGTTGTCCGCGCTCAGCGCCGCCAGCTTCTGCCCGTCCGGACTGAATGCGACCGACGAGATTTCAGGGGTTTCGGTCTTTAAAACCTGCCAAATCGCCCGCTTGGCAATGTCGTAAACCGGGACGTAGCCGTTGCCGCTCGATGTCGCAAGCAAGCGGCGGTCGCGGCTGACCGAGAGGCTGCCGACGCCGATCTTGTCCGCAAGTTCGCCCGGCAGTTGTTGCATCGAGCCCTCGGTCTTACTTGTCGTTACATCCCAAATCTTGATCTCGCCGCCGACATAGCTGACGAACAGGCGCGGGCTGTCCGGAATCGTGGCGACGCCCCATGCTTGGCCTTGGTGGTCGTCACCGAGAGCGACGATCTTGCCGTTGAGGGGCAGGGGCCTAATAAGAATGACGCCACGGTCGCCGATCGGCACGGCAATCTCGCTGTCATTGTTTGCCCAGGCGAGATGCTGGCCGGCGCGCGTGTTGATCGGGATGCTGACAATCGGTCGGGTTTTCTCGGCCGGAACGACGCGGATCGTATCATTGTCGTCCAGCGCGGCGATGACGCCGCCGCGATTCCAGGCGATCTCGCGGATTTCAACATCCTGGGCCGGCGGGATGACTCGGCTGGAAGCTCCTGATTTTGTATCCCAGACGGGGATAGCCCCGTGAACGTCGGCGCCCGCCACCTGCTGATGGTCTAGTGATGCCGCGACATTGTTAATCTCCATCAACTCGTCCGCGTAAAGCGCGTAGGTCGCTTCGGTATTCTGCGCGATGCTCCAAATCCGGATTGTTCCATCAGTAGCCGACGACGCGATCTCATTCCCATCCGCTGTGAAGCTCACACGCCCGATTTCGTTGCTGTGTCCCTCGAATCGGACCGGCGGTTGAAATGCCTGATGTGCGGTTGCGCCGATATTGGCATTCCAGAAGCATACCGCCGTGCGATCGCACACGAAAGCAAGCGCAAGAGCTTTGGGGCTCCAGTCCAGGGCCACGATTGGGCTGGAGCCGAAGATCGCGTCAGCAATTGGATCTTGTTGCAAAGCATCGGCATCGAGCACCGTAATCTTGCCGGTCGTCGTTCCGGCCGCAAGCCAGTTGCGCTGGTTCGCCCAGCCGAGGGCGTTGATTGGACCGTCCAGTGTTTTGGGTTCGCCGAGCGGCTTCCCAGCAAGGTCGTAGATCGTGACGGCGCCCGATGCGTCGCCAACCGCGATGCGTTTCTCATCCGGACTGATTGCGAGCGCACGTCCCTGCACATTGCCTAAAGGCGCCGCCTCGCAAGCGGGGGTCGATCGCGGCGCCGTCCCCCAGTCGCAGCGATAAAGAATGATGGTCTGATCGATTGTTGCCAGCGCGATCAACGCTCCGCTCTTGCTGACGGCCACGGCATGGGGGATCGGATAAACCGAAAGCCCCTGCTGCGGCGCGTCGACCTGGATCACGCTTGTTCCGCGCCGATAAGTCCCGACCGACCCCTCGTTGAAAACGACGATGATGCGGTCGCTGCCAAGAGGAGCCAAAGCGGCAACCATGGCGCGGTTGCCGTCCTGAGACCGTTTGATATCCGGCAAACTCCAGCCGTCCGGTATCTGTTTGGGATCGTTCAAATCGTAACTGCGCAGCCGTCCCCAGTTCATGGCAACGTCGAGGTGATCGCTGCTCGACCACGCGGCTGCCACAGCTTGCTCGACGCTGTCGCGCGGGTTGGCTTGCTCGACGCTGTCGAACGAGTGGCTGTTGAACGGCTTCTTGCCTAATGCGAGTATGGCGGCGATATGGGGCGAGATCTCCATCGTTGCCTGAAGCAGCGTTGACCTACTCTGGACCGATGGGATCGTTTTGAAGGCGCGTTCTGCATACGTAACGGCAAGCGGAATGTTTCCTCCATAGTTGCCGCCGAGGTTGGTCTGCGCTTGTGCGATCAACAGCGAAACTTGGGTCTGCCGTTCCGCTCGCAACGTCTCTTGACGGCTTTGCCACAACTGGAACAGCGCCACAGTAAGCGCAATCAGGCCTGCCGCGACCGCCCCGCCAGCCGCTTGCAGACGGCGCCGCCGCGCATTCTCGCGAGTGCGGCAGGCCTTGAGATACTCGACGCTGTTCTCGCCAAAACCGGAGCGATAATCCGGGGCTGCCAAGACCCTTTCGGCCGCGCTCAATCGGTCGCCGCGGTGATCGAGCCATGCGTCGGCGCGTCCTCCGCGGGCCCATTCGCCGGCGGCCCGTTCTACCGCTTCCACGACGCGCAGATCGTCGCCGGCTTCGTGCAGCCAGCCGGCCAAGGGCGGCCACTGACGAAGCAGAGCCTCGTGCGCGACTTCGACCACGTCAGTCCCGCCCTGCTGGTCCTCGACCAATAGACGCTTCTCGACCAGCCGTTTGACCATCGCTCGGGTTGCGCCTGTAAACTTTTCGAGCGGTGCGGGGCGCCGCATCGGCTCGCTGGTCGCGGTGTCAATTCGCGCGAGTGATGGAATGAAAGTCGCTCGCAGGCAGTCCAACTGGTCTTTTGCTGCCGCCGGAATCACTGGCGCGTCACCGGGCCGGGCCAGCGCCTCTTCGATCGCCTTTTTGATCGAGCCGCCGACGCCGCCGAGAGCCTTGTAGTGGTCGACGGTGAGGAGGCCGCCGGCGCTGAATCCTCGATAAAGCTGAAACAGCGTGAAGGCGAGCAACGGCAGCGCGTCCGCGCCGGTTGCCTCCGCGACCAATTGGTCGGTCAGCGCGGCTTGAATTGAAATCCTTTTGCCGTGGCGCGCTGCGACTTCGATCGGCTTGACGATCACGTCCCGGTAGGAGGTGCGCGGCAGCGGCAACAGCGTCAGTGGCTTTGGCACCTCTAATTCGCGCTCGGTTATCGCCTGATAGAGCCGCGTGGCGCTGTCGGCGCGTACCGTCAACAAGGCGAATGGCTCGACGGCTTGCGGCAGCTTGCTCACGAATGCGGCGAACAGCGAC
This sequence comes from uncultured Alphaproteobacteria bacterium, assembly GCA_963777635.1. GTDB lineage: Bacteria > Pseudomonadota > Alphaproteobacteria > Rhizobiales > Xanthobacteraceae > BOG-931. The sequence goes on from CAVZSB010000022.1 coordinate 22,778, forward strand.
AACAAGCGCTCGCTTTCCGCGGCGTTTTCCGGCGACAACAGTTCCTCGGCTTGGTCTATGGCGATAACCAAGGCCGGCGGCGACGCCCCGGGATCGCCGATCCGGCGCTGATCATGGGCCTGCTCGGCCGCGATCTTCATTAATCTGGCGAACTCGGCCGCGGCAGCAGCGAAATCGTCTGCCATCAGTCGCGTGTAAATATCGCCGGGGTTCACGGCTGCCCCGGGTCGCGACAACCAATCTGCGAGCTTTTGGCCGAGCCCGTCGGGACCGCTCAAAACGCCTCGCGCGGGCCGGAGGATCGCAAGCGGAGCAAAATCCGGGTCGCGCAAAAGCCGCGGCCAAAGTCCGGCGCGCAGAAACGAAGACTTGCCGGCGCCTGAGGCCGCTTGGATGGCGAGAATGCGCGGGCTGCCTTTTCGTCGCAACAGCCGGAATTCATCGAGCGCATTCAAAATATCGGCGTCTCGCCCGAAAAAAATGGCTGCGTCGTCCTCGGTGAAAGCGCTCAATCCGGGGAATGGGTCCGCGTCGGCCTTGCCTTCTGGCGGCCAGGGGTAGCTTTCCGGCGTGATGCCGCGCTTGAACAGATAGTCCCTGACCTTGGCCAGCGCCTCGTCGTTGAAAAGAACCTGTTGTTTTGTTCCGCGAAACTCGACCTGCTCGGCGTGGGCCTGCGGCGGCGCCGAAAGGTCTACGATCTGCCGTTCCTTGAAAAATTCTAGTCGTAGGTCGTTGATCGTTAGATCGCGCAGCAGTACGACGATAATCTCCTTGCCGAAATCCTCCGCTTTGCGAACTTCCGTCAAACATTCGGGCGAGGACAGAGCATCGGGAGAGGCGAGCAGGATCACAGCCTCGCAGCGCGCGTGCGCTTTGCGCAAAGCGTCCTTCCAGCGCTCGCCGCCGCCGATATCCTCGACGTCGAGAAACACATCCTCCTCGGGCCAACCATTGTAGCCAAGCCACTGCTTGAACGCGATGGCGGAGACCGTGTCCTTGCTCGAATGGCTGATAAAAAGACGTGCCAAGCAGTCGTCCCTCCAGCTGAAGACATTTTAGCCTAGAGCCCTCAACCCAGGATAGACCCCGCGCGCGCGGGTTCGGTCGAGGTGAGTTTCGTCCCGGGCGCCATACAGCTTTCAGTCGACGTCATAGTTTCGCCAAGCGAATCGGACCGCCATCGCGCGAACCGATGCAAAGATTTGAACAGGCGCAGCTTCGAGGCGTGCAGTGGCAAAAAGCCCGCGATCTGGTTCAACTGTTGATCCACGCCCCAACGGGACGCCGCCAGTATTTTCGCCGGTGGTCGTACCAGTCCCCAACGAGGATTTTACGATTGCGAATTCTCAATTAAACCAGTTAGAAAGGGCAGGGGACGTCAAACTCTCGGAGCAGCAAAGAACGAACCTGGTAACGCTCGCCAATTTTTGGATCGACGATCTGCGTGTAAGGGCGCGACCCAAGCAGTTCAGAGAGTGCTTCGACAAAATGGAAGAGGCATTCTTGCAGGCAGAAGAAGAAGCCTGTCGATGGGACCAGGCTGTTAAACGTCTCCCAGGTTTGTTTCCAGCCGCGGCAGCCGGTCTTATGCCAAACGAGGCTGATTACGCTAACTGGCTGCGGGGATTTCCGAAAGTACCGACCAGACTTGAGCGATTTTCGGCGAGATTGACGGGGCTAAAAAGCGGGGAGGCGGCGACGACCTGATCTTGGGCGTTCCGTGCAATGGTGCTATCGGTCATTAGATGCGCCCGAACGAAGGTCGATTGGCAGAGCGCTCTGTTCGCTTAAACTTGATATGAAGCGCGCCGCCCATTTGAGGATTGCCCGTACGAAACCGTTCCCACACGCTTTGTGCGGTGTGCTCTGGCCAAAGGTGATTAATCAGGTGAATATGCGAACCACCTTCCCAGTGGTTATTCCGGTCTGCAAAATCGCGCTGGTCAAAATAGAAAAGGTGCCAGTTGGACTGATCGGGAGTGAAGAAAATGTGCCCTGACAGCAAACGACGTTCGGCGAAAATGGCGGTGATCTTTTTCGCCGTCGTTTGAGCAGCAGGCTTAAACGTTCCCCCGTCGTTAGCGGCAAACGCTCCCAAGTCGCCGTCGGTTAGGTGAAGGTGATCGGGCACGAACTCGCGGTGATGAGCATGATGCGACCACGGCAAAACGTCGGCGACTGCGGCATAGATCAGGCCGGCTAAGCCACTCTGTAGAATCGTAATCAACCGGCAGTGACGTTTGAGGTCCTTTTTCTTTTAAATCTGGAGGATCGCCAACAAGTCCGCCAGCGATTTCCTTTTTTCAGCCATGGCGAAATTTTCAAACTGTAGCCCTGGATGTAGCCCCGACGGATTTCCGGCTAATTTTCGCTCCGCCCGCTTCCGCCTAACTATCTGATTTTGTTTGGCTCCCCGGGCCTCCGCCAAACTGCCATTCGTGATCGTTCGCCACTCTTCGAAAATAGCTGAATTATCACAACAACTCACAACATCTTTCCTTCGCGCTTGTTCGCTCCAATTCGCCCAAAATCGCCTTAGACTTGTGGGTAGATCGGGGGTAAATTAGCCTCGAAGGGTTGGGGGTTGCTCTTGCAGACGATCAATCGGCTCACCGCAATGAAGGTGCAGAAGATAAAATCGCCTGGCATGCATGGGGACGGCGCCGGCCTCTATTTGCAGGTCACCGGCAACGCCGCGAAGTCCTGGGTGCTTCGATATTCGATCCGCGGGAAAGCGCGCGAGATGGGCCTTGGGTCGCTGCGCAAGGTCAGCCTTGCCGATGCGCGCCGAAAGGCTGCCGAGTGCCACAAGCTGCTTGATGGGCATGTAGACCCCATAGAGCATCGGTCCAAGACGCGCACCGCTGCGGCGCTCGCCAACGCCAAGACTATACCCTTCAAGGACGCGCCAACAGATACATTGCGATGCGTAGCAAGGGCTTGAAAAACATCAAACACGCTGCGCAATGGGGGACGACAATCGCGACCTATGCCGAGCCCGTCTTGGGCAAGCTGTCGGTAGGGGAAATTGACGTGGGCCTCGTGCATCAGGTGCTCGAGCCGATCTGGACCACCAAGCCTGAGACGGCCGGGAGGGTGCGCGGGCGTATTGAAAAAATCCTCGGTTGGGCCAAGGTGAATAATTATCGGGAGGGGGAGAATCCCGCCCGGTGGCGCGATAATCTGGACCAATTGCTGCCCAAGCTGTCAGAGGTGCGCAAGGTCAAGCATCACTCGGCGCTGCCCTATGCCGAATTGCCGGCGTTCTTGGAAAAGCTACGGCAGGAGGATGGCATCGCCGCGCGCGCGCTCGAATTTACGATCCTGACCGCAGCTCGCACGGAGGAGGTGCTTTTGGCTCGCCCGACCGAAATCAACAAGCGAGAGAGGCTTTGGATCGCGCCGGCGGAGCACATGAAGCTCAAAAGGGAACACGTAGTCCCGCTCTGTGATCGCGCGATGCAACTCCTCGACGACGCCAGCGAAAGCTACCTATTTCCGAGCCCGTCTCACCAGGAAAAGCATCTGAGCAACATGGCCATGCTCATGGTCCTCGATCGAATGGGCTATGGGCATGTCACGGTCCATGGTTTTCGGTCGACCTTCAAAGACTGGACGCGCGATCGCACCCGATTTGAGAACTACGTTTCGGAAGCAGCACTTGCCCATGCTAGTGGCGATAAGATTGAGGCGGCCTATGCCCGCAGCGATGTTCTCGACAAACGTCGCAAACTTATGGACGCATGGGCTGAATATTGCGCGAAGCCAGCAGCACCGAAGAAGTTGAATGCGGCCGATAAAGTGGTGTCGTTGCGTTCGCGCTAGGGCGAGGACTCCATAAACTAGCAGCAAAATACTCTGATGGAGACGGCCACATGTTCCCACCGGAGCGGATCATTTGTTTGACCGAGGAAACCGTCGAAACTCTCTATCTGCTAGGCGACGGACGCTACATCGTCGGCATTTCAGGCCATAGTCCTGACCGAAATCGGTCCGGATCGTGATGTCCGCGCATCGAGGCTTTGGGAGCTCAACAGCCGGAACACTCTCCGCTCTCAAAATTATAACAAGTGCGCCGATCGGTCTCCCTGATTCACTTGGCCTGTTGGCGGCGGGCCTGTAGTATTTTTACGATACATTCTAAGAATGCAGGGAGTGTGAGAGGGGGAGGGAAGATATGAAAAGCTACCAACTGGTGGAGTTTGGCGAGCCTCTTAAGGACGTCGATCTCGTGACGCCGCGACCGTCAGGAGATGAAGTCCTGATCAAAGTCCTTGCCGCAGGTGTTTGCCACAGCGATTTGCATATTTGGGAAGGCAGTTACGATCTCGGAGCCGGCAAGCGGCTCCTGCTCAAGGATCGCGGCATGAAATTGCCGTTGACCATGGGACACGAGACGGCGGGCGAAATTGTTGCGGTCGGCCCCGATGTACAGGACCGCAAGGTCGGCGAAGCCTGCTTGGTGTATCCTTGGATCGGTTGCGGCAAATGCCGCGTTTGTCGCTCCGGTTACGAGAACCTGTGCATGGAGCCGCGCTGCATCGGCGTCCACTGCGACGGTGGCTATTCCGACCATGTTCTCATTTCGAAATCGAAATATCTCCTGCCAATCGGCGATCTCGATCCGGTTGCGGTTGCACCGCTCGCATGCTCCGGAGTGACGACCTACTCCGCGTTAAAGAAGCTTGGCCAGGTTATCAAGGAGGAGCCTATTCTGGTGATCGGCGCCGGCGGCCTCGGCTTGATGTGTCTGTCCATTCTCAAGGCCATGGGCGGCAAAGGCGCGGTTGTCCTGGATATTGACGAATCCCGGCGGGCCGCGGCGCTCAAATCGGGCGCGCTTGCGGCCATCGACGGCGCCGCACCGGACGCGGCCGAGCAGGTCAAGTCGGCGCTTGGCGGCCCCTGCTGGGGCGCCATCGATCTGGTCGGAAGCACAGCAACAGCGGCGCTTGGTTTCAATGCTTTGGCGAAGGGAGGCAAACTGATCATGGTCGGCCTGTTCGGCGGTGCCGCGCCCTGGTCGCTACCCCTGATACCGATAAAGGCGGCCACGATTGAAGGCAGCTACACAGGTAATCTTGCGGAGTTGAAGGAGTTGCTCGACCTCGTGCGAAAGGGGGCCGTATCAGCTATTCCAATTAGCCGCCGTCCGCTGGGCGCTGCTACGGAAACGCTCGAGGACCTTCGTCAAGGGCGGATCGTTGGACGCGTCGTGATGACGCCATAATCAACTGGAGCGGCAGTCGCTGTTGCGGCATGCCGCCGCGCCGCGCGCAGCCGCTATTCGTAATGGCCTTCGGTTGCCTTCCGGATCGACGAGAATTGGTTTGCGTCGTGGCCGAACCAAACAGTGTGTCCGGTATCGTTGGCCAGAGCTCTAATGCGCTGTACGGTGCGCGAAATCCCCAAGGAATCGTAACTGATACCCGGCTGCTTCGCCGGCGGCCCGTAATTCTCGGCCGTGTAACAAGCATCCGATACGAGGATCACGCCAGGCTCGCTCCGCAGCGATACTTGCAATCCGAGCATTCCGCGCGCATGGCCCGGACCGAAATTGAGAAGCTTCACGCCGTCGACTATTTTTTGATCCGGCTCCTGTCGCCCGATTTCCCGCCAGTTCAGTTCAGCGCGAATCATCTTTTCGAGGTCTTTGAGAACGTAGGGCGAAGAGTGATCGTTAAGCGCGTGTTGCCGAAAAGCGCCGGCGAATTCGTCTTCGTGAATGATGATCTGAGATTTGCGGAAATACTCGACGCAGCCGGCGTGGTCGCAGTGCAAATGCGAAAGCACCACATAACGTATCTGATCAGGACCAATTCCCATCGCATCGAGGCGCGCCGGCAACATGCATTCTTCGCCCCCGACATGGGGGAACAATTCCTGGATAGCCTCGGGCCAGCGCCCGTTAGGTCCCGCCCAATCGGGATGGCAGCCGGTGTCATAAAGTATGGTGCCGTCAGGATGCTCGATATAGTAGGCAGCGACGGGGATATCGATGATCTGACTTCGCGGATTCGGATTTTTGTGCGTGGCGACCGTCGAATTCGCCACCATGAAGTTTTTATCCAGTCGAAGCGCCCCAAGATCAAGAACATGCATCTTCAGGGATTTGCTGCTCTGAACGGCGGGCTTCGACGGCTCTAGTGCAGAGAACAAAGTGGAGCGAGACGTGTCGCGAGTAGCGCGCCGATCCCAGCCACGCGGGCGGTCCATCTCTACATGCTTGCCCGGCTCAAGCAGGTCGTAGTTGACTGTCTTGTCGAACTCGAAAATCTTCATCGAGAATGCCCTCCGGACAAGGGATGTGCGCGGCTTTGGCCGACTGCCGAAGTGGCTCCGCCCCCTTCGTCATCCGGCCCCGTAAAAGTATGAGTTGAATGTATCGGTGAGGCAAGGGTGAATTCGGCGGAGACACACTCGCACCCTCCAATAGCGGATATGGCGTTGCAAGCAAGTTTCATCGCTTGCCGGCAGGATTCTTTCACGGTAGGGTTCAAAAATTGAAAAAATAGCATTGCCTGTAGTTTCTTGTGGTGTTCGCGACCACAACGAAAGAGGGCATGCAAAGAGGCGTAAAGGAGGAAACATGAGACGATTAGCGCGTGCTCTCGTATGTTGTGGTGCGATGTTCGGCTTGACCGGAGTCGCAACCGCGGCGGGACTCGATGAACTCCCGGCCGATGTTCAGAAACAGCTTTACTCCAAAGACAGCATAGATCCGCAACAGCCGATCGGGCCGAGCGCCTATCGCGATTGGAAGCCGAAAAAAGGGCCTCCATGGACCATCGGATATGCAAGCTCCTACGCCGGCAACACTTGGCGCGCTGCGGCGATGGACAAGTTGCAGAACGAGCTTATTCCGAAGTGGAAAGCACTTGGTCTTGTTAAGGAAGTGATCGTTACGCAGTCCAATCTGAAGGACTCTGTGCAGATCCAGCAAATGCGGCAGCTGGTAGATCGGGGCGTCGATGCACTCATCATCTGCTGCTCGAACGCGACGGCGATGAACGAAACCGTCAAGTACGCCTACGACAAAGGCGTGCCGACCTTCTCGATGGTCGGTTACGTGACTTCGCCCTACGCGGTCAACTCGTCGACCAACTTCGTGGTCGCGGGGGAGCTTCAGGGCGAGTGGTTGGGTGAGCAACTCGGCAAGAAAGGCAACGTCTTGATCGTCGAGGGCATTCCCGGCACCAGCACTTCGGACTCGATCGACCGTGGCATCAAGGTCGGTTTGGCCAAATATCCGGACATCAAGATTGTCGGGGACGTGGCCGGGATGTGGACTGACCAAGTCGCTCAAGCAGAAGTGCAAAAGTGGGTAGCCAATCATCCAGGCGATCTCGACGGCGTTGCCGTGCAATCGGCGGCGGAGCTTGGCGTGCTCAGGGCACTCGAACAATCGGGCCGGAAAATGCCTCCGGTCGCGATTGGCGGTGAAGAGGGCGCGCTGTGCTATTGGCGGCATCATCCGGACTACGTCACCGCCGCTCTGCAAAGCTGGCCCCCCGCAGACGAGATGGAGCTGACGTGGAATATCATGATGCGGACGATGCAGGGACAAGGGCCAAAAATTCAGTCCATTCTCGTCCCGTCTGCCAAGTTGACGCACGACGATCTGGTGAAGGCAATTCCCGAAAATTGCAGCGAGTCGTCGGACAAGTGGTTCAACGTCAGTCAAGTGCGATGGGGTGGCAAGGAGTACCTGGACCAATTCTTCTTGCGGCCCGCCGATCCGGAAAAATTCAAACCGTGAGCCAAAATGTGCGGGCGGCAATGCCGCCCGCACAACCTGTAACGAGTGAGGCCGAAGGTTGATACAAAAGACATGGTCGGATCGCCTCGGCGCGGGGAGAAGAATGCGCCTGCAGCGATCCGGGACGACGCGGCCAGGCCGACAGTCCCAAGGGATCAATTGGCGAAGGTGCGCGGGCGCGGTTGTTTGCTGTACAGTTTTCCTGTCGCTTAGCGTTGCCGCGGCCGAAAGTCCGCGGGAGGCGCAACGATGAGCAACATCACGCTTATGAACGATAGCGAAGCGAGAGGAGGATCGGACGACCCTCCCTTCGTGCCCCTCGGTATCTCGGTTGTCGGTGTCCGTAAATCGTTCGACGTGACAAAGGCGCTTGACGGATGTTCGTTTAGTGCGTCGCTGGGCGAGATACACGCGATCTTCGGCGGCAATGGGTCGGGCAAAAGTACCTTGGCCAAGGTTATTTCCGGTGTCCTTCCAGTCGATGCCGGGCAGGTTAATGTGCTCGGGCATACCCCCAATTCTCCGAACGACGCGCGCGCCATCGGCGTCGCGACGGTCTTTCAAGAAGTCCTCGTAGCGGACGATTGCTCGGTTCTGGACAACCTCTACGTCGGCGCCGACAGACTTTGGTCGAAGACGCTATCGACTGGTGCGAAGATCGCGGCCGCCAAAACCCTAATGACGGAACTGACGGGCTTCGAGCTTGATCTTGACATGCTCGTCGGCGGACTGCCGTTGAGTATCAAGCAGTGGATCACGATCGGTCGTGCGTTGCTGTGCAAACCTCGTGTGCTTATTCTCGATAAGTCCTCGGCGGCGCTTGATCTCAACTCCACCGAACGATTGTTCGCGAAGATGCGCGAGCTGCGCGAGCGGGGCTCGGCGGTGGTCATCGTTACCCACCGGATCGCGGAGATGACCCGCATCAGCGACCGGGCGACCGTTTTGCGCGACGGTCGGGACGTCGGCGTGCTGGAGAAGGCAGACATCAACGAGAAAAACCTGCTTCGGCTCATGGCCGGCCGGAGCAAGGGCACGGCGAAGCCGCTCATCTCCGCCGATGACATGCGCGGCGAAAGCGTCGTGCTCAAAGCTGACGCAATGAAAATTTTTCCGCATAGCCACGAGATTCAGTTTCGGCTGCACAGAGGCGAAATTCTTGGGGCGGTGGGGCTGGACGGCCAAGGTCAAAGCGATTTCGTGCGCATTTTGGCCGGCGTGCAAAAGCCGTACAGCTCCGGGCCGTTGGTGGCGTCGTCCCGTGGATTTGCACCCATCGAGAACCTCGCCGACGCAACCGCTCACGGTGTTTCTTACGTATCGGGAGACCGTAAACGAGAAGGCATATTCACGAATCTCAGCATATTCGAAAACATGCTGCTGCCATTGTATCGCTCCAGATCGCGCGTCGGAAAGCTGGCGATCATAGACTGGAATACGCTCTCCGGAGCCTTTGAATGGGAGCGCGAAAAGCTCTCGATTCGCATGGGCGACCGTAGCGACAAAATCACTTCACTCAGCGGCGGCAACCAGCAGAAAGTGTTGATCGGACGGGCCTTTGCTTTGTCGCCGAATATTTTGATCCTCAACGACCCCGCGCGCGGTGTCGATATTGGCGCCAAGGGCGATCTTTACACGCATCTGCGGGACTTTGCCTCCCGTGGAAAATCCGTCGTCTATATGTCGAGCGAGATCGAGGAGCTCGTTGGCTTCTGTTCCCGCGTGCTTGTGTTCAGAAACGGCAGTGTCTTCGAGCAACTGGTCGGTGACGCTATCGAACCAGATAGAATCCTGGCGGCGATGTTCGGGCAGACGTCGTCCCATCATGCGCCGAAGGCCGCTTCGAGTGCCGCTGCGCACGACGACGTCGTCGCCGAAACAGCCACGACCGAAGGCGAGCCGCCATGGGGACGCCCGGCCGATTTGGCGCCGGTACCGGACGGGATAAAGCCTTTCGTTCTCCGGTCACCGGCGTTCGAAAACGGCGGACTTATTCCCGATCGTTGCGCCGAAGCAAATAGCGTTTCGCCGCCGCTGGTGTGGGAGAATCCGCCGCGGGGGGTGCGGAGTTTTGCGCTCGCGGTGACAGATCCCGATTTGCCGGCGCAGTTCAATTTCCCGCGGGCATTTGCGCATTGGATGGTGGTCAATATTCCAGCTGATGTGACCGGGCTGCCTGAAGGCGCAAGTCCCGGCGGACGGTTGCCGCGCGGCGCCGTGGAACTGCCCTGCGATTTCGTGACATTCGGCATCCCGGGTTACGGGCGTGGATATGGCGGGCCCTGGCCACCCGATTCCGCTCATCGGTATATCTTCACTCTATACGCGCTCAAAAGCGATCACCTGGACATTGCCGATACTGGCGACTACGTCGATTTTGTGCGCGCCGTCATTCCAGTTGCGATTACTACGGCTACGCTCGTCGGTGTCTACGGACCGGCTAAGACGGCGCTGCCGAGTGCGGCTTAGAAAATGAAGCGAATGGGAATAACATCGCATCGGCGCAATCGCGTACCTTCACTTAGGAGGTGTGCCGGAAAGAAGTGCGCCGGTCGCGCTTTCATCTTTGCCGAACCAAAGCCTCCTGCTTTTCAATGCGACCATCACATCACAGGAATGGTTCACCAATGACACGGTATTCCACCCTAACTCAGCTGGACAACGATTGGATTGTCAGCTGGGCGAAAAGAGTGAACGAGGATAAAGTCCTTCGGGTGATAGGGAAATTCTTCACCGCGAATTTTGTCATCGGCGTCGATGACAAGGATTTCTTCGTCCAGGTTCGGAACGGCAAGATTGAAGTGGTCGCCGACGAACTCAACGCAAACATGATGGGATGGCAGTTTGCGCTGCGCGCTCCTGCAAGCTCGTGGAACAAGTTCGTCGAGCCGGTACCGCCACCGATGTACAACGACATTTGGGCGATGGCTCATCCGTTGCACGGGAAGCTGAAGATCGAGGGGGACACCAAGATCTTTTGGCAAAACGTAAGAGCGCTTACCTGGATGCTGGCGAAGATGCGCCGCTCTTAGATCATGATGCAATCATCATCAAGGGTTATCGAAAATGGCTAAGACCGATCCGATCATCGGACGTTATGTATACGTTCCTTACGCCGGGAAGGAATATCGAGTCTACTACGAGGAAAACGGCCAAGGGATTCCCCTTGTCTGCCTGCATACCGCCGGCACCGACGGTCGCGAATATCGCCATCAGCTGTGCGACACCGACATCACGAAGAATTTTCGCGTCATTGCGTTCGATCTGCCGCGTCACGGCAAATCGATCCCTCCAAAGCATTTCTACAAGGAGGAGGAAGAATACGCCTTGACGTCGAAATTCTATTCCGAATTCGTCATGGCTTTCTGCGAGGCGCTCGATCTTAAGAAACCCGTCATTATGGGAAGCTCGATGGGGGGCAACATCTGTCTTCCGCTCGCGCTAAACTATGAGAACGACGTCACCGCGTTGATCGCCATCGAGGCTTGCGACCATTCGCCCGGATGGTGGATCGATCCGTTAAATCATCCGCATATTCACGGCGGCGAGGTCTGCGCGACGTCGGTCTTCGGGCTGATGGCGCCACAAAGCCCCGAAGAATACCGTTGGGAGACATGGTGGTATTATGCCCAGGGTGGTCCCGGGGTTTTCAAAGGTGACTTGTATTTCTACAGCGTCGATCACGACTTCAGGGACCTTTGCCGCAAGATCTCCGGGCGCGTGCCGATCATCATGATGACCGGCGTTTACGATTTCGCATGTACGCCGGAAATGACAGAACAGACTGCGGACAAAATCCGCAACGCCGAGGCGATCATCATGAAGGACATCGGACATTTTCCGATGTGCGAAAATCCTGAGGTGTTCAAAAAGTATTTGATGCCGGTTCTAGAGCGACTCGTCGAATACGATCGGGATAGGCGACCGGCCGCGAGCTCTGAATCCCGCCCGAGTCGGGAAGATGTGCCGGCACGAACTGCGTCAAGGCGATGGTAAGGCAGGGCGCTCCGGCAGACCGGTAGGAGCGTCTTGCGACCATCGTCCGGTCGATTGGAGTTGCGGCCACAGACATGAGTGATGCGAACGTAAATTCGAGGACCGCCTCATTCAACACGTTCCTGCTCGTCCCTATTCTGCTGTTTTTTGGGCTGTTGATCGTGTCTGTGGTGAGAAGCCCGAGTTTGATCTCCAGTTCCGGCATCGGTAGCGCCGAGATCGTTGTCGCGCCCCTTATCCTCTCAACCTACGCTCTTATGGCGGGCGCGGTCGCCGGTCGCGCCACAGTGGATCTTTCGATCGGCCCTCTGATCGGTTTCATCAATGTGACGCTGATTCAACTTACCGGTCTCGACATCGTCAGTTCGCCCGTTGCCGTTTTTGCCTATGCGCTCGCGGCTGGCGTCGCCTATCAGCTTTTGTTCGCACTGGTCGTCATCTTTGTGCGCGTCCAACCGATTATCGTTTCGTTGAGCGGATTTTTGGCCTTGTCCGGCCTCAATCTGGTTATCCTGCCACGGCCCGGCGGCTCTGCTCCCGAGTGGATGTCATCCTGGGGGAGTGGCACCGCTATCTTTTCGCCGGTCTTGTTCATGGTTGCGCTGGCAACGGCAGGGTGGTTGATCTTCTCGACGACGGCATTTTACGGCCATCTGCGGTTGATGGGATCGGACGAGCGCGCAGCTTATACCAGCGGCGTTCGGATCGGCGTCGTTAGGCTCGGCGCTCACGCAGTGGCCGGCATTTTCGCGGGCCTCGCGTCCCTGGCTTTCACGGCCTTGATCGGTTCAGGCGACCCGACGCAAGGCACGACTTACACACTTATTTCGGTGACCGCTCTCGTTCTCGGCGGCACCAGCCTCGCCGGCGGTCGCGCTACCGTTATGGGCTCGCTGCTTGGCGCGCTGAACTTGTTTCTCATCGGATATGTGCTTGCTACTTTCAATTTCGGCAGTGTGCAAGGCTTCGTCACCGACCTGTCTTACGGTGCAATTCTCGTTATCTCGCTTTTGCTGACACTTGCGCTGCCGCACCTCCAGCACTGGCTCAGGTACATTTCTCCATTCATGGTGTTTGTCGCACTCGGCCTCTTGTTTGTTGGTGTTGCACTGCATGCGACCTTCGATTATGCGAGTTTGGCGCAGCGATCACCGGCTGCGAATTCCGCTGCCGGCATGGCGGCGACGGCGCCGACCGCCCATTCTCCGTCCGAAAGCGTCGATGAAGTCAGTCCGGTGTTCGAGAAAATTGAGGCGTTCCCAGACCTTGCGCGTTCGCCATTCGCTACGATCGTAATTCAGTTGGCGATCCTTCTCATCGCCACGGTCCTGATTCTCCGCTTGGTGGTGTGGCAAGCGAAGCAGCGAAGAATGACCCCCGCAATCTATGCCGCGCTCGCGTGTCTTGCGATCATCGGTGGCTGGCTGTTGATCAATACGTCGGTATTCGTGTCGAGAGCCGGAAACTGAGGGACACAGCAAATATGGTCGACCAGGTTCTCGATCCGCCAACGGCCACGCCAATGATCGCGCCATTGCGCTGGCTAGGTTTGGCAATTGCCGTCATCGTTGCCGCCATCGGCGCTGGTCTTGGCTTTTGGCAACACCTTCCTGCGCTGAACGTGATCTTCTATACCGCGGCGATATTTGCGCTGCTGATCTGGATTTGGAGCAATTACCTTGTCCGCTGGATAGTGGATTCCGCCGTGCGGAACCCAGCGTCGCGCGAACCTATTTCCGCGCGTGCGGCGCTTCGCGGGTTCATAGCGCGCCGAGCCGGCGTGCTCGGCGCTCTTCTGATTATGACCCTCGGCTTCGCTATTCTCTCGCTTACCGTCACCGGCTTTTTTTCCTTGCTGAATTTTCTCACGGCGCTGGTACTTGCGGCAGCGATCATCCTTATTGCGGTCGTGAGCCGGGTGTTCGTTGATAACCGGAGCGCTTTCATCGGCCTGATGGTCCTGGCCGCTTTGTTTGTCGTAGCGGCGTTGCACGTCAGCGGATTTGTATCGGGCGCAAATATCAAATCGATGCTCGTTTTTGCTTCGTTTCTGGGATTGGCGTCGGTGGGTCAGACCCTCGTGGCCTTGCTTGGCGGTTTGGATTTGTCGATCCCGTTTATCATTGGGTCTTCGAATGTGGGCCTGCTCTATTTGATAGGGCTGGGAATTCCATCGCCCATCGCGGTCATCCTGATTCTGTTGATTGGGGGCGCCATCGGATTCGCCAACGGCTTGTTGAGCTATCGCCTCCAGGGACAGGCACTTATTGTCACACTCGGCGTTGGCTTTGCCGTATCGGGCCTGACCCAAATCCTGACCAGCATCGGCACGGCGTTTGCCGGGAATGTCTTTGGACAGGTGCCAAACTGGCTGAAGAATCTCGCCGCAATGAACGGCACCACTTTCGGTCTCGCAGTGCCGCCGGTCATCTTCATCTGGATTGCGGTCTCTATTGTACTGATTTTCGGAATGAAAAACTCGGTCTACGGCCGCTACGTATATGCGTTGGGCGGCAACCGCACCTCGGCGCAGCGCATCTCCATTTCGGAGGCGCGCTACTGGATCGGCACATTTACCCTGAGCGGCTGCGTTTCGGCGCTTACTGGGTCTTTGCTCCTGGGATGGAGCGGCGGCGGCTTCATAGGTGTCGGGGATCCCTATCTTTTTATGACGCTTGCGGCGGTGGTCATCGGCGGAACGTCGCTGCTCGGCGGTCAGGGAGGGTATGGCTTCACCGTCATCGGCGTTCTTGTTCTACAGGTTCTCACGTCGTTTCTGGTCGGCATCGGTCTGAAATATGAGTGGCAGCAATTCATATACGGCCTGCTGATTCTTCCGATGGTGGCTCTTTACGCGCGCTCGCCGCATATCCGAACGCAAATCTAGGATACGACGGCGACAAATGAAAATACCGACCACAAGAGTTACAGTGCAAAACGTCGCGGCGCAGTGGCGCATGGTCGACGCGCCACTTCTGCGGTGCGCAACGGGCGGGCTGGATAAAAGATCCATGCAACCGCTTCAGGGAGCATTTTTCCTATGAACCCGGCATTGATCCAGCCCGCCGATGTCGCCAGCGGTACGTTCTTCCTCCTTTTGATAGCAATGGCGGCCTCGACCGTACTGCTGATCATCGGAGGTGGTTGGGTATCGCCTCGGTGGAAGCTTCCCGTTGCTCTTGCCAGCCTCGTTACCCTCGTCGGCACGATCTACTATCTGATGGCGGGCGCCGTCTGGTTGTTCTCGCAGCAAATGCCGATTGTCTATCGATACGTAGATTGGATCGTGGCCGCTCCTGTCCAGATCCTCTGCTTATATTTCCTGATCGGGACGACCGCGGCGGTTCCGGTCGGTCTTTTTTGGCGCCTGGCCGCTGCTTCCGTGGCGATGGTTTTGGCGCGGTACATGGGCGAAGCCGACCTCATCTATCCGACGCTGGGCTTTTTGATCGGGCTCGTGCTTTGGCTATATGTCTTGGGTGAGCTCTTCTTCGGCCGATTGAGCGAGTTAAACGCAAAGGGCGCCAGCGACTTCATCCAAATCGGCTTCTTTTGGTTGCGGCTAATCGTAACAATTGGCTGGGCGCTATATCCGCTTTGCTATCTGATCGTTCGTCTTGGCAGCGGTGCGGAAATTGCCAAGCTCATGGTGATCTACAATCTTGCCGACCTCGTGAACCAGATCGCTTTCGTTCTTGCGATACTCGCGACGGCGGTGAATGATTCGGCGCATACGCGATGAGAGTGCGGACGCGCTCGGTAGCGTTAAGAGTACGCTGGAGGCGGTGACATGAACGGCGCGGATATTATTGCCATTATCATGCTGGTGACGATCATCGTCGCCATCGTTGTTTATCTGTTGCACTGGCTGTACCGCCATTCGTCCAAAGACCTTTCATTTGTTCGCACTGGGTTTGGCGGTGAAAAAGTCGTCATGGGGGGTGGAGCGCTTGTTCTGCCAATCATTCACGACATAACTGAAGTGAGCATGAACACGCTGCGTATCGAAGTTCGGCGTGCTGGCGAAAAATCGCTGATCACTCGCAATCGGATGCGCATCGAAGTGATCGTCGAATTTTTTATTCGCGTTATGCCGACGGCCGCCTCAGTGGCCGCCGCGGCGCGGACGCTTGGAAATCGAACGCTTGATCCGGAAAGTCTTCGAGATCTCGTGCAAGGCCGCTTTGTCGATGCGATGGGCGCGGTGGCGGCGACGATGACGATGGAAGAAATTCACGAGAACCGCAGCGAATATATCCGCGGCGTCAAATCGCTCGTGGCCGACTCTCTGACGGCGAATGGCCTGGAGCTTGAGGCGGTGTCACTGACGAATCTCGATCAGACCGATATAAGCTTGTTCAATCCGTCGAACGCGTTCGACGCGGAGGGCATGACGCGCCTGACAGAGGAAATTGAGACAAGGAAGAAAAAGCGAAACGATATTGAGCAGGATACGATTATTGCAATTCGCGCAAAGAACCTCGAAGCCGAAAAGCGGGCTTTGATGATCGAAAAGGAAAGCGAATACGCCCGGCTGGAACAGGAGCGCGAAGTCGCGGTTCGTCGCGCTCAGCAGCGATCGGAAGTCGCGCTGGAAAAGGCTGAACGAGAGCGCGATACCGAGGAGGGCCAGATTCGTTCGAAGGAGGCCGTCGACAGGGCGCGCATCAAGCACGAACTCGCGATCGAGGCGGAGAATATCTTGCGCGGACAGGAAACCGAACGTCTTGAAATTCAACGGAAGAGATCCGTCGAGATAGAGGAGCAAAACCGCGTCATCGCGATCGCCATCAACGAGGCGGAAAACAGGACGCGCCTGACCGAGGAGATCGAAGCGAGGCGACGAAAGCGCAACGATATCGAGCAGGAGGCCCAGGTGGCCATCCGTGCAAAGAATCTCGAAGCGGAGCTGCGTGCGCTCGATATTCACAAGGAGGGCGAATACGCCCGGCTTGCGCAGGAGCGGGAAGTTGAGATTCGCCGTGCCCAGCAGCGGGCAGAAGTCGAATTCGAAAAAACTCAACGCGATCGCGAAATCGAAGAAGCGCAGATTCAGGCGAAGGAGGCAGTCGAACGAGCTCGCGTCAAGCTTGCTCTTGCTGTCGAATCCGAGAAGATTTTGCGCGAACAAGAGACAGAGCGGCTCGAAATCCAGCGGCGGCGCACGGTCGAGATTGAAGAGCAGGAGCGCCTGATCGCCGTCGCAGAGAAATCGAAGGAGCAATCGGAAAGTCAGAGAGCGGCAGAAGAGGCTCGGAAACGCATGGTCGAGGCGCAGGAAGGCGTTACCTCGGCGCGCGAACGAGAAATTGCCGAGCGGCGCAAGCTGGTTGATCTCATCGACGCCGCTCAGCAGGCGGAGCGTAATGCCATCAAGGTTACGACGATGGCGGCGGCGGAGAAGGCGGCGGCAGTCGATCATGCCGAGGCCGACAAGGCTGCGGCGGAGGCTGCCAGATTTCGCTACGACGTCGATGCGGAAGGCAAGCGAAAGCTTAATGAGGCGGAGAATCTCCGGTCGGACGCGTCGCGGCGTACTGCTCTTAATCAAAGGCTGTTCGAGAATCTTCCGGCGATCATACGCGAGAGCGTTCGACCGATGGAGAGGATTGAATCCATCAAGATCCTTCAGGTCGACGGTCTTCCAGGTTTCAGCAACGGCCAGCCTGGTGGCGGTGGCGGGAATGCCAAGGAGCCGTCGCCTCACGGGGGCGACGACAAACCGGGAAATTTGGCGGAAAGCGTCGTAAACGCCGCGATGCGGTACCGGGCACAAATACCCTTCGTCGACAATCTGCTGAAAGAAGTCGGGATGTCGCCGAACAACTTAAGCGACCTCAGCAATTTGAGCGTACGGCTACCCGACAGCAATGCTGCCAGGCCACCGGAGAGTAAGGCGCCGAAAAAGGACAGCAAGCAATAAGGGCGTGGCGAAAGTCGCTGACAGGTTAGGCGTATGAATCATGGGTCCATCTGCACTGCTTGAGCACCGTTTGGCGATCATGACGAATTGGGCCCTGTTCGCCGGATTTGGCATTTGCTTCGTGCTGTCCGGTTTCTCGCACGATGACCCGTCGATTGGTCTCTTTGGATTCGCTCTGTTTGTCGCGGGCTTTGTTGCCCACATCATCATCAACCGGATTTTCAATGTTGGCTTCAGCGATTCTCAGGTCGCGCTGGGCCTTGCAGCGTTCGTCGTCGGCGCGCTGAGCTTCATCGCGAGTTGCCTATTCAATCCTAGGTTTGGCCAGACCGACGTTTTTGTCGGACTTAGTGGTCTGAGCGCAATCATGGGCTGCTTTGTCATATACGTCTTGATTAACTACGGCGTCCGCGGCTCCTACGTCATGATTGATCGGTTGAATGCGCGCGGGCGCCGCTTGTCATGACCGAAGCCCTTTTTTGGCTGTTCGTTTTCTTTGCGCTCTATAGTGTCTATTGCGTCTTTTGGGGCGCGACGGGCGCGCGGACGACGCGAACTGCTAGTGATTTTTTCCTAGCCGATCGGCAGGTGCCGGCCTGGGTGTTTGTCGTCGCGGCCACGGTAATGTCGTTTACAGGCTGGGCTGCGATTGGCTGGCCGGCGATCGTGTTTCGGGATGGCTTCGCCGGCGCGTCTCTCGCCATGTGTGCGATTACGATTCCATTGGCCGGGGTTCTCTTCTTGAAGCGCCAATGGATGTTGAGCCGCCGTTTCGGCTACGTGACCCCCGCCGAATTGTATTCCGATTATTTTGGTGGCCGGCTGATGCGGTTGATCGTGATGTTGATCGCGTTGTTATTTGCGTTGCCGTTTCTCGGTATGCAACTTACTGCGGCCGGCTATTTGATCCAGGTTGTATCGAATGCGGCGATACCCTGGGTGTTCGCGATGTGGATCCTCACCGCGCTTGTGTTTCTTTATGTGTGTCTCGGCGGCATGCGGGCCGTCGCTTACGTTGGAACACTTCAAGGTTTGCTGTTTGCGGTCGGCTTCGTCGCGATTGCCGTTTTCGCTTGGGCCAGGATCGACGGCTTCGGCAATTTTGTCGCCCTGCTTGCCAAGCTTGGCGCTTCGAAGGTCGGTCCTTGGGGGGCGTCGACTGCGGGCTATAACGCCTATTTCGAGATCCCTGGCGTCGTACAGTTTGTAGCGGGCATCGGCCGCGAGGAGCCGGTTGGTGGCATCTGGAGCGCGTCTTTGGTCTTCACTTATTGCTTTGGGCTTATGGGCCTGCAATTGGCGCCGGCGTACACTGTCGGCGCCTTCGCTACCCGCGAGGCCAGAGGTTTCGCTCCGCAGCAAGTCTGGGCGTCTGGAGCGGTGGTCGGCCTTATCCTTGTGTTCTTTGGCGTTTTTTCAAGCATCGGGGCGCTCTTTTTAGGGGGCTCCCTGCAGGTCGACCAAGCTGGCCTGGCTGTCGCGCACGACCTGCCGGATCTCAGCGGAGGGAACGAGGTCGCACTTGTCGCCTACTTTCTCAAGTCGATTGGTGAACACGAGCCGTGGTTTATGGGCTTGCTGGCGGTCGCCGCGGTCGCGGCTGTGCAAGGGACCGCGGCTCTGTATGCGTCCGCCACCGGCACCATGTTCGCGCGGGACTTCTATCGGCACTTTTTCAATCCAACGGCTGACGACAACCGGCAGAAACTCTTCGGCCGCATCGGTGTCGGCCTGACGCTACTTGCCGCTCTGCTCTTGGCGACGTACGCGCCGCAAGCGCAGGCCCAGTTCGGAACGCTGGCGCTTGCGTGCGGTTTTCAGCTTCTACCGGCCGCGGCTGCCGTTTGCTGGTTGCCCTGGATTACCCGTCGCGCCGCGGTTTCCGGGTTGATAGCCGGCATCGTCGTTGTGGTCTTTACCGACAAACTGGGACTGACTCTGGCCGATTTCTTCGGCATCCAGGTGCCGTGGGGCCGCTGGCCGTGGATGATTTACCCGGCGGGCTGGGCGATCGTCTGTAACATCGCAATTTGTTTGATTTTCTCCGCGTTGGCGCGGGACAAAGCTGAGCGCGATCGCCGATTGGTCTTCCACTCTTTCCTGGCGGAGGCGAGCAATCGTACGCCGAAAAGCCGCGGCTTGCGGTCATTCGCGTGGGCCGCCGCACTGGCTTGGTTTTTCTTCGCGATCGGACCTGGTCTGGTCATGGGAACAGATTTATTTGGCGCGCCGAACGCCGGTCCTGCGGCTTGGCTTTTTGGCGTCCCTTCGATTTGGGCTTGGCAGATCATTTGGTGGGCGTTGGGCGTCCTCTTACTCTGGCTTCTGGCTTACAAACTGAAAATGTCCACCGCGCCGGGCGACAAAATCGAGCTTCCCGCCGAGGGCATCAGGCGGATATCTCAATCGCCGCGTATCGATCCGAGCGATTTCGGTTCGGAGAAAGAGCTGTTTCGAGCCCCGGACGCGGCGGTTCGGCTACGAGCGCAAGCCCCCTCTGACTAGCATCGTGACAGGAGGATTTGTCATATGTCGAATTTGCCGAGCTACAAAATGTTCATTGGTGGAGACTGGGTCACCGCGCAATCCGGTGAGTGGTTCGAGACTTTTGACCCCTATGCCGGTCAACCCTGGGCCTTGGTTGCGCGTGGATCCAAGGTTGACGCCGACAATGCGGTGGACGCCGCACATGGGGCGCTCAAATCGGGCGCGTGGCCAAAACTCACGGCGACACAGCGAGGCGCGCTGCTGCGCCGCCTCGGCGACTTAATCGCTCGCGATGCGGAGAAGCTCGCGGCGCTCGAAGTACGGGACAACGGAAAGCTGCTTGCCGAAATGGGCGCGCAGCTTCGATATCTGCCGCAGTGGTACTATTATTATGGCGGCCTCGCGGACAAGATAGAGGGATCTGTCATCCCCATCGACAAGGCGGACACCTTCAACTTCACCCGCCACGAGCCGATCGGTGTCGTCGTAGCAATCACGCCGTGGAATTCGCCGCTGCTGCTCGCGTCGTGGAAGCTTGCGCCGGCGCTGGCCGCTGGTTGCACGGTTGTACTCAAACCGTCCGAACACACTTCCGTCTCCGCGCTGGAATTTTGTAAGCTGATCGAGGAGGCCGGTTTCCCCAAGGGAGTCGTGAATGTCGTCACCGGCTTTGGTCCCGATGTCGGCGAGCCACTTGTGGCTCATCCGAAAGTCGCCAAGGTTGCCTTTACCGGCGGCGAGATCGGTGGCCAAAAAGTTTACGAAAGCGCCGCGCGCGGCCTTAAGACGGTGACCCTCGAACTCGGTGGCAAGTCGCCGAACATCGTGTTTGATGATGCAGTGATCGAGGACGCGGTGAAGGGCGTGATTTCAGGCATTTTCGCTGCTACCGGTCAAACTTGCCTCGCCGGGTCGCGCCTTCTGGTGCAGAAATCGATTGAGAAATCCTTCCTGGACAAGCTTATCGCCCTGGCATCAACGGCGCGCATGGGCAATCCCATGAGCCTCGATACGCAGGTTGGCCCCGTGACGACGCGGCAGCAATATCAAAAAATCCTCGGCTATATCGATGTCGCCAAGCAGGAGGGAGCCAAGCTCGCGCTCGGCGGCGTACCGGCCACCAGACCGGAGTGCGGAGAGGGATGGTTCGTCGAGCCGACCATCTTCGCTGGCGTCAACAACCAAATGCGGATCGCACGCGAGGAGGTTTTCGGTCCCGTGCTCTCCGTGATTCCCTTCGATGACGAAGATGACGCTGTCGCCATCGGCAACGATAGCTCCTACGGACTTGCCGCTGGCGTCTGGACGACGAGCATTAAAAGAGCAATCCGGACGAGTGAGCGATTGGAGGCTGGTTCCGTTTGGGTCAATACCTATCGCGCCGTGAGCTACATGTCTCCGTTCGGCGGCTACAAGCGTTCCGGCGTTGGGCGGGAAAACGGCCAAGATGCCATCTGGGGCTATTTGCAAACCAAAAGCGTGTGGATTTCAACGGCAAATTCCGTCGCTAATCCTTTCGTCATGCGGTGAAATGCGTTCCGCTTGCCCAGAAGGAGAACCGGCAAAAAGGAACGGGAATTGTAGGTTACGGCCACCGTTGATGCGTCCGTTGATAACGTTGATCCACGATTTTGATCATCTCGCTAGCGCCTTATCAGGCGCCACCCCCTGACGGTTTCGGAAGGACCCTACCCACGCATTCTCGCTAGTATTTCGGCAAGTGCCCAATGGAGCCTTCGTACCGGTAGCGGGCCGCACCTGTATGACGGAGTGATCGTGTTAGTGAGCGGTCTGAAGCTTTTGGAATGCGTCGAAGCAGGTCCATGCGTTAGAGACGGGCTCAGTACCGGTACGTTCGCGCAATGGCAGGTTGTGGAATCGGCGACACCGGACCCGTAGGGATGCACCGGGTCTGCGTTAAAAAAGTACGAGACCGAAGGGGCGCGACGCGACTTGAAGTGGGTGTATGACGACCGCGTCGTCATGCTCGCCCCTTCGGGGATGGTGCGCGGGCTGATCGTCGCGGGGCCAGTTCTAAACGGGTCCATATGGCGGTGTCGCT
>CAVZSB010000023.1:0-40734 GCA_963777635.1 uncultured Alphaproteobacteria bacterium
TGGTTTGACATGGGCATTGACGAAAAGGTTCACGCGCTCGAGATCTTTCCATGCTGCCGCATCGAGCATCACGTCGCGCGCCTGCGTCGGCCTGGTTTTGCATTCAGGCTGGTATTCGACGCAGAATTCGACCCAGCCGATCGGAGCCTTGACCATCTCGCCGAGTGAAATAAACAGCGGCCGTTCGTCAGCTTTGCCTGCGCATGGCGCGACCAGCGCGGCCAGCGCGATAAGGCCGGCGGCGGTTCCACGCGCAAGAATTGTTCTAGCACCCCAACTCATGTGACCCCTCTCCCGTCTTCTTGGGGCCACGTTTCTCACAAAGCTTTTGCGGGCCAGCTAAATCGAGTGCTTCAATTTGAACTAAAAACAAACAAACAGTCGCGAACAGTCCGGCGATCCTTGAGCGCGTTGTCTAAAATTGTAGTTGTTCCGATTTTGATTAAAATTGTACGGATATCTTCCGCGACCGCTGTAAAATACTGCTTTGCGTGGAAGTGCGGGTTCTTTTTGATCTGAGAAGCGCGGGTGCGGTTCGCCGAAACAGCCCATTTCGGCCCTTCGTAAAACTTGCAAAACATCGGCCGGCGTTTACCTGGCGGTGACGTTGTCGGCGGTTGGCCGCGGGTTGCTCGGGTTAACAACTTCGACGAGCGCCGGGAACGGCCGCGGGCGTCCCACCCGGATCGCTTCGAAAGCAGGCTTGTGGCGCTGCCCGCTCTTTTGTTAAATCGAAGCTAAATTATAGACGAAGCGTCGGCGACGGACTGCTCCGAACGAACATTGGGGAGGCATGACCATGAAGGTCACAAGTTTCCATTTTATGCCCTATCGCGATCTGCCGGAGGATTTTCCGCGGGGCCTTGCTTCGGCCTGGGTCGATGCCGCCTGGTGGGAGTACGGTGACGCCAACAAGGTGACCGACTTTTACAATTGGTCGATCGACGAATTGATGCTTGCGGCGAAGTTGGGCTTCGACGGCATCGGCACCAACGAGCACCATCAAAGCCCCTATGGCTTCATGTGCAACCCAAATCTGTTCGGCGCCATTCTTGCAAGGTTGACGCGCGATCAGGGGCTGGACAACGTCGCGCTGGTGCAACTCGGCGCCACCATCGTCAATTCGACGCCGATCCGTATCGCCGAGGAATACGCGGTGCTCGATTGCATCAGCGGCGGCCGATTGATTGCCGGCCTGCCGCTCGGTCTCGGCATCGACGCCAACATCAGCTACGGCATCCCGCCCATGGAGCAACGCGAACGCTGGCGTGAGGGAATAGAGCTTATGCTGAAAGCGTGGACCGCGAAGGAATTGTTCGCCTGGAACGGGAAATATTACCAATTGCCGAAGGTCAATCTGTGGCCGCGACCGGTGCAGGATCCGCATCCGCCCCTGCTCATTCCCGGCGGCGTCAGTTCATCGACCTGGGACTTTTGCCATGATCGCGATCTGCCGTACGCCAATCTGAGCTATTTCGGCGGCAGGTCGGCCGAGAACGTCATGGACAGGTTCTGGGCCCGCGCCGCCGAGCGGGGCAAGGATGCGAACCCCTTTCGCGCCACGTTCCTCCAACTCGTCGGCGTTGCTCAGACCGACCGCGAGGCGGAGGAGCTGTATGGAAAGCACATCGAGTATTTTTACCATAAGCTCCTCCATCACCCTCAAGGATACGTGGCTCCGCCCGGTTACGTCGACTACAGGAGTCTTTTGAACGTCCTCAGCGGCGGAAAGAACTTCCTGCAATTTAGCGACCTCTCCATTGAACTGAAGCCGTTGAAAGCCAGGGACATGATCGAGAACGGCTTCGTCGTCGTCGGCAGCCCGGCGACCGTCCGCCAAAAGCTTGAGGCGATGGTCAAGCGGCTGAATGTCGGCCACCTCATGGTGGCGCTTCAGTTCGGATCGATGCCGCACGGGCTTGCCGAGGAGAATATCAACCTGTTCGGGCGCGAGGTGCTGCCGCACCTTCAGAGCATCTGGGAGGACAAGAATTGGGAGAATTCGTGGTGGCCAAAGCGGTTACGCAGTTCGCCCGGCGCGACAGCGCGACATGGCCACCGCCTGATATCCCTCGCGGTCGCTCCGCGATCGCGTCGCTATCGCCAAGACCTCTTTTTCAGATCGGATGTGAAACATGGCTGATGCTCCGACTGTGCGAACGATCCCGATACGGCATTGCAACTTCGAGGCAAAGGTGAAGATTGCCGGCAATGGTCCGCCGCTTGTCTACCTGCACGCGGCGGGTGGGCCGATCTGGGACGATTTCGTCGAAGGGCTGACCGAGCACTTTACGGTGCACGCTCCTCATCATCCCGGCACCGGCGATACCGTTCGCGAGTCGATCTATCAGGTCGAGACCCTGTGGGATCTCGTGCTCATTTACGACGAGATTCTCGACGCTCTCAAACTGTCATCGGTGCCTGTCGTTGGCACGTCGTTCGGCGGGATGATGGCGTGCGAGCTCGCCGCGCATCGTCCCGATCGTATCAGCAAGATCGTTCTGCTCGACCCCATCGGCTTGTGGCGCGACGACGCCCCGGTCGCGCCGTATATGCTTATGCCGCCGGAGAAATTATTGGCGACATTGTACAAGCATCTCAACTCGGAGCCGGTGCAGAAAGCGATCAAGATGCCGGACGATCCCAAGGAAGCGGCGACGCTCGTCGCCGATCTGGTCTGGGCGCTCGGCGCGACCGGAAAGTTCGTCTGGCCGATACCCGACAAGGGCTTGAAGAAGCGGATCCATCGAATCAAGGCCGACACCCTGATTATCTGGGGCGAGGATGATGCGCTGATCTCGTCGGTCTACGCCAAGGAGTTCGCTCAGCGCATCGCCAATTCCCGCGTCGAAATCATCAAGGATTGCGGTCACGTTCCGCAAGTCGAGCGGCTCGATGTCCTAAAGCCGATGGTCGCAAGCTTTCTGGCGGCCTGACGCATGAGTGAATGTTCGGCGCAGCGGATGGCGGATATTTAGCTGCCGCTGATCGCGTCTTCGACGAAATCGGGATGCTGCAACCGCGTGAACTCGATGGCGAAACCGTCTTCGAGATGACGCACTACGCGGCCTTGCACCTTGCCCAGCGTAACCAGCGCGCCGATCGGCGGACGCTGATCGGTGGCGACGCCCGCGCCCGATTGCGAGACGTCGATGATGCGGCAACTGACGTTGATGCCGTTCGGCAGGATCAGCCGCGCAACCGGGTTACGCGGCGCGATACGGCCGTGGCGGCGGTCTTCCGGCAGGCCGAGAATGTTGCGGTTGGCGAGCCATGTCAGTTGCGCGGCGAGCTTGTCGCGTTTGCGCGCCGTTGCCGAGATCGTCATTGCAAAGCCGTTCGGAAGGCTGCGCGCGACGTGACCCTCGAGGCGGCCCAGATGATCAACGTAAGCGATGACCCGTTCGCCGGGCTGCGCTGCGACCGGAGCGATCAGAGCCATGCCGCCCGGCGACATATTCACCACCTGACACGGGAATTCGCGCCGGTCCGGCAGCATGTAACGGCCCAGAAGGTCGACGCGCACGCGCTGGAAACGGCGACGCTCTTCGTTGAGCGCCCGTATAGCCGGCTTTAGTTGTGGTACCGCCATCACCGCTGCCTGCCGTATTTGGCAGGAACCCTAGGCTGGCTACGTTAACGTATCGTTAAATATGACTTTGGATAGGTTCAATGTTTCAAAGGGTTACGGGCCGCTAGTTTACAATTTCGGCCAAGTTTTCAAATCCAGCCTGCTTTCGTTCACGGCGATCGCGACTCGCTCGCGCCGATGCGGTGCGATCAGCGAAGCGCAGATAGCGGGACACCATATGCACCGACATGCCAATCTCATCCGCGATGGCTCCGTCCTCCGTACCGGCAGAGCGCCGGTCGAGGATCGCCGTAGCGCGCAAGCCGTGAATGCTTATCTTGAGGTCGCGGCGCATCGGCGGCCTTGTGACGATCGGCGGCAGAAATGTGTTTGATGTCGGAAATGTTTATCACTTTGAAAAATCCTTTGGGTGTGGTGATTAGCGTTTGTGATCGAATTCGCCGGGGCGGGCATTGCGGCGCGCTTCGGTTGCGTCTTTGACTTCGGCGAGCGTCGTTGCGCCTTTACCGAATTCCGCAGCACGAGGCGGTTTGTTGCCGTACACGTCAGTTAAAATGTCAGGTTTTGTTTGGTCGCTCATGTGAAAAAATCCTTGAGGTTGAAAAATATATACCGGCATGTCGATATTTTTTGATATGCCGGGGGTCTTGTTTAAATCGATACGGGTACCCCTCCTAAAAATGGAGACGGGGGGGTGTCTAAAGTGGAAATCGAAAAATATGTGTCTGTGTCACCGCGCCGCTCTTTTGGAGCCATCAGACAGTTGGTTTCAGTAACATGGACGTGGGTGGGGTGGCACCATCGTGGCCCCGTACTTTGTCCCCCATGATTCAAACATCTGCCATTTCGGACTCGACCGTCTTCGGTCATTACCGGCTTTCGCCGACACGGCAGACCCGTGGACCTGGCGAAGGCACCGCACCTCGGGAGCCAGTTTCGACGGGCGGCCATCACAACTCCATAACGTGTGCGCACAATGAGGCGGTCGCGGTCGGACTCCCTCGTCGCTTTGTCCTGGACTGAGCCGACCATGTGTTGCTTCGTTGCAACTTGTTAAGAATACGATGCAGCCTTTCCGAAAAGCTCGGAACGATCGATGTCGACTGTCCATTACGATCCTCTAGGACGGCACGCGGCGCGCGCCACCGCAGATCGAATATCAGAGAAATGGCCAGTAAGTACCTTCGCCTACGAGCCATAGAGGCCACGCCAACACTACCTCCGGCTACCCGGAAGGCGATCGGCGACGAATTACGGTCGACGTAGCAACCCGACCAAGAGCTGCCGCCTGAGATGGCAGAGTTGTTGGCGCATTATTTCCGGCCCATAGTGGCCGGCGCAGCAAGAAGGTTGCCCGTTCGATCTCCCCACCGTGGTACACAATAATCGGAACCCATCTGAGGGCGGGGCGTTGTAGCCCACCAAATGGAGGACGTGATGGCCAAAGCAGACGAGAGCCAACCAAAGCCGCAGCCCGCTCACCAGGAACGCCCGGACAAGCTTGACGGAAAGTCGTTCCAAGTGAACGAAAATACCGTGGTAGAGGGAGAGTTTGTCGATCCCTCAGCACCGAAACCGCAGCCGCCCGAAGAAAAGCGGCGAGGATCATGACGGTTCCTTTCGTTCAAGCGGCGTTTCAAATATCCGACTTGGCGGCTGGCAATGCGCGTCGTCAAAATATTCGTCGCGCAATCGCTGCGTTACGCGAAAGTCCGCCAGCCATTGTTTCGAGAACGGCTCGGGCGGCGCCGTTGGCTTGATCATTTTGCCGGTCATGCTTGACCATCCACTGTGCGGAATATCGCCGTCGCCTCGGCAAGCGTTTGCGGCTGGGCACTACGATTTATTGAGACGCCCTCGGCCGAGTGCCTGATTTGCGTTCCCGCCTTGCGTCATCGGCTCGATTGGCCCACCAACTTGCGGCCAAGCCGAGCATCGCAGTGCCGCAGATCATGCCCGCTATGAATGTTAGTAGCATGGCTAGAACAGCGGCCGGGTGATCGCGTCTTGAACGCGGATCGCCTCCGCCCTGTCCTCGAGCCACGTCGCGAGAACGCGAGCGCTCATAACACGTTGGGCATCAGCTATCGCCGCATCAAGGCGAACCTTGCAAGTCGCCGCGACTTGTGCGCGATCGGCGATGGGTGCCTTGGGTTTGTTGAACAACATCAGACCAGCTCCAAATCTGTCG
Organism: uncultured Alphaproteobacteria bacterium; assembly: GCA_963777635.1. Taxonomy (GTDB): domain Bacteria; phylum Pseudomonadota; class Alphaproteobacteria; order Rhizobiales; family Xanthobacteraceae; genus BOG-931. The sequence goes on from CAVZSB010000023.1 coordinate 5,784, forward strand.
CGCGACCGCCTTTTTGGCCGGTGAGAATGTTGAACGCGAGACGCACGCCACGTTCTGGCATTTTCAAACCGGCATCAAAAAGCGCCTTGGCGCCGAGATAACAATCTTCGCCGCCATCGTCGCGCGCGATGAAACCAAAGCGCTTGTCTTGCGAAATGAACCGAACTGTCCCCACAACTTTATTGGTCACCTGAAAATCTCCGTGATTGAAAATGCGTGTCAGTGCGCCGACGCAATGCGGGAACGACACTTCGGCTTCGTCGTTGGTTTCTTTGGTCGCGACGTTCGTCACCACCCTTCCACGTCGCAGCGCATGCCCGGCGTGCCCCGTTCCCGGCCCATGCCGAGCACGTTATTTATTCGGAACCTAGCCGCCTGTGGAACGTTGATGCTGCGGACGGGCCGAAGCTCCCTTGCCCCCCAGCAAACCCCGATGCCCGTCTAAGCCCCGCGTGTACGTGCGGGGCTTTTCCTTTTGGCGGGTCTGCGACGCCCGTAGCGGCGAAGTTAGACAGGTCGCGCGGAAGTTCACTTTGTTTGTTAGGGACGCCGCTTAAGGTTTATTTGCTTTCGGACTCGCCGAGTCGCTCGCAACTGGTATTTGCTGCATCGCGGTCTGAGCGCAAAGCCCGTGGCCCCTGACAGCCAAGCTCGGCTCGCACGGGACCGCCCAGAATGAGGTCACACGCTCCTTCGGCGGTCCCGACCATCTCCAAAAAAGGACAGGTTGTCCTCCCGTCTCAAGCGCGATCGGCCTGATTGGCTGAGAGGGTTGCGTGGCAGGAATGTTTGTTGTTACGCCGCCATCGCCATTTCGTTGTCGTCAGATATTTCTTCGCACCTACTGTCTCTTTGCTGAGGCTGCACGAAGGATAGGACCAAGCGAGAAATGGAAAGGTCAAATCCTGCCACGCCTCTTTTCGGCGCCTCCCTCGTTCAGTGAGATAGGTGCTCACTGTCTGCATTCTGTACTTACGTGCGTGACAGCGCCGGATTCCGCGTAAGTATCTTGATATCCCAGCGTTTCTGCCCGATTTTCGCCGACGACGCTCCGACCGTCGGAAAAAGCGTAACGCTCAGCATCATTTTCACCGGCTTCTAGATCGCCCTACGCACCAGAAGCACCATGCCCCGCGCCCAGGCTGTTCGGTAATCTCGACTGGCATGTGCCTTGAGCGTTCGGAGAACGGCGTGAACGGCATCGCGTAGTTTCGCAGTGGACGTCCATCTGGTCGGCGGAGGCGTTACAGTGTGCGGCTTCCTTCACGAGCGCGGATACTGAGGTCCATCCCGACACCGGGTCAAATCCGCCAGAATGTGGTATTGGCGGCAGCATTGTTAACATCCTCAGCATGGCGTGATATGTGCGATTTGAGCCGTATCCGACACCAGATATGGTGGGTAGCTGCGGCAAATACAAGATGCTGACATGCAATAACAGCAGGGGCGGCGCTGTCGATTTCGGCGGAACCGTTCGGCCGACGATACCTGAATGGACGCACAGCGTTGCATTTCGGTGACAGCATTTGGCCCGCGGCTCGCCTATGGTCGGCGCGTTCATTACCTACTTCCTGTTACTCTGGAAAATCCTTGAAAAGCCCCGGCACCCGCCGGGGCTCTTTTTTCGCGCCTTCGGTTCAGCGCGGCTGGCCGGTGACGATCCGCGGACGTTCGGCGACCTGTGCGGGCGCTGTCGATCCGCCCGGTATCGCGATCGACTAGCCCGTGTCGATCAGCGGGGCTTTGCGCTATGGTCCAATCGACTGTCCCGTACCGGATAGGCCAGTGTCGTGACAATGTTGCGAGCAGCAAGCGGCTTTGTTGTCCGCCTGATGCTTGTCGGTTGTGCTGCGGTACCTACCGTGATGTCTGGAGTCGGACCCGGCTTGACTGGCCAGCCGCCAAAGCCGCTACCAAACCAACCTCCGACCGTTAGCTGCGTTAGCAATGGCGGCATCACGACTTGCAACAACAACTCAACCCCGAATGCTTCGCTGGTTACGTGCCTCACAAATGGCGGGATTACGACTTGCAACTAAGCTGCGGACACACGCGGACTAGGAGGCCAACGGATGGCTTATGTTGATGATATCAAGGCCACGCTGGCCGAAGCAGAGACGTTCCTAGCGGGCCTAAGGGGCGGCGACCTAAATATCGGCCTTCCCTTCGAGGGACGCACTGAGGCCAAGATAGCCGACCTGCAACGGCAGATCGCACAGTACCAATCAATCCTAAGCAGGGATGGCCTAAAGGCGAAAAGCACCTAGCGGGTGACGATTCGCGCGGAGCCGTTCAGCGACGATCAAGCGGGGCGATGTCGGTCACCGGAACCGATTTCCGCCTGAACGGTTGGCGTGGCTTGAGGCAATGCGTAGTGCGGCCCGATCGCCATTGGTGGTCGGGTCACATTTTCTCGCGTATAAGAGTTCCATCACCGAGCGGCGCTGCGCCCAGGCGTCGGTGACTGAGAGTGGTTGTGCTCCCGCCTGTCAACCGGGAGACCGACTGTGACGATCTATCAACCTGCCACCTCCTACTCAAACTCAATCCTGCGACCGCCGTGCAGTAAATGCGGCACCCAAATGCTGTTAGCGCGGATCGAACCGGCCGAGCCGGATCACGATAAGCGGACGTTCGAGTGTCCGAAGTGCAACAACGCGGAAAGCTTCGTCGTCAAATATCGCTAAGGGCGCGTGGCCACAAGGCTGTCTGCGCCCGGTTAGAGCAAGTAACAAATAACCCTGCCCCGATCAGTCCACGATGAACGGACCCATGTTCGGCGACGATCAGCGGGGCGTGCCGATTTCGGCCGGGCCGTTCGATTCACACTGCCGTCATGTTGCGGCGGCAGAAGTTCCGCATGCCACAAGCTTCCGACGATCAGACCGCACCCTTGCCGGTGACATTTGGACCGTGCCCGCAGTGCGACCAACCGCTACGGATCGCGCTGATCGAGCCCGTTGAGCCGGATCATGATCGCCGCACTTACGAATGCGGTTCCTGCGGGCATTCCGAAGCGAAGATCGTCAGATACCGTTAGCCGACGATGGTCTTCTCGCGCGGCGGCAAGGGCTCCGGCATCGGGAATCGATCGACGCGCGCCGCGTAACATTTATCGGTGGCAAAGCAGACGTGAAGATAGGCAGCATGCCGATCGGCAAACAACAGCGTAATCGCGCTTGCCAGATTTTTGCCCTCAACAAGCTCCTCCCCGACCGTCATGTCGTTGGCGTCGAACGCGCACAGCGCGAGCATGCGGCAGCGCAGTTTCACCGGCACCGTGTCGATGGGCGGAACTGACCAGACGCATCTGTCGGCCGACACGTCGCGAATGCGAAAATGCATGGTGGCTCTCCATTGATCCTGAAGGCCACTTGGAAACCAACCGACCGCGGAAACCCACCCGATATGCGGCGAGCCGCCTGGTCGGACGATTGAGCGGACCATTCGGCGACGATCAGCGCCGCGTCGGTCGGATTACGTACAAGTCCCCTTAATGCTGCAAAGCAACCTTAAGCTTGTGCATTGCAACGATACCAGACAGACTGTTCGCATCGTGAGGCTGTGACCGAATGTCTGGGTTTGAGCGTTTGTTGGTACCCGGCTGCACTGAGTTGCCCGCATGTAGCTGCGGAAAAGAGATGGATATCGCCAGCATCGAACGGCTTCCCGAAGGCAGCGACGCAGCCGTCCGGGTCTATCGTTGCCGTACGTGCCACCATGAGATGCGGCTCACCGTTTGGGCTAACGACACGCCGGTCTGAGCCTTATCAGGTCGGGCGATGTTGATTTCGGGAAAGGCCGTTCGACTATTGGCGCGCTCCGGTAGTTTGCTTTGGACTTTGCGCAACCGATACGACCGATCTCTGGCGGAGTGTCGGCTAGGGCCGGAGAGGATTCCAGCGCACTTCTCCGGCCCGTTTGTGAACCGGTGCTTCGCGACCGGCGCTGTCGATATCCTGCCCAATCAATCCTAGAAAAACGGTGCGATGCCCTGGAACCGAAGCCAGGCGCGGACGGTTGGCGACCGTTAGCCGACGTTCCCCTGCTACCTTGCGGCCCGATCGCCATTGGTGGTCGGGTTGCATTTTCGTTGGGGACGGTCGAAGGCGGATCAGCGCGGCGAGCGCCAGCGCCAATTTCCGGGAACCGATTTCCGGGTGAGCGGTTGGTCCGCGTTGGTTCAGGCGATGTGCGTAGCGGCCCGATCGCCCTCGTGGTGGTCGGGCCGTCTTTCATTCCGGGACAATTGCCGACGGACTTGCCAGAGATCGGCGGCGTTGGCAGAGCGTGCTAGAAAGACAGTATGCTAAAGTTTCTTACGGTCGGTGCGGTTGCGCTGGCGTTCGCCGGCCCCGAAACGCTCGCGCTGGCGTGTAAAGGTGAAACAACCACTTACCAGCAGGGGGCAAAGCCCGAACCGATTTCGCTTGGTCTACTCATCGATTTCACGAAGAGAACCATCAAGGGTTTTCCTTTGGCCGGCGAAATCGAGATAACACAAATTAGCGCGTCAACCATCTACTTCCACAAATCCGTAGCTTCTTCGGTCTTTGATGGCAGAATAGATCGCATCACCGGCGACGTGGAGGGCCACGCGACCTCGTATAAAAATACCAAGGGCACGGTCATTTTGAAGCCGGAAAACGTGGTGAGCGGATTTAATTTTGCTCTAAAATGCACGCCGACCCAACGAATGTTTTGAGGGGCGCTACATCGGCGTCCGCCATCTCCATCTCGCCGCCTGTCTGCCGCAGCAGACTTTGAGGGGCAGGGGCCTCGAAACTGGTTTTCAAATCCTCCGGATTCTTTAGGTTTTGACGGGTTGAAACGGGACCGATTAGAAAACTGCACACCAACAAAATCAACGCGGTAGCTGCAACGCCGCTACCGTATCGTTAGTTGCGATTTTTTACCTATCGGTTCGACCGGCTTCCGTTTCTCCGGATCATGCGTTTTGGTAGAGCATGATCTTTTCGGAAAAGCGGCTTCCACTTTTCCGGATCATGCGTTTTGGTGGAGCATGATCTTTTCGGAAAACCGGCTTCCACTTTTCCGGATCACGCCCTAGGCGGCGCTCGGCCCGTCTTCTTCAGGGCGAGCCGACGATGTTCGCCCACCTTCATAGACGACGAAATCGCGGCGGCCGCGGGGCGCCATGAAGCGGGGTAACAGGCGTTTCTCGATCGCCGCGCCGATATGCCTGCGGCCTCCAAGCGTCAACACGCCGACCGGGCTTATGCCCAGCCAAGGCGGAATTTTCAGCGGGGCCAGTATGCCAATCGCTCTGGCGAAGCTCGGGCGCTGGATGCCCAGCGGCAGCAGCAAAAGCTCAAGGTCGATCTTTTCGCCATCGTCATTCTGGGCCGAAACACCGGCGACAGTACCGGTGCATTCGTCCGACAGGATGGACACCAGGCCCTCCATGACGTCGCGGCTGGGAGCGTCCCAGAGATTGAGGAACGATTCCCCTTTGATCTCGCGGCCAAACAGGGCGCAAATTCGCGTTCCGGCGAGGCGGACCGGATGGCCGGCGCTGCGGTCGAGCGCCAGGATGAAGGCGTCGCTGAGTATGCCGCGGATGGCACCGGGTTCGATCTCGGCGCGTTCGGGCGCTCGGCGGGTCCCGCGTTTTTGTTCCCAATAGGCATATAGCTCGCGGCTTGCGGCGTGTTTCATCAACGGACTCGCTTCCCGCACGCGCGCTACCCCGCTGCACACCTCTGTCCCCAATTGAGACAAGGACCGCAGGGTTTGGCCGTGCCATTGCGGATGGAGCAGGCGGTGTGCCGCGGGGCCGTTTCGGCGTGCGGTCGCGTCCTGACCTTCCATTAAGCCTAACGAGACGTTGACGCTGGCGGGGCCAAACCGGTGGCCTTAAGGTGGCCTTACCGACGTTCGTTGCGCTGCCAATGGCTCCTCGGCGGCGCCTGCGACAAAGGGAGGCGAGGGGATGTGACCGACGCCGATCGATCCGGGGAAACCTAGGGTCTTTGGCGTCGTGTGCGGAACCCCGCGCAAGCAAAAGGGAGGACTGCGGTCCTCCCTTTTGTTCTTTTGCCGCCGCTTTCCGTATGCCACTGCCGCAAAACGCCGCTTGCCGCCGCCGGTGCCGCGGCCTATCTCGGCGGGACCTCAGGTGCGTCCAAGTGAATCAGCGATCAGAGCCGATGTTCAATGTGCCGCCGGTCGTGGTCGCGACCGTGGCTGTGCTGGTGCTCGTGCATGCGTTGCGCATGCTGATTTTGACCGACGCCGAAGACCTGCGGTTCCTTCTCACGTTCGCCTTCATTCCGGCGCGCTACGACCTTACTCCCGTCGCCGGCGAAGTATTCCCGGGCGGCTTCGGCGCCGATCTGTGGACGTTCTTCACGTATGCCTTCCTCCATGCCGACCTCCTCCATATCGGTATCAATGTGGCATGGCTCGTTCCGTTCGGGACGGCGCTCGCGCGCCGCTTCGGCGCGTGGCGATACGTGGCCTTCATGCTTGTAGTCGCTGCGGCGGGCGCGTTTACCCATTTGATTACCCACAGAGGTGCGATGGTGCCGATGATCGGCGCGTCGGCGGCGATTTCCGGCGCAATGGCCGCCGCCTTGCGGTTTGTCTTTCAGCAGGGCGGACCGCTGGGATTGTTGCGCGGCGGCATTAACGACGATGCGTATCGTGTACCGGCTGCGTCGCTGGCCGCGACATTCCGCGACCCGCGTTTTCTGATGTTCCTCGTCGCCTGGATCGGGTTGAATGCGCTGTTCGGTCTGGGCTCCGTTTCGATCGGCGAGGCGGCCGACCAGCAGATTGCCTGGCAGGCCCATATCGGCGGCTTTCTGGCCGGATTGGTCCTCTTTAATGTTTTCGATCCGGTCGTGCCCCAGAAGAAATATGGCGCCCGGGGCGGCGGCTAACTGCGCACGAAATAAGCTTGTAATTCGAGACTGCTAAGGCACAATTCTCGCGCTGCATCTCATCATCGTGGAATTAATCGGGGGGAATGGAAATGCGCAGGCCGAACAATTCGATGTTTAATGCCAACAAGCTGAAGCTTGGCATTTTCTCCCCCAATTGCTCCGGCGGCATGGCGGTGACACGGGTTCCGGAGCGATGGGACGCGAGCTGGGAGCACAACCGGGCGCTCGCAGTGATGGCGGATGCGGCCGGGATCGAATTTCTGCTGCCGATTGCGCGGTGGATCGGTTATGGCGGCGAAACCGAGTTTCAGAATAACACGCTGGAGACGATCACCTGGGCGACCGGGCTATTGGCCTCGACGCAGCGCATTTCAGTCTTTGCCACGGCGCACACCGCTTTCACTCATCCGATCGTGGCGGCTAAGCAGTTCGCCACAATGGACCAGATCGGCAGCGGGCGTTTCGGCCTTAACGTCGTTTGCGGCTGGAACAAGCCGGAATACGACATGTTCGGTATTCCGCTGCCGACGGAGCACACGGCCCGCTATGGGTTCGGTCAGGAATGGTACGACGTTGTGCGAAAGATCTGGAGCAGCGACGCGCCCTTCGATTGGGATGGCAAGTACTTCCATCTCAAGCATGTGTTTGGCGACCCAAAGCCCGTCGGCGGCATTCTGCCGCCCATCATGAATGCCGGCTCGTCCGCCGAGGGCCGCGATTTCGCGGCACGCAACGCCGACTTTCTCTTTACGGTCCTGATCGATCCCGAGCAGGGGCGCAACGACGTTGCCGATATTCGCACGCATGCCAAGACGCGCTACGACCGCGACATCGATGTTTTCACGACGACCTATGTGGTGTGCCGTCCGACCGCCAAGGAGGCGCAGGAGTATCACGCATACTATGCCGACAAGGAGGCGGATTGGCCCGCCGTGGACCGGTTGATGGAGCTGCAAGGCCTTCACGCAAAGTCGTTTCCGCCGGAAGCATTCAAGCTCTTCCGCAACCGTTTCGCCGCCGGGCACGGTGTCTATCCGCTGGTCGGCGACCCCGACCAGGTCGCCGACGAATTGGAGAAGATCAGCAAGGCCGGCTTTGCCGGGACGACTGTCACGTTTGTGAACTATGTCGACGAACTGCCGTACTTCCGCGACGAGGTCTTGCCCCGATTGGAAGCAAAAGGCTTGCGCCAAAAGGTCAAACCACTCTGATCTTTGGCGTCCGGCAGGCGGTGCTGCATGATCGCTGACAATTTGTGATCATCCATAGCCGCGTTTTCATGCTATATATTGTTAGAGAGTCAGCGCTGGTTTTATGGGCGACCCAGGCGAGACTCGATGCTGCACCGCAATGCGGCGCAGGCAGCCGAGGACGGACCAGCTAATTCAAGGTCCGCCGATCTAATGCCCGCCGATGGAACTCGGCGCCGACCCAAAACATGGTCTTCACCGGCTATGCGACCCGTTGCGTGCGGGCCCATGCCTCGTGAAGCAAGGGAGGCCACGATGACTGTCAGCATCATCCTCGCGGGCAAGGGCCGCGAGATCGTTACCATCGAACCGAACGCCCGTCTTGCCGACGCGATTCGGGTTCTGGCCGAGAAGCGCATTGGCGCGGCGATTATCCTCGGCGCCGACCGCCGCATTGCCGGCATCATCTCCGAGCGCGACGTGGTGCGTACGTTGGCTGAGCGGGGCGCGGCAGCGCTCGACGAGCCGGTCAGCGGAACCATGACGCGCAAAGTCGAGACCTGCAACGAAGGCGAAACCGTCGCCAACATCATGGAGCGCATGACCGCCGGCAAATTCCGCCATATGCCGGTCGTCGATCAGGGGCGCCTCGTCGGCATCGTATCGATCGGCGATATCGTCAAGCATCGGGTCCATGAGATGGAGCGTGAGTCGGTAGCGATGCGCGACTACATCATGACGGCATAGCGATCGGGTTACACTCGGCCCCCGGGGAATAAGCCCGGGTTTCCGAAAGATCATGCGCCACGGTTCTCATCGCGCTAGGATGCCGGACATTGTCCGGGCGGATGGGAGGCGGCATGCGGAGCTTGGCGTTTTTTCTTGCGGCAATGGTGCTCTGCGCGACCGCGCGTGGTGCGGTTGGCGACGATAAAATTCGGCTGGCGCAAAGCGGGAACGTCACCGCCTGCATGATGCTATGCAATTCGCAGGCGGCAACCTGCCAAACGACTTGTCTCGTACCCGGCACGCCGACGACGACCGTGCCGAGCGCCACCACCAATGCGACGGCAAGCACGACGTGTCTGTTGAATTGCAGTTCGGTGCAGGTCACATGCCAGACGACTTGCGCGCGGCAATCGCCGTCCCAGTAGCGATGCATTCCCTGACGTTCGGAGCAGATTGTTTTAGCCGAGTGCGGCGATAGTTTCGGCGATCGGCTCCAGCGCCTTTATGGTGGCTATCCGGCCCACCTCGATGGCCTGGGCGGCGTGATGGAAATCGAGCCAGCCGATATGCCCGATATGCGGCGTGATGTGAATATCCGGCGGGTCGCCGGCAAGCCGCATCCGGGTGAGGCGGTCCTGCATGATGTTGAACGCTTCAATCATGACGGTTGAAAAGCCGGGTCGCGCGTCGCCGCCAAATATCTTTCGCTTGAGCGCCCGCTCGGCGCCGAACATGTTGCGCAAGCCCATGAACGCCCTGTGCGGTGTTCCAAGCGGCGGCGGCGCGGGTTCGTCGCTCGGATCGGAGCCATGGCTCGCGATGGTGGCGCCGCGCGCAAAGCGGTCGGCATCAAGATTGACCGCGATGACCACCCGCGCGCCGAAGGCGCGTGCCGCCGTCACCGGGACCGGATTGACGAGGGCGCCGTCGACCAGCCAGCGTCCGCCCAGCCGCACCGGCGGAAATACCCCCGGCAATGCATAGGAGGCGCGCATTGCCAGCGACAGCGAACCGCGCGTCAGCCAGATTTCGTGACCGGTGCCGACTTCGGTCGCAATCGCCGCGAAGCGCAGCGGGAGGTCCTCGATCGTGGTCGCACCGATCGCGTCGGTGAGCCGCCGCGCAAGGCGGCCACCGCCGATCAGGCCGGAACTGCCGATTCTGATATCGAGGTAGCCGAGGATGCGCGGCAGCGTCAGCGAACGCGCCCAACTTTCCAGATCGTCGAGCTTGTCGACCGCGTAGCAGCCGCCGACCAGCGCGCCGATCGAGGTGCCGACGATAATATCGGGTTTGATTCCGTGTTCGAGGAGCGCATGAATCACGCCGATATGCGCAAAGCCGCGCGCGGCGCCGCTACCAAGAACAAGCCCGATCAAGGGACGGCCGGCCCTCCCTTGAGCGGGCTTGGCTCCAATCTCCGTAAGTGCCACCAGGTCCTCGATTCCCCGCCGCCTCCAGGAAAAGCGCGGTCAACCGGGGCATGATGAGCGGCGAAAGCGCGCATAACAAGTCGTTTGCTGCTTTTTGGTGAAAGCGCCGATGGGTTAGGGCGGCCATCCGGGGCACCCCCCGGGCGAGGGGGCATGAAATTGCCGCGATTGAGATCAAAAAAAAGCCATGCGAAGCTGGGGCAAGGGTGCGCGGAGGGGACGAAGTCGACGCGGCTATGCGGCGGCGTTACTCATAACGTCGATCTTTCTGAGCCAAGTCTTTTTTCCGAGCAATGCCTCGGCTCAAACGCATAGTCTCACAGCGCCGGATCTGACGGTTCCTGTGCCGGTCGCGCCAGGCACCGGATCTCCCGGCGCCTCCCTCGTTGCGCCACCGCAAATGTCGCCGGCGGTTGTGCAGCCGGTGCCGATGATTCCGGCGGGGCAGGTGGCGTTATCCGTGTCGGCTCGTTATGGCCGCGACGCGCCGGCAATCAGCGGAGGTCTCATCTGGCGGATCTACGCCGCGAAGCCGGACGCCACCGGGATGTTCCGCCTCGTCAAAGAAGACAAGAGCGCGGCGCCGACCTTCGCATTGCCGCCGGGCAACTACGTCATTCACGCCAGCCTCGGGCTCGCCAGCGCTGCCAAGACGGTGCAACTGCGCGGCGAGACCGTTCGCGAAGTCTTCGAAATTCCGGCCGGCGCCATCCGGCTCGAAGGCCGCGTCGGCGATGTCCGCATCCCGGCGGGGCAAATATCGTTCGATGTCTTCAATGGCAGCCAATTCGACACCAGCGAGCGGCGCCCCATTGCCCAGAACGTGATGACCGGCGACGTGGTGCTGCTTCCGGCAGGCACCTACTACATCGCATCGAATTACGGCGACGGCAATTCCGTGGTTCGTTCGGACGTCCGCGTCCAGGCGCAAAAACTGACCGACGTTATCGTCACTCATCGCGCAGCGGTAATCACGCTCAAGCTTGTCAACGATCCTCACGGCGAGGCGCTCGCCAATACGCAGTGGACGGTGCTGACGCCGGGCGGCGACGTGATCAAGGAATCGATCGGCGCTTTCCCGCGTGTCGTGCTGGCCGAGGGTGACTATCACGTCATCGCGCGCAACGAAGGCAAAACCTTCCAGCGCGATTTCAAGGTAATCACCGGCGTCGACGGCGAGATCGAGGTGTTGGCGCGCTGACGTTTCCTCACGCGGCCTTTCTGAGCCGCTGCACGTCCGGCGGCACCGCTTCCTGCGCCAGCGCGGCAATAGCGGCGTCAAGCGCCATCACCTGCTGGCCTTCTCTGCCCAGGCGGCGAATTGAGACCGTGCGCTCGGCGGCTTCTTTCTTGCCAACGACCAGCAAGACAGGAGTTTTCGCCAGCGAGTGCTCGCGTACCTTGTAGTTGATCTTCTCGTTGCGCAGGTCGCCCTCGACGCGGAGCCCGGCGCGCCGCGCCGCCGCGATGGCCTCCCGCGCGTAGTCGTCGGCGTCCGAAGTGATGGTAGCAATCACGGCCTGCAGCGGCGAAAGCCATAGCGGCAGATGCCCCGCATAATGTTCGATCATGATGCCGGTGAAGCGCTCGAGCGAGCCGAACATGGCGCGGTGCAGCATCACCGGCGTCACCTTGTTCGAGTGCTCGTCGATATAGAACGCGCCGAGCCGGCCTGGCATGTTGAGATCGACCTGCACGGTGCCGCATTGCCAGTCGCGGCCGATGGCGTCGCGCAAGACATATTCAAGTTTCGGACCATAGAACGCGCCTTCGCCTTTGTTCAGTGTCCACGGCCGGCCGGACGCTTCCAGCGCCTGCTTCAATGCGGCTTCGGCGCGATCCCAGACGCTATCCTCGCCGATGCGCTTTTCCGGCCGGTCGGAAAATTTGATGCGCACATCGTCGAATCCGAAGTCCTGGTAGATCGACAGGATCAGATCGTTGACGGCAAGAACCTCCTGCGCGATCTGGTCCTCGGTGATGAAGATATGCGCGTCGTCCTGGGTGAAGGCGCGCACCCGCATCAGCCCGTGCAGCGCGCCGGAGGGTTCGAAACGGTGCACCTTGCCGAATTCGGCGATCTTGAACGGCAGATCGCGATAGGATTTCAGCCCGTTCTTGAAGATCTGGATATGGCCCGGACAGTTCATCGGCTTGATGACGAAGGTGCGTTCGTCTTCCTCGCGCGGCTGGACCAGGAACATGCCGTCGCGGAAGGTCGCCATGTGGCCCGAGGCCACCCATAGCGATGCGTCGATGAGCTGCGGCGCGTTGACCTCGGCATAGCCGGCATCCGACTGCCGGCGGCGGATGTAATTTTCAAGCGTTTGGAACAGCGTCCAGCCCTTCGGGTGCCAGAACACCGAGCCCGGTGCTTCCTCCTGGAAATGGAACAGGTCCATCTCGCGGCCAACTTTACGATGGTCGCGCTTTTCAGCTTCCTCGACCTGCTTGAGATAAGCGTCGAGCTCTTCCTGCTTGGCGAAGGCGGTCCCGTAGATGCGCGACAGCATCTCGCGGTTTGAATCGCCGCGCCAATAGGCGCCGGCAACCTTCAACAGCTTGAATGCGTTGCCGATCTTGCCGGTCGAGGTCATGTGCGGCCCGCGGCACAGATCGAACCAGTCGCCTTGCTTGTAGATTGTCAGCCGCTGATCTTCGGGGATGGCGTCGACGAGCTCGACCTTGAAGGCCTCGCCTTTGTCGCGAAATACCTTCTTCGCCTCATCGCGCGACCAGACTTCCTTGGTGAAGGGTTTGTCGCGGGCGACGATCTCGCGCATCTTCTTTTCGATGGCGTCGAAATCTTCCGGCGTGAACGGCTGATTGCGAAAGAAATCGTAATAGAAGCCGTTGTCGATCACCGGCCCGATGGTGACTTGCGTGCCGGGCCAGAGCGACTGCACCGCTTCGGCGAGCACGTGCGCGGCATCGTGGCGAATAAGTTCCAGCGCGCGCGGGTCGTCACGGGTCAGGAATTCTATTTTCGCATCGTTCTCGATCGGATCGGAAAGGTCGGCGAGCTTGCCGTCCAGCGCCATCGCCACCGTGCGCTTGGCAAGCGACGGCGAAATGCCCTTGGCAATGTCGAGGCCGGTGGTGCTCTGCGGATATTCCCGACGTGCGCCGTCGGGGAAGGTCACGGCGACCATTTTTCGCTCCTTTTGCTCACTCCTGCGAACGAGCGCAGGTAAGCGTGACTGGCCGATATGTAGCGCAAGCGCGGGGTAAGGCAAGCCATGCGGCAGTGCAATATGACCTATGCCCGGCCTCGGGGTGCGGCTGCCGGCGGCGCGCTTATCCTGCGGATAGTCGGTGGAAGGCCGCAAGACCGATGGCGGCGACGACGGAACGATCGGCGCGACGTTGATTTTTTGGAAAATCCCACATGACTAAAACTCCGGAAATGGAAACCTTCCGTATTCCAGGCACCACCATCGCGCCGTCGCGCATCGGGCTTGGCACTTGGGCGATCGGCGGCTGGATGTGGGGCGGAACCGACGAGGCGGAGTTGGTTCGGACAATTCACACGGCACTGGACAGTCGGCATCACTCTGATCGACACCGCCCCGGTTTATGGCTTCGGCCATTCAGAGGAAATCGTCGGCAAAGCATTGGCCGAAGGTGGCCGGCGCGCTGGCGTCGTGCTGGCCACCAAGGTGGGGCTCGACTGGAAAGGCGAGCAAGCCGTTCCGTAACGGCAGCCGCGCCCGGATCATGAAGGAGATCGACGATTCGTTGCGCCGCCTGCGTACCGATGTGATCGATCTCTACCAGATACATTGGCCCGATCCGAATACGCCGATCGCGGAGACCGCGGGCGCCACGGCGGAACTGCTCAAGGCGGGAAAGATATGCGCGATTGGCGTGAGCAATTTCTCTCCGGCGCAGATGGATGCGTTTCGGGCCGTGGCGCCGCTCCATGCCGTGCAGCCGCCGTATAATCTCTTCGAGCGCGCCATCGAGGCGGATGTGTTTCCCTATGCTCGCACGCACGGATTGGCGATGCTGGCTTATGGGGCGCTCTGCCGGGGTCTTCTCTCCGGTCGCATGCGCGCCGACACCAAATTCCCGGACACCGATTTGCGCGGCTCCGCCGATCCCAAATTCAAACCGCCGCGCTTTGCCGAATATCTGGCTGCGGTGTCGGCGCTCGATCAATTCGCGCAGAAGCGTTTCGGCAAGCGGGTAATTCACTTGGCACTGCGCTGGGTGCTCGACCGCGCGCCAAATACGATCGCACTCTGGGGCGCGCGCCATCCCAATCAACTTGATCCGGTGGCTGACGTTTTGGGCTGGAAGATCGATGCCGGCGCGATGGCAGAGATTGACCGCATCGTGGCCGCAGCATGTGCGCACGCCGCTCGATCCCGGCTTCATGGCGCCGCCGGAGCAGGCGGCGGCGTAAGCGCCTTCAGGCCGATTTGCCGGTGGCTATTTCGTTGGTGCCGCGCCAGCGCGCATAGCGCCAAGGCAAATACCACCGCGCCCGTCGGCGGAATGGCGTCGGCGACAAAATCAAGGCCCGAGGTGCCGAAGGGCTGGCAGCGCAGGAGGCGCGCCAGCGTCATCCAGCCGCCGGCCCACAGGCCGTATCGCTCGATCGCCTGGTCGGCATAGTCGGAGCAGGTCGGCAGGTGGCGGCAGTCGAAGCCGACGAGCGGGGAGAGCGTATATTGATAGGCTTTGATCAAACCCCGACCAGCGAGCCGCGGCGCCCGACGGGAGGCATCAAACAGCGAATCAAGCGACAATGGGTCTGCCGACATCGGCGTCACTCCGCGGCGGCTTTGGCCGCGCGTTTCGCCTCGATCTGGCCAATGGCGTCGACCACGGCGTCGAAGGTCAGGAGCGTCGAGGCGTGCCGCGCCTTGTAGTCGCGCACCGGCTCGAGCACCGAGATATCTGCCCATTTGCCTGCGGCCGGCGGCGCGCCATTCTCCTTGAGCATCTTGCGGACGCCTTCGCGGAGCGCGCGCAACTCCTCCGCGGTGGAGCCGATGACGTGGCTCGCCATGATCGACGATGACGCCTGGCCAAGCGCGCAGGCTTTCACTTCGTGGGCGAAATCCGTCACCTTGTCGCCGTCCATCTTCAGATCGACGGTGACCGTCGAGCCGCAGAGCCGCGAAAGAGCGGTCGCCGTGGCGTCGGGATCGGCAAGCCGTCCGATCCGCGGGATGTTGCCCGCCAATTCAATAATGCGGCGATTATAGACGTCGTTGAGCATTGCCAGATCGCTGTTCGGGACGGCTGTGTTCAGGTAGTACCGACAAACTATATAGGTACTTGCCCGGCGGTCGCGACAGCTCCGGCCGCCGAGTCATGCAGGCAGCGACGGACTATTATGCCAGACAAGACTGCATTCGCGCCTCCGGGGAGCGCCGCCGACCTCGAAGAAGGGGCCGCGCTGACGCCGAAATTCGATGCTGACGGGCTTGTCACCTGCGTCACGACCGATGCCGGCTCGGGCGAGGTGCTGATGGTCGCGCATATGAATGCCGAGGCGCTCGGCAGAACGATCGCCAGCGGGGAGGCTTGGTACTACAGCCGTTCGCGCCGCGCGTTGTGGAAGAAGGGCGAAACATCCGGCCACACGCAACGCGTCGTCGAGATGCGGATCGACTGCGATCAGGACGCGGTCTTGATCAAGGTGGAGCAGGCCGGCGGCGCCTGCCATACCGGCCGCCGCTCGTGCTTCTATCGCGCGGTGCCGATCGGCACGGCTGGCGCGGTTACACTCGAATTCCGCGACGAGCGCGTGTTCGATCCGAAAGCCGTCTATCCAAACAAGAAGCCGTAGCGGCGGCCCCTTTCGCGCAAGACTTTGCTTTCAGGTGTGCATGGCGTGGGCCTTGCGGCCGCCGCGCTCGATCGAGGTCGGAGCTTCGTCGCGGGAGATCAGGTCAGCCGCGAGATCGAGGCATCGCCTGGCCAGCATTGCCGCCCCATCGGCCAGTTCCTCGGACGCGCGCACGATCTCGACGTTGCATTCCATGTCTTCGTGCGACCAGCCGCGCGAATGAGCGATGTAGGGAAATTGCGGAAAGATAAAGCCAAGCTCGGCGAAGAAACCGAGCATCTGGCCGGCAACCGCCTGGATATTGTCCTGTCCGCCGACGACGATAAATCCCGCCACCTTGTTGCGAATAAGCACGCGATTGCGGATCGTCACCGCATTCTGCACGCAGTTCAGCCGTTCGGCCATTTTGAAATAGAGCGACGATGCGGCGCCCCACCGGATCGGGGTTGCAACGATGATCGCGTCGGCCCAGTGCACCAGCGCCTCGTAGACCTGGTCCATTTGATCCTTGGCATCCATCTGGGTGATCGAGCAGGGCCAGGTGCAGGCTTGCGCGGACTTCGAGTAGTAACCCTCGCAGTTGCGGAATTTGAGGTCGTTGAGCTTTATCAGCCGTGTTTCGGCCTTGAGGTCGCTGGGTGGCCTTCAAGGCGTGGCCGAGCAGATGATCAGAACCCGAGAAGCGCGGGTTTGCCGCGTCCATGGCCGTCGTCGAAATGCCGGCGATGCGTAATGGCCCAGGCGCCCGCTCGACTTGGCGCGACAGGGGATGCGGGTCATGCGGCTTCTTTTGACGCTTGCTGGCAGCTTCGAGATTTACAAATACGCGGCCGTTCTCGACCTTGACCGGATAAGCGGGAATGCGATCCTCTTCGAAACCAGGTTCGCCAAATCCGCTGCAACGATGAAATTTCCAGTTATGCCAGGGGCAGATGATGTAATCGCCGTCCAGCCGACCATCACCGAGCGGTCCGCCGACATGGTTGCACGCGTTTGAAATCGCCCCGAACTTCCCGTCTTTGAAGGAAACCGCCAGTTCCACGTTTCCCGCCGTAACGCGCTTGAGCGGCGTTGTGGAAAACTCTTCCGCGGGACCGACGTCGACCCAGTTTTCGTCGTTCGGCATGACGGTTTCTATCCCTCATGTATCGGCAAATGCCTGGCGAGCGCGGAGACTTGCCTTCGGTTCAAAATATTCGTGTTGTGATCCCGCGGTTCAATGCGGCGCGTGGCGGGCGGCAGGAGATCACCAAGGCCGCGGCCTTGCAAGATCGCGCTGAGCCGGCCGGCATTCTGGTGACAAGGTCCGGCGGACAGGGGGAATTCTTGAATAGATTGAAGTGGCGGCCGTTTCACGGTGTCGGTCGGGGCCAACTGCACGAAGCCCGCCTGCAATCGCACTATGCGGCACAATGGCTGGCACGGGCGGCGCGGGCCTATATCCCGCCGCAGCCGGATGATGGCCATACCAGCCTGCGGTGGGAAGACGGCCTCGATGGATTTATCACGCACCCGCTTACAGACGGCACCCGGCTGAGTTTGCAAATATCCTCTCTCACGCTCGCGCTGCACGGTAATGAACCAGCAAGCACGCAATCCCTTTCTCTCATTGGCCGTCCGGATATGCAGGCTCGCCAATGGCTGGGCGAACAATTCGCTGCGCGTGGCTTTAATGCACGCGATCTCGATGCGCCGTCGCCATACGAGATTCCGCAACACGCGATCGCTCAGGGCGCCAGCTATGGCCCGGCCGGATTGGCCGATGCCCTGGCGGAGCTGGCGGCATGGTACGCCAATGCCGACGTTTTGCTCGGTCGCGTGCGCGCACGAATGATCGGACTTGAGCTGGCTACCTCACCGGTGTGCTGCTGGCCGCACCACTTCGACCTTGCCACGCTGACGACGCTACCGACGCAGCACGCCGACACGATGGGCTCTATCGGCGTCGGGTTTTCTCCAGGCGACGAATACTACGACGAACCATATTTCTACGTTTCGGTGTATCCCGAACCCGATCCGACAACACTTCCGCTATTGCCGGCCATGGGCCATTGGCATACGCGAGAATTCACGGCTGGAATAAAGCTCGCCCACAAGATTCTTGCCGCAACGGACATGGCGGCGGAAACCGACGACTTCCTTCAGGGAGCCGTCACCGTTGCTCTCGAAATGCTTGGGAAGACTTCCCAATAGCCTTTTGGCGGATGTCGCGACAGTTTGCCAAATAGCGCAACGGCCCCGGCTTTTCACCGGAGCCATCAAACCAACAGCGAAATCAAACCAACGGCGAAATCGAACAAACAGCCAAATCCCCGCGCCATTTGAACTCTAGGACGAATGCCGCCCCGGTTTTGTCGAGAGCGATGCTTTGATGAGTTTCGCGCGTTGCAGCACGCGTTTTGCACGGGAAAGGTGCGGCTGATCCGCCATCACACCGCCGATGCCGATCGTGCCCGCTTGGGGATTGGCGGCAAATGCGTCGACGATGGCCTGTGCATGCGCGATCGCTTCCGGCGTCGGCTTGAACACTTCGTTGATGATCGGAATTTGCGTCGGGTGAATCGCCATCTTTGCCGAAAAGCCATCACGGCGACCTTCCGCGCATTCGCGACGGAAACCCTCGACGTCGTGGAAATCGATATAGACGGTGTCGAACGCCGGCACACGGGCCGCGGCCGCGCCGGCAAGGCACAGCACGCGCGCTAGTCGATAGGGGTCGAGAAAGTGACCGTTGGCCTTCCGGTTGGCCTCAGCGCCCAGTTCGGCAGAAAGATCTTCGGCGCCCCAGGTCAGTGCGTTCAGCCGCTTGCTTGCTCCCGCATAGGTGCCGGCGAGGAACAAAGACGCCGCCGTCTCCGTCGCTATTGCGACGATCTTGATGAGACCGTCCGGCAGGCCGTTCTGCGCTTCGCGCACGGCGAGCTTGGCATCGGCATGCGCGACAGACGCGCCGCCTTCCGCCTTCGGCAGCATGATGGCATCGGGAGCCGCCGCTGCCACGGCGTCGAGGTCGGCGTCGGTCAGGCCCGTCTGCAAGCTGTTGACGCGCACGAGGAGCCGAGGCCGCGGTGTGTGGGCGACCACCTCTTTGAGAAACGCCGCCGCGCTCTGCCGGGCGTGCGCTTTATTGTGTGGCGCGATCGAGTCCTCGAGGTCGACGATCAGCGCATCCGCACCGCTCGTCATGGCCTTTTCGAGTTTCTTTGCGCTATCGGCTGGCACAAACAGCAGCGACCGTATGGAATCCATCGTTCCTTCCCGCTCCCGGTGGTGGGGGATAACAGAATGCACGCTGCCGGCGGGTAGCCGTCAATGGGAATGATGCGCCGGAGGCTGCATAACGTCTCCAAGCTGACCGGGCGGGCTCACCCCAAGAACGGCAACGATCGCGATGATAATGGCGCCGACGGCGACTTCGACAAAAGTATTGCGGCGCAACTGGCGCAATGCGTCCTTTGCGGCGGCGTTTGCACCTTGAAATAGCCGCGGCGTGAGCCACAGCCGATTGACGGCGGCAACCGCGATCATGCCAAGGAACAGCGCGATCTTTGCCAGCAGGAGCCGGCCGTAATCGGTCTCGGTCAGCGCGGCTATACTGCCCGCCAGATACCAGGTGTTGACGGCGCCGGTGAGGATAAGCGTAGCGACGCTGGCGATGCCGAGCATCGAAAACCGCAAGGTTGCCATGCGCACAACTTCGACCGGCGCCGCATCATGTCCGGATGCCCCAAGCAGCAGCGCGAGCGGAAGGAGGGTGCCCACCCAGGCCGCCGCGGCGACGAGATGCAACGCATCGGCCGCCGGATGGATGAAGCCCTCGCTACCCGACGCACCGATCGCGTGTCCGGCCATGGCCAAGGTGCCGATGAGGCCGACCGCCAGTGCCACTACGACGGTCTTGAGCCAGACAGACTTGTCCCCCTGCGGCGAAAGGAACGGCACAAGGAACCCGGCAAGAAGGCACGCCAGAAGGAAACGCATCATCCAGTCGCGGCCAAAGCCCGTATCCGACAGCACCGTCCAAAGAATGCCCTCCGAGAACACGTCCGCCAAAGCGCGATCGCTCATGGACTGCGCCACCAGCACGAGCCAGGCGCCGCCTGAAAGTACCGTCGCCAGCAGGCCAAGCCAGGCGATCCATTGGAACTTCGCGCGGATAGCGGCGCTCATTGTCATGGCGGTGCCGGATTGCCGTGAGGCGGGCTCGGCAACAAAGACGACAAAAAAGATGACGCCCGCCACCGACATCGTCGCGGCGAAATGGATGGCGCGCACGTAGATCAACGGGTCGTCCAAACGTCCCCCCGTTACTTGCCCGCTACGATTTGCAGGTGCGCCCGGCTAAGGGTGGCCGACGTGGAAAGAAAAGCTTCCTTCCGTCGTGTGCGTATCAACCGAAAGCGCGCGCCAACGGACCCGGTAAGTCCCGGGCGACAGCGATTTCAGGCTGACCCGCATAGTGCTGCCGCTGATTTGCGCCTTGCCCTGATCGACCCGCGCGCCGCCCGCGTCGGTTACCTGCACCGAGCTGAAAGCCGGTTCGAGGTTTTGCGTGAAAGAAAGCGCGACCTCATGAGGTGCGGTTGGGACCGTGCTGCCGACCCGGGGACTGGCATGATCGAGAAAGGCGTGTGCCTGCGCGAGGGCGCTGCCTAGCCCCACCAGGAAGAGGCAGGCGAGAATTAATCGCGTTCGCATTGGTTGCTCCTTAAAAGGTGAGTTTGCCGGGTGCGGCGGACGTGCCGCCGATAAGCGGCTGACCGACCGTTTTGGGGAATATGTCGTCCAGGTAGAGATGGACTTGCCCAAGGAAGCCGACACCGGTTCCGCTGGCGCCGTTGACCGGAATCACGGCCTCGACGCCCACCTGAAAATAGCTCCCAACCCAGATCACGCCCGGGTTAATCGTGCCGGTCGTGAGATAGCTGTTGCCGAAATTGTTGGCGACCGGCGTTTCGAGCTGAAATTCGACGATCGGAATCAGATGATTGAAAAAATCGGCAAGCTGAAGGTCTTTCACCTCGGATTTGAGGTAAGGCATGCTGTATTGCAGCGATCCGCCGTAGGCGAGAACCTGCGGGACGAAGGCGGCCTGCGACACGATGTAAGATGTGGTCGGGATCTGATAACCGATCTGCCCAGTCACTGCGATCGGGCGCGCCCAGTCAAGCGTATCGGGAAGCTGACCAAATCCTTGGCCGAAATAGTAGGTCGGCGTGAGGACGCTATAGGGCGTCCCTATTCCGGCATTAGTGGCGCCGGTACCGCCCCAATCGACGACGAGGCCTAACAGCATTGCCAGTTCGTGCGAATTGTCCTTGAGCAATTGATATTGGAGCGTGGTTTCAAGGTCCCCGAACCCAGCCATTGTCGGATTGCCCGGCTGCCGGATTTGAGTCCAGCCCTCGCCGACCGAGATGCCGAGGTCCGGGGTGATGCGCTTGGAGATCTCGCCCGATATATCCCATTCGGTCCCCGCGGGAATATCGCCGGTTTTCGACCAGCCGACCGTCGGCAGCGACATTTCATCGGCGACACAGGGATCATCTGTTGCCAGCGTGGCTGGGAAAAATCGAGCACCAACAAAGCAATGCGCGGAAGCGCTAGAGAACGATAACAAGACAAATAGGAGGCCGAGCGCAACCGCGCTAAAGCGCCTTGGATGGCGGGGCATGAGGTCTTCTCCGTTTAGGCATGGCGAACACTGCAGCGGCCCTTAAGGCCGCGAGCCGTCACGCGCCCAGCGGAGGACCTCGGGGACTTGCTATCGAATGCGCGGGAAGGAGGGGGAGGGCGCGCATATCCGCGGCCCACGGCGCTTCGACGATTTCGACATACGCGCGATGGAAGACGCCGAGCGGCGCCGCGACTACCGCGTGATGGGATCCGGCGAAACAGAAAATGCAATGCGTGCAGCCGTAATGACCGGCGCCGCCGGCCGGCTGGTCCGGTACGGCTTGGCTGTCGTGGAGACAAAGCTCGAAACCCGGCGCGCCGTCATGGGCTTGCGCCAGTAGCGAGAAACCGCCGAGCGCAATCAACAAGGCTTGCGCGGCAATGGCGTAGGCGGCGACCACGCCGACCAGCGGCCGCCAAAAGCGCTTGGGCCCAATGCCAAGTTTGATCAAAGATTTGATCATTTGCCGCCCACATCCCCAACGAGCATCATTGGAGCCGCCGAATCAAAAGTCAACGTTCGGCCGCCGCCCGCCCCGGATTGAGCCCGGGTGTGGCTTTTGCCTCACTTCGTCGCTGAGTGGTCGGGCTCCTGATGGGTGTGATGATCGTCGCGGTTGAACGCCCACCTTACTCAAGGCGTCGCGCGACTTGATTCCATCGCCGGCGCAAAGAATTAAAGTCCGATTGCTGCGGGCTATGGCGCCGGAGCAACGTCGAACAGACCGTCAGCCTTCATCACGGCGTCGAAACGTCCCGCGGGATCGAGGGTCTTGTTCCATTCGACGACTTTCGCCAGCCACGTGTCAGCTACCGTGTAACGAAAGCCCTTACCGGTTTTTCGATCGCGCACGATGACAACGGCAAGCATTCCGGCTGGCACTTTTTCTGGAGCGATCACAAGCGTGCCCTGGCCGGGGCTCGCGTTCGTTGCCAGCATCACGCCGTCCGCTATGCAAGGGCAGGGCGCCCTCTCGCCCGTGTAATAGGTTACAGCAAGGCCGCGCGGGTCGGCTTTGATGTGTTCTTTGGCGTCGAGGCCGATGCGGATTCCAATGGGAATAAATGCGCCGAACGCACCGTGGATGCGAGCGCCCAGCTCTATCCATTGAGCCGGGGTTTCCGCCCGCGCCGGTAGGCTCAGAAGAATGAGGGCGCCACAGATGATAGTTCGAAGCGCCATTTCGCACAGCCTCTCAGTAGAAATGCCGGGTGAGCGGGCAAATCCGGCGAGCGTTTTGGAGACCAAAATATATTCGGCCGCATCAGCATAAAGGCGCTGCGGCGGCATTCCGCTACGAGCTTGCCGTTCTGATTGTAGGCGCGGTGATGAAACTCGACGATGCCGGCGCCGGCGCGTGATTTCGATTCGCGCTTGCCGATAATCTCTGTCGAGGCGTGAAGCGTATCGCCCTCGAAAACCGGAAGCGGGAATTTGACATCCGTCATGCCGAGATTGGCGATCGTGGTGCCGACGGTGAGGTCGCTCACCGACATGCCGATCATCAGGCCGAGCGTGAACAGCGAGTTCATCAGCGGCTGGCCCCATTCGGTCTCCTGCTCGCAAAAATGCCGGTCGATGTGCAGCGGCTGCGGATTGAGCGTCATGTTGGAGAACAGCATGTTGTCCATTTGCGTGACGGTCCGCGTGTAGCGGTGCTCGACCACCTCGCCGGGGACAAAATCCTCGAAAAATACTCCGCCGCGCTTATGCCGCGCCGCTGTGTGCACCGTCATGACGACCTCCCTGACCTGAGCGTTAAGTTCCCGTTTACCATAATCGTTAATCCTTCCTAACCGACCCGATCTGAGTCCGGTGGGAGCCGGACAGGGGGAGTCCTTCATGCTGGTCGATTCCAGCAATTCCGCCGCCGGCTCGGCGGTGGCCGGCGCCATTCAGCAAGCGTCGCAGGCCACCGGCACGAGCTTCAATTACCTCTTGGCCACTGCAAAGGTCGAGTCGGGCCTTAACCCGACGGCCGGCGCGGCGACCTCGTCCGCGCGCGGGCTGTTCCAGTTCATCGAGACGACTTGGCTTGCCACCATGAAACAGGCCGGCCCGGCACTCGGCTACGGTCGATATGCCGATGCCATCACTCAGAATGCCAACGGCCAATACGAGGTCCGCGATCCATCGCTGCGTCGCGAGATTCTGTCGCTTCGCAGCGATCCGACCGCGAACGCGTTGATGGCCGGGGCCTTTACCAAGGTGAACGCTTCGGTGTTGAGCGAGCGGCTTGGCCGCTCGCCCAGCGAGGGCGAGCTTTACATCGCGCATTTTCTCGGCGCCGGCGGTGCGGCGCGGCTGCTCACGATGGCCGCGGCCGACCCGAGCGCCAAGGCCGCGGATTTTTTCTCCGGCGCCGCGCACGCCAATTCCTCGATTTTCTACGATCGGACTACCGGCGCCGCACGCAGCGTCGCGCAGGTCCGAGATGTCCTCACCGCTCGTTACGATGTCGCGCGCGGCAGTCAGGATCGGAGCATTTTTGCTTCACAGGCGGCATCGGCAACATCGGCAAGTGCGGCTTCGGCTCCCGATACCGCGGGCATTGCCAGTGCCTATGCCGAAGCAACTCCAGCCTACAAGCCAGAAGACACGGCCATCTTTCACGGCCTTTTTGGCGACGGCAATCGCGTAGCGCCGCTCGCGCCCGTCGTCAGCGCGCTGTGGAGCACGCCCGGCGCTATCACCGCCGCTGCAACAACGACGCCGAAAGCGGGCACCAATTTGTTGCTCGATCTCTTCAGGGACGTGCCGGTCAAGGGATCATGAAGTCGATCGTTGAGAGGACATTTATGGTGAACGATTTGTTAACGCCGCGGCGCCTAAGCTTCCAATGCCTCGAACCCCTCTGGCGCGAGCGAAACCAATGATCGTCCGCCATTTTCTCGATTGGGTGCGAACGGCGCCCGCCGGCAAACGAGCCGAAGCAACAGCCGCGCTGGCGCGGGCATACCTTTATTCCGATCTCTCTCAGGACGATGCCGCGGCCGCCGAAGGCGCGATGCTGATGCTGCTCGACGACACCTCGCCCATGGTGCGGCGGGCATTGGCCGACGCTTTGGCGGCAAGCCCCAGTGCGCCGCCGGCCATCGTGCTGGCGCTGGCAGCCGATCAGCCGCAAATCGCTGCGCCGGTCTTGGCGTTGTCGCCGCTTTTCGTCGACGCCGATCTGGTCGATGCGGTAGCGACGGGAAACAGCGCCATGCAGACGGCGATCGCGTCCCGCGCCGGCTTGCCGTGCCCGGTCGCGGCTGCGATCGCAGAAGTCGGCACGGCAGAGGCGTGCCTCGTGCTTGCGGAAAACAGCGAAGCCGAGATGGCGCCGATCTCGATCGACCGGATGATCGAGCGATTTGGGCATCTCGCCGCCATTCGCGAAGCACTGCTCGCGCGCGAGGATATCGGGGCGGCAACGCGGCTGACGCTGGTCGCAAAGGTATCGGAGACGCTGGTGGATTTCGTCTCTGCGTGCCAGTGGCTCGATGCCGGCCATGCTCAGCGGATCGGGCGCGAGGCCTGCGAAAAGGCGACAATCACTCTTGCGGCTGAAACTCCCACCGCCCAAATGCGTGCGCTCATTCGTCACCTGCGCGTCGGCGGGCAACTCACCGCCGGCCTGATTTTGCGCGCGCTGCTGTCAGGCAACGTCGCGCTGTTCGAGGAGGCTTTGGCCGAGCTCACCGACATGCCGGTAGACCGCGTCTCGGGCCTTATTTACGACAGCAGCAATACGGGCCTATTGGCGTTGTTCGATCGGGCGGAGCTGCCGCCGTCGACTTACCCGGCATTCAAGGAGGCGATCGAGGCGTTGCGCGAAGGCGGCCTCGTCAGCGAACCGGGCGGTGCGGCACGATTGAAACGCCGCACGATCGAGCGCGTGCTGACCCGTTGTGAAAACGAGGATCTCGGCGAATTGGCGCCGCTGCTCACGCTGCTGCGCCGTTTTGCCACCGAGGCCGCGCGCGAAGAGGCACGGATGTTCTGCGACGAACTCGTAGCCGAAAGCTTCGAAGATCAGTCCGAGGCGGCCTAACCTGGCTAGCTGCCAGGCGCAAAAATGCTTTCCAGGTAATCCGGCCGGTCGGCGTTCTCGGCGCGCAGGAATTCGTCGGTAACCTCGTTCAGCCGTTGGGTCAGAGAGCTGGCGATGGCTTCCAGGTCGGGCCGGGCATACTCGCGCGCGATGGCCCGCACGGCATCGACATGCTGCTCGACGAGCGCGAGCGGTATACGGGTCCCGTCGGGCGTGTGTTCGATAAGGCGGCATAGGCTCTTGGCCACGGCGCCGACCGCCGGGTAGCCGAAAGTCGCGGCTTCGCCTTTGATGTCGTGCGCCGCCCGGAAAAGCTCGTCCTGCGTTTCCTTGGTGAAGCCGAGACTGGCGACCTGTCGGCGCGCCGCTTCGAGGCGCTCGCATTCGGCATGCATCCAGTCGGCGAATTCGCCCGAGAGCTGCGCCAGAGCCGCCTCGGCCCTTGCCACCGGATCGTCATCCTGGTTGGCGGCGTTTGCCAGGGCTTTGCGCAACTCGTGCGGCGGCGTGATCACCTCGTGGTCGGCGAACGTCGTGACCGACGGCGCCTTGTCCTTGCGCGATGCCATTTTGCTGATCGCTCCTGCGGGTCTAGCTCAAGACCTTGTCGAGTAAGGGCTGCTGGCGGATGACGTCGGCCTTGACGCCTTTGCGCCGTTCCGGCCCGACATAGTTCGGGTTGGCGTTCCGGCGCCGGTCCGGCCCAAAATAATTTTTGGTCTTCACGAACGGACGCGGGTTGGCGACGATGTTGAGAATGCGCTCATAGAGTGCCTTGGCGGAAATCGGCTTGGCGAGGAATTCGGTGGCGCCGGCGTCGCGGGCGACGACGACGCGTTTTTTCTCGGAGTGGCCGGTGAGCATGATGATCGGCACGTAAGGATTGGCGTTGGCTCCCGGCTGCCGAATCATCTGGGTCAGCTCCAGGCCGTCGAAAATCGGCATGGCCCAATCCGTGATCACGATGTCCGGCAGGAAGTGGGTAAAGGCTTCGAGGCCGGCGGCGCCGTCCTCGGCTTCATAGACCTCGCGGGTGCCGAAACCGTGCAGCAGCGTGCGCATGATGCGCCGCATGTGGGCGTTGTCGTCGATGACGAGAAAGCGCAGACGGTTGAAATTGATGCGGACCATAAAGCCTGACGGGCACGGGTTAAGCCGTCGCTCGCCGCGAAAGGTAAGGTTTTGCCTGTTAACGAGCGGTTAAGCATACCGCTGGCGGAAGCGGATATTCGCCAGTCTCAGTACCCGAATTGCTCGCGCAAAATGCGTTCGTCGAGGCTATGGCCGGGATCGAACAGCATGTGCATCGCGGTGTCGTGGTCCATGCTGATCTCGACGGAACGAACCGAACGCACCTCGTTGTGATCGGCGACCGCGGCGACCGGACGTTTGGCGGCTTCGCGGACTTCGATGGTGACACGGGCGCGATCGGGCAAGAGCGCGCCGCGCCAGCGCCGCGGGCGGAATGGACTGATCGGCGTCAGCGCCAAAAGCGGAGCGCCGACGGGAATGATCGGGCCCTGTACGGAGAGATTGTAGGCGGTCGAGCCGGCGGGCGTTGCGAGCAGCACGCCGTCAGCGACGAGCTCGCCAAGCCGCTCCTCGCCGTCGATGAGGATGCGCAGCCGCGCTGCCTGGTAGCTCTGGCGAAACAGCGAGACCTCGTTGATGGCGCGGTGACGGTGTATGCGTCCGGCAGCGTCGCGGGCACGCATGAGCAACGGGTGGATCACGGTAACCTGCGCGGCGGCGAGGCGCTCCACGAGGTTCCGTTCGGAAAATTCGTTCATCAGAAATCCGACGGTGCCGCGATGCATGCCGTAGATCGGTTTGCCCGTATTCATGAGCCGTTGCAGGGTCGCGAGCATCAGCCCGTCGCCGCCAAGCGCTACAATGACGTCGGCGGTCTCGGGAAGCGCCTCGCCATAGCGGCGGACCAGCGCACGCCGCGCCTTTTGCGCCGACGGGGTGTCGCTGGCGACGAAAGCGATGCTCTTGAAACGCGATGTGGTGCGGCGCGGCGGCATGGGAGGCGTTAGCTTGGCAGCCTTTGTTTGCTGGGCCCTGGTTTGTTAGACCTTGGCGGATGCGGCAGCGGCGCGGCGCTGCGGGGAGGCAAAAGATGGAACGCGCGGTGTTCGTGTATACGACCTATCCGGCGATTGTCGAGGCGGAGCGGGCAGGGCGGGCGCTGGTCGAGCGCCGGCTGTGCGCCTGTGTCAACATCCTGCCGGGCATGGTCTCGATCTACCGGTGGCAAGGCGCGGTCGAGCGGGGCGACGAAGTGGTGATGATAATCAAGACCCGCGCAAGCCTCGCCGAACGGGTCCGTGCCGCGGTGAAGGAGATGCACTCCTACACCACGCCCGCCATACTTGTTATTCCCATCGAAAGCGTCGATCCCGATTACCACGCATGGATCGTGGATGAGACGCAAGACTGCGTGACGGCGTCGCCCCTCTCACCTTCCCGCTTGGCGGGAAAGATGAGAGCTAGTCGTATTCGCTAGTATGTTGCGGTGCCGTCGATGACTTCCTTGAGCATCTGGTACGGGCGACAGTCAGTGTTGCCGCAGATCAGATGCACTTTTTCCAGATCGTCCTTGGCCTTGAGCACGTTGCCTTGCTCGGCCTGCCACATGCCGTAATACGACCAGGTGACCGCATGGTTGGGATCGGCGGCAAGCGCGCGCTCGTACCAGACCTTGGCGTCGTCGTAGCGGCCGAGCTTGCGGCTGGCATAGCCGAGCAGCGTCGCCACGTCGGGATGGTCATCGTAGCCCAGCGCTCGCAGTGCGGCGATGCCGCCGACATAGTCGTTCTTGTCGTAGATGAGCGCGTAGGCGGCATGGTAGCCGCGCAAGAAGTCCTCGGCCGAACTGCTGTCATTGGCCTTCGGCTTCTTGGTGCCCTTGCCCTGGCTTGGCGGTGGCGGCGGGTCCGGGTCACCGGCTGCGAGAGCAATATCAGGAGCGACGAGGGCTGCGGACAACAGCAAAGCGGCGGCAAGCGAAAGCGTCGGCTTCATGGTGGCTTCTCCAGCGTCAACCTTTTTCAGCTTACGACATCGCCTGGGTCTTTGGCGTGACGCTTTGGTGTCATCGAGAGAAAGTGATCTTTGATAAAATGCGATCTTCGATAAAAAAAGTACCTGGCGCCGGGAATAAATTTTGATGGGGTCTTTACAGGTTCGGCTGCCATTCGATCGGCACGTGTTCATAACCGCTCGCAGTCTTGATCAGGTGCCCACAGGCGGGGAAGGGAAAATGGTAGCCGGTCACCAGCATCCGATCTGCGGCGGCGCGGTCGAAAAGCCTTTTCCGCGTTGCCACTGCGGCGTCGCCGTCGACGTCGAAGGCCGCCTGCCATTCGGGATGGCGCGCGAACACGGCGGGATGCTGGGCTGTGTCGCCCAGCACCATCAGCGACTGATCGCCGGATTGGATGGCGAAAACAGTATGTCCGGGCGTGTGGCCCGGCGCCGCGAGGGAAATCACGCCGGGCGCGACCTCTGCTTCCGGTCCGAAACGCGTCACGTTCTTCGCGATATCGGAAAATATGCGGCGCTGGTTGCGGAAGGTGAGTTTTAGATCCGCCGGCGCGGCGTTGAGATTGGCGTCGTCCATCCAGAAGTTCCATTCCGCCGCCGGCACCATGATCTCGGCATTGGGGAAGACGAGTTCGTTGTCCTTGTCCTTGATGCCGTTGATGTGGTCGGGATGGAAATGCGAGATGGCAATGAGGTCGATCGCTTTCGGATTGATTCCGGCGGCGAGGAGATTGGCGCGCAGCACGCCGGCGCTGGGCGCGATCTGGCCGCCGGTGCCGGTGTCGATCAGAATAAGCCGCTTGCCGGTGTTGACAATCAGCGTGGTGAACGGAGTCGCCAGTTTGTCGGCTGGCATGAACGCATCGGCGAGAGCGCTTTCGACTTCGGTGAAGGAGGCGTTGCGGATGAATTTATCGGTGATCGGACGGTACCAGATGCCATCGTAAAGTGCGGTCAGCTCGAATGTGCCGATACGATAGCGATAGATTCCGGGCGTCTCTGTGCCGGCCGGCGGCGCTGCGGCCGCCGCGGTGCCAGCGCCTGCCGCAAGCGCGGTCATGGCCGAGCCGGCGATGAGCGAGCGGCGCGTGATGATCGGCATGGCTGTTTTCTTTCCTGGCCGCCGGCAAAGGCATGGCCGCATGATCGCTGCCTGCCGCGCACTCATGCCTGATCACGCCGCGGCGCGTTAGTACCCTTGGCTGCCGCTGCGATCAAAAGTGGATGATCGACAATGACGTTTGTGAAGCTATTTTGATCGCAAACCGGGAACCGGTCGTCAGCGCGGAAATTTGGCCTCGGCAAGCCGCTCATTGCACGGGCTTGCGGCTGACGACACCTGCGCCGGGACGACGAGGACCTGTCGCCAGCCAATGGCCGGCGTCGATCCAAACGCCGCGACGATCGCTAGGCAGTTTCCAGAAGCATCGCGCCAATGTCTTGGCCGCGGCGCCAGACAACTTTGTAGTTGCCGCTCTGGGTAGGCCCGCCGGGCGAGAACAACAGCGCGAACTCGTCGGGGACGCTGAGTTCCTTGACATGGAGGCGCACACCGCCCTCGGAAATATCGGTAACGAGGCAGTAGTGTTGCTCGGCGCTGGGTCCAAAGATGATTGCCGCCACCCGCCCAAGGTGATGGCGGGGCGCCCGGCGTCTCTCCTCAGGCTTCGGCGAAAGCATGACGCAAGACTCCAAGTTGTGACTGTCATTGGCGACAGCCTTACGCAAATGAAGACATGCACCGAATGGAATTTTGCCTAAGAAACCGCCTCAACTTCTCTTTTCATTCGTCTTGGATTTTAAGCGTTGGATTTTAAGCGGCGCTAAGCGGATTCTAGGCGGCGCTGCACGGTCGGCCCGGCCTGGGTCCGGCCTGTTTGCCGTTTGCTTTGGAGATGAAGACCACCCGCCGGGGGCGCCAACCGCAATCGTGCATCTCCACAGATCATCCGTGGCAAGATAACGAGAACTATTGCCGGGATGTCCTGAGAGTCTGATGGACCGTCAAAAGACGAATGCCAGAACGGCCACGACCAGGACACCAAATCCCATCATCGCAACACCGAAGGGGTCTAACGTAGAAAACCGGAACATCGCGAGCCTCTCCAATCGCTTTTTTTGTTCCCGAACTTGGCGTGCGGAACGCGGCAGTCTGTCGCTGCTCGCGCTCCGCACGCCCCCGCTCCACCCCACCGATACAGACCATGTTCCGCACCGAAAATGGCATCAAATAGGCAAGGAGGGGGCGTCAGGGTGACTTAATTAACGATACCGGGGCCGCGGAATTAATCCCATGGCCAAGGGGTTTCGGCTTGCTTGTCCGCCAAATCTCAAATGCCGGTCGCGAAACGACTTTGGAAAATGCCAAAGGAAAACAGGCGCCCGGCGGGCTATACTTGATCGAATGCCGAAGCGTTCCGGAAGCCAACGAGGAAGCGGTCCGCGGATAGTGGCGGATGGTGGCGGTTCCGGGGATGGCCCCAAAAAAATCTCCCGATGCGTGGATATTTGTAATCGCACTCGCACAAACATCTGGATGCCGTCCGCCGCGTGTGCGACGAGTTCGAGCGCCTGCATGCAAATCCGCTGCTGTTCTTTCTCATATAAGAGTCCACAGGATCGGGCAGGGCAGCGCTCCGCGGAAGGTTGCCGCTTCACGCTTACGGTACGGTCAACTCAATCTAAGAATGGGACCGACACGACCTTGCGCCCGCTGATGAGATCTTCTCTGCTTCGCTGGGCGTCTTCCTTGTTCTTGGCGGCCGGGCAAAGCGCACTTCCGGCCTTTACTCCGTTTCGCTCGAGATAAAGAGCAAATGCCTTGGTAGTCGCGGCGATGTTATCGGATTCAAAAACACCGCTCGCATAAAGGCGTTGGTCAGCAGTCCCGACCGCGTAGCAATAGACAAAGTCCGCTCGCGCTGCCGTGGATAACCCGGCCAAAATCAGGAAACCGACGAGCAGCCGCGTATGAAGCATCCTTGGGACCACCAGTCGTCGGGGACCGCTAGTCGTCTGGTCGTCGTCTCGCTCTACGGCAACTCGACTTTCGCGGAACTCCGCTTTTGGGCTGAATTGTGCCCAATCGCCGCCACTATTGTTGCAAATAGTTAACACTCGGCGCGGGTTGGGGAATTCAGCGCAAAGATCAAACAGACAGCCGCAATGTGAAGCGGCCGCCTGTTTATAGTTGTGGCCGGGGTACGCCCCCACGCTCCCAAAGCCGAAAGGCCGCTCCGGTCACGGGGCCTCGGCGTTTTTGCCGCCGAGGCCCCACCCCTCTTATGTCGCGCCGCATAGTAGATGGGTGTGACGGAAATCACACTATTTCGGTTTGCACTTGCGGCGATAGCTGGCCGGTGTGACTCCCGCGCTACAGCTTTTGCGGCCTGCATTCGCTACGGTGCGATTCACAGACTTTCCAGGGGCGAGTGCCGCGATGATGACGAATGTAGCGCGCGAAGGCAGACTGTTTTCGCTGAAAGCTTCAGAATGGTCGGTGCTGATTGTCAGCGTGGCGCTCTGCGGGTTCCTGACGCAAATCTTCTGATCGGCGACTTGGATACGCGGCGACCGCGCTCACGCTTCACCGGAACCAAACTAAGTATTGCCATGTGAATTCGTGGCTGTGGGGCCGGGGTTTAGCCCCACACGCCAAAAGCGGCCCGAGGCTCGGGCCGAATAGCCTCGCCAGCGCAGCAGATTTAGCTGTGCTGAGTCTTCGTGTGGTGCCGGATGTCCGAAGTCGGAGCGCACCAGGTGTGATGACTGCTCTTGCAGGCGTTGTTCATCGTCGCCAACGTGCTACCGACCCCAAGCACGACAAGCGTGAGAACGATCAATAAGCGGGTCTTCATGTGGCCCTCACTGCGTGGGCCCCCACCGACAATTTAATTATACAGGTTGTCGTATTTAAAGTGAACCCGGGGTGAACGCCGGGCGACCAGTGTTTTTCGAAGTCGGAGCAGCTACTTGCAGGCAAGGAGTTTGGACTGCCCTCGGTCTTGATAACCCTGCAGCTTGGCCGGCCGGGGGGTCCCCGGGGTGCTACGATAAAGCCGGCATGGTCTCCGGATCGTGCCTTTCCAGCACCAGCGCTCGATCACAGAGCATAACGAGCCGGTCCGGGTATTTTTCGGTAATGACACTGAAAAGGGTCCGCGCGATGCGCAGGTTGTCCTCGCGGGCAAGGACGATCTGAATATCGGCGCCCTCGCCACCGCGTATCAACTCAATCGAGTATTTGCCCATCTGCATACGTTTCTCCCCGTAAATTGCGCTTTGATGCGGAGCGGATTCCCCTGCCGTCAGTGGCGCCAACGTGCCCACAGGCCGTCGGCGACGATGCCGAGCGCCAAAAAAGCGGCCATTAGAAAGAACGCCATTGTCGTGAACATCGCGACCAAGCCCGCCAGCCGTCACCAGGACGCTCAAGGAATTGTTGACTGAAACACCCCGACCAAAGTTCCAACACGTGAGCGGATCTTTGGTTCCGTCAGCCAACGACAAAAAGCATCCGAATGACCGGCAACCCGTCGCCATTGCCTGCGTCGGAAGCGGATACTGTCCGGATTGTTGCGCTGCGGATGCTGCAATGCCGGCATGAGGAAGGGAGACTTGGATCATGACCGCCCGCGGCCGCGACGTTCCTTCTCTCGGGTTGTTCCAGCTTAATGCAAAGACAAATCAGTTTACGTTCGCGTGGCCTATGAGAACGCAACGGGAACTTATATCAAGCCGCTACTCCAGCGCCCGAGTTGGGTCCGCGACGTCGGGTTCGTACCGTTCCCGTCCCGTTGGGATCGTTGGTGAAACCTGAAACGGCAACTGCTGGTCGACAAGTATCGGATGATTAACATCCCTTTTACCGCGGTACGACAAAGTCGGTTGGCTGGCGGACCGCAAAATGGGGAAACCAATGGATGTCGCAAAATCAAAGTCGTCGGACGCAACAATAGAGATGCTTGAGGGGGGCATTCGCGCCCTCGTGCGAGGCAACAGGCCGGCCGACCCGGTGGTGTCATCGGCGGAGGACTCCCTGGCTGCCGGAGCAACGTCCATTGCCGATATCGAAAATCTCATGGAGGAACTGCAGGTCGCGCACGACTACCTGCAGTCCGAAGGAGAGCGCGTGCGTCAGGCGAACGCTCGCTATGCCCACTTGGCACACACAGCGTCGGCCTCAGTCAAGATCATCGCTGAGAGCTTGGGCAAATGGCGCAGGTTGGAGACGAGCGGCCAAGCCCCTGCGGCACTGCCACGAGCACCGAGCCTGTCCCCTGTCCACGACAGCGAACCTCAGCACGAGTCGGACGATCAGTAGTGTGCTGCGTCGCGGGTCAGCTTCGCCGCTGACCGCTGTCCGCACTCGTCCTCGAAGGAGGACGTAGGCGAGCGCCTGCTTTTTTGTCCCGTAACTACTTTTGACAAATCACGTGCATGAGCTTTCCCGACTTGTAGATTAGAAACAAGTCCCCGGTGTAATGGAAATACTCGCCGATAAAATCCTTGGTTTTAAATTTAAGTTGAATATCGTTGTCACTCGTCATCCGAGCTTTAATGCTGCCTTCGCCGAGATCGAGTGCAACGTCTTTCTTGGGGCCGAGGCTCAATTTCAAGGTCGAAGGCTTGCCTGGAACTGCGCCCGCGTCGATCAATTGGCCGGTGCACGAGAGCTGCTGTGTTTCCGGCGCCGCGTATGCGGACACCACACCGAGACCAAAAACTATCACGGCGACCAAAATTTTCGTATTCATGTTCATGTCCTCCTTTGCAATCCAGCGAAAATGACCCCCGTCGTTGGCGGCTTTTAGCAGTTCGGCTCCGGCCGCGCCCGTCAGCCGCCGGCCAAAATAATTCTCAGTGAGCAACACCGGCATTCGATCGGCACGTCTGCCACAAACGCATTGGCGTCGGTGATGATTATGGCCCAGGATTTGAGCAGTCTGCCGATCCTGGTATCCAACTCACGAGATTTCCCCTGCTCCGCCGCCAGCTCGGCCGTTTCTTCCCATGGGTTTTCCGCCATCGACCCCTGGGAAGATTGACACCCCCGAAAATTCGAGAAGTGCCTGATTTTATTGGTGCCGGGTGAGAGGATTGAACTCCCGACCAACGGTTTACA
>CAVZSB010000024.1:0-6110 GCA_963777635.1 uncultured Alphaproteobacteria bacterium
CTATGGCTGTCCGCTCTACGGCGGCGATACCGATCACACACTCGGCCCGGTGTCGGTTTCGATAACCGCATTCGGCACGGTGCCGCACGGCAAAATGGTTCGGCGCTCGACCGCGAAAGCCGGTGATCGCATCATCGTGACCGGCACCATCGGCGATGCGGCGCTTGGTGTAAGGCTGCGGCGCGATCGCGGCCTCGCCAAAAGCTGGCGGCTCAACGAAGCCATGACAGCGCAGCTTGAGCTGCGTTATTTGCTGCCGGAACCGCGCAACGCGCTGGCGCAAGCGGTGCTCCACTATGCCACTGCGGCGATGGACGTCTCGGACGGTCTCGTCGGCGATGTTGCCAAGCTGTGCCGCGCGTCGTCGGTGGCGGCGGAGATCGATGTTTCGCGCGTGCCGCTTTCGATCGCGGCGCGTACGGCGCTCGCGGCCGAGCCTGCCCTGATCGAGACGGTGCTGACCGGCGGCGACGATTACGAAATCGCTTTGACCGTGGCGCCGGAAAAACTCGCGGCATTCCACGCCGCAGCCCAGGCCGCCGGCGTTCCCGCAACCGAGATCGGCGAGGTGCGGGAAGGAGAGGGTGCCGATTTCAGGCACAAAGGCAAAGCGCTGGCGTTTGCGCACGCCTCGTACAGCCATTTTTAGATAAGAATTCCATCTTTACGTAGCGGTTTTGGCCAACCGGCGTAGTCTCGCCGCCCGAAGCCGCACGAGTTTCCATTGGTGCGAAAATCAAGAATTTTGAAACAGCGCCTTTACCTTGAAAGGCTGGGTGCTTTGGGAGATAAGAAACCGCTCCCAACGCCTGCGATCCGATGACAGCCGCCGACGATATAGTCCCGCCGCAATTCTACCATGGCACACGAGCCGACCTGAAGCTGGGAGACCTTATCGGGCCTGGCTATAATTCCAACTACGATCAGAGGAAGAAGGCGGCCTACGTCTATCTGACCGGCACCTTGGATGCGGCCATCTGGGGGGCCGAGCTGGCCGTCGGCGAAGGACCGGGCAGAATCTACCTGGTGGAACCGACCGGCCCGATTATGGATGACCCCAATCTGACGGACAAGAAATACCCGGGCAATCCGACGAAGTCATACCGCTCCCGGGAGCCGCTGCGGGTCAAGGGCGAGGTCACGGATTGGCAGGGGCACTCGCCCGAAGCGCTCAAGGCCATGAAGGACAACATTGAGCGACATAGGCAACTTGGTGTTGAGATAATCGAGGACTGAGGTACTCCCCGTCGACCCGTTGGCGCCGGCCCGGCGATGACGCTGAACAGCGTCACTTCCGACGCGAGATCGGCTGGTACTCGCGCAGCGGCGCGCCGGTATAGAGCTGGCGCGGACGCCCGAGTTTCTGATGCGGGTCCTCGATCATTTCCTTCCACTGCGCAATCCAGCCGACCGTGCGCGCCAGCGCGAACAGCACCGTGAACATGGCGGTGGGGAAGCCCATGGC
Organism: uncultured Alphaproteobacteria bacterium; assembly: GCA_963777635.1. GTDB lineage: Bacteria > Pseudomonadota > Alphaproteobacteria > Rhizobiales > Xanthobacteraceae > BOG-931. The sequence continues at coordinate 1,466 of CAVZSB010000024.1, forward strand.
CCGCAGCGTGATGCCCGAATAGAAGTCGACATTCGGATAAAGCCGCTTCTCGACGAAGTATTCGTCGTGCAGCGCGATGCGTTCGAGCTCCCGGGCGATGTCGAACAGCGGATCGTCGACGCCCAGCTCATTCAGCACCTCGTGACAGGTCTTCTGCATGATTTTGGCGCGCGGATCGTAGTTCTTGTAGACGCGATGGCCGAAGCCCATCAGGCGGAAAGAATCGTCGGGGTCCTTGGCGCGCTTGACGAATTCGGGGATGCGATCGACGGTGCCGATCTCGCCCAGCATCTTCAGAGCGGCTTCGTTGGCGCCGCCATGCGCCGGGCCCCATAGACAAGCTATCCCGGCGGCGATGCAGGCAAACGGATTGGCGCCCGTCGAACCGGCCAGCCGCACCGTAGAGGTCGACGCGTTCTGCTCGTGATCGGCGTGCAGCGTGAAAATGCGGTCCATGGCGCGGGCAACCACGGGATTCGCGTGGAACTCCTCGCAGGGCACCGCAAAACACATGCGCAGGAAATTCGACGCATAGTCCAGATCGTTCTTCGGATACACAAACGGCTGGCCGATCGAATATTTGTACGCCATCGCGGCGAGCGTCGGCATTTTCGCGATCATCCGAATCGAGGCGATCATGCGCTGGGTCGGATCGGTGATGTCGGTGGAGTCGTGATAGAAGGCCGATAAGGCGCCGACACAGCCCACCATCACTGCCATCGGGTGTGCGTCACGGCGGAAGCCCTGAAAGAAGCGGCTCATCTGCTCGTGTATCATCGTGTGATGAACCACGCGGTCGTCAAAATTTTCCTTTTGTGCGGCGGTCGGCAGTTCACCGTAGAGGAGCAGGTAGCAGGTCTCGAGGAAGTCGCCGTGCTCGGCCAGATCTTCGATCGGATAGCCGCGGTAGAGCAGGATGCCCTTGTCGCCGTCGATGTAGGTGATCTTGGATTCGCAGCTTGCGGTCGAGGTAAAACCGGGGTCGTAGGTGAAAATGCCGGTCTGGCTATAAAGCTTGCTGACGTCCATCACCTCGGGACCGATCGTTCCCTCGTAAAGCGGGAACGACCAGCTCTTTTCGCCGAGTGTCAGCTTGCCCGTCTTGGTATTGGTGGTGCCGGTTTTTGCATCCATAAGCGCACCTCAATGTGTGACAGCCACAACAGGGCGATACATGCGGCCTTGGGGCTAAAGAAATCCTTGCAGCAGTGCTGTTCCGGCTCCGTTGGCGTAGCGCAACGCAGTGGGCACTGCAAGAAAATAGGCGGCGTTCGGCGGCGGCGCTAGCCTATCCAACGTTGTATTAAAAAACTGTCGCAGACTTGGGAACAGCAGACTTGGGAACAACCGAGCCGCAAGGCTGTTCGCGGATCAGGCCGCGGGCGGCGTGGCGCTTTCGAGTTTGGTTCGGTCGGCGATCCGCGCAAGGCTCTCCGCCTTGCCGAGTACGATGAGCACTTCGAAGATTCCCGGCGACGTCGTGCGGCCGGTGAGTGCCACGCGCAGCGGCTGCGCCACGGCGCCGAGCTTGGCGCCCTTGCGCTCGGCGAAGGCACGCACCGCTTGCTCCGTCGCATCCGTGGTCCACGGTTCGACCTGCGCCAGTTCGACGCTGACATCGTGCAGCAGCGCTTTCGTCTCCGGCGTGAGCAAAACGGCAGCCTTGTCATCCAAAGCAAGCGGCCGGTCGGCGAGCAAAAAATGTGCACCGTCAATGAGATCAATGAGCGTCTTGGCGCGCTCCTTCAGGCTCGACATGGACGCCAGCCACTGTTCCCGGAGCCGCGGCGTCATCTTCGCGGCGATCACATCGCCGCCAGCGATGTGCGGCAGGAGCTGCTCGACGGCGTGCAAGAGCGTCGCATCGTCGCTGGCGCGGATGTAGTGACCGTTGAGACTTTCCAACTTGGCGAAGTCGAACCGCGCCGGCGAGCGGCCGATCTGGGGCAGATCGAACGCTGCGATCATTTCCTCGGTGGAAAATATCTCTTGATCGCCGTGGCTCCAGCCAAGCCGAACGAGATAGTTGCGCAAAGCCGCCGGCAAGTAGCCCAGCGCCCGGTAGGCGTCGACGCCGAGCGCGCCGTGGCGCTTGGAGAGTTTCGAGCCATCGGGGCCGTGGATCAGCGGAATATGCGCCATCACCGGCACCGGCCAACCGAGCGCGTCGTAAATCTGTCTTTGCCGGGCGGCGTTGGTCAGATGATCGTCACCGCGGATGATGTGGGTCACCGCCATATCATGATCGTCGACCACGACGGCCAGCATGTAGGTCGGCGTTCCGTCCGAGCGCAGCAGAACGAGATCGTCGAGATTCTCGTTCTGCCAGACCACGCGGCCCTGTACCTGGTCCTCAATGACGGTTTCCCCGGTCAGCGGCGCCTTGAGCCGGATCGTCGGCTTTACGTCGGCGGGCGCTTCCGCCGGATCGCGGTCGCGCCAGCGCCCGTCATAGAGCCTGGCGCGGCCCTCGCGCCTTGCTGCCTCCCGCATTTGCGCGAGCTCATCCTGGCTCGCGTAGCAGCGATAGGCGTGGCCCGCCGCGAGAAGCTGTTCGGCGACTTCCCGGTGCCGCGCCGAACGCGAGAACTGATAGATGGCGTCGCCATCCCAGGTTATTCCCAGCCAGCCGAGCCCGTCGAGGATGGCGTCGATCGCGGCTTGCGTGGAGCGCTCGCGATCGGTGTCCTCGATCCGGAGCAGCATTTTGCCGCCGCGGCCGCGGGCATAGAGCCAATTGAAAAGCGCAGTGCGCGCGCCGCCGATATGCAAAAAGCCGGTCGGCGAAGGGGCGAAACGGGTGACGACGGTCATTCTCGGCTTGGTCCTCGCGGGCGCGCGCTCGTGTAACACAGCTAGAAGCGAAAGGAAGTTAAGGAGTTCCTGTCTCGCGCGTGGACTTGACTTGACCGCGCCTGCCATTTTGTCCAATCCGGGCGCGCCGCACGCGGCGCCGCGGCATTATGGAAGCGACTGGCTCATGACGGTTGGCGAACCGGCGATACGGGAAGCGGGGCAGGATTTTATCCGCGACATCGTCCGCGCGGATCTGGCGGCCGGCCGGCATAAGGCAATTGTCACCCGCTTTCCGCCGGAGCCGAACGGCTATCTTCATATCGGCCATGCCAAATCGATCTGCCTGAATTTCGGCGTCGCCGACGAATTCGGCGGCCACTGCAATCTGCGTTTCGACGACACCAACCCGACCAAGGAAGAACAGGAATATATCGACGCCATCGAGCGCGATGTGCGCTGGCTTGGCTTCGATTGGGGCCAGCATCTTTATCACGCCTCCGACTATTTCGAACGCCTCTACGAATGGGCCGAACACCTGATCCACACCGGCAAGGCTTATGTCGACGACCAGACCCCGGAAGAAATGCGGCTCACCCGCGGCACATTGACCGAGGCCGGGATCGACAGTCCGTATCGCGGCCGCGGCGTGGACGAGAATCTCGACCTGTTCCGCCGCATGCGTGCCGGCGAATTTCCCAACGGCGCGCGTGTACTGCGCGCCAAGATCGACATGGCGTCCGGCAATATCAACCTGCGCGACCCGGTGCTCTATCGCATTCTGCATGCCGAGCATCCGCGCACCGGCAAGACCTGGTGCATATACCCGAGTTACGATTTCGCGCACGGGCAATCGGACGCCATCGAGGGCGTCACCCACTCGCTCTGCACGCTCGAATTCGAGGATCACCGCCCGCTCTACGATTGGTGCTTGCAGAATCTGCCGGTGCCTTCGCATCCGCACCAGTACGAGTTCGCGCGGCTAAACCTGACCTACACCGTGCTGTCGAAGCGCGTGCTGACCGAACTGGTGCGCGGCGGGCACGTCAACGGCTGGGACGATCCGCGCATGCCGACGCTCGCCGGGTTCCGCCGCCGCGGCGTGCCGCCGGCCGCGATCCGCGATTTCGTCAAGCGGATCGGCGTTGCCAAGGCCAACAGCATCGTCGATGTCGGTATGCTCGAATTTTCCATTCGCGAGCATCTCAACAAGACGTCGCAGCGGCGCATGGCGGTGCTGCGGCCGCTCAAGGTCGTCATCGAGAATTATCCGCAAGGCCAGAGCGAGGAGCTTGATGCGGTCAATCACCCTGACGACGCGAGCACGGGCACGCGGCGCATTCGCTTTGGCCGTGAGCTCTTTATCGAGCACGACGACTTTATGGAAAACCCGCCGAAGAAATTCTTCCGCCTGTCGCCGGGCGCCGAGGTGCGGTTGCGCTACGCGTATTTCATCACCTGCCGCGAGGTCGTAAAGAATCCGGCCGGCGAGGTTGTCGAACTGCGCTGCACCTACGATCCGGCGACCAAGGGGGGCAACGCGCCCGACGGGCGCAAGGTCAAGGCGACGATGCACTGGGTCTCGGCGACGGATGCGGTGCCCGCAGAGGTGCGGCTGTACAATCCGCTGTTCACGCGCCCCGATCCGAATGCCTCCGCTTTTGCGGCCGACCTTAATCCGCAATCGCTTGAAATCATCGCAGATGCACGGCTGGAGCCGGCGCTAGCCGCACAAAACTCGGACGAGCCGGTACAGTTCGAGCGCCAGGGCTATTTTTGCCGCGACCCGGATTCAAAGCCGGATCGGATCGTGTTCAACCGGACAGTCGGTTTGCGCGATACCTGGGCGAAA
>CAVZSB010000025.1:0-60880 GCA_963777635.1 uncultured Alphaproteobacteria bacterium
GGGCATTCTCGGTGTGCTCGCCATCCCCTTCGGCTTCGACGCCGAATTCTGGCGGCAAATGGGTTACGGCATCGCGTGGATGGACGCGGTTGCGCTCTGGGTCGCGAGCCTTCCCGGAGCGTTCGGCCGTGTGACCTCCTTCGGTTCCGCACCGTTGTTGCTGGCGACCGCCGGGCTCCTTCTCATCGGGCTGCTCAGGACGCCGCTGCGCTGGAGCGGCGCGGCGTTCGTCGTTGTTGCGATTGTGCTCGCGGCTCGCACGCCGGTACCGGACATTCTCGTCGCCGCCGATGGACGCACATTCGCGGTGCGCGGCGGTGACGGAAAGCTCGCCTTCCATCACACCGGCGGCGATACTTTCGCCATCCGGGAATGGCTGGCCGCCGATGCGGATGGCAGGGACGTTGCCGATCGCAGTCTTGGCGACGGCATCGCCTGCGATCCGTCGGGTTGCATTGCGAAGCTTGGCGACGGGCGTCTCGTGTCCCACGTGGTGGCGCCGGACGCATTCGAGGAGGATTGCCGCCGCGCAGCGGTGATCATTTCCACCCGCGATGAGCCGCCCGACTGTACCGCTATGGTGATCGGCCGCAGGCTGTGGCACGAGCGGGGAGCATTGGCGTTGCGCCGGGATGGTCCGGGCTTCGTGATTGAGTTGGCGCGGCCACCGAACTTCGATCGGCCCTGGGCGCCGCGGCCGCCGCGCGCTGCCAACTCCGATACCGCAACCAATCCGCACGCGACCGTTCCTGTGCAGCCGCGCGATGCGACGCCACCGCCGCAAAATCTCCAGGCGGGCGATTGAGAAAATCAATACCGGCGGAAAAGCCCGACCAGCTTGCCCTGAATGCGCACGCGGTTGGGCGGGAGGATACGGACCTCGTACGCGGTATTGGCTGGTTCAAGCGCGATCGAGGCGCCGCGCCGGCGGAATCGTTTGAGGGTGGCTTCCTCGTCGTCGATCAGGGCGACGACGATGTCGCCGGTGTCTGCCGCATCGCTGCGCTTGATCAGCGCCACGTCGCCGTCGAGAATCCCGGCCTCGATCATCGAATCGCCGCGTACTTCGAGAGCGAAATGCTCGCCCGATGTCAGAAGATCGGACGGCATGTTGATGGTGTGACTGCGGGTTTGGATCGCTTCGATTGGTGTGCCGGCGGCGATGCGCCCCATGACCGGAACGGCAACCGGACGTCCGCCATCTTCCTCGGATCCGGCGCGCACACGGCCGAGATTGCCTTCGATGACGCTCGGCGTGAAACCACGCGTGCGGTTCGCCGCCATCCCATGGGCCACCAATTCCGGCAGCTTGATCACCTCGATAGCCCGCGCGCGGTTAGGCAGTCGACGGATAAAGCCGCGTTCCTCCAAAGCCGTAATGAGTCGATGGATACCCGACTTGGACCGCAAATCGAGGGCATCCTTCATCTCGTCGAAGGACGGCGGAACTCCTGCCTCTTTGAGGCGCTCATGGATAAAACGGAGGAGCTCAGCCTGCTTGCGCGTCAGCATCGACGTTTCCCCATTTGGTCGTCTCGGCGGCCGAAACAAATCATGAACGGACACTATCCGTTCCATATGTGTTCCGCAACCATTTAATTTGAGGTGAAGAAAGCGGCGTTCGCGCAAAACAACCGCTTAACGCTCGAATTTAAGGATTGTGCAGCGGCTGCCCGCTTTCGCCGCCGGCTCAAAGGGCTCTCGGATCACCAGGCAGCCGGCTTTCGCCAGTGGCGCCATCATGGAGCTGTCCTGGATCGGGAAAGGGGTTGCGACGAGTCCTTGCGGGCCTTCGGTCAGCGTTGCGCGCAGATAATCGGCACGCTCGTCGTTTTCGGGGAGGTCACAGCCCAGCATCACGATGTCGGTCGAGCGCCTCAGATCGTTCCGCCCGGCGAGACGGCGGATCAGCGGCACCAGGAACAGAAATCCGCAAACGAAGGCCGAGACCGGATTTCCGGGCACGCCAAGCACGTGCATGGCGCCAAGCCGGCCGTGCATGAGCGGGCGGCCGGGCCGCAGCGCCAATCTCCAGAACGATAATTCCATGCCCTCGGCGGTGAACGCTTTTTGCACGAGATCGTAATCGCCGACCGAAGCACCGCCTGATGTGACGAGGATGTCTGCGCCGCCTTGCCGGGCGCGCCGCACGGCTGCAACGGTCTCGTCCAGGCGATCGCCGACGATGCCGAGGTCTTCCACGTTGGCGCCTTCGGCGCGGGCGAGCGCCGCAAGCGCAAAGTTGTTGGACGAAACAATCTGGCCGGGGCCGAGTTGCGCTCCGGGCGGCACCAATTCGTCGCCGGTGGCGAACAGCGCAACTTTCGGCCGCCGGTGCACGGGGACCAGCGGATGATTCATGCCGGCGGCGAGCGCAAGGTCACGGGCGGTAAGCCGATGGCCGTTGGGGATGAGCGTATCGCCGGCCGTGAAGTCGAGCCCTTTCGTGCGAATGTGGCGGCCTTTCGCCGACGGCTTCGCCACCTCGACGACATCGCCGTCGCGTTTGGTGTGTTCTTGAATGACTATCGCGTCGGCGCCGTCGGGCATCACGCCGCCCGTAAAGATGCGCGCCGTCTCACCCGGTCCGACCTTCCGAGCGAAGGGCCGGCCCGCCGCGACCTCGCCGATGATTTTCAAGCGCACCGGGGTCTTGGCGACATCGCTGGCGCGCACCGCATAACCGTCCATCGCCGACAGATCGGCCGGCGGCTGTGTGCGCAGCGCTTTGAGAGGGTAGGCGAGAACGAGACCGGCGGCCTCGGACAGCGGCACCTCTCCCGCCGGTAAAGGTGCGGCGTGTTCGAGCACGCGTTCCAGCGCGTCAGCGACCGACAGCAACGCCGCCACGATTTATTCCTCCGCGCGATAATGGCCGCTGCGGCCGCCGCTTTTCTCGATCAGCCGGATGCCTTCGATGCGCATGCCGCGGTCGACCGCCTTGACCATGTCGTAAACGGTGAGGCAGGCAACGGCGACAGCGGTCAGCGCCTCCATCTCGACGCCGGTTTTTCCCGCGACCTTCACCCGCGCCCGCACTTCGATGCCCGGTAATTTCGCATCGGGCGTGAGATCGACTTCGATCTGCGAGATTGCAAGCGGGTGGCAGAGCGGGATCAGGTCGTGCGTGCGTTTCGCCGCCATGATGCCTGCGATGCGGGCGGTGCCGAGCACGTCGCCCTTTTTCGCATCGCCTTTGCGGACGATGTCGAGCGTGGCGCGTTGCATCAGCACGCACCCCTTGGCTACCGCTTCCCGCTCGGTCGTAGGCTTTGGCGAAACGTCCACCATGCGGGCTTCGCCGCTTGCGCCGAGATGGGTGAGTTTTTTCCGTGACGCCACAATTCACCGGGCGGGAGCAAGGGCGGGACTGCGGGCAAGGAGCGCGCGCGTCGCCGCCGCGACGTCATCCTGCCGCATCAGGCTTTCGCCGACGAGGAATGTCGAAATTCCGACTTTGGCGAGCCGTGCGAGATCGTCCGAAACGAATATTCCGCTCTCGCCGACCAGGACACGACCGGCCGGGATCAATCCCGCCAGCCGTTCGGACGTCGACAGCGTCGTCTCGAAGGTCTTGAGGTTTCGGTTGTTGATGCCGATGAGCCGCGACTTGAGCCGGAGCGCCCGCGCCAGTTCCGCCTCATCGTGGACCTCGACGAGAACGTCCATGCCCAACGCAAACGCTGCCGCCTCGAGTTCGGCGGCGGCGGCGTCCTCGACCGCGGCCATGATGACGAGAATGCAGTCGGCGCCTGCGGCGCGCGCCTCCGTCACCTGGTAGGGGTCGTACATGAAATCCTTGCGCAGCACCGGCAGCGTGCACGCCGCACGCGCGGTGCGCAGATGATCGAGTGAGCCCTGAAAGGAGGGCGCGTCGGTCAGCACGGACAGGCAGGTTGCGCCGCCTTCCGCATAAGCGGCTGCAAGCGATGGCGGATCGAACTTTTCGCGGATCAGTCCCCGCGACGGGCTCGCCTTTTTGATCTCGGCGATGAGCGCGTAGTGGCCGGCGGCGAGGTGGCGTTCGATCGCCGTCAAAAAACCGCGCGGGGCGGACGCGGCCTTAGCCTCGCGCTCAAGCTGACCGAGCGGACGCTGGCGCTTCGCTGCCGCGATTTCCTCGCGTTTATAGGCGGCGATGTTGGCGAGAATGTCAGTCATTGTTCGAAATCGCGATCAGGCGATCGAGCCGTCCTTCGGCTTCGCCGGAATCGACGGCGTGAGCGGCAGCATGAAGTCCGTCCTTGAGGTCTTTGGCCTTGCCGGCGACGACAAGCGCGGCGGCCGCGTTGATCAGCGCCACGTCGCGGAAGGCCGACGGCTTGCCTTCGAGAACGTCCAGCACCGCCTTGGCGTTGGTCTCGGCGTCGCCACCGCGTAATGCTTCGGGCTTGACCTTACGAAGACCGAGTTCCTCCGGTGAGATCTCGAAAGTCTTCACGTGGCCGTCCTCGAGCGACGCAACGCTGGTCGGGCCGGACGTCGTGATCTCGTCGAGCCCGTCGGAGCCATGCACTACCCAGGCGCGTTCGGCGCCAAGGTTCTTCAGCACCTGCGCCAGCGGCTGCGTCCATTGCTTGGAGAATACGCCGATCATTTGCCGCCGCACACCGGCCGGGTTCGACAATGGGCCGAGCAGGTTGAAGATCGTGCGGGTTCCAAGTTCGACGCGGGTTGCAGCGACATTCTTCATGGCCGGGTGATGCGCCGGCGCGAACATGAAGCCGATGCCGGCTTCGGCGATGCAGCGTCCGATCGCCTCGGGCGTCAGGTTGATGTTGACGCCGAGCGCGACAAGTACGTCGGCGGCGCCAGAGCGCGACGACAGTGCGCGATTGCCGTGCTTGGCCACCGGCACTCCGGCGCCCGCGACGATCAGCGCCGCGCAAGTGGAAATATTGAACGAGCCAGAGGCGTCGCCGCCGGTACCGACGACGTCGACGGCGTTCGGCGGCGCGGCGACGCGCAGCATCTTGGCGCGCATCGTCGACACCGCGCCGGTGATTTCATCAACCGTCTCGCCACGCACGCGCAGCGCCATGAGCAGGCCGCCCATCTGCGAGGGCGTGGCCTCGCCCGACATCATCTGTTCGAACGCAGCCGAAGCTTCCTCGCGCGTCAGCGAGGCGCCGGTCGCGGATTTGGCAAGAAGCCCCTTGAATGCATCGGTCACGATCAAGCTCTCAATGGACGTTGGCGTGCAGCTTTTGCGGCGCGGCTACTCGCCGTCCGGTCGATGCGTTCCAGGACGCGGCGATGTCGAGAAAGTTTTTCAGCATCAGACGGCCATGTTCGGAGGCGATACTCTCCGGGTGAAATTGCACCCCATGCACCGGGAGGCGCCGATGCGCTAATCCCATAATGAGACCGTCCTCGGTGTCCGCGGTAACGACGAGATCGTCCGGCAGGCTGGCGCGATCGACCACGAGCGAATGATAGCGCGTCGCCTGGAACGGTGCGTTGATGCCGCGGAAAATGCCGGCGCCCTCATGGCGGATCATCGCAAGCTTGCCGTGCACCGGCATCGGCGCCCGCACCACTTGGCCGCCGAATGCGTCCCCGATGGCCTGATGGCCGAGGCAGACGCCGAGGATCGGGATTTTGCCGGCAACGGCTGCAATCAGATCGAGGCAGATGCCCGCCTCTTTCGGAGTGCAGGGCCCGGGCGAAAGCACGATGGCTTCTGGCTCGGCGGCAGCAACCGCACGGGCGGTGATCTTGTCGTTGCGATGCACGCGCACCTCCGCACCCAGTTCACCGAGATAGTGCACCAGGTTGAAGGTGAAGCTGTCATAGTTGTCGATGAGGCAAATCACTGAGCAGGCTTTCGTTATCGCAGGCCCCACAACTGCTTTACGCTTTACCGCGATCGCGGAGAGGCCGCTAGACCCACCACGCAATCCGGGAGGCTTGGTTGCGAACGGCCGGTCGGCGCCCACGGCCTGTTAATCATCGGGAATGATTGTCCCAATCGCACAACCATTTCTTGATCATCGCCCGCTAAGGCAGCGACCAGGCGCCGGCAGAGGACGAACCCCGGCCGGCCCCAGTCCGCGTGACCGTCATGCGAATATCGCATCTCGCCCTGCTGGCGTGCCTCGCACTGGCCGCGTGCGATCTCGATCCGACATTCGATGCGTCCAGCCCCGAAGCGTATCAAAAGAGTCTCGGTGAAATCACCGCCAAGCTCAACGCCGAGGATCAGCGGAGACTGCAGATCGCGTTGCTGACTTTGGCGCTCGGCAATACGGCGCAGAGCAACGCGCTGCAGTCGGCCAGTCCTAAGGCGCTCAACGATCTCGTGACGCTCGCCACGGTCTCCGATCGGATGCGCTACCTCGACAGGGTCCGGCCCGCCATCGGCGGTCGAAGCGGGTCGGAAGTGATACGGCGTGTTGCCTCCGATCTCGACAGCGAAATCTCACGTAGCGATGCACGGTCGGCCGCCGCATACAAGTTGCTGACCGCTGTCGCGGTCGATCACCCCAGATATTATTGGGATCACCGCCGCAATCTGCCGACCATCGAGTTTTCGGTCTATAATGGCAGCAAAGACGTCCTCTCCCGCATCTATGTAAGCGGAGTGTTGACGGTCCACGGCCGCGCCGGCAAATGGCTGACGGGTGGTCTCAACTACAAATTCGAGCGTGGATTGCTGCCCGGCGTCGCGGTGCCAATAACGGTCGCACCGAGGCTGTTTAGCGCGCAGACCGCAAAGCAGCTGGAGGGTTTCTACGACGCCGACGTTACGGTGAAAGTGACCAACGCCGAGGACGCGAACGGGCAGAAAATCATTCCCGTCGATACTGACATTCTGGAAGGCATGCGCATCAAGAGAGATTTCCTGCGCGGAAGCTGAGGCTTCAACGCGCGCCGCTTCGATGCGCGGCACGCTTGCGCCGCTTGCGTTATTGCTCTGAAAACACACAGGGAAATACGAGGTGTTGCCGATGTTTCCGGGGATCATCGTTAATCGGCTGACTTCCGCGGCGATCGCATTTAAATCATTTGGCTTGGGTGGCTTCGTTCTTTCGCGGCCGCAGCCGCGATCGCCTCGTCTTGCGATTGGATTAACAGCAGGCTAGACCCACGCATGCCTCGCGTTGCGCTCTTCGCCGGGTCGTTCGACCCGATTACAAACGGCCATCTTGACGTGGTGCGGAGCGCCGTAGGGCTCGCCGACCGGCTGGTCCTGGCCGTCGGAATCCATCCCGGCAAGGCGCCGCTGTTTTCGGCCGAAGAGCGCCTTGCGATGCTGGAGGAGATTTGCAGCCCGCTCGGACGCAGTGCCGGCTGCGAGATCGTCTATGAAACGTTCGGCGATCTCGTCGTTTCGGCAGCGCAGCGGGCAGGGGCGACGATCCTGATCCGGGGCGTCCGCGACGCCGCGGACTTCGATTATGAAATGCAGATGGCGGGCATGAATGCCGCCATGGCGCCGGCTGTGCAGACCGTGTTTCTGCCCGCTTCACCCGAAGTCCGCCCGATCACCGCCACCTTGGTGCGACAAATAGCCAGCATGGGCGGCGACGTTTCCGCCTTCGTGCCCCCCCAGATTGCTGCGCGCCTTGGGAAGAAATTCGCGAAGGCTTGAGGAGGCCCAATTCGGGAGATGACATGACTCGCTTTCTCGCTCTTCTGTTCGTACTCGCGAGCGTTTCGCAATGCTGGAGCCAGGGTCTCATGAACCCGTCGGCATTGAAGGAACAAGCGCCGCCGACCTATCGGGTCACGTTCGACACCAGCAAAGGCCCATTCGTCATCGAGGTCCATCGCGACTGGGCGCCCAATGGGGCCGATCGCTTCTACAACCTCGTCAAGAACGGCTTTTTCGACGACGCGCGCTTTTTCCGGGTGGTCGAAGGTTTTATGGTGCAGTTCGGCATCAACGGCGATCCGAAGGTTTCCGCCGTGTGGCGGGAGGCGCGCATCAAGGACGATCCGGTGCGCATCAGCAACAAGCGAACGTTCGTCACGTTCGCGACTGCCGGTCCCAATACCCGTACGACGCAGGTCTTCATCAACTTCGGCGACAACCACAATCTCGACAGTCAGGGCTTCGCGCCGTTCGGGCAGGTCGTGTCCGGAATGAAAGTCGTCGACTCCCTGTATAACGGTTACGGAGAAGGTGCGCCGCAGGGGCTTGGACCTGACCAGGGCAAGATGCAAGCCGAGGGTAACGCCTATCTGGCGCAGCGTTTCAGCTTGCTCGACTACATCAAGAAAGCCACGATTCAGCAATAATACCATTGCCGACTGACAAAAGAGAGTTCCACCGTGTCCAAATCAAGCAAAACTTCCGCATCACCTACAGAAGTCGATCCGGACAACGCGCTCATCATCGAGACGACGCGCGGACAAATTGTCGTCGCACTGCGCACCGACGTAGCGCCCGGTCATGCCGAACGCATGAAGCTGCTCGCGCGCGAACAGTTCTACGATGACGTGCCGTTCCACCGTGTCATCGAAGGCTTCATGGCGCAGACCGGCGACGGGGAGCACGGCAACGGTACCGGCGGCTCGAAACACCCGAACCTGAAGGCAGAGTTCTCGGACGTGCCATTCACCCGGGGAATCGTCGGCATGGCGCGCGCCAGCAATCCGAATTCGGCGAACAGCCAATTCTTCATCATGTTCGACGACGGTGCATTTCTCAACGGCCAGTACACGGTCGTCGGCGAGGTCGTCAGCGGTATGGATGTTGTCGACAAGCTCAAGCGCGGTGAACCGCCGAGCGATCCCGATCGCATCGTCAAGGTGCAGGTGGCGGCTGACGCCGAGTCCTGAGATCGCCAAGTGCTCCGTAACGGACGCGCCTTGCGAACGGCTTGACGAAGGACGTCGTCAAAGACCGGCGATAAGCGCCGGCGCGGCGGTGCGGGCGACCATGCGAACCGACCTGTTCGATTTCGCGCTACCGGAGGATCGCATCGCGCTCCGGCCTGCGTCGCCCCGCGACGCGGCGCGGCTCCTCGTCGTGCATCCTGGCGCGGCGGTGTCGTTCGAAGACCGGACAATACGCGATTTGCCGGGCTTGCTGCGGCCCGGCGACGCGCTCGTCGTCAACGACACCAAGGTCATCCCGGCGCGGCTGCATGGCCGCCGTCTTGGCCGCGGTGACTATGAGCCGGCGATCGCGGCAACGCTGATCAAGCGGCTCGACGGCTCGCGCTGGACCGCACTGGCAAAGCCGGGCAGGCGGCTCGCTGTAGGCGACGTGGTGCGCTTTGGCAGCGAGGGCCGGGTGTGCCTCCTTGAGCAACTCGACGCGACGGTAGAGGCCAAAGGGGAGGGCGGCGAAGTTACGCTCGCCTTCGCGTTCCACGGCGCCGTGCTCGATCAGGCATTAGCCGAGCGAGGCAGCATGCCGTTGCCACCCTACATCGCCGGCCGCCGTGCCGCGGATGCGCAGGATAGCGTCGACTACCAGACCATATTCGCGCGCGAGGAAGGCTCCGTGGCGGCGCCCACCGCGGGACTGCATTTCTCCGACACGATCGTTGAGGCCTTGCATTCGCGCGGGGTCACGCTGCACCGGGTCACGCTCCATGTGGGGGCGGGTACGTTCCTGCCGGTAAAGACCGAAGATACATCGGGCCATCGCATGCAGCCGGAATGGGGCGACTTGAGCGCCGAGACCGCGGCGGCGCTCAATGACGCGCGGCGCCGCGGAGGCGGTCGGCTCGTCGCGGTCGGCTCGACCGCGTTGCGGCTTCTGGAAAGCGCCGCCGCCGAAGACGGCTCGTTCGAAGGCATTTTCCGGTGAGACGGATTTGTTCATTACGCCAGGCTACCGCTTTCGGGCGGTCGACATGATGCTGACCAACTTCCATCTGCCGCGCTCGACCTTGTTCATGCTCGTTTCGGCCTTCTGCGGCCTTGATACGATGCAAAAAGCGTATGCGCATGCGATCGAGCGCGGCTATCGGTTTTACTCGTATGGCGACGCCTGCCTGTTGTTTCGTGCATCCTAGAAATCATCATGTCCGAGCCATTCTCATTCCGCCTGACCGCGACCGACGGCGCTGCGCGCACCGGCGAGGTGACGACCGCGCATGGCGTCGTGCATACGCCGGCTTTCATGCCGGTCGGCACGCAGGCGTCCATCAAGGGCGTTCATCATGACGACGTTCGCGCATCGGGCGCCGAGATTTTGCTCGGCAACACTTACCACCTGATGCTGCGACCCTCCGCCGAGCGCATCGCGGCGCTTGGCGGGCTGCACACTTTCATGCGCTGGCCGTACCCGATCCTTACCAATTCAGGGGGCTTCCAGGTGATGTCGCTCGCGCCGCTGCGCAAGATCACCGAACACGGCGTGACTTTCCGATCCCACATCGACGGCGCGATGATCGAACTGACGCCGGAGCGCGCGATGGATGTGCAGATCATGCTCGGCTCCGATATCGCGATGCAGCTCGACGAATGCGTGCGGCTGCCCGCCGAGCGCGCCGAGATCGAGCGCGCCATGACGCTGTCGTTGCGGTGGGCCGAGCGATGCAAGCGCGCATTCGAAGGCGCAGCTATTGGCCGCGCGCTGTTCGGCATTGTGCAGGGCGGTGACGATCCGACGCTCCGGATCGCGAGCGCGCGGGCGTTACATGAGATCGGGTTTCCCGGTTACGCTATTGGCGGCCTCGCCGTCGGCGAAACCCAGGAGGTGATGCTCAAGATCGTCGCCGAGACGGTGCCCGTGCTGCCGGCCGAGCGGCCGCGGTATCTGATGGGCGTCGGCACGCCCGCCGATCTTATCGAAGCAGTGGCCCGCGGCGTGGACATGTTCGATTGCGTGATGCCGACCCGCAACGGGCGACACGGCCTCGCCTTCACCCGCTTCGGTCCGATCAACATCAAGAACGCGCATCATGCAGAGGATCCGCGGCCGCTCGACGCCGAAAGCCGCTGTCCCGCGGCGCGGGATTTTTCACGCGCATATCTGCATCACCTTTTCCGCAGCGGCGAGGCGCTCGGCGGCACGCTGCTGTCGATCGTCAATCTTTTCTATTATCAGGACCTCATGGCGGGAGCGCGGGTGGCCATCGGCGCCGGCCGTTTCGCCGATTATTGCGATGAAACCAAAGAACAATGGATCGCCAAACGCGATCTAAACGCTGTCGATATCTGAAAAAAGAACCCGCCGACCGCAGGATACGCGGGGTCGGCGGGTCACTTACTTCGCGCTCTACCAACGCTACAAGCGGGCGCGATGACATGCTCGCGAGATCAGGCCGCGGTCGCGGTTTTCAGTTTCATGACGACCGGGTTCGCGCAGATGCGGCGGCAATGCGCGGTACTCGCGATTTTACGCAGACTGACGCTGACCAAACTGACGCGGACAAAAACTGACGCAAACTCGCACTGACGCTAACAACGGCCTAAAGGCCCGGACGGGCCTAACGCGGCCACAACGCAATTGAGGTCACAAATTCGTGCGCGCAATCGTCGCACAACCAAGCATGGCGGATGCGACCTCTGAGATTAAACGCGGATTTCTCGGCGATCAGCATAACGCTGCCGCAGCGCGGGCATTTGGGTCGGCGGAACTCATATGTTACAGGCTCTGAGGCGTCGCAGGCGAATTGCATGGTCATCGTCGAAACCTCCTCGACGTTCCCTCATCCCACCCCGATCTGTCCCGATACCTCCCAATGTTGCGCGAGGTCTGTGGCGACGCTGCGACGCGAATATGAAACTCTCGTGGCCCGAAATTTCTGTCGAGCAGCAATTTCTGCCGATAGAACAACGATCGCAGGCCGAAATTCTTCTAAAACTGCACAGAATGCACAGGGTGCGCCGTTTGTGCACTTACCGGCGTGCGCGGCCGCCTTACTCCCGGTAGAGTTGGCGGGGAACTGTTTTCACTCTGCGGCCTGCGCGAGCACATGCTGACGGAACTTCGGCATGACTTCGTCGGCAACAAGCTGCATCGACTGCCGTTCCCACGCTTCGTTAGGCCCCGACCAGTCGACCCCGGTCATCAGCAGCGTGCCGAAAGGTCCGACTTCCTCCCGGAAGGCGACGAGCTTGTCGAGCATGGTTTTCGGCGAGCCGTACAGCGTGCAGCCATCGATGATCGCTTCAACCGTCGCCTCTTCGTCCGACATTTCCGGCCGCGGTTTCATGACGACCAGTATCCCCACTCTGTCGAGTACGGTGCGGACGTATTCAAACAAATAGCGCGTGGCGGCGTGTTCGCCGAAAACACGATCGTTGGCTTCGGCATCGGTCGGCGCGACCATGACGTTGCGCACCACCCGCCATTGGTCGCCCGAGACTCGTTTGCCGGCTTCGGCGCACGCCTTGCTGTAGATGGCCCAATGCGAAGCGACCGAATAAGTCGGGACGATATTGGCCGACAGGATGCCCCAATCGTTGAGCGCCGCCGTGCGCGCAGACGATGAATGCGGGCTGGCGAGCGAGAGCGAAATCGGCGGGCCGCCTTGCTGGAACGGCTTCGGCATGTAGCCGATGCCGAGCTCGGGGACGATCGTGTCTTTCAGCTGCACATTCCAGAATTCGCCGTCGATGCTGTATGGCGGATCCTGCGACCAGATCTGCTGCATGATGCGGACGGATTCCACGACCTTGCGGTTGCGTACAGCGACGTCAGCGTGGCGAAACAACTCGAAGTCGGAAACCAGACCGCCCGGCCCGACGCCAAGCATGAATCTGCCGCGGCTCATGTGATCGAATTGCGCCGCCTCGGCCGCGACCACGACCGGGTCGTGATTGGGCAGGCAAATGACGCCGGTGCCGAATTGCAAATTCTTGGTGCGCGGTACAAGCCCGGCCATGAACATCATCGGCGAGGGGATAGGCTCGCTGGTCGCCGAAAAATGCTCGCCGAGCCAAAGTTCGCTAAAGCCCAGCCGATCGGCGAGGAGCGATTTCTCGGTATCCTCGGCCAGCGTTTCGGTGAACGAGCGGGCCGGCGGATGCACCGGCATCATAAAAAATCCGAGACGCATATTCCCCCCTTGAGGCCGGTTGTACGGCCTTGTCGCGACGGTCGGGCCGCCGCTTGATTCCATTGTGCCGCTGGCGCAATCTGCCGTCAAAGGGAGGAAACCAAAATGAGCCTTGCCGAAGCGCGTCCGGCTGCAAAAGCCGATTCTATCCCAAGCGCCGCCGAATTGATCAACAGGGCGCGGAAACTGGCGCCGAAACTGCGTGAGCGCGCCCTGAAGGCCGAGCACGACCGCAACGTGCCGCGCGAGTCGGTTGAGGAATACATCGACGACGGTCTCATTCACACGCTTCAGCCGAAGCGCTGGGGCGGCTATGAGCACGACCACGAGGTCGCCTTTGACGTCGCTATCGAGCTCGGAAAATCGACCTGCGCATCTTCGGCCTGGGTCCTAAATTATTTTACGGATCATGCCTGTATCCTGGCGCATTTCCCAGAAGAGGCACAACACGACGTCTGGAGCAAAAACAAGGCAGCCTGCATCGCAACTTCCGCGGCGCCTACGGGGAAGGTCTCTTTGGCACCTGGAGGCTATCGCCTTGACGGTCGCTGGGCCTGGTCGAGCGGTCTGCGGCATTCGCAATGGATCATGATCGGCGGTCTGATATTCCGCGAAGGCGAAGATCATCCGGATATGCGGCTGTTCCTCGTGCCGGTCTCCGAAATCAAAACGGACGACACCTGGTATTGTGCCGGTTTACGCGGCACTGGCTCTATTACGGCCGTCTGCGACAACGTTTTCGTGCCCGAACACCGCACTGTAACCTTCGGTTTATTGCGTGACGCTTGCTCACCCGGCTCGAAGGTCAATACGAACCCGATCTATCGGACCCCCTTTATCGCGGTGCATTCCTACGCCTTATTGGGTCCCGCGCTCGGCGCGGCGCGCGGCGGTTATGCCGATTTCGTGCAATGGACCCGGGAGCGGTATCTGACCTACACGCAGCTCAATATCGCCCAGCACGTCCCGGTGCAGCTCAAGGTTTCCGAGCTTGCCGCACAGATCGACGCCGCGGAGCTTTTGGCGCGGCGCTCGCTCGCAACGGCCCGCAAGGACTATTCGGGCATGACGATCGAGACGCGGACATTGTTGCGGCGCGACTTTGCATACGCCATGCGCTTGCTGCGCGACGCGATGGATTCGCTGATCAAGATCGCCGGATCGAGCGGTTTGATGGAAACCAATTCGGCGCAACGCTGCTGGCGCGACGTACATGCCATCTCTTCGCATGTCGTGATGAACTGGGACGTGCCGGCGGAGAACTACGGACGCGCGGAGTTCGGTCTTCCGCTGAATCCCGCCTATCCGATGTTCTGATTTGCGCTGCCAAAAATGCTCATGGCCGGGCTTGTCCCGGCCATCCTTCATCGTCTTAAGGTCACCGTGCTTTAGCTCGCCGGCTGGTTGTGGCCGACTGTTTTCAGATATTGCAGGGTCTCGTCGAGCGACACCACGTCGGCATATTTGGCGTTGAGGTCGAACAGGCTCTGCTCGTGTGCGGCCGCCGAACGGTCACCGACCGCTTCACGGACAACCATCGGCCGAAAGCCGTTCTGCACCGCGTCGACCGCTGTCGCGCGCACGCAGCCGCTGGTAGTGCAGCCGGTGATGATCAACGTATCGATGCGCCGGCTATTGAGGCGCGCCACCAAGTCGGTGCCGTAGAAGCACGAGGCGTACTTCTTCATCAGCACAATATCTTTGGGCTGCAAGCCGAGCCGCGGATCGATCTTGACGGCTTCCGAACCGGCGGTGAGCGTGCGCGCGCCCGACTGCTTGAGAGCCCAGACGCCGGCGTCCTTGATGTCCTCTTCCTCGTAGATCACGGTGGAGAAAATGACGGGAATGTCGCGCTGGTGAGCGAGTTCGAGCAGGGGACGTTGCGCTTCGATTTGGCTTTCCAGCGGCGCGCCGAGCGGCATCGAGGGATCGGTAAATCCCTTGATCATGTCAATGATCATCAGCGCCGGCCGCTCGCCGAAACCGATCTTGATGCCAAAACCCCGTTGGCGGAAGAATTCCTCGTCGTCCTTGCCGCTGGTCACGATCGGTGCTCCCTCTTTCTTGGCGTGGTTTCGGCTAACCTGCCTTCACCAACGCACCTGTTATATGCGAACAATCGCGCTGCAAGAAACGGGAGGACTTAAATGGCGGGACGGCACGAGGGAAAGACGGTGGTGATTTCGGGAGCTGCCTCGGGCATCGGCCAGGCGTCGGCGCTCCGGTTGGCGGAGGAGGGCGCCCGGATCGTCATCGCCGACCGCGACAAAGCCGAGAAGACGTTGCAATTGATCGCTGGCGCCGGCGGAAAGGCGACCGCCGTCCAGTGCGATGTGAGCAATCCGGCGAGCGTCGCCACCTTGAAGGCAGCGGTGGAGAAGGACGGCGGCCGCTGCGATATCCTGGTCAATAACGCCGGCATCTATCCGATGCAGCCCTTCGACCAGATCACTTTCGACGACTGGCGTCGTGTTCTTTCCGTGAATCTCAATTCGATGTTCTTGATGACAAAGGCCTTTGCCGACGGCATGCGGCAGCGGAAATGGGGCCGTATCATCAATATCGCGTCGGATACCGTCAGCCTTCTCGTCCCGAACCTGGTCCACTACATTTCCAGCAAAGCCGGAGTCATCGGATTCACCCGTTCGCTTGCAACCGAATTCGGCGAACATGGCGTCAACGTCAACGCCATTGCGCCGGGACTGACCCGGACGCCGGGTACACTGGCGGACAAGGAGGTTCCCGGCGGAATGTCCAAAGAAGAGCTGTTCGAGATGATGGTCCATATGCAATCGATCAAGCGCGGCGAGGTTGCATCCGATCTCGTCGGCGCAGTGTCGTTTCTCGCCAGCGACGACGCGGCTTTCATCACCGGGCAGACGCTTTACGTCAACGGCGGCCTGACGCGCACGACGTGACGTTTATGTTTGGTTCCAAACGTAGCGTAAGTCGGTGCGATTGCGCTTTGTCGCAGTTCAATTATCATCGTGTCTTCGGGGCGAAGGTCACAACAAAAAACAACCGCCCGTTGGTAAACCTTGGGAGGGCGCGACTTTGACGACTACTTTGGCGGCCACGAAGCCCGGATCTGATTGTATGCTTCGGGTGTTGCCGGAGTGGCGTGATTCACTGAGCGGCAAGCCTCAATGAATGCGACAACGAGTTTGCGCGCGATGGAGCATCCCGCGCCGCCTCATGGCGGTGACGGCGCGTCCCGCGAACCCGGCGATGGTACATCGTCGGTTCTGGGTGTCCGCCACGTGTCCAAGAGCTTTGGACCGATTGCCGCGCTCAAGGATATTTCGCTCGACATCGACGCGGGGGAAATCCGGGGCATTTGCGGTGAAAACGGCGCCGGCAAGAGCACGCTCGTCAAGATTCTGACCGGGGTGTACCGGCCAGACCAGGGAACGGTCCTTGTCGGCGGTAAGACGGTGACCGTGGCAACGCCACGCCAGGCGCAGGAACTGGGCATCGCCATCGTGTCGCAGGAGCTGAGCCTGTGTCCCGATCTGTCGGTTGAGGACAATATCTGGCTGGGCTCGCTCCGGGTTCCGTTTCTGCACAAGCGGCCGGAATTGCGTCGGCGTGCCGCCGAGGCGCTTTTGCTGCTCGGTGCCGACCACATCGGGCTCGACGTGCTGGTTGGATCGCTGAGCATGGGCGAACGTCAACTCGTCGAGATCGCGCGGCTGCTGACGCGCGATGCGCGCGTCCTTATTCTCGATGAGCCGACGGCGACACTGACCGACGTGGAGATCGAGCGCATTTTTGCAGCCCTCGTCGCTCTCAAGCGCCAAGGTCGTTCGGTCCTCTACATCACCCATCGGCTGGCAGAGGTCTATGCGATCTGCGACCGGGTTTCGGTTATGCGCAACGGCGAACTGGTGGCGACGAGCGCTCTCGACGGTCTCGACCGCGCGGCGCTGATCGAAATGATGCTGGGGCGGCCGAGCGGCGAGATGTATCCCGAGGAGGCACGCGCTCGCGGAGCGCCGGCGCTCGTTGTTGAACAGCTAACGCTCCCGGGTGTTGTCGAAAATTTTGCCATGACGGTTCGCCGGGGCGAAATCATGTGCATAGCCGGGCAGGTGGGTTCGGGAGCCGCGGAGATTGTCAGCGCGCTGGCTGGGTTGGCGCATGACGCAAGCGGGCAAGTCACGGTCAACGACCGGCCGTTGAAACTTGGCTCGTCCGCGCGGGCGGCGCGTCTCGGCATCATGTTCGTCTCCGGCGATCGCGCCGCCGAAGGCGTGTTTCGCCGGCTCAGCGTACTGCACAATCTGGTGGCGACGCGGCTTGGCGATCACTCGCTTTTTGGATTTCTGCATGGCGGATCGTTGAAATCTGCCGCCGCAAAGTTGGCCGCGCGCGTTGGCATCGATGGGCGGCGGCTGGGGTCCCGGGCCGAGGATCTAAGCGGCGGCAACCAGCAGAAGCTAGCCTTTGGCCGCAGCATCGAGCGGCAGGCGAACGGCGTCCTCCTGATGAACGAGCCAACGCGCGGCATCGACGTTGGTGCCCGCGCCGAAATCTACCGGCTGATGCGGACGTTCTGCGAGGAAGGCTACGCGCTGGTGATGGCCTCGAGCGATCTCGAGGAGATCGTCGGTGTCGGCGACGTCGTCATCACCCTCTATCGCGGCCGCATCGTCGGGCAATATCGGCGCAGCGAGGTCACGATGCATCGTATCGTCGCCGACATCACGCACCCCGCGGACGTGCCGTCATGAGCAAGCCATGACCGACGAGTCTTTGCCATCTGCGTTCCGCGAGTACTGGCGCCTGCCGGTGCCGCATTCGGCGCGGGGGCGCGTGCTGGTAGCTATTCGCTTTGCCGCGTTGCTGGCGCTCGTCGCCGCGGCGTTCGCCACGCCCGGCTTTTTCACAACCGTCAGCCTGTTCTCGCTGTTGAACACCACGTCCTTCATCGGCTGTGTCGCGGTGGGAATGACCTTCATCACGTTGAGCGGAAATATCATGTCGTTTGCGCTCGGTGTGACACTTTCCACCAGCGGTATCGTGTTCATGGCGGCCCTGCCGCTCGGCCTCGTCCCCGCGATCATCGTGGCATTGGCTTTTGGCAGCGCTCTGACGGCCGCGCAGGGACTTGTGATTGGCTACTTCCGTGCCAATCCGATCATTGTCAGCATGGCGGCATTGGCGCTCATTACCGGTTGTGCGACGCTGATTACGCAGGGGCGCGGCGTCTATCCCGAAGGCGATGCCGCGGCACTCCTGAAAGGTCGCGTGCTCGGCGTTCCCATGCCGGTTGCCGCCCTGATCCTCACCGTCATCGTTGCGCAAGTGGTCCTGGCATTTACGCAGTTCGGTCGCCAGCTCTACATGGTGGGCAGCAATTGGCGTGCTGCTTTGGCGGCGGGCCTCGAACCGGCACGTGTCGTCCTCGGTGCGTATGTCGCGGCTGGTCTATGTACGGCGCTGGCCGGCGTCCTGATGGCGGCGCGCTATTCCAGCGGCGATATGGAACTTGGCATCGGTTACGATTACAGCGCAATCAGTGCCGTGCTGGTAGGTGGTACCGCGATCTCCGGCGGCGAAGGGTCCGCGATCCGCAGCCTCGCCGGTGCGTTCATCATCGCGGTATGTCAGGGTTTGCTGCTGCTAAACGGATTTTCCACGCAGATACAATATCTGGCGATCGGCATCATCGTGTTGCTGGTGATCATGCTGCAGACGCTGGCGGACGGTTAGTCAGACATGCGTTCGTTCCTGGCCAATCGCTCCGTTCGCCCTTATTTGCTCCTCGTCGCAATTACCGTGGTGCTGTGGATTCTCGACGGCGGTCGTGGCGTGTTCTTCACGACGGCGACGGCATTCAGCGTGCTGCAGCAGTTTGCCACCATCGGGTTGATTGCACTGGGCCTCGGCCTCTCGATGCTGATCCGTGAGATCGATCTTGTCTGTGGCTGGCATGATGAGCCTGTCGGGTTGCATTGCCGTTCTGACTGGAGCGAGCAACCCGGCGTTGGGCGTGGCATTGGCGGTGCTGTTCGGCCTGGCCTGGGGCCTGTTTCAGGGCGCAATCATGGTTTGGCTGCGCCTCGGCTCCATCGGCGTAACGCTTGGCGGGTTGCTGACGCTCAGCGGGCTGGCCTACGTGGTCACGGGAAACCTGTCGATCAGCTATCCGCGAATGGATGTAGCCCTCGCCGTGAACCAACCGGTGCTGCACATCTTTTCGCTGCGGAGCCTGATTGCGCTCGCCGCGTTCCTCGTCGCCGCGTTCTTCATGGCGCGCACGAGGGTCGGCCGCGACGTGTACGCGACGGGCAGCGATCGTCGGGCCGCGATGATAGCCGGTGTGAACACCTCCGCGATTATTCCCGCGGTATTTGCGTGCTCGGGCATGCTGGCCGCGCTCGCCGGATCGCTTCTGAGCTACAGCCTCGCTGCCGCTTCGGGCGTGGCGCTTACCGATGTGCTGGTGCCGGCAATTGCGGCGGCGATCATCGGCGGCGTATCGCTGATGGGAGGCAGAGGCACGCCGATCGGCATCGTCGGCGGCGTGCTGGTGCTTTGTCTCTTGAGCTCGGGTCTCAACGCCATCGGCACGCCGCCGGCGGTGCATGATGTCGTCACCGGCGGCGTCTTGTTCCTGGTCGCGGTTGCCGACGCCGTCGATCTCGAGCCGCGCCTATTCGCGATCAGGCGCTACTGGGCGGAATTGTTCTCGCGGCGCGACGATCGGCTCGGGTCGCGCGAAACTTCGCCCGCCGAATAGCTCCGGCGCAAAAAAAACGGCGCGGCGTTGTAACGCCGCGCCGCCATCAAACAATGTTATTCAGTTAGAACGTGCACTCCGCCTTGTATTTGTCGAGGTTGGCCTTGGTGATGATTTCGATCGGCCTCGACTGCTTCTTCGGCACCTTCTCGCCGGCCAGTATCTTGGTCACGGTGTTTGCCGTATCGCGGCCCATGTTGATCGGCGTCCAATAGACGGTCGCGTACATGGTGCCTTGCTCGATGTCCGCGATTCCCGGCGCCAGGCAATTGCCGCCAACCACGACAAGTTCGCCCTTGCCGCTTCCAACCTTCACCCCCGCCGACAGGGCGCCCTGGACGGCGCCGTTGGCGAGGGGATCGTTCATGCCGTAAATGCCGTCCAACCCGCCTTGTCCCGAAAAGCGGGCAAGCAATTGGCCGGCGGCACGCTCTGCCTCCGGCGGCGCCCAGTGAGTTTCCTCGATCGCGGCCACGGTGAACCCGGGATGCGATTCCAGAGCTTTCTTGAAGGCCGCCGCCCGCGCGGGCGCAATCCCTTCGTCCATGCTGCCCGCGATCACCGCAACTTTCGCCGACGTGCGGCCACTCTTGGCGAGACCGTCGGCCATCGCCTTACCCGCCATGCCGCCGAGCGCGTTGCTGTCCTCACCGACGAACGCCGTGTAGAGGTCCTCCTGGGGAATCGGTGTGTTGATCAGTATGACCGGAATGTTGGCCGCCTTGGCGCGGGTAAGCGCCGGAATGAGGGCCTTTTGGCTCATGATCATCATGACGATAGCGTCGACTTTCTTGGCGATCGCATCGTCGAGCTGCTGCGCCTGAAGCGCCGGATCGAACGGGCTCTGCACCACCGAAACATCGAGGCCGTTGGCTTTGGCCGTTTCAGTGAAGCTCCTGGTCATGCCGCCAATGTATTTGTCGGCAATCGGCCCATCGAGAAAGGCCACCCGCTTGCCGCCTTCCGCCAAGGCTTGCGGCGCCGCCAAGCCGATCGCGGCAGTCAAGCCGGCACAAAAGGCGATTGTTCCTGATCGCATACGCGTATTCCTCCTTGTTGGCCCGAGCTTTGAAAGGCCGTTGTCAGATTTGTGCTCTTACCGATGATGGCCTCGGCCCACCCAAAACGCAACTGCGCGCGCTCTATCGCTGGCGGGGTGCCGCAGCGGTCAATTCCATCGCCACACACCGTATGCGTGGCCATTCTGCATTTGCGGCGCGACATAATTCGGCTTGTGGTTGCCGATGGCACCGAGCATCGCGATCCAGTTGAGTAATTCGCCGCCGACATTGCCGGCTTTCAAAAGCTGGTGCGGTGTGGCTTCGGTAATGAGCTTCTCGATCTGCTGCTCTTCCATGAGTTTGATGATCCGCAACGCCCAATCCGGATCGGGTACGCCATCGGTTCGGCCGGGCGCCATGCGCGGGCCGGCGACTTCGAGAGAGAAGCTGCCGCTGCCCATGACGACGACGCGCAGCGGCTCCGGCCAGGAGGCGATGGCGCGGCCGACCGCTTGGCCCAGCGCATAGCAGCGTTGCGCGGACGGCAGCGGCGGGACGTGGCCGCTGATGAAAAAGGGAACGACCGGCACGTTCATTTCCGGCGTGAGGAAATGCAGCGGCACGGCGATCGAGTGATCGACGGAGTAGTGCTGGGTCAGCGCGGCGTCGAAGCCGGCTTCGATGCTTGACTTGCGGATGTGCGCCGCCAGATCGACCGCCGATGGGATTTTGTAGACCGGCATTTCCCGCGGCTCGTCGTTTGGTCCGTTAAAGGTCTTATCCACGCCAACGGCGAAAATCGGCAGATTGTCGAGGAAGAAGGTATTGAGATGATCGGTGTCGAACATCACGATGACGTCCGGACGAGCGGCGGCGAGCTGCTCCTTCTGTGCCGCGAACAATTTGGCGGTCTCGCAATTGGGCCCGTCGCGCTTGACGAAAAATGGAAAAACCGGGGTATGCGGCACGCCAAACCCGGCGACGATATTGGCCATCTCACGTTCTCCTTCGCGTCCCATTCACTTCCGCGCGGTTCTTGTGCAACATTAGTCGGCGCGGCACTAGGCCGCCACACATAACACGTCCGCCGAGGGGAGAACTACGTGCGCAAGCCCGTCAAGAAACGCTCCGCCAAGACTAGTCCCGCCAAGAATAGCCCCGCCAAGCATCGCCCCACCAAGTCACGTGCCGCAGCGATCGCGCCGCGCGGCGCGCCAAAGACCGCGCTGCCGCAGCCTGCCGTGCCGATGGAGCATGATCGCTTCGCCTATTCCGCGATCATCGACCGGCCGCGCCTGACCTGGCCCAACGGCGCGCGCGTCGCCGTTTGGGTGATCCCGAACATCGAGCACTTTCTATTTGATCGGCCGTCGACGCGGCTGACCAACCTGCCGGTCAATCCGGATGTCCTCAATTATTCGTGGCGCGACTACGGCGTGCGCGTCGGTATCTGGCGGATGATGGAGGTGATGGAAAAATACGGCGTGAAGGGCACCGTTGCGCTCAATTCGGATGTTTGCGCGCACTATCCGCGCATCATCGAAGAAGGAAAAAAACTTGGCTGGGAATGGATGGGACATGGCACCAACAATTCCACGCTGTTTCATGGCCAATCGGAAACGGAGGAGCGCGCGATCATCAAGGAAGTCGTGGGCACCATCACCAAGAGCGTCGGCACGGCTCCCCGCGGCTGGCTCAGTCCGGCCTTGAGCGAGACTGTTCGCACCCTCGATATTCTCGCCGAGAACGGCATCGAATATGTCGGCAACTGGGTCAACGACGACCAGCCCTACCCAATGCGGGTGAAAAAGGGCTCAATGATCGCCATGCCCTATTCGGTTGAGATCAACGACATCCCGGCTTTCCTTGACCTGCACCAGAGTCCGGAAGTGTTCGGTCAGATGATCTGCGACCAGTTCGACGTGCTCTACGAGGACGGCGCCAAGACTGGCCGGGTGATGTCGATCTGCCTGCATCCGTTCCTGGTCGGCTACCCGCACCGCAGCAAATATTTTGCCAAGGCGCTCGCTCACATTGCGTCGCGGCAGGAGGTGTGGCTGACGACCGGCGGCGAGATCGTCGACTTCTACAAGAAGAACTATCTCGAACATTAAGTTCACGCGGAGGCCGAGCGTGGGCGAAGCTGCAACGAAGAGTTGGCGGACTGTTCTTTTCGGGACACGCGCGCCCGCCTCGTCAATTCTCGTCCGCTTGCTGGTTGGCCTCGCGGTATTCTTCCCCGAAGGGATTCAGAAGCTGATGTTTCCGGATATTTTGGGAGCAGGGCGCTTTGCCAAGATCGGCATTCCCTATCCCGAATTGATGGGCCCATTTGTCGGCGTTACCGAGACGCTTTGCGGCGTGCTCATTATCTTGGGCCTGTTCACGCGGCTGGCGGCTATTCCGCTGATCGTGATCATGATCGTTGCCATCGTCTCCACGAAAATCCCGATCCTGCTTGGACACGACTTCTGGATCTTTCACGTGCCCAATCTGCCGCGCTACGGTTTCTGGAGCATGCTCCACGAATCCCGCGCGGATCTCGTCATGCTGCTGGGCGCGCTGTATCTGCTGATCGAAGGAGCGGGGGCGTGGTCGCTGGACGCGCTGCTCTGCCGGGAGATCGGCGGACCGGCGAAATGAACGGCGTCGGGAGTGAAGGAAACAATGCGCCGGCTGGGAATGCGCGATTGGGCTCGCCGCTTGAGGTGTTCCGCGTTTTCCTCAAGCTCGGCGTGAGCTCCTTTGGCGGGCCGATCGCGCATATCGGCTATTACCGCGAAGAATTCGTCGTCCGCCGGCGGTGGCTCGACGAAGAGGCTTTTGTCGACCTCGTCGCGCTATGCCAATTCCTGCCTGGCCCTGCCTCGAGCCAGGTGGGATTCTCTATTGGACTGATGCGGGCCGGCTATGCCGGCGCCGCTGCGGCGTGGACCGGCTTCACGCTGCCTTCGGCGATTATCATGGTCCTCTTCGCCTACGGCGCCGGCGCGCTTCGCGGTCCTATGGGAGCGGGCCTGCTCCACGGGCTGAAGCTCGTCGCCGTCGCCATTGTCGCGCAGGCCGTCTGGGGAATGGCGCGCACGCTATGCCCGGACCGGGAGCGGGCGTCTATCGCGGTCCTCAGCGCATTGGTCATATTGTTCAGCAGTTCGTCGGTTGCCCAGATCGGGGCCATCCTTCTCGGTGGCATTTTGGGCCTTTGGCTTTGCCGCGGCGCGCCGCCGACGGCAAAGGGCCAGATCGCCATGGCGGTCTCGCGCCGCGCGGGGCTGGTGGCGCTGACGGCATTTTTTGTTTTGCTGGTTGGGCTACCCGATCTTGCAGAGCGTTGCAAAGCTGCGCCGGGCATCGCGCTTTTCGACGCCTTCTACCGCTCCGGCGCGCTGGTCTTCGGTGGCGGCCATGTCGTGCTGCCGTTATTGCGCGAGGCGTTTGTCGCGCCCGGCTGGGTCAGCGACGATGCATTTCTGGCCGGATACGGGGCGGCACAGGCGGTTCCGGGGCCGCTCTTCACTTTCGCCGCCTATCTCGGTGCCGTGGTCAAGCCGTCGCCACACGGCATAGCCGGAGCGGCGCTGGGGCTCTTCGGCATTTTTCTTCCCGGGTTTCTCATTCTTCTCGGCGCACTGCCATTCTGGGATAGTTTCCGCACCCGTGCGGAAGCTCAGGCCGTCATGCGCGGAGTCAATGCGGCCGTCGTCGGTCTACTCGGCGCAGCGCTTTACAATCCGCTCTGGACGAGCTCCGTCAAATCGCCGGGCGATTTCGGCGTCGCTCTGGTTGGATTCGTCCTTCTCAGCGTCTGGCGGGCGCCGCCGCTGCTGGTTGTCGTTGTGAGCGCACTCGCCGGCATCGCGCTGGCGTTGTCGAGGTGGTGACGCCGGTGACGCGCAGAATCCTCCAGCGTTATTTCGCCGGCCTTTCGAGGACCACGTTCCTTCTCGCATTCGCCAGCATGTTCGGCGACATTTCCACCGAGATGCTCTATCCGGTGCTGCCGGTGTTTCTCACGCAGACATTGCACGCCGGCGGCAGCATTGTCGGTTTGATCGATGGCTTTGCTCAGGCCGTGCAGAATATCGTGCAGGGCTTTTCAGGCACGCTTTCGGACAAGCTGCAAAAGCGAAAATCGATAGCGCTCGCCGGCTTCCTCCTTTCGGCGATCAGCAAGCCATTGATGGGCCTCGCTCCGGCCTGGCAGGTTTTGTTCGGTGCGCGCATGCTGGACCGGCTGGGCGCAGGTTCGCGTTCGGCGCCGCGGGATGCCCTGATCGCGTCGTCAGTGGATGAAGAGAACAGGGGCCGCGCTTTCGGGCTGGAGGGGCTGGGCGATAACGCCGGTGCCTTTCTTGGGCCTTTGGTCGCCCTGTTCCTCCTTTATGCGGTGCATGTCGGGATCCGGTCGGTCTTTTATCTGGCGATCATCCCCGGCTTGCTGGCCTTTTGCATGGTGCTGCTGGTCAAGGAGCAGAACACCGCCGCCGCGAAGGCGAAAGTGGACATCCGCCTGCACCACTTTCCCCATGACTACTGGAAATTTCTCTTGGTGACGGCACTGTTCGGGCTTGGCAATTCCAGCAACGCATTTCTCATTCTGCGAACGCAGGATATTGACGCCTCGCTGCCGATGACCATCGCGATCTACGCCGGGTTCAATCTTATTGCTGCACTGATTTCCTATCCGGCGGGCTGGCTGTTCGACAAATGGGGCGGCAAAAATGCGTTGCTTCTCTGTTACGTCATTTTTCTGATCGCCTATGTCGGCTTTGCCGTGACGCAGAATGTCGAGCTGATCGCCGGCTTTTTCGTATTCTACGGATTGTATCAGGGAATATTTCGCACCGCGGGCAAGTCGGTTGCGTCGAGCCTCGTGCCGGACCAGCTGCGCGCCAGCGGCATCGGCTGGTACAACACGACGCTCGGGCTTTTGCAGCTCGTTGCCAGCGTCATCGCCGGTTTGCTGTGGGACCGGATCGGACACGTCGCCGTGTTCTATTACGGCGCAGTCTTCGCCGCGGTCGGGATCGTTGCGCTGTTGTTGCTCATGCCCGGAAGCGCCGAACCGCGCGCACCGGCGGCGTAGCTTTGGGGAATGTAGATTGGGGAATCAAGCCACCGGCTGCCCGATCTCGTCGACTTTCACCGCCCGCATGCGTTCGTTGTAAATCTCGACATTGAGGCCGCAGACCTCAAATCGGGCAAGGTAGCCCATGAGGAAGCCGTTGACGCCCATACGATAGAGTGTGCCGACGTCGCCGGCGATGAGCGCACGCCGCTCGTCATCGGTAAGGTCGAGCGGCGCCAGCGCTTTGGCCGGATCGGCCTTCATCGCCGCGCGAAAGGCGTGATCGCGCAAAATCTCACGGCACAAATGGTTCACTGCAAAAATACTCATAACGGCTCCTGACCATGGGGTAGCTCGATCGGCATTGCGGAAGAGCCGGCCAGCGTTCGGACCCGGACGACGCGCGCAAACATCGGTACCGGGGCCAAGACTAGCCAGCTCAGGACTAACCGGCTCAAGGCTAACCGGTTGACGAATTTAGAGCATAACGTCTTTCATCAAAAGAGGCAGCTGCCTTGGGCTTATCGCGCAAGGCCTAACGGGGAACCTGTCGGATTATTCTAGGCATCCTTTGCCGGTAAGTATTGCGGAATGACCGCAATCTGCGCTTCAATCAGGTGGGTCGCCCGGGGCGTCAATCCGAAGGAGGGTACAATGACCAGTTTGCAACGACGTGAGGTGATCTTCGGTCTTGCCGGCGTGGCGTTTGCACAAACCATGCTTGGACGGGCCGGCGTGGCTTTTGCCGCCGACAAGATAAAGCCCGGTCCGTCAAGCGCATTGATCGTGGTGGACGTACAGAATTGCTTCCTGCCCGGCGGCAGCCTGGCCGTTAAAGACGGCGATCAGGTCATTGCCGTTATCAACCGCATCGCCAAGGACTTCGAGAACGTGATCATGACGCAGGATTGGCACACGGCGCACCATGTGTCGTTCGCGTCGAGCCATGAGGGCAAAAAGCCTTTCGAGGTGATCAAGCTTGCCTACGGCAATCAGGTGCTGTGGCCCGACCATTGCGTCCAGGGCACCGAGGGCGCGCAGATCGCCAAAGGCATCGATATACCGCACGCCGAGTTGATCATCCGCAAGGGCTTCCACAACGACGTCGACAGCTACTCGGCCTTCCTCGAAGCCGACAAGGAAACTCGCACCGGCCTCGCGGGCTACCTGAAAGAGCGCAAGATCGACACGGTTTTCGTCACCGGCCTCGCCACCGACTTCTGCGTCGCCTGGACGGCGATCGATGCGCGCAATGCGGGCTTGAACGTTTATGTCGTGGATGATGCCTGTCGCGGCATCGATATCAAGGGCTCGGTCGCCAAGGCGTGGGCTGACATGACGGCAGCCGGCGTCAAGAAGATCGAGTCAAGCGATATCGCCTGAACGGCTTGCGACCACGGTTGCACAACACCAACGGCGCCTCAATCCCGCGATAGCGGGATTGAGGGAGCTTGGGTGAGCCGCTCTATCGATTTTTGTCGCGAAAGCGGTCCATCAACGGCTTGTCCTGGCCGCCGTCGATTTCGATCATGGTGCCGTTGACCATTTGCATCAGCGGCGAAGCCAGCATCACCACCAAATTGGCGACCTCCTCGACTTCAGCGATGCGCCCCATCGGGATCGACGCAGGCGCCAGCGTATCGGCCTCTTCGTAGGGGATCTTCATGTCCCGGGACATGGCATTGACCAGTCCGGCCCAGCGTTCAGTGCGTACCGGGCCCGGGTTAACGGCAACAAAGCTGATCCCGTCCTTGCCGTATTGGCCGGCGAGCGAGAGGGTCAGATTCTGACCGGCCGCATTGGCGGCACCTGGACAGATTTCCCAATAGGATGGTTTCACGCCGTCATTGCCGATCAAATTGACGACGCGGCCGCCGCCCTGCTTGACCATGATCGGCAACGCATAACGCAGACAGCGGACATAGCCCATGAATTTGAGCTGAAGGCCCTTTTCCCAGTCGTCCTCGGTCAGGTGCTCGATTACGCCGCCTGCCGCCGACCCGGCGTTGTTGACCAGAATGTCGATGCGTCCGAGCGCGGCATGGCCCTGCTCGATAAAGTTCTTCGCGTCGGCGTCCTTCCGCAAATCGGCCGGGATAGCCACAATCTTGCGATTGGTGGCGCGCGCGATTTCGCTGGCGGTGGCCTCCAGCGGCTCCTTGCGACGCGCGCACATGGCAACGTCCACGCCCTCCTTCGCTAACGCCAGCGCAATACCCTTGCCGATGCCTTCGCTGCCGCCGGTCACCAACGCCGTCTTGCCTTGAAGCTTGAGGTCCATGCGTGTTTCTCCCTGAAATTCCTAGCGCCCGGTCGCGGGGCGCATCAAACGCTTGAGCCGTTGCGGCGTGATCGGCAGCTCCGTAACCGCGTTGGGCTTGCCGAGCGCGTCGTCGATCGCCGCGGCAATTGCCGCGCCCACGGCGTTGGCGCCGCCTTCTCCCGCGCCTTTCAATCCCATCGGATTGAGCGGACTAGGCGCATCTTCGGCAATGATGACGTCGATCGGCGGAATCTCGCGAGCTGTCGGCATCAGATAGTCCGCGAACGTCACCGACAGGGGCTCGCCGCGTTCGTCATACAAAAATTCCTCGAGTAGCGTACCGCCAATACCCTGCGCACAGCCGCCGACGATCTGTCCTTCGATCAACATCGGATTGACGGCTTTGCCGACATCGTACGCAACGAGATAGCGCTCGATGTCGACCGCGCCCGTGTCGCCGTCGACGCGCGTCACGGCGATATGGACGCCGTAAGGATAATTCATGTGATTGGTCCGGAACCATCCCTCTGCCGAAAGGCCGGAGGTGCGGCCGTGATGCAATGGCGAGCCGGGCTCCAGCGCGCGGGCGACCGCAGCCCAGGCTGACCGATGGACCTGCCGCCATGTCACGGCGAACGACTTCGCCGTCAACGATATCGAGGACATCGGCAGGAGCTTGCAGCAATTCGGAAGCCACCTCGATTGCCTTGTCCCTAAGCGCGCCCGCGGCAATCCGCGTCGCCTCACCAGTCATGACGGTAACACGGGAGGCAAATGCTCCCATTCCGAATTCGATCCTGTCCGTAAGCCCGTGCGTAACACGGATTTTCCGGTAATCGACCCCGAGCGCATCGGCGCAGATTTGCGCGATGACGGTTTCCATTCCCTGACCGACCGAAGCCGAACCCGAGACGACTTCCACCATGCCGTCGCCGTCCACGCTGATTCTCACCAGATCGGATGGCCCCAGCCCGCTCTTTTCCACGAACAGTGCGACACCGGCGCCGACAAGCTCGCCGGCGGCCTTGCGCGCGGCCAGTTTCTCGCGCAGGAGCGGCCATTCGACCGCGGCCAAAGCCTTGTCGAGCAGACCGGCATAATCGCCGGAATCGAAAATGATCTCGGTGCCGAGTGTCTCGAGCGGGCGGGCATACGGCATCTCCTGTCTGGCAATCAGGTTTCGCCGCCGTATTTCGACCCGATCCAAACCCAGTTTGTCTGCAATCGCGTCAAGCAATCGCTCGCGCACGAACGTGCTCTCGAACCGGCCGGGAGCGCGATAGGTCCCGCAAGGCGTTTTGTTGGTCAAGCGGATATGAGCCTGGGCGCGGTAGGCCGGAATGCGATACGGGCCCGGCAACATTGCCGCGGCAAGATCGGGAACCGTTGCCGCATGGGTGCGCATATAGGCGCCCTGATCGTGGAAAATCTCATCCTCGAGTGCAAGGATGCGTCCTTCGCGATCGACGGCGGCGCGAACGTGATGGAGTTGTTCGCGCGAATGATTGGCGGCGATGAGGTGCTCGCGGCGGTCCTCGATCCACTTTATCGGCCGCTGCATGCGCAAGGCGGCGGCGCAGACCAGCACGTCCTCCGGATAGAGCTCGCCGCGGATCCCGAAGCCGCCGCCGACATGTCCTTCGTAAAGGTTCATCGACGAGGGTGCGCGCCCCAGCATGCGTGCCAGCTGGTCGCGATTCCAGTGCGGCACCTTCGCGGCGCCGTGAAGCTCAAGCATGTCGCGCGCCGCATCGTATCGCGCGATGGCGCCTCGGGTTTCGAGCGGCACGCCGGAATGCCGGCCGATCGACAGTTTGGCCGCGACCACAATGTGCGCTGCCCGGAACGCTGCGTCGACATCCCCATAACCCTTGCGAACAATGGCGGGTTCGGTGGAGCGGCCCGGCTCGAACTCGCCGATCTCGGCGTCGGCCCGCAGAATAACGGGTAACTCCTCGACGTCGAGCACGACCAGCTCCGCCGCGTCCTCGGCGAGATATGGATCGCTCGCGAATACGGCGGCGACCGGCTCGCCGACATAGCGCACGAAGCCGCTTGCCAGCAGCCGCTGGCGATACGGCGCAAGTCCTTCGATCCGGGTGAGCCGAAAATCGATCGGCGGAATGTCGGCGACGTCGGCCGCCGTCCACACTGCGTGCACTCCCGGTGTCGCCAGCGCAGCGTCGGCGTCGATCGACCGCAGCCGGCCGTGCGCGAAGTTGGAACGCACGATGCGCATGTGGAGTTGCTGCGGGAACGAAATGTCGGCGGCAAACCGGCCGCGGCCGGTCAGCAGGGGCCGGTCCTCCAGGCGCGTCAGCGATTGACCGACGAGCTTCGGCTTTGCGGTTAGAGGTGCCATCGATCAGCTCGGCCTTATCCTGCTTTGCGCTGCCGTAACTCGCCGGCGGCGGCCCGCACGGCCTTCACGATGTTCTGGTAGCCGGTGCAGCGGCAAAGGTTGGACGACAGCAGGTCGACCAATTCCTCATCGCTGATGTCGGGCTCGCGTTCCAATGCCCCCGTAACCAACATGAGAAAGCCGGGCGTGCAGAAGCCGCACTGCAGGCCATGGTGCTCCATGAAAGCGCGTTGCAGCGCGTTCAGTTCCTCACCGTTCGCCAAGCCCTCGACGGTGCGAATTTTTTTGCCTTCGGCCTGGACAGCAAACATCAGGCAGGAGCGCACCGGGGCGCCGTCGACCAGCACCGTGCAAGCGCCGCACACGCCGTGCTCGCAACCAATGTGTGTGCCGGTCTGTCCGCAATCCTCGCGAATGGCATCGACCAGCGTACGACGCGCCTCGACGCGAATGGAGTAGGGCTGCCCGTTGACCGTCAGGGTGATCTCGCTGCGCTCAGTCATGTTTCCGTCTTTCCTGCCTGCCGCAATGCCGCGCGGATGCGCTGCGGCGTCGCCGGTATCTCGTTGATCGTGACGCCGAACGGGCTCAGCGCATCGTTGATGGCATTGAGAATTGCCGCTGGCGGGCCGATCGCTCCACCTTCTCCGAGCCCTTTGGATCGGGTGATTGTCGCATCGCTCAGCGTTTCCAGATGAAACAACTCGATTGGCGGAATCTCATGGCTCGTGGGCGGCAAAAAGTCCGCAAGTGTTGCCGTCAGGATGTTGCCAGTGTCGTCGTATACGATCTCTTCCAGCAGCGCGTTGCCGATCCCCTGCGCGACGCCGCCGACCACCTGACCGTCGGCGATCATCGGGTTGACGAGACGGCCGGCATCCTCGGCCACCACGAACCTCTCGATGGTTACGCGCCCCGTGTCCACATCCACCTCGACGATGCAGGCATGACAGGCATTCGAGAACGTGCCCGCCGGATCGTAGGTCGCGGTATCGGCGAGCGCCGGATCGAGTTCGCCCTTGAACAGATGGGCTTGATGATAGGCGGCGCGCGCCAGCGTCTCGATCGGCAGGGCGCGGTCGGTTCCGGCGACGCGCGCCGCGCCGTCTTCCAACACAATATCGTCCGCGGCGGCTTCGAGGAGGTGGCTGGCTATTTTCTTCAGCTTCGCATGTATTTTGCGTGCAGCCATCACGCTGGCGCCCCCGGCAATGACGAGCGAGCGGCTGGCGAAGGTTCCCCAGCCGTAGGGCGTACGGTCGGTGTCGCCGTGGACGACTTTGATCCGCTCGGGAGAGACGCCGAGTTCGTCGGCGACAAGCTGGGCGAGCGTCGTGCGCAGGCCTTGACCGTGTGGGCTCGCTCCGATCCGCAGTTCGAGATAACCGGAAGGATCCATCGACAGTTCGACCGTCTCCCACCCGGGTACGATGCCCATGCCGCGGGCGGCGAAAGCCGGCGTGCCGTAGCCGGTTCGCTCCGAAAACGCGGCAAAGCCGATGCCGAGATAGCGTTGCTCCGACCGCGCCCGCTCCTGACGGTTGCGGAAAGCCGGCAGGTCGAGCGCTTTGCTCGCGATGTCGAGCGTCGCCCGATACGACCCTTCATCAAAGACCAGCCCGGTGACCGAAGTGTGGGGAAATTTCTCGATCAGGTTGCGGCGGCGGATTTCGAGCGGCTCCAAGCCGAATTCCGCGGCGGCGGCATCCATCAGCCGTTCCAGCGCCATTGTGATGACCGGCCGCGACACGCCACGATAGGGCGCCATCGGACAGGTGTTGGTGAGCACGCCGCGCGCGATGCAGGAATAGGAACGCACATCGTAAGGACCGGGAAGCTCGGCCATTGCCATCAGCGGCTCCACCGCGCAGGTGGTCGGATAGCAGGAATAGGCGCCGACATTGGCGACGACTTCGGCAGAGAGCGCGACGAATTTGGCATCGGCGTCGAAGGCGCCCTGGAGGCGGATATACTGATCGCGGCTGTGGAACGAGGACATCAGGTTCTCGCGGCGATCTTCGGTCCAGGCGACGGAGCTTCGCAGCTTTCGGGCAAGCCAAACCAGCACGACATATTCGGGCACCAGCGACATTTTCTGCCCGAACCCGCCGCCGACATCCGGGGCGATGACGCGCAGCTCGCTTTCCGGCATTCCGATCAAGTCGGCGATACCGGTGCGCGTCAGGTGCGGCATCTGCGTGGCACAGGTCAGCGTCACGCGGCCGGTGATCGGATCGAACGCAGCATGGCCGGCCCGCGCTTCGATCGGCGTGGCGTTCTGGCGCCGCGACCGCACTTCGATTGTGACGGTGCGCTGCGCGGTGGCCTGCGCAGCAACGAAACCCGGCGTTTCCACTTTGCCTTCGACGACGAGATTATGCGGGGCTTCGGCGTGGACCTGCGGCGCGCCGTGCGCCAGCGCCGCGCGGCCGTCGACGACCGGCGCGGTCTCGCCGATCTCGACCGTCACGTCATCAGCGAAATCTTCGGCTTGCGCCTCGCTCGCGGCGACAACCGCCGCGATCGGTTCGCCGACAAATCTCACGACGCCCGAGGCGAGAACCGGCTGCCCTACCGGAACGTAGCCGAACTTGGACAAGGCCGGAGCGATCGGCTTCACGGCGGCAAGGTCTGCGGCGGTCACGACAATCGCGTTGTCGGGCACGATGATTTTTTCGATGCGGCCGGCGGCAACGGAACTGCGTACAAAACGGACCCGATGCGCCGCCGGCAGGTCGGCCGTGAAGCGGCCACGACCGGTCAACAGTGCAGGATCTTCGACGCGGCGGATGGAGCGGCCAACCCACGCAAGGCCGGAACCTTTGGTCGGAGTATTCACGCGATCGCCTGTTCGAGCGCGCGGCGGGTCACGGCGCGCACCAGATCGAGACGAAATTCCGCGTCCGCATGCACGTCCTCAAGCGGATCGACGGCGTTTGCGGCCGCGTCCGCAGCGGCGCGAAATGTTTCCGCACCGGGCTTTTGGCCGGCAAGGGCGGCTTCAGCCGCCGCGATCCGGCGCGGACGTCCTTCTGCTCCTCCAACGCCGACACGCGGCTCGACGATGATCCCGTTCTGCATGCGAAAGGTCGTCAGAGCCATCGCGATTGCGTAATCGCCTGCACGACGGCTGAATTCGTAAAAGCCGAAGCGGGTGTCTGGCGCCAACAGCGGCAGCCGCGCCTCAAGCAGCAATTCATCGTCCGCGAGCGCGGTCATCATCATGCCCTCGAAGTAATCGTCCGCGGCGATGACGCGGCGGCCGCGCGAACTGGCGGCGACGATTTCCGCACCGAGAGTCACCGCGGTGAGACACCACTCGGATGCGGGGTCGGCGTGGGCCAGGCTGCCGCAAAACGTTCCACGCAACCGGATCGGGTAATGCGCGATATTCGACACGACGGCGGCGAGGAGCGCGCCAGTCGGTCCCGCAACAACCGGCCGATGAAACGCCGCGTGGCGCACGCAGGCCGCGATCGAAAGTTTGTCCCCCTCAACAGCAAGGCGATCAAGACCGGCGACGGTGTTGATGTCGATCAGATGCGCCGGCCGCGCCATGCGGAACGCCATCATCGGCACCAGACTTTGGCCGCCGGCAAGGACGCGGCCGTCGAGCGGAGACAATTCCGCCAGCTTCGCTACCGTCTCGTCGACGGTTTTCGGCGCGTGATAAACAAACGGCGCTGGTTTCACTACGAGCGTTCCGGTTCGATCTGAAGATGCCGTATGCTAAACAGTCATAGGCTTTTGAAGTCAACATATGGCCGCCTGCAACGGCGCTTTTGAATCCGCGTGTTCACCGAACTAGTTCCTCAAATAGCGCTTGTAGATGTGCGTCAGTATTCCAGCGGGAGTTCGCCAGCACCGCAGCGGATCGATTCCTTCGTGTAGAAAGCAGATATTGCAGGATACGCATCCGACCGGGCCGCGCCGTCCGTGCGCGATCTTGTTGACGAGATCCGGCTCGCGAACGAACGGCCGCGCCATTGCCAGAAAATCGGCGTCGCCCGACCGCACGATGTCGTCCATCATCTGCGTCGATCGCAAGCCGCCAACCAGGATCACCGGTATATCGACGGCGGCCTTCGCGGCGCGCGCGAATGGCCGATAATAGGCTTCAGCAACGGGGCGCGAAAAGCTGCGGTGCAGCATGCCGTCAGCAATCGCTCGCCAGCGGTCGACGCCGGCATAGGGCCGAATGTTCTCGCGATAGGACGTCATGACTCCATAGGTAACTTCGAGGCCGTCGAGACCCTCGGCGGCGAGTTGCCGGGCGATGGCGAGGCCATCCGGAAGCGACAGTCCGCCTTCGACGACGTCCGCCACGCCGAGGCGCGCAGTAACGGGGAAATCGGCGCCTGTCGCCTGGCGCACGGCGCGGAAAACTTCCAGGATGAACCGGGCGCGTTTTTGCGGGTCGCCGCCCCAGCGATCTTCACGGCGGTTGGCGTAGGGCGAGTTGAACTGCGAGAGCAGGTAGCCGTTTCCCGAATGAAGATGAATGCCGTCGAAGCCGGCGCGCTTCGCGCGCGCGGCTGCTGCGCCGAAATCGGCAACGATCTTTTCCACCTCGGCGTCAGACATCTCCACCGGCGGCCGCGAGAAGATAGCGTTGGGTACGATCGACGGCGCCAGCGGTACGATCTCAGGTATCAGCGACTGGCTGCCGGCATGGCTCAGTTCCGCGAAGATGACACCGCCGCTGCGATGCACCGCGTCGGTCACGCGGGCGAGGGGGCCGATGCGTCCGTCGTGATCCAATCCGAGCTGCCGCGGCTCATATTGTCCACGCGGCTCGACGTAGATATGCCCGGTTATGATCAGGCCGGCGCCGCCGCGCGCCAGATCGGAATAGAGGCGGACCAGATCGTCGGTGGCATCGCCCTCGCTCGTCGCCATGGTTTCGGACGTCGCCGCGCGGACGATCCTGTTCTTGAGAACGAGGCTTCCGATCTTTCCCGGAACCATGAATGAAAGTGGATCAGGCGGCATTTTGTTTGAACGCTTCGCTCAATTTCCTTCTTTCACGAGCGCAGGAGCCGGTTGCGCCCGTCGCGCACGTATGGCACCTCTCCGCGCGCAAGATCAGTCAAACGTGAGGACGGAAGATGGAACGTCGTATGTCGAGCATGACGCAGATGGAAGTCGCCAAGGTCATCGCGGACCGAAAGGCCGTCATAGTTCCGACCGGAGCGACCGAAGCGCACGGCCCGCATATGCCGACGGACACGGACACCCATCAGGCCGAATATATTGCGCTCGAGCTTGCGGAAAGGATCGATGCGGTCGTCGCGCCGCCGGTCGCCTACGGCATTTCCAAGACTTTCGAGTTTTTTCCGGGCACCATCTCTCTGTCGATCCCGACTTATCAAACGATGGTTTTTGAGATCGGCGCCGCCCTGATACGGCAGGGGTTTCGCCACCTCATCCTGTTGAACGGCAACCGCCCCAGCGGCACCGCCAACGACGCCGTGGCGCGTCATCTGGTCGATGAACTGGACAAGGACTTTGAATTTGTCGTTTCGGCGGTCAGCTATTGGGAGCCGGGTGCTGATCGGATCCATGCCATGCGCAAGTCGGTTGCAGGCGGCATGGGACACGGTTGCGAACTGGAGACCGCGTTTCAACTGGCGACACGTCCTCACCTTGTGAAAATGGCAGAGCTTGCGGGTGCAAAGTATGGACCCGTTGGATGGGATCTGGTTGCTCCGACCAACCCGACCCGCACCTACATGCGCCGTCCGCGACCCGATGCCGGCCATGCCGCGATCTTTGGCGATCCCACCAAGGCCAGCGCGGAAGCCGGAAAGGCATTCATCGCCGCCGCGGTGGACGCCCTGGTTGAAACCTTCAAAAATCTTCAAGGATCGTATCAGGAACGGCGTTGAGAGCGGCGGGTCGTTCGACCCTCGATCCTGGGCCGCCAGCCGAGGTCCATTGAGGCGAGATGCGCCGCATGGAGGAGGTGCTCCAGCAGCTCTTCCCGACGGCGATCGTTCTGAAGCAGGGTCTTGCGCGCGATAAAGCAAAGGCAGGCGACAACCCTGCCGCTGGCGTCGCGAATTGGCGCGGCTATGGAGCCGGTAAACGGCTGCACGTCAGCGATGGTGACCGAGTAGCCGTCGCGGCGGATTTTTTGCATCTCTCGGCGCAATTCGGCCGGATCGGTCTCCGTAAGCTCGGTCAGCTTTTCGAGCGGTCGCCGCAAATACTGCTCGACGAAGGCAGGCTCTTCGTAAGCGAGCAGCACCCGGCCTTTTGAGCCGCAATGCAGCGGAAAATGATAGCCGTATTGTGCTTTGGCGATGTCCGTGGCGTACGGCTGCGCCGAATAAATGGCTACGGCTTGATCGCCGACGCGCTCCGCCAGCTGTACGGCGATGCCCTCGATCTGCTCAGCCTTGTGCAAATAAGGCATGGCGGCGCGAAGGACCCGATGGTTGGCCATGTAAGTCGCACCCGCGAACCAGAGCGCCGGGCCGATTTGGTATCGCTTCGTCTCGTCGTCGCGCTGAAGAAAATTGGCCTTCGTGAGCAGCGTGATAATGCGGTGTACCGTGGCCCACGGCAGGCCTAATTCCTTGGTTACGTCGACGACGCGGCCGGGACGAACGGCGAGGTGCTCAATTATCGCGAGCGAGCGCGACATCCCGCGGATGTCTTCAAGGTCAGCTCCGTTCTTGGCCGAATTGGACTTGGCCGAATTGGACTTGGCCGAATTGGATTTGCTGCGACCTATTGGTGTCACTCTGGGCCCTTGAGGAGGATGAGATCTTTCCGGCAGGCCTCGATGCATGATTGGTTTCCCGGTCTGGCGGCCGCCCCGGCGGCGCGACGCGGCTATCCTATCACGTGCTAAAGTGCCGGTGTGGGTTTATTGACAGCGCGTCCGGTATGTCGATATCGTATTCGCGCATTGGATATACGGTGCGAGGGGCTGCGTGGAATGAAGCCACCGCTGTTTCGTTACGAGGCGCCAAGGACGATCGCGGAAGCGATCACCGCCATCGCCAGCGACCCCGACGCGATGGTGCTTGCCGGCGGCCAAAGCCTCGTCCCGGCAATGAACTTCCGCGCTGCCAACCCGTCCATCCTTGTCGACATCCAGCATGTCGAAGGGCTCAGGGGCGTCGCCATCGACAACGGCGAAATCGTCATCAAGGCCATGACGCGCCATCGGGAACTTGAGCTTAATCGAGACGTACGCAGTGCCAATCCGCTGATCGCTGAAACGATGCAGCATGTCGCTCATGTGCCGATCCGTAATCGAGGCACGGTGGTCGGCAGTCTTTGTCACGCGGATCCGTCGGCGGAAATGCCGCTGTTGTTCGTGCTTTTGGACGGCACCCTGGTCGCGCAAGGACCAAAAGGCACGCGCCGCATTCCGGCCAGTCAGTTCTTTCATTCCTTTCTTACGACCTCGCGCGATCACAGTGAAATTGTGGTCGAGGCACGGCTCCCGGTCCTGCCGCGAGGGGCCGGCTGGGCGTTCGACGAGGTGACCCGCCGTCACGGCGATTTTGCGCTTGTCGGCGTTGGATGTGTTCTCGAGCACGATGATTCCGGCCGTGCGCGCGGGCTGCGGCTCGCCGCGTGCGGAATTGCCGATCGTCCGGTGCGGCTTGGCGCTGCGGAAGCGGCCTTAAACGGCACTTTGCTGACCGCGTCCGATCTCGATGCAGCCGTGCGGGCTTCGGTGGATGCGGTCACGCAGGCGGAAGATATGAACACATCGCCATCCCTGCGGCGTCGTATTCTCGGTACTTTGATCCGGCGGCTCGTTCACACCGCATCGCAACGAGCGACGAATAAGGGCAGGCAATGAAGCAACGCCTGAACAAATCTGCGGTCTCCGATCGGTCGGAAGATCCACGAGTTGACGTCACACTGACGGTCAACGGCGAGCCGGTGCGCCGAAATGTCAGCGTGCGCATGTTGCTCAGCGATTTTTTGCGGCACGAGCTCGGGCTTACCGGCACCCATGTAGGGTGCGAGCATGGAGTCTGCGGCTGCTGCACGGTTCACATCGACGGCAAGGCCGGCCGCTCCTGTCTTACGCTTGCCGTGCAGGCCAACGGCTGCCATGTCCGCACCATCGAAGACGTGGCCGCTGCCGATGGCGCGCTGCACCCGATTCAGCAGGCTTTCAAGGAGTGCCACGCCTTGCAGTGCGGCTTTTGCACGCCAGGAATGGTGATGA
Organism: uncultured Alphaproteobacteria bacterium; assembly: GCA_963777635.1. Lineage (GTDB taxonomy): Bacteria > Pseudomonadota > Alphaproteobacteria > Rhizobiales > Xanthobacteraceae > BOG-931. The sequence goes on from CAVZSB010000025.1 coordinate 38,608, forward strand.
ACATCCTGAGCCGTTTCGAGGAGCGCGAACCGCTCGACCTTTCGGAGGATGGCATTCGCGACATGCTGTCGGGAAACCTTTGCCGCTGCACCGGCTACATCAACATCATCGCGGCGGTTCGGCGCGCTGCCGAGCTTCTCGGCCGCGAGTGACGGAAGGGTTGCATGTCGACACGGACATTTGGGGCTCGCGTTGAGCGAAACATCGATCCGAAGCTCCTGCGCGGAGAAGGCGCTTTCGTCGACGACATTCCGCTGAGCGGCGCCCTGCATGCGGCATTCCTGCGAAGTCCGATAGCTCGCGCCCGGATCCGCAAGATCGACGTCAGTGCCGCCAGAAACCATCCCGGAGTGGCTGCGGTCTATACCTGCGACGATATCGGCCCGCTCGATATGACGATGCCGCTCCTCATTCCGCACCCGTCCATGAAAAACCCCAAGACGCAGCGCCCCCTGGCGCGCGGCGAAGTTTACTACGTGGGCCAGACCATCGCGATGGTCGTTGCGGCGGATCGCTACACGGCGGAGGATGCGGCGGCCCTGATCGAAGTGGACTTCGAGCCGCTCCCGGTCGAAATGGATCTAAAAGAAGCTCTGCAGGACGGAGCTCCGCTCGTTCATGCCGACGTGCCAAGCAATCTCGCGGCGCACTTTATACAGACATCGGGCGACCCCGACGCGGCGTTTGCGCGGGCCGAGCACATCACTCGAATTGAAGTGCAGGTGGATCGCTCGACGGCGGCTCCAATGGAGTGTCGCGCGGTGGCGGCGCGCTGGGATGCCGTCTCGGGCGAATTGACGGTGTGGGATGGCACCCAGGCTCCGATCTCCGTGCGCGGGGGCCTGGCGTCGATATTCCAGCTCGACGAAGACAAGGTGCGGGTTATCGCGCCCGATGTCGGCGGCGGCTTCGGCCAGAAAGTTCTGTTGTTCTATCCGGATGAATTGCTCGTCCCCATGGCGGCCATGCAGCTCGGGCATCCGGTCAAATACATTGAAGACCGGCGCGAGAACTTCATCGGCTCCTCGCAGGAAAGAACGCAGATCCACGCAATCGAACTGGCCGCTCTAAAGACCGGAGAGGTCATCGGGCTTCGTGACAGCTTCCTTCACGATACCGGCGCGTTCATCCCCTACGGAATTGCGGTGGCGCAGGTCGCCTCCACCTCGATCGCCGGGCCATATCGCATCCCCAACATTTGGGTCGAGTTCAAAGCCGTTTATACGCCAACGGTGCAAGTCACTCCGTATCGGGGCTGCGGCCGTCCGCAGGCCTGCTTCGCCATCGAGCGAGCGATGGACCAGTTGGCGGAGGAGTTGAAAATCGACCGGTTCGAAATCCGGCGCAGGAATTTCATCGGCGAAAAGGAGTTTCCGTATCCGCGCGAAGGCTTGCTGTTTGCCGACGGGCTGAAGGTCACTCTCGACAGCGGCCAATACGGACGGGCTCTAGGGATGGCGGTCGAAGCCCTTGGTGGACCGAAATTCGTCGCCGAGCAGGAAAAGGCGCGAACCGACGGCAAATATCTGGGCCTTGGGCTGGCCTGTTACGTCGAAGGCACCGGGCTCGGCCCTTATGAGGGCGGCCATATCCGCGTTCATCCAATTACGGGAAAAGTCTACGTCAATACCGGTCTCTCGTCGCAAGGCCAGGGACACGACACTGTGTTTGCTCAGATCGTCGCCGACCAGGTCGGGGTTTCGCCCGAGGACGTCATCGTGGTCGAAGGCGATACCAAAGCGTTCGATTGGGGCGTCGCGACTTTCGCCAGCCGCGCTGCCGTGGTGAGCGGCAACGCCATTCACAAGGCAGCCGTGACCGTGCGTCGGCAGGTCCTGGAGGCTGCGGCGAACATGCTGGAAGTCGACATCGACAATATCGACCTCCACAACTCGGCCGCCTGGATCAAGGGTTCAAATCGGTTCGTGCCCTTGGCCGCCATCGCAACGGCCAGCAACCCGCTGCGTTACGCGTTCAATGAAGCCGCTCAGGCGGCGACGCAATTCGCGCCGGCCAGCAAGCACGACGGACCGGCGCTGGGTGAGGGGAAATCGCCCGGGCTCGAGGCGACCGAGTATTACAGTCCCCCGGCTTCGACCTGGGCCTATGGTGTTCACGCCGCGATCATCGAAGTCGATCCGGATTTGTGCACGGTGAAAATCCGGAAATATGTGTGCATCCACGACTGCGGCAACATGATCAATCCGATGATCGTGGAAGGCCAAGTCTGCGGCGGCATCGCGCAGGGCATCGGCGGCGCCCTCTACGAGAAGCTGGAATACGAGCCCGATGGCAATCTGGCCAACGCGAGCCTGATGGACTTTTTGGTTCCTTACGCGACCGAGATTCCGCCGGTATCCATTTTGCATCTGGAAACGCCTTCGCCGCTCAATCCGCTCGGAGTCAAAGGCGTCGGCGAAGCGGGATGCATCGCTGTCGGTGCCGTTGTGGCGTCGGGCGTCGAAGATGCGTTACGACCGCTCGGATCGATCAAGATCCGCCATGTTCCATTGACGCCGCGCATGATCAGCGAGGCGCTCGACCAGGTCGGCAGGTAGTACTCGCCGCCGATCCTGCAGAATGGCCTAGAATTTGTATTCTTGGAGCCGTGGCATGTGCCGCCGGCTAAAGCAGAGGGAGACGAAGCAATGTATAGTAAGTTGGTACTCGCAGCGGGCGCGGCTGCGCTGCTGGCGGCCGGGACCGCCTGGGGTGCGGACGGTTTCACCCTGAAGGGCCCGCCCAAGGCCGCGTTCCTTTATTTCAAGGCCAAGAATGACGGCGGCTGGACCCAAGCTTTCGAGGAAGCAAGGCCGCAGATGGAAAAAGCCCTGGGTCTGCAGATTCCTTACGTGGAAAACATTGCTGAGGACGCGGCGCAAATCACGCCGCCCGCGGAGAAATTCATCCAGCGCGGCTATAACATTATCATCGGAACCGCGTTCGGTTATTCGGACACCTTCAAGGAACTCGCTGCAAAGCATCCGGACGTGGCTTTCCTCAACGCCGCTGGCACAACCAACGGACCGAACCTGCAATCATTCTACGGCCGGACCTACGAAAGTCAGTATTTGTGCGGCATGGTTGCCGGCGCAATGTCGAAGTCCGGCAAGCTCGGGTTCGTCGGCGCCAATCCGTTTGGCATCGTCAACTGGACTGTCAACGCCTACGAGCTCGGCGCCCAGCGTATGAATCCAAAGGCAACGGTGACGGCGGTTTTTACCGGCGCGTGGAATGATCCGGTCAAGGAGCGGGCGGCGGCGGAAGCGCTCGCGGATGAGGGCATTGACGTAATCGGTCAGCACGTCGATACGCCGACGGTCCAGATCGTGGCTCAGGAGCGTGGAATATACGGTACCGGTCACCATCGCGACCTCCGTGAATTTGCTCCCAAGGCGACGCTATGTTCTTCGGTCTGGGTCTGGGCCAAATATTTGATCCCGGAGATTAAAAAGATCGAGGCGGGCAATTGGCAGACAAGCCCCTATGGCGATTTCATCTCCATCAAGGATGGCGGTACGGATATTGCATGCTGCAATACCGTCGTCCCTAAGGATGTCGTGGACAAGGTGATGGCCGCACGGCAGGAGATCATCGATGGCAAACTGCATGTCTATTCAGGCCCGCTCAAGGACCGGGACGGCAAGGAACGCGTCGCTGCCGGGAAAGTACTCGATGACGCCGGTCTATGGAAAATGGACTGGTACGTCCCAGGTGTGATTACGCAGAAGAAATGACCTGGACTGGGTATTTGAGGCGGCGCGCGTCGCGCCGCCTCGGCCTGGTGTTTGGAGTTCGACCATGGTCGCGGCCCTGAAGCTCGTTGGGGTGAGAAAATCCTTTGACGGGTTTGTCGCCCTCAACGACGCAGATTTCGAAGCCACGGCCGGTGAAGTCCACGCTCTACTTGGTGAGAATGGCGCCGGTAAATCGTCGCTCATGAACGTGGCGGCGGGTCTCTACACGCCGGAGGCCGGGCGGATTTTCGTAAACGGTGAGGAGGTAACGCTGACGGGCCCGCGTGACGCGATGGCCTGTCGAATTGGAATGGTGCACCAGGAGTTCAAGCTGGTGAGGCCATTTACCGTCGCCGAGAACGTCCTGCTGGCCAACTGGCGAGGCCGCTTCGCACCGGGCCTGCGGACGGTCGAACAGGAAATCCGAAAGCAGGCGGCTGAACTTGGTTTTGAGATCGATCCACACAGCCGCATCGATGAACTGTCGGTCGCCGAACGGCAGCGCGTCGAAATCATCAAGGTCCTGCTCGCTGGGGCGCGCATTCTGATCCTGGATGAGCCGACCGCCGTATTGACGGATGAAGAGGCGGTGCGCCTCCTGACGACGGTTCGATCGCTCGCCGAGCGCGGCGCTGCCGTGGTCTTGGTCACCCATAAGCTTGGCGAGGTAACGGCGTTCACTGACCGGGTTACGGTGATGCGAGGCGGCCGCGCAATGGCAGTGCTGGATTCGCGTTCGACGAACGCCAGCGAACTGACCCGGCTCGCGGTCGGTACGACTGTCGCTCAACCGCGCCGTGCGTCATCGCCTCCGGGCAGGCCCCGGATGGAGGTTAGAAATTTGCAAGCGGCACGTTTCGACGGGCACATCACCGTCGCGGACGCGACCTTTCACGTCCGGGCCGGTGAAATCTATGGCATCGCGGGAGTCGGCGGCAACGGTCAGACGGAATTGGTAGAGGCGCTCACCGGAGTGCGGCCACCACTCGCCGGATCGGTCGAACTACAAGGCGCCGGTGATGCAACCGGAGCTTCGGCGGAACGGTTGCGTGATCTCGGCGTCGCATGCATCCCAGCCGACCGTTTTGGATATGGATTGGCCGGAGGTTTGTCGGTGATCGACAATTACTGTGTCGGCCAGATGCACGACGGTCGTTACGGCTCCTGGATGCGAACGGATGCGACGGCGATGCGCAAGGCATCCGCGGAAGCGGTAAGCGAATTCGACGTTCAGGGGGTTCGCAATTTGCGTCAGAAAGCGGCGCTCCTTTCCGGTGGCAATGCGCAGAAGCTGATCATTGCCCGTGAATTCGGGCGTGATCCCCAAGTCGTGATTGCGCACAGTCCAAGCCGGGGGCTCGATGTTCGAGCCTGCGCGGCCGTGCATGAGCGGCTGCTCAAAGCGCGCGCCAACGGAGCGGCAATCATATTGATCAGCGACGACCTTGATGAGGTGCTCAATCTCTCGGACCGGATCGGCGTGATGACGCGTGGCCGGATCGCCGCTGAATTTGAGGCTCCGGCGGACCGACAAGCGGTAGGGCGCGTCATGGTGCATCATGCTTGATGAAGCTATTCCGCCGGCAGTCAATGCGAACCTGCATCGGGCAGAAAGCACGGCTGGCAGGCTGCGTCTTGGGCGGATCAATCTCGAGGTTCGTCAGAGCATCTCCGCATGGTACCAGGCCCTGATACTCGGCGGCGCGGTGCTGGCCGGACTTGGAATTTCGGCAGCGTTGTTGATTTCCGCAGGGGTGAAACCGGCCGCGCTGTTAGACGAATTCGTTGTCGAAACATTCACCGATCCCGAGAATCTCCATTCCGTTCTGTTTCAGGCGGCTCCCTTGATTTTCGTCGGCGTCGGCGCCGCCGTTGCATTCCGAGTCCGGTTCTGGAATCTCGGCATCGAAGGCCAGATGATATGGGGCGGTATCGCGGCGACGTGCGTGTCTTTCTACGAGATCGGCCCGCCGATCACTCGCCTGCCTCTCATGCTGGTATTTGCCGCGATCGGTGGCATGGCCTGGATCATGATCCCGGTCTGGCTGCGGACGCGGCTGCGGGTCAACGAGATCATCTCGACGCTGCTGCTCAATTACGTGGCGCTCAATTTCCTACTGCACCTGCTCTACGGCCCATGGCTGGATCCCAAGGACGCCTTCCCGCACTCGCCGCAGTTCCGCGCGTTTGAGCGCCTGCCGGAACTGGGGTGGGGATTGAGCAGCGCCCTGCTGCTGGCGCTCGTATTCACCGCGTTGACGGCGTGGCTCGTGCTGTTCACCAGATTCGGCTTTTACACAAAATTTGTTCATGAGAACGACCGCATGGCGCTCGCCGTCGGCGTACCGATCGGAATGGTGACGCTCGTCTCGGTGCTGCTATCCGGCGCCCTGTCGGCGCTGGCCGGATTTGTCATTGCGACGGCTCAAGAGGGACGTCTGACGCAGTCTTATTTCGAAGGTTACGGCTTTTCCGGGATCCTCATCGCCTTCATGGCTCGCAACAATCCGATCGCAGCGATGATTGTTGCCGTGCTGGTGGCGGTGTTGTTCGTCAGCGGCCGCAGCCTTCAGGTATTTTATCAGATTCCGTTCGCCATGGTTCAGCTCATTCAGGCGATCATCGTCATCTGCGTCGCTGCTTCTGAGTTTCTGATGCGGCATCGGCTTCACTGGGTCCGTTGATAGAGAGAATTTGTGCTGCATTTCATCGTCAACTGGCTGGCCGGTACGCCAAGCTTTGCGGCGCCGTATGCGCTTGCTGCGCTCGGCTTGATCGTCAGCGAGCGCGCTGGGGTGTTATCGCTCGGTGCCGAGGGCTTCATGCTGGTGGGAGCTCTCGCGGGTGTCGCGACCGAGCTTCAGTTGGGCGGCTATCCGGCCGTTGCACTCGTTGTCGCCATGCTGGCGGCGGCGGTGGTCTCGCTACTGTTTGCAACTCTGGTTGTATTCTTGCGCGTCAATCAGGTCATCGCCGGCCTTGCCATCGTATTCTTCTGCCATGGTCTCACCAGCCTGGTCGGGACACTCGGCGGCTGGACCAACCGTGCGATTGCCGGTTTGCATGAGGTCGCGATCTGGCCGCTCTCGGAGATTCCAGTGGTCGGGCGAATCCTTTTCACGCAAGACGTCGTGGTCTTCCTGACCATCCCGATCTTCTTCCTCGTCAACTACGTTTTGATGCGTTCCATGCTCGGACTCCGCCTGCGGTCAGTCGGGGAGAACCCGGACGCGGCGGATGCTGTCGGCGTCAGCGTTTCGCTCTACCGGGTCGGTGCGATCGTGGCCGGCTCTGCGCTGATCGGCCTGGCTGGCGGCTACCTCTCGGTAGTCGACGTCAAGCTCTGGGTTCCGGACATCAGCGGAGGCCGCGGCTGGATCGCCGTCGCTCTTGTCATTTTTGCGCGCTGGCAACCGTGGCGCGCGCTTTTCGGTGCGCTCCTGTTCGGCTGCATCGAAGCCCTCATTCCACGCATTGCCGCGGCCGGGATTCAGGTTCCACAATATTTCCTGCTGATGACGCCCTACCTCGCGACAATCGCGGTGATGGTCTGGGCCGGGTTGTCGAAGTTCGGCCGATCGAACGAGCCCGGGGCGCTCGGTCAGCCCCACGTGCGCGAAGAGCGCCGCTGAACGGAAGCACTTGCGACCGGACCGGGTTGCGTTCAATATGCATCATTCGGATATCGTATCCGATTAATGGATATAAAGATGGGCCTGCGCATTGCGATTGATACCGGCGGCACTTTCACGGACGTCGTGGCGATCGACGAGGAAACCGGCGAAATCACCTCGACGAAAACGCCGTCGACGCCCGAAGATCCAAGCCTTGGCCTTCTGGAAGGTGTGAAGAAAGTCCTTGCCGCCACCGGCGCCGGCGACGCCGACGTCCATATGCTCCTGCACGGCTCGACGGTCGCGACGAATGCGGTTCTGGAGCACAAGTTCGACGGCTTGGGACTGCTGGTCACCAAAGGCTTCCGTCATCTGATCGAAATCGCGCGGCAGTCGGTTCCCGACGGCTATGGCAATTCATTCTTTTGGGTGAAGCCGCGGCGCCTCGTGCCGCTCCATCTGGTTCGCGAAGTGCCGGGGCGGATGCGTTTCGACGGCAGCATGCTCGAACCGCTCGACGAGGCGGCCGTTATTGAAGCCGCGGAGCAACTTGTCGAAGACGGGGTGACGTGCATCGCCGTCTGTCTGCTTCACTCCTATGCGAACGATGCTCACGAGAGAAGGGTCGGCCAGCTGATTGCAGAGCGATTTCCGGACGTTTTTGTCTCGCTGTCTTCGGTTGTGCTGCCCGAATACCGCGAATACGAGCGGGCGATGACGACGCTGATCGACGTGCTGGTCAAGCCGTATTGCCGAACCTATCTGCAGCGGGCCGCCGACAAGATCGCGTCAAGCTCCGGCACCATACCCTTTCTCATCATGCAGTCGAACGGTGGTATCGTGAAGCACTCGACCGCGGGCGAGCGGCCGGTCACGATGCTGCTGTCGGGACCGGCTGCGGGCGTTCTTGGCTCCGTCCACACGGCGCAGCTCGCCGGCTTTCGCGATATTCTCACCATCGATGTCGGCGGCACCTCGACCGACGTATCGATCATCGAGAACAGTCAGCCGCGCTACACCTCGACCTCCATGGTGGAAAGCTATCCGGTGAAAACGCCGATGCTCGACATCGTGACGGTGGGATCGGGCGGCGGTTCGGTGGTGTGGACGGACCAATACGGTCAGCTCAAGGTCGGACCGCAAAGTGCCGGCGCCAATCCGGGGCCGATCTGCTACGGCAAAGGCGGAACGCAACCGACAGTCACGGACGCGGCCGTGGTGCTCGGGCGGCTGCCGAGTGCGCTGGTCGGCGGCGAGATTGCGCTCGACGCGGCCGCGGCACGGCGGGCTTTCGTTTCGCTCGGCCACGAATTCGGGCTGGATCCGGATGAACTTGCCGCCGGTGCGCTCGAGATCGCGGCGGCGAACCAGGTATTCGGCATTCGTCAGGTCACGACGGTGCGCGGACGCGAACCCGGCGATTACGCCATGGTGGCGTTCGGCGGAGCGGGCGGGCTGTTCGCTACCGAGGTGGCGGATTTTCTCGGGATCAGCACGGTGATCTCACCGCCCGACCCAGGCAATTTGTGCGCTTTCGGTCTGCACGTTTGCGATGTCACCCGCGACTACATCAGGACCCTCGTTCGCCGGCAAAGCCTGGCCGATGCCGAAGAAATCATCGCAGCCTGGCGAGACCTCGGACGACTTGGATTTTCCGACATCGAGGCCGAGGGAATTCCCCAGGATGCGATCGCGGTGCATTTCGTCGCCGACGTCCGCTATTTTGGCGAAGGTCACGAGGTCCATGTCGAGATCCCGCATGGCTTGTCGGACCGCGAGGCGCTGGATTTCATGTGGGAGGAATTTCACAACGTCCACGATCGCACCTTTGGCTTTAACTACCGCGGTCAGCAGGACGTCGAGCTTGTCAATCTGCGCGTGCGCGCGGTCGGCACCCAAAATCGTCCGCAAATCAAAGCAGCCGATGGCGTGCGAGCGCCGGCTGTGCCGTACGGCCGCCGCAAGGTGTACTGGAGGTCCACCGGCTGGGTCGACGTGCCGTTGTTCCGCCGCGCAGAGCTTGCCTTGGAGCAGCGGATCGAGGGACCTGCCATCATCGAGGAATACGGCTCCACTATCGTGATACCGCCTGCTTGGTCGCTGCAAACCGACCGCTTTCGCAATCTGATTTTGGCCAGAAGCCGCTGAGAGAAACGCCGATGCTGCACGCTCCGTCACGCCGTGTGCTGGGTCCGATCGAACTCGAAGTGATCCACGGAACGATTAGAGCCGCCGAGCTCGAAATCGAGGCTGCGGTCGAACGCACCTCGCGCTCGCCGATGATCCGCGACCAGCACGACTACAGGGTTGCGCTGTTCGATGCGAAGGGGCGGAAACTGACCGGTCGCTCCTATTCGGCCATCGTGGAGCCGGTGTTCGAATATTTCGGCGCCGATGATATCCATCCCGGCGACGTTTTTTTCTGGAACGATCCTTACAATTCGAGCGGCGGCATCGGACACGTCCCCGACCTGTGCACCACCGTCCCGATTTTTTTCGACGATCGTCTGATCGGTTTCAGCCAGGTGTTCGGCCACCATGACGACGTCGGCGGATCGGTTCCCGGAAGCCTGCCCGTCCACGCCACCGATAGCTGGATGGAAGGCATCCTCATTCCGCCGATCAAGCTTTATGAGAAGGGCAAGCGCAATGAAGCGGCATTCCGCATCATCGTGCGCAATTCGCGGCTTTCGGAACATCTCAAGGGCGACCTCGACGCCGAGCAGGGCGCGGCCCGGCTCGGTTGCCGGCGCATCGAGGCGCTCGCAGCCCGGTACGGCGTAGAAACGCTGGAGATGGCCTTCGAGCAGATTTTCGAGAACACGGCCGAGATCTTCCGGCGCGAAATCCTGCCGAAGATCCGGGACGGTGTTTATCATTTCGAGGACTATATCGAAGCGGACGGCGTGGACGAGCCGCGTCTCCACACGTTGCGCCTGACGATGACCAAAACACCGGAAAAGGTCCTGCTGGATTTTACGGGAACCGATCCGGAGGCCAAGGGTCCGATCAACTGGGCGCTCGACGAGGCTGACGGGCGCTACTTTCGCAAATGGCTCGCGCCGACGCTGCGTTCTCTTGCCGCGACGCCTGAGCGCGCCGCGGAGATCGACTCGAATGAAGGCGTGCTCGATGTCGTCGAGGTCAAGTTCCCGGCCAAGGGAACCTTGATCACCCCGCATTTCGGCAGACCGACCGGCATGCGTTTTTTCCTGATGTTGCGCTCGCTCGGGGCGTTTGCGGCATGCCTTTCCAAGGCCACCAGCGGCAAGATGCCCGCCGATCATGAGACCATCCGGATTTGGGGTCTCTCCGGCGGCAAGACGCAGGACGATTTCTTTTTGTTCCGCGAAGTATTGGGCGGCGGCGGGCCGGGCAGGCCCTGGGCCGACGGCTCCGACGTGGTCCACGTGGTGCCGAACTCCCGCAACCTCCCAGCCGAGTTCGCCGAAACCCGCTATCCGGTTCTGGTCGAGCAACTGGGTCTCAAGCAGGATTCCGGCGGGCCGGGATTCCGCCGTGGCGGCTTCGGCTATGACAAACGTATCCGCGCCCTGGATGAAGCGCGGCTTATTTCCAACGCCGACCGTTCCGTACTCGGCTGCTATGGCGTCAATGGCGGCAAGGCTGGGCAATCTTACGGGGTTGCAGTGACGTCGCCCGACGGTGTCACGGTCGAACATCCCGGAATGTGCGACACCGTCACGGTTGCTGCAGGGTCGAGTGTCCGAATCGTCACGACGGGAGGCGGCGGGTGGGGCGATCCGTTGCTGCGCGAGATCGACAGGGTCGTCTACGACGTTCAATGTGGTCTTATCTCACCGCAGAGCGCACGAGACGATTACGGGGTTATGCTCGTGAAAGCCGGCCGCAAATGGCGGGCAGACACGGAAAAAACCAGCCAGTTACGCCGCCAAATGACGGAACAGCGCGGCGCGCTGCCGATGTTTGACCGGGGGCCCCGTTTTGCAGCGGAAAAGCGACTTGGCCGGATCAAATATCCGGACGGCTGGGTCGACCCAGACCTTGGCTGGTATGCAAATTCCGCGCTTGAGGAGGCGGTGGACTGATTGGTTGCAGAGTGTAGCCTCAAGCGAGGTCACCGCGGATTATCGCTTTGAAATCTTGAGGAGAGCGTCATGGACGTTTTCGTGTACGGCAAACGACAGACTCTGCCCAAAGGCTTTGAGGAATTCCTGACCGTTTCGGAGACGGCTATCGTATCCATCGATCTTCATCAGGGTCATTTGGCCGATACGCCGGACTGTCCGTGCCCCGCGCCGCGGGCGCGCGAAGATCGTCGATGGCGTCAATCAATTCCACGCTGCCGCGCGCGAGCTGGGTGTGCCTGTCATCCACGTCAAAAGCGTCATGCGGAGCGACGGCAGCGACGATATCAACGGCATAAAGTCGGCTTGGCGTTTCACATTTCCGCTCTATGTCGGGCCGATTCCGAATTCCGACCAGCACGCCATTCAGGGGACGCGCTGGACGCAGTTCGTCACCGAAGTTGCGGAAGGCGATCACGTCGTAGAAACCAAAAAGCGTCTGTCGGCCTTTTATCCGACCGATCTGGATTTTCTCCTGCGCAATATGGGGATCAAGCGCCTCGTGCTGAATGGCTGCATGACCGATTGCTGCATCCTCAACACTGCGTTCGAGGCGAGCAATCTCGGGTATCGCGTAACCGTCGCCCAGGACCTTGTTCGCGGCACGAATGCGGATATGGAGGACGCGGCGCTGAAAATGATGTCGTTGCATATCGGGCTGGTCGCCGAAAGCCGCGACCTGCTCGAAGAATGGCGCCGCCAGGCTGACCTCGCCGAAGTGCCGACTTCTCAAAAGCTTGCGAAGGTTGCGAGAGCCTGACCGGTACTCCGATATCCTCACACTCCTCACCGCGTCCTCAGGAGCGCCAATGAAAATCGTCGACCTCAGTCATCTGATGAACGTCCACACGCCGGGTTGGGTCGGCTATGCCGGCAATCAGATGTATTACGCCCAGAACCTGCAAACAAAGATGATCGTCACCCAGCGCATCGATTCGTCGCTGCATGTCGCTACGCATATCGACGGTGCGATGCATGGGACCGACGGCATGGGCGATATGGCCTCCTATCCATTGGATTTCCTGGTCGGACCCGGCGCCGTGGTTGACATCTCGCAGCACATGGATGACTGGGCGGTTATCACCCCTGAAATGATCGAGGCGGCGCCCGTAGAAGTGAAGGACGGCGACATTCTCATCATTCACACCGGCTGGCACCGGTATTGGGAGGGGCAGCCACAGCAAGACCTGGTGCGCTATTTCTGCATGCATCCCGGCGGGAAGATCGAGCTGCTCGAATGGATGCTCAAAAAGAAGATCAAGTGGTTTGGCATCGACTGCGGTTCCGGCGATCATTCGATGAATACGTCGATACGCATGATGCGGCCCGATCTGGCCAAGCGCTTCGAGAAGAAGGTCGGAAAGACCTGCGAGGAATTTTTCGGCGAGTTCAGCTATGTCCACAAGAAATCAGGCCGTCACGTCACCGAAAACATTTTCCCGTTCCATAGCTACGCCTTCGCGGAAGGGCTGACCCACGCCGAGAATGTCGGCGGCGACATCGAGAAAGTGTTGAACCAGCGCTTCCTTGTCGGCGCCTTTCCGTGGCGCTACGAAGGCTTGGAAGCGTGCCCCTGCCGGATTCTCTGCTTCTCGGACTGTGGCGATAAGGTCGAGGCGATCGGCGACGTTGCGAATGCCATCTTTTCTCGGCGATCCTGAACGATCTCGGCGGTCGTGACGTTTAGGTGCCTGCCGGACGCACCGGTCGTCACGTTTTCTGTTCGACACCGGTGCGACTGTTTTGGGGCTATTGTCGGACCACGCTCGATCATATGCTGAAGGTATGGTTCAGCAATTCGACATCGTGATCCGTCGCGCCCGGTTCCGCGGCGCCGGCTTACCGCTCGTTGAGATCGGCATTGCGGACGGCCGTATCGCGGCGATCGCCGAGCGCCTCGACGCAAAAGGCAGCACGGAAATCGACGCCGGGGGCAATCTGGTCACCGAGTCCTACGTCAATCCCCACCTTCATCTCTGCAAGGTGTGGACATTGCCGATGATGGAAGAGGAGGCGCTCAAAGCCTATCAGGGCGAGCAGATGGGCAAGGCGCTCGCCGGCATCGAACTCGCCAGCAAGATCAAGGAAAAATACGCCGAGTCCTGGATCGTCGAAAATGCACGCCGCGCCGTGGCGCTCGCCGCGCTGCACGGCAATCTGCATATCCGCGCTTTCGCCGACGTTGACGGCAAGGCGCGGCTGGAAGGCGTCAAGGCGCTCATGCGGGTGCGTGATGAGTTCCGCGGCATCGTCGACATTCAGGTCGTTGCCTTCGCCCAGGACGGTATTGTACGCGAGCCGGGCGCTGCGGAGCTGATGCATGAGGCTATGGGTCTTGGCGCCGACATTGTCGGCGGCATCCCGTGGGTCGAACTCACCAATGCCGACGCTGCCGCTCATGTGCAGATTTGCTTCGATCTCGCGGAGGAGTTCGACGCCGACGTGTCGATGCTGCTCGACGATGCCGGCGATCCTGATCTCCGCACGCTGGAAATGATGGCGGTTGAAGCGATCAATCGCGGCTGGCATGGCCGCGCGCTCGCACACCATTGTCGGGCCATGAGCCTCTACCCGATGCCGTATGTGCAGCGGCTCGCCCGCATGCTGCGGACCGCCGGCGTAGCGGTCGTCACCGACCCGCATACCGGTCCGCTGCATGCCCGGGTGCGGGAACTGCTCGCGGAGAATGTCCGCGTTTGTCTCGGCCAGGACGACATTTCCGACGCCTACTATCCTTTCGGCCGCAACAACATGCTGGAGGTTGCCTTCCTCGCCTCGCACTTGTTGTGGATGATGACGCGGCAGGAGATCGGGAAGCTTTACGACATGATCACGGTCGATGCGGCCGCGGCGATCAATCTCGAAGGTTTTGGTCTGTCCGTCGGCGCCCCGGCAAGCCTGGTGGTGCTGGACCAGCCGGATGAGGTCGAGGCGTTGCGCTATCACAGCCCGCCGGCGCACGTGATCAGCCGCGGACGGCTGCTCGACGCCGCGAAGATGCGGGCGATCGTTGCTGCAACCGCGTTACCGGCATGATATGGACCGATGACGGGGCTGAAAACTGCGGATAGGAGACCAGGCCATGCGCGTTTACGGCATCGCAATTCTCGCCGGGGCGTTCTCAATATCGGCGATGTTGCCCGCTGCTGCGCAGCAGACGATCAAGATCGGTGAACTTAACAGCTACAAGAGCCAACCAGCCTTCCTCGACCCCTACAAGAAGGGCTGGGAAATGGCGGTTGAAGAGGTAAACGCGGCCGGCGGTGTTCTGGGAAAGAAGCTTGAAGTCGTTTCCCGCGACGATGGCGCCAATCCCGGCGACGCCGTTCGTGTGGCCGAGGAGCTTGCGACCGGCGATGGCTTGAACATTCTGGCCGGTACATTCCTCTCCCATGTCGGTCTTGCCGTCACCGAATTCGCTGGCAAGAAGAAGGTCTTCTTCCTCGCCGCCGAGCCGCTGACCGACAAGATCACCTGGGCAAACGGCAACCGCTATACTTTCCGCCTGCGGCCTTCGACCTATATGCAGGTCGCGATGCTGCTGCCCGATGCGCTCGCGGCCAAGAAAAAGCGCTGGGCCCTGGTCTATCCGAATTTTGAATATGGGCAGTCCGCCGCGGCGGCCTTCAAGGACCTGATGAAGGCCCATCAGCCCGACGTCGAATTCGTTACCGAGCAGGCATCGCCGCTTGGCAAGATTGACGCCGGGGCCGTCGCGCAGGCGATCGATGACGCCAAGCCCGATGCTATTTTCAGTGCGCTGTTCGGCGGCGACCTGACCAAGTTCGTCCGCGAGGGCGGCACGCGCGGTACCTTCAAGGATCGTGTCGTGGTGGACCTGCTCGGCGGCGAGCCGGAGTATCTCGACCCACTGAAGGACGAGGCGCCGGTCGGCTGGATCGTCACCGGCTATCCCTGGAACGAAGTCGATACGCCGGAGAACAAGGCATTCGTCGCCGCCTATCAGAAGCGCTACAACGACTATCCCCGGGTCGGTTCTATCGTCGGCTATCTGATGATCAAGTCGCTGGCGGCCGGCATCGCCAAAGCAGGCTCCACGGACACCGAGAAACTCGTCGACGCTTTTGCCGGTCTCAAGGTGGACGGTCCGTTCGGACCGTTTGTCTATCGCGCCAGCGACCATCAGTCGACGCTCGGCGCCTTTGTCGGCAAGCTCGCGCTCAAGAACGGCCACGGCACCATGGTTGATTTCAAATATGTCGATGGTGCCAGCGTGCTGCCCTCCGACGCCGAGGTGAAGAAGTTGCGGCCTGCTTCGGCGGATTGACGGTCGCGGAAGACGCGATGAACTGGGAAGGCCTCGCCTTTCAGGCCCTCGACGGTTTGGCCTCTGCGTCGGGTCTGTTCTTCGTCGCGGCCGGGCTTTCCCTTATCTTTGGCGTCACGCGCATCATCAACATCGCGCATGGCTCGCTCTATATGCTGGGCACTTACATCGCCGTCACGTTGGTGACGGCGATAGGCGGCCCGTTGGGCTTTTGGGGCGGGATTGTCGCAAGCGCGATCATTGTCGGAATCATCGGCGCATTGATCGAGGTTTTGCTGCTGCGCCGTATCTATTCCGCGCCGGAGCTGTTTCAGCTTCTTGCCACCTTTGCGCTCCTTCTCGTCATCAACGACGCCGTCCTGTGGCTGTGGGGACCGGAGGATCTGCTCGGACCCCGCGCGCCGGGCCTGCGCGGCGCCATCGAGGTCCTCGGTCGCCAACTGCCGAGCTACGACGCCTTTCTGATGGTCGTCGCGCCGGTCGTGCTTGGCGTGCTCTACATCGTGTTTGCGCGCACGCGCTTCGGTCGCCTGGTTCGCGCTGCCACCGAAGACCGCGAGATGCTCGGCGCGCTCGGGGTAAATCAATCGGTGCTGTTCACCATCGTTTTTGCCCTCGGCGCATTGCTGGCCGGTCTCGGCGGCGCGTTGCAGCTCGCGCGCGAGCCGGCTAATCTCGGCATGGATCTGACGGTCATCACCGATGCCTTCGTCGTGGTGGTGATCGGCGGCATGGGCTCGATCGTCGGATCGTATGTTGCGGCCGTCCTCATCGCCGAAGTCAAAGCGCTGTGCATTGGCATCGGTCTCGTCTCCCTCGGCGGGTTTTCCGTCAATTTTTCCAAGCTGACGCTGGTCGCCGAGTTCCTGGTGATGGCGGTCGTACTGATCGCGCGGCCGCAAGGTCTACTTGGCCGTCCGCAAGTCGCGGTACGCGGCGCCGGCGCCCTCGAGGCCCCGATCCGCCCGGCCTCCCGGCTCCTCATCGTGTTCAGCGCCGTTGTTCTCCTTGCGCTCATTTCACTGCCAGTTTTGGCGCGCTCGTCGCCCTACGCGCTTGTGCTCGGTGTCGATGTGCTGATTGCAGTCCTGTTCGCGACCAGCCTGCATTTCATCATGGGGCCGGGCGGGATGCATTCGTTCGGCCATGCCGCCTATTTCGGCCTTGGCGCCTACGGCGCCGCGCTGGCGGTGAAATGGCTCGCCGCGCCCATGGGACTGGCGCTGGCGGCCGCGCCGGTCGCGGCCGCATTGGGTGCGCTGCTGTTCGGCTGGTTCGCCGTGCGGCTCTCGGGCGTTTATTTGGCGATGCTGACGCTCGCCTTTGCCCAGATCGTATGGTCGATCGTTTTCCAATGGCAGGAATTGACCGGCGGCTCGAACGGGATACTCGGCATCTGGCCGAGTGTCCCATTCGACGGGCTTCCGGCGTTCTTTCTTCTCACGCTCTGCTTCGTCGTTGGCGGCGTACTGCTGCTGCGGCGCGTCTTGTTCGCGCCGTTCGGCTACGCGATGCGCGCCGGCCGGGACTCGCCGCTGCGTGCGGAGGCGATCGGGATCGACGTGAAGCGGGTGCACTGGCTCGCCTTCGCGCTCGCCGGGACGGTTTGCGGCGTCGCCGGCGGCATTTTCGCCTTCGCCAAGGGCTCGATCTCCCCGGAGACGATCAGCATCGGGCGATCCATCGACGGTCTGGTCATGGTGCTGCTCGGCGGCATCCAGACGCTCGCCGGTCCGATTGTCGGCGCTTCGGTCTTTGCGATCCTGCAAGACTTCGTCATGCAGCAGACCGAATATTGGCACGCGCTTCTGGGTGGCATCATTCTTGTGCTGGTGCTGGCCTTTCCGTCCGGCCTCGTCGGTGCGTTCGTGCAACTCGCACGACGGCGTGCCGCATGACCGAGCTAGCCGTCACTTCGCTCCACAAGAATTTCGGCGCGGTACGGGCGGTCGACAACGTGACTTTCACCGTTGGCGACGGTGAGTTTCTCGCCCTGATCGGTCCCAACGGCGCGGGAAAATCGACTTGCTTCAACCTGATCAATGGCCAGCTGCCACCCGACAGCGGAGCGGTGCAGTTTCGATGGCCGCGACATCGCCGGGCTGCCACCGCGCGAGATTTGCCGCCGCGGCATCGCCCGAACCTTTCAGATCGCGGCCACTTTTGGCTCAATGACGGTTGCCGAGAACGTGCAGATGGCGCTCATCGCGCACGCCGGCGCGACCTACAAGTTATGGCGCCCGGCGGCGTCATATCATCGGGCGCGGGCGCTGGAACTGCTGGCGCAGGTTGGCATGCGTGACGCCGCAGACAGGCCGTGCAGCGAACTCGCCTATGGCGACGTGAAGCGCGTCGAGCTTGCGATTGCGCTCGCCAGTGAGCCGCGCTTGCTGCTGATGGACGAGCCGACCGCCGGCATGGCGCCGCGCGAACGCAACGCGCTCATCGCGCTGGTCAAGACGCTGGTGGTCGAGCGCGGCGTTTCGGTGCTTTTTACCGAACATTCCATGGATGTGGTCTTCGCATTTGCCGACCGCATCGTGGTGATGGCGCGAGGTCGCCTGATCGCCGACGGCGACGCCAAAACGATCCGCGACGATCCGACGGTGCGGCAGGTCTATTTCGGCAGCGGCCGAACCATCGAACGCGCGGGCAGCGCCGCATGACTTCGCCACCTGCGCTTGCGGTCGAGCACCTCAATGCCTGGTACGGCGCCGCTCAAATTCTTTACGACGTCGCTTTCACGGTTGGGCGCGGCGAGGTCGTTGCGCTGATGGGCAGGAACGGCGCCGGGAAATCGACGACGATGAAGGCCGTCATGGGGCTGATGCCACGGCGAAGCGGAACCGTCGCGGTCAACGGGCGCGATGTTTCGATGCTCCGGCCCTTCGAGATCGCCCGTCTTGGACTTGGCTTTGTGCCGGAGGATCGGCGGATATTTTCCGAGCTCACCGTTGCGGAAAATCTCGACGCCGGGCGGCAGCCGCAACGCGTCTTCAGCCGACGGCACGCCGGCGCCGGCTTGGACGCCTGAAATCTTGTTCGAGCTCTTCCCCAATCTCGCCGAGCTTCGCCATCGCCCCGGTGGTCGCATGAGTGGCGGTGAGCAGCAGATGCTGACGATTGCGCGCACCCTCATGGGCAACCCGCTTGTTGTTTTACTTGACGAACCCTCGGAAGGAATCGCGCCCGTCATCGTGGAGAAAATCGCCGACACGATCCTCGACCTGAAAAAACGCGGCCTCTCGATCCTGCTGTCCGAGCAGAATGTCGGCTTCGCGCAGATCGTATCCGATCGCGCTTATATGCTGGAAAAGGGTCAGATTCGCTGGGCCGGCACCATGGCCGAGCTTGCCGAGGCCGATGATGTCCAGCGGGCCTATCTGACGCTTTGACGCTGCGATCGCCGGAGGCCAAGGAGTGACAAGCCAAGCGGGGCAGTCGGTGGGGGACCGCCCACCTCAGCGGCAGATGATCGCGCCGGCATTTGAGCACGCGGCGTTTCCTGTGGGCCTCGGGTTCGTCGCTGGTTTTGTCGACATTTTCGGGTTCATGACGCTGCTGGGACTCTTGCCGGCTCATGTCACCGGCAACCTGATCTTTATCGCGGTGGATCTTGCGCGGCACCAGTACAACGTGATCATGAAAATCGCCGCGCTGCCGATCTTCGCCATCTCGGTGGCGATTTCCGCGTGGCTTATCGGGACACTCAGCGCCCGCGGGCGTCATCCGTTTCTGCCGATGATTCTGCTCCAGGCAGCCGCTCTCGGACTGAGCCTCATTGCCGGGCTATTGCTGCCGGCGGCGACCAATCCGGACGACGTCACTGTGGTCGTCGTCGGATCGATGATGCTTTTCGCCATGGCGCTGCAAAATACGATCATGCGGCTCATCCTCAACAACCTGCCGCCGACGACGATCATGACCGGCAATATTACCCATATGGTCGCCGAGGGAGTGCGATGGGTTGCCGGTTTCGGCCCCACGATGACGGCTGTCGAGACCGCTGCACTGGCGCACAGGGCACGGCGCACCGCCCTGGCGCTTGCGGCTTTCACTGTGGGCGCGATCGCCGGCGGGTTGGCGCACGAGCACGTCGGTTATATCGGGCTCTTGGCACCGGTCGCGGCATTGCTTGCGCTGCTGCCAATTGGTCGTTCAGAGCTGCGCGCTACCGCGCAGTTTAACGAGTACCGAGCCGCTGCGACGGGAACGCGCTTAAATGTGAAGCCACATTTGATCGTGGGTGGCGACCGGCACGAAAATGGCTTGCGCCTTTGCGAGCGCCTTTTGGTAGTCTGGGTCGGCGGTCACTTTCAAGTAGGCTTCTTCGACCTGGCCGGCATTATCGAACTGTCCGATCCAAGCGATCTCACCCGACGCTCCGCCGAAGCTGGTGCAGACGACCAATTTCTTTCCGATGATGCGCTCCACCGTGACGGCGATTTCCTTGCCCCAAGCGGCTCCTTCAACAAATCGGCCGGGCAGGGTTTGCGCCGTCCTAACCCAGGTGATCATGTTTGCTTGTCCCCGGAGGTTGCGCCGAGGCGTGCGGTTGCTGCAGGGGAACAAGCGGCGCGGTCGCCCGATGGATCGAAGCGCCGCAGATTTTCATCGTCGGCAGACCGCACAAACACTCTGAGGCCCGCATATACTCTTCATATTCTGCAGTCGCTGAGATACCAGTCTTGTACGGCAGTGCCGCGCGCACGTGCGGCCGACAAGATGGATTGCGCAATACGGGGAAGCGGATTCTGCTGCTTCATGTTACGCGCTCACTCTACAAACACAAACGATCAGGCATTTTCCTTTCGCATCATGACACCCGGATAAACCTGGTGTGACCGCTCGGCGGTGCGCGTCGCAGAGGTTAATAGGAACAAAATTGCCGGATTGTCCGCGCGCAGAGGTTTCGCCCCGCTGGCCTTTGTTTTTGTTTCGCAATCCTGCTCTAGCGATCCTCCACGTGATAGTGTGTATCGTACAAGCCGAGGGCGTGCCCGCCGGCAATGCAGGGAGAACATCGCGATGTACCGTCTAGGGGAAATCCAAACCATCGACCGCGGCACCGACTTTTACGGGGTCGGCTTCAGCATTCTCAATAAGAGCGGCGCGCCGGTCGTCACCTTCGGATACCTTGACGGAGGGGACGCCGTGAAGGCGCGCGCTTTGATCGAGAAAGCGATTGCCGAGGCCAAATTCGTTGCCCCGCCGGCCTGATGTCCCTACGCAGCGTGCGTCCGCAGCAAGGGCGGCTGGTACTTTACGCCTTATTTGATACCGGTCAGGCCCGCTTTCAGGTCGGATAGGCCTGCGTTCCAGGACAACGTTCCGATGATGGCAGGGTCGCAGCCGTTTGATCCCGCGCTTGCCTGTCCTGTTCCGGTTATCAAATAACAGCTTTGTTTCGAAAGCGTGGTCGCATGGAAACGCAGATCAAACGACAAAGCCTTATAGGTGTAGGTCAATCCCACATTGCCGTAGATATAGTCGGGCAGGGCGATCGCGGGCGACGTTTCCGTCGGCCTGGTGGTGCCGAAACCCTGGCGGCCGAGCTCGGCGGAGAATGTCAGGCCTGATCCGTAGTCATATTTCGCCGTGATCGCATTGTAATTTTCCCAGGCTCCGGTGCGGTAGTAATCGGACGCGTAGTAGATGTTCACGCCCATCGTCAGCTTGGAGGTGACGGCGTAGCTGGGCGCCACGTAAACCTCCGGATAGGAGGAGTCGGTTTGGCTTCCCGGATAGCTGTAATAGGCTAGTCCGGTTTCGAGGGTGACCGGTCCAAATACCGGCCGGAGCCCGACGGTGTCGGTCATCTGAAAATGCGAGAGTTCCGGGATTTGCACTGACGCCGTATTCACGCTGGCGAACAAAATCCTGTAGGTCACCTCCAAATTGGACGAGGCGCTGGGCAGGTGATCGGAAAGAGTATAGCCGCGGTAATTGTAGTCGTTCGTAACCGCCGCGGCGAATTTGGCGTCGAACGCGGACGCAGCCTCGGTCGCCGAAGGCGGCACTGTTGCCGGCGATTCCGTTGCCGGCGGCGCCTTCGTCACCATGGGCAAAGGTTGCTGCGCCATTGCCGTCGGTGACGCACTGCCAGCCGCCGCGATTGCCAGCGCAGCCGTCATTGCCGCCCAGGCAAGTGTCGTCACGGGTACACCTGCCCAACCGCAACTGCGCATCCCATTTCGCCGCGCAGGCGTGTTCATCCAATGGCCGCTAGTCCCCGCTTTGGAAGACAATGCAGGCAAACGCCGCGCAAAGCGGATCGCGCGCCTGAAATCGGAACAAGCCCACGCATCCGAGATTGGATTCGCTTTTCGCGAATCAAAACGTCGCTCGGTATTTTACCTGACCTGATAAAATCGACGCCGCGCATGCGGCCGCAAAACGCACTAGCGGCTTCCCAGCGTTAACCCTCGCCGTCGCCCGATGAGATTTCGCTGGGCGGGAGCTCTTAAGTGCTTGATTTTGCTGGTGAGCGCGCTGGGACTCGAACCCAGGACCCCGTGATTAAAA
>CAVZSB010000026.1:0-37342 GCA_963777635.1 uncultured Alphaproteobacteria bacterium
GGAGAAATACTGCGCCAGGTAGCGCTCGACCGCATTCGACAGGTTTTCGTCGCCGCGCTGGCTTTCGCCGGGCGCGACCAGCGCAGGCTGCGACAATTCGGCGTCGATCACCGCCGCGCTGATCGTTTCCTGGGGATAGAGCGCCGCGAGGCGCCGGGCGAGATTTTCCAACTCGCGCACATTGCCCGGCCAGCGATGCCGGCGCATGCGGTCGAGCGCAGCCTGATCGATTTGCTTTGGCGGCAATCCCTCGCGTTCGACTTGCGTGAAGAAATGCCGGATCAGATCGGGAATATCCTCGGTGCGCTCGCGCAGCGGCGGCAAGCGCAGCGGCACCACATTGAGACGGAAAAACAGGTCCTCGCGGAACAAACCCTGCTGAATGAGCTGCCGCAGGTCCTTGTTGGTCGCTGCAATGATGCGCACGTCGGCCTTGATCGGCGTGCGGCCGCCGACGGTGGTGTATTCGCCCTGCTGCAAAACCCGCAACAGCCGGGTCTGCGCTTCCATCGGCATATCGCCGATCTCGTCGAGGAAAAGCGTGCCGCCTTCGGCTTGTTCGAAGCGGCCGGCGCTGCGCGAATTGGCGCCGGTAAAGGCACCCTTCTCATGGCCGAAAAGCTCAGACTCGATAAGATCGCGCGGGATTGCTGCCATGTTGATGGCGACGAACGGCCCGGTGCGGCGCTTGCCGTAATCGTGCAGCGCCCGCGCAACCAGTTCCTTGCCGGTACCGGACTCGCCGCTGATCATGACGGTCAAATCCGTCTGCATCAGGCGCGCCAGCACGCGATAGATTTCCTGCATCGCCGGCGAGCGTCCGACCAGCGGAATGGAGTCGAAGTCCTCCGCCTTGACCGGCTGCCGGGCGCGTTCCTTCGGTTCCGACAAGGCGCGGCCGACGATGGCGATCAATTCCTTGAGATCGAACGGCTTCGGCAGATATTCGTAGGCACCGCGCTCTGACGCGCGGATCGCGGTCATGAAAGTGTTCTGCGCACTCATGATCACGACCGGAAGTTCCGGCCGTGTTTTCTTGATGCGTAACAGCAGATCGAACGCGTTCTCGTCGGGCAGGATCACATCGCTGATGATCAGGTCGCCATCACCCTGGCTGACCCACCGCCAGAGCGTTGCCGCATTGCCGGTCGAGCGGACCTCGTATCCGGCGCGCGAGAGCGCCTGATTGAGCACGGTCCGAATTGCCGCATCGTCATCGGCAACGAGAATATTTCCCGCGGGCATCAATGATCCCCTCGTGGCTGAAGCGCACCGTTCGGCTCGGCGCCCGTGCCGGTATACATCGGCATAAGAATGCGGAAGATGGTTCGCCGCGGCTGCGACTCGCATTCGATGATGCCGCCATGGTCGCCGACGATCTTGGCAACCAGCGCGAGGCCAAGCCCGGAGCCCGTCGGCTTCGTCGTCACGAACGGATCAAACAAATGCGGCAACAGCTCCTCCGACACGCCCGGCCCGTTGTCCTTCACGCAAAACTCGAGCGGCAGCGAAACACGCGTCTTGGCGCCGGGAACGGACAGGCGCACGCCGGGGCGAAATGCGGTCGAGAGCGCGATCTCGCCCCCCGAGGTGTCGCCAAACGCTTCAGCCGCGTTCTTCACCAGATTCAAAAACACCTGAACGAGCTGATCGCGGTTCGCGAGCACCGGCGGCAAAGACGGATCGTAGTCCTCGACGAATTTGATGTGGCGGGCGACGCCGGACTGGGCCAGCCGCTTCACGTGATCGAGCACGACGTGAATATTGATCGGTTCGCGCTCGATCGGACGTTCGTCGGAGAAAACCTCCATGCGATCGACAAGCTTCACAATGCGGTCGGCTTCGTCGCAAATGAGCCGGGTGAGCGTGCGATCGTCATCCCCGACCGATTGCTCCAGCAACTGTGCAGCGCCGCGAATACCTGAGAGCGGATTCTTGATCTCGTGAGCAAGCATGGCGGCAAGCGCGCTCACCGAACGGGCCGCACCGCGATGGGTGAGCTGCCGATCCATCTTTTCGGCGATCGATCGCTCCTGGAGCATCACCACCACGTAATCGGGCTGCTCCGCCAATGGCGCGACGTGCAGATCGACCGAACGATCGCCGGGATTGCGCGGCGTGCCGAGATCAACTTTGTATTCGTTGACCGCGGCACCGCTCAGGCGCACCTGCTCGACAAGCGTGAGCAAGGGACTGCCGAACGGAACCAGATCCTGGAGGATGTGACGCCGCAGCAGCGGCAGCGATACCTCGAAAAAAGCTTCGGCGGCCACGTTGGCGTCCGCCACCTTGCCGTCGGGGGCGACGACAATGACCGGGAGCGGCAGTGCATTGAGCACCGCATCGGCGGCCGAAACTGTCATGAGAGATTCGGCAGTATTCATGCCGCCTGCCTCAACGCGCCGCTTTCGCCGCCCAATGCGTCGAACGCCTCGACGAGGCGGCGTTGCACCACTGCGGGATCCGTGGCGGTGAGCACGTAATGACGGTTTGCCTTAAGCAAGGCTTCGTGCGCACCGGCGGTCGCCGCGGCGGCATCGAGCGCCCAGCCCAAATGCTTCCGCGCATGACGCGGCCCGATAGCGGTGCCGTGATGGACAAGCATTTCGTCGTATAGCGCGGTGATCAGAGCCAGCTGGTCGCGGAGTGCCGGCGGAGCATCGCGTTTTCCGGTCGCGAGATATCGCGCGAGCATCCCGGGAATCCACGGCCTACCCTGCGCGCCGCGGCCGATCATGATCGCGTCGGCCCCGGAAGCGGCGAGCGCCGTATCGGCGTCGTCGAAACTTTCGATGTCGCCGTTGACGACGACTGGGATCGAAACGCTCTGTTTGACGGCGCGCACGCCTGCCCAATCGGCGCGACCCTTGTAGAATTGGCAGCGCGTGCGACCATGCACCGTGATCAAGGCCACGCCGGCCTGCTCGGCGCGCCGCGCAAGTTCCGGCGCGTTGCGTGAACGGTCATCCCAACCCAACCGCATTTTGAGCGTGACCGGCACATCGACCGCCTGCACTACCGCCTCGATCAAGGTGAGGGCGTGATCGAGGTCGCGCATCAGGGCCGATCCCGCCTGGCCGCCGGTCACGTGCTTTGCCGGGCAACCCATGTTGATGTCGATAATGTCGGCGCCGACGTGCTCGGCGATGCGCGCTCCCTCGGCCATCCGGCGCGTCTCGCAACCGGCAAGCTGAACGACATGCAGGCCCGCGCCCTGCCCGGTAACGCGCCGCCGGGCATCGCGTTTTCCTTCGGCCAGCGCCCCACAAGCGGTCATTTCCGTAACGACAACACCCGCGCCCAGCGCCGCGGCCAAACGCCGGAACGGCGCATCCGTGACCCCCGACATGGGAGCCAAGAACACTGGATTAGGCAGCCGCAAAGTCCCGACCAACAACGATCGGTTTTGTCGTGGCGCCGCAGGGGGGTAAGCGCTCATGTGCACACTAAATAGGCGTCAGTGGAATATTGCATAGAGTTTAACCAAACCATTGGCGAGCGCAAGTGTTGCACTGCAATATAGTCAACTTCCGGGCTTAAGCGCGAAAAAGCGCTTGAAATGAAGGCACTGTGACCGCCACGAGGATGCATATTTGGCGGTTCGCTCCTTCCGGGAACTTGCGCTAAAGCCTTGCGGGATTGGTGAGCGGAGTCGGTTTTATGACGTCGAAGGTCGCGGCCGTTATCGTCGCAGCCGGGCGCGGTTATCGCGCCGGCGGCGAAATGCCCAAACAATACCGGGAGATCGCCGGTGAGCCGGTGATCCGCCCTACGCTTGCAGCCTTCCTGAGTCATGCCGAGATCGACGCCGTGCAGCCGGTCATTCATCCGGACGACGAACAGACCTTTCGCGCGGTGACGAAAGACCTAAAGGACATGCTGCCGCCGGTTTCCGGCGGGGCCACGCGACAGGCGTCGGTGCGCGCCGGTCTCGAAGCACTGCGGTCCATGGCTCCCGATATCGTTCTGATCCACGATGCAGCTCGGCCGTTTCTGAGCGACGCCCTCATCGCCCGCGCCATTACCGCGGCGAGAGCGCACGGCGCAGCGGTGCCCGCGATCGCGATCACTGACACCGTCAAAAGAATCGACGAGCGGGACATGGTGAGTGAAACGCTCGATCGCGGCCGCTTGCGCACGGTGCAGACGCCGCAAGCCTTCACCTTCGACCTCATCATGGACTTTCATCGCCGCGCCGCAGCCGCCGGCCGCGAGGATTTCACTGACGACGCGGCGCTCGCCGAATGGGCCGGCCATCGCGTAAGCGTATTCGCCGGCGAGGCTACCAACGTGAAGCTAACGACCAACGACGATTTCGCACGGGCCGAAGCGTTACGCGCGGCCGCGCTTGCCGACGTGCGTACCGGCAATGGCTTCGATGTGCACGCCTTCGGCGACGGCGATCACGTCATGCTTGCCGGAGTCCGCATTCCCCATACCCGCGGCGTGACCGGACACTCGGATGCCGACGTGGCGTTGCATGCCTTGGTCGATGCCATACTCGGCGCGCTCGCCGAAGGCGATATCGGCCTTCACTTTCCGCCCAGCGACCCACAATGGCGGGGAGCGTCATCCGACCGCTTTCTCGCCTTCGCCTGCGAGCGCGTCCGCGCCCGCGCTGGCATGATCGCGCATCTCGATGTCACGGTCGTCTGCGAAACGCCGCGCGTCGGCCCGCATCGCGACGCGATGCGCGAACGCATCGCCGCGATCGCCGGCATCCCGATCGGCCGGGTGGCGATCAAGGCAACCACCAGTGAAAAACTCGGCTTCACCGGCCGCGGCGAAGGCCTGGTGGCCATGGCGACCGCGACGGTGCGGCTGCCGTGGAGCGCCACGTGATCGACAAGGGTCTGCGCGAGACCGCTGCGCGCGTGCTCGAAGCGTTCCGCGCGCGCGGCTTGAAGCTTGCTACCGCGGAATCCTGCACCGGCGGCCTTGTTGCCGCGGCGCTGACTGAAATCGCCGGCTCATCGGATGTGGTCGATCGCGGCTTCGTCACCTATTCGAACGAAGCGAAGCAAGCGATGCTCGGCGTGCCCGCTGCGACATTGAAACGTTATGGCGCGGTCAGCGCGCAAACCGCCGCGGCGATGGCTGCCGGCGCGCTGAAAAACTCGCTGGCCGACGTGACCGTCGCCATCACCGGCGTCGCCGGCCCCGGCGGCGGCACCAAACAAAAACCCGTCGGCCTCGTGCATTTTTCCGCGGCGAGCCGCGACGGCCGCCGCGTCGCGCGCAGCCGGCGCTACGGCAAGATCGGACGCCGTCGCGTGCGCGAACGCTCCGTCGCCGAAGCGTTGGAACTGCTGCAATTGTTGGCCGGGAAAATGCGCCGCAGTCCCGCGCCTTGACGCCCGTTATTTCCGCTCGATCAATAACACGCGACACTCGGACGGACCGACATTCGTCGCGGTGTGCGACGGCGTCATCGCTACCGTGTTTGCGTGGCCCGCTTTCGGATTGATGTTGGTAACTTTTCCGTCAGCGGACGTCAGTTTCAACGCACAATCGGTGAGCGCATAACCAAGCGACCCGACTGAGTGCGAATGCGGCTTGTCGCTCTGGCCGGCTTGCCAAGTCGCCGCGATAACGCGAAAATTTTGGTCTTCAAAAATGATTTTGTAAACGCTTGGGTCGGCCTCGTATGCCGGCGGCGCAGTCTGCGCAACCGCGGCAGAAAGGCCGCACAAGCTAGCGTCGAGACGCATATGATAATAGCACCACGCAGCATGCCACCCTCCCGTTGCCTCAGCGACATCGCAGAAGGATCTGTGCGAACTATTCGTGCTGCCGTCAAGATTTGGCGCGTGGCAAATCGCGGCCTTGCGCTTGGCGCGAGCGAATAATTCAAGGCCGACGGCCCGGATCAAGGGCCGTGCCTCAACCCTCACCTTCTCGCCGGGCGATGACGTGTCAGCGAGGAAAGCGTGACAGATTGGACGGAATCGCGTCGCCGCGATGGGCGTTACGCCGGCTGTATGCCGTAGACCTGATCGGCGCGGCGCTCGAAAGCGCCGGCGAAGCGGCGGAAGGCAGCGTCGAACACCGCACCCATCAGCATGCCGAGCGCGCGGCTGCGGAATTCGTAGGCGATGAAAAATTCCACGTCGCAGGCACCGGAATTCACCGCACGGAAATTCCAGCGGTTGTTAAGACGGCGAAACGGTCCTTCGAGATATTCGACCAGGATTTGCAAGTTGGGGCGGTCGAGCGTCACCCGGCTGGTAAAGGTTTCGCGTACCAGCTTATAGGCGACCGTCATGTCGGCGACGATGATATCCTTGCCGCCTTCCTTGATCCGCTTGCGCACGGTGAGCGATTGGCACAGCGGAACGAATTCCGGATAGTGCTCGACATCGGCGACGAGATCGAACATCTGGGAAGCGGCGTGGCGTACGCGCCTGGTCGTGGATAATTCCGGCATGGTTCAGCGCGGCGTCCGCTGCGCCTTCAGCCGCGCGAAATCCTCGCCTGCGTGATGCGATGAACGCGTGAGCGGGCTTGCGGAGACCATCGAGAAACCCTTGGCATAGGCAATCGTCGCCAGCGCCGCAAACTCGTCCGGCGGCAGAAAGCGCACGACCGGATGGTGCTTGCGCGAGGGTTGCAGGTACTGCCCGATGGTGAGGAAATCGACGTCCGCCGCGCGCAGGTCGTCCATCACCTGCAACACTTCGTTGCGCTGTTCGCCCAGCCCCACCATGATTCCCGATTTGGTGAAGATCTGAGGGTCGCGCTCCTTGGCGCGCTGCAACAGCTGAAGCGATGCAAAGTAGCGCGCGCCGGGACGCACCGTGAGATAGTTTGACGGCACCGTTTCGAGATTGTGGTTGAACACGTCGGGCTTCGCCGCGACCACGATTTCGACCGCTCCCTCCTTGCGAAGGAAATCCGGCGTCAAAACTTCGATCGTCGTCTGCGGACACCGCGCGCGGATAGCGCGGATGACGGCGGCGAAATGCGCGGCGCCACCGTCGTCGAGGTCGTCGCGGTCAACGGAAGTGATGACGACATGGGCGAGCCCCAGCTTGGCCGTCGCATCGGCAACATGCGTCGGCTCGGCGGGATCGAGCGCGGAGGGCAGCCCGGTCTTGACGTTGCAGAAGGCGCACGCCCGCGTGCACGTGTCCCCCAAGATCATGAATGTCGCGTGCTTCTTTTCCCAACACTCGCCGATATTGGGACAGCCGGCCTCCTCGCATACCGTGTGCAGATCGTTCGCCCGGACAATCTCCCGCGTCTCGACATAGCCTCGCGAGACCGGCGCCTTGACCCTTATCCAGTCCGGCTTGCGCTGTATGGGCTGGTCTGGCCGATGCGCCTTTTCCGGATGGCGGGGCCGAGCGTGATTGCCCGAAACGGTATCGACGATAACGGCCATGACGGCTCCGGGAGCGGCGCTTGCCTTGGGCGATATTTACGAGGCGGTGCGACGTATCGCAAGGCGGCAATATCTAGAGACCGAAGGGCTTCATAAAACTGTTCGTGATGAACGATTTGCAAGCAAACAGGCGCAGTTCCGGCGTTTCAAGACGCCAGTTTCGTCACCTGCCGACCAGGCATTCGCTTAGAAACAGCCACGCGTCACATGTTCAACACGCGCCCATAGGCGTCGAGCACCGCTTCCTTCATCATCTCCGATAGCGTGGGATGCGGGAAGACCGTGTGCATGAGCTCTTCTTCCGTGGTCTCGAGGTTCATCGCGATCACGTAACCCTGAATAAGCTCGGTCACCTCGGCGCCGACCATGTGCGCACCGAGAAGCTGGCCGGTCTTCTTGTCGAAAATCACCTTCACCAGACCCTGATCCTCACCGAGCGCGATCGCCTTGCCATTGCCCACGAAGGGAAAGCGGCCAACCCGGATGTCGAGTTTCTTGTCCTTCGCGGCCTGCTCGGTCAGCCCCACCGACGCGATCTGCGGCGTGCAATAGGTGCAGCCGGGAATAAGCAGCTTGTCCATCGGGTGCGGATGCAGGCCCTTGATGGCCTCGACGCAAATAACGCCCTCGTGCTCGGCTTTGTGCGCGAGCAGCGGCGGGCCCGCGACATCCCCGATCGCGTAAATGCCTGGCACATTGGTCTTGCACGCGCCGTCGGTGACGATGGCGCCGCGCTCGGTCTTCACCCCGAGTTTTTCCAGCCCGAGATTCTCGATATTGCCGACAACGCCGACGGCCGCGATGACGCGGTCGACGGACAGTGTCTGCATGCCGCCTTTGCCGTCGTCGATGGTGGCGACCACTCCGTCCGTCTTCTTGTCGAGCTTCGTCACCTTGGCGCCGGTAAAGATCTTGATGCCCTGTTTCTCGAAGCTCTTGCGCGCGAAGGCAGCGATCTCGGCATCCTCGACCGGCAGGATCTGCGGCAGCACCTCGACGACAGTCACGTCGGCGCCGAGCGTGCGATAGAACGACGCGAATTCGATGCCGATCGCGCCCGAGCCGACGACCAGCAGCGATTTCGGAATGCTGTCCGGCACCATGGCCTCGAAATAAGTCCAGATAAGCTTCTTGTCCGGCTCAAGTCCGGGAAGAACGCGCGGCCGCGCGCCGGTGGCGACGATGACGTGCTTGGCCGCATAGGCGCCGGCGCCGAGCGCGCCCTTCGGGGCTTCGCTTGCGCCGGCCTTCACCGTCACTTTGCCGGGTGCGTCGATGGCGGCCTCGCCCCAGATCACAGTGACCTTGTTCTTCCTCATCAGGAAGCCGACGCCGTCATTAAGCCGCTTCGACACCGCACGCGAGCGCTTCACCACCGCCGACGGGTCGTACTTCACCTCGCCCGCGGACAGGCCGTAATCCTTGGCGTGCTGAAGATAGTGAAAAATCTCGGCCGAGCGCAGCAGCGCTTTGGTCGGGATGCAGCCCCAGTTCAGGCAGATGCCGCCGAGATAGTCGCGCTCGACGATGGCGGTCTTGAATCCCAGTTGTGCCGCGCGGATCGCACAGACATAGCCGCCGGGGCCTGAGCCGATAATGATGATGTCGAAATTCGTATCTGCCATGTCTACTACACCAGTCCACTTCTACTACACCAGTCCACTACACCAACATCATCACGGGATTCTCGATCAGCGCCTTGAACGCGCCGATCAGTTGTGCGCCAAGCGCGCCGTCGACAGAGCGGTGATCGCACGACATCGTCACGCTCATGATCTGCGCCGCCTCGATCTTGCCGTTGCGTACCACGGCGCGCTCCTCGCCGGCGCCGACCGCAAGGATCGTCGATTGCGGCGGGTTGATCACCGCAGTGAAATCCTTGATGCCGTACATGCCGAGGTTGGAGACCGACGACCCACCGCCCTGATATTCCTGCGGCTTGAGTTTTCGCGCGCGGGCGCGCGATGCGAGCTCCTTCATCTCGTTGGAGATCGCCGAGAGCGATTTTGTTTCGGCGTTGCGGATGATCGGCGTGATCAGGCCGGCCGGCAGCGCCACCGCCACACCGACGTCGGAATGCTTGTGCTTGAGCATTCCCGCTTCGGTCCAGCTGACGTTGGCATCCGGCACCCGCTGCAACGCCAGCGCCAACGCCTTGATGACGAAATCGTTGACCGAAAGCTTGTAGGCGGGCTTGCCGTCCTTGTCCTTCGCCGCCGCCGCATTGATCTCCTCGCGCGCGGCGAGAAGCTTGCCGATGTCGCAGTCGATGGTCAGATAAAAATGCGGAATGGTTTGCACCGAGGCGGTGAGCCGCTGCGCGATGGTGCGGCGCATGCCGTCGTGCGGGACGAGTTCGTAACTGCCCTCTTCGTAAAGCGCGCGGATCTGCTGATCCGACATCGACGGCGCGACCATCGGCGCGCCCGCCGCGGCCGGCGCCGGACCCGGCGCGCGCAGGCCCGTCCCCGCTTTTGCCGCCGCCACGTCACGGGCAATCACCCGGCCGTGCGGACCCGATCCGGCTATGCGGCCGATTTCGATGCCGGCCTCTTTTGCCAGTCGGCGCGCCAATGGCGAGGAGAATACGCGGTTGGTTCCGTGGCCTTCGGTCCGCACCCCCTCACCCGGCCCTCGCCCGTAGGGGGAGAGGTGGGCGCAGAGACTGAGGCGGCGTTGGTGACTTACCCTCCTGCGGAGAGGCCTATAGGAGCGGAGCGGGCATTGCCGGATGCTGAACGGCCTCCCTCTCCCCTGCGCGGGAGAGGGTTGGGGCGAAGGAGTTTTCGCAGCCGGGGCCGCGCCTGCGGGGGATTTCGCGACGGTCGCAGCTGCCGCGGCAGCGGCCTTCGGATCCTCGCCCTCTTGCGCCATAACGGCGATGAGCTGATGGACCGGGCACGTCGTTGGTGCCTTCCGGCACCACGATTTTCGCCATCACGCCGTCATCGACGGCTTCGTATTCCATCGTCGCCTTGTCGGTCTCGATCTCGGCGATCACATCGCCGGTCTTGACCGCTTCGCCTTCCTTCTTGAGCCATTTGGCGAGGTTGCCCTTCTCCATCGTGGGCGACAGCGCCGGCATGAAAATGTTGATGGGCATTTCTTTTTCTCTGGCGCGGCACTTCACCAAAAAAGTCAGCGGTAGCAAACCGCCTTCGCCGCCTCGATGACTTCGGCGACCGACGGCAGCGCGAGCTTTTCCAGATTTGCGGCATAAGGCATCGGCACGTCCTTGCCGGTGACGCGCACAACCGGCGCGTCGAGATAGTCGAACGCTTCCTCCATCATGCGCGCGGCAATCTCGGCGCCGACACCGGACTGTCTCCAGCCTTCCTCGACGGTGACGAGACGGCCGGTCTTTTTCACCAACTCGACGACGGTCTCGACGTCCATCGGTTTCAGCGTACGCAGATCGATCACTTCGGCGGAAATATTCTCGCTGGCGAGTTCGTCGGCGGCCTTGAGCGCATACGTCATGCCGATCGACCAGGCGACGAGCGTCACGTCGGTCCCGGCGCGAACGATGCGCGCGCGGCCGATCGGCAGCACGTAGTCGTCGAGCTTCGGCACCGGCGAAGACGCGCCATAGAGGATTTCGTTTTCCAGAAACACGACAGGATTGGGATCACGGATGGCGGCCTTGAGCAGTCCCTTGGCGTCGGCCGCGGTCGAGGGCGCAATCACCTTGAGGCCTGGTACATGCGAATACCACGACGTGAAATCCTGGCTATGCTGGGCGGCGACACGGGCAGCGGCGCCGTTCGGGCCGCGAAAGACCATGGCGACATCGACTTGCCCGCCCGACATGTAGCGCGTCTTCGCCGCCGAGTTGATGAGATGATCCATCGCCTGCATGGCGAAATTGAACGTCATGAATTCGACGATCGGCTTTAGCCCCGCCAGCGCTGTGCCGACACCGAGACCGGCAATGGCGTGCTCGGTGATCGGGGTGTCGATGACGCGGCGCGCGCCGAATTCCTGCAGCAGTCCTTGTGTTACCTTGTAGGCGCCCTGATATTCGGCAACCTCCTCGCCCATCACGAACACATCGGCATCGCGGCGCATTTCTTCAGCCATCGCATCGCGCAACGCTTCGCGCATGGTCATCGTGACCATCTCGGTGCCTGCCGGAATGTCGGGATCGGGCAACACCGCCGCGGCTGGTGGCTGCACCGTGCCGCTCTTGGCGGGCGCGGGCGCCTCCGCTTTTTTGGCAGATTCCTGCTTTTCAGCCGGCGGCGCGGGTTGCGCCGCGCTGCCGTTGCCCTTGAGCGCCGACTTGTCCTCGCCTTCGGCCAGGATCATCGCGATCGGCGTGTTGACGGCGACGTCGTTGGTGCCTTCCGGCACCAAAATCTTCCCGAGCGTGCCCTCGTCGACGGCCTCCACTTCCATGGTGGCTTTGTCGGTCTCGATCTCGGCGATCACGTCGCCGGACTTGACGGAATCGCCCTCCTTCTTGTGCCACTTGGCGAGATTGCCCTTCTCCATGGTCGGGGAGAGCGCGGGCATGAGGACTTGGGTCGGCATGGCGGGCTAACTCATGGATCGCGGCGCCCGAGCGGATTGCGGGCGCGCAAGAACTTTCACCGATAGACGTCCGTGTAAAGCTCGGAGGGGTCGGGTTCGGCGTCGTTAGTCGCGAACTCGGCCGCCTCGTTGACCACCGCACGGACGGAGGCGTCGATTTTCTTCAGTTCGTCCTCGCTCGCCCATTTCTTGGCGAGGAGCCGCGCACGCACCTGTTCGATCGGATCGTGCTCGGTGCGCACTTTGTCGACCTCTTCCTTGGTCCGGTATTTCGCCGGGTCGGACATCGAGTGTCCGCGATAGCGGTACGTCATCATCTCGACAATGATCGGGCCCTTGCCGGCACGGCACCAGGCCAGCGCCTCCACGGCGGCGGCGCGAACAGCGCGCACGTCCATGCCGTCGACCTGCATCCCCGGAATATTGAACGAAACCCCGCGCTTGGAGAAATCGGTCTGCGCCGACGAGCGCGTTACCGCGGTGCCCATGGCATAGCGGTTATTCTCGATAACGTACACGACCGGAAGCTTCCACAGCTCGGCCATGTTGAAGCTCTCATACACCTGGCCCTGGTTGGCGGCGCCGTCGCCGAAAAATGTCAGGCAAACCGCATCGCTGTCGCGATACTTGTTGGCGAAAGCAAGCCCGGTCCCGATCGGCGCCGACGCGCCGACGATGCCGTGTCCCCCGTAAAAATTCTTCTCGCGGGAGAACATGTGCATCGAGCCGCCCTTGCCCTTGGAATAGCCGCCGCGCCGGCCGGTGAGTTCGGCCATGACGCCTTTCGGATCCATCCCGCAGGCCAGCATATGACCGTGATCGCGATATCCGGTGATCATCTGATCGCCGTCACGCTTGGCCATCTGCATGCCGACGACGACGGCTTCCTGGCCGATGTAGAGGTGGCAGAAGCCGCCGATCAGCCCCATGCCATACAACTGACCCGCTTTCTCTTCGAAACGGCGGATCAGGAGCATGTGGCGGAGCGCCAGGAATTCTTCGTCTTTGTCAAACTCGGCGTTCGCAGCGGACTGCGCCGCGGCTTGGGCGGCGGGCGCCGCGTTCGCTTGCGAGCGCTTCGTCTGCTTTGGTTTGGGCGACGGCCATCAGCGTCCTCGAGACATCGCGAGTTCCATCCCTTAGCCGAAATCGGCTTATGGCGGAAGTCGGCGCGCAGCAAGTGGTTCCGGCGCACAACCTGTTGACAGAAAAAATATTTTGGCACGGGCCAGGGTAAGTTCAAGAGCCGCCGCCGGTCCCGGACCGGGGCGGCCGGATCACCAAGGTCAAATCGTTGGGGTGCGCGTAGTCGAGGAGCGCCCGGGCGCGCTCGTCGAGCATGTCGGGATCGAGCCCCCGGGGTTTGAGCAAGGCGATACGGCGCTGCCAGTGCGCGCGCTCGACTTGCAACTGGGCAAGTTCGGTCGAAAGCGAGGCGATCTGCTGATCGAGGTCCTGCTTGGCCTTCAGCCCGTGGTTGCCGCTGAACGCGTTCACGCCGAAATAGCCGATGAGCAAAGCCGCCAGCACGTAGAGGCCGAGCGCGGTGAGGATGGAACGCAAGCGTTTACGAGTGACCATCCGGTCAAGATGCGAGATCGCCGCTTAAGGCTCGATTAACGCGAGCCCCGCGTCACGTAACGACAGGCCGCGACAAAAGACACTGAATAAGCCCCTACCCTGCTTGACGTTTTGCATCGTCTGTCGCTAGCTGTCGCGACGTTCGGGTAACGTGACAGGCGACCGATTTTGTTACCCCGCCGTTACCCCGAGGCGCGTTAATGGACTCCGGGCGGGGTAACGCCGAGTGATTAATGGACCGATGCCATGACCAAAGCACTCACAGCGATCGCAGTTGAAAACTACAAGCCAGGCCCGGAGCGGCGAGAGATTCCGGATCCGGGTTGCCGGGGGCTTTACCTCGTCGTGCAGCCCACCGGGCGGAAGAGTTTCGCGGTCCGCTATCGCGTCGCCGGCAGGCCAAAGAAATTAACGCTCAAAGCAGGCATATCCCTCGCGGCAGCCCGCGCCGCAGCCGCCGCCGCCCTGCTGGAGGTCGAGAAGGGCGTTGATCCGAGCAAGGCGAAGCGCACGCAAAAGCGGGCGCAGCAGGATGCCGCGGCGAACACTTTCCAGGCTGTCGCCGAAAACTACCTGAAGCGCGAAGGCAAGAACCTGCGCAGCTTGGACTGGCAGCGCCGCTTGTTGGCGCGCCTCGTCTATCCCGAGATCGGCCACGTGCCGATCACCAGCATCAAGCGCAGAGTGGTCGTCGCCCTGCTCGACAAGATCGAGGACGGGAGCGGAGCCACGATGGCGCATAGTACGCTCGCCGTCATTCGACGCATCATGGGCTGGCACGCGACCCGTGACGAGGACTACTCCTCGCCGATCGTTCGCGGCATGGGGCGGATCAAGCCCAAGGAACGGGCGCGCTCGCGAATACTGTCGGATGACGAGTTGAGGGCCGTTTGGAAAACGGCGGAGAAACGCGCCGATACGTTCGCGACGTTCGTTCGGTACTTGCTCTTGACAGCCGCAAGACGCGACGAGGCACGCGAGTTGACGTGGAGCGAAATCAAAGGCGGCGTTTGGACGCTTCCGGCGATCAGAAACAAAACGAAGGTCGATTTCGACAGGCCACTGAGCAAGGCGGCCCTCGGCATAGTGGAAACCCAACCACTCATTGCAGCCTGCCCCTTCGTGTTCTCAGTATCTGGCAAGAAGGCGATATCCAGCCTTTCGCGGTACAAGCGGGATTTCGACGCCGCGGCCAGTGTCACCGGATGGACGCTTCACGATTTGAGGCGCACGGCGCGTAGTCTGATGAGCCGCGCGGGGGTGAGTGCGGATCACGCGGAGCGATGTTTGGGTCACGTCATCGGCGGTGTGCGCGAGACCTATGATCGGCATCAATATCACGTCGAGAAACGGCATGCTTTCGAGGCACTGGCGGCGCAGATCGGGCGCATCGTCAATCCGCCCGATGGCAACGTCGTCAAGCTTCGAGGCTGAGAACGGCCATGCAGGCGATGGAGAAGGCGGCGCCCCTAGCTAAGCGCGATCTGGTATCCAGCGATCAAATCGAACTGGTGCGGCAGCACCTCACCCGCGCCGACGGCGACCCTGTTTTTAGCCGTGTCGTCGCCGTGCGCATCGCGCTGGCGTTCGAGCGCACGCGCGAGGCTAAGAAGCGCAAACCCGACGCGGCCAACAAAAAACTGAGCCGGTATCGGCGTCTTGCGCTGGCGCTGCGCAAGGTCGAAATTTTGGGCCGCAGTTGCTTGCGCGAAGACTTTCAAGAAGAACTGACGCGGCAGCGTGAGGACTGCGAAGAGCTGATCGGCGAACTTGGTCGCCGTGTTCGAAGGTCCGGCGGAGCGCGCAATCTCGGCAGAGAGACCGCTGTGCGGGAGGCGTTTTTTCTCCTCGTTCACTTCGGGGATCCGCCGACGAAGACATGGGACCGCGCGTGGCACAAGGTCGCTAACACGCTTTACGGCGGCGACGACGTTTGGGCAACGCTCGAAAATTTCGAACGCCCGCCTCCCGATTCCCCTGCTTTCTGATTTAGTCTGATAACAGCGAAAAAATAGTTGTTGTTCGCCGATTAATTTCGCGGGCTGAACGTCGTACTTCGTTGTCGTGATTATTCGCGTCAATGGAGACAAGACAAAATGGCAGCGAAACTTCGCAGAGCGGCAGTGGCTGCGCGTTACGGCGTTGACGTCCGCACGCTCGAACGGATGGCCAAGGATGGCCGTCTTCGCCCCCCCGATTTGTACCTAGGCCGTATGCCTCTTTGGGACGAAGACGCACTCGACGCCGACGACCGGGCGGCGACGCGGCGTCGGCCTCAGCCGCGTGACGGCGGCGGAAGCGCAACAAACAAGCCTGTCTGAAACGAAAAAACCGGCCGCTTTCGCGGCCGGGGCCTCTTCGATTTTTAAAAGCGGCTGTGGGGCCGCCTCATTACAGGAGAAACGATGCAGTCGCCTTTTATAGCTTCGCTCGCAGCGCGTCAACGTTGGCGCGACCGTCCGTTAGTTCATCCAAGCGCCGAACTTTTCCCGAACCCGCACTCGACGAGCTGCTCGGCCGCCGAAGATCGCGCTTCGCTCGCGTCGCGCTCCGGCGCGGACGCTGCGTAAGAGCGCGCCATGAAGAACATCGTTGAGGAGGAGTTGCGGCTTGACCTTGGCGACGCTTCTCCGCCACCGGCAAGCGGCGGGGGCTCCAAGACGAAAGGCACCTCTGGCCGTCGTGGGCGCGCCTCATCCGCAAGCGCCGACCTCACGTCGTCCTTGGCGAGCAGGTGGCGACGAGAGACGGACTTAGATGGCTCGCCTTTGTACACGCTCCGCTGGAGCGTGAAAACTACGCCGGCGGGGCGCTCAGTACCAACGCTGCTGGCGTCGGCGCGTCGCATCACCAAGGACGGAAACAGCACTTTACTGCCGCCCGCGCACTGGCCGACGCCTGTCGCGAGGGATTGGAAAGGGCCGCAAGGCCGTGCCTACAAAGGTCAGTCGGCGGACCTGCCGACGGTGGCCTTGTGGCTCCGCCGCGACGGCGAGGCGCCGACGACCGCGAGCAGTGGCGGCTGGCCTTCGGCCAAGCTGACAATGAAAGGCGGCCTGCGTTTGAACCCGTCGCACGTGCGTTGGCTCATGGGCATCCCGGCATCATGGGACAGCATCGCGGCTACGGCAACGCGCATTTGGTCCGAAACCAAAACCTTCAGGAAGGAGGGCACCACCATGACGAACATCATCGGCACGACGGCCGCGAACGCGGCGCTGATCACCGAGATCAACAAGGCCGTCAAGGCGGCGAACGACGCAGAGCAGTCACTCACCATCGCCAAGCAGGAGGTGACCTCGCGCTCGAAGGCAGTCGGGCTCCTTCTCCTCGAAGCGAAAAAGTTGCATCCGAAAGTTGCCGATTTCGAAGCTTTCCTCAAGCGCGTCAACGGTCTCGGGCGGTCGCGCGCGTATGATCTCATGCGCATGGCCGACGGGCGCACCACCGACGAGGGCATCAAGAAGGCAGTCCGTGACAGGGTGAGGAAACACCGCAAGAAGTTACAGGAGAAAGTTTCCGTTACATCGCAGGATGTAACGGAATTGCCAGAGGCGAGCGCTGAGCGGCGTAAAGCCGAGAACGCCGACTTGGACCTAACCGCCGATGAGATAGCGGCTGCGCGGTCGGCCAAGAACCTCGCCGAATTCGAATATGCGTGTAGTGACCATCTGCCCAAGCTGACCGGGTCAGACCTGGAACGAGCACGCGCGTTCTTTCTTGAAGGCCGCTGGAAGCCGACGACTAAAGTGCGGGGGGAGGCGTGCGCGTGGACGCGCAGTCTCGAACTTCAAATACCGAACGGCGAGTTGGCGTGACGCTCCGTACCGAACCGAAGGAAATACGATTTCACAAAAAAGGGCTTTGGAAATGATGACGGATGAAACAACGCAGAGATTGGCGCGGCATTTTTGACCGCAGCAACAAACTGGTCGGAATCGTCGAGCAGTTCAACGACGGCTGGCACGTGATCATTGGCGGCCGCGACGTCGGTGTAGTCGCGTCGCCCGACATGGCGGCGAAGCTGATCGAGACCATCAACAACGGGGGCCAGGACGAATGGACTCCGTGAGCTTCTGAGAAAGCGCGCGAAGTGCGGATCGTGGAAGAGCTCGCACGCCGCGGCATCACACTGCGCGGCCGCGGGATCAACTTGGCGGGCGCTTGCCCAAAATGCGGCGGCGATGACAGGTTCGGCGTCAACACAAAGAAGAACGTCTGGCACTGCCGCGGCTGCGGCGTCGGCGGCGATCCGATCAAGCTCGTTGAGCACCTGGACGACATCGACTTCGTCGACGCTGTCATGAAGCTTACCGGCGAGACGATGCCCAAGCGAAATGGCAACGCCGAGCTTGCTCGTGAGCCGCCGCCCGGCGACTACGGCGCCGAGGTGCCGACGCCGAGGCGCGAGATCACGGCGACCTACGACTACGTCGATGCCGACGAGGCGATGATCTACCAGGTCGTGCGCCAGGAATGGATCGAGGACGGAAAGCGCAAGAAGTCGTTCCTGCAACGTCGGCCGTACGGCGGGATCGTCGACGGCAAACCGGAAGCGTGGATCTGGGGGTTGTCCGAGGGCACCTATCTTCGCAGCCCACACGACGGCGA
The DNA here is from genome assembly GCA_963777635.1 of uncultured Alphaproteobacteria bacterium. Lineage (GTDB taxonomy): Bacteria > Pseudomonadota > Alphaproteobacteria > Rhizobiales > Xanthobacteraceae > BOG-931. The sequence goes on from CAVZSB010000026.1 coordinate 18,110, forward strand.
CTTCTATTCCGCGACCAAAGACAAGGTCGAGAGGTGGGAGGACGCCGAGCGCATCGAGGTTGAGGTCTGCCCACATCTTCTTTTCCGATGGCCGCAACTTCGCGAAGAGCTCGCGCAGCCCGAGGGTGAACCCCGCGTGATCATGGTCGTCGAAGGCGAAAAGGACGTGGCCACGCTCGTTGCGTGGGGCTGTTGCGCGACAACCAACTCGGGCGGCTCAGCTAACTGGAGTGACGTGCACGCTGAGGAGCTGCGCGGCGCCGATGTCGTGGTGATGGAGGACAACGACCAGGCCGGTCGCAAGTGGAGTAACATGGTCGCGCTGTCGCTCCACGGAAAGGCGCGCACGCTCAAGATATTAAGCTGGCCAGATCACTGGAGCGAGTGCCCGGACGGGGGCGACGTTAGCGATTGGGCCGAGAAGGCTGGCGGCGACGCCGCCCATCTGTTCGAAATCGTTGAGCGGCTGCAAGACTGGACCCCGCCTGACGACGAGAACCGGCCCCAGCTGGCCTTTCTTGACCCGACGATGTGGGAAGGGCAATCGGTGCCGCCACGCCGATGGCTGGTGCCGAACCGGATTCCCATGGCGAACGTAACAATGCTCAATGGCGACGGCGCGGCGGGCAAGACGACGATCGCCCTGCAGTTTGCGGTGGCCACCGTGCGCGGTACCGATTGGCTCGGCTCGATCGTCCACGAGCCCGGCCCGGTCATCTTTTTCACTGCCGAGGAGGACGGCGACGAAATTCATCGCAGGCTGGGGGCAATCACCGAATATCAGTCGATCGGTTTCCGCGACCTATCGGGGCTGCACTTGCTCTGCATGCAGGGCGCCGACCCGGTGCTTGGCGCACCTGATCGGTCGGGCGTTATTCGATCCACGCCGATCTTCGACAAGCTGTTGCTGGAGGCCAAACGGATTCGCCCGTCCCTCATCGTGATCGAGGCAGCGGCCGATGTGTTCGCCGGCAACGAGAACGATCGGGCGCAAGTTCGCCAGTTCATCGCCCTGCTGCGCCGGCTCGCGCTGGAGACTGGTGCCGCGGTGTTGCTGATCGCGCACCCGAGCCTGACCGGCTTGGCGAGTGGCACCGGCTCTAGCGGCAGCACCGCCTGGAACAACTCAGTCCGTAGCAGGCTCTATTTCACCAGCGCCAAGAAAGCGGACGACGATGCCGAATTCGACGCGCGCGAGCTCAAGGTGATGAAGTCGAACTACGGGCCCGCTGGCGAGGTTGTCCGGGTTCGTTGGCAGCGTGGCGTGTTTGTGCCGGAAGGTGGCCCGGGCACGCTCGCGCGCGTCGCCGCCGAGGCCGCAGTCGATCAAGCCTACCTCGATTGCCTCGACGCGACCCTTGGTAGCGGCCGTCAGGTCGGACCATATCCCGGTAGAGGGTATGCGCCCGCGATCTTCGCTGAGATGCCACAGGCCAAGGGTTACCGCGCCAAGGCGCTCGCCACCGCCCAGGAACGGCTGTTCAATGCTGGCCGCATTGAGGTTCGAAAAGTCGGGCCACCGTCTAAGGCGCTTGACCGCATTTTCAGAAAGGCAGCGCCGTCGAATTGAGGATGAACGTAAACTCACTTGGGGCATTCTTCGTCGGCGCAATTATTGTTGCCGTAGGTGGCGAGAACCGCATTTACTGCAAACCCGCGAGTGCCACTTGGTTCGATGGCTGGAACGAACTCCGCCTGAGCAATAGTGACCGTGGAATGTGTTTTGTGCCACTCATCAATCAACCTGTCTTGGTAAGTTGCGTCGAGCATAATGTAGCCGAAGAGAGTACCCTTCGAGATTGCTCGAATTTGCTCGCCACTGTATCCACAAATCAGTTGGCTGCTCGAGTGCGGGCCTATGAATTGGGGGGTTTTAAGGGGATTGCTGACACCTTGATAGAGGATCGACCATGGCTCCTGCAGTCGTTCGACCGATGTGGCGCATTTCAGGAAGAAGGTCAGGTTCTTGGTGCCGGTGTTTCCGCTGTTCGTCAGCTCAGCGATAAAATTGACGATCGCAATTCCGGCGGCGCCCTCGGACACGGAATCCGAGATGCTTCCCAACGTAAGCTTTTTGGGCGTGGCCGCATACGCTAAGGTCCCAGCCTTAAAGGCGACAGAAACAAACGCTCGTTGACTTACAACGTTATTTGAGCGGATCAGATACGTCTGATACGCGCTAACGATCAGAATAATGAGCGTAATGAAGGTGTAGGCGATAGCCGCTATGGCCGCCCGCCTAGGCCAGACGCTGTCTTCCATCGGCTTCTATCGCCCTTCCATCGACTTCTATCGGGGTGCCATCGCCCATTCTATCGGGCCTGCTATCAGCCTTCCATCGGTGCTATCGGCCTTCCTTCTATCCCCCCATACCCCCCTGGAGGCGATGGAAGCCGCCACGCTTCGAAAGGCGCCGGCGGCAGCTTCGCGGTGCTTCGCTGCGCCGGCTTCAACGCCGCGTGCGCCGCCGTCAGTTCATCAGCCGCCGGGAACCACCGCGCTCGCTCGCCGCCAACGCCGAAAAATCTTGCGCCGCCGGCCTGGCGTCGAAATCAGCTCGTTTCACCGCGGCGAAAGATTTGTAATCTCGCGGCCAGTAGCGCCCAATCGCCGCCGTTGTTGCATTTCTGCAAAACGCCGCACGCTTCAATGCGCCGCCGGATTTTTCTCGCGCCAGTGGCGGCGGCTGTTCGCGGCGCCTGCACAGATGGCGTCCCATAATCATCAGTTACGTGTTCAACCCGCGCTTGGCCTTTGTATATCAACCATTTCGTGCTAGCTGTCTTTCTGGGTAACGTCCTAGGGTAACAAAACCTTAGCCGGGAGCTGGCATTGATCGCCGGAAAAAATGCACGCAGATACCGTGTCAATACCCGTTGAAAGCACCGCCGGCCCAACGCCGAAACCTGGTGGCAAGACGCGCCTCAAGACGATCGCCGCGAATATCTGGCAGCGGATTGGCAGCGGGCATACGGTTTTAAAATGAACGCGAATGCAGTCGCGATAGTTGGAGTCGCCTCTGGTGGCTGTGTTAGGCCAAAATGGTGATCGGCGGGAGCCGTCTGTGGACTTCTCCAGTCTGAAAGACAGAGCGCGAGCGTCCGGTCGCAGTCGTACAAACAATTTTGCGGCCGAGGCCGGCAGCCGGCGTTCCGACCTCGCTCCTGTGGCTATTAGTGGCTAAAATAGCAAATGCCCGGGTCGAAGCCAGGGGAACGTCGTGGTGGCCGTCCGCGGGGAGGAACTCAATAAGTCCACGCACGAGGCGTTACACCGCGAGCGCATCGAAGAGCAGCTCGCGCCGACCCCGGTAGAGGCCGCGCGCGAGGGAGCCCTCCCTGCCGTGGCCGGCGAGATCGCGAATGCCGTAAACGCGCCGCGTCGCAAGCTGGCCAAGGAGCATTTAGAGGACCTGCTGGAGATTGCTGTCGGCTGCGTCGCGCATTACCAACCCTGCGTGCTTAGTGGAACTCCTAACGCGAACGAGAACTTGGACAGGTTCAAGGACTGGTTCAGGATCGCGTCGGACCTCGCAATGAAGCTGGCTCACTTCCAGAGCCCGACCTATCGCGCGATCGCTGTGATGGCGGCATGCGAGGCTTCGGTCAGACCCCCGGTGCCCCAACTCCAGGACGACTTCGAAATGGACCCGGCCACACGGGCGCAACAGGCGTACCTGAGGCTCATCCGGGATGACCCTACTTAGGGCTACCGGTTCGGCGTGCTGCCCGCGTGTCGGGGCTCATTCGTTCAAGGACCCTCGAAATCGGGGGGGCTCGACTGGGGAGGCACGTCCAAGGTCGCTTTGACGGCTGTCGGTGCCATGCGCTTGATAGGTCGACCCCGGTCGATGGGCGTCGGCCGCCGCTTGCCCTAGGGGCAACCGGAACCGTTGCTGCATGCGACAATCGTTTGATGCGGATGGACTATCATCGCGATTTCGGGGCCGGCGGCAGCGGCGAAAGCAAGAATTGCGGCAAGGAACTGCAGCACTAAAACGGTTTTCATGGCGCTGTCTCCATCGGCTGCAATATCAACATTCCCTCGGGGATAGGGCACCGGTCTGTGACCTTGGTCACACAAACGCTGGCGACCGCTGGCTAGCATTACAGTTGCGGTTTGTTCGAACTTCTGAATTCGATGGGCCACCATGATTCGGGAGATCATGGATGGCTGGCGCATCGATTGAGACGACGCTGGAGCTTTGGGCGTCGTTGTTACGGGATGTGAAGGCGCGGATACGTCCCTTATTCAGGCAGGAGCGGGTTGCAGTATCGGCTGGGAAGTTTCTGGACGGACTTCTTGGGAACGAGCCACGAAAGACAGGCTGGATGCGCGCGGAAGCGGCGGGCGATTCCGGCCCGTGGCGTCAGCAGGCTATCCTGGGCCGCGGCCAGTGGGATGCCGATACGTTGCGCGATATCGTACGCGAGTACGCGCTTGAAACGCTTGCCGACGAGACAGCAGTTCTGGTGATTGATGAGACCGGCTTCTTGAAGCAAGGCAAGGCGTCGTGCGGGGTTTCCCGCCAATACACGGGCTCGGCGGGCAAGATCACCAACTGCCAGATCGGCGTGTTTGCTTCCTACGTGTCGCGCCATGGCCATGCCTTCATCGATCGTGGGCTTTATCTGCCAAAGGAGTGGACGGACGATCCCGACCGCCTGAAGGCGGCGCATGTACCAGACGATGCGGGGTTTGCAACGAAGCCCCAGATTGCACGCCGAATGATTGCGCGCTCGCTCGCCGCAGAGGTGCCATTCGCCTATGTCGCGGCGGACAGCGTGTATGGCACGGGTGACATTGAGACCATGCTACGCAAGGCAGGCAAGGGGTATGTGCTGGGCGTCGCCGCCAATCATGTGTTCCGGTCCTGGGGCAAGAAGCAGCTTATCGGTGGCACCGCCGCCAAGATCGCGCAGAACCTTCCCAAGAGCGCTTGGCGGCGCCTGTCGTCCGGCGAAGGAACCAAAGGTCCACGCCTGCACGAGTGGGCCTATCTCGAACTCGCCGACCTCGATGCCGCTGACTACAACAGCGCCCTCACCGGGGAGTGGACGCGAGGGTTACTGATCCGCCGCAACATTGCCGATGGTGCTCTGGCCTTCTTCTCCACCTGGTGCCCGCGGGGCACGCCTAGGGAAAAGCTGGTCTCAGTGGAAGGTCATCGCTGGGCCATCGAGGACAGCTTCGAGACCGCCAAGAACGAGCTCGGCCTCGATCACAACGAGACCCGCTCCTGGCATGGCTGGCATCGGCATGTCTCGCTGGTCATGCTCGCCTTCGCCATGATGGCCGCCATCCGTCATCACGCCAATGACGTGCCGCTCAAAAAAACACTGCCACGTCCTCCGAAAAGGCGTCGTTCCTGATCTGCTGGTCGATTCAGGAAATCCGCCGTATCGCGATCAAGCTCGCACAACGGCGCATCCAACCCGCCCATGTCATCGCCTGGTCAGTCTGGCGACGCGCTCACCAGGCCGAGGCCCGCAGCGCTCATCTCAAAAGAAAAACGCAACTGTAATGCTAGGGCGCGTACTCATAAACCGGGCCAGTTGACTGCGGCTCGCTGAATGTCCGCTTCGCTCCGAAAACGACCGAATTGATGCGATGCCGCGAAACGACGCGAAGGGCCAGGAGGTGACCTCGGCAAGTACCGCCACTGTTATGAATCTATGAGTGATGAACGCGCGTCCCACCGGTTCGCACGCTATTTACCACCCTCGCGTGCGCAGTATTGGACTATCTACCAAGTCACGGCAGTCGGGCCTAACAGGCTGCCTAACTTGAAATTGAGTTTGGCGGTGACCTGATCTTCGACTAAGCCGGCATTGATGGCGTCGCCGCCGGTGCTGAAGGCGCCGATAGCTCCACGGACCGGCACAGCAATGAATCCGCCTGTTGTGCCTCCGGCGACCACCGGAAATTGAGCACGTCCGAAATCCGTATGGCGATATTCGGCACCCAGGCTGATGGTGTCGGTAAGCGCGTAGACGAAGCCCGCGCCAAGCGTCCAACCGTTGAGAATCTCGGTATTCGAGGACGTTGGGTTAAAGAACGCGGGCGGGGTGGCCGCCGCCGCGCTGGTGACTTTTAGGTCCGCGGTCGCCCAGCCGCCTGTTCCGTACACGAGCCACCGATTCAACGCATAGCCCAAGCGCAACCGGACCGAACCCTGAACGATTTCGCTGGCCGCAACTTTTCCTGGCGTGGTGCTACACCCGAAAACGCCTATCCCGACAGCCCCGCAGTTAGGGAACATGAGAGACGAAACCGACTGCTGCAGGGAGGTACCCTGCACGTCGCCTTCCCAGCCGACGACGAAGCGGTCAAGCTGCCAGTTGTAGCCGAACTGGCCGCCGCCAATGACGCCCGGCGTCGCTGAGCCGGAGAGGCCGACGTTGGGCGAGCCAGTGAATAACAAGGGAATGACCGCCAAAGGTGCGGGGGTCGCCGTAAAACCAAAAGGATCAGAACTGAAGGAGCCCCAGTCGCCGCCGATATTGCCGCCGACATAGAAGCCGGTCCAATTATAAGCCACCACCGGCGGCGCTTTGGTCGGCAGGAAGCTCGGCGGTACCGGCGAAGCTCCGGCAAAACCGGGCAACCAGTCGAGTTTGACATTGAGCCGGGCGGTGACCTGGCTCTCCTTCACTCCGACATTCACGAAATTGTTGGTACCGAGCGTGGTGGCTCCTGCGAAGACAGGAAACTGAGCCTGTCCGAAATCGGTGTAGCGGTATTGTACGCCCAGGCTTACGGCGTTGGTGATGGCGTACTCGACCCCGGCTCCAACGGTCCATCCATCCAGAACTTCGCGATTGGAAGTGGTGTTCGCCGGGAACGGCGCCAGCACCGGGACGGTGGTTGGACCACTGGAATTGACGCGCACGTCAGCCGTCGCGAAGCCTCCCGTACCGTACACGAGCCATCGGTCGAATGCCCAGCCGACACGGGCACGAATGGAGCCCTCAACATCTGTCTTTACGCTCGCGACGCCTGGGGTCACTCCACAGCCGATGGCGCCGCATTGAAAGCCGCCGAGAGACGCGACCGTCTGCGAGTGTGAAGTATCCTGCACATCGGCTTCGAGACCGAGCACGAGGTGATTGAACTGCCAGTTGTAGCCAAACTGACCACCACCGATCGCAGCGGCGCTGGTCGTGCCGCCAAAGCCAACGGTGGGAACGAGCCCCACCAACACCGGGAAGCCGAATGGATCAGATCTGAAGGTTGACCAGTCGCCGCCTACATTGCCGCCGATGTAAAATCCGGCCCAGCTATATGCGACAGGCGCTGGCGGTACTTTAAGCGGCAAATCGGCCGCATGGACCGGCAGAACCGCAACGGCAATGACACATGCGCCCCCTATCGAGGCTAAAAACTGCTTCATTGTCCAGCCCTCTTTGCTTGCCACCCTATTGACAAGCATATCCCTCCGCGCCCGCTAGCCCGTTCAAAAATAAGCCTCGTTGCGACGGTCTTTAAATTTACTTCGCGATTGGCGCAGCGATCCAACCTTTTTGGATGTATGGGAGTCAATGGTGGCGTGTGTTCTGCCTGTTTACGGGCGCTGATTTCTCGACAGGTGTGACGATGGGGCAACACGAGTTCTTGATGACGTTTAGAGAGCCATAGCTCCAAGAATCCATTTAGCCCGTCTCGTTTGTTGGTTCTCTCGCCTCGCGGCTACGGCTGCTGGGCAATCCGCCCTACGTCGCTTTTGGGTCATTTTCGACCGGGACGCGACCACCAGCATATTCCGCCATGTCGGCTGTGCCGCCGAAAGCGGAAGTGAAATCAGGGTATTGGCATCTTTCACAACGGGCCGTAGCGGGTTGATGATGCCGCCCGGCGCGTGATTCAAGCTTCGCAAACCGGAGCCTCAAATCATGCGCTACGAACTCACCGACTATGAATGGACGGCCATCAAGCCATTCCTGCCGAACAAGCCGCGCGGCGTTCCGCGCGTGAACGACCGGCGCGTACTCAACGGCATCTTTTGGGTCTTGAGGTCAGGCGCGCCATGGCGCGATCTACCGGAGACGTTTGGTCCCTATACGACTTGTTACAATCGCTTCGTTCGCTGGGGGCGGGCTGGCGTCTGGGACCAGATCATGGATGCATTGGCTGCAATGCATGATGCGGCGGTGCAGATGATCGATACGTCCATCGTGCGAGTGCATCAGCACGGAGCCTGCATTGCTGGCAATAATCAGCAACACATGGGCCGCTCGCGTGGTGGGCTGACGACCAAAATTCATGCCGTCGTGGATACCAATGGCCTGCCGGTACAGATTGGCCTCACGCCCGGCGAGACGCATGACAATCAGCTTTGCTCTGTTCTCCTGAGCGAATTGCGCCCACAAACAATGTTGTTGGCGGATCGCGGCTATGATGCCGACTGGATCAGGGCGCTCGCCGGTGAGCAAGGCGCGTGGGCAAACATCCCGCCCAAGCGGAATCGCAAAGAGGCAATCTGCTTCAGCCCATATCTCTACCGGGCGCGTAATTTGGTCGAGCGGTTCTTCAACAAGATCAAGCAGTGTCGGCGCATCGCCACTCGATATGACAAGCTTGCAGCCAACTATCTCGCCTTCATCAAGCTCGCATCAATCCGGATATGGCTGCACGCTTATGAGTCCGCGCCCTAGCCCCAACGGCCGCAAGCTCTTTGTTCGACCGCGGCGGCGGGAAGCGGCGGTGTGACACCATCGGTTATTGCATCACGCCGCCGTTCTTTTCGATCGTCAGAACAGACAGGTCGGCGTCGCTGATGACGACGTAGCCTGGTTCGAGCGGAATCCATTTCCCGGCATGTTCCGTTCCTGGATGTCCCCGCTTGGCCACGCGCAGGCCGTCGGCGATGACGTATATCTCGCCATCGATAGCTTCGATCGCTGCCTCCCATTTTTTCTCGGTCACTGGGCCCCTCCCTACGCCTTGCCGCTAGGCGAGAAAGCGCGCTTCGGTCTGCAACCAAACGCCGATGATCGCGGCACGCCGCTCGCGATCTGCCGGCCAATGTTGCGGGAAGCAATAGTTGACCACGTCGTCGCTCTCGATGCCGAGTGCCTGCTGGATGATTTTGGCAGCGTGTTCGCCGTCGTCGCTGTCGATCGCCTGCTCGATCAGGTTGCTCATTTACGCCACTCCTCTTCCGCCTCCCGCTTCACCGCGGGCGCCGCCGGGTTTTTGATCTTCACCCAGTCCTTCGATCGGCCAGACCGATACGGTGAGCCGAGGCGCTTCGACACGATGCCCTCGCACCCGAGCTTGCAGGCATGATGAAACACGATCGAGCCTTCGACGTCGAAGTGCTTGTTGAACGCGATGGCCGGATGCTTGTTGTTGATTAGCTTCTTGAGCGCAGCTTTGCGGTCCTCGATCGGTCGCCAGCTCAGGTCTTCCCCGTCGATCTCGATGAGGTCGAAGGCACAGAGTGTGGCGCGGGGCCCGTTGCGATAGCTACGGATCAAGCTGAAGACGGCCAAACCAGTCCGGTCGCTGACGATAGCTTCGCCGTCGATGACGCAGGAGTTCACGGACAAGCTCGCGACCGCCTTCACGACGAAAGGAAACCGGTGAGTAAGGTCTTTGCCGTTGCGACTGATCAGGCGGACCTTGTCGCCTTCACGTCGGGCGATGATCCGGAAACCGTCATGCTTGATCTCGTGAATCCAGTCGGGGCCCGTCGGCGGCGCCTTGGCGAGACGGGGCAAGCAGGGCTCGAAGGAAGTGACAGGCGAACGCCACCGAAACAAACGCATGATGCCAAAGATAATCCTCGCAGGGTTGCTGTCGAGTTCGTTACGGGCGTGGGGCATTCGTTTACGGAGATATGGGGCTTGTCGCTCGTTTCCGAGTTGCCCACTAGACTAGTCCTAGTACCCGGAATCATCGTTCCATGCATGCAGCGGCTCGAGCAAGTGACTCATCCGACTCTCGAATTCGCTGCCGGCGCGAATCAGCTTTCTATGAAAGTGGGTACTAACGGCTGGACTTGGCGCAGCTGGCGGGCGTCGAATACCGCGCCCATGAAGCGCAAGCCCGGACCGCGACCGACGCTAGGCGAACTGCACCACGCAACGCCCTGGTTGTGGCTGCACTGCGAGAAGTGTCAGCACCACGCGCCGCTGGCGTGCGCGGTGCCCGTGATCCGCTGGGGCGCCGACGCGTCGAGCGACGTGCTGCGCCAGCGGGCGCGCTGCACGGCCTGCGGCCGCAAGGGCGCGACGCTCCAGCATCCCGGATGGGGTGGCGCAGACGTGGGCTTCCTGCCGTTCCCGACGGGGCGCGTAGTCAATAAATCTTCAGAGCCGGAAAATTAGCGACGATTGCTCGGCCGGCTTCGAACCTTTTTCTTCGTCGGCGTACTTAGCCGCGCTACGCTGGCAAGATCGCCGCGAAGCGCAGCGAAAATGTGATCCAGATAGGCTGCCCGATCAATTCGGCTCGAAAAATTGAACACTTTCTCTGCATGGTGTTCCGCTGCGCTCAGATAGCCGCGCGCCTGCCTCTCCGCCGTGGCGGAGCCGGCATAGACAAAATATCGCTGCGTGCGGCGCCCAAACGCTCGCTTTGCTTCATCCAGGGTCATTGCTGCCACGGCAATATCTTTCAACCGCGACATTGTAAGTTCGCCGGAAGTCCGCAAGTCCGCGGTTTCGGTGACATGCATGACACGGTTCTTTGCTACGAAATCCGCACGCAGGGTCCCATCAGACGAAACGGCAATATTCCTGACAACCTTGTGTTTCGGCAAATCCTCTTCGCCACGCCCTAGAAGTTTCTCCTTCCGGAACGTTGTGCTCAGTTCTTGGATCAACGCTGTCGTCTTCGGCACCGCCGGGAGATCAGCTGACGATCGGATAGTCGTCAGCAGACGACCGACTAGGCTGTCGATGTGATCGGGCAGTTCGGTGGTGCTCTCAACATGCAATTTGCCGGGTTCCGAAATGACGATGCCTGGCAGTCTCCGTAACAGCGAAAGCCTCTCAGACACTGGCAAGTTCGCAGAATCGAGAGCTTCAAGTGATTTTTTCAGGTCATCGAGCGTGTCTGCCACAAGTCGAGGCGCAATCGCATGTAGCCGCTCGGGATTTGGCGTGACCCGTACATCGAGCCGATCAGGACCAAGGATAACAATCGCTGCATTCAGCAATTCGTCACAAATCGCGTCCGGCACGAACTTAACCACTGCGAAATCATAAGAGTGAGCCATCAGAGATTCCGGTGCGTACCTTGACGATATGAGCAGATCGATCCGACGATGACCACCAATTCAGGAGGTCGCTCCGCGCGGCTGCCGGCAGCCAGTCTGTCGGCATGCAGTCCGTGATTTCCTTCATCTTGCTTCCCGTCACGGCGTCGAGACGGTCTAAGGCCAGCATCGCCGCGTCGAGACTGAAACCATACAGCGTTCGCAGCGCTCGGCCCACCACTACCGTCGCGGTCGCCGCACTTGGTATTTTGCCCCGCTGAGCCGGATCGATCAATGCGGGAGCCTCGCAAAAATCCATCACCCAAATCCGAGGAGCCACAGCGTCATGTTCTATCATAAGATTATCGGCGTGACGGTCCCAATTGCCAAGGAACAAGTCGACCGCGTACAGCGCCGATAGAACGCCTTGTGCTTCGGCGAGCGGCAAGGCGCCGGCGAGAATCTTGTAACCGCTGGCGCCGCCTGGCCCGCCGTTCAGCAAATAACGCGAACCGAAAAGGACGCGACCGCCCCCATCTAGAACGGGCCGGTATTCGATGACGGGCAGTCCGGCCTTGTCCGAAAGCTCGTGGCATATCCACTCCCGCGCCCGCACTGGCGCGCCATGGCTATCGTCTTTGAGCATGTAATCCAGGCCGTCTAGCACGGATGTATAGGAGCCGTGCCGAAACTGGCGTCGACGGATAAACCACCAGGACTTTTCGGTGGAGAAGTTCGAGCTGATTTGGCATCGGCGCCCTAGCCTTCACGTTTGAACACAACCCACGCGGTTGGATGCGCCCACCGAGCGCTCGTCTGCGTCAAAGGGGGTCGCCACGGTGTTTCGCATTCCAGGTCGCTCAAGATTCGTTTTTGAAGGGCCTGTGCGACGAACCATACAAACGGGGCCCCGACCCGCAACCGCCAAAAAGGCCACGCCAGCGTTGGTCCATCAGAAAGTCGCGTACGAAAGACGGCGCCCATGCCGCCCGTAATTCATTGATTATACTTATTATTCATAAATTCGTGACAATTGTCGCAGGGTCGAGCATCAGCAAAATCGCACCTCGGAACAAATAAAACCGCACACGCCTCTTTTCGGTGGACTCAAAGTCCCTCGACTCGCGTCAGCGATAACCCTTTCATCGCGCAGAAATTCTTTTGCCCAAGTTTTAAGGGTAGCCCCGCACTGGGTCGTACGGAGCAAACAAAAACGCCACCTGAAACGACCTACCAATCAAATAAGACAATCGGCCGCGGTAACGGTCGCGACCGTTTCGGGACCTTTATTGAGGGTCAGTGGCTGGGCGCCGCAGGCTTTGCTTTTTCGCACAGCTCGGCCGCGAGCTGTCGCAAGGTTAGGACACGAATGCCGTAGTTTTCCTCTAGCCAGGCTCGGTTTGATTTGCTTGGGGCAGCTCCCGGAGCTCGGCGATGTTGGCGGCTGTCTCTCAGCGTGCAGCTTTTGATCAGCCGAACAGGCCGAATGCGACAAGACCGGCGGGGAAGAGGGGGAGCGCGGCGGGCAATGGCGTCGGAGTTAGGGAACCCGACGCAGACCCGCGAGGACTCCTCAAACCCTTTCCATTTCCTTGAGCGCCATTAGCGATTCTGGCAGGACTTGGCCGCCGTCGACGACGAGCGTCTGGCCAGTGATGTACGCTGCCTCGTCCGAGGCAAAGAACAGCGTCGCATAGGCGACATCCTCGACCGAGCCGAGGCGTTTCATGGGAATCGACGCCGTCATTTTGCCGAGGTACTCCGCGCCCATCCCGTCAAGGCCCTCGGTCTTGATATTGCCGGGCATCACGGCGTTGATGGTGATGTCGTGCGGCGCAAGCTCGATCGCCGCGGTGTGCATGAAGCCGAGTTGGCCCGCTTTGCTCGCACCATAGTGGGTCCATCCGGGGTAGCCCGTGATGGGGCCGGTGATCGAGGACGTTATGACAATGCGCCCTTTGCGCTTGGCCTTCATCGCCGGCAGGCAGGCTTTGATCGTGAGGAAGGTGCCCTTGAGGTTTATGCCGAGCACTTCGTCCCAGGCCTCCGGCGTCAGCTCGTGCAACTTTGCTGCCGGAAAAATTCCAGCATTGGCGCACAGAATGTCGATGCCGCCGAATTGCGCCGTGCCCTCGGCAGCGATGCGCTGAGCGTCCGGCCAGCTTGAAACGTCTGCGGCAAGCGCCGAGGCCTTGCCGCCCGCCGATCGTATCTCGTTCGCCGTCGCTTCCGCCGGCCCAATGTTGCGCGCGACGACGAGGACGCGGGCTCCTTTGGCGGCGAACACCCTGGCGATGCCTTTGCCGATGCCCTTGCTGGCGCCAGTGACGATGACCGAACGCCCCTCAATCGAATTCAACATGCGATCCTCCTTACCGTGCGAGCACGGATTTTCGCTCACGATCGAACTGTATTGTCATGCGGAAAACTTCGGCTCTGCGAGACCGACCGTGTCGGTGCGAATGGCGAATACGCTTCCGGACAGTGGAGCCGCGGTGAGTTCCGTTTCGGTCAATCCCATGCGCGCCGACGTCACGTAGAGTATGGATAGGTCCGGCCCGCCGAAGGTGCAGCTCGTCGGCCGTTTCACCGGCATTCGAATGGTTTGTCGCGGCTTGCCGTCCGGCCCATAACGCGTGACCCGCCACCCGTCCCAATGCGCGACCCAAAGGCAGCCCTCGGCGTCGATTGTCATGCCGTCGGGGAAACCTGCGTCCTGCGGAATTTCGATAAACGGCCGGCGTTTCGTAACCGCTCCGGTATCGGCGTCGAAATCGTACGCATAGATCAAACGCCGGCCGAAATCGGTGAAATACATAGTGCGATTGTCCGGACTCCAGCCAAGCCCATTTGAGAGAATGAACTCACTGTCCATCTGCGTGATCTTTTGCGAGGGTTCCACGCAAAACAACCCGCCGATGGGACTTGACCAGTCCTTGGCCATCGTGCCCGTCCAAAAACGGCCGCGGCGGTCGCATTTGCCATCATTGAAGTTTACTGGGGTGCCGGCCTTCGGATCGCCGAAAATCTCGATGGTGCCGGCATCGAGATCGACAAATCCTATCCCGTCCTCGAAGGCGCCTATGGCGCCGCCCCGCGTACGCAATGCCATAGCGTAGATCGGCCGATCGAGGGGCGTCACTTTGTTGATGCCAACCGCCGGATCGAAGCGGTTGAGAGCCGGCAGGAAGACGTCGAGCCAATAAAGCGCCTGCTCGTCTTCGCTCCAGACCGGCCCTTCGCCCAGCACGGATTCAATTCGCAGTACCGCTTCGGGCATGGCGGCTTCCACGGTTGCCCTCCGCTCGGCGCGGCTCCCGGGCACCGCCGTCGCGCGCGATCCGAGTGCCCGGCGCGGCTGCGGTGCAATGCGCTTCGGACCGAGCCGAGCAAACGCAGCTTCGATCGCGCCGACGACCCCGGCCGGCCAAAATATAATAAAGAGGATCAGAATAAGGCCGAGGCCTAGCAGCCGCCAGTCGACGAACTCGTTGAGACCCTCGTTAACCAGCGTCAAGGTCGCGGCGCCGGCTATGGGGCCCCAAACCCTACCGAGACCGCCGACGACCATCATCGACAGCAGCAGAAGAAGCAACGTCAGATTGAGCATGTCGGCGCCCATGACGGAGAAGTAGCCGGCATACACGGCACCGGCGAGGCCCGTGAACAGCGCTGAGGCGGCGAAGACGAGCAACTGATATTTGAACCGGCCGATGCCGCGCGCGACGGCGTATGTCGTGTTGTCGCGCAAGGCGGCGAACGCCATGCCCACCGGGCTGCGGATCACGAAGACCGAAAACGTCGTCGCCAGCGCGAGGAGCGCCAGCGCGAGAAAATAACTGCCGAAGGCCGCATATTTGTAGCCGAGGAGCTGCTGAAATCCGAAGTTGCCGAAATTCACCAGGCCGCGTGTACCGCCGGTGAAATTGCGGCAGGTCACGCCTTCCATGAAGAAACATTCGGTGTCCGTAATAATCAGCAAATACATAGCTTCGGCGATCGCAAACGTCAGCAGCGCTACATATGCGCCGCCGAGGCGCAGGCACGCGACCCCGATGATGACACTGAAAATGACCGCGGCGACGGCGCCGACCGGCATCGCTAGCCACAACGACCAGTTCAGATAGAGGCCGAGCATGCCGGTGACGTAGCCGCCCATGGCGAAGATCGCCATCTGCGCCAGCGAAAAGACGCCGGCGACTCCGAACACCAGATTCCACTGGGTGACGACGGTGGCATAGATGCAGAACAGTGTCAGTTCCAGAAGCACATAGCGTTCCGGCCATAAGAACGGGACGGTGGCGGCGATGGCCAGCAGGATGATGCCGATGACGATGTCGCGTTTGATCATTTCCGCGCCGCCGCGCGGTAACCGAAGATGCCGGCGGGCCGCCAGATCAGCGTCAGGATGATCAGCAGCAGCAGCATCGGAAAGCCATACTTGACACCGAGGTAATACTCGACCGCCGCCTCGATCAGGCCGATCATGAACGAAGCGGCAAGCGCCCCATAGACGTTGCCCAGCCCGGCGACGACGCAGACAATGAACGCCTTGAGCATGGGATCGTAGCCCATGGTTGGCGACAGCGTGGTGATCGAGCTCAGCATCGTACCGGACACTGCGGCAAGCACGCCCGCGATCAGAAAGACCTGCAGAAATATCCGCCCGATGGGAACGCCCATGAGCTGCGCCGCGGCACCATTCTGGGCAGTCGCCCTAATGGCGCGGCCCATGCGGGTCCGGTTGAGAATGAGCGCCACCACGATCATAATCAGGATGGACGCTAGGAAAATCACGACGTTCTGATAGGGGATGTAGGACTGGCTGAACTTGAATCCGCCCGTCACTGCCAGAGGCTGCGAAAATGGATAAGCGCCGTAGCTGCGCAGCACGAGGTTCTGCACAATCAGCGATAGCCCGAAAGTGCCTATAATGACGGCGGTCTCGAAACCAGGACGGTTCATCAGAAAGCGGACCAGGCCGAAATAGGTCACAAAGCCGGTCAGGGCGCCGACAAGGACGGTAAACAGGATCGCGAGCGGCGCGGGCAGCCCAAACATCGACGTGGCGGTAAAGGCGGCATACGCTCCGATCACTAAAAACGCGCCTTGCGCCATGTTGAGCACGCCAAGCGTGCCCCAAAGAAGCGAAAGGCTGACCGAGCTGACGGCGTACATCGATCCGAGCGTCAGCCCGCTTATGATGATGGCTATGGCGATCGTCATTGGTTAAGCGCCCAAATAGGTTTCAATCAGCTCGGCATTGTCCCACATCTGCTGCGCCAGGCCCTGCCAGACGATGCGGCCGTCATCCAGCAGGTACGCGACGTCGGCGACCTCGGCCACACGGCTCGCATTCTCCTCGACAAGCAGGATGGAGCGGCCCTCGGCCTTGAGAGTGGTGAGCACCTGGTAGATCTGGTCGATCACCAGCGGCGCCAGGCCGAGCGACGGCTCGTCGATCAACAACGTTTTGCCGCCGATCATGAGGCCGCGGCCGATCGCGAGCATTCGGCGTTCGCCGCCCGAGAGGGTGTTGGCAATCTGGCGCTGCCGCTCGTGTAGGCGTGGCAGCAGGCCATAGACCTGGTCGAGCCGCCGCTTGGTCGTCGTCGGATTGGTTTCGAGGTAAGCCCCCATCAGCAGATTTTCGAGCACGCTCATCTGTGGAAAGATCAGGTCGCCCTGCGGAATATGAACGACGCCGCGATGGACGATCTCGTCAATGCGCAGCCCGCTGATCTCTTCGCGATCAAGGCGGATTTGCCCGGTCGCCGGATGGACGATGCCGGAAATGCAACGCAGCAGTGTCGTCTTGCCGTGGCCGTTTGGGCCGAGAACGGAGACCAGCTGGCCGTCGCCGAGCGACAGCGACACCCCGTGCAGAACACGCTGATTACCGTAGCCCGCCGAGAGATTCTCGATTTCCAGCATGACGGGACCGCGCCTTCAGCTCCTCGTAAGCGAACGCGCGAGCAGGTTGGCCGAGCGTTCGCCGAGATAGACTTCAGCGACCGTTCGGTCGTGCGCCAGGCCCTCCGGCGGCCCTTCAAAAATCTTCACGCCATGATGCATGATCATTACGCGCGTCGCGAGTTGCACCATGAATTGCATGACGTGCTCGATCAGGATCACGGTGATGCGCTGCGCGGCGATGCGCCGCACGATGTCAACAACGAAGTCGATCTCGTGCGGGTTCAATCCGCCAACCGGTTCGTCGAGCAGCAGCATCTTTGGATTGCTCGCCACCGCGCTGGCGCACATGGCAAGCTTGCGGTCGAGAACTGGAAGGTCGGCGATGTTGGTGTTGGCAAGCTCGGTGAGACCCATCGCCGCCATCGCGGTGTCCGCCCGTTCGATCGCCCTGCGACTACGAAAGAGCGGCGGGAAGATTTGCCCTCCGACGCCAAACATGGCGCCCACCATGACGTTTTCGCGGACCGTCATGCTGTCGAAAGCTGCCGTCGACTGAAAGATGCGCGCCACGCCCATGTGGCAAACGCGGTGGGGCGGCGCCTTGGTGATGTCGTGACCGGCGAAGACTACTTTGCCGGCATCGGCGGGAACGACGCCCGAGATCACGTCGAACAGTGTTGTCTTGCCAGCCCCGTTAGGACCGCCGATGCCGAATATCTCACCCCGATTGACCTCAAAACTGAGATCCTTCACCGCCGCCATAGCGCCGAAGTATTTGCTGACGCCATGGCAGACTAGCAAAGGCTCTTCGTTCCGCTCGGCCATGCTTTACGCTTTAATCCAGGGTGGCATCGTGAACTTCGAGGTCTCGTACGGCGCAGGCGCGATCAGGGCAGGCTCCGTCGTGAAGTCTTGGATCTGCAGGAACTGGTGCGGCATGCCCAGCGACGGATCCTTGGTCTCGTCCGGATAAGGGATGGCGCCCTGTTCGGTGTTAAAGTGCATCGTTCCCATGGTGCCGCGGTAGATGAACGGCCGCAGCCTCGCCGCCACCTTGCGGTTCTGTTCGGGTTCGCCGGGGCCGCTCGTGCCACCGGCGAGAGCGGCGGCGATCGTCCAAATGTTCGTGCTGTCGAAACCTGCGCTGCGACCAGCGGGCTGGCCGAAGGGCCGAATTTCTTCTTGTAACGGTTGTTAAAGTCCTGACCGATCTCGTCCTGCAGCGACGTGACCACGGTCGAGTAGAGAATGCCATTCGTCGCCGCCTTGCCGATCTCGCGGAACGCAGCGAGCGACGGCCCATACTGCATGTAGACTAGGCTATTCGTCGGATTGGGGACGAATTGCAGCATGAACTGCGAAGTTCTGCGGCACCCAGTGGGTCACGGCGATAACCGCCGGCGGATCCTGGCGGATCTTGGTAAGCGTCGGCCCCCACTCTGAGATCGGCACCACCACCGTCTCGAACAGGCTGATATCCCAACCGAGATCCTTGGCTTTTGACTTGATGGCGTCGGCGATGACGACGCTGTAGTTCTGCGATCCCGTGACGACCGCGATCTTGTTGTTGGGACGCTTCCAGGCGCCTGACTGCATCAAGTTGTTGAGGAAGACAAGCAGACCCGGGCCGTAATAGTATTCAGCGGGGTCCGACATGAAGATGCCAAAGTATTTCTCTCGATTGCTTTTGATCTTCGCGTAGTGTGTTACGTCGGTGTTGTGATGCAGGTAGAGGACGCCGGCATCAGCGATGGTATCGTATTCGGCGCACACGGCGCCGGTGTTGTACCCGTTGATAATGGCGTGGACACTGTAGCGGTCGATCAGCCGCTGCATCGCCGGAATGATGTTTGCCGCACCCTGTTCCTTCGTGTCCTCGAAATGTGGCTCGAGCGGCCGCCCGAGGATGCCGCCGACGGCGTTGATCTCTTCACAGGCCATCTCCAGCCCGCGCTTGAACTCGATACCGTCGGCCGCGGCCCATCCCGTCACCGGTACTCCGCCGCCGACCGGGATCGGTTTGCCGGCGGCTTTCGCGCCGTTGTTGATGGCGGAAAGAAGATTGGTACCCAGCAGCGCGCCGCCACCGAGCGCAGCTGCCTTCAGCAATCCAC
>CAVZSB010000027.1:0-217197 GCA_963777635.1 uncultured Alphaproteobacteria bacterium
CCATCGAAGGCAGGCTCGACGTTCGGCGGTAGCTCCTTGCGCAGCACGTCGTAGTCCAGATCGGCGTGGAGATTGGTCAGGATCGCGCGCTGCGGCTTGAGCCGCTCGATCCAGCCGAGTGCGTCGGCAAGCGAGAAATGACTCGGGTGCGGCCGATAGCGCA
The DNA here is from genome assembly GCA_963777635.1 of uncultured Alphaproteobacteria bacterium. Classification (GTDB taxonomy): domain Bacteria; phylum Pseudomonadota; class Alphaproteobacteria; order Rhizobiales; family Xanthobacteraceae; genus BOG-931. Next base: position 164 of record CAVZSB010000027.1, read on the forward strand.
GCGCGTCGACGATCCAGACATCGAGATTGGTCAAGGCTGCCGCGGTCTCAGCCGGGATGCCGCTGAGGTCGCACGAATAGCCGACATTGGCGAAGCGAAAGCCGAGCGAGGGAATGTCGCCATGCTCCTGAAGGCACGGCAGTACGGTGATGGGGCCGCCCTTCCCCTCGATCGTAAGGTGATGTCCGGCGGTCAGCGAATGCTCGCGCAGGATCGGCGGGTATTCGCTGCCGGGCGGCGATTTGAAGCAGTAGCCGAAGCGCCGGTGGATCGAGCTCGATGTCGGCGCGTCCATATAGACGTCGATCAACCGGCGCTGCTTGATGAAGAGCGCGCGCAGGTCGTCGATGCCATGGGTGTGGTCGGCATGCTCGTGCGTGTAGAACACCGCGTCGAGCCAATCGACACCAGCGTCGAGAAGCTGTTCGCGCAGGTCCGGCGAGGTGTCGACCAGCACCCGCGTCACGCCGCCGGCGCCGTGCCGTTCGACACAGAGCGAGGTGCGTCGGCGGCGGTTCTTCGGATTGTTTGGATCGCAATCGCCCCAGCCCAGGGCCGGCCGCGGCACGCCGCCGGATGAGCCGCAGCCGAGGATGGTGAACTTCATCGTCATGCCGCCGCCGCGTTGGCCGGGCGTGGCACCTTGTTGAACAGGCGAAAGAAGTTGTCCGAAGTCTGGCGCGCGATGTCCTCAAACGCAACGCCGCGCGTTTCCGCGAGCACCTTTGCGGTTTCGACGACAAAGGCCGGCTCATTGCGTTTGCCGCGAAAAGGTAACGGCGCAAGGTACGGCGCGTCGGTTTCCACCAGGATCCGGTCGGCCGGCAATTCGGCGGCGATAACGCGAAGGTCGGCCGAATTCTTGAACGTCAGGATGCCGGTGAAGGAGATAAACAAACCGAGCGCGACGGCGCGGCGGGCGAGGTCGGGACCGCCGGTAAAGCAATGGAGCACGGCCGGGAAGGCGCCCTTCCCGGTTTCCTCTTCGAGAATTCGCGCGGTGTCCGCGTCGGCATTGCGCGAATGGATCACGAGCGGCAGGCCGGTTTCGCGCGCCGCAGCGATGTGGGTGCGGAAGCCGCGTTCCTGCGCGTCGCGCGGGCTGCGGTCGTAGTGGTAATCAAGGCCAGCCTCGCCGATGGCGACGACCTTTGGGTGGCGCGTGAGCGCGACAAGATCGGCCGCGGTGATTTCCGACTCCTCGTGCGCGTAATGCGGGTGCGTGCCGACGGAAGCATAGACGTCGGCGAAACGCTCGGCGATTGCGATCAAGCCGGCGTGCCGATGAACGTGGGTCGAGATCGTGACCATGCGCGCGATCCCAGCCGCGCGGGCACGCGCGACCACGGCGTCGAGTTCGTTGGCAAAATCCGGAAAATCGAGATGGCAGTGACTGTCGATCAGCATGGCTATTGCGCGGCGGATGCTTCGGCCTCGACATAACGCGGAAAAACCGGCGCGGGGGCGGGAAGTTTTACGCCCGACGCGATGCGATGTTTGCCGCCGAGGAATGAGAAATCACGTTCGCCTGCCGGGATGGCGAGGAGATCGAGCAGTTTCGCGGCCGAGGCCGGCATGAAAGGCTGCGCGAGAATGGCGACCTGCCGCAGCACTTCGGCGGTGACGTAAAGGACGGTGCCCTGCCGCGCCGGGTCGGTCTTTGCCAGAGCCCATGGCGCTTCGCCGGCGAAATAGCGGTTGGCGTCCGCGACCACGCTCCAGACGGCGTTGAGCACCTGGTGCAGTTGCTGGGTTGTCATGGCGTCCCGCGCCTTCCCGATCGTGGCGTCGGCAGCGCCAAGAATCGCGTTGTCGGCTTCACTCAGCGCGCCCGGCGCCGGCAGCACGCCGCCGAAATTCCGCGCCACCATGGTCAGCGAGCGCTGCGCCAAATTGCCGAGATCGTTGGCGAGATCGGCATTGATGCGGTTGACGATGGCATCGTGGCTGTAATTGCCGTCCTGCCCGAACGGCACTTCGCGCAGGAAGAAATAGCGCAGCGGATCGACGCCATAAGCTTTGACGAGCGAGAAAGGGTCGATGACATTGCCGACCGACTTCGACATTTTCTCGCCGCGGTTGAACAAAAACCCATGGGAGAAAATGCGCCGCGGCACGGCGACGCCGGCCGACATCAGGAAAGCCGGCCAATACACGGCGTGGAAGCGTACGATGTCCTTGCCGATGACGTGGAGATCGGCCGGCCAATAGCGGCGGAAAATCTCGCTCTGGGTATCGGGGTAGCCGACCGCGGTGATGTAATTGGTCAGCGCGTCGACCCACACATACATGATGTGGCCGTCGCTGCCGGGCACGCGGACGCCCCAGTCGAAGGTGGTGCGGGAGATCGACAGATCCTGCAAGCCGCCGCGCACAAAGCTCGCGACTTCGTTCAATCGCTCCTTCGGCAAAACGTAATTGGGATCGCTCGCATACAGCGCCAGGAGCTTGTCCTGATAGGCCGAGAGCCGGAAAAAATAGCTCTCCTCCTCGACCCATTCCACCGGCGTGCCGGTCTTGGTCGCAATGCGCTGCTTATGGTCGTTGACCTGGGTTTCGTCCTCGGCGTAATAGGCCTCGTCGCGCACCGAATACCACCCGGCATATTTGCTCAGATAGATATCGCCGTTTCCTTCCATGCGCCGCCAGATTTCTTCCGACGATCGGTGGTGGCGCTGCTCGGTGGTGTGGATGAAGTCGTTGTTCGAGCACTCCAGCAGTTTCACCATCGCCTCGAACAGCGGTACGTTGCGGTCGAGCAATTGCCGCGGCGTCAGGCCCTCGCGCGCTGCCGTCTGTTGAATCTTCTGTCCGTGTTCGTCGGTCCCGGTGAGGAAGAACACGTCATAACCGTCGAGCCGCATGAAGCGCGCGATCGCGTCGGTAGCGATCGCTTCGTAGGCGTGGCCGATATGCGGCGGCCCGTTGGGGTAGGAGATCGCCGTGGTGATGTAATAGGGCGTGGCAGCCATGATATTCCGCGCCGCAGGTTGGCGGCCTAAATAGTGGCGTCATCCATTTAATCTGGCGGGCGCCTTTGAACGATCAAGGCCGGGACAGGCCCGGCCATGGACGGCGCATAGGTATCAACCGCGCGTGGCCTCGGCAAGCAAGCCGAACACGCTGAAGACCAAGGGTTTTCGCTCCAAATTGTAGGTCTCGACGTCGCGGGCGGCCCGATTGATGCGCTCCCACGCTTCGGCCAGCCGCTCCAGTCGCGGCAGTCGCCCGCTCTCATCCTGCTTGGCGTTGAGCCGCCGCGACAGCCAGACATTGACGGTATCGATGAAGGCGGCGAGCGGTTGCAGATCGGTCCCGGCGAGCGCGTCGCCCATCGCATGCAGCGCATTGGCATTGAGCGCGGGCAACCGGTCGAGCTCGTCGAGCGCGCGTTGGCGCAGCGCTAAAGTGTCCTCGTCGAGGAAAGCCAGCGCGCGCGAGACGCTGCCGTCGGCCGCCGCCGCTGCCGCTTTGACATCCGGATCGGTCGCCGAGCGGCCGGTCGCCGACCGCCAGCGCGGCCGCCACTTCGCCCTCCGACAAGGTTCGCATCGCCATGAGGCGACAGCGCGAGCGCAATGTCGGCAGCACCCGCGACGCCGAATGGCAGACCAGCAGCAAGAGAGCGCGTTGCGGCGGTTCTTCGAGAACCTTGAGGAGCGCATTGGCGCCGAATCGGTTGAGTTCATCTACCGCATCGACGATAGCGACCCGCCATCCCCCCTCGCCTGCGGTCGACCCGAAAAACGACACCGTGCGCCGCACGTCTTCGACGGCGATCTGCTGGCGCAACACACCCTTTTCGTTAGGCGTTCGCTCGAGGACGAGGAGATCGCCGTGCGCCTGCGCCGCCACGCGCCTTGCTACCGGGTGATCCGGATCGAGCGCGAGCGACGTTGCCCCGCGCACTCTGGCCGCCGCCGGGTCCGGATTGGCGAGGACGAAACGCGCCATGCGATAGGCAAGCGTCGCCTTGCCGATGCCCTTCTCGCCGACGAGCATGAACGCGTGTGGCACGCGTCCGCCGCGATAGGCCGCGAGCAGCGCCGCCTCGGTGGCGGCGTGGCCAAGCAACGCGTAGGTGGTGCGCGGCGATGCCGGCTCGGCGTCGGCTTCCGGCGCAGTCACGACGCCGCATGCTCCAGGCTGCGCCGCGCCGCCGCAGGCTTGAGCCTCGAACTCACGGTCTGCCAGATGTGTTTGGCGACCATCTTCTTTGGTGCTGTCGCGTCGATGATGACGCAGCGCTGCGGCTCCGCGGCGGCAAGCTGGAGGTAAGCGCCGCGCAACTTCTCATGGAAATCGATTTGCTCCGCCTCGAAGCGATCCGGATCGGCGCCACGGCGCCGGCCCGCCGCACGTCGTAATCCAACTTCAGCCGGTACATCGAGCACGAAAGTCAGATCCGGACGGAGATTGCCGACGGAAACCCGCTCCAGCGCCCTGATGAAGCGCGGATCAACGTCGCCAAGCGCCCCCTGATAGACGCGCGTGGAATCGATAAAGCGGTCGGAAATGACCCATTTGCCGCAATCGAGCGCCGGCAGAATGGTGCATTGGATATGATCGTCGCGGGCGGCGGCGAACAGCATCGCCTCGGCTTCGGCCCCGAGCGGCTTTGCCGCCCCGGACAAGAGAACGTGCCGAATGATTTCCGCGCCCGGCGATCCGCCCGGCTCGCGGGTGAGCTTCACCCCGAGGCCGACGGTTTCCAGACGAAGAGCCAGCATCGCCGCCTGGGTCGATTTGCCGGTCCCCTCGCCGCCCTCAAAGGTGATGAACTTCCCTCTCATCCGTTCCATCTAATCTGTTTGGCGAGGTTCCAGCGCAAACTGGCGCGAAAATGACTTAAAACTCAGTGCGTTGCGGACTATTATTTGTATTTTACATAAGACAATGAAACGCTACCAGCCACTCTCTTGTCGCAGGCGTAAGCCGACATTGCGGCGCTCACACGGCAACTTCGGCGCGCATTTTACGCCACATCACAGGCGACCCACGCCGGCCCGAAACAAGCCGATCATGAGCTCCGTTGCCCCATCCATCGCCCGTTGCGACATGCTGCCCTTGCCGACGTCATCAGCGGCCATCAGCGGCACCTCCAGGGCGAGGTTGTCGCCGCGCCACACCTTGAGCTTACCGATGCTCTGGCCTTTGCTGACGGGAGCGGCCACCGGCCCGGAATAGACGATACGCGCGATCAGCCGCTCGCTGCCGCTGCGCGGCATCATCACCCGGATGGTGCCGGGTCCGACCAGAGGGACATAGCTGCGGTCGCCGCCGAATACCTTGGCCTCGCCGATGGTTTGTCCCTCGGCGAACAGGACGCGCGCCTCGAAACCGTGGAAACCCGAGTCGAGCATCTTGCGCGCCTCGTCCGCGCGTTCTTTTTCCGATTTGGCGCCGGTGACGACGACGATCAGGCGAAAGTTGTCCTGCACCGCCGAGCCGACCAGGTTGAAACCCGCTTCCGACGTTTCGCCGGTCTTGAGCCCGTCGGCGCCAATCCCCATTGCAAGCAGCGGATTGCGATTCTGCTGGCGGATGTTGTTCCAGGCGAATTCGTGCTCGGCAAAGTACGGATAGAATTCCGGATAGGTCTGCATGATGTGGCGCGCGAGTTGCGCCAATTCGCGCGGCGTGACGCGCAGGTTTGGGTCGGAATAACCGGTCGCATTGGTGAAGGTCGATTTCTCCAGGCCGATCTCGCGCGCCCGCTTCGTCAGCATGGCGCCGAATTCCGCCTCGTTGCCGGCCAACGCCTCCGCGACCGCGATGCAGGCGTCATTGGCCGAGTCGACGATGATGCCGTGAATGAGGTCGTCAACTTTCACGTGGCTGTGGATGGCGGCAAACATGGTGGAGCCGTGCGAAGGTGCCCCACCCTTGCGCCAGGCGTTTTCGCTGATCGTGAATTCGTCGCTGAGTTTGACGCGGCCCTGCTTGATTTCGTTGAACAGGAATTCGAGCGTCATGAGTTTTGCGAGGCTCGCCGGGGCGACAAGCTGATCGCCGTTCTTCTCGAACAGCACGCTGTCGCTGTCGGGATCGAGCAGCAGCGCCGCTGGCACCGCAGTCTGGAAGCTGTCGTCCTTCTTGAAGGTCATGTTGGAGGCGGCGTGACCGTCGGCAAAGGTCGCGACGACCAAGGCGGCGGCTACCGCGCTAAGGGACCAACGCACCGCCCGGTCCGGGCGGCGCTTCGTTCGCCAAAAAACTTCCAAAGCCCAATGCATGACAGATCAATACTCGCGGGCACTTCGCGCGCGCAATAGGACGTGAAGCCACGTCTTGCCGATGCGAATTGGGACCCCGAGACCTAGTAGAGCCCACGCCCGTTGAGGAATTGAACGGTGCCGTCCTTGCCGGTCGGCCCTTCGGCAAAGAACATAGGATGGGCTGCCGCGGACGCGCGGAAGGCGTCGGTAGCCGAGGCGCTGGCATAATGGGCCTTGCGCCCGATGGACGAGGTCACTCCCGCCGGCACGATGCTGGTCGCAGCGAGCTTGACGGAGCCCGGCGCCGGGGCCGGCTCGTCCTGTCGCAGCGTGGCGGCGAGGATCCGGTCATCTGACCCCTCGATCGGGGCGTGCCCGACATATTCGACCCGCACCCAGGCCGTGCCGCTGGTGTGGAAACCGAGGAGGCGCGCGGCGTTCTTGGACACGTCGATGATGCGGTTGCCGTGATACGGCCCGCGATCGTTGACACGCACGATGAGCGAGCGGCCGTTCGAGAGATTGGTCACGCGTGCGTAGCTCGGCAACGGCATCGTCGTATGCGCCGCCGTGATGCCGTTGAGGTCGAAGATCTCCCCATTCGCGGTGCGCCGGCCATGGAAATCATCGCCGTACCATGAGGCGAGACCGGTGGCCTGGTAATGCGGGTTGTATTCCGGGACATAGGTCCGGCCGGCCACGGTATAGGGGTGGCCGACCCGATACACGCCGCCACCCTTGGGCACGGGCGAGCCGTCATCGATTACACGCGGGCTGGCGGAAACACCATATTTAGGGTCGATGCCATTCGAGCAATTGGCAAGCAGGGCGCAAAGCACAGCGCAGGCGCCGATCGGCGCAAATCGTCCCAGTGCCGCGCTATGTCGACGCCGCATCGTCCCCGATCCCCGTCATCTAGGTATCAATCGGGAGCGTGGTCAGATTGTGGCAAAAATGCGCGGACAGGAGCCGATAATGCGCCGACGGTATCGATAGTGAATGGAGCGTTGCAATGGCCCGCACCGGGGCCATCGCAACGACCGTGATCGCTTTGTCGATGATGATTGGGAGCCGGCCGCGATCAGACGATCGGGGCACCGGCATAGAGCAGGATCAGAAGGACGATAAGACCGCCCACGAAAGTTCCGAATACAACGCGCACGAACGTTTCCAACGTTGCGCTGCGGTTGTCCTGAAAGTACTCCACCAAGTTCATAGCGAGTGTCGTCATTGGCAGCGATGCCTCTTCCTGACTAACGATAGCGTTTCTTTGGAGGGTTACACCGGCGTAAAGCGCTCGGCTGAAGCGTGAATAATCACGTCCGGATAGGAATGTCTATAATTTAAATTGGAAATATTCTGTAAGGGAATTTGAAGACTGTGTCAGCTTGCGGTTAATCTGTCCATTACAGTTCCAAGCGAAATCTGAATAGCCACTGAAAGCGCACAAAGCTGCCGCAGTACTGACACCGCGTTTCGTGGAGTTTCCGTCCAAAACTACGTCCAGGTATTAGCGCGCTGGCGTAACCGAACCGCTCGCCTCGCGCTTGGACGCTGCAACTTTGTTCCTCGTGGCCAAAATCAGCTGAGGAAGCGGTGCCACCGCAATCGCCTGCAACGCCGGTGATGGATTCTACCCTGGTTGCAACAGTGGCGGCAGCGCCGGCACCCGCAATGCCAACGGTGGCCAAAATCTGAAGTACGAGAACCTTCGTCATGACAGTTCTCCCTTCTTCACCTCCGCCAATCTGTCACGACTGAGGGAATTCGATCTGTGTTGGGCGTCACAGTTTTTGGCCGACTTTGGCGCGGTCGCGCGGCCCATCCGTCTTGCGGCAGTGACAACTGCGAGCCTCGGTAGCTGGGCAGCCGTCGAAGTTCTATTGCTGCCGCGGTGGGGTAAAAAAGATGCCTGTCTGACCAGCTTCTTCTTCAATTATCTCTACAGAAGCGCCGATATGCCGGGCAAGCAGGCGGCACCGCCGCACAGTATCCGGGTCGTCGGTATATACGCCCGAACGCTTCCCCTCCATGAGCTTTGCCGCCATGACGACGAGCGGCACACTGGTCTCATCAACCTGCGGGAGGGTGACGCCAATTTCGTCGTCGAGTTTTTGCGCGAGCCACAAACTTGCGACCCGGATGATCGCGTCATAGTCCGTCATTTTGCGTCCTCATTCCACGTTCCTTATCTAGACCGCAATCGGCCTCTTCGGATGTGACGAGGAGCACAAATCTGCTGTGTTATATGAGGTTTCCGTCCCGCGCCTGTCACGGAAACCTGCCAAAGTTGGGCTCAGGTGCCCAACGTGAGCGCCCCGCCATCCCCACGGTCGCGGGCTCGTACTGGACGGCGCCGCATTCCAAGGAGGATCACGTGACCACGAGCTCCATTCGTCCTGTCGCAGGTTTGGTCCGGCTTCTCGCGGTCTTCACAATGTTCGGGTTCGCGACTTTCGCGGGGAGCGCGACGGCGCAGCAAAAACACGCCATTTCAGCAACCGTCACCGGCAATGATCAGCACGTCGGCTTCCGCGCCATGATCATGAAGCAGGCTATCAAGTACGACCTCGCGGGATCGGCGAAGAATGACAAAGACGATATCGTACGGTTCACGCTGCAAGGCGACGCAGATCGGATCGCCACAGCGATCGCAGCCATTCGCGAAGGAACCAAGAAATCGTCCAATATAGCGGTCAGTACAACGGATGCGGCAGTCGATCCGGCTTTGAGCACATTTACGGTCATTGATTGGACATCGACCAGCCGAAATATCACGACCCCGTATACTCTCGTCTTTAAGTTGAGAACAGACGATACGGTGGTTTCCAAAACTGAAACCAAAGAAGTTTGGCACAACATTCTAAAAACAACCCTGAAAGGGGAGGATTTGAAGAAGCTGGGCGACGACGACTGAGTTGGCCCCTAATCGTCAAGGCTATCTGGATCAACGACATTCAAACTTCCGCAAGCAGTCGGAGCGGCTGTGCATTCCGCGAAACTTGACACGGGCCGACCAAACAAAACCCAATGTCAGTGCCAAGTACGGATCGAAGTACGGATCAAAGTGCGGATTGATTAGCGGCAGGTTGGGCCGGGCAAGCGCGACTGCCTTCCCGGCGCTTTCTTGATCTCAGGTTCAACCAGGGCGCCCCGCCTTGGTCGCTTCCGTTACCTCGACGAGGTCGCCCGATTTAACGTCGTAGACGTAGCCATAGATCGGAATATGGCTCGGAACGAGCGGGTGTTCGCGAATACGGCGCACGTCGTGAAGGACGCTCGATGGTTGGTCCTTGATCGTGTGCCATTTGATGTATTGGCCGGCGCTCGCTCCATGACCATGCTTTGGATTCGACCAGACCTTGCCGTCGAAGTTCGCCGTTTCCAGATTGTCCTCGAGCAAGTCTCCCATGATGCCATCGGTGAACAGCTCCATGCCGCAGTTTGTGTGATGGATTACAAACCACTCGTGGGTTCCGAGCAGCTTGTGTGAAATCACCAGCGAGCGGATAGCGTCGTCGGAGGCACGCCCACCGGCATTGCGGATGACATGCGCGTCGCCCTCGGACAGCCCGGCATATTTCGCAGGATCAAGGCGTGCGTCCATGCAGGTCAGAATGGCGAAGCCCCGCGCTGGCGGGAGCGCCAGATCCTTCTTCGCGCCAAAATTGGAAGCGTATTTCTTGTTGGCAGTGATTACTTCGTCGACAATTTTTGACATTGAAGTTTCCTCCGGTTCAATGCATTTGCGCCGACGACAATATTCGAAGCATCGGAGTTTTTGTAGTGCAAATTAAGACTGCGTCGCAGGGAACTCTTTCCAGGCATCCCTCGGCACGGAGCATGGTGTTTTCTTCGAAGATGAGAACTTGGCATCGCGGCGGCAAAAGCGCGGCCCGCAGTTACGCCGAGCCGACGAAAAGAGCGGCAGCCATCAACGCAACACTCTCGATCGTTGTGTCCAACGTGAAGCCAAGTGGCACGCATTTGCCAAAACGTTCACTTAGGATATATCGCTAAGCGATTAAACCTTCACAAACGGAAGGGTGGCCGAGTGGTTTAAGGCACCGGTCTTGAAATTCTCTTAGCCCCGGTTTGTTCTGTGCCGCTCGCGTGGCGTTTAGTGTTGATTAATCTCGTCCATTTCGCCTGGGCTCGGTTCCGTTTGACCCCAGACTTTCCTCCCCAGCGCAACGGAGTTGGTGACCAATCCGGTGACCATTTGTTCTGCACGGCGCTGGGGTGCAAAACGAGAGAACCCCGAGCGCACGACCCGGGTTTCCTGAGCTCTCGCTCATTTTAGGCGAGCGGACCGCGCGCTGTTCATCAGGGGGATGGGGCCGCGCTGACGGTTAGCTTCATAACTAGCAGCAGCGTCATCTTGTCGGGGATGGGGATGCCGCAGGTTGCCCAATAAGCGATTGATAAAACTGACGCGCCGTCAAACTCAATTGCTCCTAGGCATATGCTGGCTATACGTCGGTATGGATTTTTATTGTTCAGCGGCAGCAACGGCTCCTCAGGCTCCAGGCCACGAGGCTTTGCCTGAACGTATTCCCCGATCATGATCCAGAAATCTTCCCCTGGGTGCTGCTCAGCCTTTTCTGATGGCGTTCAATAGTAGCTTAAGCGGACCTTTTTGGTTGCCAGATTGGGCCTTGCAGAATTGATCGATCCACGCTCTCCCAAGTGGACCCGCATGCCCTCAGCGTCTGAAGCTGTCCGGCGCAGCGCGTCCATGCAAATTCGAAGATGATCCATCACCTCGCCTTTCCGCGCGATCGCAGCAGCGACGCCAGCGACTGGCGATTGGCCACGAGCGCCGACTTTGCCGACCGCCCAGCCACGGGCGACAGTCGCGCTCACCGGGGCTGCCCGCGCTACGAGAAGGTCAGAGAATTCCTCCTCCCCTTCAGGGGTTGCTTGGCTGGAAGAGGGCCCTCGATAGGTGTGTGGTCAGAGGGAGCATGTATGAGCGTGTGAGGAGCATTGCGTCAGTTCATCGGCGCAGCAGCTCAAGTCAGCTTGGCGAAGTTGATCGCCACCTTCTGCGCGCTCATCGCTCGTCCAAGGCGGCGGGAAGCGGCGAGGAGTTGTCATTGCGCTGGGCGGTATGGGGCAGTACGGCGCAGGGGGTGGCCTCTCCGCCAGGGGGAACCTCAGGATAAAGAGAAGAGCCGCTACGTGCACCCACTATTTGTCGTCATGTTCCGCTAACTGAGCGGCGGAAACGTTTCTGCGACAACTGTTAGATTAAGAGCAGCTTTTGGCTTTGCCTCTCCGCTGTCTGTCGCAACTTCCAGCAATACGGGATATCGTCACTTCTTTCGTTTGAACGACAAATTCGAGGGCCTGCGTATGGAGAAGTGAACGATCCGCGATTGTTGCAATGTGATAGTGCTCGTCATTATCTATGTAGTGGTTTGGGTTGCTACGCGGGTCTTGCTCACGGTTAATGCCTATTTTGATAAATCTGTTTAGGACTTTCAGCGGGTGAGTCGCGTTGCGCGATCGCCCCTGAACCCAAATAGGATTTCAATTTGCCGATATTCTTATCCGGGGCCGAATGCGAATTTGAACCATCACCTTTGAATGCGCTGGGACGCATAAGTCCAAACATTCGTTCTGATCATCTGGGCCATAGGTCAAAACGGTTTTGAAAGGTGTTTCAGTCGGTATGCTCTGAGGTGATGCTGCCCCCATTGAAACCAAACAATCGTCAATAAAGCGAGAAATGAAATTAGCGGCGCTAGCCACCAATATTTCTGAGAGGCGCTCATCGTGATCAAGATTTCGGCCATTCACTCATAATGAGACGCGCCGACCTCAGACCTTTGGTGCCGCCGCCCTCGGTTTGATGTCCTCTCCCACGGAAGCGTCTTATAGTTTGGTTCGAAACCGCGACTACATACTCGGCGATCGAAAACGAATGGATACCGCTGCCTTCATCCACCACCTGAACGGCTCGGAGACACCCGTCCGCTGATCGCCAACAACGTACAGGCGCAGATAATTTACGATTACCTCCGCGCTGATCACCTAAACACCACCATAGCAGATTTAGTCGATCCTTCACAGGGCGGTGAAGGGTATGGGCCCATCAAAATTCCACAAAACTTGCGAGGGGCCAATGCTGCGGCGCGGGCCGAGCGAAGCTGTAAACACTGACTTAGCCGTGCGCGCAGCCACGAGCGAAGTTTCAAATCAGCCGCGCGTTGCCGCCTTCGAACCAGGGCCTGTCCGCGCCACAAGAGCAGCTTTCTCAGCAGGCCGTTAGCTTTTGGGCGCGCCGCCAGCTCCGTTGCAGCAGGGATTATTCCGATGCGGCCTCGGTCATACAGTGCGGAGCAATGGCCATGGCGGCTTTTGCCTCGGGGCGTTCCAGAAAGCGCGCGCGTGGGCTTCATCTTTAACCTGCATAAGTACGACGTGGTTTCCTCGGGGTTCTCCCATTAGCATTTGAGGTGCATTGCTCACTGCAACCACCTTCACATCGTGGGCTTTGTGGGCCTTTTTGATCGCTGGATGAATTTTTGTTATATTTTTCCGCATCAGTAATCTGGTGATTGCAAGAATATAGACAGACATTCGTCCCTCCCATGATGCAGCCTGTTCTTGAAGCTTACGCTCCCATTAATCAGCACGCTTGTCAGCGTACCACACAGGACCAGATTTCACAGCTCACAATCTTGCCATGCTGCCAACGCGCTGCTAGCGCACCAAGGCACCAGCGATCGATATGGCTCAGATCAAATTCCACAAAACTTGCGAGGCACCGATGCGTAGGGTCGATCATTTTCCACAAAACTTGCGAAGCCCATGACGCGACCAGCGCGAGCGTTTTTGGCCCCGGGGGTGGCCTCGATCGACGCTGGAGCAATGAACGCCCGAGGCGCAACGAGCAACAAGTCGGCGCAGCAACAACAAACACTGCGGAGCGAAGCAACAAAACGCGTCGCGCATCGCGTATTAGTTAGGAACGAACGCAGCGATGTGATAAAGATAGCGAGCCTGCAGCGCGGTGCGGTCGCGCCGCAGGCTCTCACGTCAACCGCTCACCCAGAGGATAGACAAATGGCAGAGGCTAAGCTAAGCGTATACGAAGCAAAACTCCGAGCAAGTATGATCAATGGTGTCCGCACGATCGCGCGTCGGCTCGCACGCGACGCGGCCAAGCGACAGCTCCGAGATCGGGGGCTGAAGGTTAGCCACTACAGCGCAAAGGAGATTAGCGTGCTGGCGGAGGAGTACTTCGTGCAGCACCCCGAGCTATCAACGAGGCCGCGACGGTAATCGAGAGGTGGCGGGTGGAAGGCTATCTAGGGAAACGGGCCCAGGCCGTTCGCAATCCTCCCCGGCTCACCGCCCGTCCGTTCAAAACTTTCAAGTGATGCACAGCCAGCGGAGGCCTGAACCGCAAGGGCTTTCGCTGTGCAAATATCTCGATCGAAATGGAGAGGGAAATGATCGTTGGCTACGCGCGCGTATCGACGGACGGGCAGACACTTGATGCGCAGCAGGCGGCGCTGATCTCAGCTGGGGCTGAGAAGGTGTTCGCCGAGAAAGTGAGCGGCGCGTCAGAGATCGAAAAGCGCTAGTGGATCGAATTGAAACTTGGTGCCCACGCCTGACAGCGGCGATGATTTTGTCTGGGTCTGCAGTCCAGGTGAACGGTTTGGGATCATGGTTGGTCTCTGCGACGAAGCGGTTGATGGCGGCTTGAAGATCGACCACGCCTCGGAAGACGCCACGCTTCAGTCGCTGCTTGGCAAGTTTTGCGAATACCCTTCGACGCATTGAGCCAGGAGCACGAGGTCGGCGTGAAGTGGAAAGCGAAGCGCGGGTGCCGGTCGAGCCATCGAGACACCTTCGGATGCTTGTGGGCAGCGTAGTTGTCGAGGATCACGTGCACGGTCTTTTAGCCGGCACCTGCGCCTAATGGCATTGAGGAAGCGGATGAACTCCTGGTGACGATGGCGCTGCAGACATGGCCAATGACCTTGCCTTCCAATACGTCGAGGGCTGCGAACAGTGTCGTTGTGCCAGGCGCTTGTAGTCATGGGTCATGTGCCGGCTCGGCCCCTCTTCATCGGCAAGCCAGGCTGGGTGCGGTCGATGGCTTGGATTTGCGACTTCGTTGATCGAGAGGACGATGGCGTGGGCGGGCGGATCGACATAGACCCGACAACATCGCCACCTTCTCGATAAACTTGGGTCTTTGAAGAGCGAACCCTGACCCGGTGCGGCTGAAGACCATGTGTGCGCCAGATGCGTTGGACGACTGCGCTGAGCCGACTGCTTTCGCCATCAGGGCGGCGGTCCAGTGGGTCGCCTCAGTGGGCGCTCGGTTTGGGTGAGCATCACGACACGCTCAGTGATATCCGGCCCAAGGGGCGGAATGCGCGAGGGTGCCTTGTCACCAGCAAGCCGCCATAACCTTCCTGCATGAAGCGTTCCTGCCAGCGCCAGACACAGGTCTTCGACTTGCCGGTCTGAGCATGATCTCGTTGGTGCCGACGCCGCCCGCGCTCAACAGCACGATCTCGGCTCGCCAGAGATGCTTATGCGGCGCGTTGCGATCTCTCGCCAGCGCAGCCAGACGGCGACGATCAGAAGGCTTAAGGGTAAGGGATATTCCGGTTCGCATGCGCCAACTTGCACAAGATCGAGTTGTCGGGAATCCGATCGTGGATAGAAATGTCAGAGTTGATCCACTAGCACGCTGCGTGGCCGCGCCAGAGGCCGGGGACGTTCTGCTAGTGACAAAGCTCGATCGGCTGGCGCGAAGCACTGCGATTGCTGAACACGCTGGACGCGATCGGCAAAGCGGGTGCGGGCTTCCGATCGCTGGGCGATCCCTGGGCTGATACAACGACGCCGCACGGCAGGCTGATGGTGACCGTGCTGGGTGGCTTGGCTGAGTTTGAGCGGCATCTGATCCTTGCGCGGACTGACGAGGGACGGAAGCGAGCGCAGGCCCGCGAGTGAGGTTCGGGCGCAAGCTGAAGCTCACCAAACATCAACGCGAAGAGGCGCTGGCGCGACGTGAGGCTGGCGAGGCTTTGGTCGAGATTGCTAGGAGCTACAACGTCAGTCACTCAACTATTTCGCGGCTCCCCGCGCCGGGGGGCAGTGTTACTCTAAAGTCGCACGCAAGAATAATTTGCAGCGACGTGAAATTTTGTTTTGTGCTGTGACTTGTCCCATCTCTGAACACATTTCTGAATTTGATTGGAGGCGAAGCGGGCCGGGGGGCACGAAATCAATGTTCGATCAACTTCAGAAGACGCGAAACTTTGGCGTGAACGATAAGCCGCCGTGTGCGGATTGCGGCCAGCGAACCTCTCTGATCAGGCGCGGTCCAGACGACTTCGATCTCCAATACGAGCGACAGACATTTGCTTGCTTCAAATGCAGCCGCGAGATTGAGCGCGTTGTGGACTTTGAAGGGAGATCGCGGCGTTGGCGGGCTTAGTCGCGGAGTGCGTACGTGCTTGGTTTCAGTTGACGGGCCATCGACCTCAGTCCGTCAATTCTCCACAACCTTTTTCTTTTTAGGCTCTCCGCGCAAAGCGTCTGCCTGGCGGCTACTTATTCGACTTATCCACCGTCGTCGAAAGTGAGCTATTCGATACAGATATAGAAAAGCACTCGGCTCAAGGTGATTGGTGCCGGACGCTTTAGCCTCGCCCCCGCGCCCCGAAGCGTCTGTGCCTGTAGCGTATGCGTTTGAGTTGAAGGAACCCCAGCCTGTGGCCACGGGTTGGGGTCATTTCATGCTGCGCGACGCCGAACAAAAAAAAGGGCACAGTGCGCACTTGCACTAATTGGCCGTGCGTGGTGGACGCACCGCCGCACGGCCTAACCTTCGCCTAGTGGTTCGCGTAGGCAACCCGTTGAGGCGCTTTGACACCAGCAACGGGCAACTGAAGGACAGTCGCTCGCTGACGTTCTTTTAGGAATGTTAGCTGGACGATACGGCCATCCGGGAATTCCAGCGCATCGTGATGGGCTCTCGGTTCGTCTGAGTTGATCTGCCGGAAGATCGCGGTCGTGTGGCCGATCTTTTTTTTACTCCACGGCCAGAAACTTTCGCACCTAACGTCGTCTTCAAACGACAACTCTGTCCCAGGCAGAACGCAAACTGCAACGTTCATATCCTCCGCTGCAGAGAAACCCCGGGTACCTGTGCCAAAGTCGCGGGTGGTAAGTTTATCGCCAACCTTTGCAGGTCGCGATTTGACGTTGTGAAGACTGTAATCACACATCTCACACTCCTACATTGCCCAGCCGAGGGTAAGCTTACGCCTTTCCGTGTTGCTGGCTAGCCGGGTTTTGGACGCTGGTGGGGTTTGCCCTTGCCTCTAACACTGCTCGGGTTCGCCGGGCTGGTGCTCGATCTGCTTCGTTGCGGTGCCGCTGCGTTCGATTGCGCGATCCAGCATAGTGGCGAACGTGTCGCCGTTCATGTTAGTCGTGGCAATGATGCCAAGCTTGGGATGCTCATGCGGCAACGCTGCCATCGCAGCGCGGAGCCTTCGCGACATTGGCTGCGCCGGGCTGCGGTAAATCTTCTGGAGGAAGCTCAGGGAGGTTTCGCCGGGAGCGAGATCGATCTGCTCCGGCTCATCGTCGAACCGACTAAGCGCTGCATCCACCGTATCTAACATCTCTCTTTTCATCTTTTTATTTTTCTAGTGGAGAGAGTGGAGGGTGTGGAGGGTGTGGAGAGTGTGGAGAGTGTGGAGAGTGTGGAGAGTGTGGAGAGTGTGGAGAGTGTGGAGAGGTCGGTGATTGTCCGTCGTCAAATGATTTGAGACGTTTTGAGCGTTTCAGGAACGAAGGCTCTGGCTCATCAGGGTTAAAGTTTAAGCGGCTTTCAGTTGATGCTGCAAGCGTCGGTTTGAGATGGTTGCTCGCTTGATGCGTTCTCGCTCAGCGAGGATTGTCTCAGCCCTTCCGAAGTAGACGTCGGCCGGGGTTAGATTGTTGATGCTCTCGTGATAGCGGACATGGTTATAGTGCCCGACGAAGGCGTCAATTTGCCGTTCGAGATCGCCAGGCAGGTAGTAGTTGTCGAGCAGAATGCGGTTCTTCAGGGTCTGGTGCCATCGCTCGATCTTTCCCTGGGTCTGTGGATGATACGGGGCGCCGCGCACGTGTTGCATGCCCTTGGCTTCGAGCCACTTGCCCAGATCACCCGCGACGTAACTCGATCCATTGTCGCTCAGAAGCCGGGGCCGCTGCGTAACGGTGGTGTGGTCAAGGCCTGAGGCCGCGAGCGCCTGGTCGAGCGTGGCGGTGACGTCGGAGGCGCACATGGTGGGACCAAGCCTCCAGGCGACGATGTAGCGCGAGAAGTCGTCGAGCACGGTCGACAGGAAGTACCAGCCCCAGCCAGTGATCTTGAGATAGGTGAAGTCGGTCTGCCAGAGCTGGTTAATGGCGGTGGTCTTGTCCTTGAACTCGTTCGCCGCCTTGATCACCACATAGGCCGGGCTGGTGATGAGGTCGTGTGCCTTCAGCAGCCGGTAGACCGAAGCTTCCGAGACAAAGTACTTCATCTCGTCGGTGAAGCGCACAGCCAGCTCGCGCGGCGATAGCTCCGGACGCTCCAGCGCAAGGTCGATGATCTGGCCGCGCACATCGTCCGGGATGCGATTCCAGACCCGGTCTGGTCGAGACCGATGGTCGGCTAGCGCTTCAATGCCACCCTCACCATAGCGGTCGCACCAGCGATAGAATGTGGCTCGCGGGATGCCGAGTTTGTCCAGCGTACGCTTGGCCGGCAAGTGTGACTGCTCGACAAGCCGGATGATCTCGGCCCTTTCGGACGCGGAATATCTCATGCCTCGTCCTCCCCATCCCCGTTCATGCTTTTTTTGAGCAGACGGTTCTCCAGGGTGAGGTCGGCCACAACCTCCTTAAGGGCTGCGGTCTCACGACGAAGATCCTTCACCTCGCCGGACGTCGCAGCGCGCGCCGTGTCTCCCGCCAATCGACGTTTGCCGGCTTCGAGGAACTCCTTCGACCAGCCGTAATACATAGAAGCAGCTATGCCTTCTCGGCGGCAGAGCTCGGAGATGTTCTCCTCGCCGCGCAGTCCCTCCAGCACGATGCGGATCTTTTCTTCCGCCGAATAATGCCGGCGGGTCTGACGCCGAATGTCCTTCAGAACTTGTTCTGCCGGCGCTTTGTCCGGACCGGATTTCTGTTTCATCTTCGCTCCTTGCGGCTACGATGAACCAGAAATCCTCCCTTCGTGAAGTCCCTCAGTTTGTCTCAGGAGTGCTGACGGGGAACAGTCGGTGATTGTAACAACGGGCCCTATTGGCCGTAAATAAATTGGTGCTCCACACCCTCCACTCTCCACCCTCCCCTCTCCACCCCTCACTTCTTGATCCAATCCACCGCATCGGGGTTGTCCCAAGTCACCGAGCCGTAGAGCCGACACCAAGCTTCGCGGGCTTCACTGAGCGGCGGGAACGCCCAGCCGTTGGCGGTGTTCTTGCGGTACTTTGTGCAGACGATCCCGATGCTTTCTTCATCAACGAGAAAGTTACGAAGCCCGACATCGGTCAAATCCCGCAACTGAGGAACTCGTTCGCGGGCGTCGTCGATCAAGCTTTTCGTGAGAGCTGTATTCGGTCGGGCCACCAACGCGCCGGGCACCAGTCCGTTATGGAGAAGCATCACGTACCATTGCTCCAATGGCGGCAGGGTGTGGATTTGTTGCTTCTGCAGCGCGGGATTGCGGAGCAATGCCTCTGGAATTTCCCTTGGGTGCCAGTCACCCAGTTCCATCTTCCGCAAATCGTGGAACATCGCTTCTGCCCCACCATTGTCGATCTGTCGATGCAGAGCGTTGAAGTAGGCTCTATCGCCCCGTCGATCACTGCTAACTGCTAGTGCGGCGTAGCGCCGTTCAAATCGCCCAGCGGGAATAACCCAGCCCGGCTCTGCGAGCATCACCACGTGAAGGAAGTTGGGGACCTGAATAAGATCGAAGCCCTTGCGCTCGATCGGTAACGTTGGCTCGGTGATCATGCCTTGCAGTCTTCCCACGCAACGCTTGTCGCCTCCCCAATACGCCTCATCGGCAACGAAAAGGACGCAGTCCTGTAGATGCCCGTTGAACTTACCAATCACTTCATCGCGGCTTGTCACTTGAAACGCATGCGCGCCGAAAATCCGTTGCAGGAACCGCACCAAAGTCCCCTTGCCCGCGCCCTTCGCGCCGATCAGTACTAGAGCTACCTCAGCCTGCGCCGCAGGATTTTGAATTGCCCAAGCGATCCATCGGAAGACGTATTCTGCAAATTCTGTATTTCCGCCGGCGAGAACCACTTCGACATGTTCCCGCATCAATCCCCAATCACCGGCCTTTGCCACAACGCCCCAGCCCTGCCACAGGTTGAGACACTCATTGACGATTGGTGATCCTGCTGGTGAGAAAGTAACCCCGCGATGCTGTCGCCGCAGGCGGTGGCTCAGCCACCATTGGCCCAGCGCTTGCGTCGTCTGTCGACTTCCGCCGTGTCCATCTGGAACGTCGATCGTCGCGTGTCGATTGGAATACCGCAGCAAGAAGCTTTCCTTGTGTTGAAATACCACGACTATCCGCGTCGGATCCAGTTGCGATGGTTCCCAGCCCGCGATAACGGTTCTACCTCCAACGTTGTCGATAACCGCATGTCGGTTGTTCATCGCCTTAAGAACATCCTCCCAAACAACTGGGAGTTTTGGCGTTGACACCACCGCTGGCAGCTGAGCCGTATTGTGCTCGGCTTCGCTGGGCTCAGAGTTCGCTTCCGCCTGCTCAGGTTGCGTTGGTTCAACTACAGGTAGCGGCGCAGCCGAAAAAAAGGGACCAGCCTTCGGCTTCGCGATCGCATCATTAAGAGCCTCGGCAAAGCCCTCGGCCTTCAGCACGACCGGGTCAGCAGGCGTGGCCCACTTCCCCCGCCTCTTCCACTTCGCCTCTGCCACCAGCGAAGCTTTCGGCTTTTGCGCTTCGCGCTTTGCCGCTGCCTCTTTCCGAGCCTTCGCAAATCGCTCCTTTATCCAACTCTCTTCGATCCCCCACTCGCCGCCAAGCTCGATCGCTTCTGCTTCCCGATCGCTGATGTCATCCACACAGGCTTTGATCTTTGCGCGGATCACGCTCTCGGCTTCGTCTGCCGATGCTACCGCATTCGTCTCCGCAAACTTTTCCATGCCGCTCAATCCTTCCGCGTCAATCCGTCGGGTGGGTTGTAGTCGCACTGCACTCCGGTGCGCCGATAGCCCTGATCAAACTCGACGGTGGTCCATTCATTCGTTGCCAGATCGTGCCGCCGGCCCAGCGAAGGCCGCCCCTCACCATCCACTGCCGTCACTTCAACCACCTCAATCCTGCGCGGGCGTTCGATCACGGTGGTGCCATCCTGAGCGCCCGCCGAAACCCTCACTTGCAAGGTCGCCGGATTTGCCTTGATGGCCTCGGCCACTTTGGCCGAGACCTCTGTCGTCACTTGAACTTTGGGCTTCGGCTTCGGTTTCACTCTCGGCGCGGGCTCACTGAGATAGCGCCGCTCAAACTCCCGCCAGCGGCGCTCCTTCTCCTCGGCCAGGCGTTTCTCTTCGATCCTTTCAGTCAAGCTCGCCATCACTTCCCCTCCTCCCTCCGCTTCGGCGGGATCACGAGCAGCGCGTGTTCGAGGCCAGTCCCCGGTGGCGGCTTTGGCCGATTGGCCTGGAGATGCGGAGGGATACCCTGCGCGGTTGGGTTCTTAACGCGAGTGGGGTCAGGATCAATCTGTTCAGCGATCACCCCACGCATGGCGGCGTCGATCCCTGCCTGGATACGTCGATCTTCCTCGCTGGGCCGCATTTGCTGTGCCAGTGCAGCGGCCATTGCGGCGAGTGCTACGTCGTTTGTACTCATTGTCTTTGTTCCTTTGCGCGGATCATTTTCTGGTCCCGACAATTGGGCTGTCCCTGCCGAAGTCCGAAAGGATGTCGCGCCCTTGCGGCGCGGGCTTTCCGGCGACCGGGCCGTGCATTGCCTGAGTGCCGCGAGCCATCACGTTTGGCTTTGCATTGTTGTTTGCGCCGACAGCTTTGTTGTACCCCGATCCTGCGCCGATCGGCTCTTGGGCCCGGGTCAGCTTCTTGCCACTGTCCGTGGCGTGGTTGCCCATGGCCGAGCCGATCTGCGAGACGCCTCGCGGGTTGATCGCCATCGCCCTGGGTTCGATTTTTCTTGCAGATTTCGAGTTGGTCACAACACGGCTGCCTAAGCCGCCGCCTGCGTTCCGTGCCATTGTCAGTTCCTTTCTGTTTCCAAAAGTTTCTCTTCCACATGACGGAGGCCGTTCGCGATCGTGCGCTTGACGCCCTCCTTCCCGAGCTTGCGCCAAAGACCGTTGCCTTGCGCTGCACCGATCAACAGCGTTTGCGCCACGCCAATTTTGATCCGCCCTTCCACCACCATCTCAGCAAACACGCACGCAACGCGGAACAACGTTGGCTCAGTCGGATCACGACCCAACCACGCCAACAGCCCAGCGCTGCGATGACGAAGATCGCGGGTGACCGGGGGCGGCGTCTCTGCAACAACCGATGACGCTGCAGCAAGGGGAACCTCAGGATAAAGACGAGAAGGGTTTGCCCCGGCCCCTGCCCCCACCTTGATCCCACGCACCTTCAGCGCAGCGCGGAACGCCGCGCCGTGCACTGGCTTCGTGCTGTCCCATATCCGCTCGATCAGTCGTGCATCGGCGGCGTAGTCCGGATCAGTCACACACCAGCGCACGAACTCAGCGCGGGCAATGCCTTCGGCGCGGCAGGCAACGGTGAGCTTGAACCATTCCGGGTAGTCACCATTCCAATCCCGCGCGTCCATCTGCCATAGCGCTGCGGTTACGTCCGCCACCTCCACAGCGCTGGCATGGGCCCTTTCTTCTTCCCTCTTTATCCTTAGGTTCCCTTTGCTTGGCGCTTCCCCTTCCCTCTTTCCCCAAAACGTCTTCGGCAGCACCGCGCGTGGGGCGACGCGAGGGAAGAGGAGTTCGTCGAGATCGTACGCCGTGAGCAGCGCCGAGGTCCCGAGCACCTCAACGCCATCGCACCACAGGTGCTTCGCGACTGGTCTCGGGGGCTGCGCAAAGACCAAATGCTTTCCGCCACTCGGGGTGTCGACGGATGAGTGCGGGCCCAAGCAGCCGAGATCGCGCACTGCCTCGACGCCTTCTAGGGTATCGCAATCCACAACCGCCCAGCCAACTCGCGCAAGTGGGATGCCGGGCAACGCCCCTGGCCAGCGCTGCCACCAGCGCTCGATCGTGGAGGGCTCAGTCGTTGCAAGCGACCATCCGGCAAGTGGGAGCTTTCGCCAGCGCTCATTCTCGCGGTAAAGCCGAACTGGAATGATCGGGAAGCCAGCTTCGGCAAAGGCGAGCGCCGGGGCGTTCATGGATACGATCCCCGCGTTTCAATCCAATTGCGGAAGCCCAGGCCCGCCCCAAGCCCAGTAAGAATAAAAGGCCGCGTGCCTCCGCCCGCTGGGTAGGGCGTCCAATAGGTCTTGGGCGGGGCGACAGATTGAAACGTCCAGCGCGAGATTATTGGTCCCAACAACTGCACCCCGGCGTTCCAGTAGGCGGTTACTGCTGCGGTATCGAGAGGCTCAGCGGCAGCGCAAGGGACCCCAGTGTTCCCCGTCAGCACTCCTGAGACAAACTGAGGGACTTCACGAAGGGAGGATTTCTGGTTCATCGTAGCCGCAAGGAGCGAAGATGAAACAGAAATCCGGTCCGGACAAAGCGCCGGCAGAACAAGTTCTGAAGGACATTCGGCGTCAGACCCGCCGGCATTATTCGGCGGAAGAAAAGATCCGCATCGTGCTGGAGGGACTGCGCGGCGAGGAGAACATCTCCGAGCTCTGCCGCCGAGAAGGCATAGCTGCTTCTATGTATTACGGCTGGTCGAAGGAGTTCCTCGAAGCCGGCAAACGTCGATTGGCGGGAGACACGGCGCGCGCTGCGACGTCCGGCGAGGTGAAGGATCTTCGTCGTGAGACCGCAGCCCTTAAGGAGGTTGTGGCCGACCTCACCCTGGAGAACCGTCTGCTCAAAAAAAGCATGAACGGGGATGGGGAGGACGAGGCATGAGATATTCCGCGTCCGAAAGGGCCGAGATCATCCGGCTTGTCGAGCAGTCACACTTGCCGGCCAAGCGTACGCTGGACAAACTCGGCATCCCGCGAGCCACATTCTATCGCTGGTGCGACCGCTATGGTGAGGGTGGCATTGAAGCGCTAGCCGACCATCGGTCTCGACCAGACCGGGTCTGGAATCGCATCCCGGACGATGTGCGCGGCCAGATCATCGACCTTGCGCTGGAGCGTCCGGAGCTATCGCCGCGCGAGCTGGCTGTGCGCTTCACCGACGAGAAGAAGTACTTTGTCTCGGAAGCTTCGGTCTACCGGCTGCTGAAGGCACACGACCTCATCACCAGCCCGGCCTATGTGGTGATCAGGCGGCGAACGAGTTCAAGGACAAGACCACCGCCATTAACCAGCTCTGGCAGACCGACTTCACCTATCTCAAGATCACTGGCTGGGGCTGGTACTTCCTGTCGACCGTGCTCGACGACTTCTCGCGCTACATCGTCGCCTGGAGGCTTGGTCCCACCATGTGCGCCTCCGACGTCACCGCCACGCTCGACCAGGCGCTCGCGGCCTCAGGCCTTGACCACACCACCGTTACGCAGCGGCCCCGGCTTCTGAGCGACAATGGATCGAGTTACGTCGCGGGTGATCTGGGCAAGTGGCTCGAAGCCAAGGGCATGCAACACGTGCGCGGCGCCCCGTATCATCGACAGACCCAGGGAAAGATCGAGCGATGGCACCAGACCCTGAAGAACCGCATTCTGCTCGACAACTACTACCTGCCTGGCGATCTCGAACGGCAAATTGACGCCTTCGTCGGGCACTATAACCATGTCCGCTATCACGAGAGCATCAACAATCTAACCCCGGCCGACGTCTACTTCGGAAGGGCTGAGACAATCCTCGCTGAGCGAGAACGCATCAAGCGAGCAACCATCTCAAACCGACGCTTGCAGCATCAACTGAAAGCCGCTTAAACTTTAACCCTGATGAGCCAGAGCCTTCGTTCCTGAAACGCTCAAAACGTCTCAAATCATTTGACGACGGACACCCAGGCCCGTCCTGAAGGATCGTGCCCGCTTGCGCATGCGGCCATGAGCTTCCTAGGTCGATGTCAGCCAGAGCGCGATAACGTGCCATTTTGCTTCTCAATAGATCGAATAGCTAATACTGCCCGGCACAACGGCAGTAGGTTACGTAAATCCGTTGGCCAACGATCCCGGGGATCAAGACTGATGCGCTGGCCACTGTGCCGACGATCGGCAGGCTGGCTTGCGTGGCTGGTGGAGGGGCGAGCTGAGCCGTTGCCGGGGTCAGCGAGAGGAACAAGGCTAACGCCAGCAGGCGAAGGGTCATCTGAGCCCCATGAGGAAGAGAACGCCCAATGCGGCGAAGCCGATCACATAGAGGCCAAGGAGAAGTTTGATCAGCCTTGTTGGTAGGTACAAAGGCATCACCACTTGCCTCGGTTTCATCCGATGATCCCCAGGTCTACTAAGATCAAGACGACGAGCAAAAGACCGATCGCCGGAATGACATAGAAGAGGAGGAAGGGCTTCATAGTCGCTTCGCCTCCTTTGGCTTGGCCACGCCACCGAGCGGAGAAACCTGCCCGCGAGAGTTCGGCAGCGTCGATGGAAACATCACCTTCATCTGGCGCTGCCTTGAGCGATGAAACTCCATCAACTGCTTCTCGCGTTCCCACACTTCTTCTTTGGTCATCTTCTTCATGCACGTTGCTCCCTGCGCAAATCCAAACGTTCCATCAAAGAAATCATTGCGGCCTCCCTCTGCGCCAGTTGCTCAAGCACCCGCTCCCGCTTTGGCGACGTGCACAAGTAAGCGACCTTGATCATGTCCCGGTGCAGCCCGCACCAATGCGCAATGAGCTGGGCCAGGTTCATGCCTGCGCGGGGCTCGGGGAAATGCTCTTCGAAGTGGATCCAAAGGTTGTGGGGCTCAAGCTTGGCTTCGGCCAAGAGCTCGGGGTCAGCGACGAGCGCGTCGAGGCCGCTGAGCTGGGTTTGCGTTACCATTTCCGGGGTTTCCTCTTGATGGCGATTTTTAGAAGGAGCTGCGCCAGCTGCGCGTGCGGATCGGGAGCGGAAGAAGCCAAAGGACCCTCTTCCGCCCCCGATCCCTCGGCAACAGGGACAGGAGAGCCCGCTGCCAAGCTTGCTTGGATTTCGTTGGCCTCTCCTGTCGGCTCCATAGCTTCAACAGAGAACCCGAGGCTCGGCTCGTCCCCGACGAGGTCCCCAGCCCACGGGCTTCCCGCTGGCTGGCGTGGATACACAACCGCTGGGTCTGCCCCGACAACTGTTGCCCTCGCTGCACGCTCCTGTCGCGCCTCCGAAAAGCGTCCGCTTTCGAGTGCCTGATCGACTTGGGCTTGTTGGTGATAGGTCGTTGTGCCGGTGCTCCCAGCGAGTGCGCGTCGCTCGGCCTTCGTGCTCTTGTCGCTCGTCAGGTGAACTTCCTGTGGATGGGCTTGGATGGCGTGACCGCCCCAAGGGCAACGAGGCCGATCTTCCCCTCGCCGTGGCCATTCATCTGCTGTTGGCCATTTATTCGCGCTTCCGCTGCCTCAACCTTGGCTGCGTATTTCGCGTCCTTTTGCTGGCGGTAATGCGCGGCCTTGCGGCACTTGGGTGAGCAAAATCTTTGCTCCGATCTCACTGGTTTCGTCGGCTCGAACTCATTCGGGCAATTCTCACAACGCTGCATTTGGTCGCCTCCAATTTTCAATTCTCATTGTACGCACAGTCTACCACATTCGACCCGTCTAGTCAATCAAGTTCTACTGTTAAATCAATTGCTTAAGCGGTGGTATTTTTTCTAGCGATACGTGTGGCCGGTCTGCGACGTAGCGAGAAGAAATAAATCGTCGGGACCCTGCGCCGACCAAAAAGCGAAAGGGCGACCCCGTCACCGCACGCACCGCGTTCGTCGTTTGGATTGCTGCCTGAGGCCGCCTGGTCTCAAACACCTGTGTACTTCGCAGCGTTGAGGGATGTTTACCTGTTGGCGCGTGATACTCTTTTTGCGCGAATCGGTTTCTGCCTGAGTGTTCGGTCTTCAACAAGGAGCTGTACGATGGCTAAGAAACGGAAAGCGAAAGCGAAGACGAAGGTGAAGAAGAAGGCGAAGAAGAAGTAATTTTGAGCTTCGGTGTCAGCGACTTCGCAACTGTGTGAGCACACGGTTGTTTGATCGCCCCGCCAGAGCGAAGGGCGAGGGAATGACTGCCCCTCGCCCTCTATGTTAAGGCTCGGGTTGCCGCTCAACTCGACAGCACAGGGTTCTCTGTTTCGATTTGGCGCTTAAACATCTTCCGTTGAGGCTCTCCAGCAGCGAGCCAAGCACGTCGCAAGATACCGAGCGCGTCCTTTGTAATCGCCTCAGTAACAGGGTCGTTCTTCTGGGGTCCGCCGGACTTCTCTCCGAGCTTTTGTTTTAGCGGCCCTAACATCTCCATTGCTTCGGTGAGCGTCAAATGCGAAATGGATTTCGTATTTGATCCCAGCTTGTCCTTTTCCTTTGCCAGCTTCATGTACAATTGCGCAGTGCGTGGTGTGCAGTGGCAATGCTCACCGACCCACTCCAAGAACAAGCCGTGGCCCACAGTTTCTTTTGCTTGTATCAGCAATTGCCCAGCTTTGATCGCATGCTCAGCACCGCGTCGGATTGAGTTCTTTACTTCCTCATGCGCGGCGTTGATGCGGCTAGCGAGGTCGTCAGGGCGAAGTGTGGGTGGGACAATCTCGGGCGGCTTTGCGTCAGACATAGCTTCTCCGCATTGGCGCTTCCGGGTTCTTGCGTCCGTGGGCTCGCGCCTTCGTCCAGGGACCGCGTTCACGATGTCAAACAGCGTAGCCGTTCAAGGTTTGCGATTACGGCGCTCGCGGCGATTTTGGCGGTTCGGGAAGTGGGGACCAAAGTGAGGCTACCAAGTCTTCTTCCCGGTTCAGATGTTCTGGTGAAACTTTCCATCGTTGAATGGAACGGTGCCAAAAACCAACGATCGCATAGAAGTCATCATCTCCTGGGAATGTCCCCTCGCCTCGCGGCTTCGTATGAAGCGTTGCGGCCAAGGTCGAAGTAGGTGCGCCCGGCTTCGGGTACGGTCATAGTTTTTTGTTGGTCCATCACGGCACCCTCCGTTGTTGCCAATCCCATCTGCGCATGGATGTCACGTGCTATGATAAACATACAAAACACTAGGCAAAACAGAAACCGCGATCCGTCACACTAGGCGACACAAAATGATCGAGATCGACTTCGTGATGCACGTTGACAGCAAAGGTTATCGGCTCGATCGCGGCCGGATCATCGGCAACGGTGGTGCGCCAACTACGAAACGATTGAAGGCGTTGCGTCCGCTTTATCAGGAGCTGTTGAAGGTCGGGACGTCCGAGGAGTTGCGTGATTTTGCAAATCTATACGGTCGGCTCACGGCTGACCGCTACCAAGATAAGAAGGTTATCGAGAGCGACGATGTCAGAAAGGTCTTGGTCGACATCGACATAATGCGGAACGTTCTGAAATTACTAAAAGACGGAAACGTGCAGCCGGGTGAACTGCCTCGATGGGAGGGCGGCCAATTCGGGATTAGTCTCGACACCCCCGAGATTGCGGCCGGAGCGCCCGTGCTAGCGAAAATAAAAATGGCTGGCATTCCCCTGCCGTTTTCCGGGAGGTTGTCTGCTTACCTTGCGCCGAACCCGGACACTGGAGAATGGGAATTCCATCTTCGTCCACTAAGCCTACTTGACGCGCTGTGGTTGCAATTCGGCCAAGCCTTAGTGAGCAAGGCCGAACTGCGATCGTGCAAGCAGTGTGAGAAATGGTTCCAGGCGGGCGCAGGCGGAGCGCGGGCCGATGCCAAGTTTTGCACGCCGGAGTGTCGGCGCAGGTACAACAGTCTGAAGAGGAGTCGATAACATGCGCCCACGAGGCACAATCAAGTCTCGTTCGCCAGGGTCGCTACCGAATTCGATACAGCCTGGGCCGCGATCCGGTGAGCGGAAAGCGGAACTTCGCAACCGCAACAGTTCGCGGCACGCGCAAGGAGGCCGAACAGGAACTCGTTCGATTGTTGAGGACGGTTCACACTGGCGAGCATGTGGACCCGTCACGGATGACTGTTGGGGAGTGGCTCGGGCTTTGGGTTCAGCAGCACGCAGGCGGAGGTGTCGCCAAAGACCCATGAGCGCTACGCGGAAATTGTTCGGTGTTATTTGGTCCCTGGCCTAGGCGGCATCCGCCTTCAGCGGCTCGCGACTAGCGATATCCAGCGGGCATACAACAACTTCACGCGCAGCCCCTCCCCGCGCACGCGTCGGCACATCCATCGCATTCTAAAGTCAGCGCTAGCGCGAGCAGTTGAACAGCAAGCGCTGACGCGGAACCCAGCTGATGCGTTGAAGCGATTGCCCAAGGTCGAGCCAAAGCCGATGACGGCGCTGACCGTTGAACAATCCACGCACTTGCTTGAAGGCCATCAAGCATACAACGACCGTTATTGGCCTGTGCTGATTGCGCTGGCGACGGGAATGCGGCGCGGCGAAATACTGGCGCTGCGCTGGAAGAGCGTAGAACTCGACAAGGGCGTGGTGCGGGTAGTGGAAAGCCTTGAGCAGACGCAAAGGCGGACTTCGGTTCAAATCAACAAAGACTGAGAAGGCCCGCGCTGTCACGCTGCCGAAGTTTGCGCTTGAGGAGTTGCGGCGTTGGAAGCGGGAGCAGGCGGAGGCTTTGTTGATGCTGGGCATTCGACAAGGCGGCGACACGCTGGTTTGCGCAAGGCAGGATGGAAAGCCGAAGCAGCCCGCGAGCCTGACGCATGAATTCACTTATCTGGTTGGGCAGGGCGGGTGTGCCCCGGGTCCGGTTCCACGATCTACGGCACAGCCACGCTACCCAGCTATTGAGCGCTGGCGTGCATCCCAAGATCGTGCAAGAGCGGCTGGGCCACTCAACAATCACGGTGACGATGGACCTTTATTCCCACGTTAGCGAAACTATGCAGAGTGATGCGGCGGTGCGGCTCGATGAGGCTTACGGACATTGGTGACCATTTTGGTGACCAATTGCGAATCTTGAGGAGAGCGAACGAGGAATTTGCTAAGTATTTCAACGATCGGAAGGGTGGCCGAGTGGTTTAAGGCACCGGTCTTGAAAACCGGCAGGCGGGCAAACGTCTCGTGGGTTCAAATCCCACCCCTTCCGCCAACCTACGCTACCGTGCGCTACGCCATCTGCTTCTTTGTGCAGCGCGGCGCCGTAATGGGTCGCAATGGACCTCTATTTTCTCGTCAAGACGCTCCACATCGTCAGCGCGACGATCGTGTTCGGCACGGGGATCGGCATCGCCAATTTCATGTTCTTCGGCCATCGCAGCAGCTCGGCCCAGGAACGCGCCTTTGCCGCGCGCATGACGGTCAAGGCCGATTTCCTCTTCACTCTGCCGTCCGTGATCGTCCAGCCGGCAAGCGGCGCGTGGCTCGTCTGGCAGGGCGGCTTCCGGTGGGATGATTATTGGCTGGTCCTGACCTATGGGCTCTATCTGCTCGCAGGGGCGTGCTGGATACCGGTGGTCCTGATCCAGATGCGCATGAAGACGATGCTCGAGGCAAAGCTGCGCGGCGAGGCATTCGACGAGGCAAGCTACAATCAGTTGTTCCGCATCTGGTTCGCTCTCGGCTGGCCCGCCTTTGGCGGCCTGATCGTCATCTTCTGGCTGATGGTGAGCAAACCGACATGGTAGCGCGCGTCCTCATCATTGGCGGCTATGGCAATTTCGGCAGCTATATCGCCCGCAGTCTTGCCGGTAACGCCAATATCCGGTTGCTGATCGGCGGGCGATCGGTGGCAAAGGCGCGGGCCTTCGCCGCTTCGCTGGACGCTTTCCATTCGGGCGAGGGCCATGCGATCGATATCGATGGCGATCTTGCCGCGGCGTTGGCGTGCATCGCGCCTGATATCGTCGTCCACACTACCGGCCCGTTCCAGACACAGGATCATCGGGTTGCGCGGGCGTGCATCGCTCATGGCTGCCACTATCTCGATCTTGCCGATGCACGCGAATTTGTGGCGACCATCGATGTGCTTGATGCCGAAGCCAGGGCAAAGAATGTGCTCGTGGTGAGTGGTGCAAGCTCGGTGCCCTGCCTGACGGCGGCGGTGATCGACGCCTATCTTCCGGCTTTCGCGCGGCTGGAGGAGGTCGATTACGGTATCAGCGCGGCGCAGCATACCAATCGCGGCCTCGCGACCACCGCGGCAGTGCTCAGCTATATCGGCAAGCCGATGACGATGCTGCGCGACGGGGTAATGAAGGTCGTCTACGGGTGGGAGGATACGCACGCCGAACGCTATCCTGGGCTTGGTTGGCGCCTGTTCGGCAATTGCGGCATTCCCGATCTTACCCTGTTCCCCAAACGTTATCCGACGTTGAAATCCATGCGCTTTGCTGCCGGGCACGAGCTCAAGCTGCTGCACATCGGCACCCGCATGCTCGGTACATTCGTGCGGTTTGGCCTTATTCGCTCCCTCGACAATCATGCCGAGGGACTTTTGCGCTTCGCTTTCCTGTTTGATCGCTTCGGTTCCGGGCGCAGCGGCTTCCATATGATCCTGAGGGGTACGGGCCACGACGGCAAGCCACTGGAGCGCCGCCTCCTCATCATCGCGCGCTCCGGCCATGGTCCGTACATTCCGTGCATGCCCGCGATCCTCTTGGCGCGGCGGCTGGCGAGCGGAGAGGCGCGGCAACGCGGCGCGATGCCCTGCATCGATCTAATCGATCTCGACGCCTATCTCGCCGCGCTCGAAGGACTGGACGTCAGCGTGATCAGGGATACCGCCAATGTCTGATGTCTCCAAGAGTAGCTTCAGCTACCGCGGGGATCCGGCGGTGCCCGCCTTCGACGACAGCCGGGCCTTGTTCGTGTTCGATGGCGTCTGTGTGCTCTGCTCGGGCGGCGCGAGCTGGATTATGCGGCACGGCAGCAAGGCGCTGGTTAACTTCACGCCCGCGCAGGGAGCGCTCGGCCAGGCGCTCTATACGCATTACGGCGTGGAAATGGACGAGAGCTACCTGCTGATCGCCGATGGCCGCGCCTATACCGCCTCGCGCGGTTACTTGGAGCTGTGCCGGATATTGGGTGGCTGGTGGTACATCTTCCGCGTCGCCGCCATCATCCCGGAAGGCCTGCGCGACTGGCTCTATGTCCTTATCGCCCGCAATCGCTATCGCTGGATCGGGAAAACCGACTATTGTGCGCTGCTTACGCCGGAGCAGCGCTCCCGCCTCTTGTAAATCTTCGACTGCTTTTGGGATTTGCCCAAAGTGCCCCGAGCGCCGTTTGTTTGGCGCGCCGGGGAAGCCCGCAACGACTCATGACGTCATTGGCCAGACTCTGTGGCGTATTTTGATCCTCGATTTTACGATCGTCGCTTTGCCGGCCTGATCGAAGCCGAGGACGACCGGGCTATGTCTGTCCGGCCGCGTCCAGGATCAGCTTCGTGATCGTATCGGGCTGGGAGATTAGCGAGAGGTGGCTTGCTTTCACCTCAATGGTCTTTGCGCCCATCCGCTTCGCCATGAAGCGCTCGAGATCCGGATCGATCGTCCGATCTTCCGTGGATACGGCGTACCAGCTCGGCTTCGACCGCCAGGCCGCACGCGTCGTCTTGCCGGTGAGCAACGAACGTTTAAACGGAGTCTGAACGGCATAAAGCACGCGCGCCTTCGCCGCCGGCAAGTCGCCAGCAAAATCGTTCAGGAAGGCCGCCTCGCTGAGCTGTGCGTAATCACCAGACCAGACAATGCCCGCGGACGCTGGCGGTGTCGGAAATCGCTTTGCCAGCTCAGTGTAGTCCTCCTCCGCATCGGGAGCGCGCGCTGCGACGTAAACGAGCGAAGTAACCTTGGGATCGACGCCGGCTTCGGTGACAATCATGCCGGAAAAGGAATGTCCTACCAGCACAGTTGGGCCATCCTGCAGCGCCAGGGCGCGCTGCGCTGCCGCCACGCTCTCTTCCAGCGTCGTCAATGGGTTTTGGACAGCCGTGGCGTTGATCCCCGCCGCTTGAAGCCGCGCGATAACTTCAGACCAGCATGACCCGTCAGCAAATAGCCCATGGACAAGAACGACGTTGCGTACCTTCGGCACGCCCTGTGCGCCTGCGGCGTTTTGAAAGATTGGACTCGCCGCGCCAGCCGCAGCCAGGATACTCACGAAGGTGCGACGGTCCATCAGCGTTCTCCCGCGCATAATTGAGGTTAGGATACCATTCAACCCGCGAGGCAGCCAGACAGCGCCCGGGCGGCTCGCCTTTGAGTAAGAATTTGTGATGTGCGCGGTCGCCCTGCCCCAGTAAGGATTCCGAATTCATCCATGGCTCCACCAATTCAACACGTGTCTTCGGATCGCGCGCTCCCTGCGCGCGTCGATGCGGTGGTGATCGGAGGAGGCATCATCGGGGTCTGCACGGCATACCATTTGGCAAAAAAAGGTATCGCCGTCGCGCTCTGCGAGAAGGGAGTTATTGCCGGCGAGCAATCGAGCCGCAATTGGGGGTGGTGCCGCACGATGGGGCGCGACCCGGCGGAAATTCCGCTCAGCGTCGAGAGCCTGCGGATGTGGGCCACGATGAATGAAGATGTCGGCGCGGAAACAGGATTCCGCCGAACCGGCATTGTGTATCTCTGCGAAACCAAGAAGGACGTCGACGGGCATGCCGCCTGGCTGGCGCGGACACTCTCCTACCAGGTCAGCGCGCGACTACTCGACCCCGACGAAGTCGCGAAGTTGCTGCCCGCTTCGACGCGTCGCTGGTCAGGGGGGTTGGTCGCGCCGCATGACGGGATAGCGGAGCCTTCAATCGCGGCGCCCGCGATCGCCGAAGCGGCGCGCCGCCTTGGCGCGAACATTTTCACTTCGTGCGCGGTTCGGGGTGTTGAAACCACCGGCGGGGCCGTCAGCGCGGTGGTCACCGAACAGGGGCGCATCGCATGCGGCGCCGTCATTCTGGCAGGCGGGGCGTGGTCGAGCCTCTTCTGCGGTGCCCACGGAATCCATTTCCCGCAGCTCAAGATATTGGCCTCGGTCATGCGCGCGGCGCCGGTAAAGGGCGCACCCCTGCCCGCTGTCGGGGCGTCGGATTTTGCGTTTCGCAGACAACTCGATGGCGGTTACACGATCGCGCAACGCGGAGCCAACATCGCGCCGATTGTCCCCGACAGCTTTCGACTCTTCTTCGAGTTTCTGCCGGCAGCCGTCAAACAATGGCGACAACTCCGATTGCGGATTGGGCGGCGCTTCGTTGAAGAATGGAAAATGCCGCGTAGCTGGCCGCTGGACGGAGCTTCGCCGTTCGAGACGATACGGATTCTCGATCCGGAGCCTACCACGTCCATTCTTTCGGAAGCCGAAGCGAATCTCACAAGGGACTTTCCGATCTTCAAGGGCGCTACCATCACGGATCGCTGGGCCGGTCTGATCGATGTCACCCCGGACGCCATTCCAGTCATTTCCCCGGTTCCTTCGCTGCCCGGGTTTTTCATCGCCAGCGGTTTTTCCGGTCATGGTTTTGGTATTGCGCCCGCAGCAGGAAAGCTGATGGCCGAACTTGTCACCGGCGACAGCACGATCGTCGACCCTGCCCCGTTCCGCATGGAGCGTCTCGCAAACGCGTCGCCGTTTTCATCCGGACTTCGTAACGCGGCGAAGAGTCTGCGGTCCGATGCCTGATCGGCGTAGGCTAAATGGGCGCCGCGATCACGGAATGCGCGTCCCCTTTTGAGCTCTTTCGGTCCGCGGAAGGCGTCGTCCCGTAATTCGCACGATAAGCGCGCGTAAAGTGGCTTGCATTCGAGAAGCCGCATGCAACGGCGATCTCGGTGATCGTCGCCGGCGATTGACGCAGCAATTCCCGGGAACGTTCCAGTCTGATGCGCAGGTAGTGGTTCTGATAACTGCACTTGAGCTTGTCGGCGAATAGCCGATCCAGCTGCCGAGTTGATAATCCGACCCGTCGGGCGATGTCGTTTCGCCGCAACGGCGCTCCCGGATGTCTTTCCATCAGCTCGAGCGCGGCAATAAGCCGTTTGTCATGCACATGATAACGCTCCACGAGTGAAGCGCGCTGGGCGCCCTGCGCCGGGCGAATTTCGGTGTGCAGGAACCAATCCGAGACTTTGCGGGCGAGTTCGGCACCGTAACGTTCGGCGATCAATGCATGCATCATGTCGAGCGGCGCAGTGCCGCCCGCGCATGTCAAACGGTTGCGGTCGATAATAAAGAGAGATCGGTTCAGCAGGATATTTGGATGGGCTTCCAAAACGGCGGGAGCGTGTTGCCAGTGTATGGTCATCTGAACGCCGTCCAAAATGCCCGCCTTGGCGAGAATGAAGGGGCCGCCGGAAACGCCGCCGATGCGCGTAGCTCCGACGGCCAGGCGTCGTAACCAGGCGAGAGTTGCGCGATCGTCAAAGGCCGCCGGGTCGCCGCCGGCGCAGACGAGCAGAAGATCGAGCTTCTCCGCGGCGCCGATCTTGGCGTTGCATGAAACGACTGCCCCGCAGGAGGCCGTGACGGTGCGATGCGCTCCGATATGCACCAACCGATAAAGTTCGCGACCTGAAATAAGGTTGGCCGCGCGCAGCGGCTCGACGACGCAGGCATAGGACATCAGGGCGAAGCCAGGGACCAGCAGCACCCCGACAACAAGCGGCCGCTCTTTCATGGCTCAAATTTAACAGAAAATGGCTTTTCCGAGCAAGACACACGCGTATCGAAGCCGTAGACCAAAACGATGGAATTCAAGCTTGCCCGTCGCCGACGACGCGTATGCGATCTCAAATCGGCTTTATTGTAGCGCATGCGCTATAGCCTCTTCTCACTTCTGAAAAACAGTCTCTCGGGACACCGAAACTGGACGCCCGCTTGGCGCGAGCCAGAACCCAAGAAGAGCTACGATGTGGTGATCGTCGGCGGCGGCCATGGTCTGGCAACCGCCTATTACCTTGCCAAAGAGCACGGCATCTCGAACGTGGCGGTGGTTGAAAAGGGCTGGCTCGGCTCGGGCAATATCGGCCGCAACACCACGATCATTCGCTCCAACTACATGCTGCCGGAGAATAACCCGTTCTACGAATGGTCGATGAAATTGTGGGAGGGTTTTGAGCAGGACCTGAACTTCAACGCCATGGTGTCGCAGCGGGGTGTGCTTAATCTCTGCCACAGCGATGCCCAGTACGATGCCTTCGCCCGGCGCGGCAATGCCATGCGGATCGACGGGGTCGACGCGGAACTGCTCGATGCGAAGTCCGTGCGTGAGATGTACCCGTTCCTCGATTTCGCGAATGCCCGTTTCCCGATCCGGGGCGGATTGTTGCAGCGTCGAGGCGGCACGGTGCGCCATGATGCGGTCGCCTGGGCCTATGCGCGCGGTGCGGATTCTCGCGGCGTCGACATCATCCAGAACTGCGAAGTAACCGGAATCAAGATCGCGAACGGCCAAGTCCTCGGCGTTGAAACCTCGCGCGGGTTCATCGGCTGCAAGAAGCTGGGGCTCGCCGCGGCCGGCAATTCCTCCGAGGTGGCCGCCATGGCCGGCCTCAAGCTGCCGATCGAGAGCCATGTGCTGCAGGCATTCGTCTCAGAGGCCATCAAACCCTACATCGACGGCGTCGTCACATTCGGCGCTGGGCATTTCTACGTCTCCCAGTCCGACAAAGGCGGACTCGTATTCGGGGGCGACCCCGACGGTTACAATTCCTACGCACGCCGCGGCAACTTGCCGATGGTGGAGCATGTAGTCGAAGCGGGTGTGGCCATGATCCCCGGGCTTGCGCGCGTACGCGTGCTGAGAAGCTGGGGCGGCATCGTGGACATGTCGATGGATGGCTCCCCCATCATCGACAAGACCGCCATCGATGGGCTCTATCTCAATGCCGGCTGGTGCTACGGCGGATTCAAAGCGACGCCCGCCTCCGGCTGGTGCTTCGCCCATTTGATCGCCCGCAACAAATCCCACCGGCTCAGCGCGGCGTTTCGCTTGGACCGCTTTCGTCGCGGCTACATGATTGATGAAAAAGGACAGGGCGCTACGCCCAATCTGCACTGATGGCCGACCGATGCTGATCGAATGTCCCCATTGCGGAACGCGGCCGCTCGACGAGTTTACCTTCCTCGGCGATGCGGAGCCGGAGCGACCGCAATCGAACGATCCTGCCAGCATGGATCAGTGGTTCGACTATGTTTATTTGCGCAACAATCCGAGAGGGCGTTTTCAAGAATATGCACACCATGCCGGCGGCTGCCGCGCGTGGTTGGTCGTCACCAGAGATACCCAGACGCACGAGGTGTCCGCAGCGGTGACCGCGCGTGACTTCGCGCACAAGCGACGGGAAGCGCAGCGATGACTTCCTTTCGTCTCAAGACGGGTGGCCTTATCGATCGCTCCACCTCTCTCGGTTTTGCGTTCGACGGCCGGCGCTTCGAAGGTCATCCGGGCGATACCCTCGCCTCGGCTCTGCTGGCCAACAACGTGCTGCTCATGGGCCGGTCGTTCAAATATCACCGGCCGCGAGGCGTGATTTCGGCCGGCGCATCGGAACCCAACGCCCTTGTCGAACTTGGCGAAGGCGCCCGAAAGGAAGCCAACACGCGGGCCACGATGATCGAGCTCTATGACGGGCTCAAGGCCAAGAGCCAGAACCGCTGGCCGTCGCTCAATTTCGACGTCGGCGCGCTCAATTCGCTTGGCTCATCGGTGTTTGTCGCCGGCTTCTACTACAAGACATTCATGTGGCCGAAGAGCTTCTGGGAAACGGTCTACGAGCCGATGATCCGCCGGGCGGCAGGGCTCGGCTCGGCCGCCAAGGAAGCCGACCCTGACAAGTACGAAAAATCCTACGCCCATTGCGACGTTCTGGTTATCGGTTCGGGACCGACCGGCCTCATGGCGGCGCTGACGGCAGCGCGCTCCGGCGCGCGCGTAATTCTCGCAGACGAAGGCTCGAGGCTCGGAGGTTCGCTGCTCTCCGAGCAAGAAGAGATTGACGGCAAGTCCGGTCTCGATTGGGCCAACGGTGTCATCGCCGAACTCGCCGCCCTGCCGAACGCAACACTCATGGCGCGTACGACAATATTCGGTTGGTACGACGGCAACATTTTCGGCGCGGCTGAGCGGGTAAACGATCACGTGCTGGAGCCGCCGCCGCACGAGCCGCGCCAGCGTTACTGGCGCATCATCGCAAAGCGTGCGGTGCTGGCGTCGGGCGCCGAAGAGCGGCCCATCGCCTTTGGCGGCAATGACGTCCCCGGCGTGATGCTTGGTTCTGCAATGCGCACCTACGCCAATCGCTACGGGACAGCTTCCGGCAAGTCGGTCGTCGTCTTCACCAACAACAATTCCGGCTATCGAACGGCGCGCGATTTGAAAGCCCATGGCGTTCACGTCGAGGCTATTGTCGACAGCCGTCCCTCATCCGCGGCGGACCCGGCTGGCACGCCCGTGCTGTTTGGACGGATGATCGCCGGCGTCAAAGGTCGCAAGCGCGTTTCCGGTGTCGCGTTGACCGATCATACGCATATTGATTGCGACGCCATCGCCGTGTCGGGCGGCTGGAACCCTATCGTCAACCTGCTCTGCCATCGTGGTGATAAGCCCTGCTGGAACAGCACGATCGCCGGCTTCGTTCCCGGCGCGACGAATGGCGGGTTCGTTGCCGCCGGATCGGCGGCCGGGAAGATGTTGCTCTCCGAATGTCTCGCGGACGGCGCGGCATGCGGCGTACCTGAAGGCAACAAGCCGGCGGTTCCGCCATGCCGCGACGAGGCTTTCGCCATCACGCCGCTGTGGTGGGTGAAGGAATCGCGAGGGAAAGCGTTCCTCGACTACCAAAACGATGCGACCGCCGACGATCTGCCGCTAGCGGCACGCGAGGGCTATACCGGCATCGAACTCGTCAAGCGTTACACCACGACCGGCATGGCGACCGATCAAGGCAAGCTCGGCAACGTCAACGCTATTGCTATTCTCGCCGAGGCTACCGGCAAATCGATCGAACAGGTCGGCACAACGACGTTCCGGCCATACTACACGCCGGTCGCGCTGGGCACGCTGGCGGGACCGTTCGTCGGCCATCATTTCCAGCCGGTGCGCAAGACCCCGCTGCACGAGTGGGGAGCCGAGCTCGGCGCGGTCTTCGTCGAATCCGGTTTGTGGATGCGATCCTCGTGGTTTCCGCGCCGAGGCGAGGACTGGCTGGCAAGTGCGACCCGCGAGGTGCTCAACACGCGCGCAGCGCGTCGGCATCTGCGATGTCACCACTCTCGGCAAGATCGACGTGCAAGGCAGCGACGCCGGCACATTTCTCGATCGCCTCTACTGCAATACGTTCTCGACGTTGCCTGTCGGCCGGGCGCGCTATGGCTTGATGCTGCGTGAGGACGGCATCGTTTTCGACGACGGCACGACGTCGCGGCTGGCCGAAGATCATTTTCTGATGACGACAACCACGGCGAACGCCGCGCGCGTGATGTCGCACATCGAATTCTGCCACCAAGCACTGTGGCCGGATCTTGATGTCACCTACGTTTCAGTGACCGAGCAGTGGGCTCAGATGGCGGTCGCCGGGCCCAAAGCACGCGCGACGCTGCAGAAGATCGTTGATGGCGTCGTGCTTGACGATACGACGTTCCCCTACCTTGCCGCGAAGGAGGTGCAGGTTCTTGGCGGCATTGCGGCGCGGCTTTTTCGTATCTCGTTTTCCGGCGAACACGCCTACGAACTGGCGGTGCCGGCGGACTATGGCAGCATGACCGCAAGGGCAATCATGAGGGCCGGCGAAGAATTCGGGATTGGGCCCTACGGCGTGGAAGCGCTTTCCATCATGCGCATCGAAAAGGGTCATGTGGCGGGCGGCGAACTCAACGGCATCACGACCGCGGCCGACCTCGGACTCGGCAAGATGATGTCCTCCAAGAAGGATTATATCGGCCGCGTAATGGCCACGCGCGAGGGCCTTGTCGACAAGAACCGGCAGTGCGTCGTCGGCATCCATCCCGTCGACAAGGCCGATCGGATTCGAACCGGTTCTCATCTCCTGAAAAAGGGCGATCCGCCGTCCATGGCAAACGACCAGGGCTACATTTCCTCAGTTGCCTGGTCGCCGATGTTGGGAAAGTGGATTGGGCTGGCGCTTCTTGCGAATGGCCGCGAGCGCCACGGCGAGGTCGTCAAGGTCTTCGACGGGGTCAGAAACATCGAGATGTACGGCGAGATTTGCGACCCCGTGCATTACGATCGGGAGAACAAAAAACTCCATGCCTGAGCTGCCAACGATAGCCGCCGACGGTGAGAAGGCTGTCCTCGTCCGCGCCTCGGCGCTTGCGCGTGTGGCCCAGCCCGGGCGTTTCGGTGCGGACAAGGGTGTTCCGGGAATAGAACTTTCGGTGCGTCACCCCGCATCGATCGTGACGGTGATCGCGCGCAAGGGCGCGGCGAAGCGGCTCGCGGACGTCCTCCATGGCCTCGATGGCTGCAATGTTTACTGGGCCGGCTTCGAGCAATACTACGTCGTTGCCGAGGGCCGCGCCGAGGGTTCCCTTTATCGGGAACTGAAGGAGAAGCTTGGTCATCTGGCTTCAATTTCAGAACAAAGCCACGGCCGCATCATCATACAAGTGGCCGGACCGAAATCGCGTAGCGTGCTGGCAAAAGGCACCGCCGTTGATCTGCACGCGCAGGCGTTCCCGGTCGGCAGAAGCGCCGTGACGCAAATGGCCCATGTCGGCGTCCATCTAACGCGTACCGGTGAGAATTCATTCGAGCTCTCCGTATTTCGCGGCTTTGCCGAGAGCTTCTGGGAATGGCTTACCGAACAGGCGGAGGAATTCGGGTACCGAATCGTGGGACGGAAATCCTAGCGGTTCGCTATTCGTCTGCCGGCGCCGCTGCTGGCGAGTTGCCTTGGGCGCGGACAATTCTTGCATCCCCAGCCAATCGGGTCGTGGTCAATTTGTTGCCACGATGATTATGTCCGCTATGCAATTGTTATTTTTGGGATATTGATCGTCATTGGCGGACACCCCTTCCTCCACTTGCCGGTCCCTACGCGTCCTCTTCCGAGAAGTCCTGCGAGTGGCTACTATTCGTTATTGGGGTCGGTCAGGTTCTGGCATGTTTTTGAAGGGTAATTTGCAATGTCCAGGGGACGCTTCGATCGGTTGTTAGCCTCGGCCGCGGTCGTGCTCTTCGTTTCCGGCGCGGCCGGTGATGCCCTTGCTGGGCCGAAGGTCGGATCGAACGTCGACATTGTAGTTTCAGCCCCCACGCCCGTCCTGCCGGGCGAAACCAGTGGATCCTGGGCAAAGCCGGCCGAGCGGACGGTAATCGCGTCAACCGATGAACCGGCGGCGGCGCCGGCTCCTGTCGGAGGGGATGAGGTGCCAAGCCCGGCTGCGGCGGCCAAGACACCAGCCCCGCCGCCGCAACCGGCCGCTTCGTCCGGAGGCGACGAGGTTCCGACGCCCGCTGCCACCGCGCCAGCGGTTACCGAGACTCCCACCCAAAAGGCCCAACCTGCCTCGCCGGGCGCAGGCGATGACACAACGACGAAAGCGGTCGCGCCCCCGCCCCCGGGGGTGGCTGTCGTCCCGCCACCGTCGAATGACCTGCCTCCGGCGTCAACTAACGTCGCCCCTGCACCGGCTGCGGTGGTCGACGCCAACACGCCGATCGCGGATCAATTGCGCGAAATGGCCAACGGCAAGTTCGATAGCGTTCTCGGCGGCACAAAAGAGCGAGCGGGTTTCGAGGCTTACTATTCCGGCCGCAACTTCGCGCCGCTGTGGATCACTGACGGCAAGGTCAACGAGCGCGCCAAGGCCGCGATCGCCTATCTCGGTAAGGTCGACGCCGACGGTCTGGATCCGGCCGACTACCCGGTGCCGGATTTCACCTCGCTCACAGATCCGGCCGCGTTGGCCGACGCCGAGATGAGGCTTACAGCGTCGGTCGTGACCTACGCGCATCATGCGGCCATGGGGCGCGTTCACTGGACAAGGGTCAGCGGTGACATCCTCTACGAATTAAAGGCGCCGACGCCGGCCGAAGTTCTCACCAGCGTGGCGGATGCCCAGGATGTCGGCGAAGCGCTTGCGGCCTACGAGCCGCGGACGCCGGGCTATGTAGCGCTCAAGGCCAAGCTGGCGGAATTGCGCGCCGGCAAGGCGCCGGCCGGCAAGGCTCCGATTGCAAACGGTCCGGCGCTGAAGGTCGGGATGACCGATGCGCGCGTTCCGCAACTGCGGGAGCGGCTCGGCGTCGCCGGCGACGGCGATATCATTCGACAAGGCGCTCGCCAATGCGGTGAAAAAGTTTCAACAGGCACACGAACTGAAGGCCACCGGCCAACTCACGCAGCAAACGGTCGAAGCGCTCAACGGGCGCCGGCCTGATCGGCCGACCGACATCGTCATCGCGAACCTCGAACGTTGGCGGTGGATGCCGCACGACCTCGGCAAGACTTACGTGATGGTCAATCTTCCCGACTTCACCCTGCGTGTCGTTCAAAACGAGCATCAGGTCTGGACGACCAAGATCGTGGACGGCAAACCGGCAACGCCGACGCCGATCATGACCGCGGAGATGAGATCAATCACGATCAATCCGACCTGGAACATACCGGACTCGATCGCCGCCAAAGAGTATGTGCCGCTGATGCGACAGGACCCCACCATCCTGGAGCGAATGGGGCTCAACGTCACTCGCAACGCCGATAACACGATTCATATTTCGCAGCCGCCGGGCCCGCAAAACGCGCTCGGCCAGTTGCGGTTTAATTTTCCCAACAAATTTTTTGTCTATCAGCACGATTCCAACGAAAAATTTCTGTTCTCCAATCCGGTACGGGACGCCAGTCATGGCTGCATGCGGGTGGAGAATCCCGTCAAGTATGCGGAAGTCCTATTGGCGATTGCGCGGCCTCGCGAAGGCTACACCGAGCAGCGCATCCGCAGCATGTTTGGCAACAGCGAAATTGACATTCGCCTGCCGGCAACCATCCCGGTCCACGTGACCTACCAGACCGCGTTTGTGGATGCGGACGGCAAGCTTCAGTTCCGCAATGATATCTACGACCGTGACAAGGCGCTCCTGGCGATCTTGAAAAGTGACGAGCGTAAAGTCGCGGATATCCCAATCGAGCGAAAGGACAACGCTGTTCGCCGGGAGGCCTTGGCGATGCCCGATCAGGCTTTCGGATCGGGAAACTTGTTCACGCGGCTTTTTGGGGCGTTCACCTCACAGCCGCCGCCTACTCCGCGCCGACCCGTGGTTCAGCGCTGACGCCTGAAATTTATTTCTAGTTATTTACGCTGCAACAGATCCGGCGGCGACGCCTGTCGACGCCGCCAGCACCCCGTTCACTGCCGCTCCTCCTCGTCATCGGCGGTCAGAATGGCAACGATCTCGCCGGCAACGGGTTTGAGGGAGCTGCCCGGGCCGAAGATATCAGGGTCGCCCGCGAGCCACAGAGACGCTTCCTCGACATCGACGACGGTCGGGCGCAGCGCCATGATGTCGAGCAACTTGGCGTCATCCAAGTTTCCGATAATACGTTTGACGTCATTCGGCGCCGCCAATGCGTCGCGATCCTGCGCGGTCGTTGGTTGTTTGGCCATCTGTTCCTACTCAACCTCAACCGGTTGCCTCTGCTGTTCGATCTCCCGACCTGGAAATGAAGGAAGAAAACGCATTTCAGCAAAATAAGATAAATCAGAAATCCGCCAAACACGATCACCAAGGACGACAATATATCTCCCATCAATCCCAATAAATCAGTCCACGTTCATTCGCATCAAAACGATCAAACGGCATCACTTTGTCGGTTGTGGCGAGTGACTCTCAACCCAGACGCAAACGTCAAAGTTCCGCTTCGGGAGAGATTGCCGATTTTGACCTGGATCAAGCGGGTCACCGCAGAGTGGAATATTCTGAAACAAATATTTGAGTGAGAACAACTCCGTGAGCAAGGATTTCAAGAAGCTTCGCGCGGACATGGTTGAAAAAGCCATCTTCGCGCGAGGCGTCCGCTCCGAGGTTGTTCTGGAGGCGATGCGTAAAGTGCCTCGTGAGTCTTTTCTGCCGGCACGACTTCGCGAGTTTGCCTACGAGGACACCCCGCTGCCGATCGAAGAGGGACAGACGATCTCTCAACCCTACATCGTTGCGTTCATGACTGAGGCATTGGCGCTTCGCGGTGGTGAAAAAGTGCTCGAGATCGGTACCGGCTCTGGCTACGCGGCCGCGATCCTCTCCGAAATCGCCGCCGACGTCTACACCGTGGAACGACACGGCCCGTTGGCCGAGAAGGCCGCCGCGACGCTGGCCGATCTTGGTTACGACAACGTCCATGTTCTGCACGCCGACGGGACCCGTGGTTGGCCGGAACATGCGCCCTTCGATGGGATCATTGTAGCCGCGGGTGGTCCGACGATACCTGAATCTCTGAAATCCCAACTGAGAATTGGCGGTCGGCTGGTCATGCCGGTGGGGCCGGACCAGCGCGCCCAGGAATTGGTGCGGGTGACGAGAATTGGGCAAAGCGAATATCGCCGCGAAGACTTGGCCGACGTCCGGTTTGTTCCGTTGCTCGGAGAGGAAGGATGGGCGCCTGAGGAAGCAAAACCGACCCGCGTTCGCGCTCCGGCGCCGCGTGCCGCCAGCAGCGAGGAAATGCTGGCTAAAAGCCTTGCCAGCGCGGTCGAGCCGTTCGCCTCGATCGACACGGTCGATCTCGGGCCAATGCTCGAGCGGATCGGCAACGCGCGCGTCGTATTGCTGGGCGAAGCAACCCACGGCACCTCGGAATTCTATCGGATGCGCGAGCGCATCACGCGTGAGCTTATCCTCAAGAAGGGGTTTCGCTTTATCGCGATCGAGGGCGACTGGCCGGACGCCGCGCGCGTCGACAATTACATACGACACTTGGAGTATTCGCCCTCCGAATGGACGGCCTTTGCCCGTTTCCCGACCTGGATGTGGCGCAACAATGAGGTGCGCGATTTCATCAACTGGCTGCGTAAGCACAATGCCGCGACCAAGGATGAGGCGCGGGTGGCGTTTCACGGCCTCGATCTCTACAGCCTGTATGTATCAATTCACTCGGTCCTATCTTATCTCGATCAAGTCGAGCCAGACGCCGCCAAGATCGCGCGTCAACGCTATGGTTGCCTGACGCCATGGCAGGGCGATCCGGCGGCTTACGGTCATGCCGCGCTGACCGGCACCTATCACAATTGCGAGCAGCAGGTGGTGCGCGCACTCAGGGAATCTGCTGGAAA
The DNA here is from genome assembly GCA_963777635.1 of uncultured Alphaproteobacteria bacterium. Lineage (GTDB taxonomy): Bacteria > Pseudomonadota > Alphaproteobacteria > Rhizobiales > Xanthobacteraceae > BOG-931. The sequence continues at coordinate 44,899 of CAVZSB010000027.1, forward strand.
AGCGTGTCGCCTATGCCGCGCGCGACGGCGAGCGCTTCTTTGACGCCGTACAGAATGCCCGCCTCGTCGCGAACGCAGAGCGTTATTATCGGGTTATGTATTACGGTTCGCGCGCATCCTGGAACTTGCGCGACGAGCACATGTTCACGACGCTAAAGAATCTGCTGACGTTTTACGGCACCGGCAGCAAAGCGATCGTGTGGGCGCATAATTCCCATGTCGGCGATTCGGCCGCGACTGAAATGGCCTCGCGCGGCGAGCACAATATCGGCCACTTGTGTCGCCAGGAATTCGGCGGCGACGCCTACTTGGTGGGTTTCGGCACCAACAGCGGAACCGTTGCAGCGGCATCCGACTGGGACGGGCCGATGGAGATCAAGATAGTTCAACCGGCCTTGCCGAAGAGCTACGAGCGAATATTCCACGCCAGCGGTCAGGCGCGCTTTACGTTAGGTATGCGCGGCCGCGCCGACCTGCGCGATGCGCAGAGCTTGGGAAAGCCGCAGCTCGAGCGGGCAATCGGGGTGATCTACCGGCCCGAGACCGAGCGCGCCAGCCATTATTTCCAGGCGGTCCTGCCGCGGCAATTCGACGAATATGTCTGGTTCGATGAGACCCGCGCGGTCACCCCGTTCGACACCGCCGAACTTGCGGGACTGCCGGATACCTTTCCGTTCGGGGTGTGAGTGTGTCGTCAAGACCACCGCCAAATCGGCGGGGCCCCCTTCCCCAAATATCTAGGTCAATTCGCGCGCGTCTTTGCGATGACGTTGCGCATGTTTGTCTTTCACATCCGAAAAGGCGATTTGGCGATTGTGGTCGCCGGTGTATTGAAGGTCGAAAGCGCTGCGCGCGAGGAAGACGAGATCGTCGTCGAAATCCTCGGCCAGCGAGGAGCGATGGGTCGCAGCAAACTGGTCAAGGGCCTTGCGATCGTCGGCTGATATCCACCGCGCCAACTGAAATTCGGCTACGCTCCAATCGACCGCCAGTCCATATTCGTTGGCGAGCCTTGCCTTCAATACATCGAGTTGCAGGAGGCCAACGACGCCGACAAGCGACGGGGAGCCGTCGCTCGGCCGGAATACCTGGGCCACTCCCTCCTCTGCGAGTTCCTGCAAAGCCTGCTTAAGCTTCTTCGCCTTCATGGCGTCGGGCAGACGGATGCGGCGCAGGATCTCCGGTGCGAAGTTCGGAACTCCGGCAAAGTTCATATCTTCGCCCTCGGTGAGCGTGTCGCCGATCCGCAACGTCCCATGATTCGGTATGCCGACGACATCCCCGGCATAAGCCTCCTCGGCGAGAACGCGATCCTGCGCAAAGAAGAATTGCGGAGCGCGCAGGCTGACGGCTTTGCCGGTTCGCACCTGCTTGACCTTCATGCCTCGGGTAAGCTTCCCGGAGCAAAGTCTCGCAAACGCGATACGGTCGCGATGGTTCGGGTCCATGTTGGCTTGTATCTTGAAAACGAAAGCCGTCATGCCGGCTTCAGTAGCCGCGACGATCCTCTTATCGGCCGCCTGCGCTCGCGGCGGCGGCGCCAGGGTGCCGAGTGCGTTGAGCAAATCACCAACGCCGAAATTCTTAAGGGCGCTGCCGAAGAAGATCGGCGTCATATGCCCCTCGGCAAATGCCTGCCGATCGAACCGTTTGCAGGCCTGACGCACGAGATCCAGTTCCCCGGCAAATGTCGCCCCGTCGAAAGCCTGGTTCAAGGCAGCGATCTCGGTCAGCGACATTTCCCGAAGTTCTGCGGCGGAGCCGGCGTCGTCGAGTAGGCGCACGCCGCCGGTTTCCACGTCGATCGTGCCGACAAAGTCGCGCCCGCGCCCGATCGGCCATGTGATCGGTGCGGCATCGAGTGCAAGCGTCTTCTCGATCTCATCGACAAGCTCGAACGGATCCCGGCTCTCGCGGTCCATCTTGTTGATAAACGTAATGATCGGAATATCGCGGAGGCGGCAAACCTCAAACAGTTTGCGCGTGCGTGGCTCGATGCCCTTGGCCGCGTCGATAACCATGACCGCCGAGTTGACGGCGGTCAGCGTCCGATACGTGTCTTCCGAAAAATCCTCATGGCCGGGGGTGTCGAGCAGATTGAACATGCGACCCTCGTATTCGAAGGTCATGACCGAGGTGACGACGGAAATGCCGCGCTCGCGTTCAATCGCCATCCAGTCCGAGCGGGTTGAACGCCGGTCGCGTTTGGCCTTGACCTGGCCGGCAAGCGTGATGGCGCCGCCAAACCAAAGCAGCTTCTCCGTCAAGGTTGTCTTGCCGGCATCGGGATGGGAGATGATGGCGAATGTCCGGCGCCGCTCGACTTCGGCGGCGAGGGCCGACGAACCAGCGGCGGCGAGGGTCGGGCGAATGGGCATGTTCATGGTGGTGCGGATGTGGCAGTTCCGGTTCATCCGATCAAGGCCGGAATTCGCCCGGCCGCAGCGCCGGTAGGACTGACAACAAAGATTTATTCCGCCAGGCCGGCCGTCGTCGCCGGTGCTCCGCCGATGTCGGCGCCAGCGAGTTCCTCACGCAGGATTTCGAGTTCCAGCCAGTGCTCTTCCGCCGCCGCAATGCGCTGTTGCAGGCTCCCAAGGGCAGTAGCGGCTTCCTCGAAGGCGGCGCGGTCACGCACGTAGAATTGGGGCTCGTCCAGCCTTACCTGCAACGCGTCGGCTTCCGCTCGAAGCGCTGCGATGGTCTTGGGCAGGGTGTCGAGTGCATGCTTGTCCTTGAAACTCATCCGCCGCTTAGAGGGCGGTTTTTTGGGTACCGGAGCGGCTTCTTGAGTTAATTTTTGCGGTTCACGCTTGGGCGCCTGGCGAATCAGGTCCGCGCCGCGTTGGGCCAGCATGTCGCTGTAGCCCCCGGCATATTCGGCCCAGCGGCCCTCGCCTTCCGGCACAATGACGCTGCTCACAAGCCGATCCAGAAAATCGCGGTCGTGGCTGATGAGGAGGACAGTGCCCGGATACTCACCAAGGGCGTCTTCGAGTACGTCGAGGGTCTCCATGTCGAGATCGTTGGTCGGCTCGTCGAGGACGAGCATGTTTGACGACTTTGCCAACACCTGCGCCAGCATCAGGCGACCGCGTTCCCCGCCTGAAAGCTTGCCGAGCGGGGTGCGCGCCTGTTCGCTCGCGAACAGAAAGTCCTTCATGTAGCTGACAACATGTTTGGGCTGCCCGTTGACCAAGACGGTATCGCCGCGGCCGCCGGTCAGCGCTTCCCTGACCGTGACGTTAGGCTCGAGACTATCCCGATGCTGATCAAGCGCCGCTATCGCCAGATTGGATCCGAGGCGAATTGAGCCGGTATCCGGAGGCACAACGCCGGTCAGAATATTGATCAACGTCGTCTTGCCGCTGCCGTTCGGGCCGACAATGCCGATACGGTCGCCGCGCTGGATGCGAATTGAGAAATCGCGGACGATCGGACGGTCACCATAGCTTTTGCAGATATCGCGAGCCTCGATGACCAATGCACCAGACGGCGCCGCGGAACTCTGGGTAATTGCTGCGTTGCCGACCGCGGCCTGATGGGTTCGCCGCTGCTGCCGCAAGGCCTGCAACTGGCCTACCCGGCGCATGTTTCGCTTGCGTCTGCCGCTTACGCCGTACCGCAACCAATGTTCCTCGGCGACGATTTTACGATCAATTTTGTGTTGCTCGCGCTCCTCCTCCGCCAGCAGCATGTCGCGCCATTCCTCGAAATGGGCAAAGCCCCGCTCGATGCGTCGAGTGCAACCGCGGTCGAGCCAGATGGTCGAACGCGAGAGATTGGAAAGAAACCGCCGGTCGTGGCTGATGATCACCAACGCGGTACTGCGGGAATCAAGGTCCCGCTCCAGCCATTCAATCGTGGTCAGGTCAAGATGGTTCGTCGGCTCGTCGAGCAGAAGGACGTCGGGCGAAGACACCAGCACGCGCGCCAGCGCAGAACGACGCGCTTCTCCCCCTGAAAGTTGCGCGGGTTCTTCCTGCCCGGTCAGGCCAAGTTGTTCCAGGAGATAGCGGGCGGCATGAGGATCGTCCGTCGGCCTGAGTCCTGCCTGGACGTAGGCCAGCGTTGATACGTAACCGGCAAAGTCTGGCTCCTGCGGCAGATAGCGTACCAAAGCCTCCGGCTGCACGAATACGGTGCCCCGGTCCGGCTCGACGAGTCCCGCTGCGATTTTCAGTAGGGTCGATTTGCCCGATCCGTTACGCCCGACGAGAGCCACACGCTCGCCGGCCGAGACCGACATTTCCGCGCCGGAGAGAAGCGGCGCGCCGCCGAAGCTCAGTGCGACGTCTTTGAGTTGAAGGAGCGGAGGCGCCATATCGCGTCTTGCGGGCCGGAGGCAGGTTGCGGCAATGCCGTGCGGCTGATCCGGTACAACTGAAAACACTTCTCGTCAAAGACGCGTGATCGGGCGCTCCGAAGGGATGTAACAGCGCGCGACCACGACTATAGTTTTAACGCTGCTCGCCGCCCCACAAGGATGCGGCGATCTCGCTTGGTCCGCCCGATCGTGTTCTCACCAGGAGCAGGCACTCGATGGCGAAGTACCGCACCGGGCTTCGCGTCAGTTATATGAAAGGCCTGTTTCGATAAGATAAATCATTGATATATAAGCATTATATGAGGAAACATTGAAGCCTCTGACGCCATTCCCAATGGCGCAAAAGTCCACTTCGCGGGAACGCTAGGGAAGCGAAATTGTTAGCAACAACTGGCTTGCGGATTTGAAAAGCGCATGGACGATCAAACCAACGCTCCGTTCACGACCAGGACAATTGTTGCACAAGCGTTTGGCGCATCTGAACCCCTGACGAAAGCGCTGGTTCCGGCGATCCATATGTCGGCTACTTACCTGCGCGATGCCGACAATGGTTACCCTGCGGGCTACGTCTATGGTCGGACGGACAACCTGTCGGTCCAGCAAGCGGAAAACCTGATCGCAGAACTCGAGCGGGCGGAGGAGGCGCTGGTATTCGGTTCGGGCATGGCTGCGGCGACCGGCGTTCTGCTGGCCTTGGAAAAGCCGACACACATCATCGCGTCGCAAGTCATGTATTGGGGATTTCGCTCTTGGCTTCGTGAAATTGGCAGGTATGGCCACAGCGTAACTTTCGTCGACACCTCCGACCTCGATGCCATACGCGATGCGGTGCGGCCCGGTGAGACCGGCCTGTTCTGGATCGAGACGCCGAGCAATCCGCTGTGGACGATCACCGACATATCCGCCGTTTCCGAGATCGCCCATAACGTGGGCGCCATATTGTGCGTCGATTCGACGGTGGCCACTCCAATCTTCACTCGGCCTCTCTCCCTCGGCGCCGACCTCGTCATGCACTCCGCCACCAAGTACCTCAACGGGCATTCCGACGTCATCGCCGGCGCCCTTGCCACCGCGCGCGAGAGCGAATTGTGGGCTCGTATTCGCAAGATGCGCCAGCAACTCGGGAGCGCGCTAGGCTCTTTCGATGCGTGGTTGTTGATGCGCGGTATGCGTACGCTGGACGTACGCGTACGCGCGCAGGCCGAAACCGCTGCGAAGCTCGCCAGCCGTCTCGACGGGCATCCGGCTTTGTCGGCGGTGCTCTATCCCGGTCTCGTGCGGCATGCCGGCCACGAAGTCGCCTTGCGTCAGATGGCCGGAGGATTCGGCGGCATGTTTTCCATCCGGATAAAGAAGGGCGAAAAGGCCGCCATCGCCGTCGCCGGTGCGGTGCGGCTTTGGAAGCGCGCGACTTCTCTCGGCGGTATCGAAAGTCTGATCGAGCATCGGGCCTCGATCGAGGGCGAAGGCTCACCCTGCCCCAGCGATTTGCTCAGGCTCTCCACCGGGCTCGAAGATGCCGACGAGCTTTATCATGACCTGAGTCGCGCGCTGTTGGCGGTTAGTTAGCATCGGCTGACGGTTCGAAGCGGTGGTTACGACAGTAAATCGACGTTGGATTGTAAAAACGGCAAGGCGGGTCGTGCAGCCCCGAAAACAGACGAGTCGGCCGCGATGCAATCGTCGTAAAGATCGAACAACGGATCTCGATCCTGTGGCGGCTCCTTGTTCGATGCTGCGGTCAAGCCAAGTTTGTAACGCACCGCATCTTTGATCTCGGCGGGCCGATTGGAGCAGGCTCTATAACCCCTTCGCTGCATCAGGCTGTTGTTGATCAACAGAGGCCGAACTGTGTCGCTGATCATCTCACGCAGGGTTAAAAGTCGTTTGTTTCGCCCGTCGTAAATTCTCTTCAGGAGAAAATCCGTGTTGGCCGGCCATGGCTGACAGTCATTCGAGATTGCGTTGACGACCAACAATGGCGTCCCGAACGCCTGTACCGCGGTCGTCAGGCCCGACGTCGTTCCAATGACGAAGCGGCTGGTAGCAAACAGAAATACGTCCATTCGCGGCGACTTGAACCGGCTTCGGGCATAGTCAATGACGCGGGGCAAGGGCGAAAGCGGCCGCATCGAGGGATCGCCAAGCCGGAAAACCCACCCTCCAGCTTCGGTAATCTCTTCGATTGCGGGTTTGTAGTCCTCAATGCGGGCGGATCGGTGTGATGCGATCGTTCCTATTCCGTCTCCGTAAAGGCCCCCTTCGCGCACGTGAAGGCCGACATACCAATCGTCGAGGCCCAACCCCAGGGCCTTGAGAACACATTTGCCGAAATCGCGATCGTCCGGCGCAAGTCCGATGAGGGGCCCTCGCCGTTCGTCGGCCCACCTTTTTTGCGCGCGCGCGGCGGCGCGCGACCACGGCTCGGCGGCATCCCGATCTCCGCGAACTGCGATGAACTGATCGCCAACCGTTCTCTGGTACGGAGAGAGTTTATTGATGAGTTCCTCATCGTGAAGGATACACAGCGTCTTGTCGAAGCAGCGAAGGAAGGCAGGATTGGCGATCTTTCGCTGTGGCGCCAGCAAAACATAGTTTGCTCTTGCATCGGCTCGGGTCTTTCCAATCCGCACATGCAGATCAAGAAACCCGATATGGCCAAGTTGCGTCACCCATTCGTACCCGAGAAGGCAAATTGGCAAGTCCTGGTCGAAGGCCGGACAGCGCACGGCCAGCTCGCTGCGAAGGGATTGCGGGATTGGAAACTGGGGCCGAAGCTGATCCTGATAGTCGAGCGCTTTTTGATAATAGCGAAAAGCGTCGGCAGGCCGTCCCTGGCCGTAAAAATCTTCGCCCAGCTGAATGTAGTTGTCGTAGATCAAAAGCCGGCCGGCATCGGCGAGTTCCCAATCGGCAGGGACGTAGTGTTCCGCATCATAGCGCGCAGCGGCATTTTGGTGCGCCATCACCGATGGCGGCGATATTTCAACTGACCGCTGGAAGCATTGAGAGGCTCGCGTAAGATCGTTTCGCAGAAGGAATGTTCGGCCAAGTTGACGAATTGCAAGCGCATTGCGGCCTGACGAATACTGAACCGCGGCCTGCAGGAAGTATTCGGCCGTTTCCGCCCGCAGCATATACAGGTGCGCGACGCCGACGAAATAGTTCAAAAAATAGCCTGGAAGCGGCTCTACCGTTGGAAATTCACGTGCGATCGTGTCGTGGCGACCGCAATAAAACAGCGCTGCAGTATAGGCTCGAACCGAAAAGCCGGCGCGGGCTCGAATTTCATATCTGAACAGCAAATTACCGATCCGGGCTGCCCGGAGCGCGCTTTGCTTATCCCCCGCGGCGAGGTGAATTTGAACCGCTGCCGCCAGACCGTATCTGATCGAAAACAGCAACGCCCGCGCGAGGATGCAGCGTTGTCGCGCAATGCAATGTGACGTTAAGCGCAAAAGACGACCGCCAACGGCACTGGATTGCAAGGACCGGTCCGCTGCGGCTGACAGCGGCGCAAACAGACGCCGAAGCAATGGCCGGTAGCGGTTGAAGATCTTGCGACGGCCTTCGGCGAGAAACAGCCCGATCGAGGTCGAGAAAAGTCCGAGGCCGGGCTTGGCCGCAGGGGCTTGAGTTTCCTCAGGCGATGAAGAACCGGATGATTTTGTTGACGCCATTGATGGCGTCGAGAGCTTTGATCGCGACAAGGAGTGACGGACGGAACTGACGGTCCGCGCAAATCCGGAGACAGCGCTCAAGAAGAACGCCGTTCGTTCGCCGGCAGTATTGATCGTCGGAGAAAGAATTGGCTGCAATATTTTCGCACGGACATCGGGCGCATGCGCGCGACGAGCCATCCCAAGGCAAGGTTGGAGTGCAACCTTAATAGCACTTCCAGAAGAACACGGTCCAGCGAGCCAGGCGCCAGCAGCGCCATCAGCCGATCGTGTTTGAGAGACGTCGAGACGCCTCGCTCAAGCAGAATGAGCCGAGCGCCGTTAAAGCGCACTCTTCGCTCCAGACGTTTATCATAGTCGGGCTCGAAATTGGGCTTCTGTTCGGCCGCGATCCGGCGCCTCATATGGGCCAGCGGCGGGTTGATACTGTCAGCCCGCGTGACGGTCGTGACGGAATAGTTGTCTCCGTGTCTGCGCCAATAGCCCAGTACTTCGGGAATGAAGCTAAAGCCGTAGCGCAAAGCAATCTGCCTGGCCAATACGCCATCAGCCAAAGACTCGAGACCGGGGTCGAAGCCCCCGAACGCCATAAGCGCCGTTCGCCGATACAGCGTGACGGTGCCGATATGATAATTGTCTCCGGAGCGGAGCAATCTTTTATACATCTCCGAAGGAAAGTATCTGGGCTCGGCCGAAGGGATGATCGGGGGCCGGAGATTGTTTCTCTCCGTCCGCCCTATCAGCTCTACGCAAGCGCAGACCAGACCGGCGTCCGGACCGCGCGACAATTGATCGACGACCTTGGCGAGGTAAGTCGGATGAAGCTCGTCGTCGGCGCCGAGAAACAGGATCCAGTCGGATTGTACCTGGTGGATGCCTTCGTTTTGAGTGACGTTGACCCCCAAACGTTCGTCATGCCTGACCAGCTTCCATGTCGGATGAGAAGCGATGAATTCGGTGATTACTCTGACGCTGTCGTCGGTCGACGCATCGTCTATTATCAGTACTTCGTCCGGCGCAGTCGTCTGTGAAGCAATGCTGGTCAGCGACTCTGACAGAAAACTGGCGTGGTTGTAATTTGGTACCACGATCGCAATCGACGGATGGCGCGCCTTGAGAGGCTGGCCTTCCATTTTTCTTCCGATTTCCAGTTTCATAACGGCTGGGCCGTCGACCGGGCGAGCATTTCGTCAATGAGCCCGGTGGCTGTTATGCAGCCCGCCTCCATGATCATTCCCTTGTTACACACCTCGTGTAACAATGCATGATCGTGCGACGCCAATATTAAAATGCCCGAATCGCTGGTGATTCGACGCAAACGCTCGTTTGCCTTTTGTCGAAAGCTTGCATCGCCGACGGCCAACCATTCGTCCATCAGCACGATGTCACCTTCCAGACTCGTGGCAATAGCGAACATCAGCCGAAGGCTCATGCCGCTTGAGTAGGATCTGATCGGCAAATCCAAATAATCGCCGAGTTCGCTAAACTCGGCGATCTCGGGAACTTTTGCCCTGATCTGCCTGGCGGTTAGTCCAAGAATGGTGCCACGAATGAATATGTTTTCATAGCCGCTGCTCTCTTCGTCGAAGCCGATGCCAATATCGAACATGGGAACGCAAGTTCCCTCGACTGTTACCCGGCCGGCCGTCGCCTCGTAGACTCCGGCAATGCTCCTGATCAATGTCGTCTTTCCCGACCCGTTCGGTCCGATCAGCCCCAGTCGATCGCCACCGGACAGCGAAAAGGTGACGTCGCTTAACGCGCGAACATACTGCCGGCTACCCGCGTCGATAGTATGTCCGCCGACCCGCGACAGCCGCTGGACCGCGGCGGTCCGCAACGAATGCCGCGAACGCATGATGGGAAAATCGATAGTGAGGCGGTCGACAACGATTTGCGGCATTGCTTTCCGGCGCTCATCAGACCCAAAACACAACCCGGTTGCGGTAGCGGGCATACACTAACGCAGCGGTTGCGAAAACGACTGCGGTTACCCCCGCGACCACTATCCATGATTCGATCGCGACCGGTCGACCGAGCAGTGGATCACGCGTCACCGCTAGAAAATGAGTGACGGGATTGAGCGCTAAAATAACGTGACCGCGGTGCAACTGTTCTGGCGTCCAGATGATTGGCGACACGAAAAACAGAATCTGCAGGATAGCGCCGACCACAGGAGGAACGTCACGATAGCGGCTACAGACGATAGCTACAATGAGCGATGTCGACGCTGTGATCGCGTAAATAGCCGCGAGTCCGAGGATAGATAATAAAGCGCTGGGGCCGAGGGCCCATGGGTAAGCGAGCCAGACAAGTGGAATGATCGCACTGTTGTGAAGAAATATGATGAAGTTGCGTTGGATCATGCGCATTACGTGAAACCCGATCGGCAGGCTTGTCGCTTTGATCAGTCCGCTCGAACTCACGAGGGTGCCGCAAGATTCGTTGACCGTGCCCGATACGAAGTTCCATATCGTGATGCCAGTAATGAAATACGGCAGATATGTCCGCATATCTGCGCCCAGAAATTTACCCGAAACGGCGCCGATCGTTAGCGCAAAAAGTCCGTGCGAGGCGGTGATCCACCACGGACCGAGAAACGTGCGGCGGTATTTCGAACGTATGTCGACCGTCGCAAGGTCGCGCCAAGTGCGATTGCGGACAAAGATCGGGCGGATATCGTCGACAGCGCGCCGGACTAATCCGCTGACCGTCATCTGGCTCGCCGCCCGCGGGTTGGCGTCAGTCAAGAAACTCGTCCTCGAACTTTTTAAGGCAATAAAGCCCCGGCCTCGCGGTCCCATAAAAATGCGGCAGCCCGAGGCTTCCGCGCCAACGCTCCAGGAGCAGTTCCGGGTTTTCGAAGCCGCTCTCGTATTTCTCCGCTACGCCGCGCGCGAGGCATTCCACTTCCTTGACTGTTTCCAAGATGTCGTCGTCGTCGTTGTTTTCCGCGATCGCGTTATGGCGCGCGATGGATTCCGCGCTAAACACCCGCCATCGCCACGGCGACGACGTCGTCTCACGCTGCTTGAGCATTCGCCCTCCCCGTAGATGTACACGCTTGGACACGAATTGAACCGCTTTACCCCACAATTGGGCGTCGATCGTAATACAATTGACCAAGGCGCAGGGAACCCCAAAACTAACCGCGACATTGGTCAGACCGGACGTCGTACCGATGAAGTAACTTGCGTGGCGGATCAAATACAGATCCAGGATATCCGCTCGGCCGGGGTCGCGCGCGTAATCTACTACCCCGGGAAGTGGCGGTAGTATCGGCGATTTGGGCCCGCCCATCTTTACCACCCAGCCGCCCTGCCCGGTTATGTGCTTTAGCGTCGAAATGTAGCTCTTGGAATCCGCGTTACGATGGGTTTGGCCCAGCCCCTCCTGCTCGCCATACCGTGCGGCGTCGCGCATGTGCAGGCAGACGTACCAGTCATCGGGCTTCATGCCCCAACGGCGTTTCAAGTCGGCGACACGATTCGCCGTAGCGGAATCATTCGCCAATCTCGAGTCGAAAACATCGCGGATCGGATGACCGCGGCCCTCGGATTCCCACTGGCGCATCATTATCGCGCCTGCTTCCTGCCAAGGCACAACCTCGCCCGTCGGCATCTGGAAAGCGTTGAAGGCAAGACCACATCTGCGTTGGAGCGAAAAAAGCTCTCGGCCCAGGCTGCGGCTTATGTTGAGGTCAGGCAGGAGAACCTGCCCCTGATCGTCGTAGAGAAACATGAACGCCGAATTTGCGACGTCGGCAGGGTTCGCGAGCAATACTGCCTTTCCGTGCCACCATCCCAGTTCGCGCATGCGGAACAGGATGTCCAGCATTCCCTCGTGGCCGATTTGGGTAAACCACTCCCAGGGCAATACGCGCAGATCGTTCAGTTCGATTCCTAGCCGCTTTAACAGTGCGAGGCATTCCGGCGAGACAATGAGATCCTGCCGGTCCAACTCGCATTGAGCACGTAACGCTTTTGCATACAGCGCCGCGCTGAGCTGTCCCTCGCCGACATGCGCGACGCGCTGACCGACATAGTTATACGCATCGAACAAGCGGCCGGTGATGCCCGAGTTTTGGTCGAGCTCTGTCGGAATGTATTCCTGCGGGGTGTGTGCCGCGAGATTTTGGTGCGGGCATAAAAACGACGGGCTTCGAAACGCCGCGGCCTGTAGAAACTCACCTCCGACGGTTTCATCCCCGCAAAGCAGCTCGAGATGACCCCGCAGCCGCAGCCAGTTAGGCTCGTTGCGCGACGACAGCAGCTGAACCGCCGATCTCGTCGCCTCCAGTGCTTCGGCAAATCGCCCCAACTCGAACAACGATCCCGCTTTGAAAATGAGCTTCCGCGACCGCGCCAGAAAAAACGAATTGCCATCGCCATAGTCGCCCGCTCCTTCGCCCATGTCGAACAGGGACCTGAGGAACTTCCTCGGCCGCATCGACAAGGCCAAATCACGATCGACATATTCGACCGCCTCTTCGTAGGCGCCCGACCGGTACAACACTTCGATTGTCGTGGCGGCTAATGCATGTGAACTCGAACGTGCAAACCGATATTTGGGATCTTCACTGAGCCGTAGCAGCACGAGCGCAGCAAAAGCGCGCGGCAGCAAGCGACTTCCTGGCAACCCGGCTTTCATAGCCAGAACAATGCAAAAGAATACCAGGCGGGGCGGCGCATAGCGCATCCCGATGCGAAGGTATCGAACGATTGCTGGGATCCGCCTTTGAAGACGACGGCGAACGGCGCTGGATATCATCTGTCAAAAGGCTCTTTATCCGGACACGGTAACATGCGGTGCCGGCGACATGGACACGCCGACGCTTCGACCGTCTTGGAGCGATCGACGGCGCTAGGTTGGGGGCGGAACCGCGCCGATCCGCTGCGTGATCAGCTGATAGTGCTCGATGCGCCGATGCTCGGCGAAATTGAACATCGCCACTTTGTTGTAACTGCTGATGTCAAGATTGCATTTCGCCGTAAAGACCTCGTCGCCGTTCGTCGTCGACTGAGCGACGATCTCGCCCGAAGGAGCGACGATGCAACTGCCGGCCAGAAGCTCGCTCCCTTCTTCGTTGCCGGCCTTGGCAATGCCGACGACCCACGTACTGTTCTGATAGGCGCCCGCCTGCATGCACAAGTGGTTGTGGAAGTCGGCCAGATGATCGTAGACGGGTACCCACGGAAGATGGGTCGGTGTGTTGTAACCGAGTACGATCAGCTCCACGCTTTGCATTCCCATGACCCGATAGGTCTCCGGCCAGCGGCGATCGTTGCAGATGCACATCCCGATGTTGCCACCGAACGCGCGCCACACCGGAAATCCCAAATCGCCGGGTTCGAAATAGCGTTTCTCGAGATGCTGAAACGGATAGTGCGGACGATTGTCGGCATGACCGGGCAGATGCACCTTGCGATACTTGCCGACGATCTCCGCGTTCTTGTCCACAAGGATTGCGGTGTTGTAGCGGTGCGCAATGCCATTGTGCCGCGCCAGTTCCGCGTATCCCAGATAGAAGCCGATCTCGAGCGATTTTGCGGTTTCGAACAACGGCCGCGTTGCCGGGCCAGGCACTTCTCGCTCAAAAAAACTGTCGATCTCGGCCTCGTCTTCCATCCACCAGCGCGGGAAAAATGTGGTGAGCGCCAGTTCGGGAAAGACCACAATGTCGCTGCCGCGCGACTTGGCCTCGCGCATCAACTCAACCAGCCGCGACACCACCCGCTGTCGCGACTCGTCGCGGGCGATTGGCCCGGTTTGAGCCCCTGCCACATTGATAAAGCGTCCCACGGCGCGACTCCGGTTGCGGCTGATTCACGCCTTGGTTTGCGCTAGCTCCGGCGTCCGGTGCTTGTTGATCTTCATCCAGACATGCTCGCCCGACGTAGTCCGACCGTAGCGCGGCGGCCGTTGGTCCCCGGTGCAGGTCGGCAGGCACTCGATCACCGCGTCGTAGTTGGGCTGGTGGAAGAACGCCATCGAAAGCCGCCGGCTTCCTACCGCTTTGTCGCGCGGCGGGTTGACGACGCGGTGCAACGTCGAAACCCAGCGATCGTTGGTCCACTCGGCCATCAGGTCGCCGAGATTGACGATGAACGTCCCAGGCAGGGTCGGCACATCAATCCACGCGCCGTCCTTCTGCACCTGAAGGCCCCCCGGCGCATTATCCGGCTTCAGGATCGTCAGGCTGCCGTAATCGGTATGTGCGCCGGCGCGCAACTGGCCAGGCAGGGGCGGTTTCGACTGCTCCGGATAATGCAGCACGCTGAAATTGGTGATGTGCCGATCGACTTTGTCGTCGAAGAAATGTTTGTCCATGCCGAGACCGACGGCGAAGATGCGCATCAGCGTAGCCGCCACGCGTTCCATTTCGCGGTAATACGCCTCCCACACCGGCCGAAAGCCCGGAGGGTGTTCCGGCCACAGGTTGGGAGCAAAGAACTTACCGGGCGCGGCGGCGCGGTGATAGCTGTCGTCGGGAGGGTCGACCGGCCCGATCGAAAACGACTCCTTGAAGTCCGGCGGGGATTCTTCGCCCAGCGAATAGGATAGCGCTTCGCTTCCCAGCGAGATGTAGCCGCGATAGCGATCCGGCGGCATACGCAGCTTGAGTTTTTCCTCCACCGGCCGATGGAAATAATCAAACGACGTGCGGCGCATGTCGTCAATCAGGGCGTCCGGCACGCCATGCCCGGAGATGATCAAAAAACCGAGCGCGGAACAGGCGCCATCGACCGCGGCGGCGACACTCGCCTCGCCCTTGGCGGTGCCGTCGAGGAAAGGAGCGATGTCGACGACAGGAACGCTATCCATCTTCCAAACTCCAATTTCACGCCGCGGCGACGTCGGCCGCCTTTCGCGAATCTTCAAGCAGAACTCCGGATTCCGCGTGCCAGCACAGAGTCTCGCGTTCGCCCACCTTGTAAATGTAATCCTGGGCATGGCGGTGCTGCTCGATGTGAACATATTGACCCGGCGCCACCTCGAATACGTCGGTCTCAAGCGAGCCCAGGAACTCGCTGGCGATGTACTTGCCCTCGATGCGGTTCGCCATGTCCTCTTTCTCGCCGGTATTCATCAAGTCCGCCCGCACGGAAAACCACACGTCCTTGCCGATCGGAACTTTCCTGAAGCCCGGCGGCACCTTGACGTATAGCACTCGACCGAGCGACTCGACGAAAACGATCGACCCGCTGCGCGACTTTATCCGGCCCTGGAACAGATTGTTGTTGCCGATAAACTCGGCCACGAATTTCGTCTGCGGGTTCTCATGCACTTCGCGCGAGGTGCCGATCTGCTGGATAACGGCGTCGCTCATCACGATCACCTTGTCGGCGAGCGACATGGCCTCCTGCTGTGAATGCGTGACCATGATGAAAGTGATGTTCAGTTCGCGCTGAACCTTTTTCAGCTCGATCATCATCGCCTGGCGCAGGTTGAAATCCAGCGATCCCAGCGGCTCGTCGAGCAACAGAACGGTCGGCCGGCTGATCAACGCGCGCGCCAAGGCGACGCGCTGCTGCTGGCCGCCGGAAAGATCGCTCGGCCGCCGGCTCGCGAAGATGGTGAGCCCAACCATTTCGAGCATTTCCCAGACGCGGCGATCCCGCGCGCTCTTTTCCATGCCCTTCATTTTCAGACTGAATTCGACGTTTTGAAACACCGTGCGATGGGGAAACAGCGCAAAGCTCTGGAACATCATCGAGGTGTCGCGGAGCGCCGGCGGCAGGTCGGTGACGTCCTTGCCGGAGATGAAGATCTTGCCCTCGGTCGCCTCTTCAAGGCCGCCGATCATGCGCAACGTCGTGGTCTTGCCGCAGCCGGACGGCCCGAGCATGGCGACGAATTCGCCATGCTTCAGTTCGGCGTTGAAATCGATGACCGCGCGCGCTCCGCCCGGATAGGTCTTTGAAACGTGATCGAGGACGACGTCGAACTCGCTCATTTTGCGGCCGATTTAGCCCGCGGATTTCGCGACTGCATTGATCATGGTCCACACCGAGTCGAATGGAACATTATCGAGCGCGCCTTCCTGGTTGAACTCCGACAACAGCTTGATCGCCTGACGCAGATCTTCGTTCTCCCCGGCATGTTCACCAAGCCGCGTGAGCGCCTCCGGGAACGGAACCTCCCGGGCCTTCTTGGTCCGCATGTGCTCCTGCACGAGCGCGTTGAGATGCTCGTAGGTCTGCTTCAGCGAACTGCCGTTATACGGCCGCCCGAGCAGGCCCTGGATGCCGTTGGCGCTCAAGCGCTGACGCAGGCCCTCGGGAAGCGATTGCGCCAAACCTTCGAGCACCTCGCCGATCCCGAAACCTTGCGTGAACAGCCCGCGGATCGTGTCCATGGTGCCGTCGCCGCTGCCATACATCCGGATTTGGGCGCCGGAAAGCGCCGTGCCCATTGCCTTGGCCTGATCGATGTGAACATCGCGTTCGGCCTCGATCCGCAACCGCGCGAGCTCAAGGAAAGTGGCAGCCTCGTTGTACTTCTTGAGTGCCTCTGCCTTGGCCTCCAGGCCGGTCGCCTCGGCTTCGAGCATGCGTTGCGAATTGGCGATGCGAAGCTGCTCGACCTCCATTTCCGCGCGACCGCGCGCGCCCGCCTCGCGTTCGATACCGTCTGCGCCGATCTTCTGCGCCTCGGTAGTGGCGCGGGCTCGGATGAGCGTTGCGTCGGCTTCGAGGTCCGCGGCGGCTTTGCGCGCCTCGGATTGGGTAATCATGTGCATGCGCATGACCTGCGCCTTGCTCTCCTCGTCGATGCGGCGGGCATCCGCGCTCTTGCCCGCCTCGATGACCTCAACCTGACGAGAGCGTTCGGCATCGGCTACGACGCGCACCAACTCAACCACGTGTTCGGCCTTCTCGCGCTCGGCCGTGCTGGCAAGCCGTTTGGTCTCGGCGATCTCAAGTTCGCGGGTCTTCGCGGCCAACGCAATCTCGCGATCGCGCTCTGCCTGCTCGCGGGCCAAAAAGCGATCGATGTCGCTGCGCTCGCGTTCGCCTTCCTTGGCGATGAGCGCAATCTCGCGGCTCATCTCCTCGATTTGCGTTGCCAAGGTGCGGCGGATTTCGGCGGCTTCGCGCTGCTTGGTCTCTTCGATGATGGCGATTTCTTTCTGGATCTGCGCAGCTTCCAGCGCCTGCTGCTTGCGGATTTCCTCCTGCTCGACCTCCCAGCGCCGCTCGAGCACAAAACGCTGCTGCTCGCTCAATATCTGCGCTCGCTCGTCGGAAACTGCCTTTTCCTGTTTGGCCGCTGCAATCGCCTCCTCGCGGTCAACCTGCAGAATACCGAGCCGGGTCTCGAGGCTGCGCTTGCGCAACGAAAGGGCAGTCTCTTCGCTCACCTGATGGCGCTGGTCGCGGGCTTTTTCCTCGGCCGCGGCGACCGCCGTGGCGCGCGCAATCTCCGCCTCCTGGCGTTCCCGTTCCTTGGCGGCGAGATCGATAGCCTTGTCGCGTTCGGCGCGTTCGCGGGCAAGGTTGCGGTTGATCTCGGCAATTTCCGCTTCGCGCGCTTTGGTGATCAGGGCGATCTCGCGGTCGCGGCGCTCCTGCTCCAGCGCCAATTCCTTTTGCACCTGCGCGATTTCACGACGCTTGGCCTCGGCCGTGAAAGCGATATCGCGCTCGGTGCGAAGCTGCTCGAGCGCTTTTTCGTTTTCGAGCTCCCTCTGTTCCACGGCCAGGCGCTGATCGAGCACGAAAGTCTGCTTCTCGCGCAACTGCTTGGCCTGCTCGTTGGAGATTTCCTTGTCCTGGCTGGCGCGGGCGACGGCTTCCTGACGCTCGATTTCCAGAAGCTCGAGCTGGGTGGTCAGATCCTTGTTGCGGATCGCAACCGTGGTCTGCTTCTCGGTGGTGTGGACCTTGCGCCGGGCTTCGGAGGTGATCTCGGTGATGACCTTGAGACCCTCGGCGTCGAATACGTTGTCGGACCGGAAATATTCCTTGGTCGACTGTTCGAGGGCGACGATGGTCACTTCCTCGAGCATCAAGCCGTTGGCGGCGAAGCTTTCGCTAACGTCGTTCTTGATTTCGCGGGCGAAGGCGTCGCGGTTTTCGTGCAGTTGCTTGAGCGTCTTGGTGGCGGCGAAGCTGCGCAGCGCGCCGACGACCTTCGCTTCGAGCAGGTTACGGACCTTCTCGGCATCGAACGTCTTTTCGCCGAGGGTGCGGCTCGCGGTCAGCACCGCGTCTTCGGTATGTCCGACGTGGGCATAAAATTCGGCATTCACGTCGACGCGGATGTTGTCGGCCGTCAAAATCGCCTGTTCGCGCGCCCGGCTGACGGCGAATTTGATCGTTTCGAGCGAGACCCAGCTGATGTCATGAAACACCGGCAGCACAATTGCGCCTTTGCCCAGACACACCTTGGTGCCCAGGAAGCCGGTGCGTATGAAACCCATATTGGAGGGCGCGCGTTTATAGATCCAAATCGAGATGATGTAGAAAATCGCAATGAGGATAATCGCGACGACCACGAGACTGATAACGACTTCAAGCATAGCCCACTCGTCCCATTTCTTGAAGTTCTTGCCCTGTCATTGTCCGCTACCGCTCATAGCGTATTAAGCGGCGCGGGTCGAAGTATTTGGCCTGCGCTCACCGAAATCGAAAAGCTTAGGAGTTTTTCGATTCCGCCGCATACTGTCGCGTAGTTCGTCCGTGGCGCGGCGATCGATGTCAAGATCGGGACCGCTCAGAACGACGCCATATTCCTCGCGGGCCTTGGTTTCGGTCATCAGTTTTCGGGCGACGTCGTTGCGGGTCCGAAGCGGATCGCGATCGAGCGGGTCGCCCCAGCCGCCGCCGCCGGCAGTGCGGAAAATCACGCGATCGCCGGCACGAACCCTGACGTTATCGCACTTTGACGGCAGCGGCTGGCGGCTGCCATCCTTGCGCACCAGCCACTTCTCGGAACACGCTCCGGGGCGTCCGCCGAGGATGCCCCAGGGCTGGCTGGCGTGACGATCGTCGTGGATCGAGATGTCGCCTTCTTCGAGCATGAAAAAAATCTTCTCGACTCCGTTGCCGCCGCGATGCTTGCCGGCGCCGCCGGTATCGATGATGCTCGTATAGCCCTCGATGAGCAATGGATAGTACGTTTCCAGGTACTCGCTCGGGATGTTCTGGAACAGCGGCCACCACGAATGGCCATCCATCCCGTCGCCGACCGGACGACCTGGAATTCCGCCGTAGAGAATTTCCATGAGCTGGAACGGCCTGCCCGCCTTGTCCACGCCCGAATAAAGGAAATGCGGGCTGGAGCCGTAGCCGGCCGCCGTCGCCATTTCCGGCGCATTGTAGCTCAGCGCCCCGCCGAGCACGTCGAACTGCCTTGACAGCGCGTGAGTGCGCGAGCCCAGCGCCGCGGGAAAGTCGGGCTGCACCAGCGAACCTTTGGGCAGAGTGACGTGGATGAGATCGTAAAAGCCGTCGTTGAAGAGGATCTGGGGGTCGAACACCATGATCATGTAGACCCCGATGAACATCTTGAACATGCCCTCGTGCAGATAGAAGTTGATCGGCCCCGGTGCTTGCGGAGACGTACCGGTCCAATCGAAGTAGGCGTTGTCGCCTTCACGCCACACGGTCAGCTTCATTTTGAAGGGGCCGTTGCCGCGGCCGTCGTCGTCGAGATAATCCTCGAACGACTTCGGCTCCTCCGGGAGGTTCTGCACGATCAGCTTGCGCATTGCGCGGTTGGTTCGATCAAGTAGCGCGTCGCAGGCCTGCTTGTACGTTTCACGGCCGAAACGATCGCAGATTTCGATCACACGCTTTTCGCCGGCCCGGCAGCCGGCAATGATCGCCATGAGATCGCTGTAGTTCATCTCCGGCGTGCGCGTGTTGTTCATAATGAGGTCGAGCACCGGTTTGTTGATTTCGCCGCGGTGATAGAGGAGGAGCGGCGGAATGCGGAGACCCTCACCGAAGATCGAGGTGGCGTCGGTCGGCATGCTGCCCGGCACCCAACCGCCGACATCCATCATGTGGCCGAACATCGAGGTGAAGCCGACCAGTTCGCCCTGGTGGAAAACCGGCACCAGCACCATCCAGTCGTTAACATGGCTGATAGCGCCGCCGCATTTGTACGGGTCGCTTTGCAGTATGACGTCGCCCGGCTCCAGGTCGAACTTTTGCTCCGCGAGCATCTCGTTGACGTAGGATCCGAACTGACCGACGATCATCCGCCCTTTCGGGTCAGTGATCATCGGGAACTCGTCATGTTGCTCTCGGATCACCGGCGACATCGCCGAGCGGAACAGCACAGCATCCATTTCATGACGGGCATTGCGTAGCGCGTTCTCGATCAGGTCGAGCGAAACGGTGTCCAGACGACGGCCTTCTCGCGGCGGTACCGCGGGGGCCGCGCTGCCGCCCGCGCCGCCATTGGTGCGTAGCGCCGACGGGCGCGTGCCGACGGTCGGCTGTTCGGCGCGGCTCTCCAGCACGGCAGCGTCGCCGAACATCTCGGCACAGCCGCGCAGCGCCACTTCCGTCGCCCGGCGTAGCGCTGCGCCCTCGTCGCCGTTGGCACGCGCCGAACCGAATTGCATCTTCGAGGTGCCGTCGACGGTCAGCTTGCAGAGCACGGTCACCGACCCGCGTTCGGTCTTATGCTCGACAATCTCGGACGACCAGCGCGAACCGAACCTGTGGTTGAGCATGGCGTAGAGATCGGAGGACCGCACGGCCGCTTCCGACTCAAGACTGGCGGAAGCGAGGTCCGCGGATGTCGTCGGCCGATGGCTTGAACCAAGCAGCCCCAATTCCTTGGTCTGCGCCGAAAACACGCGGTCGAACTGCTGCTTGTTGGCCTTGAGCAAGTCGTCAAAACTTACCGTGCTGCTCAGGGGACTGAAATTCGTCATCGAATGTCTCCAGGCGCCTTAGGACGCCTTATCGGGTCTAATCAGAACATTCAGGTACTCGTCGACCTCGCCGGTATGGTTCGGGTGGATCACCGTCGTGGCGTCCATCTGCACGATGATTGCCGGACCGCGGACGCGGTTGCCGGCACGCAGCTTGGTACGGTCATAGACATTAACCGAAGAGAAGCTGCCATCGAAATAGGCGCGATGCTGCTCGACAACCGCGCCGGCTGCGTCGGGCCCCTCCTTGTCGAACTTCGGCAAACTGATCTTTTGCACCGTGCCGACCCCGACAGCCCGCAGATTGACGAGTTCTACCGGCTGGTCGAGCTTGAAGCCATAAATGCGCTCATGGGCCAGGCCGAAACGCCCCGCAAGGTCGGCGAGTGCGCCGCTGCCGAGCCGGTCCGGATCGATTTCGAGGGAGAATTCGTAGCCCTGCCGGAAGTAGCGGACATCGGCCTCGTAATTCAGGCGCTGACGAGGCTCCTCGATGCCCTCTTCGCGCAGCCAGGCTCGCGCGTCGCGGCCCAACCGGGTGAGGATATCGCCTATCTGGCTGGGATCGGCGTCGTCGATCGTTCGCACGAAGGTTTGGGCGAATTCGTTCTTCACGTCCGAATACAGAAAGCCCAAGGCCGACAACACGCCGGGCGTAGGCGGCACGATGACCGGATAGCATCCGGCCAGCATGGCCATGGCGTTGCCGTGCAGCGGGCCGGCGCCGCCGAACGGTACCAGGGCAAAATCACGAGGATCGAGGCCCTTCTGAACGGTGACGAGCCGCAGCGCGCCGAACATGTTCTCGTTGACGATATCGAGAATGCCTTGCGCCGCCTGGTGCAGGTCGAGGCTTAGCGCGCGTGCGATCTTCGCTACCGCCTCCTCGGCCGCCTTGGTGTCGAGCATCATCTTGCCGCCGAGAAGCTTCGGCGGCAGGCGGCCCAGCACAACATTGGCGTCGGTAACCGTCGGCTGGTCCCCGCCCTTCCCGTAGCTGGCCGGCCCTGGCACCGCGCCAGCGCTTTCCGGGCCGACGCGAAGCGCTCCGGTCATAGGCACGTGTGCGATCGAGCCGCCGCCAGCACCGACGCTGTGGACGTCCACCGACGGTACCTTGATGGGGTAATAGCCAATCGAAGTTTGCCGCGAGATGGTCGGCTTACCGTCCTCGATCAAGGACACGTCGGTCGAGGTGCCGCCCATATCGAAGCCGAGGGCTTGCGGGTGCCCGGCGAGCGACGCCATGAACGCCGCACCGGACACGCCGCCGGCGGGGCCGGATAGCATGGTGTGTACCGGCGATTGGCTGGCACGCTCGACGCTCATCAGGCCGCCGTCGGAGCGCACGATGTTGACGCTCGATTGGAACTGAACCTGACGGAGTTTTTCCTCGAAGCCGCTCAGGTAGCGCCGCATGCTTGGACGCACATAGGCGTTCATGACGGTGACCAGGGTGCGCTCATACTCGCGGAATTCCGGCAGGATTTCCGAAGACAGCGATACCGTCATTTCCGGCGCGATTTCCTCGATGATGGCCTTGATCCGCTGCTCGTGCTGCGGGTTCGCGTATGAATGCATCAACGAAACCGTGATGGCTTCGGCGCCCCGCTCGACCAGTTCGCGCACCGCCTTGCGGGCCGACGCTTCGTCGAGCGGCGTGATGACGTCGCCGCGCGCACTGATGCGCTCGCGAATACCGCGGGTCAGTTCGAGATCCGCCAGCGGATCCGGCTTCTGCATGATGATCCAGCCGGCCAATGGTCCCGGCGTCTGCGAACGCGCGAGATGCAGAACCTGCTCGAAGTTCTCGGTGACCAGGAGACCGACCTTGGCGCCCTTTTCCTCCAGCACGATGTTGGTGGACACCGTCGTGCCATGGAGAAGCGTGGCGATATCGGAGGCGGCGACGCCCGTCTCTTCGATCAGCTGTTGAATCCCGTTGAGGATGCCGACCGACTGGTCGCTGGGCGTTGACGGCGTCTTCAATAGCCGCATCGCGCCCGAGCGCTCGTCGAACAAAAGCAGGTCCGTAAAAGTCCCGCCGACATCAATGCCGAGCCGGCTACTCATATCACCCCCTGCGTTGGTCGCCTCGGCACGTTTTTCTGGGCCAAAGCGTGCACCAATCCCTCTCGTCGCTACTCCCACAGGGTCCGCACCTTCGGGGCACGTAAAAGAGCGCGTTCCACACGCCCACTTTAGCAGCAATAAATCCCGGAGGCCGGCATAGTCCCGGAGCGGCGCGCGGTTGTCAACTCATTCGCGGGCGCTCGCTGGCGTTGCAGAAACACAGCGCCGGCGCGAGGTTTTGACATCACGCCGGAATGAATTACGATCTTCCGCAGAGTCCACACTTAGATGGCGAATATGGCGGACGATACCACAAAACAGCAGCAGTTCTGGATATGGATCGTGGCGGTCGTCATCCTCCTCATCTTTCTTTATTTCTATCGCCCGTTCGAGACCTATCTGGTCGCGCACATTCCATTCATCCATTTTAACAACGTCGTATTCTGGTTCGCTTCCGTCGTCGGTATCGCCGCCTATGCTTTTGCCCATTGGCAGTCGTTCCGCGGCGAGATTTTCCGCAATGTGACCGAACTCAACGTCGACACCCTGGTGTTCGACACGCTTCAGGCGGCGATCCTTGTCAGCGTGATCTTCTGTGCCGGCGCCACTTTGCAGGCGATCGAGGTCCTGAGTGAGTATTTCGTCAATCGCGGACCGATTTTCGACCCGGCATTCGGCGAGAAGCTTCTCTCCATCGTGCTGTTGGTGATTTTGGCGGTGCTGTTTTACCTGCTGCACTATGTCGTGCGCGCGTTGCGCACAGGCTGGCGCCCGCGAAGCGCGCCGCCGCGAGCCCGCTGACCCGGTTTCTACCGGCGGATGTAATTTTTTGGTCAGGCGGATTGCCGGTTCATGCCGGAAACGCCGCTTGGGTTGACCAGATCGTTAAAGACCGCGAGCGAATGCTCAATGCGGGCGCGCTGCAACCCGCGCACGATAAAAATTAGACGCGAGCGCCGGTCGGCATCCGGCCAAGCTTCCAGATGGCTCGGCGGGTGGACGATGTGCTGCACCCCGTTGATCAGCACCGGCGTCGGCACGCCGGCGACGTTCAACAATCCCTTGAGACGCAGCACGTCGGCCCCATGCCGATGCAGCAGCATGCTGGCCCAGACGCCGAACGCGGTCCAATCGAGCGGGCGGTCAAAGATCGCAGCGAATGAGCGAATGTCAGCAGTGTGATCTTGCGATCCGTGCACCTCCTCGGCGGTCCAGTGGCTGGCCTCACGGAATTTGCCTTCCGTGTCGTAGATGTCGTCGGTCAGCAGCCGGTGAAAGTCGCCAAAGACGCTGGTGGAATCCAGTATTTGCGCGGACAGGTTGAACGCCCGCAACCGGGCACGTAAGGCCGCAAGCGTTGTCTCGTCGGAAAGATCAGCTTTCGTCACTACCAGCCGGTCGGCCATCGACACTTGTCGGACGGCTTCGGCGAAATCGTCGAGTTGTGCCGCGCCGTTCACGGCGTCGACCGTCGTGACGATCCCGGAAAGACGGAAATGATGGCGCAGAACGGCTTCCGACAGCAACGTGTAGGCGATCGGGGCCGGATCGGCCAATCCGGACGTCTCGATAACGACGCGGCGAAAATACGGTACGTCACCCCGGGTCCGTCGGGACAACAGGTCGCGCAGCGCCTTTTGCAGATCGCCGCGCACCGCGCAGCACAAGCAGCCGTTTTCCATCAGCAGCGTGCTCTCGGCAACGCCTTGCAGCAGATGATGGTCGAGCCCGACCTCGCCGAACTCGTTGACCAGCACGGCGACGTCGGACAATTGCGGCGAACGCAGCAGGCGTTGCAGCAGCGTCGTCTTTCCGCTGCCGAGGAAGCCGGTGATAATGTTGACCGGCGTTAGGTCGCTGTAGCTTCCCATAGTGTTCGTGCTCAGCGCCCGCTTTTGGCGAGAGCGCTCAAGTAGCCTTCATCGAGTGGGTCGCACGCGCGTCCGCCCAGCCCCTCGGCGGCGGCCCAGATTTCACCGACAGTGGCGACGATCGCCGTTCGCCCGGTGCGGCTGGTCAGCAAATACGAATTACCCGACCAGTCTTTAACCGTCACGCCATGGTCCTTGAGGACGGCGTTGAGAATGCGGGTACGCCCCTGGCGCTCCCGCAGTCGCGTCTGCGGCTCCGCCCGTCCGGCAAAGACGGCCGGGGCGCTGGTGCTGTCGCTCCACTCGCCCCTGCCGCCGAGCATGCCGCACAAGGCGCACATCGCCGTTAGCCGTTCAGCCCGCCCGCGCCGCTTCGGCGGGGGCGGTATGCCGCGGATTGCGGCGGCGGAAATCGTCGGCGATCTCGTCGAACGTGCAAAACCTCACGCCGGCATGCTTGGAGAGATAGTCATAGATCCGCTCCAGCATCAGCAGCACCTGCGGCCGCCCGGAGACGTCCGGGTGAATGGTCATGGCGAAAACGGCATAGTCGTACTCGCGATAGACCCAATCGAACTGATCGCACCAAAGCTCTTCAATGTCGCGCGGCTTGATGAAGCCGTGGCTGTTCGGGGCGCTCTTGATGAACATCATCGGCGGCAGATCGTCGAGGTACCAGCTGCCCGGTATGTCGATCAGGTCGGTCTCCTCGCCGCGCACCAGCGGTTTCATCCACTCGCTCGGATGCTTCGAATAATCGATGAGCGTCCAACTATCCCCGACCCGCACGTAGAACGGGTGGAAATCGTCATTCATCAGGCTGTGGTCGTACTTGATGCCCTTTCGCAGCAGCAGCTCGTTGGTGACGGTTGAGAATTCCCACCACGGCGCAACGTAGCCGCTGGGGCGCCGTCCGCTGAGGCGCTCGATCAGTTCGATGCATTTGTCCATGACCGCCTCTTCCTGCTCCGGCGTCATGGCAATGGGGTTCTCGTGCGAATAGCCGTGCATGCCGATCTCATGTCCGGCGTCGACCACCATTTTGCACTGCGTAGGAAATGTCTCGATGGAATGTCCGGGAATAAACCAGCTGGTCGGGATGCCGAGCCGGTCGAACAGCTTCACCAGTCGCGGCACGCCGATTTCGCCTGCGAACAGGCCACGGGAAATATCGCACGGCGAATTCTCTCCGCCATAAGAGCCGAGCCAGCCTGCGACCGCATCGACGTCTACGCCGATGGCGCACAATATCTCCTTCTTTCCGCTCCCGCCGGCGCGCGGCATCGATCGTGCGCTTCGCGCCGAGTCTCCCGCGCGGCATCACAAGCGAACTTGGCTGATAGCGTGGTCCGGTGGCCGAACCGTAGCCGGCACGGACGCCACTGAAAGGCGGACGGATGCGATTGTCGTCGGTCATGGATGCCCCACAGACGCAAGGGTTTGTTGAAAGAGTTTGTTGAACGATCCTTATCCGCTCGGCTGGCGACGAACGGACGAGAGAACAGTCCCACGTTGCGCGCGCACCGGCAAGAGGCGGCGCCCGCCAGCCGGCGAAGCGTTGCTGCGGCGGCTACTCCCGAAGTCGTTGACAACCAGCCGGTGGCGACGCCATCCTTGTTTATCCGTGCAGGTCCGGAGGGCGACGATGAACGATTGGCAGCGCGACACGCGGGCTGATTACCAGCGCAAGGGCTTTGCGAGCCGCTCGGGTTACGGCCGGAATCCCGCTCTGGTGATCGTGGACTTCATTAACGGCTTTACGGATCCCAGCACGCCTTTGGGCGGCGACTTCTCGTGGGAGATCAACGCCACGCGGGCGCTTCTGGAGGCGTTCCGTCGCGGCAAGCTGCCGGTTTTCTACACGACCGTCGCCTATGCCGAGGATATGCACGACGCGGGCGTCTTTGCGAAGAAAGTGCCCTCGCTCGCGATCCTGCAGCAAGGCTCGCCGCTGATCGAAGTCGATCAAAGAATTAAGCCGCTGCCGGGCGAAAAAGTGCTGACAAAGAAATACGCGAGCGCGTTCTTTGGCACCAGCCTGGACATCGATCTGCGCTTGCTCGGCGTCGATACCGTCATCCTGGCCGGCTGCACGACGAGTGGTTGCATCCGGGCCTCGGCCGTCAATTCCATGCAATATGGCTATCACACCATCGTCGTTCGCGAAGCGGTCGGCGACCGCGCTGCCGGACCGCACGAGGCCAACCTGTTCGATATCGATGCAAAGTATGGCGACGTGGTCGAGCTTGCGGATGCGCTCGATTACCTCCGGTCGTTCGCCGGAAGCGTCGATTTCGCCGCCAAGCCCAGGACGACTTCGATCGCTGGTGGCCTCGCGCGCAACGTGGATGAGGCATCCAATGGCTGACCCGCAGCGCCCTGAATTTTCATCGGTCTTCGACGACATGCTGGTGCAGAACAGGAAGCGTTTCGATGATCTCTTTCGTGGCGGACGCGCGCCAGCCGGCGAGCCGCCCGCGGGTTCTGCCGCATTTGCCGGCTTGAGCGGCAAAGGGCGGCCGATTGCCGCCGCACCCTCCGTCCGCGCCGACCCGGATTCGGCCGTCGTCCGCTTGCTGAACGAGCGCTTCGGTAACGATTGGCGCTACGAAATTTCCGAACAACGGCGCGCAGACGACGAAGTGATCGTTTTGTGCAAGCTCGTTCTCGGCAAGGATGGCGCGGTCAGGACGCAATTCGGACGCGCGAAAATCTCCGAGGGACCGGTTGGCGGCGTCAGCGGCGGCGTGCGGTTCAGGATAGGCAGCGAAGACGCCGAGTATGGCGAGCGGGATGCCTTTCGTCGCGCCACCGAAGCTGCGCTTATGAATTGCGCCGATCTTACCTAGTCCCACGTTCTGCGGTGCACTGTGGGGGTTAATGCGACGCGGACGTGTTGCGTGAAGTTTGTCGCGAGACATCGCTTTTATCGGCGTATTCGCCGCACCAATCGCTGCCAAAGGTAATGGGCCAGGCGCCGACACCATTCTCGCGGCGGCTCGGTGGAAAGCGACGGCAATATCCGACGGCCTGCTCCGAATCCGGCTCGGCGCCTTCGGTCGGGTGGTAATGCCACCACCTGCAACCCGAGCAGACGACTTTCGTGGTAACGGCCATCGCACCCTATCCTCTCGATCAGCTTCTTATTCAACGCCGCGCCAACAAAGTCCCCATTCAACCACTAATGGTTTGTCTCTCTCAACTCCCGGACGAGCCGATCCGCATGGGACGACGGAAGGATTGCGTAAGTGGCAGCCGCCAGCATTGACGTTAGGGGTTGCACGGGCCCACCATTGCTGACAATCTTTTATTGAAATCGCTATAACCAACGGCGTTGTGCGCCCGGGTCTGGCACGGCGGCGCGAGGACTATCGGGGATTCATGGCGCGCGTTGGCGTCGATGTCGGCGGAACCAATACGGACCTCGTTCTCGAGGCCGATCACGGCGTATTCGTCCATAAGGTCGCCAGTACGCCGCACGATCAGTCGGAGGGCGTGCTCAAGGGCCTGCGCGAACTCTGCGAGATCTCCAGCGTTCGTCCCGACGATGTATCGCTGATCGTGCACGGGACGACGGTCGCGACCAACATCACCATCGAGCATAACGGCGCCGAGGTCGGGATGCTGACGTCGCGAAACTTCCGCGACATCCTCCATATCGGCCGGCATAAGCGGCCATACAATTTTTCGCTGCATTTCGAAGTTCCCTGGCAGCAGCGGCCCCTGGTCAAAAGGCGAAACCGCATCGCGGTGACCGAGCGCGTCCTGCCGCCGGGCGGGTCGATCGAAACTCCTCTCGCCGAGGCGGAAGTCGTCGAGGCGACGCGTCTGTTCAAACGGCGGGGCATCAAATCCGTCGTCATTGGCTTTCTGTTCTCGTTTCTCAACGACACGCATGAGCGCCGCGCGGCGGAAATCGTTCGTGCCGAAATGCCGGATGCCTACATCTGCACCTCGTCCGAGGTCGCCAACGTAATCCGCGAGTACGAGCGTTTCTCGACCGCGGCGATGAACGCCTTTGTCGGACCCAAGACCTCGCTCTACCTCAACAACCTGCAAAACAAGCTGAGCGAAAACGGCTTCCGCGCCAATTTGCGGGTCATCCAATCGAATGGCGGCATCGCCACCGTCGAGACCTGCTCGCAGAAGGCCGTCGGCATCCTGATGTCGGGCCCGGCGGGCGGGGTGATCGGCGGCCGGGCGGAAGGAATGCTGTGCGGGCGTTCGAACCTGATTACCGTCGATATCGGCGGCACGTCGGCCGACATCAGCACCATCCCCGACGGCCGCATCAAGATCATGAATGCGCGCGACTCCTACGTGAACGGCCATCCAATCTTGGTGCCGATGATCGATCTTGTGTCGATCGGCGCCGGTGGCGGATCGATCGCCTATATCGATTCCGCGGGTGGCTTCCATGTGGGGCCCCGCTCGGCGGGGGCCGAACCGGGCCCGGCCTGCTATGGCAGAGGCGGCGAAGAGCCCACCGTTACCGACGCGCAGGTCGTGCTTGGGCGCCTCGACGTCGACAAGATGCTGGGCGGCGATCTGCCGCTCAACGCCGATTTCGCCCACAAGGCCGTCGAGACGAAGGTGGCAAAGCCGCTTGGTCTGTCGATAACCGACGCCGCGCTCGGCATCATCAAAGTCATCAATTCGAATATGGCGTTGGCCATCCGCTCCAACTCGGTCGCGCGCGGCATCGATCCACGGGAATTCGCGCTGGTACCTTTTGGCGGCGCGGGGCCCCTGCACGGGGTGGCGCTGGCCGAAGCGATCTCTGCGAAAGAGATCATCGTGCCCGTGGCTCCGGGCATTACCGCGGCGATGGGTCTTTTGCAGACTGACATGCAATACGAGCACGCGCGGTCCCTGATCGTTTCCCTCAAGCACGCCGACCAGACCGCCGTCGAACGCATCAACTCCGTCGTTGACGAAATGGTCGAGCGTTGCCGGCGCGATCTGGAAAAAGACGGCGTGACGCCCGAGCTGCAGAAATTTCAAAAGCTGGCCGAGTGCCGCTATCACGGACAGGGATTTGAACTGCGTGCACAACTGCCCACCGGAAAGGTAACGGCGGCGAATTTGGCCGAGGTGGTGGCGGGTTTTCATCACCAGCACCGGCTCGATTACGGCTATCACTTCGAGGACGGCGAAGTGGAGCTCATCACGGTCCGGGTGATCGGGCGCGAGGAGGTTGCGCCGCTCAAAGTGGCGCCGATCGGCAAGGCTTCAGGTCAAAACATAGCGGACGCGCTGCTCTACAGCCGCAAGACCACGTTCGACGACGGCAAGACCGCCGAGACGCCGCGTTACGATCGCGGCCGCCTCAAGGCCGGCCACCGGATCGTCGGACCGGCGATCCTGATCCAGCACAATTCGACGACCCTGCTGCCGCCCGGCTACTTCGCCGAGGTGGCCGAGTTCGGCAATCTCCACATCCGTCGCGGCAGCTGAAAGCGAGCGCCATGGCCCGGGAACCGATCGATCCGATCACGTTGCAAGTCATCAACGGCGCCTTGCAGACGATTGCCGAAGAGATGGGACATGTTCTTTACCGCATGTCCTTCTCTTCCATCATTCGTGAATCGCAGGATCTCGGCGCTGGCCTGTTCGACACCGAATTCAACACCCTGTGCGAGTCGGAATCGACGCCGCTCCATATCGGCTCCCTCCCCGGTTATCTGGCCGGTGTCCGCGACACGCTGCAGGACGGCGAGTGGCACGAGGGCGACCTCGTTATTCACAATCATCCGTATCACGGCTCCAGCCATTCGCCCGACATTGCGGTCATCGTTCCGGTCTTCCACGAAGGTACGCTGGTCGGGTATTCGGCGAATACCGCGCATCACCTCGATATTGGCGCGGCGACGCCGGGATTGATCATCGACATCCCCGACGTCTTCGCCGAAGGCATGCTGTTTGCCGGCACCAAGCTCTACGAGCGCGGCAAGCGGAACGAGGCGGTGTGGAATTTCATCGGGCGCAACAGCCGAGCCGCGCGCCAGTTGCAGGACGATCTCGATGCCCAGATCGCGTCGGCGCGGCTCGGCGCAAAGCGGTTTGTCGAACTCATGGACCGCTATGGGCGGCAGCTGGTTCTCGACGCTACCCAGCAATTGATGGATTACACCGAGCGCGTGCTGCGACAGCGCATTGCCGCCATTCCCGACGGCGAATACCGCGCCGAGGGCTTCCTCGACGACGACGGCAAGAACCGCGATGTCCGTCTGCCGATCAAGGTATGCGTCCGCGTTCAGGGCGACGGCATCGAAGTCGACCTTACGGGCTCGTCCAAGCAAGTCGAGACCGCGTTCAATGTGCCGTTCGAAGGCTCGACCAAGGTCGCCTGCTTCTGCGCCGTCCGCTCACTGCTGCTCGATGCGGTGACGTTCGACGTAAAAGTACCCTCGAACCAGGGCTCGTTCCGGCCGGTGAAAGTTACCGCGCCAAAAGGTTCGATCTACAATCCAATATATCCCGCCGCCGCCGAAGCCCGCTTTGCGCAAATCAATCGGGTGATCGATCTGATCTACAAAGCGCTGGCGCCGGTGTTGCCGAATGACATCATTGCCGGCAGCTCCGCCAGCCTGTCGTTTTGCTCCTATGCCGGCATCCGGCCGTCAGGGGATTACTGGGTTTTTCTCGAGGTCAATGAGGGCTCGTATGGCGGCCGTCCGCGCTCGGACGGTCCGGACAGCATCGACAGCCTGATGGCCAATACCCGCAATAATCCGATTGAAGATCTGGCGATGCACCTGCCGATGATCTGCGATCGTTACGAGCTGCGCGACGATGTGCTGCCCGGCGCGGGGCGTTTCCGCGGCGGCTTCGGCGTCGTCAAGGCGCAACGCGTATTGACCGACGCCTTCATTACCCACGAGAACGAACGGCACCATGACGTGCCGTGGGGCATTTTCGGCGGCGATCCCGGACAGGTCGGCAAGGTCGACATCTACAACGTCGCGCGCCCTGACGACGTCAAGCACATGCCGGCGAAGTTCTCCGGCCTTCGCGTCGCGGCGGGCGACGTTCACGTGTTCTACGGCCCCTGCGGTGGCGGCTACGGCGATCCGCTGGAGCGGCCGGCTGAAAAGGTGCTGGACGACGTGCTCGACGGCTTTTGCACGGTCGAACATGCGCGTGCTGCTTACGGCGTCATCGTCGATGCCGTTGCCGAGACCGTCGATGAGGCGGCAACGAAGGCTCTGCGGCAACGCATGCGAGCGGCCCCGCGACCAAAGGCAGCCGCGCCAGCCGCGGCGACCGTACAGGTCCCAGCCAGGCCGGCCCAAGCCCCTGCTCCGCGACCGCGCGCGACGCCGGCGATGCAGCCGGCCGGGGACGGTGCAAAGCCCGCCAGCCGGCATGTGCCTTCGGCGGCTTTGTCTCGGCCGGCTCTGGTCGCACCGACCAACGGTCATGATCGCGCTTTGGCCGAGGCCCTGCGCGGATTGCGCAGCAGCTATGGCGATGCATGGAGTTTCGAAATCCTGCGTCACAGCACTTACGGAAATACGGTCGAAGTGGTCGGCCAGCTGCGCGCCAACGGAATAACCGTGCGCGAAACCGTGACGGCGGCCGGCGCAAGCGATCGCTCCCTCGGCGAGATGCTCGAGCGGACGGCCAATGACAGCCTCCGCAAGTGCGTCGAAACGCTCGTGCGCAAAGGACATTAGACGTCGGAAGGATCGGATCGCCTTTGGACCAGAGAGCAACAATTTTCGTCGAGGCGATGATCGTCTTCGCCATCATCGGGGTGCTGGCGTTCCTGATCGGACTGATCGTGCGTGCGCCGCAAAGACGGCAGGCGGCAGCCGGTGGCGGCGTCCAGCCGGAGCAGTCTCCGCGATGGTACGAATTCACGCTCGCGCTCATTCTGCTCGCTGCGATCGCGGCGTTTGCGATCTGGCTCATTTCCGGCAGTACGCATTGGGTGTGGGGCGAGACGATCGAGGATTGGCGCACCGACACGCGCACCATCATTTTCGCGGCGGTCATGGTAGCGCTCGCGGTGATCGGGCTCGTGGTGTCCCTTGTCTATGCCCTGGTCCAATCGTCGCAAGGCCCGACGTCGCGCCGGCCGTTGGCGGCAGTCGCGGCGGACGCAGCGCCTCCGGGACCGGCAGCGCCTCCCGCGCCTTCGCCGGCACGAATCCTCGGCTTGCTCGGTCTGGCGGTGGCAGTTCTGCTGCTGTGCTGGATTGGCCTGACACCGGCCGGACAATATGGGCTGCTGGCACAACTGATCTATCCGGCGAGCTTCGCCGTCGTCCTCGTCCTGCTATTCGACAAGGCGACCCGCACCTGGAGCGTGAAGAGTGCTGCCGAGTTGGTGCGCGAATGGCTGCTGTGCGATCTCCTGGCGTTCCTCCTTGTCGTGTCCTTTCTCAACCTGCGCTCCGCGGCCGCCAAGCCTGAAGCCTATACCGGCAGTTTCTGGGATCTTCTCAACCTCGTACTGTTCTTCGCGGGATTCTGGGCTCTCGATCGCACCGCCGCTCGCAGCCGCTTTCTCGTTGGTTATGCGTATCTGGTGGTTCTACCGATGCTGCTGTTGATCCTGCAGTCACTTCAGGGTGTCGAGGCCGCGGCGTCGTGGTGGGCGACGATGTGGCCTTTCCTGATCCTGGCCGGCGTATTTTTTGTGCTTGAGGCTGTGACGCTCGTCTCGTCCAGCGACGATCGGCGGATGCTGCCGGCTGTCAAGGATGCGCTATTTGTGCTGCTCTATGCCGTGTTGCTGATCGTCGCCGCGAAATCGGCCTGAACGAGAAGTTGTGGTTGTCGCCCGCCGGGGCGCCCCCTTGCCGTTCGCGACGTGACGTGTTGAACTTGGTCATTCATCACGCGGTGTGCCGGGACATCCGCGAATAACGAGGGGCGTTGTCAAAATGTCGGGGTGGCGGCTGTTCTGGGCGCTGGCAGGCTATGTGGCCTTCATCGTCATTCTGATTTTTTTATATTTCTACAAGCCTTTCGAAGATTTCTTCACGCTTGTCATCAACGGCCTTGGATACGACAACGCGATGTTCTGGGTGGTGTTGATTGCCGCCATCGTCGGGTTTTGCGCCTATCACTGGCGGGCCTATCGGCTCTACATCGTGCAACGGCACAGCGTCGACGGCATGGTGCTGGCTTCGCTGCGCGGCTCGGCCTTTATCGCGGTACTGTTCTGCGCAGGCGCAGCAGCGCAGTCCCTGCTCATTCTCTGCGTCTATCTGTTGCGGAGCGACTATTCGCTCGGCGCCGAGTTTGGCCACCGCCTCGCCGCCGTCGTGGCGATGGTGATCCTGACGGTAGTCTTTTGCCTGATTTACTGGGTGCTCAAGGTGATCCGGCAGGCTTCGAGCGCTAGCGCGAGCGCCGATACAGGATCGTATAAATTACAATAAACAGTCCGATCATCAGCAACGAGAATATGGTCGATGCGGTTCCGAGGGCGAACAGCGTCGGCTGAACGCGCTGTGTCATCGACGCATTGATATCGAGGGGCAAGGTATTCTGTCCGCCCGACAGCAGCGTCGTGCGGGCAAATTCATCGTATGACAGCGTGAAGCCGAAAAGGCCGGCCGCGACGATGCCGGGCGTAATCAGCGGCAGCGTGATTTCCTTGAACACGGTCCACTCATCGGCGCCCATGTCGCGCGCCGCTTCTTCCAGGCGGGCGTCGAAGCGATTGAAAACCGCCATCATCACCAGGAAGCCGAATGGCAACGTCCAGACCACGTGGACGCCGAGACCGGAATACCACCAGGCCGGCGGAATGCCGATCTGGCGCAACAGCGAGGCCAGTCCGAGACTGAGCAACACGCCCGGCACCATCAGGCCGGCCATGACCGCATAGAACAGCACCCCGGAGCCGCGGAACTTCTTGCGGAACGCCATCGCCAGCATCGTCGAAAACACCGCGGTGATGATCATCACCACAATCGCAAGAATGAGCGAACGGACGAGAGATGCTTTGAGATCGCCGACCTCCGACGGTCCAGTCAGTTTCTCCCACCAGTAAAAGCTCAGGCCGCGCATCGGGAATGTCACGCCGCCGCGCCGCCCTTGGAAGGACAGCGTAAACATGGCGAACATCGGTCCGTACACGAAGATCAAAAAAATCACGTAATAAACGCTGAAGCCCGCTTTCACGCGTGCCTTGCGGCGACGTTCTGGCGTTGAGTGCGCCACCGCTAGAGCTCCTTCCGGATATCGACCAGCCGCAGGATGATGACGACGCCGATCATCATCGCCAGCATCAGCATGAAGGCGTTCACCGCGGCGAAGGGATAGTTGGCGATGGCGTAGTAGTTCAGGATGACCGTGCCGGTGGTCGAGGTCTTGCCGCCATAGACCACCACGGCGGTGGCGAATTCGCCCATCAGCATGACGAATATGAAGATCATGCCGATGGCAACGCCCGGCAGCGACAGCGGGGCGATGATCTCGCGGAAGATCTGGAACGGCGTCGCCCCCATGTCGCGCGCGGCCTCAAGCAGAGTGCGGTCGATCTTGGCGAGCGAGAAGAAAATGGGGCCGATCGCCAGCACGACGTAAAGCTGAACCAGCGCCATCGTGTAGCTGAATTCGGAATACAGAAAGAAACTGACGGGTTCGTCGATAACGCCCATGTCAAGCAGGAATTCGTTGATCAGCCCGTGCCGGCCGAGCATCGGCAGCCAGGCTACGGCCCGGATGAGATAGCTGGTCCAAAACGGCACCATGGCCAGCAGGAACAGCGCGAGCTGCCATTTGAAATCTTCCACCTGCATCGACAGGAAGTAGGCGAGCGGATAGGCGAGGATCAGGCAGATCGCCATGACGGTGATGGTAAAGCGAAAGGTGGTCCACAGTGTGCGGATGAACACCGAGGGCGTCAGAAATTCCGGCTTGTTCGGATTAAAAAATCCTTCCGTGACGAAGAAGTCACGATAGTGATCGAGCGTGAAGGCCGGCGTCATGCCGTGACCAGTGGTCTTCCAAAAACTGAAGATGAAGATTGAAATCAGCGGCAGAAAGAGAAAGACGATAAGCCACGCGGTCGCCGGCGCGATGAGGATGGGCACCGGAAAGCCCGCCTCGCGCGAGTATTTGCGGGTGGCATCGTCGCGCACGATCGGCGCACCGCCGATCAGGCCGCGCGGCGCGGGACCTTTGTCCGTCAGTTTTGCGTAGTTCTCGACCGTCGTCACGCGTCAACCACGCTTAAACGTGCCGCCGCCGGCCGTTAGGCCGGCGGCATCGTTGCAACGTCGTCACACGACCCTCAACGCCTAAGCGGTAAGGAACTCCGTCCACCGCTTAACGAGATAGTCGTTCTCATCCATCAGCGAATTCCAAACGGCGATCTTCGAATAACGGGTCCAGTACGAGCCGCCCGAGCGAACATCGCCCTTCTTGATGATGACGGTGCCGAACGGATCGGACAGGTCCTTTGCCGCCGGCTTGCCCATGTACCAATAGTCCCATTCGTCGGCCTCAAGGTACTTCTTCGCATTGTCGGGAATCGAGTGATAGTAGCCCTGACGCGCGACGAAGGCGGCCGGCCAGCCGGCGAGCCACCAGTTGATGTACTCGTAGGCTTGGTCGAGTTGCTTGCCCTTGACCTTGGCGGAAATGGCCAGCCCGCCGTGCCAGCCGCGCATGCCTTCCTTGGGGAAGGCATAGACGCAGGGCACGCCTTCGGCCTGGATCGCGGCGACGGCCGGCGACCACATGCTTTCCAGAACCACTTCGCCGTTGACCATCAGGTTGACCGATTGACCGAAGTTTTCCCAGAACGCGCGGAAATGGCCAGCTTTTTTCAGCGGGATCAGGTAGTCGATCAGAAAGTCGATCTCGGCCTTGGTCATGTTGCCTTTGTCGACGAACTTCTTGAGACCAAGCGCCTCGATTGCCATCGCCGCGTCCATCACGCCGATCTGCGGCACGTTGAGCAACGCTACCTTGCCCTTGAAGTCCTTGTTCAGCAGCTCGCCCCAGCTTTCGATCGGCCGGCCGGTGCCCTTCGGGTTGTAGCCCAGCGAGTCGGCGTTGTGGAATGCAGGCGCCATGCTGATGTATTGCGACGGCCCCTTCGTCTTGTTGCCCTGCGCGTCGACCCATAAGTTCAAGTATGGCGCGTCGCCTTGGCCCACGCTCAATTCCGGGGTCAGCTTTCCGGTCTTGGTAAGGTTCGTGACCTTTTCCCAGTCCTTGATCTTCTTGGTGTCGAGCGGCTGCCAAACCTTGGCGGGCAGCATCACGTCCATATCGTTGTAATAGCCTTCGGCGATTTCGTACTGGTCGTTCTGGTTCAGCATCTTGCTGAACATGTCGCCGTAACCCATGGCCTGACCGGTGACCGTGAAACCCAGATCTTTCGACGCCTTGCCTTGAATCTCGTTGATCTCGCTGACGCCAAGACCGATGCTTCGCAGTCCCCCTTCGGCGGATGCCGGCCGCGTGAACCCTGCTCCTGCCAGTGCCCCAGTCGCGACGCCGGCAGCCGTCGTCTTCATGAACGATCTACGCGAGAACTTTCCTTGCACACCTTGTCCAGGGCTCTTGTACGCCATACCCGCCTCCATTGTTTGAAGAAGCCAATTGAGCTTTGATTATTGAAGCCCGGTGCGGCGGTCAGCCAAAGCTCTTGTGCGCCGCTTCAATTTGCGAATGATACATTAGTACCGGGACCTGTCAAACCGCATGGAGAGCGCAAAAGTGAGCGTATTGATCAAGAACGGGCGTATCGTCACTGCGGTCGATGACTACCATGCGGACATCTTCGTTAACGGCTCGACGGTCGCCCTGATCGGCAAGGATCTCGTGATCGACGCGGACCAGCAGATCGACGCCACCGGCAAATTGGTGATACCCGGCGGGATCGATCCGCACACGCACCTTGAGTTGCCGTTTGGCGGCACAACCACGTCCGATACGTTCGAGACCGGTACGCGCGCGGCCGCCCACGGCGGCACGACCTGCATCATCGATTTTGCGGTGCAGACCCGGGGCACTTCGACCCTCAAGGCCCTCGACGACTGGCATGCCAAGGCCGAAGGCACAACCGCGGTCGACTATTCCTTCCACATGATCGTGACCGACATGCCGCAGGAGCGTATCGGCGAGATGCGCAGCCTCGCTGACAACGGCATCACCAGCTACAAGCTGTTCATGGCATACCCGGGCGCACTGTTGTCCGACGATGGCACGATTTTTCGCGCGATGCGCAAAGCCGGCGAGGACGGCACGCTCGTCTGCATGCACGCCGAAAACGGCATTGTGATCGACGAACTGGTAAAGATCGCGCTGTCGCAGGGTCACGTCGAACCGAAATATCATGCCCTGACGCGGCCGACCCGCCTGGAGGCGGAAGGCGTGCATCGAGCCTTGGCGATCGCCGAAGTTGCGCGCGCGCCGGTCTATATCGTGCATCTGAGCAGCTATGACGCGTTGCACGAGTTGCGGCTGGCGCAGGCGCGCGGCGTCATGGCGCATGCCGAGACGTGCCCGCAATATCTACTGCTCGATATCGACCGCTACGATGAGCCGGGGTTCGACGGCGCCAAATACGTGCTGACACCGCCGTTGCGCGAGAAGTGGAATCACGACGAGCTTTGGGGCGGGCTGCGGTCGCACGCTCTTGACGTGATCTCGACCGACCATTGCCCGTTCTGCCTCAAGGAGCAGAAAGAACTCGGCCGCAACGACTTCAGCAAGATTCCGAACGGAGGCCCGGGCATCGAGAACCGGATGAGCCTGATTTATCACTACGGCGTGACCCAGGGTCACATCTCACTCAATCGTTTCGTCGAGCTGACCTCGACTGCGCCGGCGAAAATCTTCGGGCTGTTTCCGAGGAAAGGCACGATCGCAGTCGGCAGCGACGCCGATATCGTGATTTTCGATCCGGCGCGCGAAGAAACGATCAGCGCTTTCAATAGCGCCACCCATCACATGAATATCGACTACAGCGCCTACGAAGGTTTCAAAGTGAAGGGCTTCACCGAAACCGTCATTTCGCGCGGCAAGGTCGTGATCGAGAAAGGCAATTATGTCGGCCGCGCCGGCGATGGCGCCTTCGTCAAGCGGCAAGCTTACGGCGGCCAATATGC
Source organism: uncultured Alphaproteobacteria bacterium (assembly GCA_963777635.1). Lineage (GTDB taxonomy): Bacteria > Pseudomonadota > Alphaproteobacteria > Rhizobiales > Xanthobacteraceae > BOG-931. The sequence goes on from CAVZSB010000027.1 coordinate 83,832, forward strand.
CAACACCCATGCCAATATGGCGCGTGATGTGCTGACACCGCGCGCCGGCCTCGGGTCGCCGGGGCGACGCGTTTCCTGAGCCACCACGCCAGGTTGCGCTGGAGCACGATCCGGAAAAAGCCAGCCCCGGACTTGATCCGGGGTGGAAACTGGTGTTCCGAAAAGATCGTGCGCTACTGGAGCGCTAAAGCGGCGGTCGCGCCGGGCCTCCCCCGACCCCCGCCTCGTAGGCGGCGCCAACGCGAAACAGCAGATCCTCGGCAAACGGACGGCCAATCAGCTGCATGGCGAGCGGCAGACCGTTGCGGGCGAGGCCGATCGGCACCACCAATCCTGGCAAGCTGAAGAAGTTCAACGGTCGCGTAAAGGCGACGATATCGGCGAGGACCTGCGCCATCGTGGCGGAGGCGCCGACATCGGTAGCGGCTGCCGTCGGCACTTGGCGCTTAAGCACGGGGACGTGCAGCACGTCGCATTTCGTGAATGTTTCCCGCAGCAATTCCTCGAGCAGGCGCGAGCGCGCCTGCATTGCCTGCAGGTAAAGGCTGACGGGTATTCCGAGACCCACCAGGAGGCGCGCGCGTGTCTGTTTGGCGTAGTCCTGCGGACGCTCTCGCAGCCAGGGCAGATGTAATGCGGCGGCCTCGGGCGACAGGATAGCGGCGGCGAGATCGTTGATGGCGCTGTGGTCGCCGATCGGCACGTCGGCGATTTTCGCCCCGCGCGCCTCGAGGATCGCGCGGCTCGCCACGAGAGCTTCAGCGGTCTCCTGGTCCACTCCGTCGTAATAGTAGTGGTTCGGCACGCCGACCGTCACCCCCGCAAGCGAGTGCGGTCGCGTTGCCTCGTCGAGGCCTCCCTCATAGTCCGAAACGATATGCCGACTTGACATGCCGTCGCGCTCGTCCGCCCCCGCCATCACCGACAGCAGGCGCGCGCAGTCGCCGACGGTCCGCGCCAGCACGCCGATGCAATCGAACGAATGCGACAACGGCATGGTGCCGTATCTGCTTACACGTCCGAACGTCGGCTTGATGCCGACGACGCCGCACGCCGCGGCCGGCAGCCGAACCGATCCGCCGGTGTCGGAGCCGAGCGCCCCGAAGGCCAGGCCGGCGGCTACCGCCGCGCCGGAGCCAGACGATGAACCGCCGGTGATGTAATCGGGATTCCAGGGATTTCGGCAGCGCCCAAAGTGCTCGTTGTGGCCGGTTGGGCCCAACGCAAACTCAGCCATGTTGAGGCGGCCGAGTTCGATGCCGCCCGCCGCATCGAAGCGCGTGAGCACGGTCGCCGTATGATCGGGGATGAAATCGGCGCGGATTTTCGAGCCGCAGGTGCAGACCTCGCCGGCACGGTAGAACATGTCTTTATGCGCAAGCGGTACGCCATGCAGCGGACCGATTGCATGCCCGGCTTTGACGGCCCTATCCGCGGCCCGGGCTTGCTCGCGCGCGCTTCCGCGGTCACACGAATAAAGCAATTGAGCATCGGCTGAAGGCGCGCGATGCGATCGAGGCACGCTTCGACCAGCGCCTCGGAGCGCAACCGGCCTTGCGCAATCGCGGCAGCCGCGTCGCGCAGCGTTAGCGCCGTGGGATCGTTCACTTGCCGGCCCCCTCGACGGCGCCGGTTTCGAGAAGCCGATAGAAACGCTCGACGGTCTCGTCGAATGGCAGCGATTGCAGAAGCTTCGTCGCTGCGGCTTCGATGCGCGAAAGCGAGCGTGCCACAGCCTCGGCATCCTCGGGTGTAACCTTCACGCCGCTCGCGGCCAGGACTTCCGCCAGCGCCGCCTTGCCGATACTCCAGCGCATTCCCGCGCTCATGCCGGTGTTCTCCGCCGCCGGGGAAGTGTACACAATTTCCAACGCGTAGCACACTCGTCGCCCTTACTTCAGCGGCGTTATCGCAGCGGATACAGTGGAGCGTTGTGAAATGAGCAAACGAGAGCGACCTAATCTCCGTCCACGCCTGGCGAAGAAGGAGCTGCTTGTCGCACCCGGCGTGTTTGACGGAATATCCGCACGTATCGCCGACCAAATGGGTTTCGAAGCCCTCTATATGACCGGCTATGGCACCGTGGCGTCACATCTCGGGTTGCCTGATGCCGGCATCGCTACCTACAGCGATATGGTCGGCCGCGTGGCGGTCATCGCCAATGGCACCACGACCCCTCTGATCGCCGATGGCGATACCGGTTACGGCGGCCTGCTCAACGTCCAGTATTCGGTCCGCGGCTATGAGGCGGCCGGCGCAATCGCCATCCAGCTCGAGGACCAGGAGTTCCCCAAAAAGTGCGGCCACATGCTGGGCCGTCGGGTGGTGCCCATCGAGGACATGGTCGACAAGATCAAGGTTGCGGTCGCGAGCCGCGACGACAAGAATTTCCTCATCATTGCGCGTACCGACGCGAGAACGACGCTCGGGCTCGACGAAGCGCTGCGCCGTGCCGACGCTTATGCCAAGGCCGGCGCGGATATCCTGTTCGTCGAGAGCCCCGAGAGCATCGAGGAAATGCGCACCATCGGCCGAAGCTTCGATCGTCCCCTTGTGGCCAACATGGTCGAAGGCGGTCGTACGCCGGTTGCGGATCGAATGACGCTGGAGGAGCTCGGCTATTCGATTGCCATCTATCCTGCGTTCGGATTTCTGGCCGCCGGCGACGCGCTGCGAAACGTGTACCGTTATCTGAAAGACCATGGCTCCAGTGCAGGCGCGAACGTTCCTCTCTACAAGTTCAGCGAGTTCAGCGAGCTGATGGGATTCCGTGCGGTTGCGGAGTTCGACGAGATCTATCGAAAGTAGCGGTGCCCGGCCTCGGGTTGCATTAATCCGGGGCGGGTACTCATAAATCGTGTTGGTTCAGCGAATGCAATGCGGACATCGCGCCACGTCCGCTAAGGGTCAGAAGGAGATATCCCACCATCTAGACCGCAGCCACGATTACGTGTGCCTGAATTTTGGCAGCAACCTCGCCGGTGCCATGTCTGTTTGCAATCGCCGATTCGGCGTAGTCGGTTGCAGCTTCCAGTTTTCCCGCGTTTCTGGCCTCGATTTCGTCGCGAAGAGGAGTTCCCTGACAATAAGCAATGGCAGGATGGCGCGGTGAGGATGCGCGGCTTTGTTCGGCTCTGGTCTCGATCACCACACGGGAGAAACCTGCGTCCTCCAGTTCGCTACGGATCAGTGCCGTATCGTGGTAGCCGTGCGGCGTGCGGGCCAGAAAGCGCGGCGGATCGTTCGGAAAAATCTTTGCGAGAGCATTCGTCACATCATCCGCAAATACGTTCTCCTCGATGCGATCCCATACGTTGAATAAAAAATGTCCTCCGGGTTTCAAGACTCGCTTTGCCTCGCGGTAGCCGGATGAGCGGTCGGGAAAGAACATCGCGCCGAACTGGCAACAAACGAGATCGAAGGCCGCATTTTCAAACGGTAGCGCGAGAGCATCCGCTTGCCGCCATGTGATGCGACTGTCGGGAGCTTGTCGCGAAGCGGCGTAGTCGAGCATCGGCTGGTTGAGGTCGGTTACGACATAGCTTGCGCCTAGGGGCAGTCTTGCCGCCAATGCGCGGGTGACAACCCCGCTGCCCGCGGCGGTTTCCAAAACGGCGCTTGGCGACAAGGACGCTGCTCGTTGCGCAATATCTGCGGCGTACGGCTCGAAAATCAACGGCACCATATAGCGGTCGTAGTTTTCCGGAATCGAGCCGGCGAATACCTTGTCAGTTTCCAACATTGCTATCACCCGCCGCCCGTTTGATGGTTTGCATAACCAGCATATAATTGTTTGTTCTGGGTCAAAAGCGGACATCCACAATGTCCGCGTCATACCCGCTTACCCGTGCCCGCGCGGATATCTACCCGCCAGTGGCGGCGCGTTTATGAGTACAAGCCCTTAGGCGGGGATTAGCCGGAAGCGTTCCCATTCCGTGGGCGTGCTCTTCAGCACTGCGGTCCAGCCGCCCTTGGCTTCGTTTTCACCCGGACGGACGCGGCGCCCGGCGAAAGCGAATTCCGCGCCGCTGGCCGCAAAGGGAAACGGTGAAAGCGTGTAGACCCCGGCTTCTCCGGGCCGAATGGTTACCGAGGTATCTTCTTCCGCGTTGAGCGGCACGTGCACGAATGTCTGAGGCCCACGTCCGTCGCGATGGACTCTGTTGAAGTAAAGGGCCAGCGTATCGATAAATTGCAGCTGCTTGTAGTTCTGGAACAACTTCTTTTCGTCGAGCCGCTCTGCCAGCTTCGGATCCTTGCCGATCACTTCCTTCAGCCGTTTCTGCCGGGCGAGTTCGCCATCGAGCATGCGTTCGGCCAGCGGCCGCTCCTGCTCGGGGAACTTCTCGATCAAGACATGATCCGAAAGCCCGTAGCGGCCGTTGTATAGGCCCCAGCTGTGCATGCTCGACATCAGGCCGCAGAACGGGTGCTGCCTTTCGTTGAAATCCGGTGACAGGCGGCTGGTGACCGTAATGTATTCGGCCGGCGTCTCGATCAGATTGCACGGCAGGCCGGTCTTGGCGTCGGTGACGGGGTCATGATCGAACTCCGCCCAGCCGGCGTCGTGATGCGCGATGATGTAAACCATCAACTCCAGCGGCGCCAATGACTCGAAGGCATCGTTGCCGAAGGCGCAAGCAAACTGCCCGCAAAGCGCGGTGTGTTCGTACATCATGATCGCCAAGCGAGGCGTGCCGGCAGGCGCGGTCTGAATGATCATGGCTCGTTCCAACTTAGCGGCTTTCCCCGAGGCATTCACTATTTTTTCCACTGGCGATATGGTTGCGGCTGCACAGATACGGGCGGACTTTCATGATGGCGGTGGCAACCGAAGGCACGAGGCTCACGTCGGACCCGGTACCGCCGGAACAACTGCGCGCCGACGCCGCGCGGTTGTTCGACGCGCTGGCCGGCGGGGGCATCGGCATCGTGCCCCTCGATGTCGCCTATGCGGTCGTCGCCACCACGCCGGTCGGCATCCGTCGCATTTTCGCGACCAAGCAACGCTCCTACGAAAAGCCGTCGGGCATGTTCGGCAATTGGCGTCTGAGCCGCGAGATTCATCTCATGGACGAGCGCAAGCACGACATGGTCCGCGAACTGGTCGAGCAGGAAAAAATTCCCTTTTCGGTGGTGGCGCCGTTCCGCACCGATCACCCCTTGCTGGCCGGGGTCGATCCCTTCGTGATGGCGAACTCATCGAAGGGTGGCACGCTCGACATGCTGCTCAATGCCGGCCAGTTCCACGAGGCTATCGTCGACGGGGTGGTCGAACGCGGCGCCGCCGTGTTTGGCTCGTCGGCGAACCTCTCGCTCACCGGCAGCAAGTATCGCTACGAAGACATCCAGCCGACGATCCGCCAAGCCGCCGCGATCCATTTCGACTACGGTCAGTCGAAATATGCGCACAAGGACGGCCTTGCCAGCAGCATTATCGATTTCACGAACTTCTCCGTCATTCGCGTCGGCCATTGTTTTGAACGCCTGACGCGCGCCTTTGCGACGCGCTTTGACGTCACGCTGAAAACCTGATTTTGGGGGGCGATAATGAGCGATCCTTACAAGGATATGGGCTTCGACTCCAACCGCATCGGTTATGGGAGACGCGCCGGGGTGGTCGTGGTCGATTTTCAGAAGGGCTTTACGGAAAGTCGATTTCCGCTCGGCGGAAGCCCGATGGTCGAGCGGGCGGTCAACAACACCGTCAAACTCGTAACCGCGGCGCGCAAGGCGGGCCTGCCGGTCGCCTGTTGCTACACGGCCTATTCCAGCGCCCGCGACGCGCCGTTATGGAAGATCCCGGCGGTGGTGAACGATTTCCATCATGGTCATCCGTCCACCGAGCTCGACGAGCGCATCTACGACCGCGCCTACGACATGGTGGTGTGCAAGACCGCGCCATCGATCTTTTTCAACACCGCCGTCGCCTCCTATTTCATCAAGGACGGCGTCGATACCGTGATCGTTTCCGGATGCAATACTTCGGGCTGCATCCGCGCCAGCATCAACGATGCGTTTTCCTACGGCTTCCGCGTCATCGTGCCGGAACCCTGTTGTGGCGATGTGGATGAGGGGCCGCATCGCGACAATTTGCGCGATGTGCAACGCCGCTATGCCGACGTCGTCGGACTGGACGAGGTTCTCGCCTATATCGAGACGTCCGGGCGGCGGAATGAATGAGGGAATGTGACAGCTAGCAGTTTGGTGGCGGATCCGGGTTCGGTCGAGGAGATCGCACGCGCGGTCGAGGCGCGCCGGATCGATCCGGCCGGGCTCCTCGAAAGCTCGCTCCGGCGTATCGAAGCAGTCGAGCATCACGTCCAGGGCTGGTGTCTGCTCGATCGCGACCGCGCCCTCCAGCAAGCGGAAACGTTGCGGCAAGAGGCGGAAGCGGGCCGCATACGAAGTGTGCTGCATGGCATCCCAGTCGCTGTGAAGGACGTGCTCGACGTGGCCGGTCTTCCGACCCGGGCTGGCAGCGCGACGCGGGCGAATGTCGCGCCGAGCACGATCGATGCTCACATCGTTACGCGGCTGCGGACTGCAGGCGCGATCATTCTCGGCAAGGCGCACACCACCGAGTTCGCCTATTTCGACGGCCCACCGCCGACGCGCAATCCGCATAATCTAGTCCATACGCCCGGCGGATCGAGCGCCGGTCCGGCGGCATTGGTCGCAGCCGGCATGGTGCCGCTGAGCCTCGGCACCCAGACCGCCGGTTCGGTGAGCCGTCCGGCAGCCTATTGCGGCATCGCGGCGTTCAAGCCAAGCACCGGTGCATGGTCGAGCTTCGGGCTGGTTCCGTTTGCGCCGAGCTTCGACACGGTCGGCGTGTTCGGTCACCGGGTGAGCGATGCCGTCGCGGCGGCGCGCGTTCTTATGCCGCCCTTTCTGCGTCGCCGCTCGGCGTCACCCTCCCCGCTCACGATCGGCTTCATCGATGATCCGATCATGGCGGCCGCGAGCGCGGAAGTCACGGACACGTTGCGCGTTGCAGCCAGAGCGCTGGCGGGTTCAGGTATTCGTGTCGAGCGTCTGCCGTCGCCCGTGGCGTTTGTCGAGGTCGTCGGCTGGCACAAGACGGTGATCGAATACGAGGTTGCGCACGCGCATCCCGGTCTCGACCACCACCCCGAAGTGAGCGCCGGACTTCGCGAGGCCATCGGGCGTGGCCGATCGACCGATGATAGGGCTTATGGCGACACACTGCTGGCTATCGACATGGCCCGCGACCGGTTTCTGGCGGCAACGGCTCACCACGATGCGCTGATCTTTCCAGCCGCCCCCGATGTCGCGCCAGCCGGCGTGAAAACCGGCGACCCGCGCTTCATCGTTCCGTTCACGGCGTTTGGCGGTCCGATTGTCTCCATTCCGGTTGGCTTCGGCGCTGGCGGATTGCCGCTTGGGCTGATGCTGATAGGAGCGCCCGGGGCCGACGCGGCATTGGCGACCATTGCCGGCGACGTTGCCAAGGTCATCGAGCTGCCCCGCTGACATACGCTGCAAGACGGTTCGGCGCCAGCGTGCGGAAACTTTCAGCTTGAAGCACCAAGAATGGCGTTGCACAGTTCGCGCGTCGGGAGACCGGTACCAAGCTAACTAATACCAGGTGGACATGGCGTTTCGGATATCGGTCGATACCGGCGGTACTTTTACCGATGTGGTCATTGCCGATCCGGGCGGCATCCGCGCCATCGGCAAAGCCTTGACGACTCCCGCGCGCATCTTCGACGGTATGCGCGCAGCAATCGAAGTGGCAGCCCAGGAGATCGGGCTGTCCGGCAAGAAGCTGCTCAGCCAAAGCGACATCCTCATCTACGGGACGACACGCGCAACTAACGCGGTCGTAACGCAATCGACCGCCAAGACCGCGTTCCTGACCACGCGGGGTTTCCGCGATGTCCTCGTTCTCAAGGAAGGCGGCAAGTACGATCCGCACGATTACAGCTACGACTACCCTCCCCCCTACATCCCGCGCCGCTATACCTTCGAGATCGACGAGCGCATCGATGCGCAAGGCAACATCGTGCGCGCGCTCGACCGCAATCAGGCGCGGGATATCGTACGCACGCTGGCGCAACGGAAGTTCGAGGCCGTTGCGGTTTGTCTGCTGTGGTCAATCGCTGACGGCAGTCACGAAAAGGAAATCGGACGGCTGATCGAGCAGGAAATGCCGGGCGTCCCCTACACACTGTCCCACGAGCTGATCCCGATCGTACGCGAGTATCGCCGCGCTTCCACGACCGCGATCGACGCTTCGCTCAAGCCGCTCATGCAGCATCATCTCCAGGAGATGGAAAGCGATCTGCGCGCGGAGGGGTTTTCCGGCGAGCTCTTGATCGGAACATCGGGTGGTGGTTGCCAGCACGTGACGGAAGTCGTGGGGCGTCCGGTAACGATGCTGAAATCCGGCCCGGCGATGGCTCCCGTTGCCGGCAAGGCCTACATCACCATCGAAGACCTCGGCCGCGACGCCATCGTTTGCGACACCGGCGGCACGACGTTCGACGTCGGCCTGGTGCGTGACGGGGAGCTTGTCTATACCCGCGACAGCTGGCTCGGCCGCCGCTGGCTTGGTCATATGGTGGCGATGTCGACGGTCGACGTGCGCAGCATCGGCGCTGGCGGCGGATCGATCGCCTGGGTGGACGCGGGCGGTCTATTGCGGGTTGGTCCGCAGAGTGCCGGCGCCGTTCCCGGTCCGGCGTGTTACGGCGCTGGCGGCGATCATCCGACCGTTACGGACGCCTGCGTGGTGCTCGGCTGGTTCGACCCGGATTATTTCAATGGCGGGCGGATGAAACTGGATGCAGCCGCGGCGCATCGCGTGGTCGAGACGCTGGCGCAAAAGCTTGGGCGCAGCGTTTCGGACACGGCTTTTGCCATCATAACCATCGCCAATGAGCTGATGATCAAGGCCATTCACGAGATCACCGTGAGCGAGGGCGTCAATCCGCGCGAGAGCGTCATCGTCGCTGGCGGCGGCGCCGCGGGCCTCAATATCCTGCCGATCGCGCGTGAACTCGGCTGCGCGACGACGATCCTGCCGAAAACCGCCAGCGCCATGTCCGCCTGCGGCATGCAGTATTCCGACATCGTGTTCGAGCAGACCCGAAGCCGGGTCACGATGTCGGGCAGCTTCGATCTCGATGGCGTGAATACGGCGCTAGCCGAGATCGATGCGGCGCTCGAACACTTTCGCAACAATCTGCACGGCGCGGAGCGCGCGGCGGTGCGCAAGGAATATCTGGTCGAGGCGCGCTACAAATCCCAAGTCTGGGAACTCGATACACCGCTTCCGGTGCAGCGCTTCCGAACGCACAAGGACGTGGCGGCGCTGGTCGAAGCATTCCACACCGTCCACGATCGGGTTTATGCCGTGCGCGACGAGCAAAGCGAGGTCGAATGCGTCAACTGGCGCGGCCGCATCTCGATCCGGCTGTCAAAGCCGGCGAAACCGGTGCGCAAGAAGGTTTCGCGGCGCAAGCCGAAACCCTGGACCCGTCGCGCCGCCTATTTCGGTCCGGAGGATTTGCGCAAGACGCCGGTATTCCGTGGCAGCGAGCTTGAGCCCGGTGCGACAATTGCCGGCCCGGCGATCATTGAAGAGCCGACAACGACAATCGTCGTCTATCCGGAGATGAGCGCCACGGTCAGCCCGTCCGGCCATTACATTTTGAAGTCATAGCGAGACTCCCCGATGGCCAAGCCGAATGTCGAAGGCGAAACCCAAGTCGAAACCCAAGCCGGATTCCAAGCCCAAAGCCAAACCGAAGAGCGGAGCAGGTCGAAAGACCCGCAAGTCGGCGGCCGACATTCTCGATCCCGTGGTCATGACCGTCATCGCCAACCGGCTCGACGGCATCGTTCGCGAGATGACCAACACGCTTCTGCGGGCCGCGCGCTCGGCCGTGATCTCAAGCGCGCGGGATTTCTCCTGCTGCATTCTCACCGGCGACAATCAGCTTCTCGCATCCGCCGAGGGCCTGCCGGTCCACATCTTCGGCGCCCATTTGCAGGGCGAGAACATGCACAAATATCACGAGGGGGACATCCGCGAGGGCGACGCCTATCTCGACAACGATCCCTATGGCGGCAATACCCATCCGGCCGACCACACGTTCCTGGTTCCGGTGTTCATCGACGGCGAGCACCTGTTCACGACGGTCGCCAAGTGTCACATGGCTGACATCGGCAACAGCATTCCGTCCAGCTATTTCGCCAAGGCCCTCGACGTTTACGAGGAAGGCGCACTGGTGTTTCCGGGCGTGCGCATCCAGCGCAATTACAAGAACGAGCCTGACGTCATTCGCATGTGCCGTGCGCGCATCCGCGTGCCGGATCAATGGTATGGCGACGCGCTTGCGGCGCTTGGCTCCGCACGGATCGCCGAGCGGCGGCTCAAGGAGCTGTGCCGGAAATACGGATCGAAGACGATCAAGACCTTCATCAAGGACTGGTTCGATTATTCGGAGCGGCGTGCGGTCGAGTCGATCCGCAAGCTGCCGAAGGCGAAGATCACCAATACCGGCCAGTCCGATCCGCTCGAAGGGATCCTGCCCAATGGCCTGGTTCTCAAGGTAATCGTCGATATCGATCCGAAGCAGGCGATGATCGACGTGGATCTGCGCGACAATCCGCCGTGTGTCGATTGCGGGCTCAATACCTCGCGCGCCGCGGCGACCAGCGCCGTGGTCGGCGCAATCTTCAACAGCCTCGACAAGGACATTCCGCGCAACGCCGGATCGTTCCGGCGGCTTTCATTCCAGTATGCCGACAACAGCGTCGTCGCTTCACCGGTTTTCCCGCACAGTTGCTCTACCGCGACCACGAACGTGTCAGAGCGTCTGGTGAACATCACCCAATCGGCATTTGCGCGGCTTGGCGAAGGCCATGGTCTTGCCGAAGGCGGCACCGGGCTCGGCGCCGGGATGGCTGTCCTGTCCGGCAAGGATCACCGGCGGAATGACGCGCGCTACGTCAACCGCATGATGCTGTCGACCAACGGCGGTCCGGCAAGCCCGACCGCGGACGGCTGGGTCAATTACGCGATCCCGGTCATCGCCGGCCTGATGTACCGCGACAGCGTCGAGATCGACGAACTCAAACATCCGTTCCGTGTCGAGTCGCTGGGCTTGGTGGCGGATTCCGCCGGCGCCGGCCGGCATCGCGGCGCGCCCGCGCAGGAAGTGACCTACACCGCGCTGCAGAATCCGGTTCAGGTGGTTATCCCCTGCGACGGGCAATTCGCGCCGCCGCGTGGGGTGAATGGCGGGCACAACGGGACGCCGGGTTCGACCCATCTCATCGACCACAACGGTCACACGACCAAGCTGCCGAACCTCGTCAACATGCAGATCCGGAAGGATCAGCGCATCCGTGGCCGCGACAGCAGCGGCGGCGGCTACGGCGATCCGCTTACGCGCGATCCGCTGCGGGTGCTTGCCGACGTGCGCGAAGGCTATAAATCGGCGGGCAAGGCGCGCGATGTGTACGGCGTCATCTTGAGCGGAAGCATCGACGACGACAGCCTCGCCGTGGACACCCCCGCGACGGCGGCGCGGCGGACCGAATTGGCTGCGGCGGCACAATCCAGCGAGGCTAAGCGCTAAACCCGCGCCTTTTCATCGTTCGTAGCATTTCATCGCCATGTCATTTCATCGCCTATGTCATGTGCGAGTTGAGGCAGGATGCCGGCAACCGGACGATGAGTGGACCCATGAACAATCCCAGTCGGCTAAAAGGAATAATGGCGCGACGCGCCGCAATCACGATACCCGGCGCCGCCAACGCACTTTTCGCGCGCGTCGTCGAAGACCTTGGATTTGAGGCCGTCTACGTCACGGGTGCGGGCGTCGCCAATATGCTTCTCGGCGTGCCGGACATCGGGTTGACGACGTTGACGGAAGTGACCGAAACCGCGGCGGCGATTGCCGATGCGGTTTCCGTCCCGATCATCGTCGATGCCGATACCGGTTACGGCAACGCAGTCAACGTCGTTCGGACCATTCGCACGCTGGAGCGCGCGGGAGCGGCAGGCATCCAGCTCGAGGACCAAGTATCTCCAAAGAAATGCGGCCATTTCAGCGGCAAGGAAATCGTGTCCTGCGATGAGATGGTGCAGAAAATCAAAGCCGCCGTCGACACACGTCACGATCAGTCGCTTCAGATCATCGCCCGAACCGACGCACGCGCAGTTGAGGGTTTCGAACGCGCCATTGAGCGGGCCTGCGCCTATGTCGAAGCCGGCGCGGATGCGACCTTTGTGGAAGCGCCGACGGAATTTGCGGAGCTTGCGCAAATCCCGAAAGCTGTCGGCGTGCCACAAGTGGCCAACATCGTGTTCGGCGGCAAAACGCCGGACCCGGGCCGCGAAAAACTTGCAGAACTCGGCTTTTCGATCGTGCTTTATGCCAATGCCGCGCTTCAGGCGGCCCTCAAAGCCTCCTACGATGTCCTGGGTGTGCTCAAGGCCGAGGGCTCGTTGCAGTCCGTAGCGCACCGCCTCGCGTCTTTCGACGAACGTCAGCGCGCTGTTGCCAAGGATATCTGGGACGCGCGCGAGGCCCGCTATCGGACATGAAAGAGGTCGACATGACGAAGAGCGCGACGCCGAAGCCTTGGGACGGAATAATTTCGCAGGACGAGCAGCGCGCCTACAACGCCGCGGGCTTTGGGCGGACTTCCGGCCTCGGCAAGCGGCCGGCGCTTCTGATCATCGATGTCCAATACCGCACCGTCGGCACGACGCCGAAGCCGTTCTGGGAAGCGATCAAGGAATTTCCGACGGCTTGCGGCGACGTCGGCTGGGCCGCAGTGCACAACATTGCAAAACTTCTGGGATATTTTCGGGAGCGGGACTGGCCCGTCCTCTATCCGCACGTCTCGCCGAAAGAGAGTTTCGATTATGGACGGCTGTCGGACAAGATACCGTCGATAATGACCGTTGCCGCCAAAGGCTATGAGTTCGTGGCCGAAGTCGCGCCGCGCGAGAAGGAGATTCTGCTGCCCAAGAAACATCCGAGCGCCTTCTTCGGCACGCCGCTGGCGAGTTACCTGATCAATGTTGGCGCGGATACGGTGGTTGTGACCGGCTGCACGACAAGCGGCTGCGTGCGGGGCAGCGTCGTCGACGCCTTCGCCTACAACTTCCGGGTCCTGGTCCCGGAAGATGCGGTCTATGACCGTTCGGCTACCTCTCACGCGGTCAATCTTTTCGACATGGCGTCGAAATACGCCGACGTCATGCCGACCAGCGATGCGCTCATCGCGCTCCGGTCGATTGGCTGATCGAAGCCTGATATGCGATTGCCAAGTCAATGACGTCCTTCGATCTGGTCATCCGCGGCGGCAACGCCATTCTTCCCGGAGTTGGGCGAACCGCGTGCGATATCGCAATCCGTGGTGACAAGATCGCCGCGATCCTGGCCCCGGGAGAGCCTGCCCCGGCCAAAGAAGAAATGCCGGCGCGCGGCCTCGTGATCATGCCGGGCGCAATCGACGTGCATCTGCATCTCGGGCACGGCAAGGACATTTCACGACCGCGCGAGCCGCTCGATGCCGACCGCGAGACGGCGGCGGCGGCCAAGGGCGGCATCACGACCTTCGTCCCCTATTTGATGGCGACCGAGCCGTTCGAGGCTATTTTCGACGATGTCGTCGCTGTCACCGAAAAAGGCGCGCGCATCGATTTCGGCTATCACTTCATCATCTCTACCGAAGCGCAGCTCGCCAGCGTGCCGGCTTATGTGCGCGACTACGGCGCGCCGAGTTTCAAGATATTCATGAACAATCGCGGCGGCGAAGGCGCACGCCTCGGTCTGCCCGATATCGACGACGGATTCCTTTTCCGGCTTTGCGAGGCGGCGGCGGCCAATAGCGGCATGGTGTGTCCGCACCCTGAAACCATCGAAATCGCCTGGGTCTTGCGCAATCGTCTCAAAGACAGCGATCCGGAAGGTCGCGGCGGGCTGGCCACCTGGAACGCGACGCGCCCCCCATTCGTCGAGGCCGACGCCGTACAACGCGCGGCATATATCGCCCATATCGCGGGCGCACCACTCTATGTGGTCCACACCTCCTCGGCCGAGGCCCTGGAAGCGGCCTTGCGCCATCGTCGCGCTGGCGCTGTCGTCCACATCGAAACCTGCCCGCATTACCTTACCCACGACGTGAGCTGGTCCGGTGGCGATACCGGGAAGATCAATCCACCGTTGCGTGAAACGTCCGATCGCGAACGGCTTTGGCAGGCGCTTGGCGCCGGCGAAATCGATACGGTCGGTACCGACCACGTTCATCGCGATGTCTCGTCGAAAGCCGGCGGCATTTGGACGGCATCACCTGGATGCCCAGGCCTTGAAACGCTGCTTCCCGTCCTCCTGAGCGAAGGCCACCATAAGCGCGGCCTCCCGCTCGAACGCGTCGTTGCGCTTGCCGCGACCAATCCGGCCAGGATCATGGGACTTGGCCACCTGAAGGGACGCATCGAGCCCGGCCTCGATGCCGATTTGGCGATTGTCGATCTCAATGCCGAATGGACCCTGCAACGTGACGACGTAGTGTCGAGCGCGGGTTACTCGATCTACGAGGGCGCTCGCTTCAAAGGGCGCGTTCGCCATGCCTTCGTACGCGGCCGCGCCGTTCTGCGCGATGACGCGCTGGTCGACGGCGCCGTCGGTCACGGCCGCTATATTCGACGTCGACTCTCGACCTAAGCGATCCGCAAAGGGCGACGCGGTGCTCTAAGCTTTCGGCACAATCGCGAAAACGCGCAAAGGACTGCCACTGCCTTCGAGGATTTTCAACGGCGCGGCGACGATGACCGCGCCGGTCGCGGGCAACCGGTCGAGATTGCACAGGCATTGTAGTCCATACTTGCCGGCGCCGTGCATGTAGTAATGACATGGATAGGGCGGCTTGAAGTGTGCTGCCTGGCCCGCGTCGGTGCCGATGGTCTCGGTGCCGAAGCCGAGCACGTCACGCTCATCCACCAGAAAACGAACGCAGTCCGGATCAGGCCCCGGGGTGTGCTGGCCTGTCTCGTCGAGATTTTGGTAGGCGACCGGATCGGTGCGTTTCGACCAGTCGGTCCGCATCAGGACCCAGGCGCCGGCGGGAACGCGGCCATGCCGCTTTTCCCAAGCTTTGAGATATCCGACGGTCAGAAGGAAGTCCGCATCGGCCTTCGCCTCGCTGCTGCAATCGACGACGCAGGCCGGTGCGATGAAATGCTCAACCGGAAGCGTATCGACGGAATTGTTCGGCCTGTCCCGGCCGGAAATCCAGTGAATAGGCGCATCGAAATGCGTCCCGGTATGCTCGCCGAAGCTCACATTGTTCCAGTACCAACCTGGCCCGTGTTCGTCGTAGCGCGAGATTTCCTCCATGCGAAACGGATGGGCCTGACCCATCTCCGGCGGTAATGCGATGGTCGGAAAGTCCGGCGACAACGTCTGCGTCAGATCGACAATTCGGACATTGCGCGCTGCAGCAATGCTGCCCAGTATTGCGGGCAAATCGCCCGCAGGTGTTTTGGACTGACCAGCCTTTGCGGTTTTCTTGTTTGCAGTTTTCTTCTTGGCGGCTTTCATTGACCACCTTCGCCTAACTCGTGTTCGAGCGCCTTCGGATTGTCGAGGTGGCGCGCCAGCCAGTCTTTCGCCACGTCGCCCGGATAGACGTCCTCCACGGAGCCCTTCAGCGCCTCGACGATTGCTGTCGCCACCGCGGCCGGCGAAAGCTTCGGCGGCCGCTCCAGTTGGTCCCATTCATCGTCGATAGGCCCTGGAAACAGATTGATCACGCGTATTCCGGCCGGACGCAGTTCGGCGCGCAACGCCTGCGACAAGGAGAAGGCTGCCGCCTTCGAGGCTGAATAGGTGCCATGCGGGGGATAGTTGGAAAGCGCGAAGATCGAAAGCACATTCACCCAGGCTGTCGCCCCCGTGGCTCCGTCCGCGGCGCGTGACTTCAACGCCGGAGCGAATTCTTGCGCCAGCCGCAACAGGCCGAAATAGTTCACGTCCATCTCCAGTTGCGCGGTCTCGATGCCGCGGCGCGCTGCGATGGAGAAAGTGCGATGATAGTCGGCCGTGTTGACGACAATGTCGACCTTGCCGCCGATTTCACCGGCAAGATTGCGCACCGAGCGGCCGTCGGTCACGTCCAGAGGTACAATTGCAGCCTCCGGCAATTCGCTCAGTGCCGCCAGGCCGGAATCTTTCTTCCAAGGCTCGGCCTCGCCGATCCAAATCAGATCAGAGCCGGCGGCCGCCAAGGCGCGTACGACCGCTTGCCCCAACGCAGACTTGCCATCGGTCACCAGCGCTTTGCGGAGATGGGGATCGCAGGTCATCTCACGCAATTGGGGATCTTCAGACAACTTGTGCCTCCCTTGCTCGGGAACCGCGATGAGGGCCGCCTGCCCCGCCCGGTCGAGCGCTGCTTCGACACGAACCCGGCACGGCGCAGGGCCGACACCGGCGTGGATGTAAGCGACCACATTGACTCCCGCATCCAGCCGAACGATGCCGACGCGCCAGGGCAGACGCTCGCGGAAGAATAGTTCTTGCGCGCTGCGCAGCACGGTTTCGGTCGTGAGCTCGCCGCGACCGTCCTGAGGCCGCCAGACGAGACGGTGCGACAGGCAGGCGCGACAAACTTCGCGCGGAGGATATTGGACCGTGCCGCAATCGAGACACACCTGCAGCGCCAGACGACCGCGCGCCGCGGCTGCCGTCAGCCCGAGCGCGACGCGACTGCGCGCCGTGGGCGGCAGCGTCGGCTGACGCGTTGGCAGGATCGGATTCTTGGGCTGGGGCCGCTTTTCCGTCTGGGACATTCCTCTCCGTTCCTCGGACCGTCAGTCGTTACGCCGCCGCAAGCACGGCCGCGCCACTACAGACGCCGCGGTCGTAATTGATCATGCCGAAGCCGGAGACCAATCCGTGACGCGCGCCCTGTACGCGGCCGCCGAGCGTCTCGCCGGTAAGCTGGCGGATGGCTTCGACAATGCCGAGATGCCCGCCGGCCGCGCCGGCTTGGCCAACGGACAATTGCCCGCCTGAGGTATTGCACGGAAAAGTGCCGCCGGTTTCGAACGTGTTGGCGCGGATGAAGGCGGCCCCTTCCCCCTCGGGGCAGAAACCGAGACCTTCGAATTGCAGAACATTGATTACCGGATAGTCGTCATAAGTTTCGATGAAATCCATGTCGTCGGGGCCGACGCCAGCCTGCTCGTAAAGTGCGTCGCGGTCCATGGTCCAACCACCGCGATACTGCACCGGATCGTCGGGAAACGCGTTGTGCCGTTCGATTGCACCGAGAAGACGCGCGAAGCGAAGCCCAAGTGCTTCGGCGGTCGCGCGCCGCATTACAAGGAAACCTTCTGCGCCGGCGCAGGGCATCACGCAGTCAAACAGACGGAGCGGATCGGCGACGAGGCGCGCGTCGAGATATTGCTCCAGCGTCAGTGGCTTTTTTAGCAGAGCACGCGGGTTTTTCAGCGCATTGTTGCGTTGCGCGACGCACAGCTTGCCGAAGTCCTCGCGCTGCGCGCCATAAATTCGCATGTAATATGCGGTCAGAAACGCGAAGCTCGCGTTGGGACCGCCAGACCCGTAGGGATAAACCGCATCCTGGGAAAACTGGCTGAACGCCGACGTGTTGCGGCGAAAGCTGTCGGTATGATTGGTGTCGCCGGCGATGCAGGCAACGATCTCCGCATCGCCCGCCTGCACCGCCCTTGCGGCGCGGCGGATCGAAACGATGCCCGATGCCCCGCCCATCGGCACATGATCGAGCCATCGCACCGTGAGCCCCAGATGCTGCGTCAGGCCGACCGCGGTGTCCGGAGCGAGTGTGAAGCTCGCGACCGCAAGGCCGTCGATCCGCGTTTTCGGGATTTTCGCCGCGGCGATGAGTTCGGCGACGGCGCGGCCAAGAAACCAATGTGCGCTCTTGATGGAATAGCGGACATACGGGATCGTCACGGGCGCCGCCAGCACAACGTCGTCGTATGGTGCCGGCGCGGACATCAGGCCGATCCGCCAAGATAGGTGGCGACGACGCGGGGATCGTTGGCAAGCGCGGCGGCAGGGCCCTGATGCGTGATCTCACCCATTTCCAGGACGTAACCGTATTCCGCCGTTTCCAGCGCGGCGCGCGCATTCTGCTCCACGAGCAAAATCGACACCCCCAGATCGCGCAGCGACGCGACGATGCGAAAAATCTCACGCACCATGAGCGGCGCAAGGCCGAGGCTCGGTTCGTCGAGCAATAAAAGCCTTGGTCTTGCCATCAACGCACGGCCAAGCGCCAGCATTTGCCGCTCGCCGCCGGATAGGGTGTTCGCTTTCTGCGTTCGACGCTCGGCAAGGCGCGGAAACCGGGCGTAGATTTGTTGCAGGCTTTGCCTCACTTCAGACTTGTTGCGACGCCGCGCATAGGCGCCCAGCAGAAGATTGTCGGCTACGGCCATGTCGCCGAACAATTCGCGGCTTTCGGGCACCAGACAGAACCCACGTTCGACCCGCTCCTCGACGTCGAGTGTTTCGAGATCGACGCCATCATAGATCAGCTTGCCGCGCGAACGCAGTAGCCCGGCAGCGGCCGAGAGCAGCGTGGTTTTTCCCGCGCCGTTTGGGCCTATGACGGTCACGATTTGCCCGGCCTGCATCGTGATGCTGACGCCGCGAACGGCCTCGACTTTGCCGTAGGCGACGTGGAGGTGTTCGATCTGAAGGAGCGGATTCACGCTACGCTTCCCAGATAGGCTTCCTGCACGCGCGGATCGGCGCGCACCGCAGCCGGCGGCCCTTCAACGAGCTTGGAGCCGAAATCCATCACTACGATGCGGTCGACGAGGCCCATGACAAACTCCACGTCATGCTCCACCAGAAGAACGGTGACGCCTTGTTCGCGCAAGATACGGAGCAATTCGGCGAGCGCTCTCTTGTCGGGGCGGCTCACGCCAGCGGCAGGTTCGTCGAGAATGATCAGCGCCGGATCGGCGGCGAGAGCGCGAGCGACTTCAAGCACGCGCTGCCGGCCGAGGGAGAGATTACCGGCCAGATCGTAAGGGTTGTCGCCAAGGCCGACGCGCTTGAGTTGATTGAGCGCTTCGGCGCGGGCGCGCGCCTCCTCTGTACGATCGAGCCGCAGCGCGCTCCCCAAAAAGCTCGCATGGGTCCGGACGTAGGTTCCAAGCAGGACATTGTCGAGCAGCGACATGCTGGGCCGCAGTTTCACGTGCTGAAAAGTGCGGGCGATCCCGGCCTTGGCAATGCGCCGCTGCCCGGCACGCGTAATGTCTTGCTCCAGGAATACGATCTTGCCGTCGTCGCTCCTGAGCGCGCCGGTAATCAGGTTAAATACCGTGCTCTTGCCGGCACCGTTAGGTCCAATCAACCCGACGATTTCGCCTGCCTTGACCTCAAACCCGACCCCGCTGACGGCTTCGAGACCGCCGAAGCGCTTGAGCAGGCGTTCAACCGTAAGGAGCGCCGTGCCGGGCTCCGGCATGGTCCGTTTTGGCAACGGCTCGGCCGCGGTGATTGCCGGCTTCACTCTCCGAGGCAGATAGTGGAGGACAAGTGGCATCACGCCGCCGCGAGCGAATTGAAGGGCAAGAACGTAGATCACGGCAAAAACGACCACTTCCAATTGCTGGCCGTTGCGCGAAAAGTGGGGCAGCACGTCCTGCAAAGTGTTCTGTAGCAGGGTCAGCAGCGCGGCCCCGACCACAGCTCCAAAAATGTGCCCCGAGCCGCCAATGATCGCCATGAACAGATACTGGATGCCCATGCGCAGATCGAACGGCGCCGGACTGACGTAACGGCTCATGTGTGCATAGAGCCAACCGGAGAGCCCTGCCAGCAGTGCGGCAATCACGAATATGACCAGCCGGACGCGAAATACGCTGATGCCGAGGCTCTCGACCATTACGACGCCGCCACGCAGGCTGCGTATCGCCCGCCCTTCTCGCAATTCCAAGAGGTTCGCGATCAGAAACGTCGCAGCGGCAAGCGCGCCCCAGATCAAATAATAGATCGCTCGGGTCGGTTCAAAGGAAACCGAACCGATGGTAATCGGCGGTATTTCGCTGATCCCATTGTTGCGGCCAAGCGCATCCAGATTGCCGAACAAAAAGTAGATCGACAAACCCCAAGCGATCGTGCCGAGCGGCAAAAAGTGCCCGCCAAGCCGCAGCGTGATGGCGCCGAGGAAAGCCGCGACGACACCGGTCAACCCGAGCGCAAATATCAGCCCGAGCCATGGCGAGGCGCCATGGACGGTCGTCAGCCACGCCGTCGCATAAGCTGCAATGCCAACGAACGCGGCTTGGCCGAATGACGTGAGGCCGCCGACGCCGGTCAGCAGCACAACGCCGAGCGCCACCAGCGCGTAGACGCCGATATAGTCGAGAAGCGTAATGGTGAAATCGGCGGCCCAGAGCGGCGCCGATGCCAACAGCGCGATTGCGGCGATGACGAGCGCAATTCCGGTGCGGCCCATCATCCCTCGACCTCGGCGTCTTCTTCGTCCACCTGGCCGAGCGACAGCGATCGCCATAACAGCACCGGAATGAGCACGCTGAACACCAGCACCTCTTTCAGCGAACTGCTCCAGAACGATGCGAAGCTTTCGAGGAGGCCGATGAGAACGGCTCCGATCGCAGTGCCGGGATAACTCACCAGTCCGCCGATGATGGCGCCAACGAAGGCTTTCAGCCCGATGATGAAACCGGAATCGTAATACAGCGTCGTCACCGGACCGATCAAAATGCCCGATATCGCCCCGAGCAAAGACGCAAGAATAAAAGCGAGCGTGCCGGTGTTACCCGGTCGGATGCCGACAATGCGCGCGCCGACACGATTGACGGCGGTGGCGCGCAGCGCCTTGCCCGAAAGCGTGTGTTCGAAGAACAAAAACAAAAGCAGGCTGAAAACAATTGCGGTCGCCACCATCAAAAGCGTCTGTGAGGTCACGGTCACGCCGCCGAGGCGGAAAACCTCGCCGGTGAGCGGTTTGGTGCGAAAGCCTTCGGCGCCGAAAAACAAAAGGCCTAGTCCGGAAAGACCGAAAGTCAGCGCGACCGACACGATGAGCAGAAGAAGGACGGACGCATCGGCAATCGGCCGCAGAGCGATACGTTCGATCAACGGCGCGATCGGCACGACGAGGGCGATGGCAAGCGGAATTTGTGCCCAACCCGGCAAGCTTTCCCCCGCGAACAGCCAGGCGATGGCGGCCGGAATAAGCGGCAGGACGCCGTAGCCGAGAAGACCCTGCGCGATGCGGCGCGGCCGGCCTCGTCGCCAGTGGTGAAAGCTGACCACGATGCAGGCCACTATCGCCAAGCATGCCACCAGATAAACGGTGCCGGGCATGCGGCCAAGTTGCAGCGAAGCGAGCGTGAGCGCCGAGAAGGCAACAATATCGCCAAACGGCACAAAGACGATGCGGGTAACTGAGAAAATTAGAACGAGACCCAGTCCAACAAGGACGTAGATCGATCCGGTGGCAACGCCGTCGACGCCGAGGATGAGGGCGATGTCGGGCGTCATGCGCGGCGCCCGCGAGCCCTCAACGATCCGACCACCCGGCGCTGCATCACTCGAATTCCAATTCGGCAGGCAAAACCCGGCCTGCGGCCTTTGAGCCCACGAAAGTCCCAAAACCAAGAAAGCCATTGCGACACAATTGTTTCAAGCCTAAAATTTCTGGACTTTCAAACGTGTTCGCATCGCGTCGCCGCCCTTTTACGATGTTCGCAGTCAGCCGTCGGAACGGAGGTTGCTCGTGAATAATTCTGTGCGTCTTGCTTTGGCCGCCACGTTTGCCTCCTTGCTTGCGCTTCCCGCCGGAGCCGCCGACATCACCGTCGGTCTCGTGACTTCCATGACCGGTCCAGGAGCCTCGATCGGGATTCCGTATTCCAAAGGGGCATCCGCCGGCGTGGCCTACAAGGACGAAGTCAGCGGCATCAAAATAAACCTGGTGCAGCTTGACGACGCTTCGGATCCGTCGACCGGCACACGAGATGCTCGTAAGCTGATCGACGAGGACAAAGTCGACGTTCTGATGGGCGCCGGCAGCACTCCGACAACGCTGGCGATCACCGCAGTATCTCACGAACTTAAAGTCCCGTTCATCGCGCTGGCCCCCGCCAATGTGCCGGGAGAGCCCGGGTCCTGGATGGTGTGCATACCGCAACCTCCGACGTTAATGGTGTCGGTTGTCGTCGATTACATGAAGAGCGTGGGCGTCAAGACCGTCGGCTATATAGGGTACAACGACGGTTGGGGTGATCTCGTCTATGGCGGCCTGGAAAAATCGGCCGCACCCGATGACATCAAAATCCTGACCAACGAGCGTTACGCTCGCGCCGATACTTCCGTGACCGCCCAAGCATTGCACATCGTCGCGGCCGCGCCGGACGCAGTGATGACAGGCGGATCGGGCACGCCGGGCGCCCTTCCCTTCATCGCGCTTCGCGAGCGCGGCTATACGAAGGAAATTTACGGCACGCCGGCGCTGATCAATCCGGACTTCGTGCGCGTCGGTGGTCCCGCGGTCGAGGGTGTGATTGCGTCGACCGGGCCGGTTGTTGTGGCGGATCAGCTGCCCGATTCCTACCCGACGAAGAAGATTTCGCTGGAATATCAAGCGGCCTATCAGAAGGCCAACAACGAGCCGGCTCGGGGAGCCTTTGCCCCATATGCCTTCGATGGCTGGCTTGTCCTGCTTGACTCAGCCAAGCGCGCTCTGGCGACCGGCGCCAAGCCCGGCACGCCGGAGTTTCGCACTGCGCTACGCGATGCCCTGGTCACCGCGAAGGATGTGGTCGGCACGCACGGCATCTACAACTTTCAGCCGGGGACCAGCTTCGGCGTCGATAAACGAGCGCTTGTGTTAGTGAAGCTCGTCGACGGCAAATGGAAACTTATGCAGTAAGCCAGCGCGCTGGGTCACAAACCTTTCGGGTTCGCCATGAATTCCTCGATAATCTCGAGGGGCGGCTTGATGAAATCGGATACGCGACTGACGCTGAGCCCATTCAGTCGTTTCAGTTTTACCGCCAACTCGGCCATCTTCACCACGATCGGGATGCCGTTGATTACCGGCGCGCCATCGACCGCGTGGCCGATCAGCGGAGCGAACAGCAGCATTGGAATGCCGCCGCCGGGAATAAGCACGTCGCAACCGGCAGCGACAAGCGGCCGTGCCTGCTCGGCAAAGAGCCGCACTACATCCGCTGCCAACGCGTCCAAATCGTAGGCTTTCAAAATCTGACCCGGCTCGAACGTCATCGCGTGCACGCCAGTGACGCGCTTCTCCAGCCCGTATTTGCCGATCTGGTGATGAAACCAGGGGATGAAGCGCGGATTGATGGTGACGATGCCGGTGCGCTGACCAAGCTGGCAGGCGTGGAGCATCGACGCTTCGCCGAGCGCAACGACCGGAATGTCGACGACCGAGCGCGCTTCATAAAGCCCTGCATCCTGGAAGTGACCGACCACGAAGGCGTCGTAGCCCTCGCGCTCGGCTTTTACCGCGTTGCAGATCACCTCCCTGGCGCAGCGGAACTCGACGATCGCATGCGCATAATTGTCGTGCGGGGTGATGCCTTTGATCTCGACCGTCGTGCCCGGATCGACAAGGTCGGCGAGATGCCGGCGCAGGCGGTCCCAATAGGTCTTGCCGTGTTCTTCGTCGACGTAGCTCTGGTACCAGATGCGGATCGGCTTCATAGGCTTTCCTAAATGCTGAAACTGGAGACGCTGGCGCCGCCGCAGACAAACAGAACCTGCCCGGTGACAAACGAATTTTCCGGATCGGCAAAGAACATGACGGCGCGGGCGACATCATCGCTGCGTCCGAGCCGCTGGACCGGGATTGTTTTCGCCAGCGCTGCCGCGCGCTCGCTGCCAGCCGGCACGACCTGCCCGAACATTTCGGTATCTTGGATCGGTCCTGGCGCGACGACATTCACGGTAATTCCGGACGGGGCCAGTTCGAGCGCCCAGGTTCGCGCCATCCCGATCATGCCGGCCTTGGTGGCCGAATAAGCGGTTCGCGTCGGCAGCCCGAGCGCCGCCCGCGACGAGATCAGGACGATGCGGCCGAATTTCCGCTGTCGCATCCCCGGCAGCGCCGCCTGCACGATGAGGAGAGCTGCACCGAGATGAAGCTGGGTAAGGTCGTGCAAGTCTTCCTCGCGGACATCGGCCAGGAGGTTCGGCCGGATCACGCCGGCATTGTGCACCACAGTGCTGACCGCGAATTGCTTGACGACACCCGCCGCCGCCTCCCGCGTTGCGGCCGCATCGGTCAGATCGACTTCAACGGCGTGAAGCGCCGGATGTGACCAGTCAGACTTTCGCCGCGCCAGCGATACGACATCGTGGCCGGCGTCGAGCATGTGCCGGCAGATGGCGGCGCCAATGCCGACGCTTCCGCCGGTAACGATGGCGACTGGGCGTTCGCTCATCCAGTACTCATGAAGATTTTGCGCTCATATGAACAGCTGGATGCTGCGCAGCGCAGCGTCGCAGTTGATGAGATCGACGCGCTTTAATTTGATCTTGAGCTTGCCATCTACCATTGCCAGCGTGTGGGTCGCCCAGGCGGCAAAGAGGTTCTGCTCGTCGAGACGGGTTTCGACATAATGCATGGGCGTCCAGGTGACATAGGCGTTCGCGGCTTCGTCGCGCTTCTCGATTTGCGGGGTCTGCAAGACGTGATGGCAGCGGCTTTTCGGCTTCTGCGAGAACGTGCGATTGCCCTTGAGCCGTTCGACACGTATCTGCAGCAGCAGCTTGTCCTCGTACATCAGCGACGTGGCGAGCCGCGGATCGGTCTGGCCCCATTCCAGCGGCATCCAGTAGTAGCCGTCAGCCGCGAATAGCTCCAGCCATTCCTCGAAGCGATGCTGGTCGATCAACCGCGCCTCGTGCAGGACGAAGCTGACCAGCTCCTGTTCGGTCGGCGCGGTCATCCGCAAAACCCGGTCATAGCGACATGGTCATGAATTTCGACCAGGCACGAAACTGATTGCGCATCTGCAATTCCGACGTGCCGTTGATGACGGCGGTTTCGTGCTCGGTTTCGGACGGCTCGTAGAGGCGCTGGATATTGACCCACGGGTTGGCGTCGGCGTGCAGGCCTTCCTGGGCGCGTTCGTACATTTCCAAATCGTCGTGGGCGACCACCGAGGTGGGCGCGTTGATCAGTCGACTGTAAATCAGGGTCCGCTCAAGTAACTGGTCGGGGGCATCGACCAGGCGAAAGGTAAAGGATTCGGCAAGCGTGCGATCGGGCGCGATCGGCTTGAACAGGCGGACGGCCTGGATCGGACCCTTGATGGTGAAATTCGGGAAATACAACGTGTTGTGGCGGTTCTCGTTGAGGACCGCCTTGGCGCGTTCCTCGCCGTAGGCGGCTACCATCTTGTCGAAGTAGCTGGGAATGGCCGAGTAATCGGAATGGATCGAATGGTGCACGCCGGTGTGGCCGTGGCCGTTCCGCCAGACGCGAATGCCCATTTTCTCGAAGGCCTCGTAGGCCGACATGAACGGTGCGAAGATCTCGACGGCCGGCGGCTTGACGTTGCTGCCAGGCGCCATTCTCTTCCAGACCTCGATTGCGGTTCCCGCCGACAATTCATGAGCGACCATCGGATGGCAAGTGTCGGTCAGATTTTCGACCAGCATTTTCCAGTTGCAATTGAAAACGTGACGCAGCACGCCGCCGGCGACTTCCAGCCGCCCGGCGGGCGAGCGGTCGACCATATTGTCGATACTGGAAAGGCTCTCGCCGAAATAGTCTTCGAAGTCCGGCCCGACATCGCTCATCTTGGCGAACACGAAGCCGCGGTAATTCCTGACGTTGCGCACCGGGCTCATGCCTTTGCCGGCATGGCTCTGTTCAAGGCCGGTATTCTCGTATCCCTTGCGTAGCGGAATCGCGAGCAGCGACCCGTCTGTCCGAAACGACCAGGCGTGATAGGGGCAGCGGAAAAATTTTCCGGCGTTGCCGCACGTATCGATGGTGATGCGCGTGCCCTTGTGCGGGCAGCGGTTGTAAAGGACGTGCACGACGCCGTCGCTATGGCGCACCATCATGACCGGCTGGGTACCGATTGTCGTACCGTAATAGTCGCCTACGTTCGGCACCTGGCTGTCATGGCCGACATAGATCCAGGTGTTGGCGAACAGGTGCTTCATCTCAAGATCGAAAACTTCCTGGTCGACATAGACGTCGCGGTGAACCTCGGTTTCCCGCACCAGATCATGAACCGCTGCTGCGTTGCCGTTGAACCGACCCATGTATTTGTCTCCTGTCGGCGCCCGCTTTAATGCGCTCTAGAGATCGAGAACGAGACGCGGCGTCTTCGCCCTCGACACGCAGACTTGCATCACCTTGTTACTCGCACGCTCACTGTCGCTAAGGATGTGATCGCGATGGTCGGGTATGCCTTCCAGAACGGCGACCTGGCAGATACCGCATTCGCCGCGCTGGCAATCGTACATCGGATCGACGGCTTCCTCTATAAGCACCTGGAGGATGCTCTTGTCAGGCGGAACGACAAAGGTCAGGCCGGAGCGCTTCAGCACTACTTCGATTTCGGCATCTTCGGCCATCAGCACCTCGTTGCTGGCGATATCGTATCGGAGCTTCCCCGCCGCCAGCCGCGGTAAGCTGCCGTGGCAAGACCGGCGTCGGCCACCGGCTGGATCAATACTTTAAGCCTAAAATAATAGCGCGGCGGCGCGCCTTGCGCTACTCGCCTCGTGTTAGGGCGTGAACTCACTAGCCCAAAGCCAAATGCGGATTGACGCGAGCCTGCCGCATCGGGTCTGTGCGATCTCGCTTCGGATAAGGCGGGCTACGAGTGACCGGCGCCAGCTCGCGTCATTTGCCCGAGTGGATGGTTTCGCCACGCTCCAGCATGGCAACGAATTTCGCGATATTCGATGCGCGGGATTTGGCGGACTTCGCGTTGTGTATGCGATACAGTACCGCGTAACGGTTGCGCCCATCTAGTCCTAAAAAGAAGGCATTAGCCTTCTTGCTCCCGTTGAGGGCTCGTTGCAGATCATCAGGAACGCTGGCTCGGCCCTGCGAAGGGTAGGCTGCATCCCAGCGTCCATCCGCCTTCGCACGGGTGATTTCGGTGAGGCCGGATTTCTGCATCCTCCCCTCCGCGAGGAGTTCGCTGGCCCGAGCGCAATTCTTCTCCGACCATTTGCTGCCATCCTTGCGCGGCGTGAACCGGATCAGCCAATATTTCTCATCCAGCTTTTCGAGCCGTCCATCGATCCAACCGTGGCAAAGCGCGCAGTCAATCGCGTTTTGTTTTGAAATTGTACGAACGCCAGATGCGCTCTTAGCAAACTTGAGCCAAGCGCCTTTTGAAGACGGTGGCTGCTTCGCAAGCCAAGCTTCAAACTCGTCTGATGTAGAGAACTCCAACACTAGCAATTTCGCCGACGAGTTGCGCATAGAAATTGTATCTTCTCTTCGATTAGACCGACCGTCAGCCACTCATTTAGACCCCGCACTATCGGCCATGCGAGTAGCGGCGTCGATGATGACTTGAATCCAATAAGGATTCAGAATGTCTGCCTTGTGTGCAAGTCTAAAATGTCTCGACGCAGGAGTCACCATGACACGCCGATCATTAACATCGATGATGTCGAAATACTGCGACGCCCGCGGGGCTTCGCATCGAAGGGCGAGGCCGCTGAACGGGACGGCGAGTGATAGACCGTGCAGAAATTTGGTACATATTTCGGCGCCCTAGTGGAATTATCGCGCCGAGGAGGACCGGTCATGCCAGTGCCAGCGAACGCGCCACGGGGTTCGGGCCGGACGCTGCAGCTTCGCGACCTGTTTCCGCCTGCCGAGCGCACGGTGCCGAAGATGCTGCTGCGCCAGGCCGAGCGGTACGGGCAACGCCGCCTTGTGACCATCGGCGGCGTGACATTGAGCTACGCGGAAACCTGCGCCGCCGCAGCCGGCTATGCGGCCACGCTGGCGGCTGCGGGCATCGGGCCCGACGATCGCGTCGCCGTCATGTGCGGCAACCGCATCGAAATCCTTTTCACGATTCTAGGTTGCGCCTGGCTCGGCGCCATCGCCGTACCCATCAACACGGCTTCGCGCGGAGCCCAGCTTGAGCACATTCTCAACAATTGCGGCGCGCGGCTCGTCGTCATTGAGCGCGACCTGACCTCAGTGCTGACGTCACTCGACCGCTCGCGCGTTCCGCTCGACACGGTCTGGCTCGTTGGCGACAGCGAAGAGCCCAACTTGCCGGGCTTCAAATGTGCCGGTTTTCCGCCGCCTGCGGCGCCCATGACGCCACATCCGGTCGAACCCGGCGATACATTCGCCATCCTCTACACCTCCGGCACGACCGGCCTTTCAAAGGGTGTCTGCTGTCCGCATGCCCAATATTTCTGGTGGGGCGTCTACACATCGGAACTCCTCGGGCTCCGCGAGACCGACGTGCTGCTGACCACGTTGCCAATGTTCCATACCAACGCTTTAGGCACCTTTTTCCAGACGCTCCTAAACGGTGCGAGCCTCATCGTGGAACCGCGTTTTTCGGCGTCCGGCTTCATCCCGGCGCTGGCGCGGGAAAACGCAACCGTCACCTTCGTGCTCGGCGCCATGGTGCCGATGCTGTTGGCGCAGCAACCGACTGACGCCGACCGCGCGCACGACGTACGCATTGCGCTCGCTCCCGCGGTGCCTGTGCACTTCCACGCCGAATTTACCGATCGCTTCGGCTTTGGCCTCCTTGATGCTTACGGTTCGACGGAAACGAACTGCATCATGGGGGCGCCGCTGGCCGAACAGCGGCCCGGCATGATGGGGCGGCTGCTCGAAGGTTTCGTCGCCCGCGTTGTTGACGCGCAGGACAATGAGGTCGCCGACGGCGAAGCCGGTGAACTGATGCTGCGCGCCGACGAGCCCTTTGCTTTCGCCACTGGCTATTTCGGCATGCCGGAAAAGACGGTCGAAGCCTGGCGCAATCTTTGGTTTCACAGCGGCGACCGGGTAGTGCGCGAGAACGACGGCTTTTATCGCTTCGTGGACCGCATGAAGGATGCCATTCGCCGCCGCGGCGAGAATATCTCCTCGTTTGAAGTGGAGCAGGTACTGGTGAGCCATCCTGACGTGGAGAACGCCGCGGTCTTCCCGGTGCGGTCGGAACTCGCGGAAGATGAGGTCATGGCCGCCGTCGTGCTGCGTGGCGGGGCCGCCCTCACCTACGCGGCACTCCTCGACTATTGCCAACCCCGCATGCCCTATTTTGCGGTGCCGCGCTTTGTCGAATTTGTCGAGCGGCTGCCGGTAACCGAGAATGGCAAAGTGACCAAATACAAGCTACGGGAACGCGGCGTCACGGCCACCACCTGGGATCGGGAGAAAGCCGGCTATAAGGTCTTGCGCAAGACCGCGCCCTAACGTCGGACCCCGCTAGACCGTGCGCTGCGCGCGGTCCTTCTCGTTTTGCGCCTTGATGGCGTCGCGCGCGGCGCTCCACTGCGCGTCGGTCCAATGGCGCAGTTCGTAGAAATTCGAGCCGGTCGCGAGGCTCTGCCCACCATCGAGCGTGATGGTTTGTCCGGTCAGCCAATCGCAGCCATCGGCGATAAGGAATGTCGCCAGATTTTGCAGTTCCTCCATCCGGCCGACGCGGCCCATGGGGTTGACGCGCTCGGTGCGCTCGGTAGTGCCTTGGCCCGGACTAAGACGCTTGCTCGCGCCCTCGGTGGGGATGGCGCCGGGCGCGATCGCGTTGAGCCTGATTCCGTGACCCGCCCACTCGGTCGCAAGCGACATGGTCATGGTGTGGATCGCGGACTTGCTCATCGCCGATGGCACCACATAGGGGCTGCCATTGTGGATCCAGGTCACCACGATCGAGACGACGTTGCCGCGGTGCCCGCCGGCGATCCAGCGGCGGCCGACGGCGTGGGTCACGTAGAATGTCCCGTGCATCACGATGTTGGCAACGGCGTCGAAACCGCGAGAGCTGAGATCTTCGGTGCGGGAAATGAAATTTCCGGCGGCGTTATTGATGAGGTCCGTGAGCGGTCCCGATGCAAAAATGTCGGCCACCATCGCATCGACCGCGGCGGCGTCGCGAATGTCGACGCCATAGGTGGAGACCTTGCCGCCGTGTTTGCCGATGAGTTCGGCCGCCGTCGCTTCGCACACCGATTTTCGTCGACCGCAGATGAAAATCTCCGCGCCGAGCGCAAGGAATTTTTCCGCCATGCCCTTGCCCAGCCCGGTGCCGCCGCCGGTCACCAGAATCCGTCTGCCGCGCAATAGTCCGTCGGTAAACATTCCCTCCCCCCTTTAGATGTGGGTCGCCTGACCCGCTAACTCTGCCGGAACGCTTCGTCGCCGTTGGCTACGTCCGCCAGCATCGTAAGAGTGCGGAGCGAGGCGCGATGGGCTTCTGCGTCCGCGGAAGCGCAGCAGTCCGCAAAAAGTCGCACAGTGTAGCCGATATCAGCTGCGTCCCGCACCGTGTGTTCGACCGAGAATTGCGTGGCAAGGCCCATAACGTTCACTCGCGCGATGCCACGGCCGTGAAGCTCGGTCTCGAGATTGGTGCGCCGGAAGGCGCTGTTGCAGTTGGTCGTGACCACAATCTCGCCGGGGATCGGCTCGAAGCCCGCGAAAGCCGCCGCTCCCCATGAGCCACGCTTGAGCGCCCCGAGCGTTTCGGTCTTGAGAAAAAGGCGGCAGTTGCGCAACAAATCGGAATAGTCTTCGGCGAACACGATGTGGATATGAGCGATCGTCCAGCCGGCGCGCCGCGCGGCCGTCAAGGCGCGCTTGCTGGCATCGAGGAAGCTTCTGGTGTCGCTCGTATTGCGCTTGAGAGAAAACGGGATCCGTCCTTGTGGATCGCAGATATCGTTTTGGAAATGAAGAGCGAGAAGTGCATCCTTCGGGCCGCCAGCGTTCATTCGCATTCTCCGGTGTCCCGCCATCTTGACGTATCAGATGCGGAATGGCCAATTGCGCCGCTGCGCCTGCGGGTACATTTCATGCAAGGAGCCGTCCTCAATGAGTGATGCGTCGTCAAATGGCGGACCTCCCGCGCCTACCGTCGATCCCAATGCCCTTGAGGAAATCGCCGCCAACGTCTTTGTCATTACCGATCGCCGCATCCCGCTCGTGCCAAATATCGGGATTATTGTCGGTAACGATGCCGCGCTGGTTGTCGACACCGGCATGGGGCCCGCCAATGGACAGAAGGTGCTCGATTGCGCCAGACGCCTGGCCGGCCAGCGGCGCCTGGTGCTGACGCTTACCCACTTTCATCCCGAGCATGGCTTCGGCGCCCAGGTTTTCAAAGGCGCGGCGAGAATCCATTACAACCGCGCGCAACGGGACGAACTTCGCGCCAAAGGCGACGGCTATCTCGGCATGTTCAAGACGTTCGGCCCGGGCGTTGCGGCGGCGCTCGAGGGAACGCAACTCGTGCAGCCTGACGATGTTTACGAGGGCTCTTCGACCACAATCGATTTGGGCGGACGCACGGTCGAACTGCGTAACTGGGGTCTCGCCCATACTGCCGGCGATCAGGTCGTGTGGCTGCCGCAGGAACGTATTCTCTTTACCGGCGATCTTGCCGAGGAGCGGATTTTTCCGATCTTTCCATGGTTCCCGCCGGACGATGCCAATATCGACGGCGCGCGCTGGGCGGCAATCCTTGCGGAAGTTGCGCGCTGGCAGCCCGCTGTCGTTGTGCCTGGGCACGGCGCCATCGGCGGCGCCGAGATTCTCACGGCCGTGCGCGACTACATGATCGATCTGAGCACGCGCGTTGCGGCGGAGCGGAGGTCGGGAAAGGATGCCGACTCCATCGTGGCCTCGCTTGGGCCAACAGTCCGTGCCGAGCATCCCGACTGGTCGGCGCCGGAATGGATCGACTTCGCCATCAGATATTACTCGACGCTGAGCTAGGCCGCGTACTCAAGTAGGCAGGCAGAAATAGACCGGATTGGAGCTACCGAACGTAAATCTGCGTGCCCTGGGCGATCTCCCCGGCGAACTTTTCCGGCGCCCAACGTTCGCCATGCGGACTCTCGGTACACCTACACCCGCCGTCGCACTATAGAAACCGATCGCAGAACTGATGTCCACTTTTGCAGGACACTTTTTAATGTTCGACCCGGTACAGGCGCCACAGCTCGGGCACTCCCTTGAGTCGGTGAGCGCCGCGATCCTTAAAGCGGATTCCAGACTGCGACATCAGATCCTTGACCGCGCTCGAAACCAGAACTTCGCCGGCACGCGCTTTCGCGGCGACGCGCGCGCCGACGTGAAACGCGAGACCGATCACGTCAGGCCCACTCACTTTGTATTCACCAGCGTGCAGCCCCACCCTGATCTCTAGTCCCAGCGTGCGCACTGCCTCGCGGATTGCGGTCGCGCAACGGACCCCGGAAGCCGGCGCGGCGAACGTCGCGAGCAATCCGTCCCCCGTCGTCACGACTTCTTTTCCGCGCAAACGCTTTAGCTCTCTACGGACAGCGGCATAGTAGTGATTCATCACTTGTGTCCAACGCGAATCACCCAGCCGCGCGGCTGTTTCGGTGGACCGGACGATATCAACAAACAAGATCGTGGCGAGCGTCTGTTCGAGCTCGGCGCCGCGTTCGGCATGCCGGCGTCGGATCGGAATATTTCCAGCCAGCGGTTCGTAGCGATGGTTGCGTCGCCGGGCGATTGCGGCTTTTGCATAGTCTTTGGCCCTCTGTGCAGTGCCGCAACGAATTGTCTTCGCCCGTGGCGGAAGCGACCAGTAAATCTTTCGCCCATCCCCTACGCCATGGACCTCGACGGCGCCCCAGTTCAGGAGAACCGTCGAGCCAACCCGACGAATCCACCATGCCTTTGAAGTGTATCCGGAAACGTTCGACTGATGGACTCCGATGCGAAGGAACTTGGGCATGTGCTTGGGGCCGATCGAAAGACCGCGTGGGGATACCAAGGATAGAATGTGATCATACATTCTTGCGTTGGCAACAGTGCGCCCAATCGAAAAGTTGCCTCTGACTCACGTGTTAATTTCGCGTTCGCAGTCGACCCCAACGACAGCGCCATCGAACTGGTCTCAGTCGAAAACAAATGAGTTTCTAGCGCGCGAGCCGCCGTGCTGCGCCTTGATGAGTTCACGTCCTAGTTCTTGCCGAACGGCCAGGTCAATTCGCGCCCGCCGGCGATGCCGTCGGGACGGAACAGAATGATCAGCAACATGACCAGTGCGAGAATGACGTCACCTACCCCGGGCGGCGCCGCGATCGTCAGGTTGCCGATCGGGATTCCGATCTCGATCTGACGCAACAATTCGGTCAATACCGCGATGACCACAGCGCCGAAAACCGCGCCAGTCAGGCTGCCGCGGCCGCCGATGATCAGCATCGCCACGATCAGGAAAGTAAGATCGAGATAGAAATTATCGACCCGGACGATCCCCAGAAAATGCGCCAGCAGCACGCCGGCGATGCCCGACAGGAACGCCGAAATGACGAAGGCGGTGAGACGGTGCAGCACGACATTGACGCCGGACGCCTGCGCTGCGGCTTCGTCTTCACGCGAAGCGCGCAGCAGCAGAGCGGATCGCGTTTCCTGATAGATAAAGGCAATCACGATCGCGGCGACCGCCCAGCCGAGCGCAGTCCAAAGATCGACATAAGCCGGCAGCCCCATCAGCGAGTTCTGACCGCCGGTTACCGCCGTCCAATTGCCGAGAACGATGTAGGCGACCACCAGCACGGCAAAGGTCGCAATGCTAGCCGATACGCCCGAAAGCCGCATCAATGGCCAGCCAACCAAGAAGGCGAGCACGGCGGCAGCGCCGCCGCCAGCGATCGCCCCCGGCAGGGTCGGCCATTCGATGTGGGCGATCGTCGCCGGCAATTCGGGAAGAAAGACTGATTTTGCCGACGCCTTCATGGTGAGAAGCGCCGAAACATAAGCGCCGACAGCCATGAACGCGACGTTGCCGAACGACAAGACGCCCGAATTACCGACGAACACGTAGAGGCCGACCACGGCAATGAGGTTGATGAGCCCCTGGGTCGTTCGCCGTTGCAGCACGACCGGTGCGAAAGACGCGCACATCGTGAGAACGACAACGATCACGACGAGGGCGACGAGCGGCCATAAGCGCAGCAGCGCTTCCGGCATTCGAGGGTTCGAGGCGGCCGGCGGCGGCATCAAATTCTTTCCTTTAGGCCTCGCGCCGGGATCAAACCCTGCGGACGGAAGAGTAGAATGAGAGCAACGGCAACGAAGACAAAGGCTTCCCGAAAGACACGTAGATCGGGCGGTAACAGCGCTTGCAGAAGGATGGACGCAGCGCCGACGAGGAAGCCGCCGAGCGCTGCTCCGGTAAGGCTGCCAAGGCCGCCGATCACCGTGCCTACGAAAGCGATGACAACTAGCTGCAGCCCCATGCGCGGCTGAACGACGCCCGTCTGCACGACGATCAGGCAGGAGACCGCGGCGGCAAGAATGCCGGAGAGCGCAAAGGCCGTGGCGATCACTCTGTTGGCGCGAACACCCAACACCCGCGCCATGCGGAAGTCCTCCGCCGCCGCGCGCATCTGCAACCCGAGCCGCGTCGCTCGCAAAAACCAGGTAAGGCCGGCGAGCAGCACGGCACTGACCACGATCGTCGCAATCTGGAGAAGCTGGAGACGAATGCCCAGCACTTCAACTTCGTGGCCAAGCGCGGGCAGGAAGTCGATACCCTTGAGCCGCGAGCCGACCACGAGAATGAGGAGCTTCTGCAAAAAGAAGCTGACTGCGAACGAAGAAATCAGCAGCGTCGTCGGGTCGGCGCTGCGCAACGGACGGAAGGCGGCACGCTCGGTCAGCAGCGCCAGAACGACGGCGACGCCGATCGCGCCGAACAGCATGACAGGGACAGGCAGGCCGACGAGAAGCAGCAGGGTGTATGCGGCGAACGTGATCAGTTCGCCGTGAGCGAAGTTGATCAGCCGCATCACACCGAAAATAAGGCCGATGCCGAGTGCCGTCAGGGCGTAAAGGCTGCCGACGCTAACGGCATCGACCAGTGTCTGGACGAGGCGATCCATTAGCGGTCGCCCACCACTTCCTGCATGTGCACGCCGAAATAGGCGGCGTCGAAGCGCAGATCGTTCCTGATGTCCGCGGCGCTGCCGCTCAAGCCGAACTCGCCACCGCTCATGACATGGACCTGGTCGGAAATACCGAACACACGCTCGGCATTCTGCTCCACGAGCAGAATGGTCACGCCCTGCTCGCGTACCGATCGCAGCAGGGCATAGACCTGCTCGATCACCGCCGGCGCCAGCCCGAGCGACGGTTCGTCCAGCATCAGGAGCCGCGGACGCGACAACAGTGCCCGCGCGATGGCCAATTGCTGCTGCTCGCCGCCGGAAAGCAGTCCGGCGGGCTGCCGGCGGCGTTGGCCGAGGATCGGGAACCTTTCGAACAGACGATCGATATCGGTCCGCACGCCAACGGCATCGGTACGGATCGTCGCGCCGAGCATTAGGTTTTCGATCACGGTGAGGCTTGAAAAGATGTGCCGGCCCTCGGGAACCAGCGCGAGCCCGCGCCCCACCACGTCCTCGAGCGCGATACCGGTGAGGGCATTGCCGGCAAATGCAACGCTGCCTGCCGCGGGCGGCACGATGCCGGCGATGGCCGAGATGAGCGACGTCTTGCCGGCGCCGTTCGGTCCAACGATGCTGACAATCTCACCCTCGGCGACCTCGAAATCGACGCCACGGACCGCGGTGACGGCGCCGTAACGCACGACCAGGGCCGATACTTCGAGCAGCGGCACGGCTGAGCTCATTGCGGGGTGTCGGAGCCGAGATAGGCGCGGCGGACGCCGGCATCAGAGCGTATTTCCGCGGGCGTACCGGCGGCGATCGTTCTGCCGCCGTCCAGGACGTGAAT
This sequence comes from uncultured Alphaproteobacteria bacterium, assembly GCA_963777635.1. Classification (GTDB taxonomy): domain Bacteria; phylum Pseudomonadota; class Alphaproteobacteria; order Rhizobiales; family Xanthobacteraceae; genus BOG-931. The sequence goes on from CAVZSB010000027.1 coordinate 119,835, forward strand.
TCGTTCACAAAGATTCATGACCAGCGCCATGTTGTGTTCGATCACAAGGACGCCGCAATCGTATTTCGATCTGATTTCGAGAATGAGGTCGCGGAGTTGTTCCGCCTCCGCCGCGGCGAGCCCGGCTGCCGGCTCATCGAGCAACAGGAATCGCGGATTGATGGCGAGCGCGCGGGCCAGACCGACACGACGCTCTTCGCCGTAGCTCAAGCCCGCCGCGGGGCGATGTGCTTTATCGGAGAGCCGCAATTCGACAAGCATATCGCCCGCCCGTCGTCGCGCTTCGGCACGGCCGAGGCCTTGCCCGACATAGCCGATCTCTACGTTCTCACTGACGCTCATGCCGCGGAACAATCGCACCGCCTGAAATGTTCGAACGACGCCGGCGCGTGGAAAGCTGTGACGCGGCAGCCTGGTACAATCGCGGTCCCCGACCACGATTGCGCCGGAGAGCGGGCGCTGAAATCCGGAAAGGACGTTGACGAGTGTGGTCTTGCCGGCGCCGTTCGGCCCAATGAGTCCGAGAATTTCGCCGCGCTCGAGCCGGATGCTGACCTGGTCGACAGCAACAAGACCGCCGAACCGGACGCTCACCGCTTGCGCCGCAAGGTGCATCGTCGAGCGTCCAGTCCGTCGCTATCGCGTTACTGCAAGGGCGGGAACGACTCCACGGTGAAGCGCCCCACGGATGCAAACTTGCCGTTGGTCGCCGCCAGGATCGCCATCGGCCGTGTGGTCTGGATGTGCAGCTTGTTCGTATAGGTCGTCGGTCCGATGACCAACGGCTTCTTGTCGAAGGTGTCGAGTACCGCCGCCACTTTCGACCCTTCAAGCGACCCGGCCTTGTTGGCCGCGGCGGCCCATGCCTGAACCGCGGAATAGCCGCGTAACCCGTAAGACACGTCGGCCTTCTTACCATACTTGGCTTCGAAGCGCTTGAAGAAGCCGTTGACTTCGGGGTCCGGATCGTCGCCGTATTTCGAGCCGTAGCTGATGACGTAGAAATTGCTGAGGTCCGGTATGGAGCCGATCCAATAGTCGCCGTCGAGCAATTCACCGGTCACGATCGGCGCGTCGATGCCGGCGGCGCGCAGCTGCCGCATCGCGCTCGGTCCGCCCGGTGCGTACGAGCAAAAGAAGATTACGTCCGGCTTTTTGCTCAGACTGGTGATGCGCGTGACCTGCGCCGCAATCGACGGATCCTTGTTGAGGAAGGTGTCCTGCCCGAGCAGTCCATCCTTGCCGGCGAGCTCCGTCCAGCGGGTTGCGAAGCTTCCGCACAACGACTTGGTGTAAGCGATGGTGTTGTCGAGAAGCACGTAAGCCGTCTTCCAGCCCTTCTGCTTGTAACCCCACTCTGCGAGCAGCGCGCCTTGAGCTTGGCTGGCATTGGACGTCGAGTAGGCGAGCGGTCCCACACCCTGCACGCCGAATTTGGGGTCCGAAGCGCCGGAAAAAGCCACGACATCCTTTTGCTGGGCGACGTAGGCGCCGGGCGCCCCGAAATCGAAATCGCTTGGGAACAGGATCGCCTTGGCGCCCTTGCCGATGACATCGATGGCACCGTCGGCGCCGAGCGGCGGTTCTGACTTGTTGTCGAACTCGACCACTTCGATCGGCTGGCCAAGAACGCCGCCGGCAGCGTTGATCTCCGCCACGGCCAATTTTGCACCGGCAATGGTGTCGGCGTCGACCGGTGCAAACCAGCCGCTAAACGGCATCACCAGCCCGAACACGGGCTTGTCGGCGGCCCGCGCCGTCGTGGTGATCGAGAGAGCGGCGAGCGCCGTCGCCGCGAATGCAGCTATTCCCACTTTTCTGAACATGTGACACCTTCCCCGTGTTTCACGCCACCAGCGAAATCGAAGTGTAGAGGACATTACTTCAAGCTTAAAGGGTTTTCCCGCCGGCTGCCGTCAGATGCCGAGATAGCGGTGCTGAAGATCCGGCGCGCCGGCGAGCGCCGGCGAAGTTCCCGACCACACAACGCGGCCGCGTTCGATGATGTAGTGGCGGTCGGCAATGCGGGTGAGCGCATCGACATTCTTGTCGATGACCAGGATCGAGTGGCCCGCCGCGCGAAGAAGTGCGAGACAGCGCCAGATCTCGTCGCGGATCAATGGCGCCAGTCCTTCCGTCGCTTCGTCAAGAATAAGCAGACGCGGGTTGGTCATCAGCGCCCGACCAACCGCCAGCATCTGCTGTTCGCCACCGGAAAGAAGATTGGCCATCGAGCCGGCGCGTTCGGCCAGTCGCGGAAACAGCGCGAAAACCTTGGCCAAGGTCCACGGATCGACGGCTCCGTTGCGGTTGGCGGCGGTAGCGAGGAGATTTTCGCGGGTGGTCAGATTTGGGAAGACTTGGCGTCCTTCCGGCACCAGTCCGATGCCGACTTTGGCGATCCGATAAGGCGGCTGGCCGCGAATTTCACTTCCGCCGAACCGGATCGAGCCTGACGCCGCTGGAGTCAGCCCCATGATCGAGCGCACGGTCGTGGTCTTGCCCATGCCATTGCGGCCCATGAGCGACACCATTTCACCCGGCGCGATGGCGAGCGAAACGCCAAACAGCACCCGGCTCAGGCCATAGCTGGTTTCGACATCCGCGACTTCCAGGAGCGGCGCCTCAACCATGACGGCCCCGCTGATCGCCGCTTTCCTTTTCGCCGAGATAGGCCTGGCGGACGGCGTGATCGGCTCTAATCGCCTCGGGCAGGCCGCTCGCAATGATGCGACCGTAGACCAACACGGTCAGCCGATCGGCGAGCGCGAACACCGCCTCCATATCGTGTTCGATCAGAAGGATCGTCATGCTGCCTTTGAGCTGGCGCAGTATCCGCACCATTTGAGCGGACTCTTCCGGACCCATGCCCGCCATCGGTTCGTCGAGAAGGAGCAGGCGCGGCTCCGTTGCCAGCGCCATCGCGATTTCAAGTTGCCGGAGCTCGCCGTGGCTGAGTTTGTCGACACGCAAGCCGGCGCGTTCGGCAAGCCCGATCCGGGACAGCGCCGCCAGCGCCGGCTTGCGAAGCTCATCCTCGCCATGGGCGTCGCGCCAGAAGCGAAATGAGTGGCCGCGATGCGCCTGCACCGCGAGCGCAACGTTATCGAGCGCGGTAAAATCGCGGAACAGCGAAGTGATCTGGAACGAGCGCGCGAGACCGAGCCGGCTACGGCGATGAACGGGCAACCGCGTGATGTCGGCACCGTCAAAACGGATGCTGCCACCTTGAGGAGCGATTTCGCCGCTGAGCAAGCCGATGAGCGTGGTCTTGCCGGCGCCGTTCGGACCGATCACGGCGTGGACTTCGTGCGGCGCAATGTCGAGCTGTATCGCATCGGCAGCCACGACGCCGCCAAAACGCCGGATCAAACCGTCGGTTTGCAGGATCGGTCTAGCCACGGCGACGGCCCTCAAGCAGACCCTCGATGCCGCCATGCAGATAGATCGCGACCAGAAGCAGAACCGGTCCGAGGATCAGGTTGGGATATTCGGTAAGCCGCGACAGGCCCTCCTCCAGCAGCAAAAAGGTCGCGGCGCCAATGAGCGGGCCGAACAGCGTGCCCAAACCGCCGAGAACCACCATGACGATGAGATCGCCGGAGCGGGTCCAGTGCATCATCGCCGGGCTGATGAAGTTGGTGTGGTTCGCAAGCAGCGCTCCGGCAAGTCCGCACAGCGCGCCTGCAATCACGAAGCAGGTGAGCTTGTAGCGGAATGTCGGAAAGCCCACCGCCCGCATCCGCCGTTCATTGGAGCGGGCGCCGCGGATGACCAGGCCGAAGCGCGATTTGACGAGACGGGAGACGAAATAGATGCTCGCGAGCAGGATCGCGAAGCACAGATAGTAGAATACCGTTTTGTTGTTGAGATCGATCAGGCCGCCGAATTCGCTGCGTTTGTAGATGGTCAAGCCATCGTCGCCGCCATAGCGGTCGAGCCCGATGGCGACGTAGTAGATCATCTGGGCGAAAGCGAGCGTGATCATGATGAAATAAACGCCGCGCGTCCGCAGACTCAGTGCGCCGACAGCAAGCGCGTAAAGTGCCGACGCAGCGATCGCGACTGGCCACTGCAATAGTCCCGAGCCGATGCCTTCCTTGGCGAGGATGCCGACCGCGTAACCGCCAATGCCGAGATAGGCGGCATGGCCGAAACTCACCATACCGCCATATCCCATGATGAGGTTGAGGCTGACGGCGCCGATCGCGAGGATCAGAACACGCGTGAACAGGGTCAGCGCAAATGTGTCTCCGGTCGCCACCGAATAGAGCGGAAGAAGCGCGAGCGCCGCCAGCAGGACGGCGGCAAATGCATTGCGTGCGGTAAACACCGATCCCGGAGCCGCATCGAGCGAAGAATCGAGCGAGGCGCTCATCTGCTGGCTGCCGGGAAAAGTCCTTCCGGCCGAAACACCAGGATCGCTGCCATCAAAACGTAGATCGACATGGAAGACAGTGAGGGCCCGAGCGTTTGCGCGGCGTTCGTGCTCAAGACGAGGTGCAGCATATCGGGCAAAAAGGCGCGGCCGATGGTATCGATGAGGCCAACGATGATCGCCGCCACGAACGCGCCGCGGATCGAACCGATGCCACCAATGATGATCACCACGAAAGCGAGGATGAGGATATTTTCGCCCATGCCGATCTGGACCGTGAGGATTGGCGCCTGCATGACGCCGGCAAAGCCTGCAAGCGCTGCGCCAAGCCCGAAGACCAGCGTGTAGAGGAGCTTGATGTTGATGCCGAGCGCGCCAACCATCTCGCGATTGGAAGCGCCGGCGCGGATCAGCATGCCGAGCCGGGTGCGCATGACCAGGCCGTAGAGCAAGCCCGCCACCGCGAGCGTGGCGACGATGATGACCAGGCGATAGATCGGGTAATAGACGCCGGGAATGATCTGCACCGCCTTGAGCATCTCGGGCGGCAGCGACAGCGTCCTGCCGGCGGGTCCCCAGACCAGCCGCACCAGTTCATTGAAGAACAACAACAGCCCGAACGTGCCAAGCACGTGGTTGAGATGACTGGTTTCGTAGAGCCGCCGGATCGCGATGACTTCCAGTATCATCCCGGCAATGAAGGAGCCGATAACCGCCAAAATCACGGCGAGGACGAAGCTTCCCGTCAAGACGGCCAAGGTGGCGGCGAAATAAGCGCCGAGCATGTAGAGCGAGCCGTGCGCCAGGTTCACGAGGTCCATGATGCCGAACACCAGGGTCAGCCCGGCGGCCAGCAAAAACAGCAGCATGCCCAACTCAACTCCGTTGAGGCATTGCTCGATGAAATACAGCATGGCCTCGACAGCTATTCCGTTGTGTCGTCATCCGCCGGGCGCTGCGGGCCCCTGCGGATGACGGTCTGCGTGCGACTGGATGAATGCAAAAACTACTGGCCCAATTTCATCGGGCAACGGTCATGGAAGCGATCCTGATCGTTCTCGACGATTGTCGCGGCGGTCTTGAGCACATAGTCGTCGCCTTCTTTCACCACGTCCTGCAGATAAAAATTCTGGATCGGGATGTGATTGTTGCCATACTTGAAATTGCCGCGCACGGATTTGAAATTCGCCTTTTGCATTTCCTTGCGCATTTCCTCTTTCTTGGAGAGGTCGCCGTTGACCGCCGTCACCGCGCTGTTGAGCAGTGATACCGCATCGTAGGTCTGAGCGCCGTAGAAGGAAGGCCGTGATTTGTACTTGGCGATGTAGTCGGCGACGAATTTCTTGTTGGCCTCGTTGGGAAGATCGTTGACCCATTCCTGGGCGCCCGGAATGCCGACCGCCAGGTCCTTGAGCCGCGGGATCGAAAGCTCGTCGATGGTGAAGGCCTGGTAGAGCGGAATTTTTCCTTTGAGGCCGGCCTGCACATACTGGGTGATAAACTGCACGCCGGCGCCGCCCGGATAGAAGACGAAAATGGCGTCGGGCTTGGCCTCGCGAGCCTTGGAAAGCTCGGCCGAGAAGTCGAGCTGATCCGGCCAGCGCGTCAGTTCCTCACCGAGGACCTTACCCTTGTAGGTGATTTTCACACCGGCCAGCATGTCTTTGCCGGCGGCATAATTGGGGCCGATCAGAAAGACCGACTTCACGCCCTTCTGATTCATGTACATGCCCATCGCCTCGGGCGTCTGATCGTTCTGCCAGGACGTCGAAAACACGTAAGGCGAGCACAATTCTCCGGCAAACGCGGAAGCGCCCGCATTGGTCACGACAGTGACGGTCTTTAAGTCGACCAGCGGCTTGAGCGATGCCAGCAGAACGTTCGACCAGATGTAGCCGACGATGAAGTCGACCTTGTCGGATTCGATCAGCTTCTGGGTCTTTTGCACGCCCACGTCGGGCTTCTGCGTATCGTCTTCGTAGATGACCTCAACCGGCAGGCCGCCGAGCTTGCGGCCGAGATGGTCGAGGCCAAGCTCGAACGCATTACGCATGTCGTTGCCAATGGCGGCCGTCGGGCCGCTGAATGTGCTGATGAAGCCGATCTTGATCGTCTTCTGCTCTGCCGATGCCGGCTGAACAATGCCCGCCGGCACCGCCGCCAACGCGAGCGCGGTTGCGGCAAGTACTCCAACTCCGGTCCTGATCATTGCGATGTATCCTTCTTACTGCCGCACTTGTGCGGAGGCGTTTCCCTGATTGTTGAGGTTAGCTACCCCACAAGCGGCCGATTTGACAGCCCTGTCGCGTCCTAGGCAAGCCGAACCAAGGGATTAGTAAATCGCACAATGACGCAGGCCAAATCGAGCCTGTTTACGTGCCGATCCGCCTAAAATCCGGGCTCGGGTGCGCACGGCGCATCGTTGCGTTAACGAGGGGCGTGCCCTACCTGTCCCCCATTGCTGACACCCCCGCGCGTGGATAGCGGCGCCTACAACAAGGTAAATTGGAACGTATGGCTCAGCCTTTTGAATTCGGATTGGACACTTTTGGCGATATCACCACCAACCCCGACGGCCACCTCCTCACCCACGCCCAGGTCATCCGCAACGTCATCGACGAGGGCGTCCTCGCCGACGAGGTCGGCGTCGACGCTTTTGGCGTGGGCGAACATCATCGCCCGGATTTTTCGGTGTCCGCGCCCGAGATTGTACTGGCGGCCGTCGCCGGCCGCACCAAACGGATCAAGCTCGGCTCCGCAGTGACGGTGCTTTCGTCGGACGATCCCATTCGGGTGTTCGAGCGCTTCTCGACGCTCAACGCAGCGTCGAACGGTCGCGCCGAGGTCACCATCGGCCGCGGCTCGTTCATCGAATCCTTCCCGCTATTTGGTTTCGATCTGTCGCAATACGAAGTGCTGTTCGAGGACAAGATCGATTTGTTTGCCGCGCTGGTGCGGTCCGACGCGGTGACGTGGCAGGGCAAAACGCGGCCGCCGTTGAAGAACCAGCGTGTGTTCCCGCCGATCGACGGCGACCGGCTGCGCGTTTGGGTCGGCGTCGGCGGCAGCCCGGAATCGGTCGTCCGCGCCGCGCACTACGAATTCCCGCTGGCGCTCGCCATCATCGGCGGCGATCCGGCGCGGTTTAAGCCCTATGTTGATCTATATCACCGGGCGTTCGCCGAGCTCGGTAAGCCCGCTTTGCCGGTTGCCGTGCATTCGCCGGGCTACATCGCCGACACGGACGAGCAGGCGCAGGAGGAATACTGGAAGGGCTACAAGGCCATGCACGACAAGATCGGCGCCGAGCGCGGCTGGCCGCCGATGGAGCGGACTTCGTTCAACCACGAAGTCGAGCGCGGCGCGCTGCATGTCGGCGGGCCCGAAACGGTCGCGCGCAAGATCGCGAAAACCGCGAAGGCGCTCGGCATCGTTCGCTTCGATCTGAAATACTCGGCCGGCACGCTGTCGCACGACGGCATGATGCGCTGCATCGAGCTTTACGGCCGCAAGGTGATCCCGATGGTGCGGGAGATGCTCGCCTAGAAAGACCTCACGTCCCCACGAGCCCCAATTGCGGGCTCGACGGTTCGGCGTGGGTCTTTTTCGCGATCCGTCCGGCGAGCCGCGACAGGCGGCCGGCTTCCACCGCCGCCCGCATGCTTTTCGCCATCAGCACCGGATCGCGCGCTTTCGACACCGCCGTGTTGAGAAGAACCGCGGCGCAGCCGAGCTCCATGGCGAACGCCGCATCGGAGGCGGTGCCGATCCCGGCGTCAAGCACCACCGGCACCGGCGAGCGCGCGCAAACAAGCTCGATCAAATGCGGATTGGAAATGCCAAGCCCGGAGCCGATCGGCGAGCCGAGCGGCATGACGGCGGCGGCCCCGGCATCGGCGAGCTTGCGGCAGGTCACCGGATCTTCGGTGCAGTAAGGCAGCACAACGAAGCCTTCGGCCACCAGCGTTTCAGTCGCGCGGACCAATTCCTCGACATCGGGATAAAGCAGCTCGCGGTCGCCGATCACTTCGAGCTTGATCCAGTTGGTGTCGAGCGCTTCGCGGGCAAGCTGCGCGGTGAGCACGGCATCCTTCGCGGTCTGGCAGCCGGCGGTGTTGGGCAGAAAGCGCACCCGCCCGGCCAACAGGTCGATCAGGCTTTCGTCGTCACCGGCCAGGCTGATGCGGCGGATCGAGGCGGTCACCATTGCGGTCCCGCTCGCCTCGACGGCGTCGAGCATGATCATGCGATTGGGATAGCCGGCGGTACCGAGGAACAGCCTCGAACCAAATTCCTGTCCGGCAATGATGAGCGGATCCGACATTTTGTTTCCTCCCGTGCTCCTTAGCCGCCCTGCCGCGCGCGAACGATCTCGACATTGTCGCCCGAGCGCAGCTGTGTTTTCGGCCAGGCTACGCGCGGAACGACGGCGCCGTTGAGCGCGACCGCAATGCCGCGCTGCTCGGTATCGACGGCTTTTTCTGCGAGCAAGGCTTCGAGCGTGGCGGCCGCCAGCGGTTCGCTCTCGCCATTTACGCGGATCGATGCTTGGGTCGATGCTCCGTTCATCGGCGTCACCACATTACTCCGCCGCGCGGGCCGGGAAAAAGCGTTCGAGACCGAACGGCTTGATCGCCGGGTCGACAACGTCATCGAGGATCAGGCGCGCCATCGCATCCGCCGTCACCGGCGCCAGCAAAATGCCGTTGCGATGATGGCCCGTTGCATAGAACAAACCTTCCAGCGGACCGCGCCCAAGGATCGGGGCATCGTCGCGGCTGCCGGGCCGATGGCCGACCCAGATTTCGTCGATCGGCAATTCCTCGACCGAAGGCACCGCGCGCCATGCGGCTTCGAGTAGCGTCAGCATGCCGCCGGCGGTGATGGTGTCGTCGAAACCCTTCTCTTCGACCGTGGCCCCGACGATAAGCCTGCCGTCGCGCCGCGGCACGAGATAGACGCCCGGCGCCCACAGCACGTGGGTGAGAAGCGGCGCCGCCGCGTCCATCCGCAGCGACAACATCTGGCCTTTGACCGGACGCACCGGCGGCCGCCGATCCGGCGGCAATCCGCCAATGCTGCGCGACGAGGCACCGGCGGCCAACACGACGATATCGGCCGGGGCGATGGTGCCGTCTTCGAGCAACACGCCCTTCGCACAGCCGCCCTGCACCACGATCTCCTTGACCGGCCGATGCTCGATAATGTCCGCGCCAGCCGCTTGCGCGGCAATGCGCAGGCCCTGCGCGAGTTTGCGGTTGTCGACCTGATGGTCTTCCGGCGAAAACAGCGCGCCCGCGATCTTGCCGGCAAGACGCGGCTCGCGTGCGCGGGTCGCCGCTGCGGAAAGCCATTCCAGCGGCAGACCGAGCCGGCGTTGAAACTCCAGATGGTGCGCGATGGTCGCCTGATCGTCGGCGGTCAAGGCGAGCACCAGCGTGCCCTCGCGCCGGAGTTCGACATCGACGCCGGTTAAACGTGCAAGCTCCTCGGCGAAAGCGGGCCAGCGCGCCTGGCTCTCGCGGCCGAGTGCAACGAGGTTTTCTTCACCGGGCTCGGCTTCGCAACACGCCGCCAGCATGCCGGCGGCCGCATGCGACGCTCCCGCTCCGGCCTTGCCGCGATCGAACACCGTGACGGCGGCCCGCGAGGCGAGACGCCAGGCGATGCCCAAGCCGACGACGCCAGCGCCGATGATGGCGACGCGCGGCCGGCTGCCGACAGGCGTGAACGCGTGATTAGTCTCGCTCAACGCGGCTCCCTTCGCTGGTATGACCCAGACAGGTTCGACGGGTGTGATCTCAGCCGCGTTGCTTCCGCGGCACCCCTGGCCGATGCAACGATGATGGTGATTTTCGCGCCGGACGACAAGGGCCGCGTTCCCTACCTTTTGGCAGCGGCCTTCGTTCCGGTCGACCTTTCGGCGCGGCCACCGCCCCCACCTTGGCTCTTGGCCAACGCGTCGAACTCCATCAGCCGCTCAAGAAGTGGTTCCATCTCCTTGAGTGGCAACATATTTGGTCCGTCCGAAGGTGCTTTATCCGGGGCCTGATGGGTTTCGATAAAGAGCCCCGCCACGCCGACAGCGACAGCGGCCCGCGCCAGTACCGGTACGAATTCACGCTCGCCGCCGGAGGAGGTGCCCTGCCCGCCCGGTTGCTGCACCGAATGGGTCGCGTCGAAAATCACCGGAGCGCCCGTTTTGGCGAGCACCGGCAGCGCCCGCATGTCGGAGACGAGCGTATTGTAGCCGAACGAGACGCCGCGCTCGGTGACGAGCACGTTGCCGTTGCCGGCGCCGGTGATTTTTCCCACCACGTTGGTCATGTCCCACGGGGCGAGAAACTGGCCTTTCTTGACGTTGACCACACGGCCGGTCTTCGCGGCGGCGACAAGAAGGTCCGTCTGCCGGCACAGAAATGCCGGTATCTGCAAAATATCGACCGCTTCCGCAACGGTGGCGCACTGATCCGGTTCGTGCACGTCGGTCAGTATCGGCACGCCAAGTTTTTCGCGCAGCTCGGCAAAAATGGCGAGCGCCTTGTCGAGCCCGAGGCCGCGAGCGCTTTTGGCGCTGGTCCGGTTCGCCTTGTCGAAAGAGGTTTTGTAGACAAACCCGATTCCGCAACGCGCGGCGATGTCCTTGAGCGCCCCGGCCATGTCGAAGGCATGCGCGCGGCTCTCAAGGACGCAGGGTCCAGCGATCAGCGCCAGCGGTAACGCATTGCCGAAGCGCACATTGCCCACGGCGACGATGGATTTGGGTTTTGCGGTCATCGAGCTCATCGCGGGCGGACCATGATGGCGAGGCGCCGCCGGGTCAACCGCCGCGCCGCTCCCTCGTCCGCCGAAAACACCACAGCAGGACTATACCAGCCGGCTCTGCTCCACCGCCGCGCCGATGAAGGAAGAGAAAAGCGGGTGCGGCGCAAACGGCCGCGACTTCAGCTCAGGATGGAATTGCACCCCGATGAACCAGGGATGGTTCGAATATTCGATGATCTCCGGCAGCAGTCCGTCGGGCGACATGCCGGAAAAGCGCATGCCGTGCTGCGCCAGGCGGTCCTTGTAGGCGGTATTGACCTCGTAGCGATGGCGGTGGCGCTCGGAGATTTCCGTCGCCTGATAGATATCGGCGATCTTGCTGCCGCGGTCGAGCACGGCCGGATAGGCGCCGAGCCGCATCGTGCCTCCGAGATTGCCGTCGGCGCCGCGTTTCTCCAGCGCGTTGCCCTTCATCCATTCGGTCATCAGGCCGACGACCGGCTCGCGCGTGGCGCCAAATTCGGTCGAGTTGGCCTTCTCGATGCCGCACAGGTTTCGCGCCGCTTCGATCACCGCCATCTGCATGCCGAAGCAGATGCCGAAATACGGTACCTGCCGCTCGCGCGCGAATTGCGCGGCGCGGATCTTTCCCTCGGCGCCGCGCTGCCCGAAGCCACCGGGCACAAGAATGCCATCGACATGTTCGAGGAACGGCGCCGGGTCCTCGTTCTCGAATACCTCGCTCTCGATCCAGTCGAGATTGACCTTGACCTTGTTGGCGACGCCGCCATGCGAGAGCGCTTCGATCAGCGACTTATAGGCATCCTTCATGCCGGTATATTTGCCGACAATGGCGATGGTCACATCGCCTTCGGGATTGCGGATGCGTTCGTTGATGAACTGCCAGGTGGCGAGGTCAGGCTCCGGCGGGGATTCGATCCCGAACGCCGCCAGCACTTCGCCGTCGAGACCACCGGCGTGATAGGCCTCCGGCACCGCGTAGATGTTGTCGACGTCGAGCGCCTCGATGACCGCGCTTTCGCGCACATTGCAGAACAGCGCGAGCTTGCGCCGCTCGCTTTCGGGAATGGGCCGGTCGGAACGGCAAAGCAAGATGTCGGGTTGAATGCCGATGGCGCGCAATTCCCGCACCGAATGCTGGGTGGGCTTGGTCTTGAGTTCACCGGCGCTCGGGATGAATGGCAGCAGCGTAAGATGGATATACACCGCGTGATGACGCGGCAATTCGTTGCCGAGCTGGCGGATGGCCTCGAAAAACGGCAGGCCTTCGATGTCGCCGACGGTGCCGCCGATCTCGCACAAAACGAAATCGAAGCCATCATTGCCGTCACGGATAAAATCCTTGATGGCGTTAGTGACGTGCGGAATGACCTGGATGGTGGCGCCGAGATAGTCGCCGCGGCGCTCCTTGGTCAGAATTTCCTGGTAGATGCGGCCGGTCGTGATGTTGTCGGTGCGAGTCGCCGGGCGTCCGGTAAAGCGCTCGTAATGGCCGAGGTCGAGATCGGTCTCGGCGCCGTCATCGGTGACGAACACTTCGCCGTGCTGGTACGGCGACATCGTGCCCGGATCGACGTTGAGATAGGGATCGAGCTTGCGCAGGCGAACCTTGTAACCGCGCGCCTGCAACAGCGCGCCGAGAGCCGCGGAGGCGAGACCCTTGCCCAATGAGGAAACCACGCCGCCGGTGATGAAGATGTACCGCGCCATGGGATTCAAGCTCTAGCCGCGAACGGGCGATTCGCCGAGCGATATTCCCGATAGCCGGTCGCGCTGGCACGAAAAGCATTGCAGCGGCAATGACGTGCGACGAAATCCTCATGCCACAAGGAAGCGCCCCCCGGCGGTATCGTGGAGACTGCCGGGGTGCTCGCTTTCAGCATGACTTGGCCTATTGCGACTGGGGTACTTGCGGCCCGGCTGGCGCCGCCGGTGCGGACTTTCCGTGCGAATTGCCGCCCAATTGATCGAGAATGCCGCGGCCGGTTTGGCTCAGTGGCGCCGTCGACGACGGCGGGCCGGCCGGCGCCTGCTGGGTCGCTGGCGCGCCACCACCGGTATTGATGATGGAAGCCGGGTGTCGACCGAGACCGGCAAGCCAGGACAAGGCGAGGCTGGTTATAAAAAACCCGACCGCAAGCAGCGCTGTCGACCGCGTCAAAACGTTGGCGGTGCCACGCCCGGTCATAAAGCCGCTGTTGGAGGTGCTGACGAGCCCGCCGCCCTCCGACTTTTGCAGCAAAACCACCCCGATCATGCCGAGGACGATCATCAGGTGGATCACAATAATAACGGTCAGCATCGATAAAAGCCGCTCCCAACGACGATGGCACCAGACGCGGCCTTCCCGGCCCCGCGACCTCCGATATAGGAAGCCGGGCGGGTCTCTACATGATCTGCGGGGGATTTTCTATGGCGGTATCGGCTTCGAGCGGTCAGCGATAGACGCCGGCAATGGCCAAAAAGTCCGGCGCTTTGAGGCTGGCGCCGCCGACAAGGGCGCCGTCGACATTCTCGACGGCCAGCAATTCGCTCGCATTCGCCGGATTCACCGAACCGCCGTAGAGAATGCGGGTGTCTTCCCCGCCGTGACCGTAGCGCCGGACCAGTCGCTCCCGGATCAGGCGGTGCATTTCCGCGACGTCGCCGGGGGTTGGCGTGCGCCCGGTTCCGATAGCCCACACCGGCTCATAAGCGATGACGAAGCCCGTGGAGTCGTCGGACAGCGAACCTTCAAGCTGAAATTCCACCACCTCAAGCGCACGCCCAGCGTCACGTTCGGCGCCCGTCTCCCCGACACAGACAATCGCTACAAGACCGGCGCGCCCCGCTGCAAGGACTTTCGCCCGCACGGCCGCATCGGTTTCGCCGTGATGTTGGCGGCGCTCGGAGTGGCCGACGATCACGGCGACAGCGCCGGCGTCTTTGAGCATTTCCGCCGAAATATCTCCGGTATACGCCCCCGACGTCAGCGCGTGGCAATCCTGGGCGCCGACAAGAACGCCCGATCCGCGCGCGGCGGCGGCAAAGCCCGCGATGAGCGTCGCGGGCGGACACACCATCAGTTCCACATTCGAAAGTGCGCGCGCGCCGGCAATGATTTGCTCCAGCACGGCGACGGAGGCCGTAAGGCCGTTCATTTTCCAATTGCCGGCGACTAGCGGGCGGCGCGCCATTGTGCCTGTCTCGACGTTACGGTTCAGAAATCATGCCACGGGGCTGCGACAAAGAGGCGTTAGCAGACGCCTTGCCGCCGGAAAAGGGGCGTTTTACCAAGGACTCCCGTCAGTTGCGGGTCGCCGCGTCGGTCCTTATGATGCGCCGCTCCCGCCGGGCATCCCCATCGGCATCACGCTAGCGCTTTGGAAGGCAATGCTTCGAGGTATCAGAAACGCCTCTGCAAACTGGCTCGGCCGCGCCGTCATGGGCGTTGTCATGGGCGTGTTGGCGCTCAGCTTTGCAGTCTGGGGCATCAACGACATTTTCCGCGGTTTTGGCCGCTCCAATCTCGCCAAGGTCGGCGACACCGAAATCCAGCTCGAGCGATTCCGCCAAACCTATAACGATCGTCTGCAGCTGATCAGCCGCCAGATGGGCCGACCGCTGCCGCCAGAACAGGCAAAGGCCATGGGGCTCGACCGACGCGTGCTCGGCGAGATGGTCGCAGAGGCGGCTCTCGACCAGCGCGCTCGGCAAATGCGGCTCGGCATTTCCGACGCCGAGATCGTGCGCCGCGTCACCGAAGATCCGACATTCCGCAGTGCCACCGGCCAGTTCGATCGGACGCGCTTCGAGCAACTTTTGCGCAATTTCGGTTACACCGAGCAGCGGTTCATCAACGAGCAGCGCCGGCTGACGCTGCGACGGCAGATCACTGAATCGCTTGTCGGCGAACTTCCGGTGCCGAAAGCCTGGCTCGATGCGGTCCACCAATTTCAAAACGAGCAGCGCAGCGTCGAATACGTAACGCTCGGCCCGGCGCAGGCGGGTGAGATTCCGCAGCCGAGTGAGGCCGAGCTCAGCAAGTATTTCGAGGCGCGAAAGATTCTGTTCAGGGCGCCGGAATACCGCAAAATAGAGCTCATCGCGGTCACGCCGGCCGAACTCGGCAAATGGATGGAAATCTCCGACGCCGACATCAAGGCCGAGTTCGAGAAAAACCGCAGCCGCTACATTGCGCCGGAGCGCCGGCACGTCGAGCAGATCGTTTTTCCGAACATGCAGGAAGCCGAAGCGGCCGAGGCGCGGCTGAAGGATGGCTTGAGTTTCGCGGCGCTTGCCGCCGAGCGCGGCCTCAAGGCGCAGGATTTCGATCTCGGTACTGTGCCCAAATCTGAAATTGTCGATCCAGCCGTGGCCGACGCCACCTTTGCACTGAAAGTCGGTGAAGTCAGCGCGCCAATCCAGGGCCGCTTCGGCACGGTCATCGCCACGGTGCTCGATATCGTGCCGGAGGCGACAAAATCGCTTGCCGAAGTGGCGCCGCAGATCCGCAGCAATATCGCGGCGGAACGCGGCAAGGCCGAGGTACGGAGCCTTCACGAGAAGATCGAGGACGAGCGCGCCGGCGGCGCGTCGTTGGCCCAGGTCGCCGAGAAGTTGAAGCTTCCCATTATCAGCTACGACGTCGATCGTTCCGGCCGCGATCCGAGTGGCAAGGTGGTCGACAAGATTCCGCATTCCGGGCAGGTCGTCAGCGCCGCGTTTGCGACCGAAGCCGGCGTCGACAACGACCCGCTCGACATCGATGGCGGATATATTTGGTACAATGTGGTTGCCGTCACGCCGTCGCGCGATCGCACCCTCGCCGAAGTGAAGGACAAGGTTGAAGCAGCCTGGCGGGACGACGAGATCGCCTCGCGGCTGAAGGCGAAATCCGCGGAGCTGTTGGACAAGCTCAAGGGCGGCACGCCGCTCGACGCCCTAGCCAAGGACGACGGCCTCAAGATCGAAACCGCCGATAAGCTCATGCGCGGAAAACCCTTGGACGCGATATCCGCTAAAGTCCTCAACGCCGTGTTTCATACCGCGAAGGATGGCTTCGGCAGCGCCGAGGGAGACAAGCCGAGCGAATGGGTCGTGTTCCGCGTCACCGGCGTCACCGATCCCAAGCTCGAGGCCAATTCGGCTGACGCAAAGCGCATCGCCGACGTGGTCAAGCGCCAGGAGAGCGACGACATCTTCGGACAGTATGTGACGCGGCTGGAAGACGAACTGGGAACCAGCGTCAATCAGGCGGCGCTCGCGCAAGCTCTCAACAACAGCGCGCCGGATAGCAACTAAAGATGCATATCGAGCCGTCGGCTGCAGCCTTCGCCGCGCGTTATGCGGCGGGCGAGCCGCAGGTCGTGTGGACGACGCTGGTCGCCGACCTCGAGACGCCGGTTTCCGCTTTCCTCAAGATCGCCGGCACGCGGACCAAAGGGTCCACGGGTTCGATCAGCTTCCTTCTGGAATCGGTCGAAGGCGGCGCGGTGCGCGGCCGCTACTCGATTATCGGACTCGAGCCCGACGTCGTCTTTCGCATCAACAGCGCGCATGCGGAAATCAACCGCAAGCCGCAGGACAATCCCGACGCTTTCAGCGCCTCCGGAGCGCCGCCGCTTGCCGCCTTGCGGGCACTGATCGCCGAAAGCCGCATCGCGCTGCCGGATACGCTGCCGCCGATGTCGGCGGGGATCTTCGGCTATCTCGGTTACGACACCGTCCGGCTGATCGAGGACACTTTGTCCGCGCCGGGTCCCGATCCGCTTGGCATCCCGGACGGAATTCTTGTTCGGCCGAACCTCGTCGTCGCCTTCGATGCAGTGAAGGACACGATCACCATCGTGACCCCGGTGCGGCCGCAAGCCGGCGTGACCGCGGAGGCCGCGCTTGCGCGCGCGGCCGAGCGCCTCTCGGCCGTCGTCGATGCGCTTGATCGCCCGCTCGACAAATCGGCGCTGGACGCGGACGCCGGGCCGCCGGAGGTAACGCCGCGATCGAACACGCCGGCCGAAGAATTCAAGCGCATGGTGCTGCGGGCCAAGGAATACATCGCCGCCGGCGATATCTTTCAGGTCGTGCTGTCGCAGCGTTTCGAAGCGCCGTTCGCGCTCGCGCCGTTCGCGCTCTATCGTGCCCTGCGGCGCGTCAATCCCTCGCCCTACCTGTTCTTTCTCGATTGCGGCAGGCTTTGCCGTCGCCGGCTCCAGCCCGGAAATCCTGGTCAAGACCGGCGGCGGCAAGGTGACGATCCGTCCGGTCGCCGGCACCCGGCGGCGCGGCGCCACGCCGCACGAAGACAAGGCGCTGGAGGAGGAGCTTCTGGCCGATCCAAAGGAGCGCGCCGAGCATCTGATGCTGCTTGATCTCGGCCGCAACGATGTCGGCCGCGTCGCCGAAATCGGCACGGTCAAAGTCACCGACCAGTTCTTCATCGAGCGCTTCAGCCAGGTCATGCATATCGTCTCGAATGTCGAAGGCAAACTGCGCGCGGATCGCGATGCGCTCGACGCGCTCGCCGCCGGCTTTCCCGCCGGAACGGTCTCCGGCGCGCCCAAGGTGCGCGCGATGCAGATCATCGACGAACTGGAGAAGGAAAAGCGTTCGCTCTATGCCGGCTGCGTCGGCTATTTCTCGGCGGGCACCGACATGGATACCTGCATCGTGCTGCGCACCGCTTTGGTCAAGGACGGCGTCATGTACGTTCAGGCCGGCGCCGGCATCGTTGCCGATTCCGATCCGGAATTCGAGCAGCAGGAGTGCGTCAACAAGGCCAAGGCGCTGTTTCGCGCCGCCGAAGAAGCCAAGCGCTTCGCCAGCGGCAGCCGTTGAAGCGATCGCGGTGCGGGTGGGCCGGCGCAAACAAAAAGCCCGGGACTTTCGTCCCGGGCTTTGTCGTTAGAACTCTGCGGCGATCAATAGTGGTTGAACCAGTTGAAGCGGTAGACCAGTTCGGTCGAAATCATCTGCGTGTATTTTGTTGAGTTTATTAGATTGCCGGTGGCTGCACCCCCGTTCAGCACGGGCAAGTTCGCTGTATTGAAGCTCGAATATCGATACTCGGTCTTAAAGAACAGGCCCGGCAGGATATCGAACCCATATTCGAAGCCGCTGCCGAGGAACCACCCGTTATATGTGTTCGCAGCTACTGAGAATGCAGTTGCGGCACCAGTAATAGAATTCTGGAAGTTCACTCCGCTAAAGTTCGCCTGTGTGTAACCACCGTCAAAATACGTCAAGAACTTCGGGGTTACCAGGAAGCCGGCGCGGGCGCCTGCCGCCCACGTCCACGGCATATTTTCGCTGCCAAAGATCCCCGCGCCCGGAACCGCCATGGTGCCGCGCAAGCCGCTGCCGGCAAATTCGTAATCAGAAAAAGCGCCGATCACGACATTGGGGCTCCAGAAGGACAGCGGCATTCTAAACTGATAATCGCAGCCTACTTGGCCCTGCCCAAACCAGCCTTTGCCGCCATTCGTTGTTTGCTGCGCAGCTATTCCGGCCGCATTCACCCCCGTTGTGTCCTGGGTCCACATGCCGTAGCCATAACCGGCACCGACATAGCAGCCGGTCCAATTATAAACCGGCGGCGGGGGCGGCGCCCTGTAGACCGGCGGAGGCAGCGGAAGATCCGCCGCATTGGCGGCGCCGGTCATCGCGATCGCAACAAGAGCCGCGGTCGTCAAAAGTAGCCGTGTCATATTCCTCGCCCCCAATTGGAATTCCCGATCAAGCTACCAAATGTCGCGGTCAAAGCCTGTACCATTTAGGCAACAAGCCGGGACAATCGGCAGCAACAAAACCGCAATACGCAGCTTTGCACGGCGCATCCGGCGCTTACCGGCGGACAGCGTAAATCTTTGGTTACTCGGCGGTTTCTTCGCCGTCTTCGGTCAACCGCTCAACCGAGGCGACGCGCTCGCCTTCGGCCGTCGAGAACACAATGACGCCTTGGGTCGAGCGCCCTGCGATACGGATGCCGTCGACCGGGCATCGAATCAACTGACCGCCATCGGTGACCAGCATGATCTGGTCGCTCTCCTCGATCGGGAACGAAGCGACCAGCCGGCCATTCTTTTCCGTGATCGCCATGGCGACGATGCCTTTGCCGCCGCGGCCGGTGGTCCGGTACTCGTATGACGAGGTGCGTTTGCCGAAGCCCTTCTCGGAGATCGTCAACACGAACTGCTCGGCCTCGGACATGACCACGTAACGCTGCTCGCCAAGCTCGATGGCGCCCTCGGCCTCTTCGGGTTCGGCGCCGCTTTCCTCCGCCTCGCCGTTGCCCCCTCGCCTCACCGCGTTGGCGCGCTTGAGATACGCCATGCGCTCGTCCGCCGTCGCTTCGACGTGACGCAGGATCGACAGCGAGATCACCTTGTCGCCGTCGGCAAGCGCGATGCCGCGCACGCCCATCGAGGTGCGGCCCTGGAATACGCGCACATCGTCGACCGCGAAGCGGATGCACTGGCCGGCCGCCGATGTCAGCAGCACGTCGTCATTTTCCGTGCAGATCTGCACATCGACGATGCCGTCGCCTTCGTCGAGCTTCATGGCGATGATGCCCGAGCGCCTGACATCGGCGAAATCGGACAGCTTGTTGCGCCGAACCGTGCCGCGGGTCGTCGCGAACATCACGTCGAGCTTGTCCCAGGTTGCCTCATCCTCCGGCAACGGCATGATCGTCGTGATGCTCTCGCCCTGCTCGAGCGGCAGGATATTGATCAGGGCCTTGCCGCGCGCCTGCGGCGCGGCCAGCGGCAGCCGCCAGACTTTTTCCTTGTAGACCTGTCCGCGCGAAGAGAAGAACAGCACCGGCGTGTGCGTCGAGGCGACGAACAGGCGGGTGACAAAGTCCTCCTCGCGCGTCTGCATGCCGGCGCGGCCCTTGCCGCCCCGCCGTTGCGCGCGATAGGTGGATAGCGGCACGCGCTTGACGTATCCCGCATGCGAGACGGTGACGACCATGTCCTCGCGCTGGATCAGGTCTTCGTCTTCCATCTCGCCTTCCTGGTCGAGTATGACCGTGCGGCGCGGCGTGGCGAATTCGCGTTTGATCGCGGCGAGTTCGTCCTTGACGATCGCCTGGATGCGGGCGCGCGAGCGCAGGATGTCGAGATAATCGGCGATCTCGTCGGCGAGCTTGTCCAGTTCGGCCTTGATCTCGTCGCGCCCGAGCGCGGTCAGCCGTTGCAGCCGCAGATCGAGAATGGCCTTGGCCTGCTCGGCGGAAAGCCTGGTCGTTCCCGCCGGCGAGACGCTATGGCGGGGATCGTCGATCAGGGTGACCATGGTCGCGACGTCCTTGGCCGGCCAATCGCGGCTCATCAGTTCGTCGCGGGCCTCGTTGGCGTCCTTCGCGGCGCGGATGAGCTTGATCACCTCGTCGATATTGGCGACCGCGATGGCGAGCCCGACCAGGATATGGGCGCGGTCGCGCGCCTTGCCGAGCAGATGCTTGGTGCGGCGGTAGATCACCTCTTCGCGGAAGGCGTTGAAGCAGGTGATCAAGTCCTTCAAATTCATCAGCAGCGGCCTGCCGCCGTCGAGCGCCACCATGTTGGCGCCGAACGACGTTTGCAGCGCGGTGAAACGGTAAAGCTGGTTGAGGACGACGTCGGGCACGGCGTCGCGCCGCAGTTCGACCACGACGCGGTAGCCGTCGCGGTCGGATTCGTCGCGTAACGCGGCGATGCCTTCGATCTTCTTCTCGCGCACCAGTTCGCCGATACGCTCGACCATGTGCGCCTTGTTCACCTGGTAGGGGATTTCCGAGACGACGATCGCCTCGCGCTCGCCGCGCAAAGTCTCGAACTCAACCTTGCCCCGCATGACGATGGCGCCGCGACCAAGATGGTAGGCCGAGCGGATGCCCTGCCGGCCGAGAATGATGCCGCCGGTGGGAAAATCGGGACCTGGCACGATGGCGATCAGGTCCTCGATCGACATCGCGGGATTGTCCATCAGCGCCACGCAGGCGTCGATGACCTCGCCGAGATTATGCGGCGGGATGTTGGTCGCCATGCCGACGGCGATGCCGCCGGCGCCGTTGACCAGGAGATTGGGAAACCGCGCCGGCATGACGACCGGCTCGCGCTCCGAATTGTCGTAGTTGGCCTGGAAGTCGACGGTGTCCTTGTCGAGATCTTCCACCAGCGAGCCGGCCACGCGCTCGAGCCGTACCTCGGTGTAGCGCATCGCCGCCGGCGCATCGCCGTCGACCGAGCCGAAATTCCCCTGCCCGTCGATCAGCGGCAGGCGCATGGAGAAATCCTGCGCCATACGCACCAGCGCGTCGTAAACCGCCTGATCGCCGTGCGGATGATATTTGCCGATCACGTCGCCGACGACGCGGGCGGATTTGCGATACGGCTTATTCCACTCGTAGCCATTCTCGTGCATCGAATAGAGGATGCGACGATGCACCGGCTTGAGCCCGTCGCGCGCATCCGGCAGCGCGCGGGCCACGATCACGCTCATCGCGTAATCGAGATACGAGCGCTTCATTTCCTCGGTGATCGAAACCGGACGGATATCGGAGGGACCGCCGTCTGCCGGCGGGAGATCGTCTGCGTCTGCCATTTTCCAGGTAAGGTTGGGCTATGAATCCTGCGCGAATCCGCAGTGATTTTCATAGCCGATCCGGCGTCACTCCGCCACTCTTATCGGTTGCCTGTAGATAGGTTTTTCCTTTTTATTTTCAAGGTTTTATTGCAAGCCTCATCGGTGTTGCGGCGGTCGCCGGATGCGACGCAGCAAGACGGTGATGCCGGATGCTGGCACTATCCGCTTTGCGGTGATCGCGTATGAGCGATCCTGCTCCGCACGGAACGCAAAGGATGCCTCTCAATTTCGTCATATCGGCGCTGGTGACGCTGTTCGTCGTAGTCGATCCAATCGGCCTCGCGCCAACTTTTCTGGCGGTAACGGAGGGACTGCCGCGCCGGGCCCGCCGCAGCGTCGCCTTGCGCGCCAGCATCATCGCGGGTGCGATCCTGATTGGCACAGCGCTCGCTTGGCGACTGGCTGTTCCGCGCGCTTGGGATATCGCTGTCGGCGTTCCGCATCGCCGGCGGCCTGCTCCTGTTCTCAATCGCCTTTGAGATGGTGTTCGGCGTGCGCATGCGCCGTGAGGGCGAAGCAGCCGAACAGGCGGTCGAGGAGCATGTACGCAATGTCGCCGCTTTCCCGCTCGCCATCCCGCTGCTGGCCGGTCCCGGCGCCATCACCGCGACCGTGCTGCTGGCGGGACGCGCCAACGGAGACCTGTTGCTGACCGGCTTGCTGATGGCGGTCGTGATCTTCGTTGCCGCTACCAGTTTTGTCGCCTTTATCCTTGCCGGCCGCATCAGCGGACTGCTCGGCATGACCGGCAACATCGTATTGTCGCGGCTCCTCGGCGTGCTGCTGGCGGCGCTCGCCGTGCAATTCGTCATCGACGGCATCCGCGCAGTCCTTGCGGGCTGACGCTTCATTAGCATTTCTACGAAGCGTGATCGGACACATGAAGGCCGACGTCATCTCGGCCGCTGCTATCTCAAAGGCCGCGAAGGCGACGCCGCCAACGCAATCCTCACCGCGGTCGGACACAACCTCCGCCTCGTCCTCACTTGGTTGAGGATTCTTTTGCGCTCGATTCTGTACCCACTACCCCGCGCGTTCGTATTCCAAACGCTGCTCAAATCAGCTTCTTAACGGCCGACTACCACCAGAAAAGTACAAGCAGTGGAAGACGATGGAGCTCTACGTCACCCCACTCGCGCGTTGGTGAGGCAAGACTGTGCGGCGGCGACGATCTCGGCCCACGTCATCTTGACGGTAAAATGCCGGCACATCGGCCGAATATAGAGCGCATCCGCCAGCGCGCCATGCGGGCGAAGACCAAAATCGCAGCGGAGCCCGCGACTCTGAGCCTATAAAAAATGGCCCCGATGGCGCAATCGGGGCCAAGCAGAAGAGGGTTCCAGCGAGTGGAGCCGGAACGTTGTCTCGTTACAAGCTTTGCGTCTTCGCCGCTATCCCCCAAGTTGAGGGGGTCGCTCCGCCGGACCGCGATGGCTGCGGCCGCATTGCGAAGCCTGCCTGACGAAAGTAGCGGAGCGTCGGAAATCTAATTTATCGGCTTGACTGAATGCGGATGAGCCGCCCCGTCGGGCGGCTCATTGGTTGAAGGCTCCGTTAAATCGGAAACATCAGAAGTCGTAGTTTACGCCGGCTTTTATGATGTGCTGATAATCCCTGATCGTGGCCGGTACTCCTCCAGCCAGAGCGCTGGCGACATTCGCAGGGAGCGTCAGGCCGGTTACGCCGACGGTAATCGGGAAGTTCGTGGTCTGGTTTCCGAAATCTATGAAGTTATATTCAAGCTTCGTCGACCAATGGGGCAGGAACTTGTACTCAATGCCCATCCCCAGCAAGCCGCCCGTCCGCGTCGTGCTGGTGCCAGCATTTAATGCCGCAGTGCCACCGCCGGCCCCACCAACGGTAATGCTATTACCCAGGTTGTAACTGGCCTGTTCCCAAGCCACGCCGCCCTTAAGATAAATAAGAGCCCGGTCAATCGCGACCACGCCAACCCGACCGGTTATGTCGGCCTCCCAATTATGTTTCACAGTGCAGGCAAAGATCAACGCGCACGGTGCGGTCCCTTGCAGACCAGCCCCATCAAAATCGCCTTCAATACCGAACACAAAAACCCCAGTCTGCCAATTGTAACCGACCTGACCGCCACCCAAGAAGCCATTTGTCGATTGCGAGGCGATCGGCAGATTAAAGGTGATGGGCGGAGCACCGCCGCCGGTAAGTGCATTTATGATCGTGTTCGGCGGGCCAATGTTTAAGGTGGATTTGGTTGTGCCAAATCCCGCGCCAACGTTACCACCGATGTAAAAACCGGTCCAAGTATAAACCGGCGGCGGAATTACCATTGGCTCTTTAGACGGAAGTGGCAAATCCGCGGCCGAAGCAGCCTGGGCGACCGCGAAGGAAAGCGAGGCTGCAGCAACTAACATTAATAACCTGGGCATATCTGCCTCCGTACGCGTTTGCGGTTTTTTGATAGGTTAATCCAAATACCCGTTTGAGGACGACGTAAAGGCATGCGGCGGCAATCCACAACGAGGAGTCCGGCGCCGTTGTAGAAACGCAACAATATTGCCCCTGGCAGGATCGGCTGGCTCGTTGGGCCATCGCGGCTGCGATCGCCGCGAGTGCGCGGCAACCCGAAAAGAAAAGAGCCCCGCCAGTTTGGAGGTCTGCCGAGGCCCCAAGTAAAGGTCGTCGGAGGCGCTCCCATGAGAGGCGCCGAAACCAAGTTTCGGCAGGTTTTCGGCGGCATGCAAAGGAAGCGCGGCTAATATGCCAGGTTACGCGATCCCCCAAGTTTCTCAATGCTGCAACAGCTCCGGCAGCTTCGCCACAATTCAAGGCAATGCGCCGCGATTCTTTTGGGTGAGCAGACCTGCTACGGACCGGCGCGCCCGGCCTCGTCTTCGAAATATACAGTAAGCGAGCTTTTGCCCGCTGTGATCTGTGCTGATGAAGCACGCCTCCGTCTCATCGACGGACCAGGGCGGCGGGAAACGGCGCGGCGTCACTGTGGGCGGGCATTCGACAGACAACCCTCCAGCATCAGCGCCAGGCGGAGAGCGATCATCGCGTCGACCGGATCGGCGCCTCGCTGCGCTGGTGGAGTACCGAGGTTTACAGCCGACACTCAGAGCTGAAACGGCTTACAATTCCTTGCGAATCGCTGTCAGCGGAGGGATTTTCTGTGCGTCTAAGGCACGTCGCGCTCAACGGCGGCCGCGAAGGAGACAATGAATGAAAATACTTCGAGGCTACCTGGAAAAGGCTGAAACATACGAGTGGATAGCCGGAGAGGTACCCGATGACGAAGTTAAGTTCTACCTGCTTGACAGAGCGTCGGCTTACCGGGAAATGGCAATGAAACGAGCCAAAAGCTTGGAACTCGTCAGGCCGCCGGAATAGGTGTCTCAGGGCTGAATTCAGTGCGGCCCTATCAAAGAAAAGAATTGGCGGCTATGCGACCGGCAAACAGCCGTGGTACTTCACCGCCCGCGACGGCTCGCCGAGTGTATCGTTCAGTTTCAGAATGTAACTTGTAGACGCAGCTCAGTTTTGAAATTGTAGACTGGAAATTCTCTTATGATCGGCGTGCTTAGCTCAAGGCCCACAACACAGTTTTGGTTCAACCTGATTCCAACAAGAACATCCGCCGGCAGGAACAATCGCCCAGTCTGTCCTGAAATCGGGTCCCCATAATTGAGCCGAATATCGGGGCTTGGATAGAGCACGACGAACCAATTCCTCGGCAGACCTATGTTCAATAGAGGCTGCAACTCCAGCGTACTGATGTCGCGTCTCGACGGGTCACCCGCGACGCTCACGGCATAACGTGCTAGCGGTGCAAAAAACGAGTTGTCTGCCCACTCATACCTTGCCGCCATTATTGGCATCACCTGCCACTTGCCTGTGCCGAGCGAATCGCTGGCCGTTGGCACAAAGAAGCGAGCGCCAAAAACGATCGACCATTGCGGGTCTAGTTTGCGGACCAGCGTCGGCTCGACGAAGACGTCTCCGATACCAAATTCACTTACCGGGGCGGAGCTATCAGATGCAGCAGTTTGCCTTGCGATCAACGGGAGCTGAGTAACTGTACCGAGTTGCCACATCGACGAAAGATCGAAGCGTTGACTGAACCGCAACATTTCGGTTTCTTGAGTAACTTGATTTGTGGTGCCGAAGGTTCGATCTTGCGAACGCAGGTCGAACCTGTTCTGAGGCCGTGTGATATCCAAGCCATCATATTCCGGATCTTGGTCGGCATCGATCTGTGCCGCTGCCGGCTGATCCGACTGTTTAGGATCGGCTCTCGCAGCATGCGCGAACATCATCAACAGACTTAAGGCTGCGACAAGCAGCGAAATTCGCCTCTTGATGCCACCGATTTGATCGTGTTTAACGTTCACGTGCCGCCTGGAGAGGCTTTTGTGATTTCCTTGTTGGGTGACTTGGAGCAGGCTCGCCCGGTGCCTCAAAGCGCCCATTTCATTCGCGCATTCTAGAATGATGCCCGCTTCCATGGCCAGAGGCGCGATCGCGCTTGCCTGAGCCCGCAGGGAACAAACCTGAATAGTGTGCCTCGTCGATGTCGCAAATCAATATTCGAGCTAAGCCCAGCGCGACCATGCTTGATATGCGAGGTCGTGCAGACATGGTCTTCATTCCCGGCGGCACCTTCCGCATGGGCTCGGACAAGCACTACGCGGAAGAGGCGCCGGTCCATCGCGTGACCGTAGGTGCCTTCTGGATCGATCGAACACCGGTCACGAATCGCAACTTCCGCAAGTTTGTCAACGCGACCGGCTATATCACTTTTGCCGAAATTCCGCCTGACCCGAAGGACTATCCGGGCGCGCTGCCGCACATGCTCAAAGCGGGTTCACTGGTTTTCAAGCCGCCAAATCATCCGGTGGATACGCGGGACTGGAGCCAATGGTGGACATTCAAATTCGGTGCCAACTGGCGCCGACCTTATGGACCGCGCAGCTCGATTACTGGGCTCGACGATCATCCGGTTGTCCATGTCACCTACGCAGATGCCGAAGCTTATGCCAAGTGGGCGGACAAGGACTTGCCGACCGAGGCTGAATTCGAGTTCGCGGCGCGCGGCGGCCTCGATGGGGCGGAGTTCGCGTGGGGTGACGAACTGACGCCAGGTAACCGTCATATGGCGAATACCTGGCAGGGAAGGTTCCCGTTCGAGAACCTCACACTTGATGGCTATAAGCGGACGTCGCCTGTCACGGCATTTCCGGCCAACGGCTACGGCGTCTACGACATGATCGGAAATGTTTGGGAATGGACCAGCGATTGGTACTCGCCAAAACATGAGGCCGATGCGCAAAAGGCATGCTGCATCCCCGAGAACCCGCGCGGCGGACGGGAGGATGCGAGCTACGACCCTTGCCAGCCGCAGATCAAGATTCCGCAGAAGGTGCTTAAGGGCGGTTCGCATTTATGCGCACCGAATTACTGCCGCCGCTACCGGCCGGCTGCGCGGCATGCAGAGCCGATCGATACATCAACCAGTCATGTGGGGTTTCGATGCGTCGCGCGAGAGAAGAAACCTTCGCTGTGACTGAAACAGCATCAAAGACCAAAGTAATGTTTGCCCAATTGGTCGTCGCACTGATGATTGTATTCGTCGTTGTTGGCGCAGCGTGGTACGGCTTCTCGTCGGAGGTTCGCGAGCGCCTATGGCAAAATTTGCTCGATCGTCCGGGCGGGCCGATGACCTTCCGCTTTATCCTCCAGCCTATCATGGCGACGATCGCGGCGCTTTACGATGGCGTCGAGGACGCGCGAACTGGGCGCGCTCCTTATCTGTGGACTATAGCGAGCAATCCGGCGGAGCGTGGCGGCCGCCTGCGCGAGGGATTGATCTCGACTGCTCGGGTCATTCTATTGGGTCTTTGCATGGACGCCGTCTACCAGATTATCGAATTCGATGCTTTTCATCCCGTGGAGGCGGTCATCATCGCGCTCTTGCTGGCCTTTGTCCCCTACCTACTTCTGCGCGGCCCGTGCGCACGTATCGCGCGCTGGTGGCGCGGCGCTGCACCTGCGAAGGAAATCCAGTGAGGGCGTATTTATGCGCTTGTCATTATCTGAAGCACAGCAATCACCGAACTATTCTTGCTGGAGCTGACGGGCAAACTCACCGTAACTCTCGATGCCCTGTCCGAAGGTAGCCAACTGCGTGGATTTCGTGTGGTCGATAGCTGAAGGCGATTTTTCTGACGGCGTTCATCACGCGAGTATCCATGCACATAGGACCTGAAGATGAGTGGCCAATCCGTTAGCGGAGGTTCCGATCGTTTCGAAGTTAACGCGACGGCACAAAGTCATTTTGCCTGGCTGCGCACGCGGCTTGCCGTCGAACGCACTTTGATGGCCTGGGTACGCACGGCCGTCTCGTTGATTGGGTTCGGTTTCGCCATCGTGCAATTCTTTGATCGTATGGACCAGATGCCCGGGGCCAGTCCAGCCCGCTATCCCGGAGTGGCCCATTATCTGGGGCTCGCGCTGATTTTTTGCGGAGTCATGGCGCTCGTCATTTCGCTCTGGGAGTATCGTTGGATAAATCGTTATCTATCGGGAGGGAGTTTCGCCTCAATTGCGGGTGTGACGGCAGACGGGAAACAAACGCCAACTATCGCAGCTTCGGTCCTTCTTGCCATTATTGGCACTTTCGCTTTTTTCGCTGTGTTGCTTCGCTTTGTATAGCGGCGGCGAGCAGCAAGGAAATAACAACTGCGATGCTCAGTCTAAACGCAATGCCGATCAAAGGAGACTTGCAATGCCTAAATCAAAAAAGCCGAACATACTGATCCTCTGGGGCGACGATATCGGCTGGTGGAACATCAGCTATAACAGCCGGGGTCAGATGGGATACCGAACCCCAAACATCGATCGCGTCGCCAACGAAGGCGTGGCCTTCACGGACTACTACGGCCAGCAAAGCTGCACGGCCGGTCGCGCGGCCTTCATCACCGGCCAGAACCCGATCCGCACCGGGCTGACCAAGGTGGGGATGCCCGGTGCCGACGTCGGACTGAAGGCGGAAGACCCCACCATCGCCGAATTACTAAAGCCGCACGGCTACGCGACCGGCCAATTCGGCAAGAACCATCTCGGCGACAAGGACGAGTTTCTGCCGACGGTGCATGGTTTCGACGAGTTCTTCGGCAATCTCTACCATCTCAACGCCGAGGAGGAGCCCGAGGATCCGGATTACCCGAAGAATCCCGAGTTCAAGAAGCGGTTCGGACCCAGGGGAGTTCTTCACACGTGGGCCGACGGCAAAGGCGGGCAAAAGATTGAGGACACCGGGCCGCTGACGAAGAAACGCATGGAAACCATCGACGAGGAGGTGACGAAGCACGCGCTGCGCTTTATTGACGAGGCGCATAAGGCGAATAAGCCGTTCTTCGTCTGGTACAATACGACAGCGATGCATTTCCGGACCCACTGCGCCGCAAAGCATAAGGGCAAAAGCGGTCAGGGAGACTACAACGATGTCATGGTCGCCCACGACGAGAACATCGGGACGATGCTCAATAAGCTCGATGAGCTGGGCATAGCTGAAGACACTATCGTGATGTACTCAACTGACAACGGTGTCCATTACAACAGTTGGCCGGATGCGGGTATTACTCCCTTCCGGTCGGAGAAGAACACGAACTGGGAAGGCGGTTGGCGCGTGCCGGCCTTTGTACGCTGGCCCGGCAAGATAAAGGCCGGCACGGTGCTCAACGGCATCGTCACGCATCAGGACTGGCTGGCGACATTCCTGGCCGCCGCCGGAGAACCCGACATCAAGGAAAAACTTCTTAAAGGCCACAAGGTCGGCAACACGAGCTATAAAGTTCATATCGACGGCTTCAACATGCTGCCGTACCTAAGCGGCGAGGTGAACGAAAGCCCCCGGCAATCGTTCTTCTACATCAGTGACGACGGGGAAATCATCGCCATCCGGATGCAGGATTGGAAAGTGGTCTTAATGGAACAACGAGCGAAGACGCTGCAATGTTGGTTCGAGCCGTTCGTTCGCTTAAGGGCTCCCAAGATATTCAATTTGCGCCGCGACCCGTTCGAACGGGCCGACGAGAATTCGAACACTTACTGGGACTGGGTGATCTCTCACGCTCTATATCGTTTATCTAATGCAGGCTATTGTCGCTGCGCAAATCGAGAACTTCAAAAAATTTCCACCGCGCCAAAAGCCGGCGTCGTTCAATTTGGACGCCGTAATGAGAACGCTGGAGGACGCAGGCGGCGGGGCGAACCATTGACCGCTCCGGAACATCTCTAGGTTCACCACCAAGAGGCCGTGCCCGGCGCATGCACCGGGCACGGTTCGGGTGACCTGATGTTCGCAGACCGGTCATCCGCTCTATTTGCCTGAAGATGACACGCACACCTGATCCGACGAGTTCCGGCGATGCGTCACTTGCACTGCGGCCTTGCCGGTCGAACTTCTGACATAAAATCGGCAGGGTAAGATAAATTGCTGGACTTTGTGGCCGAAAACGCGGTTGGTTATCAATGCTGGTTGCGTTAGTGATCATCGTCCTGGGAACGATCGAGGCCTTCCTCCGACCATTTGCGCTATCTTCCGCCGGTCGGTTAACGGCCACTAACTTCGTAACGCGTATTTGCGGTATGGCGCTGGTTGGTTACGTCTGACTTTCTCGTCGCACACCTCTCAAACCTATGTCGCTCGACGATGAGCCTTAGAACTATCGTCGAACGTTCCTGAACTTCTTGCTTAATCGTGATTTGGCAGAGGCGGTGCGAGCCCGGTCGCTTCAGACCACTCTCTACGGAGGCCCCGAGCATATTAACCGTAATCAAACGATTATTTTAATATGATATATCCCAACTCGGGTCGCGATGATTCCATATGAGACAACTCGAATTTTTCAAAGAGTAGAAGCTCGGCCTCGATGCACAAAGATGCGAATGTCTTTGTCTGCCTGCGTGCCGCATGACGAATGCAAGCAATGATAACGAAATCCGATAGGCACCTACGCACCCTGCCCTTGGCGAAAGCCGCCATCGAGCAAATTGAGCGACTTGGCCTTCCTGCTGATCCCCAGAGCTTCGAACTTTGGTACGCCTACGCGAGTGGATACGATGCCGACATCAACAAATCCATTAACGCAGTATTGAGCAGCACCGGAGGTCTAACAGAATCCGAATTCGATCGACTTTGTGAGTTGCACATTTCGTCGAGGCGATCTGTATCTCGTCTAAACGCCATAACGGCGGGACTGTCCCTCGAAATCGCAGAAGTCATGAGCATGATTGGGGCGGCGGCGGTTTCGTCCGAACACTATGACAGGCACCTTGGGGAAGGCCTTCAAAAAATCGAGCGGATGGAAAATCATCAATCGATAAAGCATGCACTAGAGGCCCTGATAACTGCTACCAAAAATATTGAGAACGAGACGCGAGTGCTTGAATTGCGACTGGAAGAATCTAGAATTCGGACAATCGAACTCCAAAAGGACGTGGACTTACTTCGTCTGGAGAACTCTACCGATCCACTTACCCTTGTCAGGAACCGCCAATATTTCGATAAATCGCTCGTCAAGATGATTGCATCGGCCAAGGAAAGTGGCGAGCCACTGTCCTTGCTATTTGCTGACATTGATAGATTTAAGAAATTTAATGACGTCTTTGGGCATCAAACCGGCGATCAAGTTCTTCGCCTTGTGGCGAAGACGATCAAGGAGACGATGAGGGATGAGGACGTTGTCGCGCGGTACGGGGGCGAGGAATTTGGCGTTATCCTCCCCAACACGCCTCTCGCTGTTGCGAGATTAGCCGCCGAGCGAGTTCGCTTGGCGATAATGGCGAAAGAAATCAAAAAGCGGACAACCCAGGAGTCGCTGGGTCGCATCACGATTTCAATTGGGGTGGTGCAGCTCCGCCATGAGGAAAATCCCACTGAATTCGTTGAGCGGGCAGATGCGTGCGCCTATGCGGCGAAACAATCCGGTCGCAATCGAGTTGCCAGCGAACACGTTGCGGAATTCCTCTTCGGCAAGAACCAGCCGTCCCGTTCGGCGATGTCCGCTACTTAAGCGCCGGGTAATTCTTCATTAACTATAAAAGCTCAGGCTTGACCGGCATGGGCACTGAGTCTGGCATCCGCCGGAAGCCCGCCCGGAGAGCATGCCATGAACGTCTCTGGAATTTCTGCGACTGGTGCCGTCGGATCGAGCCGGCAGGTGCAAGGACCGAGTCCGCACAAGCACGCGAAGAATCAAACGCCGTCGATCAGCGATATCGATTTGCAGGGTTCGAGCGTGGCCAGTGGTCCAAGCTCGACCAGCAAAAACGGCAACAAGGTCGACATTACAGCGTAATGGAATAGAGACTGATGCTCCCGTTTCGCGTCCGCGTCGCGCAGCCGACCGACATTCTGGCATTGATGCGGCTCAAGCGCGCATTGGCGCAGAGCGAAAATTCCCTCCACGCCGTGCGCGCGACCCCGGCCGATTGGCTGCGCGACGGCTTCGGCCGGCAAGCAGGCTTCACCGCGTTTGTGGCCGAAGGCAAGAAGCCCGAGGGAATTCTTGGCATGGCGACATGTAGCTCCCGCATCATCACCGGATGGAGCGGGCCGGTGATCTTCCTGCAGGATCTTTTTGTCGAGCCGGAATTCCGCCAGCATGGAATAGCCAGCGCACTGGTGGCGCGGGTTGCAGCTTATGCACATGATCTCGGCAGCCCGATTGTCGAGCTAACGGTTCGGGCCGATAACCCGGCGCAGGACTTCTACCAGCGGAACGGCTTTGCGCATCTGCCGCATTGCCTGACCTACGTGCTTGGCGGTCCGGCGCTGGAGGCGCTTGCCGCGCGTGACAAGGACGACGTCGCGCTCGCCGGCTGACCGCTACGGCCTTGGCTGCCAAACCATCAGGAAAAACAACGCCACCATGCCGGCAAGTGCTGGCCACACGATGATGCTGTAGAGACGGAACAGGCGGCGATACGCGTCCGGCAACGGCACGGCGTCGAGTGCCGCCTGCCGCCCGACTTCGCGAATGAGAATTTCGATGCGAAAGACCGCGAGCCAGGCGGCCACGACGGCAACGTAGAGGATAAGCGAAGCGGCTATCCAGAATTCGTCGAGCGGCGAAAGCCCGATCGCAAGGCCAAGCGCAAATCCGCCGATCGGCTGTAAGGCGACCGCGGCAACCATGACGATCCATTCGACGCTGACCGCAAAACGCGAGGTAAGCGCCACGACCGAAGTGTTTCCGGAACGATGCGCCAGTTGCATGAACACAGCGATTGCGAGCCAGGCGCCGAACATCGCCGCGGCGGTGAGCACATGAGCGAATTTTATCGCAAGAATAAGATCGATCATCGAAACAGGCCGCGAGCCGGGTGTTTCATCGGCCGAACGCGATGGCGCGCGTGTTGCGGCCGGACGACCAATTTACGGGGTCGGCAGGCCAAGGCCGGGAATCTTGTCGGGTAGGTAGGCTCCGGCGCGAATCGATTTCTGCAGGGTCTTGAATTCGGCGCCCGCCTGAAATTGCTCGTACACGCGCGCCGGATCGAAGAACGTGCCGATCGGATTTGCGGCAAAGTCCGCTGACGTGCGCATGAATTCTCCCGAAAGCCGCCAATCGGAGAAATTGTCGCTTTGCAGCTCGACGAAATTTCCCTCCGGGTCCTTGTAATACAGCGAGATCGTCAGCCCGTGATCGAGGCAGAATGCCGGCTCCAGGCCGGCCTTGCGCAGCCGATCGAACGACGACATCAGATCGGCAAAACTGTCGTATTCGAACGCACAATGGTGCATCCCGTTATGATTGGCCTTCTGCGCGTCGTCGCTCAGTCCCGGCACGGCGAGAAACGCAATACGGTGATTGGCGGCGTCGTTCGTCATCCAGGCGGCGCCTTGATCTCTGAACTGCACCTGGGCGCCGACGACGAGTGCGTACCATGCGATCATCTCGTCAAGGCGGCTGGTCTTTATCGTGACGTGATGCAGCTTGGGCTTGATCATTGGGTTCGTCCTCCCGTTTGGGCGTTGTCACCCCGATATCCGCCCCCGATGATAGAGGTAAAGTACGGGGGAAAGAGAAAAAGTGGAACGTGTGGGAACCAAAGTTGAGCGAGCGTCTTAAGAACGCGGCAAGGTTCGGGCAATTGGCGACCGGAGCGGGCGAGATCGAAGGTTGTTGGAGATTCCGGTCAGAGGCGCTATCCTTCGATTGCAACGTTGGAGACAAGGTAAAATGGCTAAGGGCACCGTGAAGTGGTTCAACTCGCAAAAGGGCTATGGGTTTATCCAGCCGCAAGGTGGGGGCAAGGACGTATTTGTCCACATCTCTGCGGTTGAGAGAGCCGGCCTGAGCAGTCTGAATGAAGGACAGGTCGTTGAGTTCGAGGAAGTCTCGAACAAAGGCAAGACGTCGGCAGAAAATCTGAAGGTTCAGCGCTGATGTAGGCCAGAAATTGCTCTGGATTCCGACGCCGGCCGGTATGCCCGCGTCGGTAACCTGGTGTAGATCGTTGCTTTAGAAATTGCTGCGTGGGGAAGCTTCCTGGGCATGACGATCGCCCAGCAACGCGCTCACCCCTCGCCCGCCCCGCGATCTGCAATTCCCTCAAGGCCTCGCCCCCGAAACGGAGAGCGAAACCTCAGAACGGAATCTCGTCGTCCATGTCGCTGCGGGCGCCTCGCGCGCCCGCAGCTGCGGGGACTTTGCGCGTCGGTCCGGGTGAGCCGAATTCACCGCCCGCATCGTCGGAGCCGAATTCACCGCCGGAGCCGCCCGCGCCAGCGCGATCGAGCAGCGTAAGCTCGCCGCGGAAACCCTGCAGCACGACCTCGGTCGAGTAGCGGTCCTGGCCGGACTGGTCCTGCCATTTGCGCGTCTGCAATTGGCCCTCGATGAAAACCTTCGAGCCCTTCTTGAGATATTGCTCAGCGATCTTGCACAAATTCTCATTGAAAATGACGACGCGGTGCCACTCGGTCTTTTCCTTCCGCTCGCCGGTCGCCTTGTCGCGCCACAACTCGGAAGTCGCCAGCCGCAGATTGGCCACCGGGCGTCCGTCCTGGGTCCGACGGATTTCGGGATCGGCACCCAGATTGCCGATCAGAATTACCTTATTGACGCTGCCCGCCATGACTTCCCTCGTGTAAGTACTTCGCTCGTTTAAGTTTGGCCCGCCCCGCCAGTGATCTTTGCTGGTGATCCGTGCCAGTGTGATCCGTTGGTCGGCCCGGCCCTCAACCTAGTGGCGGGACCTCCCCCCGCAAGGGCGATCAGGCCGCGGGCGGCGTTATCCACACGGATACCGTCGGGAACGGCACCCAGTTCATGTTCTTATTTTGTTCTAAGATCAAACGCAAGAGACAGGCGGATTCGCTTACGGATTAATAACCATCGCGAAGGTCTGCCTCCGGACTCCGCCGACCTGCGCCCGATCTGCCTTTCACGCGCTGAAAAGCATTAACCAGCCTACCCTTGGAATTCCCGAAGATATTTTTCGCGATCCTGCCGAAGTGATTCTAATTGCGGCCTTTTTTGGACTAAATGACCCGGCGGATTGTCCGCCGCTGTTGCCTTTTGGTGACATTCATTTCGAATTTTATCGGGTAGTGATTTACCCGAGGCAAGGCCGAATTGGGGGCCGGATTGGGCGTTGCGCCGACCACCCATTGTGTCGCGCGTGACTTGGTCAAGGAGACTGGCATGAAGCGTTTTATGATTGTTGGAGCGTTCGCGCTCCTCGCTGGGGAACAAGCACTCGCTGCCGATCTTCCCCCGCCCGCCCCGATGCCGCGGGCGCCGGCGGTTTACGTTCCGGCACCGATCCCGGTCTACAACTGGACCGGCTTCTATATCGGCGGCAACCTTGGTGTCGGCTGGCAGCAGGGCAACCTTGGCGATTCCCTTGGCAATACCTTCGGTACCGATAACAGCATCAAGGGCTTGGGTGGCGGCCAGGCTGGCGTCAACTACGAGTTTGGCAACGGCGTCGTGGTCGGTGCCGAAGCCATGTTCGACTGGCGGTTTAACAACAATAACACCTCGCCGACGATCAACTTTGGTAAACCCTGGCCGACACCCGCGACTGGCACGCACCGCTTCCATAACCGCCAACAATCAGTGGCTGACCACGGCGACCGGCAAACTCGGTTACGCGTGGGACCGGGTCATGGTCTACGCCAAGGGCGGCGGTGCTTGGGTGGGATCGAGCAATCCTACGATTGCGATCAATGGCGTGGGGGTAGCCGTTAACACCAGCACCAGCACCAGCAACTGGGGCTGGACGGTCGGCGCTGGCGCTGAATATGCCTTCTACGGCGGCTGGTCGGCCAGAATTGAGTATGACTATGTCGGTCTGACTAACCAGACCTTCACTCCTCCCGACCGGGGGCGGCGGTCTTCCTGCCGGTGATCAATTCACCTTCAACAACCGCAACATCCAGATGGTCACCGCCGGCATCAACTACAAGTTCGGCGGCTGGGGTTGGTAATATCTCGCCGCTACGGCTAACGAAGCAAACAGCGAAAACCCCGGGTCTTTACCCGGGGTTTTTGTTTGCGGATAGTCGCCATCCATGACCTCGCTTGCCGAACGCTTGCACGCCTCCACGATTCCCGTACGCATCGTCGCGGCGTGGAACGCCGCCGCGACGCGCTGGAACCCGATCGCCACGATCGTCGCCGCGTGGGCGGTGCTGATTGGACCGTTGGTGTTTTTCCGCGGTTACAATTCCGATGAAGGCCTTGCCGTTTCGATCGCGCGGACCGCGCTCGAGGACGGCGAGTGGCTGGTCCCGCACATGTTCAACCTGCGCTGGGTCGAGCGGCCGACATTGTTGTCGTGGCTCATTGCCGTCATCAGCGTGCCGATTGGTGGTGTGAACCAGTTCACGGCGAGGCTGCCGATCGTATTGTTTCTGCTCGCGGGCTGCCTGCTCATCTACGCCCTGCTGCGAAAACTCAACGCCAGCATTGCGGCTTCGCTGCTCGGCGTCGCGTTGTTCCTCGCCTGCCCGTTGGTGATCCGCTCCAACGTGATGATCACCGCCGACCTGCCGCTGGCGGTGCTGTTGTTCCTGGCATTCTTCCTGTGGTGGACGGGCTATCAGCAAGGCGCGATCGGTTTTGGCCGCTGGCTCGCGATTGGCATCGTCCTGGCGTTTGCCGGATTGCTGAAAGGACCGCAGCCACTGGCCTATTTTGCGCTCGGGATCGGCTGTTACGTTCTTCTGTCGCGCTCATGGCGGCAGCTTCCCGGACTGGCGATGGCCGCGCTGATCTGCGCCGCGCCGCTCGCGTTCTGGTACGCCGCAATCTACACTCCCGGCGATGAATCGATCTGGGCGGCGTTCATGCGGGTGCATCCCGCGGCGCTCTTGCCCGGGCCGCTCAATACGAGCTTCGCCGTCGTCACCGAGATGCTGCCGGCGGTTTGGATGGCTGCGGCTTTCCTGATCGCCGAGGCGTTCGGCGCCGAGCGGGTCGCGCCGGCCGGCTTTGTTGCAGCGGCGGCGTGCTACGCCTTCATTGCCGCCGTCATTATCCTGTTCTGGCCGGGCGGCTCGGCGCCGCGCTATTACCTGCCGATGACGATGATGCTGTGTGTGTTCGGTGGCCTTGGCTACGACCTCCTGAGCACGCGGCGACCGGAAATCGTCGCGCCGGTACTGCTGATGACGGCAGGTCTTTTGACTTACGCCCTGGTGCTGTCGCTGCTGTCGCCGTTCCTGCCGTGGCATTACCGGCAGTCGAAAATCGACGCCGCACGGGTCATCGCGACGGTGCAATCGGCGCCGGCGCCGATCTATCGGACGGCCGACACGGCGCTCAACGTCTTGCCTTACGTGCCGGGGCGGATTCTCAACGCCAAACCTGAGGAATTGCCGGCAATCCCCGGTCCGGCCTGGATGATTCTCCCGAACGATGAGGCCGACCGATTGCTGGCGCGCCGGCCGGATAAGCTCCACGTGGTGATACCGCTCGGCGACGCCGAACAATGGCGGCTGCTGCGCCTCGACCGCTGACGGCGCCGAACAATCTGCTCACGGGCGACGATGACCGCACATTGGCTATCCGCTCCCCGCACGCCGTTGTTCGGCAGAGAGATCAAAATCTCGGCCGCCACGATGTGGGCGATCTTCTGGATCGGCGCCGGCAGTTTCATCCCGCTGCTGTTCCTTCAATATGTCGGCGAAGAGGGCACTTCCACCATTGCCGCCCAGGAAATGCATGCGAGCGGCGATTTCCTGCGCACGACGATCTACGGTCAAAATACCGGACGGCCCGGTCTCTATGGCTGGCTTATTCTTGCCCTGACGCGCGTCGTGGGCGAGCAGCACATCCTGATTGCGGCACGGCTGGTCGCGGTTTCATCGACGCTCCTGCTCGGCCTGACCTTGGCCTGGCTGGTGCGCAGGCTGTTTGACGATCGCGTTTTCGCGGCGTTTGCGGCCGCGGTGTTTCTGTCCGGGGATGTGCTGCTTTATCGCGGCTGGCTGGCTTATGCCGACCCACTATTTTCGTTGTTCACGTTCGGCGCGATAAGCGCGCTGTGGGTGGCGGTCGAGGAGCGGCGGCGCAATCTTCTGTTTCTCGCCGCGCTCGGCCTGATCGGATCGTTTCTGACCAAGGCGGTAACCGGCTACGTCTTCTACGGCGTGTTCGCGCTGGTTCTGCTCTGGCGCCACCGCAACCGGGGATTTCTCTTTTCGCCTTGGTCGATTGCGTCTCACGGCGCCGCCATCGGCTTTCCGTTCGTCTGGTCCTACGTGATCGTGGGTGACACCGTGGTCTGGGCGATGCTCGACCAGGTCAGTTACAACGCCGGCCACGACAGCGCGTTCGATGCGCTCGCGTTCGCCAAGCTCTTTGTCGCCTACCCGCTTCGCACGTTCCTGTATCTGCTGCCGACCAGTGCAATCGTGCTCTACGGCCTGTTGTCGAAAGCGATTGCGCCGGCAACGTTTCGCCAGAACGCGGTGCTGATCGCGCTTCTCGCCGCCGCGATCAACGTGCTGCCCTATTGGGCCGCGCCCGCCAGCAGCCCGCGATATTTGCTGCCGATCTATCCGTTCGCCGCGCTGGCGATGGCCTATGCCGTCCTCAATGCCGGACGGCTCATGGCAGACCTTTCGGCCAAGGCCCTGATCGCGACCATCGCGGTCGCCTACGTGGCGGCGTTGGCGGGCTTTCCGGCCTATGAGCACTATTTCCGCGGCAGCTATGACAAAGCGGCGCAGGCGATCATCGCACGCGCCGGCGGGGTGCCGATTTATTGCATCGACACCACATCCGTTGGCCTGAGTGTCGCCGCGAACATCAATGCGCGCCGCGCAACGGCGCACCCGATAGTCCACCCGCCTCCCGGATTTGCGTCAGGCGTCGTTCTCACAGCACAGCCGGACCCGGCGATCGGCCAGGTCGAAATGACGGTCGTGCTGGGACACGATGCAAAGACGGTTCGCGTACACGTTACCTGCTGTGCCGCGGCGACGGCTGTTCCCATCGGGGGTCAGGCGAGAATTCCGGCAAGTCGGAACTTCCGCTGCGGTTCTGACGCCGCCGCGCTCCATTCGGCGGAGTCGCGGTACTTTCGCCGTTTAATCCGGGGAATAGTTTTAATCCCGGGGAATACCTGGGCCGCACACTGGCAAAGCCGCCGCGTTCTCACTACGTTCGCGGTGAGCGGATGGACCGATGAGCGATTTATTCGACACCGCGGGCAAGAATACCGGCCGCCGCGATCATCGCATGATCGCGATCCGCGGCGCCCGCGAGCACAATCTCAAGAATGTCGACCTCGATATCCCGCGCGACCAGCTCGTGGTGTTCACCGGGCTGTCCGGCTCGGGCAAATCCTCGCTCGCCTTCGATACCATCTACGCCGAGGGCCAGCGCCGCTACGTCGAGAGCCTGTCGGCCTATGCGCGGCAATTCCTGGAGATGATGCAGAAGCCGGACGTCGACCAGATCGACGGCCTCTCCCCCGCCATCTCCATCGAGCAAAAGACTACCTCGCGCAATCCGCGCTCGACGGTCGGCACCGTTACCGAGATCCACGACTACATGCGGCTTCTATGGGCGCGCGTCGGCGTGCCCTACTCGCCGGCGACCGGCCTGCCGATCGAGAGCCAGACCATCTCGCAGATGGTCGACCGCATCCTGGCTTTGCCGGAAGGCACACGGCTCTACCTGCTGGCGCCGGTGGTGCGCGGCCGCAAGGGCGAGTACCGCAAGGAACTCGCCGACTACATGAAGAAGGGCTACCAGCGCGTCAAAGTCGACGGCGCGTTCTACGAGATCGCCGACGTGCCGGCGCTCGACAAGAAATTCAACCACGACATCGACGTGGTGGTGGACCGGATCGTGGTGCGCCCGGACATCGCGACCCGGCTCGCGGATTCGCTCGAACAGGCGCTCAAGCTCGCCGAGGGCCTTGCGGTCGCGGAATTCGCTGACGGTGCCCAAACCGCTTCACCTCCCCCTGAAAGGGGGAGGACGAACGCGAAGCGTTCGGGTGGGGGTCGGGCTGCGGACAATGACCCCTCCCCGGCGCCAAGCGCCGACCCTCCCCTTTCAGGGGAGGGTGAAAAGAAGACGAAGCTCGCGACCGCTGCCGCGTCCGATGCGAACCGCCTGGTCTTCTCGGAGAAATTCGCCTGTCCGGTGTCGGGTTTCACCATTCCGGAGATCGAGCCGCGGCTGTTCTCGTTCAACAACCCGTTCGGCGCCTGCCCGAAATGCGGCGGGCTTGGCGTCGAGCAGCATATCGACGCCGAGCTGGTCATTCCCGACAAGGAGCGCACGCTGCGCAAGGGCGCCATCGCGCCGTGGGCGAAATCGAGCTCGCCCTATTACACGCAGACGCTCGCGGCCCTGGGCAAGCATTACAAGTTCACGCTCGACACCAAATGGAAGGACCTGCCGAAAAAGACGCAGGATGCGATCCTCCATGGCTCCGGCGACACCGAGATCCGCTTTTCCTACGACGACGGCGCGCGCGCCTACGAAACCAAGCGGCCGTTCGAAGGCATCATCACCAATCTCGAGCGCCGCTACCGCGAGACCGATTCCGAATGGGCGCGCGAGGAGATCGCCCGCTATTTCACCGACGTGCCGTGCGAGGCCTGCAGCGGCTATCGCCTCAAGCCCGAAGCGTTGTGCGTCAAGATCGGCGAGCGGCATATCGGCGAAGT
Organism: uncultured Alphaproteobacteria bacterium; assembly: GCA_963777635.1. Lineage (GTDB taxonomy): Bacteria > Pseudomonadota > Alphaproteobacteria > Rhizobiales > Xanthobacteraceae > BOG-931. The sequence continues at coordinate 160,790 of CAVZSB010000027.1, forward strand.
CTCCGACTTGTCGGTCAAGGCCGCGGCCGCGTGGTTCGACGCGGTGCCGGACCAGCTCAACGCCAAGCAGAACGAAATCGGGGTGCGCATCCTCAAAGAGATCCGCGCCCGGCTGAAATTTTTGATCGATGTCGGGCTCGATTACCTGACATTGGCCCGGGCGAGCGGCACGCTGTCCGGCGGCGAGAGCCAGCGCATCCGGCTTGCCTCGCAGATCGGCTCCGGCCTGACCGGCGTTTTGTACGTGCTCGACGAGCCTTCGATCGGGCTGCATCAGCGCGACAATGAGCGGCTCCTCGTCACGCTGAAAAGGCTGCGCGACCTCGGCAACAGCGTGATCGTGGTCGAGCATGACGAGGACGCGATTAGAGCCGCCGACTATGTGGTCGATGTCGGACCCGGGCGCTGGCGTGCATGGCGGCAGGATCGTCGCCGAAGGCACGCCCGCCGACATCATCGCCAATCCGAATTCGCTGACCGGCGAATATCTCAACGGCGTGCGCGAGATCGCGGTGCCGGAGCGCCGGGCGAAGAACCCTTCCCGCGGGCTGAAAATCATCGGCGCGCGCGGCAACAACCTCAAAAACGTCACCACCGAAATTCCGCTGGGACTATTCACCGCCGTCACCGGCGTGTCCGGCGGCGGCAAGTCGACGCTGTTGATCGACACGCTCTACAAGGCGCTGGCGCGGCGATTGAACGGCGCGAGCGAAGCCCCGGCCCGCTTCGACCGCATCGAAGGCATCGAGCATCTCGACAAGATCATCGACATCGACCAGTCGCCGATCGGGCGGACGCCGCGCTCCAACCCCGCGACCTATACCGGCGCCTTCACGCCGATCCGCGAGTGGTTCGCCGGCCTTCCCGAGTCAAAGGCGCGCGGCTACGAGCCCGGCCGCTTCTCGTTCAACGTCAAGGGCGGCCGCTGCGAGGCCTGCCAGGGCGACGGCGTGATCAAGATCGAGATGCACTTCCTGCCCGACGTCTACGTCACCTGCGACGTCTGCAAGGGCAAGCGCTACAACCGCGAGACGCTGGAGGTGCTGTTCAAGGGCAAGTCCATCGCCGACGTGCTCGACATGACGGTCGAGGAGGCGCTGGAATTCTTCAAGGTGGTGCCGCGGGTGCGCGATGTGCTCACGCTGCTGCGCCGCGTCGGCCTCGATTACATCCATGTCGGCCAGCAGGCGACCACGCTCTCCGGCGGCGAGGCCCAGCGCGTCAAACTCGCGAAGGAATTATCGAAGCGCGCCACCGGCCGCACGCTCTATATCCTCGACGAGCCGACCACGGGGCTGCATTTCCACGACGTGGCGAAGCTGCTCGAAGTGCTGCACGAACTGGTGGAGAGCGGAAATACTGTGGTGGTCATCGAGCACAATCTGGAAGTGATCAAGACGGCGGACTGGATCATCGATCTCGGCCCCGAAGGCGGCGATGGCGGCGGCGAGATCGTCGCAGCCGGCACGCCCGAGGACATCGTGCGCGAGAAGCGCAGCTACACGGGTGCGTTCCTCAAGCCGGTCCTCGCCCGCGGCGCGAGCAACGCGAAGCGCAAGCGGCGCATCGAGGCGGCGGAGTAGGTTACCTTCTCCCCTCGTGGGAAAGGAGGAGGAGAAGCTAGAAGTACTAAGAATATCAAAATGATAGGATGGAACTAACCAAGGCAGTCAATGGCAGGCTGCACATAGGTAGCAGATTTACTCGTCAGGCTCATAACCCTGAAGGTCGTAGATTCAAATCCTACCCCCGCAACCACCTTTACCGAACTCCGGTAGGGCTCCTTTCCAAAGGAGTCCGATTCGGAGGCGAGCCGCACCATTTTAGTGATTTCGCCGACGAGCTCGATTTCGCGGCCGGTCTGATCGGTTTTGACGCTCACGCGCTCGATAAGGCTCCGTAGGATCCCCGATCGCGGATTAGGTATTTCGGAGTCGCATCCCAGGGAAACGCCTCGGTCAGCTATCGCGCGATCCATTCAGCCGTTGGGTTTGTCGTGACGTCAATCCAGACAAGATCTCTGCGGTCCAGTCGGGCAGCGACAAATGCATACAGCAGGTCAAAGCGAACGCTCGGGACAACGAACAGGTCCATGGCGGCAATGTCCAGGGCATGATTACGCAAAAAAGTGCGCCATCCCTGGTTTGGCGGTCCGCGCCGCCGGACCATGTATATTGTATGGACCGGCCGTGCGGTGCAAGCCGGATGTGACGATCTGGAGATGATTGGTCTCACGCATCTGTATTCGGCCCGTTGAAGGGAGTGTTTTGCTCCCCGGCCATCATGGATATCCGCGCGGATCCGATCTCATTCGCGACAAGGCCTGAGGGGGGGGGGGAGGAGGGGAGGGGGGGGGGGGGGGGGGGGGAGGGAATTGGTGGAGAGAACCCGGGGTGTGGAGGTTGATTATTGAGAAATACGTTCAACGCCGGAGTATGCGGCATAGCCGCATGGCGAAGATAAGGCGCAGCCACGGGAGAGAGGGGGATGAAGCGAGCACGCACGGGGCACCATCGCGATCCTGAATGTCGGCTTGATGCACGAGAGCCGACCAGATGCTGCGTGTAGGTGACGATGTGGCGTGCGGCCTTGATCTCTTTCCTGCGTCAAGCCCCGAGGGCCGCCGCTCTCCGTGGTTTCACCGACTGGCTGTCAATCACTCCTGCCGTCGGGCTCGCCCTAGGCCAGCCGCCTCGCGCGCCGCCATAACGAGCGCGTGGTCAGCGAGGCAAAGGTCCGTGCGCGACCACGTGTAGAAATAACCCTGAACCGTGGAGTAGGGTGGAAAATCCTCGGCAATTGTCGCCATTGGCAGCCGGTGGATGCAAGTAGAGGAGCGCGTCACCAATGCCGCAGTGTACGCGCGGACGCCCGAGGGCTGAGGGAGGCGGAAGAAGCGGCCCATCACAAGCCACGCCACCGTCGTATCGCTCGTAGCGCAAGCCTCGCGCAACTGTGGTAGAGAGAAGGTCAGAAAAAGAGAAAAAAAAAATAGATAAAATAAGAAGAATAGGGAAAAGGACTGAGAGGCCGCAAGTACATCAAGATCACGGATGCGACGGTGAGACCGTTTCCCCATCTCCTCAATCCAACTCGCAGACCTCGGCAGGAATCTTCCGGTTTTCGTCGCCGTTGATTAGCGATCCATTTTCAACTCTCCCTCGATTACGCCGTCGCGGATTCGACACGCGGCTCAACGCGTGCCTGGTAGCGACGTCGCTGCGCCAAGACAGTCCAAGCGATCCGCGCCAATTTGTTGGCGAGCGTGTCCGTCGTCAGATAATTTGAGACCGATCAGGCATTTTGAGAAGGGAGGCTCTGGCTCATCAGGGGTTAGAGTTTAAGCGGCCTGCAGTCGATGCTGCAAGCGGCGGTTTGCGATTGTGGCTCGCTTGATGCGGTGTCGTTCAGCGAGGATCGTCTCGGCTCTTCCAAAATAGACGTCAGCGGGCGTGAGGTTGTCGATGCTCTCGTGATAGCGGACGTGGTTATAGTGCTCGACGAAGGCGTTGATCTGCTGCTCGAGATCGCCGGGCAGATAATAGTTTTCGAGCAGAATGCGGTTCTTCAGGGTCTGATGCCAACGCTCGATCTTTCCCTGGGTCTGGGGATGATACGGGGCGCCGCGCACGTGCTCCATGTTCTTGTCTTCGAGCCACGCGGCCAGATCGCTCGCCACGTATGACGAACCGTTATCCGAGAGGAGCCGCGGCCGGTGCATGACGGTGGCGCGATTGAGGCCCGAGGCCGCGAGTGCCTGGTCGAGCGTGGCGGTGACGTCGGAGGCGCACATCGTGGGACCAAGCCTCCAAGCCACGATGTAGCGCGAGAAGTCGTCGAGCACGGTCGACAGGTAGTACCAGCCCCAGCAAGTGATCTTCAGGTAGGTAAAATCCGTCTGCCAGAGCTGGTTGATGGCGGTGGTCTTGTCCTTGAACTCGTTTGCCGCCTTGATCACCACATAGGCCGGGCTGGTGATCAGGTCATGCGCTTTCAGCAGTCGATAGACCGAAGCCTCCGAGACAAAATACTTCTGCTCGTCGGTGAACCGAACAGCCAGCTCTCGCGGTGACAGCTCTGGGAGCTCCAGCGCCAGGTCGATGATCTGGCCGCGGACATCGTCCGGGATGCGATTCCAGACGCGGTCCGGTCGTGAGCGACGGTCGGCCAGCGCTTCAGGCCCGCCGTCACGATAGCGATCATACCATCGGTAAAAGGTGGCGCGGGGAATACCGAGCTTGTCCAGCGTGCGCTTGGCCGGCAGCCGTGACTGCTCGACCAGCTTGATGATCTCGGCCTTCTCGGACGCGGGATATCTCATGCCTCGTCCTCCCCATCCCCGTTCATGCTTTTTTTAAGCAGGCGGTTCTCCAAGGTGAGATCGGCCACGACCTCCTTCAAGGCGGAGGTCTCACGGCGAAGGTCCTTCACTTCGCCGGAGGTTGCGGCGCGCGCCGTATCGCCCGCCAATCGGCGTTTGCCGGCCTCCAGGAACTCCTTGGACCAGCCGTAATACATCGAGGCGGCGATGCCTTCGCGGCGGCAAAGCTCGGAGATGTTCTCCTCACCGCGTAGACCTTCCAGCACGATGCGGATCTTCTCTTCCGCTGAATACTGCCGGCGGGTCTGACGCCGAATGTCCTTCAGCACTTGTTCTGCCGGCGCTTTGCCCGGCCCGGATTTCTGTTTCATCTTCGCTCCTTGCGGCTACGATGAACCAGAAATCCTCCCTTCGTGAAGTCCCTCAATTTGTCTCAGGGGTGCTGACGGGGAACAGGCGAGCGCAACTGCCACAACATTGCGATGTAATCGCCGCGCTGCGGCGGCGAGCCACGATCCAAAGCTATGCTTCGCCCAGCTTTTTGCTCGCAGCAGTATGCTACGAGCGCCTTGGATGAAGAGCATGCGCAGATAGCGGTTTCCGCGCTTGGTGATGCGGCCAAGGATGGTGCGATCACCCGTCGACATTTGCTTCGGCACCAGCCCAAGCCAGGCAGCAAAATCACGGCCTTTGCAAAAGGCAGCACCATTGCCGATTGCCGCCACCATCGCACTCGAGATGATCGGTCCGATCCCCGGAACCGTGATTAGCTGCCGGCAGCCTTCGTCAGCGCGCGCCAGGGCCTCGATCTCATCCGTCACCCGCTCGATGCGCTCATCGAGATTTTTCCAATCAGCCATAAGGTCCCCGATGATCCTGATCATTCGGGGTGATAACACATCGGTGCGTGTGGCCAGTATCTGTGGCAGCTGCTGTCCTAGGAAGCCCCTGCCGGACCGAGGTGAAGTCCTAAAGTTGCTGGAAAATTGGCGGGGTGCATCCTTTGCGGATGAGAATCAGCAAACGGGCTTTGGCGAGCCCGGCAAAGGAGCACCCCATGGCAACGAGAATACCTGCTTCGCAGCGCACGCGTGAAGAGCTGACGGCATTGATCGAAGGACGCCTTTCCACAGCATCGGCAAAGGACGAACTGGTCAAGCTGGCGACCCGGCTGATTGTCGAGGAGGCGCTTGAGGGCGAAGCGGGCGACGCGGTCGGGCGCGACTATTACGAGCACGGCGCGCAGCCGGGCTATGGCTACCGGAATGGATATCGGACGGGACGGCTGAAGACGGCGGAAGGCGCGATGGAATATTCGGCACCGCAGATCGCTGGGCGGGATGCGCCGTATCGCTCGGCCATTCGTGAGCATCTCAAGGGCCACACCCAGGGACTCGAGGACCTGGCGATCGAGATGCTGGCGCGTGGATTATCGGTCCGCGACATCGAGGATGCCTTCAAGGACGAGAACGGCCGGCTTCTTCTATCGAAGACCGCGGTGTCGCAGCTTGGGGAACGGCTGTGGGAGGACTACCAAGCCTTCGCCCAGCGAGATTTGAGCGAGTACGAGATCACCTATCTGTTTGTTGACGGCATCGCCGAACGGTTGCGCCCCGGCGCCAAGCGCGAACCAGTTCTCGCGGCCTGGGGCTTTACGATTGAGGGCCGCCGGGTACTGCTGCATCTGATGGCGGGATCGAAGGAAGATACCGAGACAGTGACCGCATTCTTCGAGGACATGAAACGGCGTGGCCTCAACGACCCGCTGCTGGTGACTTCGGACGGCGCCCCCGGCATCATCAAAGCGATAGACGTCTGCTTCCCGCGCACTGCTCGACAGCGCTGTCTTGCTCATCGCATGCGCAATCTTGTGGTCAAAGTGCCGGAAGACGTGTGGCCGGAGTTCAAGGTTCGCGTACAGGCGGCCTATCAGGCGCCGAGCCGAGCGATCGCGCGCGATCTGGCCGCCGGCGTCGTCGCCGACTATAGCCGCACGCATGATAGCGCGGTCGCCTGCTTCATGGACGACTTTGAAGCCTGTATTGCGCACCTGCGATTCCCGGTGACGCACCGGCGGGCCATTCGGACCACCAACTTACTTGAGCGGCTGTTTGTCGAGGAGCGCCGGCGTCTTAAGATCATCCCGAACGCATTCGGTGAGCGGGCCGTCTTGAAGCTGATGTTCGGCGCACTCATCCGCGCCGCCGAACGATGGAAATCGATCAAGGTCACCGAGTTCGAGCGTCGTCAGCTCTCGGCGGTCAAGAAAGAGCTCGACCAAGAATACGAGGCCCAAACGGATCTCTATCGAAATTCTTCAAAGGCTGCAGCCCACACCAAAATATCCAGCAGTTCTCAGACTTGACCGCGGAAGCCGAAGCCCAGGCGCGGACGTTACTGATCGAAAAGCTCAAGCTCACGATCAAAAAGCTGCGGCACGAACAGTTTGGGCCATCCTCGGAGCGTGGCGCACTGCTCGATCAGCTTGAACTACAACTTGCCGACCTGGAAGAGAATGCGGCGCAAGCCGAGGCCGTGGCGCAGTTGGCGGCAGCCGAGACGATCACGGTGCCAGCGTTCGAACGGCGCAAGCCGGCGCGCCGTCCGCTTCCGGCGCATTTGCCGCGAGAGCGCATCGTCTATCCGGCGCCTGCGACCTGCCCATGCTGTGGTGACAGCCGATTGCGCAAGATCGGCGAGGACGTGACCGAGACACTGGAGCTCATTCCGCGCCAGTGGAAGGTGATCCAGCACGTCCGCGAGAAGTTGTCCTGCCGGGCCTGCGAAGCGATCACCCAGCCGCCGGCGCCGTCGCATCCGATCGCGCGCGGGCGCGCCGGTCCCAAGCTGCTCGCTCATGTCCTGTTCGCCAAGTACGGCCTGCACCTGCCGCTCAATCGCCAGAGCGACGTCTATGAACGCGAAGGCATCGATCTCGATGTCTCGACGCTGGCAGATTGGGTGGGCGCAGCCGCGGCAACCCTGATGCCACTGGTTGATGTGATCCGCACCCACGTCTTCGCCGCCGAGCGCATCCACGCTGACGACACCACAGTGCCGGTCCTGGCCAAGGGCAAGACCCGCGTCGGCCGACTATGGACCTATGTGCGCGATGACCGCCCGTTCGCCGGTCCCGATCCGCCGGCGGCCGCGTTCTTCTATTCGCGTGATCGCGGCGGTGAGCATCCCGAGCAACACTTGGCGGGCTACGCCGGATTAATGCAGGCCGACGCCTATGCCGGCTTCACCAAGCTCTACGCGGCCAACCGCAAAGCAGGCCCAATCATCGAAGCCGCATGCTGGGCGCATGCACGGCGCAAGTTCTTTGACCTGGCGCATCTCAGCAAGGCGCCGATCGCCGCCGAGGCGGTTAAGCGCATCGATGTCCTGTTCGCCATCGAGCGTGAGATCAACGGCGTCATCCCTCAGGAGCGCCTGCGCGTGCGCCAGGAGCGTAGCCGGCCACCGATCATCGAACTGCAGACTTGGTTGCGCGAACAGCGTGCCCGGCTCTCCAAGAACAGCGACACGACCAAAGCCATCAACTACAGCCTCAACCGCTGGGACGCCTTCACCCGCTTCCTCGATGATGGGCGCCTTTGCATGTCGAATAACGCCGCCGAACGCGAGCTGCGGGCCGTTGCCTTGGGGCGAAAGAACTGGACCTTCGCCGGTTCCGACGAAGGCGGCCGGCGCGCCGCTGCGATCTACACGCTCATCGCCACCGCCAAGCTCAACGATGTCGATCCGCAAGCTTGGCTTGCCGACGTGCTGGGCCGCTTGCCAGATCACCCCGCCAAGCGCATTCACGAACTGCTGCCCTGGAACTGGCACCGCCAAAACGTTGCTGCTGAAGCTGCGTGAACTCCTCGGCCGCCTCTCCAAAACCGACCTGCCATGTGGCCCTCGCCGGATGCGTACTGGGCTGCTTGGAGTACTGGAATTAGAAATCCAGACGTTGTCATTGCCATCTACGACCGCAGCCCAAGGGCCAGGGAGGCCATCACCTTTGAACGGCGAACCGGGAAACTGACTGCCGTCTGGCCGGAGCAGCGTGACGCTGCCCCGTTAGGGCCTCCTTGTTGCTCGGACATAATCTTCGTCAGATAGTCGGAGGCCGCCGCAACGCCTTCGAGTTTTAGACGTACCCCCATGTCGACCTCCGGAGGGTCGCCAACCAGGGGGTCGCCTCATTTCTGCGTCATGACCCATACGCCGTTCCAGTCAGCATCCGGCGGGTGGCTTATGAGGTGGTGGCAGCGTGTCACGTCGCCTGTCTTGTGCCGTGCAAGGCGATTGGTTTGGATTGGCAGACGGTTCGTACGATCCTGACCTGCCGGTCCGTCAGCCGCACGATGGCAGATCAGGACCTCGACGCTGCACGGACTGACTACTTCAAGCTCTCACAAAGCAGTGCGCAGAGGGTTCTCCGATTTTGGCAAATCAGGCATACCGCCGCGAATAACGCCGCCGAACCGGCGACTTCCGCACCAACTGCGTCAGGCGGGCGCAAAATCGCAAATTTCACCCAGCCGATGAGGATCGCAGCAAACATGGGCGACAAACCATCCCCACTTTGATCGAGACACTGTATGCGTGCCGAGCTTCGTAAAAACATCCGTCGAATGGTGCGCCAATGCGCGAGGATGGTGCGCCCTGACGGCTCTGCATTGGGGCGATGCTTGATAGTAGATATTTCTGCCACCGGCGCACGGCTTGAGGTAGCGATTCCCGAGGCACTGCCGGATCAGTTTATTTTGTTGCTGTCATACAACGGACGATTACACCGGCAATGCTCCGTGGCGTGGCGGTCGGGAAACGCAGTTGGCGTGAAATTTGGCCGGCGCAATTGTTCACCATGAAAGCCATGGACCTATGAGCACCCATAGAATTCAAATCACGCCGAATGTCCAAACAGCAAAGACGGTAGGGCCGCGACGCGCCCGTGCGAGGCGGCAAGGCCGGTATGCCTTGGTTATTTCTCTTTGCACGCTTGTGGCCATTGCATGTCTGACGACGATCGCAGGCTTGTTCGCTTACAGGCCTATCCGCGCTTTATCAGAACCGCCAGCTTCAGCATCTAACCCCACGCAGGATCGCATGGGAATCATTGTTCAGCAGCTTGATGGGGATCGGTGTAAGCAAACGAAATTTGACAACGACAGTGGCAGAACCATCGAGAACTTGGCCCCCTGCGATAACGAGGTCTTTCTAGATGCTCACGGTATACCTGTGCCTCAAGGCACCGTTCATCGCTTGGATGCGATCAGTAAGTCATTTTTGGGACGTTGAGTGCAACCCGGACGGGCGCTTCTATCAACGAACGAATTTCCGCGGGGTCGGAGGTTTTCCAGCAACACACAAGTTGCGGATTTTTGCCTGATCTGAGTTTCCGCTTGCCGATTGGTTCGCGTTGGGCAACTGAGGCCCTCATGCAACGGCGATCTTGCGCGGTCAAGCATAAAGCCCAACCTCACGGCCGGGCTTCTTAGCGATTTAACGTTCCTACTCGCAGAGATTATTTCGCCGGGGACGTCTTTGCCACCATACTCTCGAACGGCTTGAAGGCTTCCTTGGCCATATCGCTATAGAGCTGGCCGAGCTTGGTTGCCTGAGCTGTATAATCTTCATAAACTGATTTGGCATAATCGGTCTGAACTTCGATTGCTTTATCTAGCGACTTCACTCCGTGCAATTTCTCCATCGCCTTGGAAATGTTTTCAAACGATCGCTTCGAATAGTCTGTAAGCTCGGCCACAATCGCCTGGGTGGTCTTCGCCAGGGTGTTGAACGTCTTCGTGGTCGCATCCATATTTGCTTTGCCTATGTTTTGAATTTCTTCGAAATTTCCGAGCATTGTTCCTTTTCCATCTTCCGTCCCGTCACTGTGACCAGGACTATCGGGTTGCCTCAATTTTGCGCAGCTTAACCGCTCGCGCCGCAGGCACTATATTGCAATGCACAAATAATCAAGCGAAAATTTTGCAGTGCACCCATCCCTCGGCTGCACCTAGATTTCAATGCTATTTCAGTGCCTTGGTGATACGCGCGTTATGAGATTTGATGATGATCTCGACCGCGGCGTTCGGCCCGAGACTCTCGCCGTCACCAGCGTGATGCTCGGCCCAGGGTGAAACCCAATTCCGAAAAGATCATGCTCCACCAAAAAGCCGGAGCGCCAATCGATTTTGATCTGAGCTAGTGTCGGCGCGCAATCGGAAAGCCGGCGTCATTTCAGCCAGCAAAGCACGCATCGCGCCGTCCGGCAGCCGCGCCGGCCGGTCGTTACATGCTCAGGACAGATTGTTCGATTGAATTAGTACGGGCGGCAAAAGGCGATATGGCAGAAGGCCCCGTTGAGATTTCCCCCCGCGAGAATACACCGCCGCATGGCAATCCCCTGCGCCCTGACAAGAAAGACGCCAAAGGCCCAACCCGAAGCTCCGTTAGGACTGCGGGCCATACAATGAAATGCCGACGCAGGCGTCGACATTGTTGCAGCGATCGTCAACCCAACGAGAGCCGCAGCAAGAAAACGAGCCATAATTGATCTCCATGATTTAGGCAGCACGGTCGAGCTTGGTCGCTGGCGAGCAAACTAGACGGAAACCTAGCTGCGCAAAGTCTTCGCGTGGTGCCGCAAATCGGCACTTGGCGCACACTACAAGTGACGGCTGTTCTTACAGGCGTTATTCATCATCGCCAAGCTACTACCGGTCACGAGCACAACCGCCGTGAAAACAATTAGCAAGATGATCTTCATTGTGGAGCTCGCTACTGCGGGGCCCCCGACCTGCTCGAATTATCGTGGCGTAAATGAACCCAAGGTGAACGCGGCCCCCCCCAACGCCCGGTCCGCCCACCTAAGGGCAAGGCGGCAAGCCGCCAGGATGGGTACGACAAATTTGCCGCCGCTGCGGCTTCTTCAATCGCCGCCGTAGATGGTGGTGTCGCCGACGTCTCGTTCGATAGACTGTCCCTGCCATCGTCGATAAGTTGAGCTTGGAAAACCGCTGCGCGGCAGACCTTTGCGGCGTAAAATGCATGGCCGGGTCCAGCTGACGAACAACGACCGCTGGTTTTTTTATGCAGCTGTCATAGCCGACATCAGCGCAGCCCTCGCTAAGGGATGAGGGGCTTAAGCGCGCTGCTTAGTGGCTCGCTGGAAATACTCATGAGGCCCGTGAATGGCTGACCTAGCTCCAGGATCAGGAAGATCGCAGCAGACGCCGAAAGCGCAAAAATGCACAAAGCCACAACGGTAGTTGCGTTGTTGTGAGCGAAGAGGCTAAAGCTCGCGAATAGGATGGCGAGCCAAAAAGTTAGCACCACAAGGAAGGGCATAGGGATTGCCGGCCCCACCTCGGCAAATAGAAGTAACCGCGTTTTACCCAGCTCTTGCACGGTGCCTATCGCCCTGGCTTGCAAAGAACGTTGTGTCTCGTTCCGCGGCGACAGTTTCATAATTTCATCGTATAGGGATAACGCCGCAGCGCTCGCCTCGAACGGCTCTGCCTTCCTGGAATTAGAACCGTTCTCACGCCAAATCCGATCAGCCATAGAGGCGACCCCACGACGCAGCAGATTTCGGGCCAAATTTGTCTCCGGTCCGTACTGCGCTAGCGTTTGATCAAGCAAAACGATGTCGGCGGTCAACTGCTGGACTTGACCGCTCTGAGTTTGAAAGGTCCCATTTGCCGAGGCAATCAGTAATCCGAGAACGAGAGCGGCGATTGTGCCAATCAGACCCGTTCCCAGCTTCACGACATCCTTTGTATCCGCACTCAGATGATGCTCCGGCAACCTCTTCCGGAGAAACATGCCGAAAGCAATCCCCCCTAAGACGCACACAAACACAATCACTGACAACAACAAGGGACCCACAGCTTATTCCTCCAGTCGTACACGCCGCTGACCTCGACGCGGCACGGTAAACGGTCCTTGACGACTAATCATGAGGTCGCCGTTCTTGTAACGTCCAATAAAAACGCGAACCCCGGAAGCCGGACGAGCGCACTGCCCAGCTCGATGCGCGAAATTATGCTTCCACGGCAGACAGGCTTCCAGGTGGCGCATGCCCGAGGGGCGTGCCATTGCGAACGCCATAGCCATAGGGGCTTCGATGAAGGCTGATCCACAAAGGCCCTTCACCAGCGTGAAGTCGGATGCAACACGTCCGTCGGAGACGAAACCGAGGAGGCATGAGTATTGAATGAAAACATCCCAAGGCACGCTGCAAGTCAATGTCAATGCTAATTGTTTGACGTAATGGTGTTTCCCTTTTTGGGTGGAGGATCACGGAGAGATGCACTCGGCGGATTCACCCCGACGAGTGAGGCGCGGATTAGCGTATCAATTGCCGCCGAAGCGGTAATTCACACCAGCTCGTACTTCGTTGATACGTGAGACCTCCAACGAAACGGCGGTAATATACAAATATTCAAATTTCGCGCTGATGGCGGGAGTTATCCCGTATTCGATACCGGCACCAGCGGTTGCGCCAAGGCGGTGATCGGTGCCTGAACAGATGGCCGAGAGGAGCACGGTGGTGCAGGCGATGCCGCCAACCGTTGAGACGTTCGTATTCGCGCCGAGGAACGCCAAACCCGCGGTCGCATAAAGCAACCAATTGTCCATGGCGTATCCCAGGCGCAGTCTGCCCGTACTGACATCGCTAATTTTGGTGTTCAGCGAGGTTACGCAGCCAACACCGGCCTTGACAGCCGCCGTTGGGAAGCAGCCCCACCGATTGTGGGAATGACGGTTGCTGATCCGTTGATATTGGCCCAGTCGATATCGGCTTCGATGCCCATGACGACACGGCCCGATTGAATCTGGCCACCGAACGTGCCGCCGAACATCCCGCCGGAAAAAGGAACGCTGAATTGATCAAACCGGTTGGTCAGCAGGTTGAACGGGTCCTGATTGCCCCATCCGTAACCTCCGTTCACGCCAACATAAAATCCCGTCCAGTTGTAGACCGGGACGACCACAGGAGGGGTCTGGTAGGCCGGCGGCATTGGCAGATCGGCGGCTTGCGCAGCCACGCAGGTCGCTACGAGGGCACTTCCAACAGCAATAGAACGCAGAACTCTCTTCATGGCTCAACATCCTTGAAAAATTCAAAAGACTTAACTGCCTATCACTCAGTATGAGGCGGCGCAGAGGCAAGTTCGGCTGATGCAACTGTGTTGGATGAAGTTTCCGCGGGATGTGACTTAAAAGACACTACCCGAATGTCAGATTGGGTCATCAACATCCGCCAAGATCCATTCAAACGCACGCCGTCAATCCAAGGTGACAACCTAATCAACTCGGGGGCAGGTACATGAACGACTTTGGCGTTTCGTCGTTGTACCGCAGACAGTTGGAGCGAGGGCGCAGACGGCCATCGAATACCCTCCGATGTGGGCGCCAGCCTCGTTTAATCTTGACTGGTAAAGGCGCAGGTCGATGAAGCCATCAAGCTGCACGAAGGCCCATAGTCGAAACTCCTTGTTGAGAATTTAGCGACTTTTCTACGAACTAAAGGCGGCCGTCTTTTTTCAATCTCTAGACAATTGTTGATGTCGCTCCACGATGGCGACCAAACGGCGGACGTCGAGCGGTAAAGCGGACGAGGATCAGGCGGGTCAAAATCGACGTTCGTGATCCAAAGCTGCGCATCGCCGCCCTCAACTGACGCCTGGCGAATGTTACTGACGCGGTTCGCGAATGCCTCGATTTGGCGACCCGACTTAAAGCCGCCAGTGTGATGACGGTTTGGACTTATTGGCCCGTGCCTTTGGCCGCCGCCTGCGCCTCCGCCATCCGTTTCGCCATCTCCGCTTTGATGGCGTCGAGATTGAAGCTCGCGCCCCGCTGCATTGGCGGAAAATCAATGAAGGTCTGAATCTCTACAGCCATGAGCTTCTGAACGAGTACGAAGCGCCAGAATTGATACTTGAACCAATCGAAATATTGCTGAGCGCCCTCCTTGGTCCCGTTGTTCGGCCAACCCGTGCGCTCGAACGGATCTAGCCGCAGGTTGGTGATGTAGGGTATATCCGGGTGCGTCTTTTCGCCCAACCAGCCCCGAGGCTGGTCAATGAAGCGGTACTTGTAGTCATCGATACGTACCGCGCCGATCGTGCTCTCACCAAGGTAGAAAATCTCATGACGCGCGGACGGGCCCTTGCCGGTGATTGCGTCGATCTGGTTGTAGCCATCCAGATGATTCTTGTAGGTCCGGTCGCCGATCGTCTTACCTTTCAGCAATTCATCGATGATGTTCGGATTGCCTGCCGCAGCAACGAAGGTCGGTAGCCAGTCCAGACCGGAGAAAATGCCATTCTGCACCGAGTCCGCCGGCACATGGCCAGGCCAGCGCAGGATTGCCGGTACGCGAAAGCCGCCTTCGAGGACGGTCCCTTTGGATTGCGCGAACGGCGTCTGACCACCGTCAGGCCAAGTGAAGACCTCGGTGCCATTGTCGGTGGTGAAGAGGACGATGGTGTTGTCCTCCACCCCAAGATCCTTGATCTTCTTCATGACCAACCCGATGTCGTCGTCGAGCTGGGCCATGCCGGCTTCTTCTTCCGACCAGCCGTTGTCTGAGTTGCGCATCGCTTCATATTTTGGGGACAGATGTGTGACGATGTGCATGCGAGTCGGATTGAGCCACACAAAGAACGGCTTGCCGTCCTTCTTGGCCTTATCCATGAACCCGAGAGCGAAGTCGCGGATTTCGTCGTCGACCGTTTCCATGCGCTTGGGATAGAGCGGGCCGGCATCCTCGATCCTCTGCATGCCTACCTTGCCCCAGCGCGGCATCACCGTGGGATCATCCACGTTGGTGGCCCAGCTGTGGACCATGTTGCGCGGCCCGACGACGTTCAGAAGGTTCTGCGGATAGTTGGGATGCGCCGGGTCTTCCATCGCATCGAGGTGATACAAATAGCCGAAAAATTCGTCGAAGCCGTGGACCGTCGGGAGGAACTCATTCAAGTCGCCGAGATGATTCTTGCCGAACTGGCCGGTGGCGTAACCCATCGATTTCAACACCGTCGCAGTGGTGACCGCCTCAGCCGGTATGCCAATTGACGCGCCAGCCTGCCCGACCGTGGTCATACCAGTACGGATCGGCAGTTCACCGGTGATGAAGTTGGCTCGGCCGGCCGTGCAACTCGCTTCGGCATAGTAGTCGGTGAAAAGCATTCCTTCCTTGGCGATCTTGTCGAGGTTGGGTGTCTGGCCCGCCATCATGCCGCGATGATACGCCCCGATATTCCACATGCCGATATCGTCGCCCATGATGACGACGATGTTCGGCTTGCCTTGCTGCTGTTGCGCCAAAGCAGGCCCGACCGCCATGATCAGGACAGCAAGGGATGCCCATAATTCGAGCCAGGTCTTCCGGTTCAAATCCATAATGTCAGTTTCCTGCTGGTTGCCCGAAATGGGCCGACAACCGATGCCCGGTGATTGGAGCCTTATTTTGGCAGGTCGTGCGACACGTCAGAATGCTACTTTACGAATAGCGTTCATAAGGTTCTCGTTCTTGCGCGGCTTACAATATTTTTCGACCAGCTTTTTGTTGGTAGCGAACCTACCAAAATCTACAGTCGGCATATTCCTCGCCGAGTTGAAGTAGCCGCTCATCCAGGCCGCAATGAGCTCCTGACGCTCTGGTGGCGCTTCCATATAGTCCTTGCATTTGAGCGCCGACATTTCGATGATGACCTGCGCCTTTGCAGCTCCATACCCACTAGCAACCACAAAGGCGGCGGCAAGAATCGTATAGCGTAATAATCTTCTATGCGTCGTCATGGTGTCCTCATTTATTTTGCGGTTGCACGCTGCAGGCCGGTCATGACCAATTCACCCGGATTGGTGGCGCACCACGTTGTGACGTTTGCCACGTTTCGCTCATAGGCCTGAAGATTGACATAGGTATAACCCATTTTCTGATTGAACCAGCCGCTCATCCAAGCGGAGAAAATGCGCGATTGCTCCGGAGGCAAGGCAAGATATTGCGAGCATGTCACCAGCGACATGTTCAACCCCACTTGCGCCTGAGAAACGGGCGCGACCAACATCCCGGCGAACGCCATACACCAGACAAACGTTCTGATCCTGCACGTGCTCATAATCCTTCGCTCCATTTGGTAGAGTCCGCTTGACAGGTAACACCACAGGGCAAGCGTTAACGGCAAGGCAGCTGCATAAGCAATGCCGCAATGAATGCCGCCCCGGATCGGCAGCGATGAAAGCTGGTCTATTTTTATGGTCTCCCTGCCTTGGGCGCCCTAACCTAAGTCAACACGGCCAGCGCCGCCGACGCTGTCACGGGGGCTCGCTCAAAGCCTGAGGACAAGGCTTGGCAAGCGCTTAACGAACGTGTGAGGCTTTGTCAATTTACCGGTGGATGCTTGCAAACATGATGGCCGCCCTTGTTTGGTTTCAGTTCGCGTCTTCGACTTTTGCGCTTGCCGAAGTCCTCACTGCGCCTCCGCGGGGCGCTCGGGGAAACACCATTCCGAGAACCTTGTGGGAGAAGGTGGCGAGCGGCACTCGCCGCGAGCCGGATGAGGGGGCACGATCGCCGCAAAAGCGCCCCCTCACCCGGTCCCTCACTTCGCTCGGGACCACCTTCTCCCGCCGGGGGAGAGGGGAAGAAACAAGGCTGAGCGCGGCGCGTCGAGCGCGAAGCGCAAGCGAAGGGTCGAGGCGGCGGAGTGACTATCTCTGGACTTCGTGAAGTTTGCGGTGCTCAACATCTCGCATACCGGACTCTGTAATCTGAAATACACCTCGGTTTGAATGGATGAGAGCGCGTTCGTGCTCTACCTGATCCAGCGTCCGATTGAGATTCTTTCTCATTTTGGATGCACGCAGTCGGAAGCTCCTCTCGCATTGCGCGCTTCGTACCGCGCTCGTATGGAGGCACGATCCAACACGGATTGCCCGTACCGAATACGCGGCCACGGCGTATCCGCGCCCTCGCCCGCTCTATCACCCTTCACCACCGGGCTTGACCCGGCGGTCCAACTTCGGTGCGGCCCCATTCATTGCCGGATCAGGTCCGGCAATGGCGAAAATGGATTCGCGGCTCCAAAGGATTACCGGATGATTTATTGAAGACGGCGTTTAACGCCTTTTGTCCGGCCGATGACGAAACACCCTCATTTGTGACGCCAGCGTGTCATGGCGCCGGAACTATCTGCGATTTTGCAGCCCCTCCCCTTGCCCCATTCCCTCCCCACATAAGCGGCGCGTGCAGCCAGGGAGACATGCCATGACGCCGCAGGAATCTCAGCTCGTCGATGACTTGTTCGATCGTTTGGCCAAGCTCGAAGCCGCACCGCGCGATCCGGAAGCGGAGAACCTGATTATCGACGGCCTGCGGCGCGCGCCGCACGCCGTTTACGCGCTGGTGCAGACCACTTTGCTGCAGGACGAGGCGCTCAAGCGCGCCAATGCGCATATCGAGGAATTGCAGGCGCAAATGGGTGACGCGGAACCGCCGCCACAACGACAGGGCAGCTTTCTCGACAGCATGCGCGAAGCGCTTGGCGGCGCGCCTCGCGGCTCGGTGCCGAACGTGCGGCCGGGCGGCTACCAGTCGCAGCCTGGCCCACAGCCGCAGATGGGATATCCGCCGCAAATGCAGCCAGGATATCCGGGCGCTCCGGGCTTCGGCTCCGGCGGATCGTTCCTCGGCACCGCGGCTTCGGCTGCGGCCGGCGTCATCGGCGGCTCATTGCTGCTCGACGGCATCCGTTCGATGTTCGGCCACACGGGCGGATCGAACCCATTGAGCACGCTCGCCGGGGCTTCGCCATGGCGTGGTGACAGCGGGTCTAACGCCGATGCGCTGCGACGGGCGGACGAACGGCAAGACGCCGAGCAGGACCGTCTCGACGACGCGGACGAGCGGCAGGACGCCGAACAAGACGCCGAACAGGACTTCGCCGACGACAGCGATTTTGGCGGCGACGACAGCTACGACGCCTGACGCAAGCGCTACGCGAAACGGATAAAGAGGCCGGGCCGATGGATCCGGCCTCCTAACACAACTCAGGCCGCGTCCGCCGGGCGAACGCGGCGGGCGATTTCCGCGCCGCGCTCGCGTTCGATCGTCGCTATATCGAATTGGCCCTGCAGCTCCAGCCAGAACTGGGCGCTGTTGCCAAAGTATCGGCCGAGACGAACCGCCGTGTCGGCAGTGATCGAGCGACGGCCGTTCAAAATATCGGTGATGCGGCCGGACGGCACCCCGATATCGAGCGCGAGCCGATTGGCGCTCAATGCACGCACGCTCAACTCGCGCTTCAGCAGACGGCCTGGATGTGCGGCAGGAACCATCGATTTCATCCCTTGTGGTAATCGGTAATCTCAACCTCGTGGGCGTCGCCCTTGACCTTGCGGGTCACGGAATTGCGCCACGACCGGATCATGGCATAAACATACTACGTCAAACGGTGATCATCAACCATGCTCTCTCACTGGCTGCTTGATCGCGACGCCTGAGCTATCGTCTTCGGGAGAAAGTACAAAGAGGCCGCGCCAACGGGTCCGGCCTCGAGCGCTCGCCAAAAACAGGCTTGTCCCTCAGAGTAACTTGTTCCTCAAAGTAGCTTGGCCCCCCGAGCAGCTTGGCCGATGATCGGACCCAGTCATTGGATCGCTTGGCAATCTCACCGGGGCATTCATGCCGATCACCACGCGCTTGACTGAACGGCTTCGCATCAAACACCCCATATTGCTGGCGCCGATGGACATCGTCGCCGACGGCAAGCTCGCCGCACCGTGAGCCGCGCCGGGAGGGTTCGGCATTATCGGCGGCGGCTATGGCGACGAGGCTTGGCTGGCGCGCGAGATGGATGCCGCCGGCGACGCGCGCGTCGGGGTTGGCTTCATCACCTGGAGCATGGCCAGACGGCCGCGCCTGCTCGATCTCGTTCTTGAGCGCAAGCCGGTGGCCGTCATGCTCTCCTTCGGCGACGTGCGGCCCCATGCCGATAAGATCAAAAGGGCGGGCGCGCATCTGATCTGCCAGGTGCAAATGCTCGCGCAGGCCAAGGATGCCGCCGCCTGCGGCGCGGACATCCTCGTCGCTCAGGGAGCCGAGGCCGGTGGGCACGGCATCGCGCGCAGCACGTTCCCGTTCGTGCCGGCGGTCGCCGATACCGTGCCGGACATCCCGGTTGTCGCGGCCGGCGGCATTGCCGACGGGCGGGGCTTGGCCGCGGCACTCATGCTTGGCGCCGATGGCGTACTGGTTGGCACACGCTTCTACGCCAGTCAGGAGGCGGCCGGTTCACCCGCTGCCAAAGAGCGCATCGTTGCCGCCAGCGGCGACGGCACGATCCGCAGCATTCTCTTCGACATCGTGCGGCGCAACGTGTGGCCTGCGCCCTATACCGGGCGTGCGCTCCGCAATGAATTCAGCGAGCGATGGCGCGGGCGCGAGCCGGAACTCATACAGCACCAGGAGACCGAGGCCGCCCGCTACGATCAGGCTCGCGCGGCCGGCGACTTCGACACCGCGGCCGTGATTGCCGGTGAAGCCGTCGATCTGATCGCCGACATCGCGTCCGCCGCGGAAATCGTCGAGCGCATGGCGAAGGAGGCGGAAGCTTTGCTCGCGGGCGCGTCGAATCGCTACCACGTCGCCAGCAGTGCGTAGCCGTGCAGCGAGCGCGCGTGGCCGTCAGTGCAAGGGCACCGGCGGTCGCGGCGGGGGCAGTGCGGAAGGCTCTGATGGCGACTGCACCGCGACGATGTTGCAGACTGCAGCGGTAGTGCCGACGATTGCGCGCCCGGCGACCCCGGTGCATGCGGCGGCGGTTTGTGCCGCGGCGCCGGCCGCGGCAGAGACGCAATCTTCTGCTTGAGCTCCTGCTCGGCGGCCTGCAACGTCGCGATGCTCTGCGCCATGTCTTCCTGCCGGGCGGTGAGTTGTTCGATGCTGTGCCGCACGCCGGTCAAATCGCGCGCCATCGTCTCGATCTGCCGGGCGGATTCGGGAGGCGTCGCAGCAGCCGCCGGCGTCTGAGCGGCGGGCATTTGGGCGGCAGACATCTGGGCGGCAGGCGCCGATTGCGGAAGTGCCGTCTCCGGCTTCGCCATCGCCTGAGCGACCGGCGGCGGGTTGGTCGACGAAGCCGATGAGCTCGCGCCCGGCAATGGAGCCCGAGCCGATGGCAGCCAATCCAGGGTCCAGGCGGGCCCCCATGTGGCGGCCGCGGTCCTCACCAGCTCGACAGTCTGGTCACCCTCGGACTGCCACGTCAGCGTGGCGGCGACACCGATCAAAAACACGATGCAAAAGCGGACGACGCCGCGCAACATCCGCCGGGCAAACGAGGGCCGATCGAGCAAGATCGGTTGATCCGGGAAGTCGGCAACGCCGGGAGCGGCGCGCAGCGACGGTTCCGCCGCCCCCAACTCCGGAAACGACTCGGATCCTTCGGGCGCGGTTGCGCCGGACGGAACCTGCTCGGATGCCCGCCACTGTCTCGGCACCAGGGTGGCGAAATCGCGTTCG
The DNA here is from genome assembly GCA_963777635.1 of uncultured Alphaproteobacteria bacterium. GTDB lineage: Bacteria > Pseudomonadota > Alphaproteobacteria > Rhizobiales > Xanthobacteraceae > BOG-931. The sequence goes on from CAVZSB010000027.1 coordinate 181,642, forward strand.
CGCTGATCGCTCAGCGAGGGGTCTTTTGCGGAATGCCTGGGCACCTTGCTCTCCTCCAATCGCGACGAGCAGCCGGGTTTTCCCGCTCGGCCAGATCCAGGCCGCACGAGGCCATCGCCCAATGACCAAATAAAGGCCAGAGAGCCGTAAGCTTAAGGCAACTGGAACCCGCCCGCACCACTTCCTCAAAGCAACAAAGCGGAAGCGCAATGGTTCCGCGAGCAATCATGGTTAATGAAGAAAATTATCGGTGACAGAGCGTTGAGCCCGTATTTGCGGAACTCACAACTAAAATCCAGAAATCGCCATCCCGCGAGAACAAAAGCCGGCCCGGCCGCGAAGCGGTCACATTTTCGTGCGGCCATCCGCGCACTGGCGTCGCCGCGACAGCGCGGATGAACGCGAAGGAGTGGCATCATGAACTTTGTCAGGCCGCGCGGGTCCGTCGGGATCGAAAAATCAGCGGAACTTGAAGTCGAAGGAAATATTCGGGAGCTGGTGCGACGCGACAGCTCCGCGTTTCGTCACACCGAGAGCGACGGCGAAGCAGCGGCTAATAATCTGAGCGGCTTGCTGCGCCGGGTGTCGGGTACCTCAACGCTCGAGATTGACAATCTCATCGACGAACTGCGCGCCCTGCGTGAAAAGCTCGTGGCCGACGGCACGCGCGTTGAACGCGACATCGTCGAATATGCGGCGCTCAGCCAATCGGTGATTCAGATGACAAAGATCATCACCGAGAGCATGACGCAGGTGAAAAAGCTGCCGGTTGCTCCGACCCTCGCTGAATAGCCGGACGGTTCAAACGAGCGGACTCGCCACGCGCTGCTCGCGTGGTGGCGCATTGCGCGCTGTTGCGCTCATGTCGTGTTGGCCGGGCTGATGAGATTGATGACGCCCTCGCGACCGTCGACCATGAGTGCGAGTTTCGTGATCGACCAGACGCCCCGTTTCTTGACGGCCTCCAGGAAAACCCGGCCCGCGGCCTTCGGGCCGGTCACTGAAAAGGTCAACCCCGCCCTTCCCGACGCGCCGTTGAAGGAAATCGAGCCGAACGGCATCCCGGTCGAAATCGGCCTACCCAGGATGGCGATCGCTGCCGGATTGTCCTGAAGTGTAGAGACCCCAAGCTGGTAAGCCTCCGAGTGTTTGAGCGTGTAAAAAACGCTGCCGAACAATCCGCCGAAAAACAATATGCAGCCAATCCAGATGATGGCTCCCCAGATCGCCCACAAGCGCTGGACACGCTTGAAATGCGCGACGCTGTCCCACCGCCCGTTGCGCCATGCCCAGGCGCTGCCCTTCGCGCCGAGCACGAAAGGCATGATCAAGATGCCGATGAACGGAACGAGCGTCAGGAGCGCGATGAAGGTGTTGTTTCCGATCCCCCATATCCAGCTGAGCAGGAACGCGCCCCAGTTCCAGCGGTCGATTTCAGCGGGGATATCCTTGTATTTGGGACGAATGCCTAGATCGGTCATTATCCAAGTCCAGCCGGCTCGGGATTGTTCGCCTGATGATGGGCACGCAACCGGAATTGCGTAGCGCTTGTTCTACCATCCTCGATCGTAAAAAAAGATGTCACCAGTCCTAGAGAATGCCGCCGCGAGGACAATTTCGCGTTTTCCTCCGCCTCCCTCTCATTGATTCGTTTCCGGGGCGCCATTTTGCGAAAATTGATATACGAACTCACAGTGCAACGCGACGGCGTTGCGAAAATCCGGGTTGGGCTTCAAACGTATACTGCCAAGGCTACGATGAGGATATCATTGTGTTCAGTGTAACGCGGAACGTCGAAATCGAATGGGGCCAATGCGACCCCTCCGGAATTGTCTACAATCCCCAGTTTTTCTCGATGTTTGATTGGAGTGCCGCGGTTTTGTTCCAACAGGCCCTTGGAATGACCAAGCGCGAAATGCTGACTACTTTCAATTGCGCTGGAATTCCCTTGGTGCAAACTACCGCGCAATTCCTTATTCCTTCCCGTTACGGGGAAATCGTTCAGATCACATCGACCGTGCTTGAGCTCCGCCGCTCAAGTTTTGAACTTCGTCATCGGCTGACGAAAGATGATGAGCTGCGCGTCGAGTGCACGCAAACGCGGGTTTGGGTTGCTCATTCGGAGACTGACCCTTCGAAATTCGAATCGCGAGCCATCCCGCCCGAAGTCGTGGCTCGGCTGACGGCCTAGTCATTCTGGCGGCAGATAGCCATTGCGTCTTGCAACGTGATGCTTTGACTATTTGGTGTTTTGACGGGAACCCTGCCCTATCAGCTATTTAGAGCTGGGTCGCACGCACTTGCAGCGCGCGGCGTCGAATACGCCATCGCCGGACGGTAAGACACTGCACCCCTTGAACAAGCGCGCGACCAAGCTCGATGATCGCGGCGTCTAGTTCGGTTTCGAGCAGGAATGCTTTTTCTCCAAGGATTGTCGAACCTCCGAATGGCGGAATCAAAATCCGCTGCCTTACCACTTGGCTACGCCCCAAGGCTTTTGGATTTGCCGTCAACCGGCCGTACGCCGGGGCAACATAGCTGCGCGCTCATTATCGATCAACGTCATCCGACGCTTTGGGCCGTCAAGATTTGCGTTTTCTCCGAAGCCACCGGCAGAGGATGCGTCTTCAGCCAAAGGGTGCGGGCCGCAGCAATTGGGTCCACTCCAACTTTTGCCCACCAAGCGGCTTCGTCGCCGCAGTGATGGACTTCCCGGTGATGACCTCGACACAATGGCACGGTGAACTCATCGCTGACCTTGCGTCCGAGTGCTGGATGCTGCGCGTATCGCAGATGATGGGCATCTGATGGGCGGCGACCGCAAATCAGACAGGGTTGCTTCGCAACCCATTTGAGGTGGACTTTATCCCGAAGTCGGCGGGGCTCCGGCAACGCAAGCAAGGCCTTGTTGATCACGTCGGCTTGCGTCCGATACTTCGGCCATCCGGCACCCTTATCAAGGGGCGCCACGGGCGACGCATTTGGCCCGGCCGTTTCAGGGATTTCTTCAGCGGGGGTCGCAAAGCTTGCCAGTTTCGCCTCGAAACTTTCTTCCACGCGCTGGGCGTCAGCCGCCGTCAGCCTGTTCTTGTCGCTTAAGCACCGATGCGCCCACATCGCCGCGTCATCGCTAGAGCTAACGTCAGTCAGTTCGGCGATAAGCCGATCGCGCAAATCCGCCGATGCTTCGGCTTCCAGGATCGGCTTTGAGATTTGCGGGTGCGTTCTTGCGTTGCGCTGAACCTTAGGTCGTTGGGCGGGTCGTTGTTGACCGCCATTGAGTTGTCCCTTTCCGCTCGACTGCGGTTTCTCGGGTTGCGATGTCGGATTCGTAGGCGTTACAAGATCGGGAGCATCGAGGTCGTCTTCACCGGCAATACCCACCAGTGTAAAGAGAGCATAACGCCGGGCGTAGGTCAGTGCCGCTCCCATCCGATGCGGCTTCTCGGTCTCGCTAATGGCGCAAACCGGCCAGTCCGAGGCAATCCACTCTCCCGATGAGTGCGCCAGTACCGTGGTGAGATTGATGAGGCCGGCAGTCTGATCGATCGAGGTCGTTTGCACTGTGGCAATCTCATGTCGTCCTAGGATGTGTTGCGCACAATCTCCAGTCCGCTCGACAGCGGGGCATACCGAAAGGTCCGCTCAGCCCCGCCGGGGCCGTCCTCGCGAATTGTCGCCGCCAGTGATTTCTCGGGATTGACGAGTTCGGGTTGCGCTTTCGCGAGCGCCGCCGCGATCTTGGCGATTGAATCACTGGCCCGCTGCATGACTACCCTCCCCGTTAAGGAGGATCGAAACGGATGGCGCCCGATTTCGAGCGCTTGGCTCGGATGCCGTGACCGATAGCCTGTTGCGCATCCTCGGGCACTAAGCTCTTGAGTTCGGCCTTAGCCTGTTCGTGTTCCAGATGCGCCGACCGGGTCCGCGAAAAGACTGCAGCAAACTCCGCCCAGGCATTCGAGGAACTCATATCGACAATTCGCACTGCTTCGATACGCGGCTTCGGCGGCTCGACCCCGAAAAGAGAGGGTGGCTCTCCGCTTTCGACGCACCGCCAGAATTTGCGCTCGGCAGTAACAATGAGGTGCTGGTAAAGCGGATCGGCACCGAGCTTGATTTCAACCCACTTGCCACCGCCGGTAATGATCGAAAGCACCGCCGATCCAGACGCTACGACCCACATGTTATGTTGAATTTGCGCTCCGTATTTTTCGACAGCCCCTTCCTCCGAGAATGACCACGGCAACATGAATTTTGTTCGAACACCGCCCCACTGGACTCCACTCGGCCGTCAGCGTCGCCGCCATCCAGCGGAGTCCTGGGTGGTGGATGCGTTTTTGAACGTCCGTGATGACCTGCTTGGTATTGGCTTCGTACCAGCGCCGATTGAGGTCCTCGGTGACAACGCCGAGCTGGACAATGAGGTTGCCGGACAGGTCCTCCGGCTCGACCTCGCCGCGTTTTCCCGCCACAGCCGCAGAGGGCGGCCTCATCATCGCCCACGATGATCCGGGCGTCCGATCCACCGACGAAGGAACGGCGGCGATCTATACTTGGCCTTTGCATTAAGACCCTCCGTGTCTCGATTGAAAATCTCTAATATGATATAAAATAACTCGATCGACGAGTCAATTGAAAAACAATCGAATTGACGCGACTCGCTAGCTTTGGTCGCTTCTAGACTCATGATTACGGCTCCCCAATGCAGAGCGGCGCGAGGTCTGCTCGACTGGACTCAGCAGGAGCTCGCGGACGCTGCCCGCATCGGAGTGGCTACGGTTCGGCTATTTGAGAGCGAAGCATCGGAAGCGCGTCATGCGACGCTTGTGGTACTTAGGCAGGCTTTTGAGGCGGCCGGCGTCGAGTTTACCAATGGGGATCAGCCTGGCGTCCGGCTCATCAGGGCCGCCGCAGCGCGTTCAGCGCCGAAGCCAACTGTCGGCACGAGAGCAATTCGCAGCAAAACCACCAGAGCTGTCGAAAAGAAACGGTAGGTACAGCTCCGGTGGGTAGTATCATGCTCTGCTTGCAGTGCTTAGGCGGACTTTTGATGGTCGGCGCCAAATTCATCGACGAGAACGGTGGCGGACCAGGCGGACGGTTGCGCAAGCGGCAATCGAAAAAGCTTCAGGAGCGGCTCTGATGACTGAAGGCCAACTTACTTGAGTTTTTCGATCACTCCCGCGATTGCTTTATCAGGTCGCGAACGCGTCGGCGCTCCGCAAGGGCTTCGCGTGTGTGTCGTCCATGTTTCAGCGCATTTTTGTTGCCACGGGGAGCACCAGAGCCCGGGGCGCCACCATGCATGCGGCAACGGCGTTTCCCGCTTACCGCCGGGGCCATGCAGTGCTTTCCCGATCGCGTCCTCGCGCCGCAGCGGGGGCTGGATAACATCGGGCCGGTATTACGACGATGAATGCTTCCTTCGTACATATTCGCGCCCCGCCTCCTTTTCGCTGTCCAAACTCGGCATCGCTGCTTGTCGCGAATCTGTGAGCGCTAGCGCCTCGTCTGGCTTGGTCAAAGCGGCTTTCCGTGACTTCTGTTGAGTCACTTGGCGGACGACCGCCTCTTTTCCACTCGCATCGACTGCGATGTGCTTCACGGTCACCGTTTGTTCGCCGCCCGTGCGATAGCGTTTAAGTGCATCGAGCTGTGCGGAAAAAGTTCGCGCCAGTTTGGTAGCCGTATTAACAGCAACTTCCTGATGTTCAGATCCTTTCCAATCGCCGACTTGCCGCACGAAGTTCATCGAAGTCCGGTGCATCACAGCCATCTGGGCGGCAAGCATGGCCTCGAGTAGGTCATTCGGCGCGACCCCTTTGATCACCGCCGCCGCGAATTCTAATCCCTCATGACCTAAAGCGTCGGCATTGATTAGCTGCGAGTAGAGCGGTGCGATAAAATTCTTGTCCGTGATGCCGAATGATTCCAGCATCGCCTTGAAGTCAAGAAAATCCATACTCATGATGCTATCGCCGTTTTGCGCGAGCAAAGCCAGGTGCGCAACAGCAGCTGCATACGCCGCGCGAAATTTTTTCTCCGCGCACCTCTAATCCGGTCGGAACGAACCGCCGGCACCACTGTTCCGAAGAATCGGCTTCGCGCCCGGCAAAAGCGCGGTTGGTGATTTCGTGCTAGAGTGTGCTGATGAGCCATGGGCAACCGTCTCCGTGTTCGGAGTCAACGATGCCCAGGTGACATTACATAGCACAGCGGCGTGTAAGCCTCAAAGACCTTTTCAAAAAAATGGCTAGGTCTCCAGAACAATCGAAGGCCACGCTACCTCGATGAGAGGACGGCTAGTTCGCGCAATGCTAGGAGAAATCAATTTCTCCCAATTCAATACCTTGCGAGTCGCCGAACGTTACTTTGCATGGGGTTGTTTCAAAAAAATTTGGGTGATCCCCATCGGCAGAAGATCGCCGCCCGAATTCGCAAGGCGACCCCTACCAGATCGCTTCCCAGATCCTGAAAACGATCGCATCCGTCCCGACCAGCGGCAAGGTGAGCGCAGCGGCCTAGTCCATGATCCGGGGGTGGAACCGGTTTTCCGAAAGGAACGGGGTCCACCAAAAACGTCACTGACGTTAAGCGGCCGGTTCGGTTCCTACAGCCGCGCGACCGGCCGCTTTCCCTTTGCCGGTTGCCCGCTCGGCACTTTCACGAGGGCCTCGCCGTCGAGCACCGGCTCGCCCTCGACCTCGCAGAGGCAGGACAGACGCGCCCGCGACCTTTCCGGCATCAACTCGGCGACGGTCACAGTCACAACGACGGTGTCGCCGATCTTGACCGGGGCGCGAAAATTCAGCGTCTGAGAAATATAAACCGCGCCCGGGCCGGGGAGCCGCGTGCCGAGCACCGCCGAGATAAGGCTCGCGGTGTAGAGCCCATGCGCGATGCGGGTGCGAAACGACGTCTTGGCGGCGAAATGCTCGGACAGGTGAATCGGGTTACGGTCGCCCGTCAGTTGCGCGAAGCCGATGACATCGGACGACGCCACGGTCTTCTCGAGCCGTTCGGTCATGCCAACCGAAAGGTCCTCGAAAAACAATGTCCGCAGCGGCTGCAGGTTCATCGATATATTTCATCGGTGCCGAGCGACGACCGAACAGCGGGACCATCGGGCCGGCCTCTTTGGGCCGGACCCGCTCGGTTCGCGGGGCGCGTAAGAATTCTAGTACCGCGAGCGTCCCAACAGCCAGCCGATCAGGAACAGAACCACGGCAGCCACCGCGGCAATGATGCCGTGCTTCATATGGACGTGCACTGACCCCGCCTCATAACCCGGCATGAATGTCGGCAACGAGCCGGCCGGCATGACAAAATACATGACGGCGACGACGATGCAGATGATGGCGAGAACGAAAGCAACCAGTCTCATTGAATGTTCCTCTTGTTAGAAAACACGAGCAGCGTGGCAAAGCCGGCTGATAACCGTCAATGCTGCGGCGCTGTGGAGGTGCCGCGCGGTTCGTCCTTGTTAGACATGCATTTCTTCATGAACTTGCTGCGTGCGGGGCCAGTCAGCTTCTGATCATCGGCGCCGAACTTGCAAATCGACATCTTGTCTTTCGATGTGACTGCATACGACGGCACGCCTGGCAGCATAACCACCAGAATAGCAGCTACGGCGTAGCGAAGCATGGAAGACCCCCCTTGGCACCCCCACTACCCTAGCATTGATCCTGTCCGGAGAGGGGCAATTTAGGGCTCGTTCAACTCGGACAGCGATATAGCGTCACCGAGTAGGTTTTGTCGCTATCGACGAAATCGATTGTGTTGTTGGGTTTCCGCGTGAAGGTGATGTCGCCCATGAGAGGCCCGGCGGGAAACTGGCATTCGACGTGGGTGCTGAGGCGGTTGCCATCTGCTTTGGCATCGAGAAATTTGCAAATGCCGACCTTGGAATTGATCTGCTGGGTCGAGATTTTCACCTTAAGTTCGGCGGGATCGCTGCCGTCACCCTTGCAGGGCTTATTTTGCGTGAAGTCACCCAGTAGCCAGAAACCGTCCGCGATCGGGTCGGCGTCGGCGCTCGCCGTCATCGCCAGCATAACAACGCAGATCAGCGCATAGTTGAGTTTCATCGCACAGCCCCTAGTTCTTCCGTCCCCGGCCCGCTGCTTCGCCAAGTTTGGCCAAAGCAAGTTTAGCCAGAACGGGCGCCGCTCGCCAATCTGCCCTGGGGAATTTCGCCGAGTTGTGTCCTGCCGAACACGCGCAATTCCCCGGTTCACCCTTCCCCAATAGAACGTGCCCCATAAAAAGACGGCGCCCTGGGGCGCCGCCTCAAACGTCGTCGTTGCCACAATTCGTGGCCGATCAAGAGCTAGTGCGCGGTCAAGCCGGAGGCATCTTCCTCAATCGCGTCGGGAACTTCGACCGGCTTGGCGCCGGATTCGTCCCACACGATCGGTTCGGGCTGGCGCACCAGGGCGCGCGCCAGCACTTCATCCATGCGCGAAACCGGAATGATGTCGAGGCCGCTCTTGATGCTGTCGTTAATCTCGACAAGATCCTTGGCGTTCTCTTCCGGAATGAGCACGGTCTTGATACCGCCGCGATGCGCGGCAAGCAGCTTCTCCTTCAAGCCACCAATCGGCAACACCCGACCGCGCAGCGTGATCTCGCCGGTCATCGCGACGTCGCGATGCACCGCAATACCGGTCAGCACCGACACGATCGCGGTGACCATGGCGACACCCGCGGACGGACCATCCTTCGGCGTCGCGCCTTCCGGCACGTGCACGTGGATGTCACGCTTGTCGAACGACGGCGGCTCAAGGCCGAAGGCGACGGCGCGCATGCGGACATAGGATGCGGCAGCCGAGATCAACTCCTTCATCACGTCGCGCAGATTACCGGTCACGGTCATCTTGCCTTTGCCGGGCATCATGGCCGCCTCGATGGTCAGAAGCTCGCCGCCGACGTCGGTCCAGGCAAGGCCGGTAACAAGCCCGACCTGATCCTCGTCCTCCACTTCGCCATAACGGAACTTCGGCACCCCGAGGTAATCCGCTATGACCTCGTCGGTGACGGCGACCGACAGCTTTTTCGAAACCGTGAGTTCCTTCACCGCCTTGCGGATCAGTGTCGAAAGCTCGCGTTCAAGATTACGCACGCCCGCCTCGCGTGTGTAGCGGCGGATAAGCGTAAGCAGCGCGCCGTCATCGATCGACCATTCCTTCGGCTCGAGGCCGTGCTTGACCAGCGCGTGCGGGATCAGATGCTTGCGCGCGATTTCGACCTTCTCGTCTTCCGTATAGCCGGCGATACGGATGATCTCCATGCGGTCCATCAGGGGCGGCGGAATATTGAGCGTGTTCGCCGTGGTGATGAACATCACGTTGGAAAGATCGTAGTCGACCTCCAGGTAGTGGTCGCTGAACGTGTTGTTCTGCTCGGGATCGAGCACTTCGAGCAGCGCCGACGACGGATCGCCGCGGAAATCGGCGCCCATCTTGTCGACCTCGTCGAGCAGGAACAACGGATTGGAGGTCTTCGCCTTGCGCATCGACTGGATGATCTTACCCGGCATCGAGCCGATATAGGTCCGCCGGTGGCCGCGAATTTCCGCCTCGTCGCGCACGCCGCCGAGCGAAACGCGCACGAACTCGCGCCCGGTCGCTTTAGCGATCGACTTGCCAAGCGATGTCTTGCCGACGCCCGGAGGGCCGACCAGGCAGAGTATCGGTCCTGTCAGCTTGTTGGCGCGCTGCTGCACCGCGAGATACTCGACGATCCGCTCCTTGACCTTTTCGAGGCCGAAATGATCGGCGTCCAGAATCTGTTCGGCGAGCGTGAGATCCTTCTTGATCTTGGATCTCTTGTTCCACGGGATCGACAGCAGCCAATCGAGATAGTTGCGCACGACGGTGGCTTCCGCCGACATCGGCGACATCTGCCGCAGCTTCTTGAGTTCGTGCTGCGCCTTCTCGCGCGCTTCCTTCGAGAGCTTGGTGCGCTTGATCTTCTCTTCGATTTCGGCGAGTTCGTCCTTGCCGTCCTCGTCGCCGAGCTCCTTCTGGATCGCCTTCATCTGCTCGTTGAGATAGTATTCGCGCTGCGTCTTCTCCATCTGGCGCTTGACGCGCGTGCGGATGCGCTTCTCGACCTGCAACACGGAGATTTCGCTCTCCATCAGCCCCAGCACCTTCTCCAGGCGCTCGGTGACGCTCGGCGTCTCCAGTATCATCTGCTTGTCGGGAATCTTGACGGCAAGATGCGAAGCCACCGTATCGGCAAGCTTGGCGTAATCGTCGATCTGTTGGACGACGCCGACAACCTCCGGCGAAACCTTCTTGTTGAGCTTCACGTAGCCTTCGAATTCGTTGACCACGGAGCGCGCCAGCGCCTCGGCCTCGACCTGATCTCCGGTGGAATCCGCGATCACGACCGCGTCGGCCTCATAGTATTCCTCGCGATCGGTGTAGCGCTTGACCTCGGCGCGCGCTGCGCCTTCGACCAGCACCTTCACGGTGCCGTCCGGCAGTTTGAGCAGCTGCAACACGCTCGCAAGCGAGCCGATGGTGTAGATGGCATCGGTCGCCGGATCGTCGTCGGAAGCGTTTTTCTGCGTCGCCAACAGGATGAACGTATCCGAGCGCATCACCTCTTCGAGCGCCTTGATCGATTTCTCGCGCCCGACGAATAACGGAACGATCATGTGCGGGAATACAACGATGTCCCGCAACGGCAACACCGGATACGCCCGGATTTCACCGGTTGGCAGCGGCAGCTTCGGCTTGGCGGCACTTGTCATGGCCCCACTTCCTTGTTGTTGTGCACGTCCCTCACAACCCGCAGGATGCGCTGTCGCAATGGACTGCCGTGTGGCCGGGAGGGGTTCGCGGACGGTGACCTGTCCGCACCCAAGGGCGGGAGTGAGACCCTGCCCGGAGTAGTACGCGACCGCCCGCAGTTCGGCCGCTCATAATAGGTGGCGTCGCTGTTCGGGCGTGTCAAGAAAGCACGGATTTTCGAAGCAAAAACCGTACCGCCGAGCGGCGGCTCGCTGCCACGCACCGAATCGGCAGAGCCGAAAACCGCCACCGTTCAGGCGCTCGCGCCGCCGGTCTCGCTCGCACGATCGGAGCGGTCGGCGTAAATGTAGAGCGGCCTCGCGCTCCCCTCGACGACTTCGCGCGAAATGACGATCTCTTCGACACCCTCAAGACTGGGCAATTCGAACATGGTGTCGAGCAGGATTGTCTCCATGATCGAGCGCAGCCCGCGCGCGCCGGTCTTGCGGTCGATGGCCTTGCGCGCGATTGCGGACAGGGCCTCATCCGCCAGCGTCAGGTCAACCGTCTCCATCTCGAACATGCGCTGGTACTGCTTCACCAGCGCATTCTTCGGCTCCATGAGGATGCGCTTCAGCGAGGCTTCGTCGAGGTCTTCCAACGTCGCCACGACGGGAAGCCGGCCGACGAATTCAGGGATAAGACCGTACTTCAACAAGTCTTCGGGCTCGACATCGCGGAAAATCTCGCCCTGTTTGCGATCCTCGGGAGCCATAACCTTGGCGCCAAAACCAATCGAGGTCGAGCGGCCGCGCGCGGAAATGATCTTTTCAAGGCCGGAGAAAGCGCCGCCGCAGACGAACAAGATGTTCGTGGTGTCGACCTGCAAGAATTCCTGCTGCGGATGCTTGCGGCCGCCTTGTGGCGGAACGCTCGCGATCGTGCCTTCCATGATCTTGAGGAGCGCCTGTTGCACGCCCTCGCCCGACACGTCGCGGGTAATCGATGGATTGTCCGACTTGCGCGATATTTTGTCGATTTCGTCGATATAGACGATGCCGCGCTGCGCGCGTTCCACGTTGTAGTCCGCCGACTGCAACAGCTTCAAAATAATGTTCTCGACATCTTCGCCGACATAGCCGGCTTCGGTCAGCGTCGTTGCATCCGCCATGGTGAACGGCACATCGAGAATACGCGCCAGCGTCTGCGCCAGGAGCGTCTTGCCTGAGCCCGTCGGTCCGATCAGCAGAATGTTCGACTTCGCCAATTCGACGTCGTTGTGCTTGCTCTGGTGATTGAGCCGCTTGTAGTGATTGTGAACGGCGACCGAGAGCACCTTCTTGGCGTGATCCTGGCCGATCACATAGTCGTCGAGGACTTTCCGGATCTCGCGCGGCGTCGGAATGCCGTCGCGCGATTTCACCAGCGAGGATTTGTTCTCCTCGCGGATGATATCCATGCACAGCTCGACGCACTCGTCGCAAATGAAGACGGTCGGACCCGCAATAAGCTTTCGCACCTCGTGCTGGCTTTTGCCGCAGAACGAGCAGTAAAGCGTGTTCTTGGAATCGCTGCCGCCGACTTTGCTCATTCCCGTCTCCGTCTTCACCGCGAGGGAGCCGTATTACCCCCGCTACCTTACTTGCCGCCGAACTAAAAAACCGTAGACCTTCCGCGTTCTGCACCGCAACAAGACACTACAGTGACCAAGACCCTACAATGACAATGGCCGTATAGTGACAACAAGCCGTCAGTCACTACAACCCTCTATGCTAATGGCGTGCCAATCAAGAATCTATTAATGATAACGCCACTTTGAACTGTGTGCTTTTTGCACCACACCCGTAAAGGCAGCCATGCAATGCCGAATACTGTGACAATTCGGCCTTTTTCGGCACTCATACCTTGGCGAGCGCCGGCGTCTCGGCCTTAAGGCCGGGTTCTTCCGGCCGCTTCTCGATCACCCTGTCGATAAGACCGAAGTCCTTGGCCATTTCAGAGGTCAGGAACATGTCGCGCTCAAGCGCATCCTCGATTTTCTTCAGGGGCTGGCCGGTATGGCGCACATAGATATCGTTCAGCCGCCGCTTCAGGTTCAGGATCTCCTGGGCGTGCACCATGATATCGGTCGCCTGGCCTTGGAACCCGCCGGAAGGCTGATGCACCATGATGCGGGCGTTCGGGAGCGCAAAGCGTAGATCCTTGGCGCCGGCGGCAAGGAGCAGCGATCCCATGGAGGCCGCCTGCCCAGTGCATAGCGTCGAGACTGGCGGGCGGATGAACTGCATGGTGTCATAAATGGCCATGCCCGAGGTCACGATGCCGCCCGGCGAATTGATATACATCGAGACTTCTTTTTTCGGGTTCTCCGCTTCGAGGAACAAAAGCTGCGCCACGACGAGCGAAGCCACGCCGTCGTCGATCGGGCCGGTGATGAAGATGATCCGCTCCTTCAGCAGCCGGGAGAAAATGTCATAAGCGCGCTCGCCCCGGTTGGTCTGTTCGACCACCATCGGCACGAGGTTCATGTAAGTGTCCTTCGGGTCGCGCATTGATCACCTGTGAGAGGCCTAAGTCCTGAGCGTCGTCCCTTACTGTGGCTGAGTCGGCTGCGGCTGTCGAAACCGCCGAAGCACGGCGCATTGCCACGCAATCGACTACGTAACTGTGGCAGATATGTGCGGAAGTTCCGGCGACAAGACTCTTGGCCTGCCCGCTGGCGGGCAAAGCGTCTTAATCTTCATCTTCCTTGAACAGTTCGTCACGCGAAACCGGCTTGTCCGTCACCTCGGCAAGCTCGACCAGGAAGTCAACCACCTTGTCCTCGAACAGCGGCGCGCGTAAGGCCGCAAGTGCGTTGGGATCGTTGCGGTAGTGGTCCCAGACCATCTTTTCCCGGCCGGGAAGTTGCCGTGCCTGCTCGACGATCGCAGCGGTCAGCTGTTCGTCGGTCACTTTGATATTGTTCTTCTCGCCGATCTCCGCAATGACCAGACCGAGCCGCACGCGCCGTTCGGCGATGGCTCGATACTCGTCGCGCGCCTTTTCCTCGGTGGTTCCTTCGTCGGCGAAAGTCTTATTCTCGCGTTTGAGATCGTTCTCAACCTGAGACCAGACGCTTGTGAATTCCCGCTCGACCAGGCTGGGCGGCGGCTCGAATTTGTGGCGCTCGTCGAGTTGATCGAGCAGTGCGCGCTTGAGCTTCAGGCGCGATGCGGACGCGTGCTCACGGGCGATCCGGTCCTTGACCGCCTCTTTCAGCTTTATCAGCGACTCAAGTCCGAGCGTCTTGGCAAATTCGTCGTCGATCGTGATTGCGCCCGGCGCCTCTACCGCCTTGATGGTGACGGCAAACGTCGCCTCTTTCCCGGCCACCGATGCCGCCGGATAATCGTCGGGGAATTTCACGTTGAAGGTCTTGCTTTCGCCGGCCTTGAGCCCGGCGATGTGCTCCTCGAAGCCGGGGATAAACTGCCCTGCCCCAAGCACAAGCGGCACGTCCTCGCCGGTGCCGCCTTCGAAAGGCGTACCGTCGATCGAACCTTCAAATCCAATCGTCACGCGATCGCCATTCGTCGCGGCTTCGGTCTTGGCGACGAAAGGCCGGTTCTGCTCGGCTATTCTCTGCAAAGCCTCATCAATCTCGGCATCAGTCACCTCGGACTTAAGGCGCGTAAGCTTGAGCGTTTTGAAATCGGCAAGCGCGATCGCCGGCACAATCTCCATCTCGACCGTGTAGGCAAGATCGGACTTGCCGGAGATGACGCTATCGACCTCGGCTTCCTCCGACGGCAACACGACTTTGGGTTCGGTTGCAAGCTTGAGACCGTGGTCGGTGATGATCTTGGAGTTGGCCTCGCGCACCGCGGCTTCGATCACCTCGGCCATGGCGGACTTGCCATAGACGCGCTTGAGGTGGGCAACCGGGACTTTGCCGGGCCGAAAGCCGGGCAGCCGAACGCGGCCCTTGTTGAACTCGTCGAGGCGCTCGTTGACCTTGGCCTCCAGGTCGATTGCCGGAACCACAACCCGATATTCCCGCTTAAGACCCGCGGCGGTAGTTTCAGTCACTTGCATTGACATCGCTCTTCACGGCCCGCGGTCGCGCGCATCATCGCCGCTTTTGGGAAAAACATTCCGCCCAACTGGTGCGGGCGGAGGGGCTCGAACCCCCACGACTTTCGTCACGGGAACCTAAATCCCGCGCGTCTACCAATTCCGCCACGCCCGCGACAGGAGGGCGGCCCGGCGGCGCGGCTTATATCATGTGGTGTCTGCTGCACACTAGAAAAATAGCCGCCTCGACCAACTCGGCAGCCTAATGTTTCTCCGCCTGTTCGCAATCACCCCAACAGGGCCCGATAGACGGCCGGCAATGCCTCCGGCAGATCCTCGGAAATGAGGCCGGGGCCGAAGGAACGTGCCGCCTCGCCATGCAGCCATACTGCCGCGGCGGCCGCTTCGAAGGCCGGCATTCCTTGCGCCATTAGCCCCGCCGCCATTCCAGCCAATACGTCGCCGGCTCCGGCAGTTGCCAGATACGGCGGGGCATTGGCCGCAATAGTCGCCCTGCCGTCCGGTGCCGCGACCACCGTATCGGGGCCTTTGAGGAGCACGACCGCGCCGACCAATCGCGCTGCGAGCCGGGCCCGATCGAGTTTCGATCCAACTTTAGTTTGCTCATCCAAGCCATGGAAATATCGGCTGAATTCACCTTCATGCGGTGTCAAGATCGCGGTATTCCCGTCGCGCCGCTGGAGCGCCTCCGCGAGCCGTGAGGGCTTGTCCGCAAAACTGGTAATAGCGTCCGCGTCAAGCACGACGGCGCGTTTGCCAGCAAGCGCCGCCAAAACGAGAGCACAGGTCGCCTCTCCCACACCCACGCCTGGACCGATCGCGAACGCATTGAACCGATGGTCGGATAGAAATTGGATCAACTCGTCCGCGCCATCGACAGGCCGCACCATCACCGCCAGATTGGCCATAGCATTGATGGCGAGCGCCTCGCGCGGGCTGGCGATCGTGACCAATCCCGCACCCGCCCGTAAGGCTCCACGAGCCGCCAGCCTCGCTGCCCCCGTCGACCAGGATGGGCCGGAGGCGACTACCGCATGCCCCCGGTCATATTTATGCCCGCCGGCGTCCGGTACCGGGAAATCCGCACGCCAGAGCGTTGGGGTGTTTTCAAACGTTTTGGGAGCGATTTCGGCCAGCACAGATGCCGGAATGCCAATGTCGGCGACCGAGACCGCTCCACAATGAAGCCGACCGGGCAGAAGCACATGGCCTGGCTTTTTGCGAAAGAACGTCACCGTGCGGGCGGCCTTGACGGCCGTTCCCATGATCGCCCCGGAGGTGCCGTTGATCCCGCTTGGCAAATCCACCGCAACGACCGGAGCCGGCTGCGCGTTCAAAGCCTCGATCATTGTACGTGGCAGTCCCTCGACCGGCCGGTCGAGCCCGGCGCCAAAGAGGGCGTCGATTATCACCTGCGCGCCCGCGAGACTTGCCGGGTCGGCGGTGCTTACCGGCCCCGTCCACCGCTTGGCCGCAAGCGCTGCGTCACCCTTAAGCCGGGCTAGCTCCCCGACCAGCATGACCTCGACGGCGTACCCCCTCTCGGCGAGTAGCCTGGCAGCCACGAAGCCGTCGCCACCGTTATTGCCGGGTCCCGCCACCACGATCACGCGGCTTCCGGCACGCTCGCGCGCCATCACCGCGTCGGCGACCGCACTTCCGGCCTGCTCCATCAGTTGGACGCCGGGTACGCCATTAGCGATCGTCCGCCGGTCCGCCTGTGCCATTTCGGCGCTGGTCAGGAGTTCAATCATGATGTTTTGACAGTGAATTCCATACAAAGCTCAATTGCCAAGCTTGTAGCCACCGGCCCTTGGCGTAATAATGTGCACAATGCTCAGTTTGGCAGCGGATGCTCTTACCAAAGCCTGTTTTGCCGGGTTCCCATCACATAGTAGCAACCTGATCTACTTAGCTTTTTCATGCCTTCAAAGCTGTGGCACGGGACCTGCTAACAGAGCCTCGGTTCCAGCGGGCCGTGCCCCATCGGAGCCGGGAGACGAAACGCGATGAAGAAAATCGAGGCTATCATCAAGCCGTTCAAGCTCGATGAGGTTAAGGAGGCGCTGCAGGAAGTGGGACTGCAAGGGATCACCGTCACCGAAGCCAAGGGATTTGGCCGTCAGAAGGGGCACACGGAGCTTTACCGTGGCGCCGAGTACGTGGTGGATTTTCTCCCGAAAGTGAAGATCGAGATTGTCCTTGGCGACGAGATGGTCGAAAAGGCAATCGAAGCGATCCGGCGCGCCGCTCAAACCGGGCGGATCGGGGACGGAAAAATTTTTGTTTCAACTGTTGAGGAAGCTATCCGGATCAGGACGGGGGAATCCGGAATAGACGCCATTTAAATGGCTGCTCCGACCGCCTGCACCCAACGGGCGGCAAAAGAGCAGCGTCCAGGGACATTTGCCAACAGCACGAAAGGGTACGCCTGCCATGACGACGCCGAAGAATGTCATGAAGATGATCAAGGATAACGACGTGAAATACGTCGATTTCCGCTTCACCGATCCGCGCGGCAAATGGCAGCACGTTACGTTCGACGTATCCATGATCGAGGAAGAAACGTTCGCCGAAGGTCAGATGTTCGACGGTTCGTCGATCGCCGGTTGGAAGGCGATCAACGAGTCCGATATGTGCCTGATGCCCGACCCGACGTCGGCGTGCATCGATCCGTTTTTTGCCGAGACGACGATGTCGTTGATTTGCGACGTTCTCGAGCCGACGACGGGTGAGCCCTACAATCGCGACCCGCGCGGCATCGCCAAGCGTGCCGAGGCCATGGTCAAATCGATGGGCGTCGGCGACACGGTGTTTTTCGGCCCCGAGGCCGAGTTCTTCGTCTTTGACGACGTCAAATACCGGGCGGACCCCTACAACACCGGCTTCAAGCTGGATTCGGTCGAGTTGCCGACCAATTCGGACACCGATTATGAAGGCGGCAACCTCGGTCATCATATCGGTACCAAGAAGGGCTACTTCCCCGTACCGCCGCAGGATTCGGCGCAGGATATGCGCTCGGAGATGCTGGCCGCGATGGCGCGTATGGGCTGCGTCGTCGAAAAGCACCACCACGAGGTGGCGTCGGCCCAACACGAGTTGGGGCTGAAATTCGCGCCGCTCACCGTCATGGCCGACCGGCTGATCATCTACAAATACTGCATCCACCAAGTCGCGCAGGTTTACGGGAAGACGGCGACATTCATGCCGAAGCCGGTCTATGGCGACAACGGCTCGGGCATGCATTGTCATCAATCGATCTGGAAGGGCGGCAAGCCGGTCTTCGCGGGCAACAAATACGCGGACCTTTCCGACACCTGCCTTTCGTATATCGCCGGCATCATCAAGCATGCCAAGGCAATTAACGCCTTCACCAACCCGACGACGAACTCATACAAGCGACTGGTGCCGGGCTTTGAGGCGCCAGTACTGCTCGCCTACTCGGCGCGCAATCGCTCGGCGTCTTGCCGCATTCCCTACACGACCAACCCGAAGGCCAAACGCGTCGAGGTGCGCTTCCCCGATCCGCTGGCAAATCCGTATCTCGCTTTCGCCGCGATGCTGATGGCCGGCCTTGACGGGGTCAAGAACAAGCTCGATCCCGGCGAGGCCATCGACAAGGACCTCTACGATCTGCCACCGAAGGAGCTCAAGAAAATCCCGACCGTCTGCGGATCGCTGCGGCAGGCACTTGAGGAACTCGACAAGGACCGCGGCTTCCTCAAGGCGGGCGGCGTTTTCGACGATGACTTCATCGATTCCTACATCGATTTGAAAATGGGCGAAGTCATCCGTTTCGAGCACACGCCACACCCGGTCGAGTTCGATATGTACTACTCGGGCTAAAACACGATCCCGGCAGGGTGCCGGAATGGTTTTGTGCGTGCGTGCGTAACTATCCTCCCGGCATTGCCTTACGCGATGCAACTTGCAAGGCGCTGTTGTTCACGGCGCCTTTTTCTTGTCGGCGGCTTTTCCGCCGCGCCGTTTGCACGCGCTCGCCGGTATACGCCTCGGGCGCGCCGGCGGGCTCGTCATTGGCAGTCTCGACCCGGTCGCGCCCGTTCGCCTTGGCCCGGTAGAGCGCCTGGTCGGCCCGCGCAATGAGCAAATCCATCGCCATCGACGGCGAGCCGCTCGCGACACCGATACTGACCGTCGCCGCGATCCGCTGGCCGTTGCGAACGATACATGCCGCAGCGAAAGCGGCTCGCACGCGCTCGGCGGCGATGGTGGCCTCCGGGAGCGTTGCAGGGAGAAGAGCGACGAATTCCTCGCCTCCCAGGCGGCCCAGGATGTCGCTCGATCGGAGGGTCTCGCGCGCGAGCCTTGCAAACGATTGCAGCACGGCATCGCCCACGATGTGCCCGCATCGGTCATTGATCAGTTTGAAGTGATCGAGGTCGAAGGCAAGCATGCTGACCGACGACATGCCGCGACGATTGCGCGCAAGAAACATCGACGCCGCCTCGAAGAATCCCCGGCGGTTCAACACACCGGTAAGGGCATCGGTCGATGCGGCCATTTTGTATACGTTTACGGCCCGATCCTTTGCCAGGATCAGCACGATGAAGGCGGTGCCGACGAGGTAGAGAACGATCTCGATCGCGAATACAACGATCCAGCCCTGCGCCAAGCCGCGGCCGCCGTCTTCGCGCTGCGACAGCGTAGCCAGCGCCACCGGCAGGAGGAATATTGCCCCATGCAGAACTGGAACGAAGATCGCGGGCCAGCGACGGATAAGTGACTTGCGCCGCTCAAGACGCAGTTCAGTCGCGGTCAGGATCGTATAGCCGGCGACAATAAGGGCGCTCACGACAAGGCGCGACGCAGCCGACCCGGTGAAAGCGGGGACAAAGCACGCAGCCAGCCAAAACGCCGCACCAAACAACATGATGCCGCGGCGGACCGGCCGGCCGTGAAACAGGCGCGCGGCGCTCCAGATCATCCCGACAGCGACGAACAACAGCGTTGTCGCTACCCACGAGGAAATCCCCGGGGCGACGAGGTCGCCCCATCGCCAAAGAGCGCCGGACGCACCACCGAGTAAATACGCCACGCCCCACCACGCGAGCGCCTGGATACGCTCTTGCGTCCAGGCGAACAGCAGGAACAAGCCAAGCAGCACGGTGACGCAGATCGCGATAAAAAACAGCGTTCCGACATCAAGCGATGCGGGCGCCGCGGCGATATTGATCGCCATATACCGACACTCCATCCTACCTGGGTAGGTGTGTACCACCGGCCGGCATCCTGCGCTGGGCGTTTGCGCGAAAGGCTTTGCCAAGCGTTTGGTACATGACGCGGATTTTGAAAAAGCTTTTCGGAAAAGAACTGAAAATGCGTCGAAATTCTTTGTCGGATGATCCGGACTTTTTCGTTCCCTGCCCCGGGGTCTCTGCAAGCCGCGCGATGACGCTTCAGCCAACGGATTCCAGCTGCGCCGTCCGCAGCCGCAACGGGAGATTCCGCAGAGTTCGTGCTGGCGCGCGCCGCCGACGTCCGGTCGCTTAGCGAGCCGGCGAAACACGCCGACGAAATCTGGGTCGGCGAGACCTCGTCTCCGCCGCTTAGCGCTTCGAGAACTGGAAGCTTCGGCGTGCCTTGGCCCTGCCGTACTTCTTGCGCTCGACCACGCGTGGATCGCGGGTGAGGAAGCCGCCGCGCTTGAGTACCGCGCGAAGATCCGGCTCGTGTCGCATCAACGCCTTGGACAGGCCGTGACGCACGGCGCCGGCCTGGCCGGACAGCCCGCCACCGGAAACCGTGCACACGACGTCGTATTGCCCCTGGCGGTTGGCGGCGACGAGCGGCTGCTGGATCAGCATGCGCAGTACCGGGCGGGCAAAATAGGTCTCGACCGGCCGATCGTTGATGACGATCTTGCCACCGCCCATCTTGACCCACACGCGTGCTACTGCGTCCTTGCGCTTGCCGGTCGCATAAGCGCGGCCCTGCTTGTCAAGCTTCTGCACATATTTCGGCGGCTGCGGCGAAGCCGCAGGCTTCAGCGTGGACAGCTCTTCGAGAGTTTGAATGGTCTCAGCCATCACGCAATCCTCTTGTTCTTGCGGTTCATCGCGCCCACGTCGATCTGCTCCGGCTGTTGCGCCGCGTGCGGATGGTCGGCTTGCGGATAGACCCTGAGGTTACCGAGCTGACGGCGACCGAGCGGCCCGCGCGGCAGCATGCGCTCGACGGCCTTTTCAACAATGCGCTCGGGAAAGCGGCCAGCCAGGATCGACTTGGCTGAACGCTCTTTGATGCCGCCGATGTAGCCGGTGTGCTTGTAATAGATCTTTTGCTCGACCTTGCGGCCGGTCAGAACGATCTTGGCGGCGTTGATGACGATGACATTGTCGCCGCAATCCACATGCGGCGTGAATGATGGCTTGTGCTTGCCGCGCAGCCGCATCGCCACAATCGAGGCAAGTCGGCCGACGACAAGTCCGTCGGCATCGATCATCACCCACTTCTTGTCGACTTCGGCGGGCTTGGCCGAAAACGTTTTCATCTTCGCATCCATAAATGGAGAACGCCGTAGGCTGGCGCGCTGGCCGGCTATTTATCCCCGGCGCCTCGCATGGTCAACACTAATCGGGCGATATTTTGAAATATCTCAAGGATTTGAACTAGAGGTATTATTTAACCGCTTGACGGTATTATTTAACCGCGTGGCTCGGGATTGAATACGTTGCGGTGGCGTGGGCGACAAGATCGTCCTCGCCTTCCGATCGGATGCCGATATCGGCAACCGCAAGCCGTTTGCCGAGCTTGATCAAGCGCGCCTCCGCGAAAAGGTCCCGCGCCGGCGGCTTCTTGAGAAAGTTGATGGAGAGATTGATCGTGACCGCCAGCGGCACCCAACCAATCGACGCGAGGATCGCGACATAAGGCGCGAAATCGGCCAGCGTCATCATGGTCGTGCCCGCGATTGTCCCGCCCGGCCGCAGCGACCCTTCGTCGAAACGCTTGCGGACGCGACTGCCGCCGAACCAGACGTCTTCGATGCTGTAGCCACTCTGCGGGTTGAACATTTGCGGAAATTCGGCGCTGAGCAGGCGCTCGAGTTCCTCGGTCGTCAATTTCACCTTTCCGTCCATGCCCTGCTCCTCACGCTACGGATCGGATACAATGCACGGGAAGACTTGCCAATCGGCTCGCCGAGTCGCATTTCGGGCTGGAGAGTTGAGGACTGACAAGAATTGAGGACTTGCAAATGACCGCTCGCGCAGGCGCTGCAGCCAAACACGACAACTCGTCGCTGATCCTGTTGCGCGAAGACATCGGCGGCATCGCCGTGCTCACGCTCAATCATCCCCAGTCGCTCAACTGCCTTTCGGAGGCCATGCTGGAGGCGCTGGGGGACGCGCTCACTACGATCGCTCAAGATGGCGCCGTGCGGGTGGTCGTCCTGGCTGCCAATGGGCCGGCTTTTTCAGCCGGCCACGACCTCAAGGAGCTCTATCGGCACCGCTCCGACGACGATGCCGGCCGCGCCTATTTCGAGCAAATCATGTCGACATGCAGCACGATGATGCAAAGGATCGTGACGCTGCCGCAGCCGGTCATTGCCGCAGTTCAGGCCACGGCGACGGCCGCGGGTTGTCAACTGGTAGCCAGTTGCGACCTCGCGGTTGCGTCGCGCACTGCAAAATTTGGGACTTCGGGAATAAATGTTGGACTGTTCTGTTCGACGCCAATGGTGGCGCTGTCGCGCAATGTCGCACGAAAGGCTGCGATGGAGATGTTGCTCACCGGTGAAATGATCTCGGCGGAGCACGCCGAGCGGATCGGGCTGGTCAATCGCGTGGTCGCCGCCGGCAGCGAGCGCGACGAGGCGCTCAAGCTCGCCGAAACGATCGCCGCCAAGTCGTCACGGGCAATCAGGCTGGGCAAAGCGGCCTTTTATCGTCAGCTGGAACTGCCGCTCGCCGATGCCTACGAACACACCGCCAACGTCATGGTCGAAAATCTGTTGGGATATGATGCAAGGGAAGGCATCGGCGCTTTCATCGACAAGCGCAAACCGAAGTGGGAAGACCGCTGACGGCTCGAAGCGCGATGAACCACAACTCGTATCCGGACTCGTATATTCGCGGCATCCTTAACACCGTGAAAACGATCGCGATGGTCGGCGCCTCGGAGAAAGAGATCCGTCCGAGCTACTTCGTCTTCAAATATCTGCTCGAGCGCGGCTATCGCATGATTCCGGTCAATCCGGGACGCGTCGGCCACGAGCTGCTTGGGCAACGATTTTATGCCCGGCTCGCAGACATTCCAGAGCCGATCGACATGGTCGATATCTTCCGGCCGTCGCAATATGCCCCCGGCATCGTGCGGGAGGCATTGGCGCTCAATCCGCGACCGCAGGTGATCTGGATGCAACTCGGCATTCGCAACGATGAAGCCGCGGCGCTTGCCGAAGCGAATGGCATGAAAGTCGTCATGAACCGCTGCCCCAAAATTGAATACGGCCGACTGTCTTCGGAGATCGCGTGGATGGGCGTCAACACCCGGACCATCGGTTCGAAGAAAGCGGCAGCTACCGGCGGCGTTCAGCGCCTGTCGCTTAACCGTACTTCCGTGCGCGGCGGAGCGACCGAAGCAGCCGAGCGCGTGCAGCGGGAAGACGGCGGCGTCTGAAACGGCGGACGTCGCGTCGCCGCAAATGGCAAGCAAGACATCGCTAACCAAAAAGGCGTTGGCGATTAAAATGCATGGAAACTTTCGGAATTCTTTTTCATTCGTGTCCTGACTAACTGCACTTCGGCTCAACACGGCGCTGGTAGCGTCGCGAAACGCCAGGAGTGAGTGATGAAAATCAACGTTGTGCTCGCGCTCGCGCTATCTGCTCTTGCGTTCGCGCCAGTGGCCGGCAAGGCCGACGACGACCAGCAAGGCCGCAAAGCCTGCATGTACGATGCTCTTACCGTGTGCGCGCAATTCATCCCGGATCGCCAGCGCATTGCGGATTGTCTCATGTCCAACCGCACGCGAATCTCCGAACCGTGCCGCCTCTTGATCGTCCACGCACGAAACGACGAGGCCGCGCCGCCGCCGGAGAAATAACTTCCATGCCGGCCGTGTCTCGCGACACGGCTTTGCTGCATTAACGAACGCCCGTCGCGCGCCTTGACGGTCGCGGCCGGTCCTATAATTCGGAAATCTCCGTGTCGACCAGTGTTGCCGCGTTCGGTTGGGTCCGAATTTGCTGGCTAAATTGCCTTCCCCGCCTCCCCTTAATCCTGCTTGATGCTGTCCGGTTATGTTAGGTTGGGTAGCAAATCCGGTAGCAGCCAAAGGTGGGCGGATTCTCCCGTGTCGACGTTTAAGATCGAATTCCGTGGCAAGACACAGGACGACGTGAGACATCAGTTTCTAAAATGGCACCAAGAGTCCGCGGGCTTGGTGTTCAACGTCACCGGACATCCCATCGAGGAGTTGCCGGTCGTATTACGGTTTCCGCGTGGTGCCCATCAGCGAACCGAACACGTCGACCGCTTTTCGATGCTTGTGGAATACGAAGTCAGGTCCGATGCGCCGCCGCGACGGCCCCTCACCGGGCCGGATGGATGACAACCCGTCGCTCCATGCAGCCCAAGACGATTCGGCCAGTACAGCCTTTGAAGTGTGAGCAATATGGAACAGACCGCCGCATCCGCGGGGCGCATTCAGGGATAAGTGCGACGGGCACTCGAAGCGAGGTGTTTCCCATCCTAATCTCGGGCGCGATCTTTATACTGATTGTGGGATTCCTTGTCGGCTATGCTGTGCGGGCCGGTGTTTCGCGCCGTCGTCACGCCGAGGCTCGCCTGCGCTACCATGCAACTGGGTCCACTTATCGGTGACCTACACCGAGATCCCGGTATGCTTGAGCGCCCCGCTTGGAGAGGTTCAGGGACGATGAGTGAAAAGCTTAGTTTTAAACTCGCGAGTGGGAAGACGTTCTCAGGCCAGTTTGAAGTGAAGAACGGAATAGTGACCGTCACGACTAGCGATGGCCGCACGAGGTCAGCGGCGATCGAGGACAGCATGCTCAATGCAGAGACGCTCGCGAAAACGTTGCTGTTCCAATTGCGTGAGGATGAACGGCGAGCCGAATCAATTGTCATGACCGCAGCCGCCCTGCATTGACGAAGCTGTGGTCCAGGTCCGGTCCACGGCGGCTCGTCCTCGTTCAATCGCCATCGATCGCCGTAGCGCTTCAGCTCCTCAACCGCGCGATCGGCAACGGCATGCCGCTCTTCTTCGGTCAGTCCTTGGCTGAGGCCGCGCACGATCTTCTTTGCGCGCCTCAACGCGAAGGAAATGGCGAACGCGAGCGTCTCACCGCGGGTTTTGAACATGAGAACGAATTGAGAACTTTCGCACGGGCGGTCAAGCCGCTAGGGATAGCGCGTGGCATCACGACGATCCCAAAACCCAGCCGATTGGTCGCGCAAGCTGCCGCGGCCGCTGATCATTCCGAAGGTGATGGATATCGCGACGCTCGCAGACGTGCAGGCGTTGATGGGACATTTGCCGGAAGATCGTCGGGCGCGGCCAGCCTGGCGCCACGTCGCCAGCGAACTCACCAAGGCCATTACCGGCGCCGATCCGGCCGATGTCTCGATCGCACTACGGTTGGCGCTGATGCTGGAGGGCGTCGAGTGCCGTCCGCAGTGACACCGCGCCACTTCGGCCGCCTTAGATCGTCGACGAGATGAACGCCTGCTTCATCGTGCGCGACAAGGCCAGGCAGGCGCTCGCCTATGTCTACTTCGAGGAAACCGGCTGATCGCGCTGGATGGTTCTTGAACTGAATAATATGAACCAACTCGCAAGCGGATGATTGTTCTGGCAAGCGGGGGGTTTTAAAGACGCAAGGGCTTTGCAGATGCGCAACAATCTGGGGGGCTTCCCACCGACTGCGGTCCTGGCACTGCTGCTGCTAGGATCACCCCTGCACGCCGAGGAGCAGCAACCTCAGGAGCTGCCGACGCGCGATGTGGATATCCGTTACCAAATCACCCGGCCGGACCAGCCAACGATCATCCAGCGCCGGCGATGGTTGGAGAGTGAACGTCTTGTACGCATTGACGGGTCTGGTAAATCCGCCACAATCTACGACCGCAACGGGCACGAGATCACGGTGCTCGATCTCGCAAATCGCACGTACCTCAAGTTGGAGGGTGCACCGCACCTAACTCTTGACCCGGAAAAAGGTAAGACGCTGACGCGTGGTGGCGAGTCCGTTATTGCCGGATTGCATTGCACCGACTGGTCATGGACAGAGGATGTGGAAACGCAAACCATATGTCTAACTCCTGATGGGGTGCTGCTCCGTCTTGTCGTCGACGGCAAAACGATGATGCAAGCGCTCTCAGTGAAGTACGGCCGGCAGCCAGCGGAGCTTTTCCAGGTGCCCCCGAGCTATACACCGGCGCTTCCACAGGGAGGCGATCCGGGGTTTTGACCAACACTATCGCTAGGCGAAGCCCGCGCCGCTCAACTGCGCGCCTTCGATCCGGATAGGTCGCGCCCGAAAGTTGATTCACTTGATTGCAATCAGGCAATCAAGGGCCGCGATTCCCGACCATGCGGCCCAGCGCCGAGCGCACGTGCGCGGCCTACCGATGCTGTTAGCTCGGCAGTTGCGGCCATGATCTCGATGCGCGTGAAGTCCGTCGTCTCGGCGATCGTCGCCTTGAGGCCGTCGACCAGGCGCGCGGCCGTGGTGGCGGCGCGAAGGCCGTTTTCAAAAAGGTGCCCGGGCTCAGTTTTGATTTCGGGCCGGTGCGCGAGGCCAGCCGCCAAGCAATTTAAGGCCGGCGCGGCCGCGACCGGTCATCGGATCGCTTCTCCCAAAATCCGTTCTGCTCAGCGGTGAGGAGTAGGCCGAGCCAGGCCGCACCGATAGTAAGCGAAACGACGAGCAGCATCCAAAGAGTTTGGTTCAGCGGTGGCACCATCATGCAGCGATCATACAGGAAATTTTCAGGATGTGCACTCTAAGCGTCGAAGAGCGCGGAGCCAGCATCGTAGCTGGCCTAAAATGTTTTGCGACTTATCCACAGCCGTTCAGTGTGAGCCGTTTTATACAGATTCAGCAAAAGCCATGGGCTCAAATTTGTAGATAGGCAGCGGGCCATATAGTAACCGTCGGCCCTGAGTGTGCGCTCGTGGTCAAAACAACAAACCCGTGCCCGGTGTGCGGCGTCGAGACGGCTCTTGTAGAGATTGAGCCTCATCCGCTGCATGTCAAATTTGAGATTCACGGATACGTCTGTGACCGGTGCGGGCCCGTCAAGTCTCTTGTCGTGCTTCGCGGGTCGCGACCCTCATTTTTTCAGTAAACTGGAACGCCGTGCACATCTGAAACAAAAAGGCGCCAAGGGTGGCAGGCGACGATCGGACTACCCATATACAAAAGTCGAGGGGATTATCAGGGAGACGACGCACATGCGCTCGATCCAGACTATCCTCATCATCCTCACCGTTACCGCATTCGGTCAGGGAATTGCCGCGGCAAAAGACGCCAAAGTCGCCGTGAGCTATCCGGCGTGCAGCTGTCACTTCGGCTATGGCAACGTGTGCATCACAGCCTTTTCCTGCGACGCCAGTGGAGGCCGGTGCACGGGCGCTTGCGCTTTAGATCCCAACGCATCGCAGACCAACCGATAGCCGATTTGGTTGTGTGATCGGGCCGTAGGACAGCGCGGAGCCAGCCAACCGCAGCCGGCCCCGCGGTTTGTTTGCGTTATGCCGCAATACTCTTAGGGATTGGCTTGCCACCACCGCCATCATCATCCGGAGGTGAATTGTACATATTGCCAGCGCCGGCGAGCAACCACGCGTAGCTCAAATCGTATGTCTGGGCGAATGATATAAGCCCATAGTACCAATTGCGGTGCGGCAGCCCCGCCTCGCGTTTCCGATAGGTGCGTAAAGTAGTAAGGCACACCGCTGCGGCCTCTTGCTCGGTGATCCCCAGCAGTGCTCGGGTAACACGAAGCCGGTTGCCGAAAGCTGCGTACCATTCCAAGCGTTCAACGGTCCTCAGGCGGGAAGCGCGACTACAGAATGGGATAATCTGGCTCATGGCCGCACCGCCAACGTCGACAACGCCAACCGAGCATTGCGCATAATCCATACCGTGAATGGCAATTCGATCGGTTTGCCGGAGAGCCTATCAAGAATTTTATGATCCACTCTCGTGTCCCGGAAGCACGACTCGTCGGAGCACCATTGGGTGGGATCCTCCGGATGCGCGAAAGCCTGACAGTGGAAGTCGTCCACATAGGCAAGAAGCGCAAGAACGCCAGCAATCGTAGTCGGTCTGGTATCGACTAACTCGTCCTCAGCGTCAGTTCGCAATTTAACGTCCGCGTCGTGAGCTTTTTCTGCAGCATCAAATTCTGGGGTGCTGGGAAATAGGTTAGCCCAAATCCGCCCGCTGATCATCCAGCGCATTTGCGCTTCGCGGTGCGCTTCGATCGCCGCGAGGATCGGATCAGGCTCGGTTGCTGCTATTGCGATGGCCGGCAATGCGATCGTCGGCAGGGATATTGCGGCGCCGGCCAGAATGGCGCGGCGGCTGATATTTTCATGTGACATGAGTGCCCTCCATGGGCTGTTGAGACGCCAGGAGGGCGGATTCGCAAAGCCGCGATTCGCTATATATAGCGGAAATGCTCATTCCGATGCCCCTGTCGGCGTCGGGTTGGGAAGTCGCGGCCGGGCCTGCCAGGGCTCGGTCGCGGCGCTAAATTTGCGCTGATCTTGGATTCGCTGTCAATGAGAATGGTTACCACGTACCTGGAGAAAGCCATTTTATTTCAACAAGTAGCTGCCGAAGACAACCACCCTAAGCTAAATGCCAATTTGCACGGGTTGGCAGAGGCTAATGAAGGCGGCGGCGCATCGAGCGGGAGCATCTCAATCTCCGAGATGGCGTCAAGGTGGAATGACGGCCGGGATGGACACGAAACAGCGAATTACCAAACGCCTTGGTGAGATCGAAGAAGAGCGGCGAAGGATAATCCGTGTGTTGGAAATGACTTTTCTCGCTGCAGAGAGCGAAACGCTCCGTGAGCGCTTGGCCGAATTGCAACAGGAGCGCAGAGAGCTACAAACGAGGCTTCGGCGAGGTTCCTCAAATGGTCACTGAACCGACGGCGCCCAAGTTGAACCGCAACCAATTTGAGTCGCTGCGGGCAATCGGCAACGCCATGCACCGCTTTATAACGCCAGCTCACCGCGATTTGTTGATAGCCTTTGGATATGTTGCCGTCGTCGACGGCGGCCTTCGATTAACCGATGCCGGCCGCGAGCGATTGGCGGCTGGAATTTAACTTCTTTGACTTACGGTGTGGACACGATTAACAAACCGTAGGGGGTAAATGCACATGGTTTTGCTTCTCATCAACATACTCATCATAGCCGTTGTCGGTGCGATCGCGTTTTGGGCCATTGACAGATTTGTGCGCGACGGCAGGCTGGCCAACCTGCTTAAAATACTAGTGGTGCTCGTCTGTGTCGCGGCAATTGTTCAGCGGCTATGGCCGTTGCTTAGCGTCGGATTTTAGGGATGGGATTTCAGCGGTGAGCCGCAATAACATCATCTACCTAATCGTCGGTGCGCTTGTCGTCGCAGTCGCCGTTATGGGCTATCAGCTGTATCAGGATCGCAAGAAGCCCGAGGGAGTGCGTATAGACATCGGCCCTAACGGCGTGTCAATCGACAAAAAATGATACACGGCGCGCGAGCCGCACGCGCCGAGGCTCTCACCGTATAGTCGTACCCCGAACGCTATGCCGCTGGCGGCCGAAGTTTCCACTTGCCGCTTTGGCGGGACTCGCCGCTCTTTTTGGGAATATCCTTTAACGGCGTAGGGGGCCGTTCGCAGGATTTTTCTGCAAATATTTTTGCAGATGCGGATCATCGTTCGCCATGTCAAATGATACTCCAAAACCAAAACGCGAACCCTGGACTCTTAAACACAAACGACCTTTTCGCTCCAACCAATCCCCAAGGCCAGAGATCGGGCAGATTCAGGAAAGACTAATAGGTCGCGCGATAGTCGAATGGTCTAAATTGGAAAATTGTATTCGGGATTTGATTTGGAGTCTTGTTAGTCTGTCGTTTGAGGATGGGCGGGTGCTTACAGAACGGACAGACATTGCTCGTCTGATAACGGTCGCAAAAGTATTGGCACGGCGCCGCTTGGAAGAACCACTATTAACGGAAGTGATTGACGCCCTAACGAGAGCCGATGAACTGCGGGATGATCGAAATTTCATTGTCCACGGAACGTGGTGTACTGTTGAGCCGGTAGGCGTCCCCTATTCATCCTCGCTCCGACAAAAGTCACTACCAGGTGAGGTTACGGCAGAGGAATTTCCTCACAGCCGAATGCGGAGGATCGTTGCTGAGATAATTCGGGTCAAGCGCATTGTGGTCAAGGCTTCCCACGTGCTGCCTGATCCATATGACGATAAATAGTCGCCACTAAATCCGCGCGACTTAGGTAACCTTCCCAGACATCCAACAGTTCGAATCCATCAATCGCCTTCAACCCCGCCTCGATCATCTCGGGCGTGACGTGCACCAGCTCTAGTTCGGCCCCGGGTTTTGTTCCTGCGTCTGACATGCTCAAAGCTCCGGCGCCGCCGCCTCCCAGCCGCCCATGCCAGTATCGCTACCGGTGTTCTGCGGTCCGGCAACTGCGCCGATTAGCCCCGCTACAGTCGTGCCGCCCGGCACGAGAGAAGCAATAGGCGCGACCCCTTTTAATGCTGCGCTGGCGAAGTCTCCAAGCTGTCCTCGAACACTTCGCGATTGGTTAAAACCTTGAAGCTTGCAGCGCACCGCGTCCCTTCCGGGCCGTCTCTGTTATCCAACGATCTTGCCTCGTGCATCATTGCCATTTCGACGGCCGACATAGGCTCGACCGCTTCCAGGACTTCCGGCGTGATGACCCGATCAACTTGGCGATCGATCCATTCCAGAAATTGCAAGCGATAAGCGGCTGTCATCCTTTGAGTGGTCAAGACGTTTTTGAGATAAGCGATAAACAGCAGGCTCAATTTGTAGCCGGCGGGGAACATATCGACCATTTCGGTTTCTTCGGCGATCATGGCGCCGTCCCTTCGGACACAACCGCGAATTCCGCATCGATCGGCGGCGGCAATTTCGGAAGGCCGGCGCGCTTCGCCAATTCATGAATGCGGGCGATCACCTCGGCCGTGGCGACCGTCAGTTGCCGCTCGCTCCGGTGGTCGACGATCACGTTGTGCGTGGTCTGCAGCGGGTCGGTCCTATCGATGACCGCGGCAATCGCTTTCATGTGGTTTCGAGCATCGGGATTGGCGATCAGATCCTTAAGTGCGCGGAGCGCCGCAGGCGGGATCGTGCGCATCACCTTTCGCGAATATTCGGCGATTGCCGCCTGCACCCTGTCGTCATAAGCAATCCGACCGCCGATGACGCTCAAGCTTGGTTGGATTCGTCGCCGTACCGGAGCCGGCAGCGCGGGCGGCAACAGATCAGCCCCTGGCCCTTCGCCGGCGCATCATCGGAAATAGCGCCCGGACGAATTCCTGCCGCTTTTTCGAAGCTCGACCACATTCACCGAGTGCTAAGCCAAGCTCTAAAGCAGCTGTTCGCTGGGATCTGTTGCTGCGTAGCCCATGCGATCGACTTGAAAGAAGATCGACCGAAGGTCGAGAAGAAGCCGGTCCGACTATCGACGCTGCTGAAACGGCCAAGCGATCGAGGCTGCGCGCGAGCATCGCGTGCTCACCCCTCCTGCTGGGTTCGCTGTGCGGGCTCGCCGCGGAGAAATTCTGGCGCTCAGATGGAAATCCGTCGATCTTGAGCGCGCGCAGCTCGCCGTCGTTGCTAGTATCGGACAGGTCGGCAAAGTTTGTCGCGAGAAGGAAACCAGTCGAGCAGTGCCGCCCATGCATGCCATCGCTGCTTGTGAGGAGCTGCGCCGGCACGCATCCAGGCCACGGAGATGCGCGGTGTGGCGTCGCAAATGGGACAGCTAGTGTCGCCCGTCAAGATGCAACGAATAAATCCCGCCAACGATGGTTCGTTCTGTAGGCGCAGCGATGCACGGCCACGACACAGCATGCCACCATATGCCCCAAGTCACCCGAAAGTGAAAGAGCGCGGCACGCAGCTCGACACAAGATATCTACAGCCACCTTCTGCGAATATGCACGTCAGCCAGCAAAATAACGCGTATGAAGCAACCAAAAAACACTTAGCGAATGCAATTGTACATTTGTACAAACACTTATATAAAAAAAGAAGGTCCTATAAACCGGGGTCGCTTCTTCCAACGAACCCGAAGGATCGGCCGATGAGCGAACGCATTCCGGGCTTTTCCACGCTCGCCATCCACGCCGGCGCCCAGCCCGATCCGACCACCGGGGCGCGCACGACGCCGATCTACCAAACGACCTCATACGTCTTTGAAAGCGTCGATCACGCCGCTTCTCTGTTCGGCCTGCAAACGTTCGGCAACATCTATACGCGCATCGGCAACCCGACGACGGCGGTGCTTGAGGAACGGGTCGCCGCGCTCGAAGGCGGCACCGCGGGGCTTGCCGTCGCCTCGGGACACGCGGCGCAGGTCTTGGCATTTCATTGCCTCTTGCAGCCCGGCGACGAGTTCGTCGCTTCGAAGAAGCTTTATGGCGGCTCGATCAATCAGTTCACGCACGCATTTAAGAATTTCGGCTGGAACGTCGTCTGGGCGGACCCCGACGACGTGTCGTCGTTCGAGCGCGCCATTTCACCGAAAACCAAGGCAATCTTCACCGAATCGATCGCCAATCCCGGCGGCGTCATTACCGACATGGCAGCCGTCGCGCAAATCGCACGGCGCGCCGGCGTGCCCTACATCGTCGACAACACGCTCGCCACGCCCTATCTGTGCAAGCCGATCGATCACGGCGCCGACATCGTCATTCATTCGCTGACCAAATTTCTCGGCGGACACGGCAACTCGATCGGCGGCGCCATTGTCGATGCCGGCACGTTCAACTGGTCGCGCGAGCGCCGCTATCCGATGTTGTGCGAGCCGCGGCCGGAATATCATGGCATCGTGCTGCACGAGACGTTCGGCAACTTCGCTTTCGCCATCGCCTGCCGCGTTCTGGCGTTGCGCGATCTTGGTCCGGCGCTGTCGCCGTTCAATGCTTTCCTCATTCTCACCGGCATCGAGACGCTGCCGCTGCGGATGCGGGCGCATTGCGACAACGCGCTGGCGGTCGCGGAATGGATTTCGACGCATCCCAAAGTGGCGTGGGTGAGCTATCCCGGCCTGCCCGGCGACCGCTATCACAACCTCGCCCGCAAATACTGTCCGAACGGTGCCGGCTCGGTATTCACTTTCGGCTTACGTGGCGGCTACGACGCCGGCGTCAAGCTTGTCTCCAACGTCAATCTATTTTCGCACCTCGCCAATATCGGCGACACGCGCTCACTGATCATTCATCCCGCTTCGACCACGCACCGGCAGCTTTCCGACGCACAAAAAATCCAGGCCGGCGCCGGTCCCGACGTGGTGCGGCTTTCGATCGGCATCGAGGACAAGGAAGATATCATCGCCGATCTCGAACAGGCGCTGGCGGATTAGAGTCGGTGTGGTGAGGGGAAGGAGGTAGCCCAGCGCCGGCGCGGCGATCACGCGCGGCAAACGCTGGGCGAGCGCCGCCGCGTGCACCGCAGCGACCGTCAGGACCAGCATCGCCATGGCCTGATGCAGCAGCGCGAGTGGCAGCGGCACGCGCCACAGCAGCGTTGCGATGCCGAGTGCGACTTGCAGTACGACAGCGGCGAGCAGCGCGACCGCGCCCAACCGGGCCGCGCGTCCGAGCACCGTGCGCACGACATCGAATGTATGCAGAAAAGCGGCGACAAGGATCGCGTAAGCGAGCATGCGGTGATCGAACTGCACGGTCAGAATATTCTCGAAGAAATTACGCCAGAGCGGCGTCTCGAAAAAGAGTCGCGCGCGGTCGGGTATCAACGCGCCGTCGATAAGCGGCCAGGTATTGTAGGCATAACCCGCGCGCAAGCCCGCAACCAGGGCGCCGAGATAGACTTGCCCGAGGACGAGAATGAGCAACCCCGTCGCGCCGAGACGGATGCGCCCTGGCACGTGTCCCGTCGCACGATCCCCCAGCCGCCACGCCGTCCAGATCAGCGCGACGTAAATCGCGCAGGCCAAGAGGAGATGCGTCGCCAGCCGATATTGCGAAACCTCGACGCGATCGGCGAGACCCGACGCGACCATCCACCAGCCGACGACGCCCTGCAGCGCACCGAGCCCGAAAATGAACCACAGCCGCGGGCGCAGCTCCCGCGTCACCCATCCGCGCCAGAGGAACCACAGGAATGGCAGCAGATAAGCCGCACCGATCACGCGCCCGAGCAGCCGATGCGTCCATTCCCACCAATAAATCGTCTTGAATTCGGCAAGGTTCATGCCGCTGTTGAGTTCGCGATATTGCGGAATGGCCCGATATTTTTCGAACGCCGCCTGCCAGCCGTTTTCGGACAACGGCGGCACCACACCCGTCAGCGGCTTCCACTCGGTGATCGAAAGGCCGGATTCGGTGAGCCGCGTCGCACCGCCGACCAGCACCATCGCCAGCACCAAAGCGGCAACGGCATAAAGCCACAGCCGGATCGCGCGTGTGTGAGCGAGGTCTAAGCTTTGCGTGCTCTCAATCACTGCACCTTCATCCAATCGCCACGCGCAACGACCCCCACCTTGATCCTCCCCCTTTCAGGGGGAGGAAAGAAAGATAGTTTCCAGCAAATCTCCGTCTTCTCCTTTGAGCGACAGGGAAAATGGAGCGACGGGGAAAAATGCTCGACCAAATCTCTCTCCCCCTGAAAGGGGGAGGGTCGGGGGGGGGCCCCCCCCCCCTCGCTTGTCGCAAGCGCGCGGACCATATAGTGCTGCGCCCTACCCTCGCAACTGCGTGCGAGGGCCGACCTGAATGTCGCTCGTTCCATGCCGCTTCGCTTGCGCAAATTCATCGGCGCCATCGCGCTGTTTGTCCTCGTCATCGTCTGGGCGCTCGTCGCCATGGCACTGGCGCAGGCCCCCGCCATCCGCGACAACGCAATCCTCTCGGTCGCCTATTACGTGATCGCCGGCCTCGGCTGGGCGCTGCCCGCCATCCCGATCGTGACCTGGATGAGCCGCA
The DNA here is from genome assembly GCA_963777635.1 of uncultured Alphaproteobacteria bacterium. Taxonomy (GTDB): domain Bacteria; phylum Pseudomonadota; class Alphaproteobacteria; order Rhizobiales; family Xanthobacteraceae; genus BOG-931. The sequence goes on from CAVZSB010000027.1 coordinate 216,684, forward strand.
AACCGACGTAACGCGCTAACATATTCCCTGGAGCGTGATCTTTTCGAAAAACCGGCTTCCACCCGGATCGAGTCCGGGGCAGGCTTTTTTCGGATCATGCTCTACGCCGCCTCGGAACCGCGGAAGCCGTTCCACATCGCCGTCGCCGAGCCCGAGAGCAACACCCGCACATAGCGGAGCTGCTGATACTCGCCGTTGAGCGAGATGCGCGGCAGCGCCAGCAAATGCCTGGCGTGGGAGCGGAACAAAACGCCAGGCCGCGTTGTCACCGCGGTCTTGAAGCCAAGCTCGGCGGCGATGGCGAATTCGCGCGGGCCCGCAGAACCCGGATCGCCATAAGGATAGGAAAGATGCGCCGGCCGCGTTCCCAAAGCCGCCTCGATCACCGAACGGCTGTGATCCATTTCCGCCCGCACGACTTTATCCGGCAGTTTGGCCAGCATCGAATGGTTGACCGTGTGCGCGCCGATCGTGACCAGCGGATCGGCGGCGAGCGCCGTGATCTCCTGCCAGT
>CAVZSB010000028.1:0-37753 GCA_963777635.1 uncultured Alphaproteobacteria bacterium
GTGCGCGTAACTCTTAATCAGCGGGTCCAAGGTTCGAGTCCTTGTGCGCCCACCACTTAAATCAATGACTTGACGGTGACCGGCTCGGGTCATCCCGACGTGGGCTTTCGGTTATTCCGACAAATTGCTGCTTTTTTCTTTTCGCGTGGCTTCTGGCCAAGCCTAACACTGGTCGTGCTCGTCTCGGTATGGGGCGCCTACGCGGTGGCTGACGGGATATTAGCGCTGTGGGCAGCCGTGGCAGCGAGAGACGGTGATACAGGAACGCGCTGGTGGGTCGCTTGGGGCGGCGGCGTTAGTATCCTCGCCGGCCTCGTAGCATTCTTGTACACGGGGATGACGGCCCTTGTGTTGCTGATGTTCATCGCCGCATGGGCGATTGCCATCGGTGCGATTATGATCTGGGGCGCAATCGAACTGCGCAAGGTATTGGACGACGCGTGGCTGCTCGGTCTCGCTGGCGTGCTTTCGATTGCCTTCGGTGTTATCTTGTTGGCCCGGCGCGGGAGCGCTGGCATTGGTCTGGATGATCGGCTGGCTCGCGGTCGTTTTTGGCGTTATCCATATTGCGTTCGCGTTCCGGCTGAAGAGGTTTTAGCAGCCGGCTTGAGCGGGCGGCTTCGGTCAAAGAGGAAAGTCGGGCGGCCGTGATGCTGCTCATTCGGGCCGCTTATCGGATGCCACACCAAACCACGAAGATCGGCCGAAGAAGTCCGCTGGTATCCATTCTGGCAATAACGTTTTTTCTTTGCGCCTTTGGCTTCATCGCCCAAGCGGTCAGCGGCGGAAAAACGTCGGCATTCGATCGCCGCGTCATTCTCGCTCTGCGCAACTCGGCTGATCCGTCTGTTCCCCTTGGCCCAGCGTGGTTGCAGGAGGCGGCTCGCGACGTAACGAGTCTCGGCAGCATCGTCGTGCTGGTAATTATTACGCTTGCCGCCGTGGGTTATTTGTTTTTGGCGCGCAAACAAGTCGCGGCCTGGCTGATGCTGATTGCCGTGTTCGGCGGCATCGCGTTGAACGATTTGCTCAAGGCGGCGTTTGCGCGCCCTCGTCCGGATATTGTGACTCCGGCGGCGCGGGTTTTCACCACAAGTTTCCCAAGCGGCCATGCCGCACTGTCTGCGATCACTTATTTGACGGTGGGCGTTCTTCTCGCTCGAAGTCAATCCTCATTCAGGATGGGCATCTACTTCATGTCGCTGGCGGCATTTCTGAGCGTGCTTATAGGCATAAGCCGAATATACCTTGGGGTTCACTATCCAACCGATGTTCTCGGAGGCTGGTGCATCGGTGTGGCCTGGGCCATCGCGTGCTGGACGATTGCGGTAAGGCTACAAACCAGCGGTCCGATTGATCCCGCCAGCCCCTCATGATCGCTACCGACCGGTTCCGGGATCACGAGCCATGACGCTATCTCCGCCGGGCGAATCTTCAGGTCCGACCTGCATCCTCAACGGCCATTCCGTTCATGTTCAAGAGGCACAGGCCCACCTTACCCGCATTTCAGGTGAATTCGGCGTGGAGACACGCGTCATTGTAACCAAGCGTGGCGACGACATCTCATCTTTGGCGGCGCGCGCCGCAAGCGAGAATCGTCGGCCGGTGGTGGCGGGTGGAGGCGATGGAACCGTCAACGCCGTGGCCGGCAAGCTGGTAGGCACCGACACTGCGCTCGGTGTTCTTCCGATGGGGACTTTGAATTATTTCGCCAAGGATGTTGGTATTCCTCGGAACCTCGAAGCCGCTGTCCGCAACATCTTCACTGGCCACGTCGTCAACGTCGACGTCGGCGAGGTCAATGGCCGCGTGTTCGTGAACAATTCGGGCATAGGCTTCTATCCGCACTTCGTAAGACTACGGGAGGAACAGGAGCGACGCGGCTACGTCAAGCAGGCGGCGTTCATGCTTGCGTTGAGGTCGATTGTGCGCCGCTATTTCCGGCTTCGCATCAAGGTTCATATGGACCAAGAGGAAGCGTTGGAGCACGTGACGCCCTTCCTGTTCGTCGGCAACAACCAATACAAAACGTCAGGCTTGGAGATAGGTACGCGATCAAAGCTTGATAACGGCCGACTGTGGGTGTGCACGGCGCCGCGCACCGCTCGACGAAATTTTATGCGCATTGCTCTGAGTGCACTTGTCGGGCGTGTGGCTGAACAAGAGCTGAGTGCCTTCGAGGTCGAGGAGATATGGGTGCAGCCCGGAACCGAGCGGGTCAACGTGTCCACCGACGGTGAAGTCAGTGTGATGGACACGCCGCTTCACTACATCATTCGACCGCGTGCGCTCCGGGTCGTTGTGCCGGCGCAAAAGAATGGGCCAATTCGCGAAACTCTCGATCGTTGGTATCAAGCGCGCATTTGATAAGTCGAAAGGAGAGAACTTTCGCCAAGACGCACTGGCAGTACGCGCTTTCGACACTCAACGCGAAACCGCTTCACGAGTGTCGGCTCGCCATCCAAGTTCACGTTTAAATCATCCTCCGACTCGTACTCAATCCAAGAGCTTCGATGTCGTAACCAGCTCGGCGCGAATTGCCGCGGCGCCTTCCCGCAGCAAACGGCTGAAAGCGTCAAGACGTGCCGCGCGATCCAGTTCGGGCAGGATCATCAAATCGAGCAGCCCGTCATCAACCAGCGCATCCGGGCAGAGCGGCACGCCGCCTCCGGCCTGCCGGCCATTGCCGATCGCAACGGCCACGAAACGTCCCTCCCATGAGAAGCCTTCCGCACGAAAGCTGCCGTGGTTCGCAGAGAGTTCTGGGAAATGCGAGACACCGGTGAGCAGGTAGGCCAATCCTCCCAGTCGCCGCTTAAGTTCCGGGTCCGTTTCCACGGTAACACGTGAGCCGAAACCGCCGGTGACAAGGTTTATGAACGGCTTGCCGTTGAGAAGCCCCATATCGATCCAATGCAGCGGGCCGCTTGCCGCGAGTTGCAAGGCAGCCGTCGGATCCTCCAACGGTATACTCGCCGAATGAGCAAAATCGTTGGCTGTGCCCAAGGGAAGGATGCCGAGACTGCAACCTGCAGGCAGGCCAGCCGCGTAGGCCGCTGCAAATACCTCGTTGATCGTGCCGTCGCCGCCGCCAGCTACTATGGAGTTAATTTTAGCTGCTGCACCAGCCTCGGCAATCGCTTCAGCCGCCAAGCGTGCAGCATCGCCCGGTTCCCAGGTAACTCGCACCTCCACAAGGTGGCCATCTAGGCGGAGGTCATGAACAGCCGTTCTTACCCGAGCATCACCGGCGGCTTTGCCATGCAGAATAATGCGAATGCCCGCCATCAGGCTTTCGGCCTCTTGCTCTGCCCTGGGATATTTTCCCGGTCCATTTAGACCATATTACTGCGCGTCCAAAAACGGCTCAAATCGCGCGCTAGCCCGGCTTTTGCGTTTCTACCGTAGCGATGCCTCGCAGCAGGCGACCCAGCAAGTCGGAGCCGGTGATGATCCGCTTCTGCGCGCCCCACACCAGGATCAGGTCGTGATCGATGACGTCGTCGCCCGGCCGTTCCGGCGCCACCTTCATTTGACCAATGACTTCGCCCAGCTTGGTTTGCAGGTTGCGGACGATGATCGGCCGGTGCCAGTAAGCGACAGGATCCGTCTCAAGCTGATTGAACAGCGCATCCCGCAGAAAATTATGCGAGTTCGAGCACGAATACCGGCTCGCCTTGCGGGTCCGTAACGATCACCCATTTCTTGCCTGAGGCGTCGACCTGCCTGAGAAACGGATCGCCGGGCGATCGATCGAATTTCGGCAGCACGCATCTGCTGTTTTGCAACGGCAGACTGATGATGCTTTGGGCGTGCACCGGCTCGCCTTCATCTGTGACCGGCACGTCGTCCAGATCGAGAAAGTTTCGCGCACCCGTCGCCTCCAGCCGTCCGATATCGCCGCCGCTCGCGGCGCTGCGGGCGATCAAGGCGCGGACGTCCTTTTCGGCGAGATAGGAAATCCCTTCTTTGCCGAGCCACCAGTCGAGCAGCATCGCGGTCGGCTTGGTCAAAGGAAACAAAACAACGAGATAAAAATTTAGAAAGGGCAGGAAGCGCGCGGTCATCCGCATGGCATTTCGCGAAAAATAGGCTTGCGGAATGATTTCGCCGAGCAGCGTGATGACGACCGCCGAGAAAAGAAAGGCCTCCACCCCGGCCAGGACCGAATCGGACAAGATTGTCAGCAGCACGTTGGTGCTCACATTGCCCCAGATGACGGTGGCGAGCACCTGATTGGAATTTTTCCGCAGTTCGAGGACGCTTGCCGCATCGGTGTTGCCGCCGTCGACTTCGATCTGAAGCCGCAATTGGCTGAGGCTGAACACCGCCAGATTAAGTCCGGCAAACAGCCCGGATTGGACCAGGCAGGCGGCGATGCCCAGCCAGATCCAGTAGGTAGGGATGGTCGACATCGATTCGTTGTCTCATATCTGGATTGGATGGCCCCGGACGCGCGGCACGCGCCCGTCTTGAAGCGGAGGGTATTTCTTCTGCATGACAATTTAAGTTGGGATGTGTATCGCGAGGCCGGTCCCGGCGCGGGCGCGCCAAGCCTTTTACGGGCGCCAACCTTTCGCGGGCGTCAAGCCAACATGCTTGCCGCTCAAAACGTCAAATCAAAGTGACCGTATTTGACCGTCATCGGCGGCTTGTCCGCCTCGTACTCAACCCGACGGCCGCCTGGATGGTATCCTGGCCAACCGTTGCAGTGTCCCATCTCATGCCGGCGCATCAGAGCGATTAGACGGCTGTCCTTCTCATTCTGCGGAAGGGCGATGTAGCACACGCCTTTACTCACCCATGCGCAGCCAGCCGCGGGCCCGTGACACAATCGGATGATTTGCAGCAGAGACAGCCGTTGCTCGACCACCTGACCCGGGTAGGGATGGTCATACTGCGCTGGCGGTTCAATCAGCACCATCATGGCGGTGGGCCGTTTTTTGCTCGATCACTTGGCGGCGGCTCGATCTTGCGCCGTGCCGCCGGCTGACATCCAGACGCAGCGACCCGACGCGGCTTTGACTTGGACCGTGCGACGTCCGGCCACGGCGGCATCGTATACCCGCTTTACGAGCGCTAGGCATCCTCGGAAATCGGTGCGCGCTACGAGTATGAACGCTGGATGAACAAACGCTGCTGGGTATCGCGGCAACGATTGGAGTGCGCCGCACAAGACTTTAAGTTCGGACAATTGCGAGTACAGCGGCCAGCCGAAATTTACCTAGGGAACACTTATCTGGGTTCGGCTGCCATATTTGCGGCCAGAGCGCATGCAAGGTTTCTTCTGTCCTACCTATGCAGAGCGCATGAAAAGTGCTACCAGACTCGAACTTCACTTGTCGAATATGCTGTCGAACATGCGTACGGCTCCCCTTTTTTGGAACATCCTCCGGGAGCGCGTGTCTTGTCATCGAAACATTTGCTCGAAAGTAAGGGAGAACTCTAAATGGCGCGTGCGAAGCAAGCTTCGAAGCGAACCCGTGGAAGGAAGGTCCTGCCGGCGTTGGGCGTTGCCGGAATCGCCGGCGTATCCTTTTCGCTGGCGGGCGCAGCATCCGCATCGACCGGCGGACCGGCTACCGACATCCAGGCGCAGAATTTCTCGACGCCTCACGAAATCTTTCTCGGCGAGGAAGAAGTTTCCGATGTGAGCTTGGCGACTTTCTATGTCTTCGACAAGGAAAACGCCGCGAAGCCCCAACTCGGCGAGAAACTCGCTTGGTGGAGAGGGTGCGGCGGTTGCGGCCGATGCGGTGGATGCGGCTGGCGCGGTTGCGGCGGTTGCGGTGGTTGCGGCGGTTGCGGCTGCTGTTTCTCGTGGGGACGTTGCCGCGTCTGCTAAGCGAAAGCGCTTAGCGGCTGCGTTAACACGCGCAGGGCTTGATGGCCGGCTTGACCAACGTCGATCCGGCCATCCGATTTCTTATTCGCATTGCCTCCGAGGTGGCATGCGTGGCGTAATGCCCCGCGTGACGCCGAGGGGGCATTTGGCTTTATCGAGAAACGCTGGCGCGCGAGTCGCTTGACCGCGCACTTGGTGCCGTAGAAGCGTTCGCAACAGAAGAACACTGCCTTGCAATGGTGATCCACACTGGTGGCGACAAGCGTAAAGGCGTCCGCGCCGAAGTTACGACGGGCGCCGGCGGCAAGACCTTTACGCAGCATGACAGCAAAGACGTTCCGCGGTTCGCTCCGAATTTCAACGTCTATGTGCTGCCGCCCGACGTGGTATGCCTCTATTCCGACGACCGAAAGTTCTTTCTTCACGGTTCGCTTTATTGCGCGCTGGCATCCGCGATAGGAGCGGGAAAGAGTTTTCGCGACATCTTTCGCGGGCTGGAGCGGGAGTTCCCTTCCGACAAAATCCACGAAGCGATGAAGCGGCTGCTCGACCGCCGTTTTATCGTCCCAACCTCGCGCGCATCAGGCGGCACTGCCGCCGCCTATTGGGCGAGCCTCGGCTTATCGACGGAGGCCGCGGAAAAAAGCCTGCAAAAATGCCGGGTACGGATTGAGTTGATCAACGTGCAGGGCGCTAAGGAACTCGCCGCAGCCCTGGAGGCATTGGGCGTGCGCGTCGTCAAACGCTCGGCCGACCTGACCGTTACTTTGGTGAACGATTATCTCGAAGAGCGGCTGCTCGAATTGAACCGGAAGCATTTGTCGGATCATTCGCGCTGGCTGCTGGTCCAACCCTCCGGCATTTTTCCATTGGTGGGGCCCATATTCACGCCGGGCAAGAGCGCGTGCTGGAATTGTCTCGCCGACCGAATGGCCCGGAATCGGGAGGTCAAGGCACTCCTCGACCGCAGCGACGCCCGCTGCGTCGCGGCTTCGCCCCTCGCCCGGCAACCGCTCGGCCAGAGCTCCATCCAACTGGCGGCCGTCGAGATCGCCAAGGCAATCGCCACCGACTTCCGCACCGAACTCAGCGATCATGTCGTCAGCCTCGACCTGCTGGGCTCGACCATCGTCAAGCATTACGTCGCGGCCCGCCCGCAATGTCCGGCCTGCGGCCGCAAGAAAGTGCGCGACCCGCGCCGTGCGCCGGCCCCGGTCGAGCTTGCCGCCGGCGGCAAGGTGGTCATGACCAGCGGCGGTTACCGGAGTGTTTCGTCCGCGGGCACGGTCGCGCGTTTCCGCAAACACGTAAGCCCGCTCACCGGCGTGGTCTCGCGTCTCGAGCGGATTCAAGCCGACTTGCCCATGAATACAAACTACCTCGCCACCCACAATTTTGCGGCGCCGGCCGGCTCGGTCAACGAGCTCAGAGCCGGATTGAACGGTGGCAGCTTCGGCAAGGGCAGCACGGCAGAGCAGGGTGAAGCCAGCGCGCTGATGGAGGCGATCGAGCGCTATTCCGGCATTTTTCAGGGCGACGAGATCAGAGTGAAGCGGCGCTTTGCGGATTTTCAACCGGGCGATGCCATCCTGCCGAATGATGTCCTGTTGTTTAGCGACACGCAGTACCGCCTGAACCGGGTGCCGACCGCCGATCACGGCGGAACGCCGACGCCGGAGCCATTCGACCCGACGGTCGAGATGGAGTGGTCGCCGGTCTGGTCGCTGCGCGACGAGCGCTTCAAATATCTGCCGACCAGCCTGTTGTATTTCTTCTACCGGGGCGCCTCCCCCACCGGACACATCCACGCGGATTCAAACGGCTGCGCGGCCGGCAACACAGTCGAGGAAGCGATCGTCCAGGGATTCCTGGAACTGGTGGAACGCGATTCGTACGCCATCTGGTGGTACAATCGATTGAAACGGGCGGAAGTGGACCTCGGCGAATTCGACGATTCCTATATCCGCGATCTGCGCGATCAACTTTCTCAAACCGGCCGCCGGCTCTGGGTGCTCGACATCACCAGCGATCTCGGGATTCCGAGCTTCGCCGCGATGTCGCATTCGACCGAAAACGGCCAGGATTTTATCGAGTTCGGTTCCGGCTCGCACTTCGACGCGCGTATCGCCATGCTCCGGGCGTTGACCGAGCTGAACCAGTTCCTCTCCATCGGTCTCATGGGGCTGCGGAGCGGTGAAACGTCCGGCCAGGATGACGCCGATTCATGGCAGCTGGCGAAGAACCCTTATTTGCTGCCAAGCGGCAATCCGGCGATCAGGCCCGACCTGGGCTCGGAGTTCGGCCGTCTGGACACGCGCGAGCAGGTGATGGCTTGCGTTCAAATCGCCAAGCGCGAGGGCCTCGATTTCCTGGTTCTCGATCAGACACGTCCCGATATCGAGGTTCCGGTCGTCAGAGTGATCGTGCCGGGGCTGCGGCATTTCTATCGGCGTTTCGCGCCCGGCCGGCTATTCGATGTGCCGGTCAAGCTTGGGTTGCTCGACCAGCAGGTGCCGGAAAGCGAGCTCAATCCGCTGTTTCCCAAGACCTGAGGCCTGTCCGGCTTGCGCGCTCCTGCGAGAAAGCGTGCGCGACGGGCGGCGACTTCAACGCTTTCCGCCCGGCTCGGAGCTCACGTTACCCTTGAAACGCAGGCGGACGGAGAAATCGTCGCCTCCTTCAATGGCTTTTCGGTCGGCCTGGGAAAGTTCAGCGCGAACGCGGCGGTCTCCGCCCAGAAGCTTCGCAAGGGTTTGCCGCTTGCCTCGCTCTCGTCCGGCGGAGACGCGCAAAAAGAGGTCGCTCAGTTGGCCCGGCGCTTGGCCCGGCGCGGCCTGCTGGAGTACCGGCTCGGCTGCTCGCGAAACGCCGAGGACCTGATCGTCATCGAACCTCAGGTTCCAGCCTATTGGCCGCAAGCGCCGGAACTCCGCGATACAGACACGCTCGTGCTGTCGAGGTTTGCCTATCTGCGACGGCGTGGCAACGAGATGGTGCTGGAATCGCCGCGCGCCGGCGCGTTGTTCAAGATTTGCGATCCAAAGGTTGCGGCCACGCTGGCCACGCTCTCCAAACCGCAATCGATCAAACGGCTGCGGCGACAGGACGGTTTCCCCGGGTCCGAGTTGCTGGCTTTGCTGGCGGATTGCCAAATCCTTTTCAAGGTCGATGTTGCCGACGACAACGCTGGCCTTCGGCCGGCCGAGGGTGGTGACGACCTTGTTCTTTGGGACTTTCACGATCTTCTGTTTCATGCGCGCAGCACCGAAGGTCGGCACGCCAACCCCACGGGCGGCACTTATCCGTATGCCGGCCTGATTTCTCCGCTGCCTGCTGTGCGTCCCCGCTGGCCCGGAAAAAAGATCGATCTGCGCACGTTCTCTGCCGCGCCTTCGGAGTTGACCTCGCCGGTGGCGAAGCTGCTGCGGGAACGGCATTCGACACGCGACTTCGATGACCAGCGGCCGATCACGCTCGCCGAGCTGTCGCAATTTCTCGATGGCGCCGCGCGGGTCCAGTCGAATTGGACAACGACGCTTGATCTCGGTGGCGGCGGTCCGACGCTCGCCTATACCTCAAGGCCGTATCCTTCGGGCGGCAGCAGCTACGAGCTTGAACTCTATCTTGCCGTCGACAAATGCGAGAGCCTTGCACGGGGATTTTATCATTACGACCCGGCCGAACATGCCCTGATGCCGATCGCCACCCGTCCGCAGGAATTCGAGGCGCTGCTGAAGGGAGCTGAACAGGCAATGGGCGCTGCCGCGGTGCCCCAGATTTTGATCACAATCGCCGCCCGCTTTGGCCGGATTTCGTGGAAATACAGCTCGATCGCCTATGGTCTTATTCTAAAGGACGTCGGCGTCTTGTTGCAAACGCTTTACCTGATGGCGACCGATTTGGGGCTCGGCGGATGCGCGATCGGGACCACTAACATCGATTTGTTCGAGAGGATGACCGGGATCGAATTTCACATCGAGGGTGCGGTCGGTCAATTTGCGCTTGGCCGCGGCGCGAAATCGGCAGCCTCGAACTCACAATCCGACCAATCTGACGCGGGCGGAATAGATAGCGATTAGTCGCGGTCCCGGGCTTTACCAATTCCAGCGCTGGCTTTTCGGGTCCGAAGGATTGCGGGGGGTAGTGCGCTCGAAATAGCCGACGGCTTTGCTGCTCCGCTTTCCCATCAACGCGAACATGGCGCCCTGAGGGTCGATGCATCGGGCGACCCAGCCGCCCGGCACTTCAACCGGTTTGTCCAGGATCTTGCCGCCGCCGGCGACCACACGCTCCACCGCCGCGTCGATCTCGCCGACATCGAAATGGTACAGCCAGAACGGGATCGGCACCGTCGGAGGCTTGGTGAACATGCCGCCGACGATCGCGCCTCCGGCGGAGAACATCTGATAGGTGCCCAAGGCCCCGGTGCCGGCTTCCGCTTTCTGCCAGCCGAAAACTTCATGGTAGAAGGCAAACGCTTTCTCCCAATCGCCCGCGAACAATTCATGCCAGCAAACGCCCCCCGGCCCGTCCAGCGCGGCAGGTTGCTCCGGGCCGGGGTTGTGCCACTTGAGCAGTGCAAGTGCTGCCATTTGCGGGTCGGCGACGACCGATAAGCGGCTGATGTTCGGGATATCCATCGGCGGGATGTGCACGGATCCACCAGACCTGACGATCCGGCCGGCGACGGCATCGACGTCGTCGACGCCGACATACCCGATCCAGATTGGCTTCGCGCCCGCTCTCTGCGCATCCTGCGGCAGGCTCGTCAGCCCGCCGACCGCGACGTTACCGACGGTAAACAGCGTATAGGCCGCGCCCGGCGTCGACGCGTCCTGCGTGCCCCAGCCGACCACCTTGGTGTAGAAGGCCTTTGCGGCCTCCATGTCCATCGTCGTCAGTTCGTACCAGACAAAACGGCCACGATAATCGACCATGGACTACTTATCCGCTCACGGGTGAAGGATTTCGATCTAAACGACCAATAGCAAAAATTATGTTTTTTGATCGGCGCTCACACGAACAAGCCAAAAAGATTGGAGGTGGCGTCATGGCGATTGTAGCTGTGCGTTCGGAATTGCATATCGTCTCAGTAGGATTTCGGAAGATCGAGCACTTTTTCGGCGATGAACGAGAGAATGAGTTGCTCGGTGATCGGCGCGATGCGGGTAAGCGTCACTTCGCGCAGCAGGCGCTCGACATGATATTCTTTCGCATAGCCGAACCCGCCATGCGTTAGCACGGCGGTCAGGCAGGCGTCATGCCCGGCGCGCGCGCCCAGGAATTTTGCCGCGTTGGCTTCTGCGCCGCACGGCTCGCGACGGTCGTAGAGATCAGCTGCGCGTGCCGCCATCAGATAAGCTGATTCCAGATACATCCAGCATTCGGCGAGCGGATGTTGAATCCCCTGGTTCTTGCCGATCGGCCGGTCAAAGACGACGCGTTCGCGCGCGTATTTGGCTGCCCGGCGCAACGCATCCTGACCGATACCGATCGCCTCCATTGCGATCAGCACACGCTCGGGATTGAGGCTATCGAGAATGTAGCTGAAACCACTGCCTTCCTCGCCGATCCGATGCGCTTCAGGAACAAAAAGCGAGTCGATGAATAGGGCGTTCGAATCGACGGCCTTGCGTCCCATTTTCGGGATCCTGCGGACCTCGATCTTGGAGCGATCGAGGTCGGTGTAAAAGATCGTGATGCCGTCGGTCGGGCGCCTGGCGTCCTCATAACGTGTGGTGCGCGTCAGCAGCATGATCTTGTTGGCGACCTGGGCCGTCGACGTCCACACCTTCTGGCCGCGCACGACGTAACCGCCCGCCACCTTCTCGGCAAAAGTCTTGATGCGGGCGGTGTCGAGGCCCGCGTCGGGTTCGGTGAAACCGAAACAGCATTGGTCGGTGCCCGCCACCAGCGCCGGAATCCACTCCGTTTTCTGGGCGGGCGTGCCGTGAACGACGATCGGATGCGGCCCGAACAAATTGACGTGCACCGACGAGGCCGCCGCCATGCCGCCGCCGTGGCTGGAAACCTCGTGCATCATGACGGCTGCCTCGGTGACACCGAGACCCGAGCCGCCATATTCCTCGGGCATGGTGATGCCGAGCCAGCCATTGTCGGCCATGGCGCGATGAAATTCCTTGGGAAATTCCCCGTCTTCGTCGCGCGCCAGCCAGTACTCGTCGTCGAAACCGGTAACGACAGTGCGGACGCCTTGTCTGATGGCGTCGAGATGCGTCTGGCGATTGTGATCGACGGGATTGTACGAATTCATTGTCGTTAACTCGCGGACATTAAATCGATACCGGTGCGCCCGAGCAATGTCTCATGCAAACCGGGCTGCATGGACGCCTTGCGCCGGCACGTGTAGTCATGCGCGATGGCGGATGGTATTGCCCCCGATAATTCACCGGACATCAAGAGCGCTCACTGAATGCAGTCCCCGTCGCCCAGCCCCCCCGCGCAGATCAATTTCGCATTTCCGACGCCTCCCGAGGCCGGCCGCACGATCGAGGTCGCTCCGGGCGTCCTTTGGGCGCGGCTGGCGCTGCCGTTCCTCCTGGACCACGTCAATATCTATTTCGTCGATGACGGCGACGGCTGGGCCCTGATCGACACCGGCCTCGGCGACAAGGCGACGAAGGTCGCCTGGCAGCCGCTGCTCGAGGGTGTGCTGAAAGACCGACCGCTGACGCGGATCATAGCCACGCATTTTCATCCCGATCATGTCGGCGCGGCGGGCTTTCTCCTCGAACGTTTCGATGTTCCGCTCTACATGTCCGCCACGGAATATCTGCAGAGCCTCAATCTGCATCTCGATCCCGGTGCGCTCGAAGCCGAACACTATCGGCGCTTCTACCTTGATCACGGGCTTGACGCCGTAACGACCCAGGCTGTGGTCACCAGCGGGCACGCTTACCTCAAACTGATGTCGGGGTTATCGCCCACCTACTATCGCGTCGTCGCCGGCGACGTGCTGCGCATCGGTGGACGTGACTTCGAGGTGTTGACCGGCGGGGGGCATTCGCCCGAGCAGATCATGCTGGTGTGCCGCGCCGACAAGCTGTTCTTTTCCGCCGACCAGGTGCTGGCCAAGATTTCCCCGAATATCAGCGTGTCTGCGATCGATCCGGAAGGTGATCCTCTTGGACAATATCTGCGGTCGCTGGATGCGATCGGCGGCGGCATCAATGGCGACGTCCTTGTGCTTCCCGGGCACAACCTGCCGTTCTATGGACTGCATACCCGCATCGATGCGCTGGTTGCCCACCATCACGCGCGCTGCGATCAGATCCTGCGCGCTTGCCGGACGGAGCCCCGATCGGCGGCCGAACTGGTCCCCTTCGTTTTCACACGCAAGCTTGATCCGCACCAGATGGGCTTTGCGTTTGGCGAGGTGCTCGCGCACGTGAACTTTATGCTGCGCCGGGGCGCGCTGAAGCCGATCGGCACCGCTGACGGCATTCGCCGCACGGTCGTTGCCTGATAGCTGCTGCCGCAGAGCGCCGGCCATTCGGCTCGGTATCGACGGCTGGCCCGGTGAGCGGCTAGGCTCCGGCAAATAGAAGCCGCTCCTCCTAAAGGTGGCCTGCGCTAGCCGGCGTGGACTGCATCAGGGGACAAAAATGGCCGATGATGCCGACGCAATTATCGTTGGAGCCGGGCTGGCGGGTCTGGTCGCGGCGGCGGAGCTAGTCGACGCGCGAAGGAAGATCATCGTCATCGATCAGGAGCCCGAACAGTCGCTTGGCGGTCAGGCATTTTGGTCGCTGGGCGGCCTGTTCCTCGTCGACTCGCCTGAACAGCGTCGCATGGGCATCCGCGACTCGCATGCTCTGGCGCTCGAAGACTGGATGGGGACGGCCGCCTTCGATCGCGACGAGGATTTCTGGCCGCGCCAATGGGCCGAAGCCTATGTCGCCTTTGCCGCCGGCGAAAAGCGCGCGTGGTTGCGCGAACGCGGTCTGCGGTTCTTTCCGGTTGTCGGCTGGGCCGAACGCGGCGGCGGCGGCGCGGTCGGCCACGGCAATTCGGTACCGCGCTTCCATCTGACCTGGGGCACCGGGCCCGCCGTTATCGCGCCGTTTGTCGACCGCGTGCGTCAAGGCGCGAAGGACGGGTTGGTCACTTTCAGGTTCCGCCATCGCGTCAACGAACTGGTGAAATCGGGCAGCGGGGTCGATGGGGTACGCGGCGACATTCTTGCTCCGAGCGACGTCGAACGGGGCCGGAAAAGCTCGCGCGAGATCGTCGGCGCGTTCGAACTGAAAGCCCAGGCCGTCATCGTCACTTCCGGCGGCATTGGCGGCAATCACGACCTGGTGCGGCGAAACTGGCCGCAGCGCCTCGGCCCCGCGCCGAAGCGGATGATCACCGGCGTGCCCGACTATGTCGACGGCCGCATGCTGGCGATCAGCGAGGCTGCTGGCGGCACCGTCATCAACCGCGACCGGATGTGGCACTACGTCGAAGGGATCAAGAACTGGAGTCCGATCTGGAGCGACCATGCCATTCGCATCATTCCCGGACCGTCCTCGCTCTGGCTCGACGCGCGCGGCAGGCGTCTGCCGGTGCCGCTCTATCCCGGCTTCGATACGCTCGCGACCCTCAAATATATCGGCGAGAGCGGATACGACTATTCCTGGTTCATCCTGACGCGAAAGATCATCGAGAAGGAATTCGCGCTGTCTGGTTCAGAGCAGAACCCCGATTTCACCAGCAAGAGTTGGCGCCAAGTCATCGCCCGCGCCCGGGCGGGTATTCCTGGGCCGGTCAAGGCGTTCATGGACAAGGGCGAGGATTTTATCGTCGAGCATGATCTGGCGCGGCTGGTCGAGCGCATGAATGCGCTTGTTGGCGGCGCGCCGCTGCTCGATGCCGCGACAGTGGAGCGTGAAATCGTCGCGCGCGATCGCCAGCTCGATAACGCGTATGGCAAGGATATGCAGATCGCCGCCATCCGCGCGGCACGGCGCTATCTCGGCGACAAACTCACCAGGACGGTTAGTCCGCACAAGCTCCTCGATCCCGCCGCCGGGCCGTTGATCGCGGTTCGGCTGCATATCCTGACGCGGAAGACGCTCGGCGGCCTGCAAACCGATCTCGACAGCCGCGTCATCGGTGCCGACGGACAACCCGTGGCGGGATTGTATGCGGCGGGCGAGGTGGCGGGCTTCGGCGGTGGTGGTATGCACGGTTACGCCGCGCTTGAGGGCACATTCCTCGGCGGCTGCATTTTCTCCGGCCGCGTCGCCGGCCGGGCCGCCGCGCGAAGTGTCGGATAGTCCCGATCGCCGCCAGTCGAACCGATGAAGGGCGCAAGGAAACGTCATCCGCAAAGTATAGGAACGGGGCGAGGTCCCATTCGAACGCCGATCCGGTGGCGCTGGCCCAAAGTGCGGCCACGCCGTTACATATGATTGCAGTGCGTGCGCGGATGGGCGCGGTGCGGGCGCATTCGCCCGAGCGGCAAATCGATTTATTTGTGGGACGAAAAAGTCGTGACCTCCCGGCTGGTTTCGATTACCACCTCCCGGCCATGACAGATACAAAACGCATCGACGGGAAGGCGCGCGCGGATCGTTTGGTTGCCGATGTCGCCGCTGCCACCGCAAAACTGAAAGCTCGAATCGGGCATCGCCCCTGGGCTCTGCGCCGTGCTTGTCGGTGAGGATCCGGCGAGCCAGGTCTACGTTCGCAACAAGGGCAAGGCGGCGACTGCCGCCGGCATCCAAAGCTTTCAGGAGACCTTGCCGGCCACGATCGGCGAAGCCGAGCTGCTGGCGCTGATCGCCAGGCTCAATGCCGATGACAAAGTGGATGGGATTCTGGTGCAGCTACCGCTGCCGAAGCACATCAACCCGCAACGCGTGATCGACGCCATCGATCCCGGCAAGGACGTGGACGGATTCCATGCGCAGAATGTCGGTCAATTGTGGAGCGGCGGATTAAGCCGGGCGCTGGTGCCGTGCACGCCGTATGGCTGCCTGCTGCTGTTGCGCGACGCGCTACCCAATCTCACTGGCGCCGAGGCGGTCGTGCTCGGACGCTCCAACATCGTCGGCAAGCCGATGGCGGCTTTGCTGCTGGCCGAGAATTGTACGGTGACGCTGGCGCATTCCAGGACTCGCGACATTCCCGCCGTGCTGCGCCGTGCCGACATTCTGATCGCCGCCGTTGGGCAGCCGGAACTCGTGCGAGGATCCTGGATCAAGGAAGGCGCCGTCGTCATCGATGTCGGCATCAACCGGGTGGCGGGCTCGGAAGGAAAATCCAGGCTGGTTGGCGATGTCGCCTTTGCCGAGGCGCAAGGTAGAGCCGGCGCCATTACGCCGGTCCCCGGCGGCGTCGGCCCGATGACCATCGCCTGTCTTCTCCGCAACACCCTGATCGCCGCTTGCCGGCGCCGCGGACACCCGGAACCGCACATTTAAGGCGATCTGCCGGCCCGCGCCGCCTGGCCGATGCATCGGCAAGGACTGGCTTCGCGCATCGCCAAATCATAGACTCAAACCTCGCCATTGCGAGGTAAGCCGGAATGACTGCCACGACCGCCGAAAAAATCGTGACCCTGAACGCCTGCTTTGGCAGTTATCCGCACACCCGTGCGTTGAAGGAGGGCGATGTCAAATCCGATCGGGTGAAACTGCAATTCACCGAGATCAATCCGGTCAACCGGGCATTCATGCCCATGGCGCGCGAGCAGAAATTCGACCTGAGCGAGATGGCCATCGTCACCTATTTGCAGGCCAAGGCCTATGGCAAGCCGCTCGTCCTGATGCCCGCCACGATGATGGGACGATTTCAGCATGGGACCATGCTGTACAATTCCGAACGTGGAACGCTGCGGCCGGAACACCTTGCCGGCCGCACGGTTGGCGTACGGGCGTTCTCGCAGACCACGGGCGTATGGATACGCGGCATTCTCTGGAAGGACTACGGGCTCGATCTCGGCTCGGTGAAGTGGGTGACCTTCGAGGACGCCCACGTGGCCGAATATCACGATCCGCCGGGTGTCGTGCGCGCCGGGCCCGGTAAAGACATCACCAAAATGTTGCTGGAAGGCGAACTCGATGCCGCGATTTTCGGCGGCGTCATGCCGAACGAACCGCAGCTCAAAAGCGTCATTCCCGATCCCGACACCGCCGCGAAGGAATGGTACAAAAAAAATGGCATCGTGCCGGTCAATCACATGGTCGTGCTCAAGGAGAGCCTGGCGAAATCGGATCCCGGCGCAGTGCGCGAGATCTATCGCATGCTGCTCGACAGCAAGAAGGCTGCCGGGCTGCCGAAGCCCGGCGCGATCGACACGATTCCGTTCGGTTTTGACGCCGTCAAACCAGCGCTCGAACTCATGAGCAGCTACGCCTTCGAGATGAAGCTCATTCCACGGCGCTATTCGGTTGACGAACTGTTCGACGATACGACACGCGCGCTGAAAGCGTGACGGCTTGGAGACTGCCGCGATGAAACTTCAATCGCTGGGTTATGTCGGCATCCGCACCAAGGATATCGACGAGTGGGCTACCTACGCCACGCGCTTTCTCGGCATGCAGATGGTCGACAAGAGCCGTGGGACCCTGGCGCTGCGCATGGACGATCGCAGGCAGCGCATCGTAGTCAGTGCGGACGGTGATGAGGGCCTCGGCTTCTACGGCTGGGAAGTCGCCGACGCCGCCGCGCTCGATGCGCTGGCGGCGCATCTTGAACAACGCGGCGTGACGGTGGCGCGCGCCTCGCGCGCGCTGGCGGACGAGCGGCGGGTAAAGGAT
This sequence comes from uncultured Alphaproteobacteria bacterium, assembly GCA_963777635.1. GTDB lineage: Bacteria > Pseudomonadota > Alphaproteobacteria > Rhizobiales > Xanthobacteraceae > BOG-931. Next base: position 17,617 of record CAVZSB010000028.1, read on the forward strand.
CTGATCGTGTTTTCCGACCCGGTCGGCAACCGGCTCGAAGCATTCCACGGCGCTGAGGTCACGGCCGAACCATTCAAGCCGGGTCGTTCGATCTCGGGTTTTCGCACCGGTCCGCTCGGCATGGGGCACGCGGTGCTCACCGCCGAGCGGCTCGATGAGGTCCTGCCGTTTTACACCGACATTCTCGGCTTTCGCCTGAGCGACTACATCCTGCGGCCGTTCACGGCATACTTCTTTCACCTCAATCCGCGCCACCACAGCCTTGCCTTCATCCAGTCGGGCAAGAATGGCGTGCATCATTTGATGGTCGAGCTTTGTTATCTCGACGATGTCGGCCAGGGCTACGATCTGGCGCTGCGCAACCCGGAGACGATCGGCACCACGCTCGGCCGCCACGCCAACGACGAGATGACGTCGTTCTATTCGGTGTCGCCGTCGAAGTTCATGGTCGAATGTGGCTGGGGTGGCCGCAGCATCGATCCGGACAATTGGACGCCGCAGGAGCGCACCGATGGCCCGAGCCTCTGGGGCCACGACCGCGCCTGGCTCGCGCCGGAAAAACGCGAGGAAGCGCGCGACATGCGCATCCGCGTCGCCGAAGCCGGCGGACGCGTCCCGCTCAACGTTATGGATGGCAATTATCGGCGCGCCAGCGACGTCTGTCCCTGGTGGAACGCGAGCGTCGCGGCGCGCAAGACGGGCTCGTGAGCCGGTCCGATGCGTTCAGCCGTTCAATAGCTGCGCCGCGCGGCCGTCCATTGGCCGGAGCACTCGCCGGTGGACGTGCGCCACAGCCCGCTGCCGTAGTTGCCGGCGAGCCGGCCCGCTCCGCTGGCCGAGCGGCCGGCCTGGGCCACCGCGACACGGATCAATCCGCTCGCGTTCACTATGCCGGCGACCTGAGCGTTCTGGTCGACGCCTTGCACTTGTCCGCCGATGATGCGGACCGAGTATCTGAGCGCGCTGCCGCAATCGCCGCGGAGCGTGTTGATCACCACGCTCCAATTGCCGTCATAGGAGTTCGCCCGCGCTACGTGAGCTGCATTGGACGGGACGCTGGCGCTCGTCACCAGCAAGGCAGCAGCAGTCGCGAGAAAGATCGAGCGGAAGACATTTTTCATCGGTTTGCTCCGGTTTTCTCAATGTGACTGGGTTGCGGTTTCGGTCCGCTCGGAAGGGGCGGCGGTTCGGTGCTGAACGCAGTCGCGCTTTGTCCTTGTTCATAACCGACCAGATACAGCGCCTTCATGTATGCCGGATCGAACGGACCTTTGGCGGGAAAGTTAAAGCTCGCGGGGATCGACGCGATGTTGAAGTCGATGCCGTTCCTTTTCGCCACGATATACAAGCGATCGATCATCAGACTGGTATCGACCGGGACCGCCATGCCGATCGATTGAGTGAGTATGGTCGGCGCGAAACGGTCGACCACCTTGAAATCGCGTTGCATGCTGGTGTTGACAACGATGTAAAGCTTTGTCGCCGGCAACCGATATTGGCTGGTGCTCTGCATCAATGCCGCGGGCGCCACAAAGAACTGTCCGCCGAGGCCACCGTCCACATGCATTTCCTGAAAGCGTTTGCCGTAGGCTTCGACGTCGATCAGTACCGGTGGGAATCCGCCCGGCACCGAGGCGGACGCCAGCAACACGGCGCTGAACAGTTTGGTCGCATCCGCACCGCCGTGAACGGCGATTGCACCCATGTTCCAGACGACGGAGCGTTGGGAATCCAGATCGGTGGTGACCACGAACAGCCGCCGGCCTGCGCGGTGCGCGGCGGCGACGTCCGCGATCAATTGCGGCGTAATCTGTTTGGCGATGAAATCCCGGAGCGGCCAGGAATCGACGAAGCTCTCTCCGGTGCTGCCTCCGGCCTCGAAAACATCCGCCGCCGTGACTTCGGTATAGGCCTTGTGCAAGGCCGCATCGTAACGCTGACCGGCAAAAATGAAGGGCGCCATGAGCGCACCGGTGCTGACGCCGGTGACCACCGCGTAGTCCGGGCGTTTTCCGGCAGCCGTTAATCCATTGAGCAAGCCGGCGCCGAAAGCGCCGTCCGATCCGCCGCTCGAGAGAATGAGCCAAGGGCCCGGGTCCTGCGGCAGCGCGCCCCTATAATCCGCCTCGGAATCCGCCCAGAAGCGTGCGTCCGGCATGCCCGGAATGGCCGCGACCAGAGCTTCGGCCGCCGTATACGGCACCCGTGGCGGCAATTCAGTCGATTTGGCCTCGCCCGCGGGCGGATTTTGCGTCTTGGGCGTCGTGACCTTCTTCGCCTGGACGACCAAGCTTGGCCGCGAAACCGCTTTTCCCGGTCCCGCCAAACCCTGCGCGTGCGCAGGTAGCGCCGCAAACCCGAAAGTCAGGAGACACGGCGCTGCGATGAGGGCGGCGGCCGCGTGCAAAGTCCGTCGCTTGGGCAGGGTCTTAGGAATGATCATGGTCGATAAGTACCGTCCATCAGGGGGGTCATTGCGCGACCCAGAGCAGATAGGGCCAGCACGCACAAAGTTCAATTCGAACCTAAAGTCCACGGTTAAATGCTGGATTTCACCGCGGTGTTTACACGCCCTGTTCCGCTCATTCTGTGACACGGATCACGTTACCCAGGACGCCAAACCCAGGGCGCGAAGCCACGAATTCCGCGCCCTCGAACGAGGATGGCGGAATCAGGGCGGGAAGGTGCCAGCGCCTTCTCGGCTTTTCAATCGCTCTTAGCGCAATAGCGGGTCTTTTTGGCTCAACCGCGGCCGTGGTTCAGTCAGCGTCCCGCCGCGCCGGTTGAGTTCAGGAACGCAGCAGTTCCTTGAGCGCGTTATCGATGAACTTGACGTCGTCCGGGTTCGTCCCCGGGCCGCCGGCGAAATGGCCCCAGATCGAGGGAACCGGCAGGAATTTCGCGTTTGGCATGTTGGCAACCTCGAACTCGCTATCCTCCGGCGGGAAATAGAGATCGGTTTTCCCCGGCATCACATAGGCTTTCGCCTTGATCGCGCCGAGTGCCTTCTTGAGGTCGCCGCCATAGATCTCGTTATCGCTGATGTCGCCGTTCTGCCAGGTCCACAGCATGGTCAGGAGGTTGTTAGCATCCTTCGGCAGGAAGAAGCCTTCCCAGAAGGCGACGAGAAAATCCTCAAGCGAGGAATAGCCCAGGCGCTCGATATCGAGACGCTCGCGATAGAACGCCTGTGAGAAGCCCCAGCCGGCATAGACCCGGGCCGCCGCGCGCAGACCTTTGGCCGGCTTTTCCTTGTACCAGCCGTCGGCAAAAGCGCCATCGGCGGTCAGCGCAGCCTTGACGCCTTCGAGGAATACGAAGTTATGCCGCGAACACTTGGCTGAGCCGCAAAACGGTCCGATGCGTTCCACCATGTCCGGATAGAGCGCGCCCCAGTGGAAGGTCTGCAGCGCACCCATCGACCAGCCAGTGACCAGCGCCAGCTTTTTTACGCCGAACTTTTCGGTCACAAGCCGATGTTGCACGCGGACATTGTCGCAGGCCGTCACGAGCGGGAAGCGTGGCCCGTTATAAGGCTCGGGATAATTGCTCGGCGACGAAGACAAGCCGTTGCCCAGCATGTTCGGTATGATGATAAAATATTTGTCGGGATCGAGCGCCATGCCCGATCCGACAAGCCATTCATTGTCGTAGTGCTGGCCGGAATACCATGTCGGATAGACGATGACGTTGTCTTTCGCCGCGTTCATCCGGCCGAATGTCTTGTAGGCGAGCGTGCAACTGCGCAGCGTCGCGCCTCGCTGCAGCCTCACGTCGCCAAGTTCGAAGATTTCGTAGTCAAGCGGCATAGAGCCTCTCCCCAGCCTGGATTCATCTCAGGAGTACGCGGCGGTCGCCTGGAGGGCGACCGCCGCTCTCGATCGATCAAGCAAAGATCATCGAGCGTATTGGGTGCGCGGCGCCATCACACTTTGGAGCACGCCGTAGACCACGCCCGCAACAAGAAAGGCGGCAATAGCCGTCGAATATTCCGGCGCATACTCGCTGACGAAGTAGGCGACGACCGAGCCACACGCCCAGGCGATGAAGGGAGCAACGCGCCATTCGGCCGTAGCTTCCGAATTCGCCCGCATCAGGTATTGATCGACCAATATGATGGCGCCGATCGGCGGCACCAGAATGCCGAGCAAGGTCAGCCACTGAATGAAGAAGGCCCATACGTTGCCGGCAGCGACAATGATGCCGATCACGCCAAGTGCGATCGCGAGCAGCCGCATGTGGCTACCGAAAATCCGCGACCAGCCCGTTGCCGCATTGTAAAGGCAATGCGAGCAGACCGAGCCGAGATTGCAGTAGAGGAAGATGAAGGCAATCACCGACAGCCAGACAAGCTGCTTGTCGTTCATGTAGCCGAACATGTTGTCGGCGCCGAACGGATTGGCTTTGGGTGTCGCCAGCGCCGCCGTCATGATGCCGCCGACCAGCATTGCCACCAGATTGGCAAAGGGGAACGCGCTGAACGTGGAGACAAGCGAGCCTTTGAGATCCTTGGCCCAGCGGTTGAAGTCGGCCGTCACCGTCCCGGCATCAACGAACAGCGTCAATACGATCGTCAGTCCGACGCCCATCGACATGGCGCCTTTGCCGTCGGCGCCGGCGTAGGACATCACTGCCGCCCAGCCATGGTGGGCTACCGAATCCGCCGCGACCCAGACGCCGAGCACAACGAAGAGCGGCACCGACACCAGGCCGATATAGTGGAGTCCTCGGACCCCGACGAAGGTGATGCCGATGTAGAGCACGCCGGCGATGACCGTCATCAGCACATAGTTCAGATGGTATGTTGAACTGATGAGATTGCCGGTGATGCCGGTCTGCACCGCATACCAGCCAAGCAAAAGGGTAGACAGCAGGCCGGACGAAAACACATAGCCTTTGCGGCCAAAGACGATGCTGGCGATCAGTGCGAAGTTCATTCCCTTTTTCGTTCCCAGCGCGCCCAAGGAGCCGACATAGGCGAACATGATGATGTTGCCTATGACCATGGCCACGAGTGCGCGCTGAAAGCCCATCCCGAGCACCAGCACCGACCCGGTCATCGCTCCCGTGATGATCATCGGGAAGCCGATCCACACCATCGTCACCGAGAACAGACTCCGCCGCGCCGAAAGCGGAACCGGCTTGTGCTCATATTCTTCGCCGAGCACGTGATCGATCTGTTCTTCCGCTTCCGCAACCGCGCTAGCGGAATGTGCTCCTTTTTCCGTAGACATCGCCCACCTCCAATTTGCCCGGCAAATTGTTCATTCCGACCAGCAACAAAAAAGCCCTTGACGCGCCGCACGACGCTGCCAAGGGCTTCTTTGCCGGTATTTCGAGCTTCGTTGCTCGAAATGAAGGAGCCACTACGGCTCATATTTTCACGATCGAAAAAATTGTACGATTTTTTCGTTCTGTCCGGGTGCTAAAAAATGATGAGAACTGCAAAAATATGTAGCAAGTCGCTGGCGCAGAATAATGCGATTACGCGTGGCGCTCGGCGACGAATTTGGCGCCCTCGACGAGAATGGCCGAATCTGCACCGAAAGGTGCCAGCGCCTGCTCGGCCTCGGTGACGAGTTCCGCAAGCCTCGCCTTTGCGCCACTCAGCCCAAGCACATCGACCATGGTAGCCTTGCCTGCAACGGCATCCTTGCCGGTCGATTTGCCGACCAACGCGGGATCGCCTTCGAGATCGAGAAGGTCGTCGGCGATCTGAAAAGCCTTGCCGACGGCCGATCCATAACGGGCAAGCGCTTGGCGCTGTGCGGCACTCGCCGAGCCGAGCATGCCGCCGGCCTCGCAGGCAAAGCGTAACAGCGCGCCGGTCTTCATCGCCTGGAGCGCAAGCACCTCTTTCTCGCCGAGCCGCTGCGGGCCGTTTCCGCCAAAGCGCCCCTCGGCGGCCAGATCGAGCATTTGGCCGCCGACCATGCCGCCAAGGCCGGAAGCGCGGGCCAGCGCATTGACGAGTTCGATACGGACAGCCGGATCGGGGTGCGTCTGCGGTCGCGAGAGGATATCGAAAGCGAATGTCAAAAGACCGTCGCCCGCCAGGATCGCCGTCGCTTCATCGAATGCCTTGTGGGCGGTCGGCTGGCCTCGCCGGAGATCGTCATTGTCCATGGCCGGCAGGTCGTCGTGCACCAGGGAATAGCAATGCACGCATTCGAGCGCCGCGCCCGCCATCAGGGCCTGCGGCCGAGGAACTTTGAATAAGGCCGCGGACTCCACTACCAGGAATGGACGAAACCGCTTGCCGCCACCGAGGCTCGAATAGCGCATGGCCTCGATGACCCGGTCCGGGCGGCTCAACTCGCCATCCGCCGGGGTCGGCGCCAAGAGACGATCGAGCAAGTCGTCGATATCCTTGGCGGTTGCATCCAGTCGCGCAAGAAAAGGGCTGATTTTGGCATTCATTGCTGTATTGCCCGGCCTACCACGGTCCCCAATTGTCCTATCTGGTTTTATAATAGCGCAAAGGCGCCTGCGGCGAGCCGCGGTTCCGCCCCGGCGTCCGTGAATGGCCGCCCCCAAATCGAGCCGCAAGGGCTATCTGTGACGAACCTGCTCATAGCGTCAATGGTGCTGGCGATCTGGCTTTACCTGCTGATCGGGCGCGGAGCGTTCTGGCGCGGCAGGGAGTTCGATGACGCCGTTCCGGCAGGGCAGGGCGTCGGCGATCCTTGGCCAGCGGTTACGGCCGTGATTCCCGCGCGGGACGAGGCCGAAAGCGTAGGCCAAACCGTCTCTGCGCTGTTGCGGCAGGATTATCCTGGAACATTCAGCGTGATCGTGGTCGACGACCAAAGCCGGGACGGCACCGCACAGGTCGCGCGCGAGGCGGCTGTGGCGCTCGGCGCCGCCGACCGCCTCACCATCTTATCCGGCCGGACCCTGCCGGCGGGGTGGACGGGAAAGCTTTGGGCGCAACACCAGGGCGTCGAAGCCGCCGAGGCTGTGCCGCGGCCATCCGACTATCTCCTCCTGACCGATGCCGACATCGTCTACGTCCCGGATGAGCTGGCCAGGCTCGTCGCCCGCGCCCAATCGAGCGGTAACGTGCTGACCTCGCTTATGGCGAAGCTTCGCTGCGAAAGCTTCGCCGAGCGCATGTTCATTCCGGCATTCATCTTCTTTTTTCAAATGCTCTACCCGTTCGCCTGGGCGAACGATCCGCGCCGCAGCACGGCCGCCGCTGCCGGGGGCTGCATGCTGGTTCGCCGCCAGGCGTTGCGTGAGGCGGGCGGTATGGCTTCGATCCGCACCGCATTGATCGACGACTGCGCGCTGGCAAAAAGGCTCAAAGCCCACGGCCGGATCTGGATCGGATTGACCGACGGCGTCAGCAGTGCCCGCGCCTACCCGGCGCTGGAGGATATTCGCCACATGGTTTCGCGCACCGCCTATGCGCAACTTCGCTATTCGCCGCTCCTGCTGGCGGGGACCGTGTTGGGTCTGACGATTACCTATCTGGCCCCGGTACTGCTCGCGGTTTTCGCCGGCGGGATGGCGCAAATCCTCGGCATCGCGGCCTGGCTGCTGATGGCGTTGGCCTTCCAGCCGACGCTGCGCTTCTACCGGGTTTCGCCGCTATGGGGCCTGGCGTTGCCAGCGATTGCGGCGATCTATATGGCGTTCACCGTTGATTCCGCCTATCAGCATGCGCGCGGGCGCGGCGGCATGTGGAAGGGCCGCTCCCAGGCAAACGTGCAAAGCGACAACGTCTCGGAATTGCGATGAACGATGCGAGCATGAGCGACGCCGGCGATTGGCGGTCGGGAAAGGGACACCGGAACGAGAATTTTCCGGTCGCCTCGTTCCTCATTCATCCGCGTCATCGCGCGATAATTCTGGCGTTCTACAATTTTGTGCGGACCGCCGACGACATTGCCGATCATGCGACGCTCCCGCCGGCGGAGAAGCTCCGCCTGCTGGACCGCCTCGGCGCCGGACTTGTCGGCGACAACGACGCTGACGCGACCGCTATCCGGCTGCGCGAAGAACTCGCTGCGCGGACGATGTCGCCGCGGCACGCGCAGGATCTGCTGGCGGCGTTCAAGCTCGACGTGACGAAACTCCGCTATCGCGACTGGGACGATCTCATCGGTTACTGCTCGCTGTCGGCGATGCCGGTCGGCCGCTTTGTGCTCGACGTGCATGGCGAGAGCCGCAGCACCTGGCCCGCCAACGACGCATTGTGCGCGGCATTGCAGATCATCAACCACCTTCAGGACTGCAAGGACGATTACCGCGATCTGGACCGGGTCTACATCCCGCTCGATTTGCTGGCGGCGCACGGCATTGGCGTGGAAACGCTGAGCGAGCCGCAGGCTTCGCCGCCGCTGCTGGCGGCCCTGCACAGTCTTGCCGAACGCACGGGGCGGCTCCTCGCCGAGAGCGACGTATTTCCGCTGCTGATCAACGACCGCCGCCTCGCGCTCGAAGTTTCCGTCATCAATACGCTGGCGCATCGGCTCACGCGGTTGCTGGTGGCACGCGACCCGTTGAGCGAGCGCGTTCATCTTTCCATGCCCGCCGTCGCCGGCCTGACGCTCCTCGGCATCGTTGGCGGCGCGACCCGCCGGCTCGGCCGGCGGCCGTCGACCACGACACAAAAGCCGCGGGGTGCGTAAGTGACGAACCCCAGTCAGGCGGCCCAGACAGCCGCCCGCAGCTCATTTTACACCGGCATGCGGATCCTGCCGCGCGCACAGCGCGAGGCGATGTATGAAATTTATTCGTTCTGCCGCAAGGTCGACGACATCGCTGACGATTTTGGCCCGCGCGAGGGACGGCGCGCGCAATTGGCACAGTGGCGGGCGGACATCGACGCGGTCTATCGCGGTGCCGCGCCGCCGGCGCTTGCCGGGCTTGCCGAAGCGGTGCGCGGCTTCGGCCTGCAACGCGAGGATTTCATCGCCATTATCGACGGCATGGAGATGGACGTTATCGCCGACATCCGCGCGCCGGACCAGGCGACACTCGATCTCTATTGCGATCGCGTCGCCTGCGCGGTCGGGCGCCTTTCCGTGCGCGTGTTCGGCATGGAACACGAGGCCGGCATCGCACTCGCCCATCATCTCGGCCGGGCGCTCCAGCTCACAAATATTCTCCGCGATCTGGACGAGGACGCTTCGCTCGGCCGGCTGTATCTGCCGCGCGAAAAGCTGCAGGCGGCGGGTATCACGTCGACCGCGCCGGCCGAAGTGCTGGCGCATCCGTCGATCGGCAAGCCCTGCGCCGCCATCGTCGCGCTCGCGGAGGCCGAGTTTCATGCCGCCAGGGCGATCATGGCGAAGAGCCCGCGCCGTGTCGTGCGGGCGCCCCGCATCATGGGCGAGGCTTATCACGTCATTCTGGATACCCTGGTCGCCCGCGGCTTTGCGCCACCGCGTGAACGGGTTCGTCTCCCGCGCGCAAAGCTCATCTTCATCGTGTTGCGCAACCTCGTGTGATGAGCGGAACGGTTCATATCATCGGCGCCGGTCTCGCCGGCCTGTCTGCAGCGGTGCGGCTCACGTCGCGGGGCCGGAACGTCGTCGTGCACGAGGCGACCGCTTTTGCCGGCGGCCGCTGCCGTTCGTATCACGACGCGGCGGTCGGCATGACGATCGACAACGGCAATCACCTCCTGCTGTCGGGCAATCGTGCCGCACTCGATTATCTTCGCAGCATCGGCGCCGAGCATCGGCTGATCGGTCCGGCTACGGCAGAGTTTTCCTTTGCCGATCTGGCGAGCGGCGAGCGCTGGACGCTGCGGTTCAACAATGGCCGATTGCCATTCTGGATTTTCGATCCCGCGCGGCGCGTGCCCGGCACGCGCGTGCTCGACTATCTGCCACTGGCGCGGCTGCTCTGGGCGCCGGCCGGCAAGGCGGTGAGCGAGGTCATCGCGTGCCAGGGCAATCTCTATCAAAGATTGGTCGAGCCGCTGCTGCTCGCGGCGCTGAATATCGATGCCCCACAGGGATCGGCGCGGCTTGCGGGAGCGATCATTCGCGAGACTCTCGCCGTCGGCGGGCAGGCGTGCCGCCCGCTGATTGCGCGCGAAGGTTTGGGTTCGACGCTGGTTGAACCGGCACTTCAAACGCTGGCGCAACACAGCGCGACGGTGCGGATGGAGCATCAGCTGCGCGGGATACGCTTCGCCGCCCGAGCGGGTGGAAGCGCTCGATTTCGGCAGCGAGACAGTCGCTCTCAATCAAGGCGACGCAGTCGTCCTGACGGTGCCGCCGTATGCCGCCGCGGCATTGGTGCCCGGCCTCGACGTGCCGACGGCGTTCCACGCCATCGTCAACGCGCATTTCCGCATCGAGCCGCCGACCGGGCAGCCGCCGATCCTCGGCGTAATCAACGGCACGGTGCAATGGCTCTTTGCCTTTCCTGGCCGGCTGTCCGTCACCATCAGCGCCGGTGACCGGCTCATCAACTCGCCGCGGGAGGAATTGGCGAAAACGATCTGGAACGAGGTCGCTCGCTTGACCGGACTTCCGCCCACGCTGCCGCCCTGGCAGATCGTGCGCGAGCGTCGCGCGACTTTCGCCGCGACACCGGCGCAAGACGCAAAACGCCCCGGCGCGGCAACCAAATGGAGCAATCTGGTGCTCGCCGGCGATTGGACAGACACCGGCCTGCCCGCTACCATCGAAGGCGCGATCCGATCCGGCAATCGCGCCGCCGACATGATCGGGAAGCTGCTATGATTGAAGACACCATCGAACGAAGCACGGAGCGGCCCGTGCCTTCTCCTGCAGCGGACGGTGTGCTCGAGGAGCGCATTCAAAAGGCGACGCACGCGCTGTTGGCGCAGCAGCGTCCCGACGGCCATTGGGTGTTCGAGCTCGAGGCCGACGCCACTATTCCGGCTGAATACGTGCTGCTGCGGCACTATCTCGGCGAGCCGGTCGATGTGGCGCTGGAAGCCAAGATCGCGGTCTATCTGCGCCGCATCCAGGGCGACCACGGCGGCTGGCCATTGTTTCGCGACGGCGCGCTCGACATCAGCGCGACGGTGAAGGCCTATTTCGCTCTCAAGATGATCGGCGATTCCGTCGACGCGGATCACATGCGTCGTGCCCGCGAAGCGGTCCGCGCCCGCGGCGGCGCGGAGCGCGCCAACGTTTTCACACGCATCATGCTGGCGCTGTTCGGGTTCATCCCGTGGCGGGCCGTGCCGGTGATCCCGGTCGAGGTCATGCTGTTGCCGCGGTGGTTTCCCTTCCATCTCGACAAGATTTCATACTGGAGCCGCACCGTTATCGTCCCGCTCTTGGTGCTGATGGTGAAGAAGCCGCGCGCGCGCAACGCGAAGAACGTTCGCATCGATGAGCTTTTCGTCGCGCCGCCGAGCAGCATCGGCCCGACGCCGAAAGCGCCGCAGCAGAAAGCGTCATGGTTCTGGTTCTTCCGCGGCGTCGACAACGTCCTGCGCGCGACCGAGCCGATATTCCCTAAAGCGACGCGCCAGCGCGCCATCGACGGTGCCGTCGCCTGGACGATCGAACACCTCAATGGCGAGGATGGGCTCGGCGCGATTTTCCCGGCGATGGCGAATAGCGTGATGATGTTTGACGCGCTCGGCTATGCGGAAGATCATCCGCATCGCGCCATCGCGCGCAAATCGATCGAGAAGCTTTTGGCCGTGCACGAGCACGAGGCGTATTGCCAGCCCTGCGTCTCGCCGGTCTGGGATACCGGGCTTGCCTGCCACGCTTTGCTGGAGGTCGGCGGCGAGCACGCGGTCGCGCAGGTCAAGCGTGGCCTCGATTGGCTGGTGCCGAAGCAAGTGCTCGATGTCCGCGGCGACTGGATCGCAAGGCGGCCCGATATCCGCCCCGGCGGCTGGGCCTTCCAATACGCCAACCCGCACTATCCCGATGTCGACGATACCGCCGTCGTCGCCATGGCGATGGATCGCGTGCAGGACCTGTCCGGCCGTGCCGACTATCGCGATGCGATCGCCCGCGCTCGCGAATGGATCGTCGGCATGCAGAGCGAGAACGGCGCCTGGGGCGCCTTCGATGCCGACAACGAATATCATTATCTCAACAACATACCCTTCGCCGACCATGGCGCGCTGCTCGATCCCCCGACCGAGGATGTCACCGCGCGCTGCCTGTCGATGCTTGCGCAGTTCGGCGAAACCGCGGCGAGCAGCGCGGCGGTCGCACGCGGCGTCGACTATCTGCGGCAGACACAACTCGCCGAAGGAAGCTGGTACGGCCGCTGGGGCCTGAATTACATCTACGGCACCTGGTCGGTGCTTTGCGCCCTCAACGCCGTCGGCGTCGATCATGGCGCGCCGGAGATGCGCAGGGCGGTCGACTGGCTTGTCGCCATTCAGAACGACGACGGCGGCTGGGGCGAAGACGGCGCAAGTTACAAGCTCGACTACCGCGGTTACGAGCAGGCGCCGTCAACGGCATCGCAGACGGCCTGGGCGCTGCTCGGGCTGATGGCCGCCGGCGAGATCGATCATCCGGCGGTTGCGCGTGGCATCGGCTATCTGTCCGAGACCCAGGGCGCCGATGGTTTCTGGGACGAGCCGCGTTATACCGCGACGGGCTTTCCCCGCGTGTTCTACCTGCGCTACCACGGCTACGCGAAATTCTTCCCGGTATGGGCCATGGCGCGTTACCGCAATCTCAAAAGCGGCAATGCACAGGCGGTAGCCTACGGGATGTAGCGGCTTACTGATGTCGGGATGTAAAAGTCATTTTCAGGGCCGGCCTCTTGGACCGGCCCTGAATGATCGGCGAGGCTAGGCGGCGCTGACGGTCGGCTTCGGTGCTGCCTTCGCCGCTTTTTCGCGCGCTTCATTGGCCCGGATCGCCGACAGCGTCTGCTGCACTTGGCCGTCGAAGACGTATTGTGCCGGACGCTGATTTTGGAGCGAGATTTCCGGAGCCATCGGCCCTTCGGTTTTCACCCCGCGCCAGGCGATCGCCAGCGCTTCGAGCGGGTGATCTATCATTGCTTCCGTCGCGGTCGCCTCGTAGCCGCAATGCGCCATGCAGTTCGCGCACTTCTCGTAGCGGCCGGTTCCATAGGCGTCCCAGTCGGTGGTCTCCATCAGGTCCTTGAAGGTCTTCGCGTAACCTTCGCCGAGCAGATAGCAGGGCTTCTGCCAGCCGAAGATGTTGCGTGTCGGCATGCCCCAGGGAGTGCAGTGGAATTCCTGGTTGCCGGCGAGAAAGTCGAGGAACATGGCGGAGTGGGTTAGATTCCACTTCTTGCCTTTGCCAAGCGCGAAGACGTTGCGGAACAGTTCTTTGGTGTTGCGGCGAGCAAGGAAGTGCTGCTGGTCCGGCGCTCGCTCATAGGCATAGCCGGGGGAGATCGAAACCCCGACGCCGAGCTCCTCGGCGAGATCGAGAAATTTGGCGATATCGGCGGGTGGATGGCCGTCGAAGATCGTGCAGTTGACGTTGACCGCAAAACCTTTGGCCTTGGCGGCCTTTATCGCGGACACGGCCTTTTCGAAGCCGCCTTCCAGGCACACCGATTTGTCGTGATGCTCTTTGATTCCGTCGAGATGCACGGAGAAGAACAAATAGGGCGACGGCTCGAACACGTGCAGTTTCTTCTCGAGCAGCAGCGCATTGGTGCACAGCGAGACGAATTTCTTGCGTGCGACGATGCCTTTGACGATCTCGCCGATCTCCTTGTGGATCAGGGGTTCGCCGCCCGGAATGGCGACCATCGGCGCGCCGCATTCGTCGACTGCGTCGAGGCATTCCTGAACCGACAGGCGTTTGTTCAGGATCGCGTCAGGATAATCGATTTTGCCGCAACCGAAGCAGGCGAGATTGCATCGGAACAATGGTTCGAGCATCAGGACCAGCGGGTAGCGCTTGCGTCCGGCCAGCCGCTGCCGAAGCACGTAAGCGCCGACGACCGCCTTCTGTCGTAGTGATACAGCCACAATTCCATCCTTCTTCTTGGTATTGACGTTGTTGCCGCCCCGGCGTCGCGATCAAACCTTGGCGGTCGCCCGCTGTGCTGTCCTGACATCCGTCAGTTCGGGCGGCAGACGAAATTCGATGGTTTCCTGGCGGCCGGTCAGTTCCGCGACGTCAACCGGCCCGAGCCGGCGCAACGCGTCGATAACGTCCTCCACCAAAACCTCCGGCGCCGAAGCGCCGGCCGTGATGCCGACCGTATGCGCACCGTTGAACCATTCCTGCTGCACCTCACTGCCGTCGGCGATGAGGTAACAGGGAATTCCCGCCTCGTTGCCGATCTCGCGCAGGCGATTCGAATTCGAACTGTTCTTGGCGCCCACGACCAGAATAACGTCCACCAGCGACGATAGTTCGCGCACCGCGGTCTGTCGGTTTTGCGTCGCGTAGCAGATGTCGCGCGTTTCCGGTCCGACAATATCGGTGAACTTCCCATGCAACGCGGCGATGATCCCGCGGGTGTCGTCGACGCTGAGCGTGGTCTGCGTCACGTAAGCGACCGGCGTGTCGTGGGGAATATCCAGAGTGTCGACGTCGTTCTCGGTCTGCACGAGTGTCACCGGCTCGGATATCTGCCCCATCGTGCCCTCGACCTCCGGATGCCCGGCATGGCCGATCAGAATAAGGCGGCGCCCCTGCGCCACGTAACGCTTGCCTTGATTGTGCACCTTCGTGACCAGCGGGCAGGTGGCGTTCAGCACCGGGAGTTCGCGCTGTGCCGCTTCCTCCTCAACGCTCTTGGCGACGCCATGGGCGCTAAAGATGGTGACCGCATGCGGTGGAACCTCGGAGAGGTCCTCGACGAAATGCGCGCCTTTGGCCTTTAGGCTCTCAACGACGTGCTTGTTGTGCACGATTTCGTGGCGCACGTAGACCGGGGGACCGTATTTTTGCAGGGCGCGCTCGACGATCTCGATCGCACGGACCACGCCCGCGCAAAAACCGCGCGGCTGAGCGAGTATCACCTTCATCCATGACCTCCAGGCGGGGCACCGGACTGCGGCGTTGCGCCGCAACGGGAGCCGTCCGTCGCTTTCACGTCCAATACTTTGGCTACATCATCGTGACAACCAAATTGGGCCACGATGCCACGCCAATCAACCCCCAATCGAACCCGTTTAGGGTTGTCGCTTCCGAGCCTTACCAATTCCACCATGGGGCGGAAACGCGCCATTTGTCCAGTTTACCATGCCCGGGGAACATACCAGCCTTCGCGGATCCCTTGGTCCCGCCCCTCCGAACTAGGAAAATATCCTGATTCACTTTTCGGGCATTTCAGGGCATTTAATGGCGCCCCCTAGCTTGCCCGGGCATGCCGTGACCGATATGCACGCGGATTGGCCCCGTCGCGCGACCGCAGTGGCGCGCGCCATCATGTCAAACGCACGCGCTTTCATTTTGTTCTTATGTTAACCCCTCAAACGCCGGTTTCCCATAATTAGAGCCCATGAAAACGATCACCGCTTTCGTCGTTCGCGCGATTGGCTTTTGCACGCTCTACCCCCGCCGGGTCATCGTGGGGGCGATTATCGTTACCATCGTGTCGTCGTGGTATGCGGCAACGCATTTCTCCGTGACCACCGACATTAACCAGCTGCTCTCGACCAGTAGTCCGGGACGGCAGCGGGAATTGGCGTTCGAAAAAGCCTTCCCGCAATTCGACACCATCGTCGCGGTCGTCGACGCACCCACCCCGGAATTGGCCCAGGAAGCGACCGCCGCGCTGGTGGCGCGACTGGCGCCGGAGAAAAATTTTTTCAAGTCAATCATCGAGCTTCAGGGCGGCGCTTTTTTTGCGCAGAACGGCCTGCTGTTCCAGAGCGTCGAACAGCTCGGGCCGCAGATGAATTTGCTTACTCAGGCGCAGCGGCTCATTCAGGTGCTGGCAGGCGATCCGAGCCTGCGCGGCGTGGTTCGCGCATTGCAGTTCGGCCTCCTGGGCGTGCAATCCGGCAAAATTAGTCTCGACAACATGATCTGGCCGCTCACGCTCGCGGCCAACACGATCGACCAGGTGAACGAGAACAGGCCTGCAAGCTTTTCCTGGCAGGCGCTGATGCAGGGACACGAGCCAAAATCCTCCGAGCTTACCCGATTTTTGCAAATCGTCGCCGTGCTCGATTTCTCCGAACTGCAGCCTGGCCTCAAGGCAACCGGCGCCATTCGCCAGGCTGCAATCGACCTCAACCTCGCGTCCAACTATCAGGCGCGCGTGCGTCTCACCGGCCCCGTGCCGATGAACGACGACCAGTTCGCGACCATCAAAGAAAATGCCGGGCTCAACGCGACCGTGACGATTGTGGTCGTCCTCTTCATCCTGTGGTTGGCGCTGCGCTGGGGCCGGATCATCCTCGCGGTTTTTCTCAGCCTCGTCGTCGGACTCTCGGTGACCGCGGCGCTCGGCATTGTCATGGTCGGCGCCTTCAACTTGATTTCAGTTTACTTCGCCGTGCTGTTCGTCGGTCTCGGCGTCGATTTCGGAATTCAGTTCAGCGTCCGCTATCGAGCCGAACGGCACGAAGTCGATGGTCTCTTCGAAGCGCTGCTGCATGCCGGCCGGCGCGCCGGTGCGCCGCTGACGCTGGCGGCGCTCGCCACGGCCGCCGGCTTCCTCGCTTTCCTGCCGACAGCATATCGCGGGCTGTCCGAGCTCGGCCTGATTGCCGGTGTTGGCATGTTGATCGCGTTCCTCACCAGCATCACCTTGTTGCCGGCTCTGTTGAGCGTGCTCAAGCCGGGCAGCGAGCCGCGGCCGCTCGGCTACACGTACCTGGCACCCGTCGACGAATTCCTCGAGCGCCATCGCGTGCCGATCCTCATCGTGACCGTACTCATCATCCTCGGGGCGTCGCCGCTGCTCCTTTGGCTGCGTTTCGATTTCAATCCAATGAATCTGCGTGACCCCAGAACGGAATCGGTCGCGACCTATCTTCAACTCGAACGTGATCAGGCAGGCGGTAACAACGATGTCGCCGCTCTGGCGCCAACGCTGGCGGAGGCGGACGCAGTTGCCGTCAAGCTTCGGGCGCTGCCGCAAGTCGCGCGGGTAACGACGCTTTCCACGTTCATCCCGACGGATCAGGACAAAAAACTGCCGTTGATCAAGAGTGCGGCGGAGACGCTTGATCCGGCTCTTTCGCCGGCCACGATTAGCCCGCCGCCGACGGACGCAGATAACATCTCGGTCATCAACAGCACGGTCAATGCGCTCAATCAGTTTGCTGCCGCTTCGCCGGGTCCCGGTGCCGACGCCGCCAAGCGTCTCGCGGCGGCGATGGCGACGCTTGCCAAGGGCGATCAGGCGGCCCGCCAGCGCGCCGACACGGCTTTTGTCCAGCCGCTGAAAACGGCGCTCGACAACCTGCGCGGGCTTCTCAAGGCGCAGGAGGTTACCCGGAACAACCTGCCGGCGGAACTGGTGGGCCAGTGGATCACAAAAGACGGGCAGGCGCGACTGGATGCGGCGCCGAGCGGCAATGCGCGCGACAACGCGACGCTGCGGACGTTTGCGCGCGCCGTGCAGAAAGTCGAGCCAAACGCGACCGAGGGGCCAATTTCGATTCTCGAAGCACGCCGCACGATCATTACCGCGTTTCTCGAGGCCGGCGCCTGGGCACTGCTGTCGATCGCCGTCCTGTTGTGGATCACATTGCGGCGGCTGGGCGACGTGCTGCTGACGCTCATTCCGTTGCTGGTGGCCGGAGTGGTCACGCTGGAAATCTGCGTCTTGATCGATATGCCGCTCAACTTCGCCAACATTATCGCGCTGCCGCTACTGCTCGGCGTCGGCGTGGCGTTCAAAATCTACTACATCATGGCTTGGCGCGAGGGACAGACCAGATTGTTGCAATCGGTGCTGACGCGCGCGGTCACGTTCAGCGCGTGCGCGACGGCGACCGCCTTCGGCAGCCTTTATTTCTCAAGCGATCCCGGCACCTCGAGCATGGGCAAGCTGCTTGCCATCTCGCTGCTGACGACGATGACGGCAGCAGCGTTCTTTCAGCCGGTGCTGATGGGCAAGCCGCGTGAGAAAGAACCCCGGAAGCACCAGCAGGAGAGCCCGGCGGCCGCAGTGCCGGCGAAGTGAAAGCGAGCGCCGGCCTAAGTGTGGTGGATTTGAAGTTCCTAAGATCCGACCGCAAACTCGCGTAGGAATTTCAAATCCAAAAACCACACTAGAATCATAAATTTGCTAGTGTCCCTTTGATCCCGAAGTTCGCATCAGAGGTTCGACAAACACTTGCGAACTTCGGAATCGGGACACTAGTGCTGCTTCATCGCGCCACTCGCCTTGCGGGCCGGCGGAGGGTTGGGGTTAAAGCGAGGATCGAGCTCGTTGTAGGCCGCTTCCGGCAGGCGCGTCCAATATTGGTTCTTTCCCAAGAGTGAAATGCCGAGATAGCCCCGCACGACGAGCGTTTGGCCATCCGGGGTCAAAGTCATCATGGCGCTGTAGATGTCGCCGTGACGCGGATCGAGGATGGTCCCGTCGGTATATTCGACGCCGTTTCGTTTCATGCCGCGGATGATATCCAGTCCGAGCCAGGGCCTGCCGCGGCGGTCGTCCTTGCACAGGTCGCAAACGACATTCGGATCGTCGCCTGGCTTCATGAACATCCGCACGATGGCGCCTTCATAAAGGCCGCCGTGGTCGCGAATGAGAAACCACGCGTTCGGCTGATGGGTGTCCTCATCGAGGGACTGCCATAGCCCAGCCGCGCTTGGCTCGGCGCCAAGCGTTTGACCGGCGCCGACGAGCAATAGCAGCACCGCCACAACCGTCAGGTGTCTCACTCGCATCTTGCCTCTCCTAAGCTAGTTTGCCCGCGCTTTGGCCCGGCCGCTCGATCCGGTGGTGGTGAAGTTATTCAATAAGCACCCAATCCGGCAAGCGGGGTCCGAGCGATTGATGGAACCTAAGCGGCGCCAATATCGCCCGAAAATGGTGGCCGGAGCATGAAAGGCAAGATATGACACGGCGCACAGGCTGGGCCCGCCGCCGCCGCACTTGTCGCATCGGCTCGATTTGTCCGCTCTTCGAGCGGCATCGCGGCGATCTTCGTCACCATGACGGCGCCGAGACAGGGGCTGAGAGGGAGAGAAACGCCTATGGCGAACAAGATTATCATCAGCTGCGCGATCACCGGGTCGATCCACACCCCGACCATGTCGGATGCGCTGCCGTTCACGCCCGATCAGATTGCGACGCAGGCGATCGATGCCGCCAAGGCGGGAGCCGCCATCCTGCACCTGCACGCGCGCGACCCGAAGGACGGCCGGCCGTCGCCGGATCCAAACGTATTCATGCAGTTTCTGCCGCGCATCAAGCAGGCGACCGACGCGGTCGTCAACATCACCACCGGCGGCGCGGTGACCATGACGGTGGAGCAACGCATCTCTGCCGCGCAGCTGCTGTCGCCGGAAATGTGCTCGCTCAACATGGGATCGATGAACTTCGCGCTCTATCCGATGGCGCGGCGCTTCAAGAACTGGAAATACGATTGGGAGGAGAGCTATCTTACCAATTCCGACGCTTACATCTTTCCCAATACGTTTCGCGACATCGAGAAGATCTCCAAGCTTCTCGGCGAAGGCCACGGCGTCAAATTCGAGCACGAGTGCTACGACACCGGCCATCTCTACAACCTCGCGCATTGCATCGATCGCGGCATGTTCAAGCCGCCGGTGTTCGTGCAGCTTATCTTCGGCATTCTTGGCGGTATCGGCCCCGATCTCGACAACCTGTTGTTCATGAAGCGCACGGCCGATCGGCTGTTCGGCGATAAATATTACTGGTCGGTCCTCGCCGGCGGACGGCATCAGATGAACTTCGGTACCAACGCCGCCATGATGGGCGGTAACATTCGCGTCGGGCTTGAGGATTCGCTCTATATCGGGCCGGGCAAGCTGGCCAAGAGCAATGCGGAGCAGGTGGCGAAGATCCGCCGGATTGTCGAGGAGCTCGGTTTCGAGATTGCGACGCCGGCCGAGGCACGCGAAACGCTTGGCCTCAAGGGCGCCGACCGGGTGAAGTTCTAAGGAGAAGGCGCCCCGGCCTTGACCGCGATAGCTGCCCGCAGCTAAATCGCGGCCTTCAATGGGCGGTTAGCTCAGCGGGAGAGCACTTCCTTGACATGGAAGGGGTCAGAGGTTCGATCCCTCTACCGCCCACC
>CAVZSB010000029.1:0-102743 GCA_963777635.1 uncultured Alphaproteobacteria bacterium
TACCGCCCGCTCGGCGAATGCGCTTCGGCGAGGTTCTTGATCTGACCGGCGCCACCCTGCGGCGATGGATCGTCGGGCAATCCATTACGATGATCTTGGTCGGCACCTTAACCGCGCTCGGACTATGGTTGCTCGGCGTCGGGGCGCCTTTGGCCCTTGGACTTATTGCAGGCGTATTCGCCTTCGTCCCCTACGTAGGCCCGATCCTCGCGTCGGTGCCAGGTATACTCATGGCGGCGACGCAGGGGCCAATGACTGCCCTCTATGCAGCGATGGTCTACGGCGCCGTCCATTTTGTCGAGGGCAACCTCCTAACGCCCCTTGTCCAGGCCGAGGCGATCGAGCTGCCGCCGGTTCTGACGATCTTTGCGACGCTCGTCTTCGGTTTGTTGCTGGGGCCCATCGGTGTTCTTCTTGCGGCGCCCCTGACTGTCGTTTTTCTGGTCGCCGTCAACACGCTGTATGTCGAGGACACACTCGGTGAGCAGCGCGCTTGGCCACCTCTCCACGCCCGAGCGGCTGTCACTAAAGAAATTCAGCCCAGCAACGTTGGTCCTGGATGTTCCGACAAATGAAACGCGCGACATAGCCTTATTGGATAGAGTTCGGAGAAACACGAATATGCACTTCGCGCGTCTGAGTTTCGCAGCGATCGGCATGGCCGCAGCAATCTACTATGCTCATGCGGAGGACCGGGATTCGGGGCAAGCAGGGCGCTTGCTCGCGCAGCAAGTTTGTAGCGAGTGTCATGCAGTGGGGAAGCAGGATTTGGGCTCGCCCAATTCGCAGGCCCCGAGCTTCGCCAGAATTGCAGACACCCCCGGCATGACGGCGATTGCCTTGAATGTTTTCCTCAACACCTCCCATCCCACAATGCCCAATATCATTTTAACGAATGATCAGACGAATGAGATCGTCGACTACATACTAAGTCTGAGAAAGTGAAAGCGAGCCCACGGCGAAGGATAGAACTCTCGGACTACGTTGAAACTAGTTATCTTGACTGAAGCTGACTTGGCCGCATCACCTAAACTACCGTCCCGAAAACTGCCCCGATTCCAGCGGTCACTGCCATTGCCAATGCGCCCCAAAAGGTCACTCGCGCTGTAGCTCTCCAAATATTGGCGCCACCAGCTCTGGCTCCGATCGCTCCCAGCAATGCGAGAAAGCCCAACGACGCAACGGAGACGACCGGGAGGAGCATTCTGGTTGGGGCAAGGAAAGCCATAAGCAATGGCATGGCGGCGCCTACCGCAAACGTCACGGCTGATGTCAGCGCGGCCTGCACCGGACGTGCAGTGGTGATCTCGGAAATCCCCAGCTCATCGCGCGCATGGGTAGCCAACGCATCATTCGCCATCAACTGTTCCGCGACCCGGCGCGCAAGTTTCGGATCCACGCCGCGCTTGACATAGATATCGGCGAGCTCGTCCTGCTCGAATTCGATATTCTGGCTCAATTCTTTGCCTTCGCGTATGAGATCCGCCTTTTCAGTGTCGGATTGTGAACTAACGGATACATATTCGCCGGCAGCCATCGACATAGCGCCGGCGACGAGCCCGGCGACACCCGCAATCACGACGTCATTCTGCTTCGTTGCTGCCGCGGCTACCCCGACAATCAAACTCGCAGTCGAGACTAAGCCATCGTTAGCTCCCAAGACCGCAGCTCTCAACCAACCTATGCGTTCTATGACATGGTATTCTGGATGGAAGCGAAGACTAGTCACAGCTGCCTCCTAATCAAATCCGGGGACGATTATTGCAAAGATATTGATCTTACTTGGAACGGTTAGTTCGGCTGTTTCGCAAAGGTTTCCGGCACGCCAAACGATGCGCCTTTTTCAGTTCAGCCTGAGACTAAGCATATTCAGCGCGCCGGCCCAGGCCGCCAACGCGGTGAGGATCAAACCAGGCATCACGCGCATGCGGAAAGAGTGTCCTCCGCTGGCAAGCGCGAAGATTATCTTGCTGATCGTGTTGGTAGAAAGCCCTGCGAGAATTGGAATGACTGCGTCAGCTGTACTCATCTTTCCTGAGGCCACGAGCGACGCGATCGAGATGGCGGCTGCATGAGTATCTACGAATCCCGCAACTGCAGCGGCCACAATAACGCCTGTCTCTCCGAACCAATCCCGAAGAGCGGCGGAGGCAACTAGGATGCCGGAGAGGATCAGCGCGAATACCAAAGCCGTATAGAGGCTGAAGGCTTGTCCTGGCTGGGCTGCACCTTCAGTCTTCCGATGCAAAGCTCGGATCGTAAAGAAAACTCCATAGGAGGCGGCAGCAACGCCGGCGCAGATCAAAGGCCCTGACAGCGCTCGCAGAGTAATCACGCTGGTTGCGGCAAGAACTGCCGCCAATTGGAGTATTGTGGCGACTGACGACAGGACCGCACCCGCCACTGCGGCCGCCAGAACCTCCGGCTCCTTTGTGGCCCGAGCGCCCATGGCGCCGATGGTGGCCGTGCTCGAGATAAAGCCTGACGCGAGACCCGCGATCGGTAGTCCAAATCGAGCACCGAGCAGGCGGACTGCGACGTAGCCAGCGGCACTGATGGCCATGACGAGAATCACGATGATCCAAATCGTATGTGGGTTTAGTGCGCCGTATGGTCCCATTGGGCGATCTGGAACGAGCGGAAGGACGACCAGCGTCGCTCCAGCAAAGATTAAAGCGTCTCTAACCTCACTTTCACTGAGCACTGTGCGAACAAAATGATGGAGTGGAGTTCTTGCAGCAAGCAGAATTGCCGCGGTAACTGCCACGCCGGCCGCCAATGCTGGCTGTCGCATGGAAAGCCCCCCGAGCAACGTGGTCAGGATCAACGCGACTTCACTTGTCAGCCCAGGGTCATCGTCGTGGCCTCGCCAATAGGCAACCGCGGTTAAAGCGATCACGCCTGCCATGGTGACGGCAAGCACGAGTTCGCCGCCAACGGTGAAGCTGATGGCTCCAGCCAGCGACGTAACCGTAAACGTGCGGACTCCCGCCGGCGAACGCGAGGGACCCGCGCCTTTGCGGCGCTCCCGTTCGCCGCCGATCAATAGGCCTATCCCAAGGGCCACGGCGAGATTCAGTACTACGGGATCGAGGATAAGCATGTCCTTCTCAAATTATATCCGATCGTCGACTAGGCTAGCACACGGTACATTCAGATAAACTTGTCCGCACCGGCGGCACAGCATTGCATCCGCGACGCCGGGAAAGCCTCACGGATCCTGATCCTGTCCGACATCAACATGCCCGGGATGAGCGGTCTTGAGCTTTTGCCTAAGGCCAAGGCGCTGCGACCAGCGTCCCAGTTATAAGATTACCGCTTATGGTGATGCTGAGACTAAGCGTAAAGGCACTCGAGAATGGCGCTGAGGCGCCTCTGACCAGGCCTATCGACTTCACGAGGCTCCGCAACGAGATCAACGAATGTGCCGCATAGTTGTAACAACTGGCCTAGCCTTATGTCGCTCGTTGGCACCTTACGGAAATAGCGCGAAGTCCGACTTAATTCCGCTTTTGGGGGCAAAGCAGACATTGCCAAACCCCCCGCTCACCAATTTCGATTTTTGAGTACGTGCTCTAGCACTACTTTGGCAGATTTACTCACGCCGCTGCCCGCTGCAAATCCATTTTCGACAGTGTGGGCATCGCTGCGATGGTGATCGAGCGATAAGCGCGATGATGGCGTGACGGACGGCTGGCAAGCTTGGTTGAGGCGGCGGTCCGAGGATTCTTTTTTCCCCGCCTCACTTTTGTGAGGCGGCGATGCTGCAGGAAGGCGTATGCGATCATTGTCATGAGCGCATGACGATGAAGTCCATGCCAGGACCTGCCTTCGAAGTGGTCGAGGCCAAGCTCCTCTTTCAGTTGCTGATGGGCCTGCTCGCAGATCCATCGCGCTTTGATTGTGGCCGCCAAGTTGCGCAGATCCATCTCGGCTGGCAGGTTGGCAAGATAGTACTTTTTCTCTCCCGACAGGCGTTGCTCGCCGATGAGCCAAGCCTCGTCACCCGGAAGATGCTGCTGACCTTTGTCCCATATCCGCTGAGGCGGTCCATCGGCGGTACGCACACGGACAGCAGCAAATCGGGCTTCGAGCCGGCCTTTCGTCCCGCTTCGCCAGCTCACATTTTTCCATTTGGCATTGGCCAGCATGTCTTCAGCCGCTATCGATAGAGTATCCGGCACGTGCCGCTTGCGGGGCCGCCCTCGAACTTTGGTAATTGGCCAAATGAGCCGCACGCCGACAGGGTAGACCTTGAGGTGACGAGGGATGCCCACCGCCCAGGCAAGCTTGCGAGCCGTAAGGCCCTGACGGAACGGCGCACTGGGCCCATAACCAGCATCCGCCAGCACACAGCCGAAGCGCACACCGGCCGCTATCATGCGATCGATCTCCGCCAAGGCGATCTCCGGTTTTGTCCGGGTCGTTTGATATTCGACCGGGACACCAGCTCGCTTTAGACGCCTCCGATCTTTCGTCCAACCCTCGGGAAGAAAAAGGCGCAACGCCACCATCACCGGTACTTCACCGCGTGCCAGTGTCAGGGAAACCAGTGTCTGGCAGTTGGCCGTCTTGCCCAGCACCGAGGCATATTGAGCGGCGACCCCAACCGAATGCATGCCTTTTTTCGGCACCGCAGTATCGTCGATTACTAAAACCGCATCGCCGCCACCGACGAGCCGGTCCGCTCGAATGAGCAGCTCCGTCTCCAATGGTGCGGCATCCCAGACGCCGGCCGAAACGAAATGATGCAGCTGATCATAGTCGCCTGGGGCAAGCCGCTCAGCCATCGGCTGAACGCTCTTACGATCTCCTGGCCCGATCAGCCCCGCCACATAAAGCGGGCACATCCGCCGCCGCGCCTTGTGACCCAAACGATCCAAAAACGGTTTGAGCCAACGTCCAAGCTCGTCTTCCCAATTCAAATACCTTCCCGCCATGGTCGGCCCTCCAAAAGCCGACCACCCATGAGTCACAGAAAAACTGATTTGGGAATCCCGTACCGCTAATAATCTGCCAAAGTAGTGCTAGTTACTGTCTGGCGCGGTGTCTTCGACGATGCGCACCACGTCGGCCATGATCCGGTTCAATTCGAAGTCCTTCGGCGTGTAGACCTCGGCGACGCCGGCATCTTTCAAGGCGCTGGCGTCCTGCGGTGGAATAATGCCGCCGACCACGACCGGCACGTCGTCGATGCCGGCCTCCTTCATGCGCGCCATGACGTCGTGCACCAGTGGCAGGTGCGACCCGGACAGAATCGAAAGGCCGATGACGTGCACGTTCTTTTCCGCCGCCGCAGCGGCGATCGCCTCCGCCGTCAGACGGATGCCGTCATAGACAACTTCCATGCCGGCGTCGCGGGCGCGAGCGGCGATTTGCTCGGCGCCGTTGGAGTGGCCGTCGAGGCCCGGCTTGCCGATCAGGAACTTCAGGCGCCGGCCGAGCTTCCTTGAAACGCGATCGACTTCGGCGCGGATGTCGTCGAGCCCTTCGGCATCGTTGCGCATCGCGGTGCCGACGCCGGTCGGCGCCCGGTATTCGCCGAACGCGGAACGTAGCGCGAAGCCCCATTCGCCGGTGGTGACGCCGGCCTTCGCGCAGACGATCGACGGCGGCATGATATTGGCGCCGGTTTGCGCCGCCTGGCGCAAAGCTGCCAGCGCAGCGGCGACCGCCTCGTTGTCGCGCTCGGCACGCCACGCCGTGAGCCGTGCGATCTGGCCGATCTCCGCTTCCTCCGAGACGGTCAGTACCGCGTCCGCTGCATCCGCCAGCGGCGATGGTTCGGTTTCGACAAAGCGGTTGACGCCGACCACGGTCTGCTCGCCGCGCTCGATTGCTTCGACACGTCGCGAATTCAACTCGACGAGTTGTTGCTTGAGATAGCCGGATTCGACGGCCGCGACCGTGCCGCCCATTTGTTCGATCTGCCGGAGCTCTTCCTTTGCCGCTTTCTTCAGGTCCGCGACCTTGGCGGCGATGACCGGCGAGCCGTCGAAAATGTCGCCATATTCCAGCAGGTCGGTCTCGTAGGCGAGGATCTGCTGCATGCGTAGTGACCATTGCTGATCCCACGGCCGCGGCAGTCCAAGCGCCTCGTTCCAGGCCGGAAGTTGCACGGCGCGCGCGCGGGCGTCCTTCGACAGCGTCACCGCAAGCATTTCGAGGAGAATACGGGCGACATTGTTCTCCGGCTGCTGCTCGGTCAAGCCGAGCGAGTTGACTTGCACGCCATAGCGGAAGCGCCGGTGCTTTAAATCGGTCACGCCGTAGCGTTCGTGCGTGATCTCGTCCCACAGCTCGGTGAAGGCGCGCAGCTTGCAGACTTCGGTGATGAAACGCAGTCCGGCATTGACGAAGAACGAAATACGCCCGACCACCTCGCCGAATTCATCTTCGGCGCATTCCCCGGACGCCTTTACCGCGTCCAGCACGCCGATGGCGGTGGCAAGCGCGAAGGCAAGCTCCTGCACCGGGGTCGCGCCGGCTTCCTGCAGGTGATACGAGCAGACATTCATCGGATTCCACTTCGGCATCTCCTTGGTCGTGAACAGGATCACGTCCTTGGTGAGCCGCATCGACGGGGCGGGCGGAAATACATACGTGCCGCGCGAAAGATATTCCTTGATGATGTCGTTCTGCGTCGTGCCGGTAAGCGTGGTGCGCGGCACGCTTTGCTCGTCGGCGAGTGCCACGTAAAGCGCCAACAGCCACGCGGCGGTGGCGTTGATCGTCATCGACGTGTTCATCGCGCCGAGCGGGATGCCGTCGAACAGCATGCGCATGTCGCCGATATGCGAGATCGGCACGCCCACCTTGCCGACTTCGCCTTTGGCCAGCGGATGGTCGGCGTCGTATCCGGTCTGCGTCGGCAGGTCGAAGGCGACCGAGAGGCCGGTCTGCCCTTTGCCCAGATTTTTACGGTAAAGCTCATTCGAGGCCGCGGCGGTCGAATGCCCGGCATAAGTCCGGAATATCCAAGGCTTGTCGCCTCGTAAGGGCTTGTCGCCTCGTAAAGGCTTGTCGCCTCGTACCTTGTCGCGGCGCGGCTGATCGTCCATCGGTCCGTCAAGTGTTTAAGTACATGCAATGTGACGCGTATTTTATTGCGATGCAACATCGCGCTTTAGCGGACCTTTCGGGTCGAGCGGCGCGTTATTTCACCAGCGCGTTTTCATAGGGGTAGATGACTTCTCCGCTCTTGAGGTCGGGCGGATAGACCACGACCTCCGTCTTCAAGTCGCGAAATTCGTCGACGCTGTTGCTCTTGATATTCTGGAACTGGGCGGCGAGCATTCGGTCTTCCACCCATTCGCCCTCCTTGCCGAACTTGATGTCGCCGACCACGGTGTGGAAGGCGGCCGTGTGCATGTAGTCGGCGAGCGTCTCGTCCGTGAGGCTCTTTGTTGCTGCGATGGCATCGCCGAGCACTTGAAGATCCGCATAGGCCATGACCGGATAGAAGGCGAGCGCGTCGGTCCCGGCGGTTTTGGCGCGTTCCTGGTATTTCTTCAGAAACTCGACGGCGCTTGGCGACGCCAGCGATTTGACCGGCATCCAGGTCTCGAAATTGACGATGCCATTGAGCAGCGGCCCGAGCTGAGTCTTGAGCGCGGTCGACTGCAGACCGACCATCGCGCCGCCCCACATCTTCGGCTTGTAGCCGAGTTCGTGGATCGCCTTGATCATGCCGACGGTGTCGAGCGGATAGGAGCACACCACCAGCAGGTCCGGATTGCGGGCCTCGATCGCGCGCACGATCGGGGTGAAATCGACGGTCGATGGCGGATAATTCCTGTCGTAGACGATTTTGAAGCCGGACGCTTTGGCATTTTCGCGCGCGCCGTCGCACGCATTCTGCCCGAACTCGGCGTCGGCATAGGAAAGGGCAATCGTCTGCGGCTTCGGATTCTGTGCCTCGGCTACCTTGAAGAAGCCCAGCGTGAAAGCAGGTTTCGCGTTCGGGCCGGTGGGAATCATCGCGAAATACATCGGATAATGGAATGCATCGTTGATGCCGGTTCCGGACAAGCCGATGAACAGCTTTTTCCGCGCGATCGCGATCGGCATCGCCGCGGCGATCTGGGTCGAGGCATAGCCGGAGACAATCAGGTCGACCTTGTCGACATCGAGCAGCTTCGAATAGATCCCGGGAACTTGTGCCGGATTGCTCTGATCGTCGTAGTAGACAAGTTTCACCGGCCGCCCGAGCAGTCCACCCGCGGCATTGACGTCGTCTTCCCAGATTTGCATGCCGAGCAGGGCCATTTTGCCGTTGCCGGCGAGCTTGCCCGTGAGCGACATGCCCAGACCGATTTTGATTGGATCGGCCGCGTTGGCTGGAGCAGTTGGAACTGCTGCGGCGACGGCGAGCGATGCCGCAGCCGCGAGTGTTAGGGCCGTATAGGCAAACAAGCGCAATTTCGCGAACATTTACTTCTCCATGCACCCAATCGGCAGTTTAAACATTAACGATAGTCAAGCGTCACACCCGATTTTAACCATCGGGATTCTGCGGGCTTTAACCGGTCCCGGGCCAGTTTGCCGGCATGCAAGCAGCATCCGTCATAACGTCCGACGAAACCGAAGCGGCCTGGCGTTTCTTCCTGTTTAACTGGATCGTCGTCGGCACGTTGGCCGCGATGCTGGCGTTCAGCGTTTTGGTCACGGATTTCTCCATCGCCCCGGTTGGGGTGTTGATCGCCGTCGGCTATGTCGGCCTTTACGCAGGCTTCGCGCACGCCAACGCTCGCTCGCCGACGCGACGCGATCCGCAAGTCATGTTCGTGCTCGGCGCCACCGCGCAGATCGTGCTGACCACGGCGGTCATGGCGCCGATGACCTATGTCGCTGCAGCCATCAATTTACCCATGCAGGACTCCGCTTTGCTCGCCGCGGATCGAGCGATGGGGCTCGACTGGGCGGCCTATGTCCATTTCGTCGACGATCGTCCATCGCTCGCGAGCTGGCTGAATGTAGGCTACGCGATGATCGGTTGGCCGCTCTTTGCCATACCGGTCGTGCTGGCCGCGAACCGGCGCTATCAGCGCATCGAAGAATTCACTTTCGCTTTTGGCGTGGCTCTTGCCGCCACGACCATCATCTCGGCGCTGGTGCCGGCAATCGGCGTCTATCACGAGATCGGGCTCGATCCCGCCAGTCTCAAAAATATCAATCCGGGCGCCTATCTCGATCAGCTGCGCGATCTGCCGCCGACTCGCGAGGGCGTGTTGCGCCATCTCGAGCTTTTGGGGCTCGGCGGCATTGTTACCTTTCCCAGTTTTCACGCTGCGTCTGCCGTGCTGTTCGGCTGGGCTTTGTGGACGATCCGCTGGCTGCGGCCGCTCGCGCTGCTGGTCAACGCCGCCATGCTGGCGGCGACGCCGCTCAATGGCGGCCACTATTTCATTGACCTCATCGGCGGCGTGGTGGTTGCGGCGCTGGCGATCGTCGCGGCGCGGCGGGTCGGGCAGATCATCGCGCGCCGGCAAAGCGGCTTCGACCTCGCTCCGCCGGTGCCTGCTATGGTTCCTGCGGAGTAAGGCGGGTAACCGCAAGCGCGCGCTGCGCCACCAGAACCAGCACGATCAACACCGCGGCAAGCCCGACCTGGGTCTTGACGTAGGGGAAGATCAGGATAAGTACACCGGCGGCGCCAAGTCCAGCCACCTCGCCGGGGCGAAAGCCCTGTTCCAGAGCAAATCGCAGCAAAAACGCCACCGCGACCGCGAGCACCACCAGATCGTACATATAGAGGTAAGGCGTAACGACGAGCGTGCCGGCGGCGAGCGCCGCGGCCTTAAGATCGAAAGGCGCGCGGCTGCGCCACAGGCCGATGACCGCGACGGCGACCGCGAGGCTGCCGGCTGCCTGAATGGTCCACGCCAATTGCTCGCTGCCGCCGTATGAGCGGACCAGGCCGAACAGGCTTTGCAAGCGATTCCAGTCGGCATGGCCCTCGGTCAGCACGACGCGGCTTGTGATCGGCATCCAGTGGACAAAGGCTTCCCAGCTCGCGCTGCCGAAGGCGAGCCACGATAGAACAGCAAGGCTGACCGCGACGAACGCCGCCACCGCAATTGTCTGCCAGCGCCGATCGGCGATCAGCACCAGCGGAAACAACAAGCCGAACTGGGGTTTGTAGGTGAGGAGCCCGAGACAGACGCCGGCAAGTGCCGGTCGCTTTTCCAGGAGCCCAAGCGTGCCGCCGATGAGTGCGGCGGTGAGGAAACCGTTTTGGCCGGCGGTTATGTTCCAGATCGTGGCGGGAAATCCGAGCGCAACCAGAATGCCGGTGCGCCGGCCGAGAATGCCGGCGAGCGCAGCCGCATAGGCAAAGAAGGTCGCCGCGAGCCAGCCGATAGCGGCAGTCAGGTAGGGCAGCGTCGCCAGCGCGGCGGCAACAAAAAGGAATGTCGGCGGATAATGCCAGCCGTAATAGTCCTCGAAGTCATGGCCGATGACGCGGACTTCGGCCTGCTTGTGGATCGGCCAGTCGTAAGCCGCAGCCGGATTGCCATCGAGGGTCAGCCGCCCGGCGGCGACGACATTGACGAAGTCGTTGGCGATCACCCGGCCTTGCGGGTCGATCGGAAATTCGCCTTTGAGATACGCGCCGCCGAGAACGATCAGATAACCGAGCGCAAGCGTCAGGCCGATCAGGCGAATCAGGCGTGTGGCCGACGGCTGCGTCGCCGCCGGCGATTGGATCATCGCCTGCGTGCTCACGCCGCGGCGCTCTGCGCAGCGAAGGCGCGGCGCGCGATCAGCGCGGTCACGATGACGATGGCAACAAGCCCTACCGGCACTTTCACGGCCGGCAGGATGAAGATAAGGATCAACAGGCAGGCTACGCCGATGCCGGCCAATTCGTTGCGACAAAAAGCCCCGCGCGCGGCCGAGCCGGAACAGGAAAGCCAGCGGTACGGCGAGAACGGCGAGATCATAGGTGTAGAGATACGGCGTCGCCAGCAAGGCTCCGGTGCCGAGCACTGCCGCCTTGATCTCGTAAGAGATGCGACTGCGCCAGACGAGGGCGACGACCACCGCCGCGGTCGCCGTCACTGCAGCTTGCGCGGTCCACGCCAATGTCTCGTTGCCGCCGAGCGAACGCACCAGGCCGAATGCGGTTTGCAGCTTGCTCCAATTCGCCTTGCCCTCGGCGAAGACGGCCTGCGAGGATTGGCCGATGTTGCCGAGGAACGCGAGCCAGCTCTCGCTGCCGAACGCAAACCACGATGCGACCGCCATGAGCGACGCAACAATGCTGGCGGTCGCGATCACACGCCATTGGCCGGCGGCCACGAGTGCGATGGGAAACAGCAAGCCCAGATGCGGTTTGTAGCTCAGCAGCCCAAGCAGCACGCCGGCAAGGATCGACTGGCGGCGCTCGATGAGAACGAGAGTGCCGCCGAACAACGCCGCGCTGAGAAAGCCGTTTTGCCCGACGAAAAAATTTGCCAGGACCGGCGGAAACGCCGCGGCGAGGAGATACCCGATGCGATCGCCGATGATGGTGCGTATCGCCGCCAGATAGAGCAGGAAGGTTCCCGCGGTCCAGGCCAGATAAGCGAACGTGTAAGGCAGCGAGGCGAGGGCGGCGGCGACGAACAAAAACGGCGGCGGGTAATGCCAGCCGTAATAGCCGTCGAAAGCATGGCCCAGTGCGGCGTCTTCGGCGAGCTTGTGGGTCGGCCAATCGTATGCCGCGGCCGCATGGCCGCTAAGCACCAGGCGTCCGGCAGCCCAGACATTGACGAAGTCGGTGGCGACCCCGCCGCCATCCTTCGCAACGAGCCACATCCCCGTGAAGTACGAACCGGCGAGAAACACCGCCTCGGCGACGATGACGGCGAGGCAGATCGACTCGACAATGCGCGGCGGCTGCGCCGCGGCGCTTCGCCCGGGGGATATCTCGAACAGGGCCATTGCCCGCGCCGCCTCGCTTGGTCGTGGCGAAGCTAGGCAGGCGGCGTTGAAGAAGCATTAAACGCGTTTGATCAGCCGCAGGACGATCAGCAGTATGACCGCGCCGATGAAGGCATTGATGATCGCGCCGACGATGCCGGCACCGATGACGATCCCTATTCTCGGCAACAGCCAGCCGGCGATGAACGCGCCGACGATGCCGACGATGATATCGCCAATTAATCCGTAGCCGCCGCCCTTGACGACCATGCCGGCAAGCCAGCCGGCCACGCCGCCAACGATGAGCCAAACGATAATGCTCTGAGGTTCCATGCCTTCCCCCGAATGTCCCCTTGTGCCGGGCCACATTGCCCAGGCACCGCCATTGCCGGGCGACCATAAGGCCTGTGGCGCCCTCTGTCAGTAACCGTTCGGGATGGGAACCTGGCCAAGTCCGAACTACTTATTGCGCTGCAACATCAACTGCGGCACACTAAAGATCGCAAATTCGGCCGATCAACCGGGAGCTGTCCGCCATGGCCGTCGCGCAAAAGAAACCGTCGGCAGCGCCGCTGAAAGACCTTTATGACATCGGCGAAGTTCCGCCGCTCGGTCACGTGCCGGCCAACATGCACGCCTGGGCGATCCGCAAGGAACGTCATGGCCCGCCGGAGACGGCGATGCAGCACGAAGTGCTGCCGACCTGGCCGATCGGCGATGATGAGGTGCTGGTCTATGTCATGGCCGGCGGCGTCAACTACAACGGCGTGTGGGCCGGGCTTGGCCAGCCGATCTCGCCGCTCGACGTCCACAAAAATCCTTTTCATGTCGCGGGCTCGGACGCGTCGGGCGTCGTGTGGGCGATCGGCTCGAAGGTCAGGCGCTGGAACGTCGGCGACGAAGTGATCATCCACTGCAATCAGGACGACGGCGACGACGAGGAATGCAACGGCGGCGATCCGCTGCTGTCGCCGTCGCAGCGTATCTGGGGCTACGAGACGCCGGACGGCTCGTTCGCGCAATTCTGCCGCGTGCAGTCGCGGCAACTCATGCAGAAGCCGGCGCACCTGACCTGGGAAGAGTCGGCCTGCTACACGCTCACGCTCGCCACCGCCTACCGCATGCTGTTCGGCCATCCGCCACATACGCTCAAACCGGGCGACAACGTGCTGGTTTGGGGCGCCTCGGGCGGGCTCGGGGTGTTCGGCCTCCAGCTTGTCGCCGCTTCGGGCGCGAATGCCATCGCTGTCGTGTCCGACAACTCCAAGATGGAATACGTGTTCAATCTCGGCGCCAAGGGCGCCATCAACCGCAAGGAATTCAACTGCTGGGGCGCGATGCCCAAGGTCGGCACGCCCGAATATGACGCCTGGGCGAAAGAGGCGCGCCGCTTCGGCAAGGCGATCTGGGACATCACCGGCAAGCGGGACGTCGACATCGTGTTCGAGCATCCCGGCGAGGCGACGTTCCCGGTCTCTTGTCTGGTCGTCAAACGCGGCGGCATGGTCGTGTTCTGCGCCGGTACCTCGGGCTACAACATCACTTTCGACGCGCGCTATGTCTGGATGCGGCAGAAGCGCGTGCAGGGCTCGCACTTCGCGCATTTGAAGCAGGCGAGCGCCGCCAATCGGTTTGTCATTGATCGCCGCATCGATCCCTGCATGAGCGATGTGTTCCCCTGGGAGAAGATTCCCTACGCCCATGAATTGATGCGCACCAACCGCCACAAGCCCGGCAACATGGCGGTGCTGGTCAACGCGAAGCGGCCGGGGCTGCGGAATTTCGAAGACGTGCTGGAAGCAGCTTCCCTGCCGGAGCTCACCCGGCAGTCGAATAACGCCCGGGTTTGACGGTATCAGCTACCGTGCTTGCTCCCGCACGCGAGCGATTTCGGCGTTGAGTTCGCCGCCATAGACGAAAATCCAGGCGCTGTAATAGAGAAATACCAGCGCGATCATCGCCGAGGCGAGGCCGGCATAATAAGTCACGTAGGTCTGGGCGAAATCCGCGAGATAGTGGCCGTAGGCGAAGCCGCAGGCGAGCCACAGCACCAGCGTCGCTGCTATCCCCGGCCAGACTCGGCCGAGGGTGCGCCGTCCGGCCGGCAACCACATATGCAGAATGAAAAGCGCTACCGCGAGCACCATGCCGCCGATGGCGAAGCGCGCGAAATTGAGATGGGGCTGGAGCGGCTCGAGCCAGGGAGCGTAAGCGGCCGCGGCTTTGAACATCAGCGGCCAGAGCACCACCAAAAACGCCAGCGCCAGAAGCGCGATCGCGCTGACAAGGACGTAGCCGATCAATTCCAGCCGCAACAGCCAAAAGCTCCGCTCTTCCCGCAATCCGTAGGCGCGGTTGAGCCCGATGCGCAGGCTTTCGATGCCGCTGGAGGCGAAATAGACTGCAAAGACGGCGCCGAGCGTCAGGACGCCGCCGCGCGCGGTGGTGAGTACGTTGTGGATTTCGCTGGCGATCGGGCCCGCCACTTGATGAGGCCACGCCGCGAATACCAGTCGGGCGACCTCGTCGGCGAGATTGACCGAGCCGATGAAGCCGGCGAGCGCCGTGACCACGATCAGAAATGGGAATACCGCCATCAAGATCGACAGCGCGATGTGGCTGGCAATCGCCCAGCCGTCATCGCGGTTGAAGCGAAGGAACGCCTCAAATGCGACGTGAAAACAAAGGCGGATGGTGGGCAATGCGGGGGCTGCCTCGGCGGAGTTCTGCCGCAACAGATACGTCATTCCACCGCGTCATTCCATCGTGACCGCTAAACTGTCAACGCGCTGACCGCCGGGTCGTTTCACGTATAGTCGCCGCCATTGTCGACGATCAGGAACTGTCCGGTCACCGCGTCGCTGTCGGGCGACGCCAGGTAGATCAAGGTGCCGACGAGCTCGTCGGCGAAAACGTCCTTCCTGATCGCCCGAGTGCTCAAAACAAAATCGTGCAGCCCCGGCCGTCCCGCCATCGACGCGGCGACGGAATCGTTCATCACCAGCCCCGGCGCCAGGGTATTCACCCGGATGCCGGACGGGCCAAGCTCCCGCGCCATCGACCGTGTCATCGCAGCGATCGCGCCTTTGCAGGTGACGTAATGCAGACGATGCGACAGGCCCGACAGCATCGTCGTCGAGCCGAGATTGATGATTTTGCCGTAATTGTTCCGGCGCATCGCGGGAATGGCGGCCCTGGTACAGAGGAAAGTGCCCCGCACATTGACCGCCATGAACTCGTCCCACAGGTCGACATCGATGTCTTCGATGGCGACAGGCGGAATGTTTGAGCCGACGGCGGCGTTGTTGACGAGGATGTCGAGCCTGCCGAATTTTCTCTCCGTTTCCGCAATCATCGCCGCGACCGCTTTGGCATCGCGAACATCGGCGAGGACGGGGTGGGCCGTTCCGCCGGCAGCGGCAATCTCGGCCGCGACCGAGTTGCAATCCCTGGCGTCGGCGACGACGACTTTGGCGCCCTCGGCAGCCAGCGCCTTGGCGAACACCGCGCCCAGCGCCGCTTTTGGACCGGCGGCGGCGCCGGTGACGATAGCGACTTTCCCGTCCAAACGCGGCATGGGTTTCCTCTCGGCTTTTGCTTTGGAAGTTTGCTTCAGCGCAATCCGGCTTGCACCAGCAACGGGTAGGTCACGTTCTTGAATTCCCGCATCCCTTCCTCGTAGCGCGGCCAGGACAGCAGGACGCCGTCGAGGCCCATGTCGGAAAGCTTCTTGAGGCCGTCGATTACCTGCTCCTTGGTTCCGACCAGCGGATACCCGCCCCAGCCGGCGATGAAGAACTGCTTGAGATGCTCCATGGCCTCGGGCGGAAAGGTCTTGGCGTTGATGCCCATGGTCGACAGAGCGAAGGATACGGCCTCCCAGTCGCCCTTCTCGTTGATGATGTAGTCCTGAAAACGGCGCGCCTCGCCTTCGGTTTCGGCTTGGATGATGTTCGCCGACGACCAGACGGCAATCTCGCGCCCATATTCCTCGCGCGCGAGTTTGCGGTAGCCTTCGATCTGCGCCTTGTTCTTTTCGAAGTCCGGTGAGCCAAGCGCCGTGAAAGCGATGTCGCAATATTTGCAGGCGAAGTGGCGGCCGCGCTCCGAGCCGCCGGCATTTATGATGGGCGGATAGGGCCGCTGAATCGGCTTCGGCTGCAGATAGCCTTTCTCGATCTTGTAATACTTGCCCTCGTGATCGAATTCGTCGTCTTCGGTCCACAGCCGTTTGATGACGGAAAGCCATTCCTCCGCCATGTCGTAACGCTCTTCGTGCGGCAGAATTTCTGCGCCGAACATATCGATCTCCGGCTTGTTCCAGCCGGTGACGATGTTGAGAATGAAGCGGCCGCCGGAAATATGATCGATGACGGTGCCTTGTTTCGCCGCGACGATCGGATGGTTCATCGAGCAATGCGAGGTCGCGACAACGCCGGCATTATGGGTCGATGCAGCGATGCCGGCGGCCCAGCTATAGGTTTCGAAGCCCGGGCCTTGCGGATTGAGCTTGCCGCCGAAGCCGCGCCACCTCGCGACCGGCAGCAGCGCCTCGAACTCCATCTCGTCGGAAAGCTTGGCGAGCGCCAATGTATTCGGCCAACTGATTTTCAGCCGGCCTTCGATGTCGGCCATCAGGCAGCCGTAGTCGAGGTTGGTCTGAAAAGTTCCGAGCTTGAGCTTGCGGTTGTTGAATACGGGATTGATGGATCGCCGGTCCTCACGCATTTCTTGCGTATAGCTCACCGAAACCTCCCTTAGTACGGTGTGTGAGTTCCGCCGTCCGGAGCCGACGTCATCCCGGATTTGGGCGAAATCAAAAAGCTTGAACCCGATCCAAGTCAAGGTCACTGATAGCGCTCGTGCACTCTGACGGTAGGAATCGGGCGTTGTGGCCGACGAAACAAGCGCCCGAATCTGCCGAACGGCCCAACGGAGAAGTCAGATGATGCCGTTCTACTTCAACAGCGCGGATGCGAAAGATGCGCGGCGCGCATGGTGCGACTTCATCGACGATAAATTCGGACTGAGCTCTGTGAGCTTCGGCAACGAGGCAACTTTCGCCGGGGAGATAAAGTGCTCGTCGCTTGGGTACCTGACACTCACGGAAATCCGCGCCACCCGCGAATATGGTGAGCGGACTAAGAAGCAGGTTTCCAAGGCTCAGAACGAAAGATTCGTGCTGGTTCTGTTGCGGGCCGGAAGCCTCAAAGTAACGCAGGCCGGTCGCGCGTGTGTTCTCGGACCGAACATGTTCACCCTGTTCGATTGTAACGCTCCATACACTTTCCAGCATGTCGAGCCGACCAACGTACTGGATGTGAGCATGCCGGCTGGTGTCGTGCGCTCGCGGCTTAAGCGGGCCGATGATCTCGTGGCAACGCCGCTTAGCGCGGACGCTGGCCTTGGCCGGGTGATGGCTGACGTCGTTCAGTCGCTGGCGCGGGAGGCGCCACACATTGCGGAAAGCGCAGCCGACGGCTGCGCCGGCAGTGTTGCAGACATGTTTGGCGTCCTGTTTGATAGCGCATGCGACGCGTGTCTGCCGATCGGCGACTCCGCCGTACGGTCGGCGATCTACCGCCGTTGTGTTGCATTTATCGAGGACAACCTCGATGACCCGCAGCTTGGTCCCGCGAGAATTTCCGCGGCCGTCGGGATTTCGGTACGCTACCTGCACAAGATATTTCACGCAGCGGGCGAATCCGCCGGGGACTACGTGCGCAGGCGGCGGCTGGCGCGGTCATGCGAGGACTTGATCGATGTCCGAAAGCAGCATTTGAGAATCAAAGAGATCGCCTTCCGCTACGGCTTTCGAAATCCGGCGCACTTTAGCGACGCGTTCAAGATCCAGCACGGCGTATCGCCGCGCGACATGCGTCCAGCGAGCGGCCCGAATGGTCGAGCGTCGCCGGGTCGCCGAATGCTGCCGCCGTAGCACGCCCCCGCTTCCGAACGGTCGCGACTGGCTCCGCTAGTGAACGAAGCCGGAGGTCGGGAATATTGGCTTTTTGTGCACTGCACGCGTAAGCTTGGTTACCGCCGGGACCGTCCAGACGAGCTCATCGGAGCCCTGTTATGTCGCTTGCCGCATCCACCAT
The DNA here is from genome assembly GCA_963777635.1 of uncultured Alphaproteobacteria bacterium. Taxonomy (GTDB): domain Bacteria; phylum Pseudomonadota; class Alphaproteobacteria; order Rhizobiales; family Xanthobacteraceae; genus BOG-931. The sequence goes on from CAVZSB010000029.1 coordinate 18,009, forward strand.
GTCCGCCGAGAAGGAACTGATCGGGACGTTGAGCCAGGCGGTCGACGCCGTCGATGCCCTGTTCGCCGACGCACGCCGGGCGGTCGCCGAGCGTGTGGTGCGCGACGGCCGCGCGGTTGCGCGCGCGCTCGATCGCGAGCAGCGCGCCACCCACGGCCTGGCCTGGTTTGCAACCTACGTGGAGGCGCTACGTCAGCTTACGGCCTACGTGCAGCGGCTTTCGGCGATCGGGAATTTCGGCGAAGTCGAAGAGCTTCTGGTCCGCATCGGCGCCGGAGAATATCTGGCCCAGATCGTCGGCGGCATTCCGATGAGCCAGGGCGAGATCGTGCGTCTCGCCGATTTGGGGCTTGGCCCGGCGGCGGTGGCGGCGCGAATCAATCCCGCCGTCGAGCATTTGATCGCCTACGGCAACACCGCGCAGCGCCGGGCGCGGCTCGCCGAGTTGATGCGGGAACGGCAGGAGCCGACCATCGGCGCTACCGGGCTTGAGGAAACGCTCGACTCGATCCGGGAGGAAATGCGCAAGTTCGCCGACGGCCAGGTCGTGCCATATGCCCAGGAATGGCATCTGCGTAACGAGTATATCCCGCTCGATATCATCACGCAGATGTCCGAGCTTGGCGTGTTCAGCCTCACCATCCCCGAGGATTATGGCGGCATGGGCCTCGGCAAGGAATCGATGTGCGTGGTGTCCGAGGAACTCTCCCGCGGCTATATCGGGGTCGGCAGCCTCGGCACCCGCTCCGAAATCGCCGCCGAACTTATCCTTGGCAGCGGCACGGAAGCGCAAAAACGTAAATGGCTGCCGAAAATAGCGTCCGGCGAGGTGCTGCCGACGGCGGTGTTCACCGAGCCGAATACCGGCTCCGATCTCGCTTCGCTCAAGACGCGGGCGGTACGCGAGGGTAACGCCTACAAGGTCTACGGCAACAAGACCTGGATCACCCACCCGGTACGCGCCGATGTGATGACGCTGTTGGTGCGCACCAATCCGGCCGAGAAAGGCTATCGCGGCCTCTCCATGCTGCTGGCGGAAAAGCCGCGCGGCAGCGACGAGCGGCCGTTCCCGGCCGCCGGCATGTCGGGCACCGAGATCGAGGTGCTCGGCTATCGCGGCATGAAGGAATACGAGATCGCCTTCGACGGTTTTTCGGTGAAGGCCGAAAATCTCCTTGGCGGCGTCGAGGGGCTCGGCTTCAAGCAGCTCATGGCGACGTTTGAGTCAGCCCGCATCCAGACCGCCGCGCGCGCCGTCGGCGTCGCACAGTCGGCGATGGAGCAGGCGATGAGCTACGCGACGACCCGGGTGCAGTTCGGCGAGCCGATCGCCAATTTCCCGCGCGTCGCCGACAAGCTGGCGATGATGGCGGTCGAAATCATGATCGCGCGCCAGCTCACCTATTACGCCGCCCGGCAGAAGGATTCCGGCCGCCGCTGCGATCTCGAAGCCGGCATGGCAAAGCTTCTGGCGGCGCGCGTCGCCTGGGCCGCCGCCGACAATGCCGTGCAGATTCACGGCGGCAACGGCTTTGCGGTCGAGTTCCCGGTGTCGCGGATTCTTTGCGATGCGCGCATCCTGAACATTTTCGAGGGCGCTGCCGAAATCCAGGCGCACGTGATCGCGCGGCGATTGCTGGACGGATCGAACTGAGCAGGCAGGTCGGCGTCATTCCGAGGTGCGCGCTTTGAGCGCGCCTCAGGGTGACGGAACGTATGGTTGAACCCGATCGCGATGCGCTCTAAGTAGCCTCATGGCAAATTTCCTGTCCCACGGACTCGTTCCGATCGCCATCGGCGCCGTCGCGGTGGTTTTGCTGCTCGGCCTCGTCAACATGATGCGTGGGGGTTCGGGCAATACCTCGCAGAAGCTGATGCGGTTGCGGGTTCTCCTTCAATTCGTCGCCATCGTGATCATCATGATCACGATCTGGGCGATGGCCAAATAGACTCTGGGCAAAATAGACTTTTGGCAAACTTGGATAGCGGCGAAGCCGACGATGGTCGTCCTCAACAAGATCTACACCCGCACCGGCGACGACGGCACGACGGCCTTGGGCACCGGCGAGCGGCGCAAGAAATACGATCTGCGGATCGCGGCCTACGGCACGCTTGACGAGACCAACGCCACGATCGGGATCGCGCGGCTGCATACCGCCGGCGAGGCCGCGCTTGATCACTCCCTGGTCCGCATCCAGAACGATCTGTTCGATGTCGGGGCCGACCTGTGCACGCCCGGCAAGGGCAAAGGGCCGGGCGGCGCGCGGCTCACCGTCACCGCCGCGCAGGTGACGTGGCTGGAAAGCGAAATCGACCGGCTTAACGGCGAGCTTGAGCCGCTGCGATCTTTCGTCCTGCCGGGTGGCTTCGCGGCGGCGGCCTATCTGCATCTTGCCCGCACCATATGCCGGCGCGCCGAGCGGTTGATCGCCGAGCTTATGGACAAAGCAGACGAGAGCGTCACGCCCGAAGTGCTTCAATACGTCAATCGGCTGTCCGATTATTTGTTCGTCGCCGCCCGTTATGCCAACGACAAGGGCACGCGCGACGTGCTTTGGCAGCCAGGGCAGCACCGCTAGGGCGCGACCGCGATTTCGGGAGAGCTGCTGGGCCGCTCCACCATGCCGGATCCGCCAAAGAAAACCCGGCCATGGCGTATTCCAGGCAAGCCAGCCTGCACCGGCTGGTCCGCCTGCGCGGTTGAGGGCTGGCTTTCCAGTTCGCTTTAACATCCGCGGCCGGTCTGCCGACGGGCGGCTCCTTTGAGCGGTTCGGCGCCCGCCCGTGGCGTTGACCGCAAGCGCGCCCGCCGGTACGTTCCCGCACCGCAGCATCGCCGCCCTCCAAGCGCGGCGGAACCTGCGCGCAAAGACCGGGACAGTCGAAGCAGGCCATGAAGATTCTCGTGCCCGTCAAACGGGCGGTCGATAAGGATGTGAAGATTCGGGTCAAGTCTGACGGCTCCGGCGTCGAGCTTTCCAACGTCAAAATGTCGATGAATCCCTTCGACGAGATCGCCGTCGAAGAGGCGCTCCGGCTTAAGGAAGCGGGCAAGGCGACGGAGATCGTCGCCGTCTCGATCGGACCCGCGCAGGCGGCCGAAACGATCCGTACCGCCCTGGCCATGGGCGCCGACCGCGGCATTCTGGTGAAGACCGAAGGCAATGCGGAGCCGCTCGCGGTAGCAAAGATCCTCAAGGCCGTCGTCGCTGCGGAACAGCCCGGTCTCGTCATCATGGGCAAACAGGCAATCGACGACAACTCCAATCAGACCGGCCAGATGCTGGCGGCGCTGCTTGGCTGGCCGCAGGGCACGTTCGCCTCCAAGGTGACGATCGACGGTGAAGCGCTCATGGTCACCCGCGAAGTCGACGGCGGCCTGCAAACGGTGAAGCTCAAGATGCCGGCGATCGTCACCACCGATCTGCGATTGAACGAGCCGCGCTACGCGTCATTGCCCAACATCATGAAGGCGAAGAAAAAGCCGATCGACGAAAAAACCGCCGCCGATTTCGGCGTTGACACCAAGCCGCATCTTGAAATCGTCAAGACCACCGAACCGCCGGTGCGCAAGGCCGGCGTCAAGGTCAAGACCGTCGCCGAGCTCGTCGACAAGCTCAAGAACGAAGCGGGGGCGATCTGATGCCGACCCTTCTCGTCGCCGAGCACGACAACAAATCGCTGAAGGATTCGACCAGCAAGGCGCTGACCGCGGCCAAGGCGATCGGCGCCGACGTCCACATCCTCGTCGCCGGCCACAACTGCAAGGCCGCCGCCGACGCCGCGGCCAAACTCGACGGCGTCAAGAAGGTGCTGCTGGCCGACGCGCCCGCCTACGAGCACATGCTGGCCGAGCCCACCGCCGCGCTGATCGTCTCGCTGGCGGGCCCCTACGAGACGATCATGGCGCCGGCGACGACAAGCGGAAAGAACATCATGCCGCGCGTCGCAGCTTTGCTCGACGTGATGCAGATTTCCGAGATCAGCAAGGTCGTGGCGCCGGATACCTTCGAACGGCCGGTCTATGCCGGAAACGCCATCCAGACGGTGCGCTCGCTCGACCCGAAAAAGGTCATCACGGTGCGCACCGCGGCGTTCCAGGCAACGGGCGAGGGCGGTTCCGCACCGGTCGAACCGGCCGCCGCGGCGGCCGACCCCGGCATTTCCGGTTTCGTCGGCGAAGAATTATCGAAGTCGGAGCGTCCGGAACTGACCTCGGCAAAGATCATTATTTCCGGAGGCCGGGCGATGCAAAGCCGGGACAACTTCACCAAATATATAGAGCCGGTCGCCGACAAGCTTGGCGCGGCGGTAGGCGCATCGCGTGCCGCGGTAGACGCCGGCTATGCGCCAAACGACTGGCAAGTCGGCCAGACCGGCAAGGTTGTGGCGCCGGATCTCTATATCGCCGTCGGTATTTCAGGTGCTATTCAGCACCTCGCCGGCATGAAGGACTCGAAAGTGATCGTTGCTATCAACAAGGATGAGGAAGCCCCGATCTTTCAGGTCGCCGACTATGGGTTGGTGGCGGACCTCTATCAGGCCCTGCCGGAGCTGGCCCAGGAGCTCGGAAAGCACGGTCGTTGATCAGGGGCCGCAGCGCCCTCGAAGAAGGTAAGCGAAGATGGTCGAAGTGAAAGACCGGCCGAAGACGCGCGGCGACCATGGCGGCGGCAAGGGTCACGCCATCCGCAGTGTCGGCGTGATCGGCGCCGGACAGATGGGCAACGGCATCGCGCATGTCTGCGCGCTCTCGGGTCTTCAAGTCCTGCTTAACGACGTCGTCGCCGAGCGCATTTCCGAGGGCATCGCCGTCATCAGCGGCAATCTGGCGCGCCAGGTCAGCCGCCAGCGTATCACTGAAGAAGAGCGCGAGGCGGCCATCAAGCGCATCACTCCGGCGAAAGCGCTCGCCGACCTCGCCAACTGCGACATGGTGATCGAAGCGGCGACCGAGAAGGAAGAGGTCAAGCGCAAGATCTTTACCGCACTGTGTCCGTCGCTCAAGCCCGAGACCATCGTCGGCACCAACACCTCTTCGATCTCGATCACGCGGCTCGCCGCCGCCACCGACCGCCCGGAGCGTTTCATCGGCATTCATTTCATGAATCCGGTGCCGCTGATGGAGCTGGTTGAAATCATCCGCGGTATCGCCACCGACGACGAGACCTTCGAGACGACCAAGCAGTTCATCAGCAATCTCGGCAAGCAAATCGCAGTGTCGGAGGACTTCCCTGCCTTCATCGTCAACCGCATCCTGCTGCCGATGATCAACGAAGCGATCTACACGCTCTACGAAGGCGTCGGCAATGTCGAGGCGATCGACACGGCGATGCGCCTTGGCGCGCATCATCCGATGGGGCCGCTGGAACTTGCCGATTTCATCGGGCTCGATACCTGCCTGTCGGTGATGCAGGTGCTGCACGAGGGGTTAGCGGATTCGAAATACCGGCCGTGCCCGCTGCTGGTGAAATACGTCGAAGCCGGCTGGCTCGGCCGCAAGACCCAGCGCGGTTTTTACGATTATCGGGGCGAGAAGCCCGTTCCGACGCGATAAATTGCTCGCGTTTGGACCGGGCCATAGCGCGGCCCGTCCACGACTTCCACAACAATGGATGCCCGGCACGTAGCGAACGAAGCGTCGCTGCGCTGCTATCCGCCACGGCCGGGCATAACGACGTCGCGGTTTATTGGATCAGTCCCCAGAACAGACCGACGATGCAGACGAAGCCGAGCACGAAGATCAGCGTGCGAATGTAGGGAATGCCGGCCAGGAACACGACCGCGTGCGCCACGCGCAGCCAGAAGTAGCTCATGGCCCAGAAGGCCGTCATGGGCGTGGTCTTGCCGGTCAGCTGAATCAGGATCACCAAAGCCGCGAAAGGCGCGAATGTCTCGACGGCGTTGAGATAGGTCCGGTGAGCGCGCTTGCCCCAGTTCGGCACCGGCCGCGGCGTTGGATCGGTATAATTCTCCGGCGTCAAAAATCCGTTGGTCATGACTTGCGACACGATGTACGGGATCCACAGCGCCGCCGTGAGCATGGCCGTAAGAGCCAGATATTTTAGTTCGGGCGACATTGAGTTTTTTCCTTCCCTTGACTTGTTTAAAGTTTCCTCAGCGCATCAATTGTAATGTAAGACGCAATTTCCGCGATCACCTTTTCGAGACGACGAAATCCGCCACGGCGTCGCTCAATCGCAGCACGACGCCGAAGGCTTCGTTTGCTGTGAAGATTTTGGCTCCTGATAGGCGGCCTTTGGGTCGACGGTTGCGCCCTCATACTTGTCGTGGTGGCGCACCCACGCCATGCCGTATTTCAGTCCGTCTTCGTCACGGCCCTTCGGCGCAAGGTCGAGGAAATTGTACGCGCCAATGAGGATGTCGAGACCGCGTCCGTAGCTCGAATAGGTGTGGAACACTTCACCGGCGGAGTCCTTGAAGAACACGCTGGCGCCCGGCCGCTCGTCGCTGGGGAAATGAGTTTCTGCATAGTTATAGATCGTGACGCCGGTCGCCTTCTCTTCCGGCGACGCCGATACCTGATAGTCGAAATTGAAATCGTTGCCGAATGACGACACCCACTTGAAGTGCCAGCCCATGCGGCGTTTGAACTTCTCGATCCGTTGCAGCGGGGCGCGTGAAACCACGACGAAGGCGACGTCGCGTTGGGCGAGATGGACGACCGCGCCGTCGAAATGATCGGCCAGCAGCGAACAACTCGGGCAGCCCTCTTCCCAGTCGGGACCGAGCATGAAGTGGTAGACGATCAGCTGGCTTTTTCCGCCGAACAGGTCGGCCAGGGTCCGCTTGCCGTTGGGACCGTCGAACACATAATTTTTCTCGACCTTCTCCCACGGAAGTTCGCGCCGTTTGCGGCTCAGGGCGTCGCGGGCGCGGGTGAACGCCTTTTCGTCGGCAAGGTGCGCCTTGCGCGCCGCGAGCCACTCGTCATGCGGGAACACCTTATGCGGTTCCACGATCTTATGCGGTTCCATGTGATGCTCCTGTCTGTCTCTGCCTTCCCGCGGTGGAGAGGTTTGATCACTCCGCCGGCGTCATCCAGCCGACGCCGGCGCCGCCCGGCTCTTCGAGGATGACGATCCGGCCGACGCCAGGCACGTCGAACGCCGGCTTCATGACCTTGGCGCCTGCCTTCGTCGCTTTTTTCACGCGGGCATCGACGTCGTCGACGGCGATGTAGGGCATCCAGCTTTCGGGGACGCCCTCGTATCCCGGGCCGCTGATCTCGAAGATGCCGGCGACCGGCGTGTTGCCGGCATTGGCGAGCCAATAGGTGCCGCCATCCGGCATCGGCATCGATTCAAAGGTCCAGCCCATCGCTTCGCCGTAGAATTTTTTGGCGCGCGCGACGTCGCGCGTCATCAGTTCGTTCCAGTGAAATTGTCCGTGTGACCATGCCATCGGATTGCTCCAGTGTTGGCGATTGCGAGATGCGTTGCGGATCAAGCTTCCTGCATTATCGTGTCGCTCATACGAACAGCTTTTCCAGCTTGTCGAATGCGCCGGCCCAGCCCTGCTGATGGCCGTCGCGCGTTGCCTCGTCGGCGAATTGCTCATGCGTCAAGGTGAGCAGCGTACCTTCCCCATCCGGTTTGAGCAGCACGGTGACCAGCGATTCGCGTTCCGGTGTGGATTGCCAAGCCCAGGTGAACACCAGTTTCTCGTTGGCGATGACCTCGCGATAAACCCCGCCGACATTGTGCGGTTCGCCGTTCGGCGAGCGCATCAGGATCAGGTAGCGGCCGCCCTCGCGCGGGTCGCTTTCGGCCCGCACGGTGACGATTTCGCCCGGTCCCATCCAGCGTTTTATCTTTTCCGGGTCGGTCCAGGCGGCGAAGACTTTGGCGGGGGACGCCTTGAGGCGTCGCTTGAGCGTGAGACTCGGTTTGACGGCGGTTTCGACGGACATGACTCTTCCTCCTCCAAAAAATCGGCGAGGCGTGACAGCGCCTCAGACCAAAACCGCTCATAGCGATTAAGCCAGGCGATCGCGTTTTGCATCGGTGCCGCGTTGAGACGGCAGGTGACGGTGCGGCCCGATTTGGTCCGCGTCACCAGCCCAGCATCGGACAGCACGTCGAGATGTTTCATGATCGCCGGCAATGAGACGCTGAACGGCGCCGCCAGCGCACTGACCGAAATGTTCGGCTGCTCGGCAAGCCGCGCGAGCAACGACCGCCGCGTCGGATCGGCCAAGGCGGCAAAGGTGCGATCAAGCGGGGCGTCGCTGTTATACTTAACCATATAGTTAAGTATAGGGCGGCAACGATCGCTGTCAAGCGATGCCGGCTTGGCGGCATTTCGCAAGCCGGATGTCTGGCGGCGTGATGACGCCGCGGCGTCCGATCGCGATGGCGTCCGATCGCGCGGTTCGATATCCTACTATTATGGAACCACGTGGCGTGTACCGAGAACGTAACGGCGAGGGCGATCAACCGAGCGCTCGCGTCAAATATGATGAGCACCAGGAGCTCGACGTGCCCGAAGACCGCTATCGGGCAAGGGGCTACCAACCGCCTTTCGACAAGTTGCCCTGGAAAGATGAAATAGCCAATGACGCTTAGGGCTCTCAAAGCGCCGCCCGCATGGGCCGCTTAAAGCGCGTCCTGCCACCCATTGCGTCGGAAATATTTTTAAAACCGAGACTTCGCCCGTTTGGGCTTTTGCCCACGAATGCGCGTTGCGATCGCTGATCTGCCGTTGACAGCCAGCGCTTCCGTTGTCACGTTTGCTGCGCATCAACGCATGCAAAGTGCGGCGGGAACAACTGCCGCTATTGGCGCCTCGAGCGCACCGGGAGGATATCCATGACGCGAATCGGGAAAACGATGCTGCTTGCGGGAACGATAGCGCTTCCGCTTGGAGGTTTTGCTGCCGCGCAGGAGACCGGCGGGGGCGGCAGCGCGGGACCCGCGGCAAATGTGCCGATACCGACGGTCAGCCAATCGATGCTCAACAACGCCGCGAGCGACAGCAAGAACTTCCTGGCCACCAACGGCAACTACAATCAAACCCGCTTCCATCCTGCCAGTCAGATCACGACGTCAAACGTCAAAAACCTGCGCGTCGCCTGGATTTTCCAGACCGACGTCAAGGAATCGACGGAGACCTCGCCGATCATTGTCAACGGCGTGATGTATGTCACCACTTCGTTCGACCACGTCTATGCGCTGAACGCGCAGACCGGCGAACAGCTCTGGCACTACAAGCACGACATGGGTCCGATCACGGTCTATTGCTGCGGGCCGAACAATCGCGGCGTTGCGGTGCTCGGCGACAAAGTTTATCTCGCCACCCTTGACGCGAAACTCGTCGCGCTCGATGCCAAGACCGGCAAGCCGGTGTGGTCGCAGCAGATCGCCGATCCATCGCTCGGCTACAGCGAGACCATGGCGCCGACGGCCGTCGACGGAAAAATCCTGGTCGGCACCAACGGCGGCGAATACGGCATCCGTGGCTTCGTCAAGGCGTATGACGCCAACGATGGCAAGCTATTGTGGACGTTCGAGACAATTCCCGAGAACTCAGCCGGCGTTTGGGCGACCAAAGACGCCACCGGTCGCGACATGCATCGCGACATTGCCGCCGAGAAGGATACGCTGGCCAAGAACGGCGATCCCTACAAAACGCTCGGCGGTGGCGTGTGGCAGAATCCGTCAGTGGACCTCGCCACGAAGCGCATCTATTTCGTGGTCGGCAATCCGTCGCCCGATCTCGATGGCGCCATACGACCCGGCGACAACCTCTATACCGACTCGCTGGTTTCGGTTGATCTCGATACCGGCAAGCTCGCCTGCTACTTCCAGTATGTCCCGCACGACGTCTGGGATCTCGACGCCGTGAGCCCGACCGTCCTCGTCAGCGCCAAGGATAAGGGCGGCAAGACCGTTCCCGCCGTGCTGCATGCCGGCAAGACCGGATACATCTATGTGCACGATCGCAAGGATTGCAGCCTGATCCGCTTCTCCGAACCGATGGTGTCGCAAAAGGACCGGTGGGTGCTGCCGACGCCGACCCAGCCGCTCGATGCGAAGTCGGCGCGCATGTTCCCGGGCGCCAATGGCGGCGTGGAATGGTCGCCGATAGCGACCAACCCGGGTCTCAACCTGGCCTATGCAATCAATCTCGAGCAGGAGATGACCTACACCGTAGCGAGCGCCCCGTATCCCGACGGCAAGCTCTGGCTCGGCGGCGCCTTCACGAACGTGCCCGGCGGTATCCAGGCCGGCAACGTGACGGCGGTCGACTACGACACCGGCAAGATCAAATGGCAGGTGAAAACGCCGCAGCCGATGATCGGCGGCATCCTTGCGACGGCCGGCGGTGTCGTGTTCGCCGGCGAGAGCAACGGCTGGTTCAAAGCCTATGACGCCAAAAACGGCAACGTTCTCTGGAAGTTCCAAGCGGGCGCCGGCGTCAATGCGCCGCCATCGTCCTATACGGTCGGCGGCAAGCAGTTTGTCGTGGTGGCGGCTGGCGGCAACGTGCAGGTCGATTCCAAGCGCGGCAACAGCATCGTCGCCTTTACTTTGGACTGACTAAACCGGTTAGCTTGGACCGATTGGATGATCGTGAGGACGGGACCGGAAACGGCCCCGTCCGATTTTTGTGGGGACGCTTGGTCGAATGAGAAGATTGTCGGTTCTGTTGGCTCTCGCACTTACGATTCCCTCGGCCGCGGCCCACGCCGAAAGCATCGAAGAAAAGGCGCAAGTCTGCGCGGCCTGCCACGGCGAGAACGGTGTGCCGCCGCAGCAGGTCATCCCGGTGCCACTCATTTGGGGGCAAAATCTAGGCTACCTTTTCTTCCAATTGCGGGATTTCAAATCCGGCGCACGCAAGAACGATCAAATGACGCCCATCGTGGAGGCACTTGAGCGCGACGATCTGATGCCGCTGGCGCAATATTTCGCAAAAAAAACATGGCCCAACCTGCAGCAACCGCACGCGACGGCGGACGAGGCGGTATTGGCGCAGCGTGCCAATGCTTCCGTCGTTTGCACCAGTTGCCATCAGCAGGGATTCATCGGCGACGGCACCCAGCCGCGGCTTGCCGGCCAGGAGCGAGGTTACCTGGACAAGACGATGACTGACTTCCGCAGCGGCGTCCGCAGCAACAATCCAGGCATGCACGATCTCATGCTGGCGATCTCGGAAAAGGACATCGCCGCGTTGGCGACCTGGCTCGGCGGAATGAGATGACTACCGGCTGAGCAGCGCCCGGACCTCGGCGTTCGTCGCCAGATCTGCCGCCGTCTTGCCCTCTTTATCCCTAAGCGCGCGGTCGGCGCCGTGCTGGATGAGGCTGCCGACAGTCGCCGCATCGCCAAGCGAGGCGGCGATCATCAGCGCGGTGCGGCCGCGATTATCGGCGGCGTCGAGCATGGCGCCGCGCGCAACGAGAAGATCGACGACGCGCTCGACCGCGCCGGCGCCGACGCCCTCGTCATGACCGGCGGCCCACATGAGCGCGGTGAGGTCGTTGCCGTAACGCTCGCGCGGATCGACACCGGCATCAAGCAGCCGCCGCACGATGTCGTCGAAGCCGCGCGACGCAGCATAAACGATCGCTGTCTTGCCGGTCGTGTCGCGCACTTTCGGATCGGCGCCGTGGGCGAGAAGAGTCTCGACGATGCGGTCGTTGCCCTTGAACGACGCGGCGATGAGCGCCGTGAGGCCGGAGCGGCCGGTGAGGTTCGGGTCGGCGCCATCGGACAGCAACAGGGCGACGGTGGAATGCTTTTCGGCTTCGGCTGCAGCGAACAACGCCGTGCCGCCATCGACATTGCGGGCGTCGATCGGCGCGCCTTTGGCGAGAAACAATTCGACGAGCTTCCGGTGGCCGCCGCGCGCGGCGTGGGTGAGCGGCATGGCGCCGCGGCGGTCGCGCGCCAGCAACGAAGCTCCGGCATCCAGGAGCTTGCTCGCCAACGCTTCGCAACCCCGGTCGGCCGCCGCGAACAGCGCGATGTTGATCTGCACCGACACGGCCTCGGCTTTGACCAGATCGTAGTTGCGCTCGATCTCGCCGCAGTCCTGGTCGGCATGCGGCTTTTCGGCTTGCGCGTGCGCCGAAGGGATTGCGGCGAGCGCCAGCGCACAGGCGAGGGCGCGGAGAAGAAGCGGAGTCATGGTGCGATTGTAGCCCGGATTGAGCGGAGCGAAATCCGGGATAGTCTAGACGCATGGTACGCTACCGGCGAAATTTCCTTGCAGGCGGCACGTTCTTCTTCACGGCGACGCTCGCGGATCGAACGTCGAGCGGGCTGACCGATTACGTCGCGGCCCTGCGCTCGGCGGTGCAGCTAACGCGACGGCAACACCCATTCACGATCGACGCGGTTGTGGTGTTGCCCGATCACCTCCATATCATCATGACATTGCCGGAGGGGGATGCAGATTTCCCAACGCGATGGCAATTAATCAAACGTCGGTTTACAGCCGCCGTCGCCAAGGCGGGTTCTCCAGTCCTGCGCCACAGAAATGGAGAATATGCGCTCTGGCAGCGGCGATTCTGGGAGCACACGATCCGGGACCAAAAAGATTTCGAGCAGCACGTCGACTACATCCATTTTAATCCCGTCAAGCACGGGTTGGTCGCCAGAGTGCGCGATTGGCCGTACTCGTCGTTTCATCGCTACGTGCGGCGGGGAATATTGCCGGAGGATTGGGGCGGAGATTTGGGGCAAGCCCGTGGAAATTTCGGCGAATGATCGTAGCGCGGATTGAACGAAGTGAAATCCGGGATCAGCGTTGACGGCGTAAGATCATCCCCGGGTTTCGCTCTGCTCAACCCGGGCTACGGTTGCTTGCGCTTAGAGCGGCGAACTTTAACTTCGGCGAATGATCGTAGCCCGGATTGAACGAAGTGAAATCCGGGATCAGCGTTGACGGCGTAAGATCATCCCCGGGTTTCGCTCTGCTCAACCCGGGCTACGGTTGCTTGCGCTTTGAGCGGCGAACTTTAACTTCGGCGAATGATCGTAGCCCGGATTGAACGAAGTGAAATCCGGGATCAGCGTCGACGGCGTAAGATCATCCCCGGGTTTCGCTCTGCTCAACCCGGGCTACGGTTGCTTGCTACGGTTGCTTGCGCTTTGAGCGGTGAACTTTAACTTCGGCGAATGATCGTAGCCCGGATTGAACGAAGTGAAATCCGGGATCAGCGTTGACGGCGTAAGATCACCCCCGGGTTTCGCTCTGCTCAACCCGGGCTACGGTTGCTTTCGCTTAGAGCGGATTAGAATGGAGTCGATCGTTTGGCCCGGGCGAAGCCATTGGGATGCTCCAGACGGCGATTGAGTACGAAGTAGCTCTCGCTTCTCCAACACAAATTCAGCCGCGGAAATTCGGGATCAGCGTTGTCAGCGTAAGATCGTCCCCCGATTTCGCTCTGCTCGGCTTGGGCTACGGTTTCTTTCAGAGGGTTGCCGCAGGTTAACGCATCGTCAACCATGCGGCCGCGTCAACGTGCTCTTAAGCTTGGCGGGCTAAACAGGCATGTCCTAAACAGGCATGTCCTAAACAGGGCAAGTCATGGACCTTAGTCTCGTTACAGCGATCATGGGCGCCCAGACCGGCATGATGCAGCTTGCCGTGGCGGCGCGGCTCGCGCGCATGAATGCCGACCAGGGCGCCTCAGTGGCAAATCTGGTCAATGCCGCGCAGCAGAATTTCGGCCCGCTGGCCAATGTTGCGGCCGGTATCGGAACGAACCTCGACGTCACAGCATAGGTTCGTTGACCCGAGCGGGGTTTGGGCTCGCAAACACGATGACCAGTCCGATGAGGGCGGTCGCGCCCATCACGATGTAGATCGGCAGCGTGCTTGACGAACGCAGTAAACCGACGCCGGTCGAAGATAGCGCGCCAATTCCCATTTGCAGAAAACCAAGCAGAGCGGCGGCGCTGCCAACATTCTTGCTGAACGGCGCAAGCGCGATCGCTGCGGCGTTCGGATAGGCAATGCCGCAGAACGGCAGATACAAAAACAGCAGCCCAACGTTTGCCGCCAAGCCGTACCAGCCGAACCAAGTGCCGATCACGATCGCCAGCATAATGACGTTCTGGCAGATCAACGCGGCTCGAAAAATATTTTTGTCCTGATGCCGTCGCGACAGCCAGATGTTCAATTGGCTTCCGCCGATGAAGCCGCCGGCGAGCAACGCGAAAATCATCCCGTAGGTGCGCGGGCCGACGTTAAACGTGTCGATGAAGATGATCGGTGAGCCGGCAACGTAGACGAACAACCCAGCGAACGAGAAAGCGCCGCCGACGGCGTACGTGTAAAACTGCGGATGGCCGAAAACCCTGCCGAATCCGGCAAGAACGGCGCGGGGCCGCAGCGAGATATCGGGGTTGGCTTTGCGCCCTTCGGGAAGAAGAGTCCCGATAAGGACGATCAGCACCAGGGCAAATCCGGCGAGAAGGACGAATATCCAGCGCCAACCGATAGTGGTGGCGAACAGACTGCCGATCGAGGGTGCGAACAGCGGCGAGACGCTCAAAATCAGGATCAGCAGGGAAAGAATCCTGGCGCTTTCCTGCACTGGAAAGAAATCGCGCACCATGGAGATAGCGCCGACCTGTGCGACGCATCCGCCCAACGCTTGCAACAGGCGGAACGCGACGAACACACCAGGCGAACGCGCGGCGACGCAGCCGAACGAAGCCACGATGAACAGGCTCAAGCCAGCGTAAAGCGGCCTTTTGCGGCCGAAGCGGTCCAGCAGCGGTCCATAGAAAAGCTGCCCCAGCGCCAGCCCGATGAAATAGCCGGATACCGAGAACGAAATCGCCGCCGGCGTCGTGCCGAGATCTTGCGCGATCTCCAGGAAAGCCGGCAGGTACATGTCGACGGAAAAAGGACTCACGGTGCTCATTGCACCGAGAATGAGAATGATGAGCAGATTGCCGCGGCGCGAGCGTGTCATTGCCTGATCGGATTTCGGATACTGGAGGGTGAGGGGCGGCGCAGAACCTTCCTAACACGAGAAAGATTTGCTCCGCCGGTCACCGATCGCCGATTGCGGCGCTTATCAGCTTCACGCCGTCGGGGCTCGACCATTCCGCTGGTCCGGCCATCTCGCCGATCTCGCAGCCTGACGGGTCGATGACCAGCGTCGTCGGCATGCCGAAGGCCTTGCCGGCGAGCTTTAGCTCCTGAAATACCTTCGCGCTGCGGTCGGCAAAGTAGGCAAGGTGCGTCACGCCGATGTTCTTGAGAAAGGCCAGCGGCTTTTCCGGGTCGCGGGTGTCGATGTTGATCGCGACGACCTGAAAGTTCGGTCCGCCCAGGCTGCTTTCGAGGGCGTCGAGCGCCGGCATTTCCTTGCGGCAGGGCACGCACCACGTCGCCCAAAGGTTCAGGAGGACGGTACGGCCGCGCCAATCGCTGAGCTTGCGATCGTGCCCGTCGGCGTCCTTGAAAGCCAGATCAGGCACCAGGAAGGGCTTTTGTGCCGGCGTCAGGGCCGCGACCTCTCCTTGCGCCAACGGCGCGATCCGAGCCGCGGTCTTGACCGCCGGCTCACAGGCAGCAACGGCCGGATTGCCTCGCAGGCGCTCCATCCCGTATACCCCCGCCAGCACGACTCGCGGCCGCGATTGCGCACCAAACCAGCGATGGCGATCACGCGGCGGCGGCGCACCTTGTAGTACGGCTCGGCAGACGGCTCGGTCATTGGCGGAAGAACCTCGGCAGCGAACGCATCATGAGCAACAAAATGTGGGGCGGACGCTTTGGGTCCGGGCCCGATCCGATCATGGAGGAGATCAACGCCTCGATTGATTTTGACCGCCACCTGTACCGGCAGGACATTGCCGCTAGCAAGGCCCACACGGCGATGCTCGCGAAAAAAGGCATCATCGCGGCGCAAGATGCAAAGCGCATCGCTCACGGTCTAGACACGATCCTGTCAGAGATCGAAGCCGGCAAGTTCGAGTTCAAGCGTGCGCTCGAAGATATTCATATGAACGTCGAGAGCCGGCTCGGCGAGCTGATCGGCCCGACGGCGGGGCGGTTGCATACCGCGCGCTCGCGCAACGATCAGGTTGCGACCGATTTCCGGCTCTGGGTCCGCGACTCGATCGACAAAATTGACGCAGCTTTGGCCGCATACCAGCGCGCGCTCGCCGAAAAAGCTCTCGAACATGCGGCAACGGTGATGCCGGGGTTCACGCACCTGCAAACGGCGCAGCCCGTCACGCTCGGCCACCATTTGCTTGCTTATGTCGAGATGGCAGCGCGCGACCGCGGCCGTTTCGCCGACGCGCGCGAAAGGCTCAACGAAAGCCCGCTCGGCTCGGGCGCGCTTGCCGGTACGTCGTTTCCGCTCGATCGCACCATGACGGCGAAGGCGCTCGGTTTCGCGCGCCCAACGGCGAACTCGCTCGACGCCGTCGCCGATCGCGATTTTGTGCTGGAAGCGTTGTCGGCGTGCGCCATCGCCGCCGTGCATCTATCTCGGTTCGCCGAGGAGATCGTGATCTGGTCGTCGCCGCTCGTCGGATTTATAGGTCTCTCGGACGCCTTCACGACCGGCTCGTCGATGATGCCGCAAAAACGCAATCCCGACGCGGCGGAACTCGTTCGCGCCAAAACCGGCCGCGTGGTCGGTGCGCTTACCGGGCTCTTGGTGGTGCTGAAGGGATTGCCGCTCGCCTATCAGAAAGACATGCAGGAGGACAAGGAAGGCACGATCGACGCGTTCGCCGCGCTGGCGCAGTCCGTTGCGGCGATGACCGGCATGGTGCGCGATATGGAGCCCGACGCGGCGCGGATGCGGCAGGCGGCCGGCGATGGCTATGCCACTGCCACCGATCTCGCCGACTGGCTGGTGCGTGCTCTCAAGCTGCCGTTCCGCGAGGCCCACCACGTAACCGGCCGGATTGTTGCGAAGGCGGCCGAGGACGGTGTCACCCTCGAAAAGTTACCGCTTGAGACCATGCAGGCTATCGAGCCGCGCATCGGCAAGGCCGTCTTTGGCGTGCTTTCGGTCGATCAATCGGTGAAAAGCCGCACTGTTTTTGGCGGAACCGCGCCGAAAAACGTCCAAGTGCAGGCTAAACGCTGGCTGAAGCGGCTTAAGGCCTGAATAGGGCAACGGCGAATAACGGGCTGGCAAGAGGTTTTCGGCGATACCCGCAAATCACACCTTGTCGCTTTGTGCTTGATCCAGCTCGATATTCCGACAATGGGGACCGGGGTCTGTACCGCCCAATACCCCCTTATACTCACTGGTCCGGTGGCAATCCGGTGGCAAAATTACCAGACGGCGTTCACCCTGCGAAGGCGCGGAAAAGCCCGCGCAAACGGGGGCTACGTTCGTCTAAAAGCGCGGGGCTTGCGCTTGAAACGACGTTGATGACCTAAACCAGTCATTCGCCGTATTGGCGGGGGCGCGGGCCGAAGAGGCGAGCTCTCCTTACCGCACCAGGTTAACCGTGACGTTCTTCCTCTGCGTGTAGCTCTCGAGCATGCCTTCGAGAGAGAACTCGCGGCCGATGCCGCTTTCCTTGTAGCCGCCATAGGAGTGACCGGGGGTCTGGCCGAGGCCCTGGTTGACCTGGACCCAGCCGGCCTCGATCGCGTGCGCGGCGCGGAGTGCGCGGCCGATGTCGTGTGACCAGACGTAGGCGGCCAGCCCGTAGTGGCTGTCGTTCGCCATGCGGATCGCGTCTGCCTCGTCAGTCCAGGGGATGGCGACGAGCACGGGGCCGAAGATCTCCTCGCGCGCAAGGCGCCAGTCGTTCGCCACGTTCGCGAAGATGGTGGGGATCGCGTAATAGCCTTCGCTGAGCGGCCCCTCCTTGGGCGGAAGGCCACCGATCACGACGCGCGCCTCGCCCCGCTTGAGCCCTTCCTCGACGTAGCCGCACACCTTCCTGAACTGCTTCTCGTTGATAATGGTGCCGATGTCACTCGCCTCATCGAGTGGATCGCCGAGCTTGAGTGCCTTCACCTTCTGCCCGAGCGCATCGAGGAACTCGTCGAAGATGTCGCGGTGGAGAAAGAGTCGCGAGCCCGCGGTGCAGGACTGGCTCTGCCGCGTGAAGCGCATCGCGGCGATGATGCCGTCGATGACCCAGTTCTCGTTCGCGTCGGGGAAGACGATCGAGGGGCTCTTGCCGCCGAGCTCGAGCGAGACCGGCACGATGCGGTCAGAGGCCGCGCGCATGATGAGCTTGCCCACCTCCGTAGAGCCGGTGAAGGAGAGCTTCCGTACCGTCGGGTGGTTGGCGAGCGGGGCGCCGCATTCCTCCCCGAGCCCGGTCAGCACATTGAGCACTCCGCGCGGTAAAAGCTCCTGGCACACTTCGGCGAGCAGCAGCACGCCGAGCGGCGCATCCTCTGCCGCCTTCAAGACGAGCGTGTTGCCGGCGCAGAGCGCAGGGCCGATCTTGAGGGCGGCGAGGAGCACCGGCGCGTTCCACGGGATGATGGCGCCGACCACGCCCAACGGCTCGCGCCGCGTGTAGCTCAGGACATGCTCACCCAAGGGGATCGTCTCGCCCTTGAGTTCCCCGCCCAAGCCGCCGAAGTAGCGGATAATGTCGATCGTCGTCTTCGCCTCGGGGCGCGCCTGGGTGCGGAGCGCGTTCCCGGTCTCGAGTGCGATCGTGCGCGCAAGCTCCTCGACCCGCGCCTCGAGCGCATCCGCAATCCGTGCGAGAAGCCGCCCGCGCTCGCGAGGGATCGTGCGCGACCAGGCGGGAAAGGCCTCGGCCGCGGCCTTCACCGCGCGCGTGACATCCTCGGCGCGGCCGCGCGGGATCTCGGCGACCAGCCGGCGGTGCGCCGGATCTTCGACCTCGAGCACCTCGCCCGAAGCACTCTCGACCCACTTCCCGCCGATCAACATGCGCGCCTTCCTGAGCGCCGCTTTGTCACCGCGCGTTTTCTTGATAGCCGTCATGATCGTCTCCACGCTCCTCGGCCTCAGCACTCAGGGAGCGCGATGCTACGCCTTGGCGGGTGCGAATCAAATCGCGGGGGGAAGACCTCCACCCTCCCGCTGCTGCGCAGCGGGCCCCCTGCGATTTCTGGAGCACGTGACTACCGAGGCGCCGTCATCATCATGAGCTGGGCAATATTTAATTCGGGCCGCATTGGAACCCTTAGCTATCGCGTTACCGGCGTTTAGAACGCGACTTGCGGGCAGCATAGCGGGCGTCCCTCGCCACTTTCCGTTCGGCTTCCAGATCGCGTTCCCGCTGTGCGCCTTCAGCCTTAACGCGCTCGGCTTGCAGCGCGGCCTCGAGTTCCGCCTGCTGCGATCGTTCGGTCTCACGGGATTTTGTTTCGGCCTTTTCGGCCTCGCGGGCATCCTTGATTGCCTTGCGGTTGGCCGCACGCGCCGTTCGCTCCGTCAGCCGATCCGCGAGTGCGGGGTCCGCGGCCTTGGCGCGAAACTTTTCCAGTGCCGCCCTCTTAGCAATGGCGGCAGCCTCTTGCCGCTTGAGAAAATCCGGTTCCTTAAAACCGCTCATCTATTCTGACCTTGTATCGAATGTCGAGGATCTGCCCGTGTACGTGTGTACCCAATTCCGTCAACGCACGCGCCAACCGACCACCTCTGCTTCGATGGGGTCGCCTGTTTCCACGTTTTGCCAAGCACCGCCTCCATCGACACAGGAACGGAATGACATAAGTGCCGGCGTGATCCTCGCAAAGGAGCTCAAGCGACTGATCTGTCGGTGACACACCTTCATGAAAGGCATCAATTCGTGCTTGGCGTGTCACCATGCGATCTTGATTATCTGTGCCCACAAGGTCCGCATAGGGCTGCGATAGCATCGCGACGTGCTTTCGTGTGCTGCGGCATCTCGACGTTCGACGAAATTCGGTTTCTTAAAGCTATTCATGTAGTCTCGACCTACTCCATCCCTGGGTTGGCAAGCTTACATCGTTTCCCATTAACGCATGCGCCAGCCGACAACCGTCGCTTCCACAAGAATATCAGTGTCAACGCTATGCCAAGCGCGGGTTTTCCACTGACACCGTCGGCCGCGTCGCCACCAACACCGCCGGTAACGCCGCCACCTCTACCCGGTCCGCCGTCATCGAACCAACAACCGAGGCAACCAAAGCGCAATTTCAACTCAGTGGCGGTAGTGCGCTACTTGATTGTGGCGGTAAGTCAGACCGAGGTCTTGTGGCCTTTATCAGTAAGCGTCGGCTCACCTGAAGCGGTATCCGTGATGAGGCCAGCCGATTTTAATTCCGGAATACCCTTCTTAACAGTCCTCGCGCTGCCAACTCTCATATTCAATTAAATCAGCGGAACACCGGAACCGGGCAATCGGCCAAACGACTTGATTTTTTGAAACACTTCTTGAACTTCCCAACTGAGCCCACCGCTTTCAGCCATTTCGCATAACTCCATGTTTCCAAGAGCCCCTATATCACCATTCCCTTTCCGCGCCTCAACCGAGCCGTGCTGCGGCCTCTGCCTTCCAAAATCCGTGACGTGGATTTCATCGTTCCGGCGCGCGCCCCCCCCAACGAGGTGATTGAATGATATTCGCAAGGAAGGCATGTTCGTTCTCAAAAATGTGGCGTACTGCGCGTTAGTTCGATCCGTAGGCCGAGCTTTGTCGCATGCGCTACTCAGACCTATCTTCGAGAGCAAGGGTCAAAAATCGGCAACTTGCTGAAGCCGCTGAAGACGCCTTCGTCAAGCAGGAGTTTCTCGAATTGGCAGCCGTATGTGAAGAGGTGGCGAATGACCGATTTTCGATTTAACGCGTTTGATCTTGCGCTCATACTTCTGCGAGAGTTCAAGACGAGCCGTCAGTCGCTCTCTCAGAGCGGTTTGTGCCGCCGACATGAGCCGAGTGGTATCCCATATCTGTATTAAATGGCTCACTCTGAACGGCGGATTGAAGGTCTGAGGCTTTATCCGCGACTGGCCTTGGAGTGACGGGCGTTGCTGGCCTTGAGGCGCTGGCTATTTAGATCTCCAACCCCCATGTTGAGTACTACCGCTGGTCTAGCTCTGGCCGCTGGCTGGTCTAGCTCTCGCCGCTGGCCGCTGAGAGACCGGTTGCGCTCGTGCCTTAATGAGGGAGATTGCCATGTCTCAGACTTATCCCCGCTACGGCGCACCTGATTTCGAGCGACGCTGGCAGACGCGATTAAATACGCCGCCGCGGCGGACGGCGAACAATGCTTCTCCGTTGCATGTCGAAGTGACGCATCGCTTCCCGGCACAAAACCGGTATAGTTGGGAACTCCGGCCCGTGACGGGCCTTCCCGTCGAAGAGTCGCGCGTTCAATTCACTTCCTGGGAAGGAGCCAGTCAGGCAGGCAAACTTGCTCTGACCCAATTCTTGCAACGCCCTTAGGGCTATCGGCTGGCGAGAGGCGGCACTGAAGCACCTTTAGGATCACGCGCGAAAACCTTAATCAAACTGAAGCGCTCGCCGTAGTCCTCCAGCCAAGCCGGATGCTTTCCGTCAATCTCGCGCTGACGTTTCACTTGTTCGGGAAGCATGGCGCCCCAGCAAATACTGGTTCCCGCCCTTGCGTCTCACTGTGGCCGCGGCAACACCGGTGGCGACAATTTGCTGGGTCACGCCGCCGTGCGATCTGACTTGCCTTCGGGCACCGCCGCGTTGATTTGATTGTTCATGGCAAGGAATGCACCTTTGCCTTTCGATTGAGGATCAACGCAGATGCGCACCGCATTCAAGAGATTACGCGGCCCGTCAAAGTCAAATTCGGAAGCGTTGCGCTGCGCGCCGATCAGGATAATAGGTTTCTCGGAATTCGTCGTGAGGTCGAGCCAATACGCTGTCTCCTCAAGTGTGTCGGTTCCGTGCGAAATGATGACGCCAGCTACTTCCGGTCGGGCTAGTGCACGGTTGACTTCGCCGGTCAAAGCGACCCACCGAGGCGGATCCATGTAGTCGGACGGCACGTTAGAAACGTTGTTGACCTCAACCCGGGCATATTTGGAGACGTCCGGGACCGTGGCCACCAGATCCTCGCCGGAGATGGCTGGCACCGGCGCCTTTTTTACCGGATCAATTTTCATCGCAATTGTCCCACCCGTGGCGATTAACGGACAAACCGGGAGGTTGTTTTGAGCGATCACCGTGGTGGATGAGACGGTCAGTGCCGCTACGGCGACGCACGCAAGCGCGGTCGTTTTAAAGAATGCGCTGGGATTGTGGTCCATGCTCGTCTCCTTCAAGTGAAGCAAATACGTTCAAATTTTACGACGCATGTAGCGCCCGCGTCTCCTCCGCCTGTCGCGTCCGGTGCTGTTTATCTTAGCACAAAAGAAGCCGTATCTCGCCTGGATGGCGCCCTTGGCCGCGCCTCTAGCCCGCATTATGTAGCGCAAGTAGGCGGATGCAGCTTAACAAGCTGATTTCGTGTATGATTTGGTTGTTGTGGCGAAGCAACTATTTGACTTTGCCGTAACCTAGCGACCGTGCCGCGGCTACGGCTACTGACGAGCAGATAGATTAAGCTGCCGAATGTCGCTTGTTGGCCCAGAGCGTCGCTTGCTGCGACCTAGCGATATGTCCGGAGTTGAGGTCAAAGCGGACTCGAAAGCGATAACCGCATTTGGTCGAAAATGACCCATATGAGACGAGCGAGCACGCCCCGCAATTGCCTAGAACAAGCCTCAAAGTCAGCTCAGTGGGGTGGATTTAGTTCCAGAACCAACCATACGCGTCCCGTGCCAACATTCACACCTTCCGAACTGCGTGGTATGGCTGTCCGCGCTGGTCGGGCCATCTTGGGAGACTTCATGAACCACGTTTCGCGGCGGGTTTTCCTCGGTGCTGCCTTTTCTGTCGCGTTGTTCCGCGGCGCGAAAGCGCAGCAGGATGCGATTGCCGCTCAGGGCGGCCGTGTCGCGCTCAAAGGCTACGATCCAGTTTCATATTTCACCGACGGCAAACCAGAGCAGGGCTCAAAGGAATTCAGCTTCGCCTATGACGACGCCACCTACTGGTTCAAGAGCGCCGACCATCGCGACAAGTTCGCCGCCGATCCCGAGCACTACGCGCCACAATTCGACGGCTATTGCGCGGTCCAGCTGTCGCGGGGCCACAAGGTTGAGGCCGATCCGCAGGCCTGGACCATCACCGATGGCAAGCTCTACGTATTCTCGGTGCAAAAAGGCGTGAAGAAATTCCAGAGCGAGACCGTCGCCATCGTCGATAAAGCCAAGGAGAACTGGCCGAAGCTGCGCAACCAAGAAACCGAGCCGTCTAAAGACCCGACTTCGCCAGGGCACTCGTAAGCTTGGCGCGCAGGTCCGGCTTTTTCAACAACGAACCGAAATCGGCAGTGTCGAAACGCGGATCGATCGTGTGCACGTCCCGCGCCGCACGCGCTGCGTCGTCCTGTCGTCCGGCTTCGGCGTAAGCCGCCGCCAGGATTGCGCGCGAATAGACGTCGGTATTGTTGGTATCGATTGAGCGCTCGAGCACGTGGATTGCGTCGACGTTGCGGCCAGCAAGCACATAAGCAACGCCGAGCAAGAACGAATTGTTCACGTTCATATTGAGGCCGAGCTTGACGGCGGTCTCGAAGTTCTTGATCGCCCCGTCGATGTCGCCCGACCACAAAGAGGCCCCGGCCAGGCCGGCATAGGCATCGGGATCGCTGCTGTTGAGCTTGATCGCACGCCGCATCTCATCAAGCGCGCGGTCATAGTCGCCATAGCGAATATAGGTGGAGCCAAGCAGCTCGTGCGCGCCGGCGCTCGATGGATCGAGGTCGATCGCTTTTTGGCCGAGATTTTGGGCGCGTTGAATTGCCGCGGCCGGATCGGCCGTCCAGCCCTGCAGCACCCCGTTGAGCTCGATGCGACCGAGACCAACATAAGCGGGGGCATAGTTGGGGTCGAGCTCGATTGCGCGTTTTAACAGCCCGCGCGCCTGCGAATTGGCGGAACGGTCTACGCGCTCGTACAAAGCGCGACCGCGCAGCACAAAATCGTAAGCTTCCAAACTGCTGGGAGGCTTCGTGTTCGCCTTGGCGAGCTCCAGATTAGTCAGCCGATTGGCAAGCATCCCGGCTATGCGGCGCGTAATGTCGTCCTGCACCGAAAAGATATCGTTCGGTGCGATATCGTAGGTCTCCGACCAGAGCTGCGTCGCGCGCGCGGCTGATGAGAGGCTAATTGAAATGCGAATACGTTCGGGACTGCGGCGGATGCTGCCTTCCACGATATAGCGCACGTCGAGATCACGCCCCACCTGCTCGGGTTTCGGCGTCTTGCCTTTGTAGGCAAACACGGCATTGCGCGAGCGCACGACGAGCTCGGGAAAGCGGCCGAGCGCGGAAATGATGTCTTCGGTCAGCCCGTCGCCGAAATAATCATCCTTGCTCTCGCCGAGCGACACTAGGGGCAGGACCGCCATCGAGGGACGCATTTCGGTGCTGGCGGGTTCGGTCTGGGGCGGGCTTCTTGCGCGCATCCCCCACCAGGCGCCGCTGCCGATCACGACTAACGCCGCGGCCAAGGCGATGCCGACAAGCATGGGCGTGCGCCGCTTCACCGGAGCGGCGCGGCTAGGCTCCAATTTCGGCGCTTCGCCAATGGCTTGCGGCGACAGCCCGAAGACGCGAACCGGCCGAGCGATGTTTTTCACCTGCTGCTCGCCACGATCGACGAAGCTCAACGGAAGCTTATCGCGAACCTGGTTGTAGGCGATGTCGGAAATGCACAGGCCGCCGGGCTCACAGATCGATTCGAGCCGCGCCGCTATGTTGACGCCGTCGCCAAAGATATCGTTTGCGTCGCTGATGATGTCGCCGATATTGATGCCGACGCGAAACACGATGCGCTTGTCGTCTGCGACATCGGCGTAATGGGCGAGCATCTTGCACTGCACGGTAACGGCGCAGGCCACCGCGTCTACAACGCTTTGGAATTCGACCAGCAGGCCATCGCCGGTTGTCTTGACGATGCGTCCGCCGTAGGCGGCAATCGAAGGATCGACACAGTCCCTGCGCACTGTCTTGAGCGCACGCAGCGTTCCGACCTCGTCAGCGCCCATCAGGCGGCTGTACCCAACGACGTCGGCCGCGAGGATCGCGGCTAGCCTGCGTTCGACCTGTTCGTCCTTGGGCGAGCTTTTGCGCACTGGGGTCTGCACCGGGTAAGTCCGTGTTAGGTTACCTGATCCGGACCGAAGCGGGATGAGCTATTTATAACTATGGAAAGTCACGGCCGCATAAGGGTCAGTCATATGGCCAATGCGCCCTCGATTGGATATCGAGCATGCTGGGGATTTTTTAGCTGCCGGGCAGAGCAAGGTGGACGGTGCAGTTCCAGTCTGACGGTGATGTGACGTCGGCTCCTGGCCCATCACGACCATTTCACCTTAGGAAACCTGACGTCGGCTTTTTGGGGTGAAGCAGAATTGGACTGCCACCGAAGGGCCGCGCGTATATTGGTGCCCTTACCGTGTCACCTTCGAGACCCGTACCTCTTTCGCAGGAGGCTGCCGATTAGTCCGTAACCTTCCAATCAACGCGACGGAAAGCGGCGGCGTGTCAGTGAGTGTAAATGGCGAGCACACGCTGGAGGCGCTGCTCGAATATTCCGACGTCGCGCTTTATTGTGCCAAGACCGAGGGGCGCCGCATCAAGCACGCCGACAAGCCCATGCCTGACACCGGGTCCTCGAACGTGTTCCGCGTGGCTTGAGTATTCGTCAGTCGTCCGCGCTAGGCCGGCTGTTTGGGCCAGAACGGACTTCGCGTATCTCAATCTTCATACTTTACTCCGATTTGCTGTTTCGAACGCCACACCACGCGGCAATGATGGCGCGATCTAAAATCAAGAGACATGTAAATATAGAACGCATCTGGAAATTCGTTCGAATCCGCGACAGCTAGCCGTGCGCCAGAGTGGGATTCGTCCAAGACGACGCATTCCCGTAGCTGTGCGCCCTTCGTTTTAGCAACCCAACCGCAGCGACGCACACTCGTGCGCTCACTGTCGCGCTGTTCTTTTGCCTCCGGCGTGACAGTCGTGTCGGACATCGATGGAGCCCTCTAACACGCTGCGAGGACGTGTTTGTGTTTCTTGGAGTATCGGTCGATCTTTAAGGGTAGGTAATTATTCTTGGCTTGTTTTAGAATTAACTGTACGCGCGTCGATTTACAAAGCGAGGCAGTCAGTTAGTTCGGTAGGCCTTCAACGGTAAAGGAACGAGCAAGGACGCCGCGGATGTCCATCAGAAGTTCAATCGTGACTAAGTCATCTACGTTTTCTCGGTTTTTTTTACCTGCGAGGCCACGCCGCATTATTCGACGCGCCACGTAAAGCCATCGTTGCTCGGCTCGGATTCCGGCAAGCCATCACGCAGGTGGGCTTCGGCTGCGCGCTGGCCTTCCTTTAGTGTTTGGAAGATCGCTGGCTCGTCGTCGCGCAGCAGAGGTTCCTTATTCCGAAATGCCGACCACTTTCCTGATTGATCTTGCTCGACTTCCAGCAGCCCAAACCGTGTCCATTTGAAGTATATTCGCGCATCGTCACGTTGCCATTTTGAACACTTGTCGTAGTGAGCCTCAAGGGCGGGGATGACTTCATCAAATGAGCCAACGATCGCGACGTTGTCGCCGTCAACATTCTCCAGGTGAAACACCGAACCTGGCAAGCTTACGTATCCAAGGAAGCATTTCGCGTCGAGACCGAGGATGCGCATGCCGTGGTAGCACGCCTGAAATTGATATCTCATACTAACCCCCTTGGTTGGTTGGCACCGGCGACGCCGCGATTGGTTTTCGTGGGGCACGAAGTTCCGAGTTGGCGGACGGGCCGCGCCCATCCCCGAGTAACAGTGTCACGCCAGCCACCCGGCTCGAGGCGACGCGATTTGATTGGAATGAAGCCCAACGAGCGCATGGTCGGGCTGATGCGGCGCGCATTGCCGGTGGTCTTCGGCAGATCCAGTAGATCGAGAAGGCTGTGGGTGCTTATAGCTTGCTTGCCACGGACAGAAGCTTCTGCCCTCGCTCGGAAAGGGTCGGCATCGCGTTCAGCGAGTTCAGCTTTTGCGCGATGTAGCTTTTCAATCCACGTCATGAGGCCCCCATTGCAGTAAAAGGCGATCTTCCAGCCATTGATCCGCCCGCAGGTATTTTTTCAGCCGGTTGTATATAGTTGGTAAAGAATTGGCGGACGCGACACGGCGGCAGCCGGGCAGGTTCAAAGGTGTAACCTTGTGCGGTGGGAGGCGAGCACGGGGATCGCGGGCGGGGCGTCCAAGCGTCAAGCCTTGTGACTCCTTGCACGGACTCACACGGGCAGGCTTGCGATGGTCCAACCTGTCCAAGCTCTGAATGTTAGGTTGGACTGCAAGAAGTCCCTGATTTTCCTGTACCGGTCCACCCTGTCCAGCCTGTCCAACCTAAAAATCAAAGTGGTAGGAAAGAAGCCTTCTCTGCCGGTTCTACGTAGTGGTTCGTCGCCGCGCTCAACGCACTATAAGATTTGCCAAAATGGGCGGACAAGTTGGCCACGCTGGACCCAAGCAATAATGAAGGGCATTTCCCGCGTCCAAACTGGATCTGGAGCCTGGACGGGACCGGGCTTACGGTCGTCGGCAGCACTATCGGCAGAGGGTATTTAATCCGGTTGCTGATAGTCACGTTTTCGCTCTGCACTAGAGCGATCAGCGGCTGGCTCTACTGCCCTTTGAAACAGATCTCAAATTGGTGAATTAACGCTGTCGGGCCGGTCGTCTTGCTAGTCCGCGGGCTCCCATTCGACATCGTCGGGCTCGATCGCCGGTTCCCATTCCAACTCCGAAGCATCGACCAGCCCATCTGGCTCGGTCGGCTTGCCAGGTTGCTCTGCGGCCTGGCTGGCAGCGGCAGGAGATTCTCATCCTCACTCGCCGACTCCCATTCGATGTTCGGCGCTCCGGCATGAGTTGCAAACTGACATCGACAATCGGAAAGCGGCGCGAACTTGAACGCACGATCCCGCCGGTTGCCGATTTTCTGTCTCGTATCTGCAACGCAGTGGCCGAGCATGGAACGGACTTTTTTCGACCACACAGCTTTGATCTCAGGCCGCCAGGCGTGTTGCCGCTCACTGAAGTCCTCATAGCACCTGTAAGCGAGGTCCGTGCTGATTTCGAGGCCAGTATTCTGCCACTGCCCGCAGCCGATCCAACCCTCCTGTAGGACGTGATAGAGCCAGGCTTCTGTACCACGCAATGAGTGTGCCTGTTGTTGCGCCTTGGCAGCCGTATGAGGGACGGCTCGCACGTCAAACCCGCTTAGGTTCATGGCGCGCAAGTCATAGAACATCGCGGCCGCGCCCCCGTTCTCGACTTCAGCATAAAGCGGATCCCAGTAGTCCTTGTGTCCGGTTCCTGCGAAAGTGTTCGCCACGTCGAGTATGAACCAGCGACGATCGCCCATGCCGGTCGGCACGACCCAATCCTCGTTAGACGCCACAATTATTCGCAGGCGATTGTCGACCATTATTGGGTCGCGAAACTTAGCTTCGAGTGAAAGCCTTGGCTCTGTAATAAGCGCTTTCAGCACCCCTTCTCCCTTCCTGTCTCCCGCCCACAAAGCCTCGTCCAAAAATACTACACACGATGTGGCTAGGCTCGCATTGAAGCGGCCCGTCAGTTGGTCCCCATTAGCGATATGGGCAAAGTGCTTTCCGAATATTTTGCCTAGGGTGCGGGCGACGATTCCCTTACCTGCCCCTGGAGCGCCGCGGAACGCAACGGCGACGCCAATTGGCTCATTCGGACGTTGGACAGCACACGCCAACCACCTAATCAGATAATCAAAAAGATCCTGCTGCTTCGAGCACACGACGTTAAAAATGTGATTCCGCATAAGCGTCCAGTCACCCTGCTTCGGCTCTATGCCGAAGCCGCGCCACAGATTAAGCATGTCGTCAGGAACGTCAGGTGGGCCGCCGGGGTCAAACACGACCCCGCGATGGAGATACTGTCGTCGATCCGGCCATTTGAACCAGAGTCTGCTCACTTCGACTGAATCGAGTTCCCACCTGGAAACGAACATTGGCAAACATCTTATGAAAGTTCTCCGCTTTCATTATAATCACCTCATTCCCGAAGAGGATCGCGACTGCGATTTCACCGCCGTATCTCACGACCGCGTAGTTCTCGTTCAGCACAGCAAATAACGCTTGCTTGTTCGCGCCGCGTTTGTATAGCGTCATCAGCGCCACAACTGGACGAATTTTTCCCTCTTTGACTTGTCTGGTGATGCTATCTTCGGCCGCCGGCATAGCCTTCGACCTCACCCGGTCCGCAAGGTTTAACGGTGACTTGATCTTGTTCTTGTGCTGACAGCCCGCGCACTGCTCCGAACCGTATTTCTCGAACGTCTGACAGGAAGGCCAGCCGAGCCCTTTCTCTGCGCGCTCGTCTTCTTTCCGATTGAACATTGCATCGACGTTCGCCGGGCTGTAGTCCGCGTGCCCCTTACTGAGCGCGTGAAAAATCTCGCGTCCGCCCTCAAAGAATGTTGACGCTAGACCCGTCAGCATCCAGAGCCCTTGATCGTGGTGCTTGCCGCCCGTGTTGAAAGCGTCCCGCAGGAACGGACAGCGCATGATGGGCGCGTTAGGCGCAAGCAGCTCCGATTGCACTTCACCAATTTCTTTCTGATATTCCGCGGTGAGCAAATCGGGGGACTGTGGCTGCGACGGAAATGGTACCAGCTCTTCCTTTTTGAATTTGGTTTCTGGCGCTGCGAGCGACAATCCGAGTTTCTCGGCGAACACGTCGATCGCCTCAGGCACGGCCTTTATCCAATCGAAGGGCGACAGCGTGCGGCCGGTGAACGTGAAGTACCGCTTGTCGCAGTAGATTTCGACGCGGACTTTCCCGTCTTGGCTCTTGTAAGTAACAGCCTGGAGCGGCTTGGCGCGCGCGATGCAGTGAACCCCAGTACCGCTCACTGATTGCTCGGCATACGTACCAAGAGATTGGATATGGCTGCGAGCCGGCTCTTGTAGGATATTATTGACGCCGTCGAACACAAAACAGTTATCAAAATCGATGCCGACGTAACAGAGCCCGTCTTCACCGACCGCGCCGTCGAACACAAAGCCGATGCCATCGTATCCGCGACGCTCGTATGCGGCACTGCACATTTTGAATGGACGCCAAGTCGATCGGTCTGTGGAACTTGCTGCCGCACCATTCGGCTGGAACGGAACCTTGCGATGTTTATCGCCGGGTTTTTTGGGCGGCAGATACTTCCACATCACCCAGTTGTCGAGCGTTTTGAGTTCGTCCCGGATCTTGGCGAAGACCGGTGCAAGTGCTGTTGGTTTAGGCGCGCCGTCCTTCGACTGCGGTCCGGTGTGGCCGTTTTGAGCTGGCATCGACATAGTCAAACCCCTTTTACATACGCCGCCACGGCGGTTCTGGTTACTCGGAGGCTTGGGAGGGCCTTGACTTTGGACTACTGTGAGTCCAGATCTCGGCCTTCCAAGGCCTATTCTTCTTCACAAACTTAGGTCACCAATTCCGCACAGAGTTGGTGGCCTTTTTCATTTTCACGCTGCCGTCGCGGCTCACGCCGCAGCCTCAGGTGTTGAAGCCGATCGCGAACGCGGCTTGCGTCCCGTCGACGTAGGTTTGCTCGGCTGCGTTGTCGTCACTGCTTTTCTGTTGCCGACGGGCCAGACAAACTCCGCCGTCACCCCCGACCACTGCTGTTTCTTCGGAGGCTTTGTGATCGAGCGTACCCAAGCGTCTAAGTCGTCGGGGCTATACAGCGCATTGATCCCGACTTTTACAAAGTTGGGACCTCGTCCCGGTGTGACTGAAAAGACCCTGAGCGTCCTAGCAGTTCGTTTGACGCCCCAGACTTCCAGCAAATAAGTCGCCGCCTGTTCGCGATTGAGCAGCTTCGGTTTGATTGGCTTAGTCGCCATGACATTTACTCCTTGTCGTCACTCCCTATGCTCTAGGGGCCCGTCCTGACGATTTGGTTAATTTCCGTTAGCACATAAGGCAGCGACCTCCATTTCCAAAGAAGTCCTTGGTTTTGTGAGCGGTTTTTCGACAGGCTAAAACAGTAACTACACATCGACTTTTGCCGATTTTGGGTTTCGGCCGGGCACAATCGCGAATTCGCGATAAAAAGAATGGATGCAGTGGTGCGATCTCCGAGCAAACGCGCAGTAGCACGTTGTCACGGGCCGTTTGCGGCCCACAGCACGTTGTCACGGCGCGTTAGCGCGCCGGTGCCCCGGTGGGATTCACACTGAGTGCGGCGGCAAGGCGCTCAGCAGGTGCGATCTCTCCGGGCTCCGCAACTGGCTTGTCGCCGGCGGCGGATGGTGTGGTCGGGCGGATCAGGATGCTAGCGCCCCGAACTTCGACGTCAAACCCGCCGACCTGTTTCGCTGCGCGCATTGCGCGTGCGATGTCGGCTGGTGTGGCCAGTGCGGGGCGTCTGCTCATGCCAACATTCAATCTCAAACCCACGGCAAACCAAGGGCACGCGCGCGCAAGGAAGATCACAAGCCTGCAACTCGTCAGTAACCATGCGCGCAGCGCAGTTTGCAAAACTTTGCATTTTCACGCAAAAATGATTGCTTAGGATTTTCAGTGACTTACGTTTCGCAAATCTTATTTGCGAAAGTGGATTTGAAAATGACTATGGTTGGCTACGCTCGGGTCAGCACGCAGGGGCAAGATCTGACGGCTCAACTTGAAGCACTCAAGGCCGCCGGCGCTGCGACGATTTACAAGGAAAAGGTTAGCGGCGTTCGGGCTGATCGCCCGCAAGTCGCTAAACTCATGGCCGCCCTTAAGACTGGCGATATTGTCATCGTGACGAAACTCGATCGGCTTGGTCGATCGACCCGGGAACTGCTGGAACTGATGGAGCGCATCGGCAAGGCGGGCGCGTCGTTTCGGTCCCTCGGTGATCCGCTGTGGGACACGAGCAGTTCACAAGGCCGACTTCTCTCGACGCTGTTGGCCGCCATTGCCGACTTCGAGCGTGACCTGATACGCGAGCGAACCGGAGAAGGCCGCAAGCGCGCCCTAGCTGCGGGTATAAAGTTTGGCCGTAAGCGCAAGCTCTCGGATTATCAGCGCACTGAAGCGATCAAACGTCGTGCTGCGGGGGAAACCTTGGCGGCGATTGCTAAGAGCTACGGCGTACATTTATCGATGATCGGTCGCCTATAGGCTGCACTCGGGCACGTACTCATATAAATCGAGCTTGATTGGTGCGAGTTGCTCGATGTCCGCTATGCCTCGAGAGCGACCGAATTCCGCAGTGCAGCTAGAATGACGCGATGGGCCACAAGGCGAAATCGGACTCGCCTATTCGATCATTTCATCGGCTATGGCGAGAAGTGAGGGCGAGATAGTCACCTGGTTTTAGAAAAGGGTGTCATTCAATGTCCCCCGCGACGGGCGGTGGGTATCAGACGTTTGAGGTGCGCTTGACGGTCGCATCCCACCGGGTCTACGGGTGGTACCGACCTCGCATTCCCTGGATTAAAGCGGCGACTTTGAGCGCGTTTTGCTCGATTGCGGTGTGAAAGTCAGTGTTTCCCAGGAGGTAATTTCATAGGAGCCAGGGTCAGCGAGTCACCCGAGAGGTTATCGCTATGGCACGCCAGCGAATTTGCGCACTTTTCCTCGCCGCCGCTCTTTTCGCGTTACCGGTCCAGCCTGGAGCGCGCGCGGATGCTGGTCCCGCGGCGGCGAAGTCGTCGGGTGAAGTCAACTTCCAGATCTCCTGTGGGCCGGCCGTCCAAAAGACGTTTAAAGCGGCCGTGTGGACCCTGCATTCGTTCTGGTATCCCGAGGCCCTGAAGGGGTTTACCGCGGTCACCGAAGCCGAACCCGGCTGCGCGATGGGGTATTGGGGCATCGCGATGAGCCATTGGTATCCACTGTGGTTTCCACCCAGCCAGGCGGCGTTGAAGGCAGGCGCTGAGGCGGTAGAGAAGGCCGTTGCCGCGGGACCAAAGACCGAACGTGAGAAGGACTACATCGTTGCGATCGCGGCCTTCTATCGCGACAGCGACAAGCTTGATCATCAGACCCGGGCTGTCGCCTACGAGAAGGCGATGGAACAAGTCTACCTGCGCTACCCCGAGGATCGCGAGGCCGCGGTGTTCTACGGGTTAGCTCTGAACGCATCGGCGCTGCCTACCGACAAGACCTACGCCAATAAGCGCAAGGCGGCGAAGATCCTCAACAAGGTTTGGGCCGAGCAGCCAGATCACCCCGGCGTCGTCCACTATCTGATCCACAGCGACAATTCGCCCGAATTTGCAGCGGCCGGCCTGGACGCAGCGATCTGCTACTCGAAGATCGCGCCCGACGTGCCACATGCGCTGCACATGCCCTCGCACATCTTCACTCGGCTCGGGATGTGGCAGCAATCGATCGACTCGAACCGCGCCGCTCATGCCGCGGCGGTGGCCTATGTCCGAAAGACACTCGGGCCGGAAAGCTTTGACAGCGAAACCGTCCACACCATGGATTATCTCGAATACGCCTACTTGCAGACCGCTCAGGATCGTGGGGCAAAAGAGGTCGTCGACGAGCTGACCAGCTTTCGCCAGAGCGCCGCCCCGAACCTGCCCGCGGCCTACGCCGTAGCGGCGATCCCGGTGCGCTATGCGCTCGAGCGCCGCGACTGGCCGGCCGCCGCCGCGCTGAGCGAGCCGGCGGTCGGTTTCCCGCTTGAGCGCTTTCCCTGGGCAGAAGCGATGATCGCCTATGCCCGCGCACTGGGCGACGCGCGGACCGGAAACATCGCCGGCGCCGAGGCGGAGATCGGTCGGCTACAATCGCTCGAAGACAAGCTGAAGGGCAACGACACCTATTGGGCCAATCAGGTCGAGGTCCAGCGTTTGGCGTCCGCCGGTATCCTCGCCCATGTCCGAGGCGACGACAAAAAGGCCGTCGCGTTGGTGCGGGCCGCGGCCGATCTGGACGCCACGATGGACAAGCACCCGGCCACCCCGTCGTCGGTGCTGCCGGCGCGCGAGCTATTGGCCGATCTGTTGCTCGAACTCAATCAGCCGGCGGCGGCCCTGGTCGAGTACCGGGCGATATTGAGCACCGATCCCAATCGCTTCCGCAGCCTTCTCGGCGAGGCCCGCGCCGCGAAACAGACGGGTGATTCCGCGACCGCTCACGACGCCTACGGGAAGCTTGTGGCGCAAAGCAAACCCATCGGTCCGGCGCGCCCCGAACTGGCCGAGGCCAGATCTTATCTAACGAACTGAAGTCGGGGCTGCAAGACACCCGACCCTGGTGGGATGGCGAACCGGTCGAGCCAGGTGTTTAGATGAGGCGCGTCATTCAACAGAGCCGACTGGCGCGCCGCGTGAGCTACAGCGGTGACGCTGATACACGTCCGTTGTGGGTCATTCACGACCGATGCATTCAGCTACCCGTGCCAATCAATGTCCGTTGTTACTTGCCAGCTCAACCGGTCGACGCAACACAGGCATTAAATCTATCTGCTGGGGTTTCAAATCCCAAGGTCTCTCGCGGTCGTTCGTTGAGCTGACGTGCCACTCTGGTCAGATGGGCTTGCGAGTACACTGACAGGTCGGTTCCTTTCGGAAAATACTGTCTCAGCAGACCATTGGTGTTCTCATTGGAACCGCGTTGCCAGGGACTTTGCGGATCGCAGAAGTAAACGTCGATGCTGGTCGCCAACGTGAAGCGTTGATGATCGGCAAGTTCCTTGCCGCGGTCCCAAGTCAGGGACTTATAGAGCTCATTGGGTAACGTCTTCGCCTGCTTGATGAGTGCGGAAACGACCGTCTGTGTGTCCTTATTGGCCACCTTGGCTAAAGTCACGTATCGCGTATGACGTTCGACCAAGGTCGCGATGTAGCTGTTCTTCGATCCGGTCAGCAGATCGCCTTCCCAATGACCAGGGACCGCACGATCCTCCACCGCTACCGGTCGCTCACGGATCGACACGATATCCTTGATTTGCCCCCGTCGATCGCCATTCGGGGCCGTCCGCCTGGATCGCCGGATCGTGCGCTTCGATCGAAGATGGCAAAGCAGTTCCTTCTTAAGCACGCCGCGTGCTTGAACAAAGAGGCTGCGATAGATCGTCTCGTGTGACACGCGACTAGCCTCATCTTCCGAATGCGATCTCTTGAGCCAGCCGGCTATCTGCTCGGGCGACCAATTCAACCTGAGCTTTCGTGCCACTGCCGCTCGTAGCCGCGGATTGTCCGCCAGCTTACAACGCTTCGGACGACGCGCCCGGGCCCAGGCCCTCTCATCAGCCACCGCCGCTCGGTATCGATGATAGCCGCCATTGCGACTGATTTCTCGGCTCACCGTCGAGGGCGAGTGGCCTAGCAACCGGGCCACCGATCGTGCCGACTGATGCGCCGCTATGCCCCTGGAGATCTCCTCGCGCTCTAAGAACGTCAACGCCAACCGTGAGCGACGCCGCGGTGCAGGACGAACCCCACCGTGCGGCGCTACTTGAAAATAAATCGACGATGACGGCTTACCAAATGCCCGCCCAATCGCCTTCAGCGATTCCCCACGCTGCCAGCGATCCCATAACTCCGTCTTCTCTGTCGCCGTAAACCCGCGAAGATATCGTTGACCTATCATCAGACACTCCATCTTGGCATTCAAGATAAAGTGTTGCGTCGACCGGTTGAGAGCACCCTCCAATAGCGACATGATTGTTCGGCGCAGCGAAGTGACGCTAAGGGCCAACAGGCGACTTGCTCGAAGAAGAGGGCAAAAAAATCTCAAGGCGATCGCCTATTCCGTCAGTGATGCAATCTGTTGGTCCAACCAAGCGAGATCGCGCTGCCAGCCGACATTATCCGGTGCGAGCTTCACCAGACGGTCCATGATCGCCTTTCCCTGTCGCAGCGCCGCCAATGCTTTCCCTCGATCCTTTGATTGACGATACACGCTGGCGAGACGTACGTAGCTGACTGCAAGGTCGTGCTGCCAGCCGGCGTTGCTGGGATCGGAGTGCGCCAGCCGCTCGCTGATGGCGACATCGTCACGGTAGGATTTGAGCGCGCCGGCAAGGTCGCCCTGCGCCAACTGCACGTTGCCAACTTTGTTGTACGACACCGTCAGATCGCTCTGCCAGCCGGCGTTGCCGGGATCGGATTGCGCCAGCCGCTCGGCGATGGCGAGGCCGTCGCGGTAGGACTTGAGCGCGCCGCCAAGGTCGCCCCGCGCCCGTTGCACGTCGCCAACTTTGTTGTACGACACCGACAGATCGCGCTGCCAGCCGGTGTTGCCGGGATCGGATTGCGCCAGCCGTTCGGCGATGGCGAGGCCGTCGCGATAGGACTTGAGGGCGACGGCGAGGTCGCCCTGCGCCAACTGCACGTTGCCAACTTTGTTGTACGACACCCACAGGTCGCGCTGCCAGCCGGCGTTGCCGGGATCGGATTGCGCCAGCCGCTCGGCGATGGCGAGGCTGTCGCCGTAGGACTTGAGCGCGGCGGCCAGGTCACTCTGCGCCACCTGCACGTCGCCAATTTTCTCGTACGACACCGACAGATCGCGCTGCCACACGGTGTTGCTGGGATCGGATTGCGCCAGCCGCTCTCTGATGGCGAGGCCGTCGCGGTAGGACTTGAGCGCGCCGGCAAGGTCGCCCCGCGCCACCTGCACGTTGCCAACTTTGTTGTACGACACCGACAGATCGCGCTGCCACACCGTGTTGCCGGGATCGGATTGGGCCAGCCGCTCGCTGATGGCGAGCATCGTCACGGTAGGATTTGAGCGCGCCGGCAAGGTCGCCCTGCGCCACCTGCACGTCGCCGACCTTCTCGTACGACGCCGACAGATCACGCTGCCAACGGGCGTCGCCGGGATCGGATTGCGCCAGCCGCTCCCTGATGGCGAGGCTGTCGCGGTAGGACTTGAGTGCGCCGGCGAGGTCGCCCCGCGCCACCTGCACGTCGCCAACTTTGTTGTACGATATCGAGAGACTGTGCTGGAAGCTCGTGCTCCCGGGATTGCCGGCAAGTAGGTCCGCCATGATTTGCCGGGCCTGTTCGGCGGCGGCGAGCGCGCCCGCCGTGTCGCCGATCGCTAGCAGCGACGTGGCGGTTTCATCGAGTGCGGCGGCCTCGCTGCGCTTGAGCTCCGGCGTCGCTTCCCCGGAGTGGATAAGTTGCTCTTGCAGCGCGCGCGCCCGATCGAGAATGTCCTTGACGAGCTTGGCTGAAATTCCCGCCGTGTCGCGGAACCGCTGCGCCAGGTCGAACACGAGACTATTGGCCGTTTCCGTCGCTGCCTTGAGTGTCGCTTCGGCGCGCTGGCGCTGCTGTTCGGCCAATTGCCTCTGCTCGTTTGCGATCCGTTGCTGCTCGACGGCAATTCCGCGCTGCCAGTAGGCGAGACCGGCGAGCGCCAGCGCAACGACAAGCCCGGCGGCAAGGCTGCCGGTGAGGATGTTGCGCCTTCGCGTTGTCCCACGCCGGCTCGCGGCGACAAAGGCTTGGGTCTCCGCGGTCGGCTCCGGAGCTCCACGGGGGCGTGAGGCGATCCACCCCTCAGCCTCCTCGAGAACGGGCGAACGCAGCAGAAGCCCACCTGGGCGGCCGGCCGTCGACCAACGGCGCGCAGCTTCGCCGAACTCGGTGTGTTGCCTGACCCAACCAATGTCGGTCTGGAGTGCCTCGGCAAGACGATCGGCGCTCTCCTCGAAGTGCGCCGGGTCATCGAAGAAAATGAAGTTGAGCCGCTGTAGCGCCTCAGGGATGGCGCGGTCTTCAACGCGCCGGCAGACGATCGGCGCGAAGCGCTTGTTGAGCGAGGCGGAGTGCGTGACTTCCTTGAGCGCTACCTCGGAAGCGACCGCATCGGGCGAGAGCACAAACACGACCGTGTCGGCTTTGCCGATCAGCGTCTCAATACGTCCCCACCAATCCTCGAAGGCATAAATCTCCGTGCGGTCGATTAGCGGCTCGAAGCCGCGCGCCTTGAGTGCCGCTTCGAGCCGATCCGCGAAGGCCATGTCCTTGCGCGAATAAGAGATGAAAATTCTGGCTTTCGGCTCAACGTCCGGCGTAGCTTCCGCAACCATCGACGCGCGTCCCCAGTCGGCGGAAGATGTTACCGGACTTCGGACGGGCGAAGAAGCGGCGCAGCCCGCCTGCGATCAAAACATTGATTGACTGGCTTCTCGATGTCCGAAACGGGTCAAACGCTGCGGAGCCAGTCAAGCGCGACGGCGCAGTTTGTCCGCTTCTCTAATCGGCCGTTTTGGGTCAAGCGCTTTTAGACTGTCCAGCGCTGCGGTGTCGATGTCGCTCACGGGCTCGTGCTTCTCTTCGGAATCGGCACCAAGGCCCTTCCATCATGGGATTCGAGGACGAGGCGGAGCAATCTGTTGGGCGGCCTTGCCGTCACCAGGGCGGCAGGTCCAAGCGGACAAGCGAACTCACCTCATCCATCGTCCCGCGAGGGACATCTTTCCACCGCAGGGTGGAACTCGAGTTTCCTCCTATCGGATTTGATCCTTCACGACCTTCATGCTGCTCCTGAGGCTTGCTCGCGGGTCCAGCGGAACTCCGTGCCGTCGGTCCAGATGCGGTGCAGGATTACTGCCAACCGGCGCGCCAACGCGACGATCGCCTTTCTCAAGCCGCGGCGCCTGGCGATCTGCATTGCCCAGGCCTTGAGCCAGGACCATCTCTTGGAACGCATCACGGCCTGAGCTGCCTCGTAGAGCATCGTCCGCATCATCTCATCTCCACAGCGCGATATTCTGCCGTCCCAATCCACCTCGCCCGATTGATACTTGGCGCACGTCAGCCCAAACACTGCCCCGACGGACTTGGATTTGCGGAAGCGAGCCGGAATGTCGACGGTGGCGCGATAGGTCAGCGACACTACCGGACCGACACCGGGAACCGTCATCAGGCGCCGGCACACCTCATCATCCCGGACGATGGCGAGCAACCGACGATGCAGGATGACGATCTGTTCCCGCAACACCCGCCGGACAATGAGCATCGGTTCAACCAGCTTAGCCAAGTCGGGCAGGTTCTCGACCAGCTCCTTGATGCGGGCCTCGAACTTCGCCGTCCTCACCATGCCCACCTTGAGCCCGAAGTTGCGTAACGTGCCGCGCAGGTCGTTCTCGATGGCGATGGCCTTCGACTGCAGCAGTTTGCGATGGGTCAGCAGCATCCGCAGTTTCTGACTGCGTAACGTCTTTACATGCACCGGGCGGTAAAGCCCCACCCGCATCATCTGTGCCATGCCGCGCGCATCGTTGCGGTCTGTCTTGTTGATCTGTGCCTTCAGCACCGCCCTCATGTGCCGCGTCTCAACACAGATCACTGGTAAGCCAGCTTCCGCAAGCGCGTTGTAAAGCCATTGCGACAATGGCCCGGCCTCTAATCCAATCCGCTTGAAGTGATGGGAGGGATTTTTCAGTGCCGCCAACAACGCTTCGGGTTCGCTGGCTACCTTCACTTCCCGAACAATCCTGCCCGTGTCATCCACAATGCAGACGCTGGTCTCCTTGACCGATACGTCCAGTCCAGCAAAATGGTCCATGCTGCGCTTCTCCTTCTGATGCTTGAGGCCGTACCAACGGACCTCGTTTCACCATCAGCCTGAAGCGCAGCACCCAAAATCTTCAGCTATCCACAAGCCGCAGGCCGATTACCCCATCTGTTGATCCGTTAGCGACCACACTTTTGCAGCACCGTGAATGACGTTAAGGGCCAATAAGCGACATCGTTCGGGCGTTAGGCCGTGCTGAGCGGGTCATTGTGCTAGTCTGGATTGTTACGGGAAAGCACAGCATGACTGAGACCCGGAAACTTGCGGCGATCCTAGCGTCGGATGTGGTCGGGTATAGCCGGCTTGCCGGCACCGACGAGGATCGCATACTCGCGCGATTGCGGGCTCTCCGGAGCGATCTTATCGATCCGATCATTGCCGTGCATAACGGACGGGTTGTGAAGCGCACCGGCGACGGAGCCCTCGTGGAGTTCCGCAGCGTGGTCGACGCTGTGCGCTGCGCCATCGAGGTGCAGAACGGTATGATCGAACGCAACGCCGGCCTTCCGCCCGAGCGCCGCATCGAGTTCCGCATCGGCATCCATCTCGGCGATGTGGTCGAGGAAAGTGACGGCGATCTAATGGGCGACGGGGTCAATATCGCCGCGCGTTTGGAAGGAATTGCCACGCCCGGAGCGATCTGCCTTTCCGAAGACGCCTATCGGCAAGTGAAGTCGCGGCTTGATCTCGCCGTGAGCGATCTGGGCGCGACCCAACTCAAGAATATCGCCGAACCGGTGCGGGTCTACTCGCTCGAAGTCGGCAGGCCGGCGCAGGCGAAACCGACCAAGCAAGCCGTACCGAAGCAGCGTTCATTACTGTTGCCGCTGGGCGCGGGAATTGCCGCACTCATCGTGATTGCGGGCTAGCGCTTGGTATTTCCTTGGCGCGAACCGGACCTGCGACCGTCACTGCGAATGCACCAGCAGCGCGGGCCGAGGCCGCCCATCTTTCCATTGTGGTGCTGCCTTTTACGAACCTTTCGAGCGATCCGAGCCAAGATTATTTCGCCGATGGCATCACCGAGAACCTTACGACCGACCTGTCGCGTATCCGCAACAGTTTCGTGATCGCGCGGAACACGGCGTTCACTTTCAAGGGCAAGACCATCGACGCCAAGGAGATCGGCAAGGAACTGGGGGTGCGCTACGTGCTCGAAGGCTCGGTGCAGCGCGATGGCAATCGCGTGCGGGTCAATGCCCAGCTTATTGACGCCGAAAACGGCTCTCATCTCTGGGCCGAACGCTTCGAGGAGGACGTTGCCGATTTGTTCAAGTTGCAGGATCAGGTCGTCGCGCGGTTAGCCAATGAACTCGGCTACGAATTGGTGAAGGCTGAAGCGAACAGGAGCGTTCATTCTACTAACCCTGACGCCATCGATCTGACGATGCGTGGCTGGGCGCTGTTGAACGCCGGGGGACGTGATAAGGCGCGAAATCTGCAGGCGCGCGATCTGTTTGAACGCGCGCTGCAACTCGATTCACAAAATGCCGAGGCGATGGTTGGCATTGCCCTGATCGATATCCGCATCTCTAATTATGCTTGGGGACCTGCTGACGATACGTTAGCGGGCCCGCTGGACCTTGTGGCAACGGCGATCGCGATCAATCCTAACTACGGCTTCGCCTATTACGTGAAAAGTTTTGCGCTGTTCTTGCGTTGCGACTCCCGGAAGCGCTGGAAGCCGCGCGGATCGGAACGACCGTCGATCCCAACTCCGCATTCTCATTTTTCATGATGGGCAATGCAGAATGGCCGCTTGGACGTTGCGAAGAAACGATCGCGTACACCAAGGAGGCTTTCAGGCTGAGCCCACGCGACCCCGGGAGAGGGGTTTGGTACGTGAATTTTGCGCTTGGCGAACTTTGCCGCGGGCGTGCTGATGCAGCGGTTGAGGAGTTTAAGCGAGCGATCGATGCGGGTTTCCGTAGCTATGTTGCTTATCTGAATTTAGCGGCGGCGGCGGCGTTGCTGGGCAACGACGCTGAGGCGAAGTCCGCCTTGGCGGAAGCGCGGCGGCTCAACCCAAAACTCACCGTCAAATGGCTCATGGCGCATTCGCCCACAATGCCGATCGAAGTCGAAGGTTTCCGGAAGGCGGGGCTGCCGGAAGAATGAGCCGCTCAGCGATTTTTCGCCGAACAAAACGATGCTGGATCGGCCGGCGCGACGTCACGGGTCACGTGTGGACGGCGCCCTGGCAAGAACTTTCTGACTTGATGCAGCATAGTCGGGTGCGGTCACGTGTCCGGCCTGTTGATGCGGCGCGGATGGCCGCTGGCCCTAATGCTGTCCGCGGATAAGGTCCCAATCCTTCGCACGCATTCGAGTATGCGTTGACCCAAGCGGGCTCTCCCAATCCCCGGAACGACCCTGTCTGCATTATGTCGTCATGCCCTCGCCAATTGATATTGCTGACCTACTTAATCAATGTCTCTCACGCTGCGATCATTAGTGTCGGTTCTTTGTACCTCTCGCCGCGCACCATCATGGCCCAGGCCATCCGAGCAATTTTGTTGGCGAGCGCGACGGCAGCGACCTTGATCGGTCGGGTCGCCATGAGACGAGCGAGCCACGGCCGTTTTGTGCCGTGCTGCCGCGCATATCGGATGACCGCCATTGCGCCGGCAACGAGTAGCCAACGCAAATGGCGATTGCCTTGCTTCGATATTCCGCCGAGTCTTTCTTTGCCGCCGGTTGAATGTTGCCTTGGGACCAGGCCGATCCACGCCGCTAGACTGCGCCCCGACGCGAACGCCCTCCAATCACCCACCTCAGCGACTAGCGCGGTCGCAACGATCGGGCCAACGCCAGGGATTTCCTCGAGCCGCCGGCTTTCCTCACACGATCGGTGCCAGGCATGGATACGCTTCTCGATGACCCCAATCTCTGCCGCGATAGCTGCGTATTGCCGAGCAAGAACTTCGA
This sequence comes from uncultured Alphaproteobacteria bacterium, assembly GCA_963777635.1. Taxonomy (GTDB): domain Bacteria; phylum Pseudomonadota; class Alphaproteobacteria; order Rhizobiales; family Xanthobacteraceae; genus BOG-931. Next base: position 60,517 of record CAVZSB010000029.1, read on the forward strand.
GGCTGAACCGTGCGACCGCTGGAATGCGATCATCTTCCTGGTTCGCAATAACCTCTAACAGCTCGACCGTGCCATTGCGGCCTTTGGCCGAGATGATGCCGAGCTCCGCCAGATGCCCGCGGATCGCATTCGACAGCATCGTGCGCTGACGGACGAGAAGCTGCCGACTGCGATGCAGCATCAAGCCCGATTGCTGCTGTTCAGATTTTGTTGGCACGAACCGCATCGACGGTCGCGTCACCGCCTCACAGATCGCAGCAGCATCATTCGCGTCATTCTTGCTGCGCTTGAGGTAAGCCTTCACATAGTTCGGCGGCATCAGCCTCACCGTATGGCCGAGCACCTGAAGCTTGCGGCTCCAATGATGTGCGGTCGGACACGCCTCAATACCAATGAGGCATGGCGGCAAGGTAGCGAAAAACTCCGACACCTTAGCGCGGCTTACCCGCCTGCGGATCACCACTGCGCCATCAACATCCACGCCGTGGATCTGAAAGACCGACTTCGCAATATCGAGACCAATTGTGCTAACTTCGCCCATGGACGGCTCCCCTCATCGTGGTTCGCTTCAACGCAACCACCCTATGGCACTCTGATGCCGCAGAGTGGGCGCCGTCCACAGCATCATTCGCGACCGATGCATTCAATAGCCGTGTCGATCAATGTCCGCTGTTGATCCGATAGCGACCACACTTTTGCAGCGCCGTGAATGACGTTAAGGGCCAAAAGGCGACATGATGGGATGCACTTTGGCGCGGCCGCTACACTGGAAGGCCGGCCTTGCGCATTCCCTCGACGCGGCGCTCGAAATCATCGGGATTTTTAAACGGAAGGATGTGCCGTCGCCGTTCGATTGAAAAATTTGGAGCAATTCTCAGGACCTCTGCCCATGCTGCCCGAGCCTCTTCGAACCTACCGAGTTGGCCGTAGCATGACGCCAGCAGAGCATATGAGGTCTCTGAGTTTGGGTTGCGCTTTAGCCGCCGATTGAGCGCCGCGACCGCCTCGTCGATCTGCCCCAGCGAAATACGCGCCTCGGCCAGAAAATAAAGCACTATATCTTTGTAGAATGGATCGAGCTTCATGTAGGCATCGATCGTGCTGATCGCTGCCTCGGCTTTGCCGCTGTACGTCAGAATATGAGCAACGGCGATGTGTCCTTCTGCCGAGTTTGGCTCCAGCGCAACGCAGCGCCGTGCTTCGACTAGAGCCTTGTCGTGTTCCCGATGCCAAAGTAACGCAACTGCAAGGGCGAAGTGGCCTTGAGCCTCTTCTTCGTCCACCTGAATCGCGCGTTGAGCAATCTCCAAACCGACTTTGAGGGAGTCCTCGGGAAGGTCGCCCCAACCATTAACGTAGTCGATCACGTGGGTGACGGCCAAAAACCCCAGCGCCGCAGCAAAATTAGGAGTGATTGAAAGCGCACGTCCAAGAAGACTGCGCGCTTCAATGTGGCCGCTCCTAGTGTGAAGCAACGCATGCTCGCGCCCCTGCAGGAAAATGTTATACGCCTCGACGTCAACGATTGTGCTCTGCCGGACCAACCGCTCCTTCTTTTCCGGCGTCAGCTTGATCTTGAGCGCAGAAATGATCTCTTGCGTGAGTTCGTCCTGCACGGCGAAGATATCGGTGAGGTCTCGATCGAAACGGTCGGCCCAGACATGCGCGCCGTTGGTAGCGTCGATGAGCTGGCCGGTAACGCGGACCCGGTTACCCGCCTTGCGCACGCTGCCTTCCAGCACGTAGCGCACGCCGAGTTCGCGGCCGACCTGCTTTACGTCGACCGGCTTGCCCTTGTAGGTAAAGGTTGAGTTGCGCGCGATGACGTGCAGTTCCGACAGCTTCGAAAGGTCAGTAATGATATCCTCGCTGATGCCGTCGGAAAAATACTCCTGCTCAGGTTCTCCGCTCATATTGTTGAAGGCGAGCACGGCGATGGAAGGCTTGTCGGATCGCGCCGGCAGCGACGACGACGCTTCGGGTGCGGCCGCGGCCTTCGGCGCCAGGTCGAGCCGGTAGACGCGCACCAGACGCGCGATGTTCTTCAGGCTCTGCTCGCCGACATCGACGAAATTGGCTGCGACTTTGCCTTGCACCTGCCGCCAGGCGTCCTCAGAAATCGAGATGCCGCCGGGCTCGGCGACACCCTCGACCCGCGTCGCGATGTTGACACCGTCGCCAAGGATATCCTCACCGTCGATGATGATGTCGCCAACATTGATTCCAATCCGGAATTGGATCGGATTGGCCTCGGATGCACCAGCATCGTGCTCCCGAAGCTGTCTCTGAATCTCGATGGCGCAGGTAACAGCGTCCACGGCGCTCGCGAATTCCACCAGCGCACCGTCGCCCATAAGCTTGACGATGCGGCCGGAATGGGCGGCGATCGCCGGATCGATCAGCTCACGCCTTAACGCATTCAGCCGGGACACTGTCCCGGCCTCGTCCACACCCATGAGGCGCGAATAACCTACCACGTCGGCGGACAGGATTGCCGCAAGCCTCCTTTGGAGGCGCTCTTCCGCCATTTAGACCGTTCCCCGGGTAACCAGTTGGTGGCGACTTATATGGTTCCCTGGACGGAGTGTCTATCGAGGCCACCAAGTCCGAAATGGGTCATTCGCGACCGGGTCGAGCCAGCAGGAAGTCCGGCCATGTCTGCTATGCCTCCGAATGCGGAAAGCATATTGCATTAGCGGCTCCCGCTACGGGCCGTTGGGGTCGGATGATACGGCCGTGTCCCACGGCACGCAGTGCGTTCGTACAACTAGCACTCGCTTATTTGTTGTTGCAGAGCTTGCGCGCGTTTTATGTGCGTTTGTTTGCTGCGCTTCCAAGTTTTGCGCCGCGCGGTGCAACACACATCACACGATCCTCCTATTGCCTGACCAGGGGGGAGCTTGTCCAAGGGGGGTGGCATGAGGGTTGCGAAAAAGGAGTCTCTTGCGCAGATGTAGCCTAACTTTTGGAAGCCTTAATCTTTGAGTAAACATTTGAGGCCGATTTCTCATCTGCAGCTTGCGCCTACCTTGAGCACGGTGCAACGGGAGCATCGTCTCGTGCGTCCGCGCTCGTCCGGAGTTCGCGTGACGGAGTGCAGACGTTTCAACGTGACAAGCTTATATCGGCGCTGGCGCTAGTGATGGCACGGTGCAAATGCCCGACCCGTCCTGGTCACTGCTTTGGACCCGGGCTACGCTGATCAGATGTTCCAAGCCCCTCGGCTATCCACTGGTCGAGAAGAACTCCTTGGCAGCGGTTCTCGATTATGAACTTGGCGATGGCCTCACGCGGGATTTCGATCCCGACATATTCGACGCCCGGTGACAGGATGGTCATGTCGTCCTTGCCACTGTCCTTCCTAAAGAGCCGCGTGCGCTGGCCCCGCCATGTCAGGTCGATGGCGTGCTCGCCGTCCATGGTGACCCACGCGTGGCCCACCCACCTGCCATTTGAGAGTGCGGCCCCTTCGACGTAAGTCAGTCGATCATCTTGGAGGACGGCGGATTGGCAATTGGCGTAACAATCGCCGACCGTCCGGTAACGCGGCAGTCCCTTGGGGATCGGCGTCAATAAGCCGTACCGCTTGCCGATGCAGTTGAGCACTTCCAAGACGTTCGACGCACAGCCGATGGCGTAGGGGATCATGGCCGCACCCGCTCGCTTGGACGTAGCGAGCAGCCCCGCCATCTGCTTCGCGTGGCGCACCCGGAAATGCCCGGGCCGCCCGCCGAGCGCATCTCGTGCAGTGCGCTCACGGCAGCACCTTGAGGTCGAACACCCGCAGTGCCTCGCGCAGGCGTAATCCTTGGCGCGGGTCAGATTGAGCATGTCGGTGGGGCGGCCGGTGGGAAGGCGGACGCGCCACATCGAGGGGTAAGCCGCATCGGGCTCAATGGACATCAGGGCGCGGCGGCGGCACCGAAGGGCGTTGCCGTCCCACCAGAGACCGTAGGCACCGTATATCCGCTCGGACTGCGCATTGCTGGGGTTTAGGGGATCTTTTTTGGCCGATTCCCCCAGGGGCGCGTTATTCGGCATGGAGGCGATCAGCGTTGCCTCTTCGCAGGCGCATCGCCGGCCTCGTTGAGCTTGCGTTCCATCAGTCGGGTAGGGACACGCAGAAATCGGCCGACCTGGATCGTCACAAGATCCCCGCGCCGTGCAGCTCGGTAACTTGCGTTTCGGCCTAGGCCGAAATAGTGCCGGCCTGCTGCAGGCACGCTCATTGTCTGAACTTCGTCAGGCATTCTCCTTGCCCTCCTCAGGCTCAAGGGGTCAAAAGTAGGTCCATGGGATATGACAATGGTACAGACAGCGTCAAGGGGCTACTTTCGACACCATGGGGCTACTTGCAGGACCGTCGCCCCAAGTCTAGGTAAAAGGGGCAGGAGAAAAACCACCCATGGCCACCAGAGCCAGCGTCACGACCTTTAAAATCCGGCTCCGACCGGAGCTGAAGCAAAAGCTTGAGCGGGTAGCAAAGAAACGCGACAGATCGATCAATCTCGAAATGGTTGAGCGCCTCGAACAGAGTTTCGGCCCTGTGGAGCTGGTCAGCCTCGGCAAGGTTGCCGGCGATATCGAACGAGCTTGGAAAAACTTCGCAGCTGAAACCTTTCGCCAAGGCCTGCAAGAAAACCTGATGCGATCTGCCGAAAATCTAATTGAGCAGCTGCCGAAAGAACTGCGCAACGGCCAGCTCAGACCTGCCGTCGAGAGAATGCAGCAAACAATAGCGACGATCGCCGAATATGTCGGTCGCGACCAGTACAAAGAAAAGGAAACTAACAAATGAGCGGCCACATCAGAAGACGCGGCGCACGATCATGGGAATTGAAATTTGAAATCGCCGCCGATGGTGGCGACCGAGAGACGCAGTATCGTTCTTTCAAGGGTACAAAAGCCGATGCACAGCGTGAACTTACACGCCTAACGGCAAGTGCCATCAACGGCACCTATGTCGATCCGAGCAAAATCACCGTCAGTGAATTCTTCGAACGATGGCTGAAGGACTGGGCCGAAGCCAACACGTCCCCGAAGACGCTGCAGCGTTACGTCCAACTGGTACGCTCGTACATCGATCCGCACATCGGATCGTTGCAGCTGCAGAAATTAAAACCGGTGCAGCTCAGTGAACTCTACGCCATGCTCTTGCGCGAAGGTGGTTACAAAGGTCGAAAGCTTTCCGCTCGATCTGTCGGCAACGTGCATCGCCTATTGCATGGCGCACTGGTTCACGCCGTGACATGGGGGATCATCCTGCAAAACCCTTCCGACAACGTCAGTCCACCACGCAGCGAAGCCGTCGAGATCGAGATCCTGCGCGACGGTGAAGCCAAGGAGCTGCTGAGTAAGCTTCATGGGTCGCCGCTGTATATGATCGCGGTCCTCGGATTGGCTACTGGTATGCGCCGGGGCGAGATGCTGGCACTAAGGTGGCAGGACATCAGCGGCGATAAAATTCGGGTCGAGCGTTCCCTTGAGCAATCGAAGCTCGGTGGCCTTCGGTTCAAGGCAACGAAGACAAAAGCAGGCAAGCGCACGATATCCATTCCACCGTCGATTGTCGCCGAGCTGCGCAAGCATCGTCTGGCACAACAGGAACGATGGCTCGCCCTCGGCCTCGGCAAGATTGCCGATGACGCCCTGGTATTCGTGACGTGGGACGGCAAGCTGCAAAAGCCTGACACGGTTTCGAGAGACTGGTCGAAGAATGTCGGCACCGTCACCCTGCATGCGCTACGTCACACCCACGCCAGCCAGCTCATCGCCGCCGGCATGGATGTGGTCAGCGTCAGCCGTCGCTTGGGCCACGCTAAGCCGACCATCACCCTCAGCATCTACGCTCACCTCTTTGCCAATACCGATGACCGTGCAGCCGACATCGTCGAGGCGGCGTTTTCGCGGATGATCGAAGGTCCCTGAATGGTCCGGTGGCAATCCGGTGGCAATTTCCGCCAAAAAGCTCGATAAATATGGGGTAACGAGCGGAAATAAACACGCTGGCAAGGTGTTGCCGCCAAAATCTCGCCGCGGCGATGCGATGTGCTATACTGGTTTTGGAACTCGCTGCGGGTCTGGGGAGCGTTTTTTTGGCCTTCGATCGTCCAAATATCCGTTTCGCGCTGGCGCTGCTCGGCCTGGCCGCCTTTGGGCTGGCGGCGTGCGGGCGCGCCGGACCGCTGGAATTGCCGCCGGGACCGGCGGTCGGCGTAGCGCCGACAGCCTCTGCCGCGCCGCAACCGTCTCTTATACCTGCCGGGACGTTAGGCGGTCCTTCCGCCAACGGTCCGTTGTCCCAGGAAGCCGCCCAAAAGAATGGCTTCGACGCCTACGGCAATCCGATCGCTCCCGCCGGTGAAAAAAGATCGTTTTTCCTCGATTTCCTGCTGCAATAAAGCTGCCTGACTTCGTCATCCTCAGGTGCGAGCCGGACCCGTTTGGCGGCCGCCTCAGGATGACGGATAAACATTCGCGAACCGCTGCATTGATTCGGGATCATGCTGTTTGCCGGCGCATGATCTGTTCGGAAAACCGGTTTCCACTTTTCCGGATCATGCTTTAAACACCAGCAATGCATCATTTCGCCTATCGCAACGGCGTGCTGCACGCCGAGGACGTGGATCTTATTGCGCTGGCCGATGTCGTCGGCACGCCCTTCTATTGCTATGCGACCGCGACGATCGAGCGGCACTACCGGGTATTTGCCGATGCCTTTGCCGGCGTCGACGCGCTCATCTGCTATGCGATGAAAGCCAATTCCAATCAGGCCGTGATCGCGACGCTGGCGCGGCTCGGCGCCGGTGCCGACGTCGTCTCTGAGGGCGAATTGTTGCGGGCGCGAAAAGCCGGCGTTCCGCCGCAAAAGATCATGTTCTCCGGCGTCGGCAAGACTGCGCGCGAGCTCGCGCTCGCGGTCGAGCAAGGCATTCTCTGCGTCAACGTCGAATCCGAGGCGGAGCTTGAACTTCTCGCCGATATCGCCGCCAGCAAAGGTCGCGCTGCGGATATTTCCATCAGGGTCAATCCTGATGTGGATCCGAGGACGCACGCCAAGATCGCTACCGGCAAAGCCGAAAATAAATTTGGCATTCCGATCAGCCGTGCCCGCGAAGTCTACGCGCGCGCCGCCAAGCTCAAAGGCGTGCGCGTCGCCGGCGTCGATATGCACATCGGCAGCCAGATCACGGAGCTCGATCCGTTCAGCGACGCGTTCGCGTTGCTCGCGGATTTCGTCAACGTTCTGCGCGCCGACGGACATACCATTCGGCATGTCGATTTGGGCGGTGGTCTTGGTATTCCCTACCGCGAGGACAATGAGCCGCCGCCCGATCCAAATGCCTACGCCGCCGTCGTCAAGCGCGCGACACGCGATCTCGGCTGCCAGCTGATCTTCGAGCCGGGCCGCCTGATCGTCGGCAATGCCGGTATCCTGGTTACGCGCGTTCTCTATCTAAAGCGCGGCGAAGCCAAGACCTTCGTCATCGTCGATGCCGGCATGAACGATCTGGTTCGTCCGACGCTCTATGACGCGCATCACGACATCCGTCCGGTTCGTGAGGTGGCGGCGGGCGCGCCACGGATCGTCGCGGACGTGGTCGGACCGGTGTGCGAATCAGGCGATTTCATCGCGCTCGACCGCTCCGTTGTCGAGCCGAAGGCCGGCGACCTCCTCGCCATCATGAGTGCCGGCGCTTATGGCGCGGTCGAGGCCGGAACCTACAATACCCGCCCGCTCGTGCCGGAAGTGCTCGTCCGCAATGGCGAGTGGGCGCTGGTGCGGCCGCGCATGACGGCCGAGGAACTCATTGCGCTCGATCGCCTGCCGCAGTGGCTATGACGCGTACGCACGGCAGCCATACGGCGAAACTTCCGCATTGCCGGACCTAAAGCAGGTCCGCCAAATCCGCCAACCAACAGATTTCAAACGCATCCCGCAGACCCGATTGGTCGGTACGGATATTCGGTCAATAAAACGGATAAAAATGACCTTAGCGGTTTAGCGAGCGCGTAGCGGCCCCAAGGACAGACTGGCACAAGCACACACTGGCATGTGTGGCGTGTGACCGAATGTTCGCAATGCAAGCTGATGAGGGGATAGACGCTGTGCCTGACAACGACAGCAAGGATGCGCGAGTCTTTTCGGTGGAAACCAATTTCCAGAAGATGGCTCGTCGTCCGGGTGGCATACTGCGCGAGCAGGCTCTGATGAATGCCGAGAAAGAATTGCGGCGCGCATTCAAGCAAAGCAACCGATCGTCCAGCGATAAATTGGTGCCGGTCAAACGTCCGGTTCCTGACAAATCGGTGCCGGTCAAACAACCGGTTCTCGACAAGGTGGAGCCGGTCAAGCAGGCGGTTCGCAAGAAAACGCTGCGGGTGGCGAAGCCGCCGTCGCGCTCGTCGGGCTGGTTGTCGACGGTGTGGCGGCGTAAAATTTAACTAAGTGAAAGTCCGCGGCCGTTTGGCTGGGCTGCGACCGCACACTCTGCCGACGATCGAATGGATGACGAAGGCTTCGTGGTCGCGGCGTTGCCACCGGTCGTCGAAGCCGTTCGGATGGTCTGCGAATCACGGCGATTTCATTGCGGGTGGCCGGTCTATGGCCCGGCCGGGACCGGCGACCTCCTCACCATCACGAGCGCCGCGGCCAAAGGCTCCGGAACCTACAATGCCCGCCCGCTTGTGCGGAAGCTATTGTTCGTAAAGGCGAATGGGCTCCGGCGCGGCGGCGCGTGAGGGCACAGAAGCCGATCGCGTTCGATCGCCCGTCCGACTGGCTCTGATTTTGCTTGTCATGCATTGCGGGGTGCGGCTTCCTTTCAGCACCACGCCTTGAACCCGCCGCCTTGTTAACGTGTTGTCGGGCGGTGATTTCTCCGCGGAGACCTTGGTGACGGATACTTCATCGAGCCATCCTGCTGCGTCGGATCGGAGCTCCGAAATGGTCGCTCGATCGCAGCTTGGCATGGCGCTGCGGCGCGCGCGCTGGACAATTTTCTGGGAGCGGTTGTGGCCGGCACTGGCCCGGCTCGCCACGGTCATCGGTTTGTTCCTGACCGTTTCGTGGCTCGGGCTATGGCTTTGGTTGCCGCCGCTTGCGCGCGCGGCCGGCTTGTCGGCATTTGCAATCCTTGCGCTCGCGGCGATCATTCCATTCCTTTCCCTGCGCGTGCCCGCCGCCGTCGATGCGCTGCGCCGGCTCGATCGCGGCAGCGGCGTTCGCCATCGGCCAGCGACGACGATCGCCGACGAACTCGCCGTCACGTCAACGGATCCCTATTCGCTCGCGTTGTGGCGGGCGCATGTGGAGCGCACCCTTGCCGAGGCCCGCGCATTCAGGGCGGGATGGCCGTCGCCCCGCCTTTCGGTACGCGATCCCTATGCGCTGCGCGGTCTCGTTCTTATTGCCGCGATCGCAACCTTCATCGCCGCCGGCGGCGAGCATTGGAAGCGCGTCGCGGCGGCGTTCGACTGGCAGGGCGTTGTGCTGCCGGCGAATTTCCGCGTCGATGCCTGGGTGACGCCGCCAGCCTATACCAGCAAGCCGCCGATCATGCTCGCCGGCATGCACCCCGGCGAGGTCGCGCGGCAGGACGCGGATGCAGGCGAGCCGGTGTCCGTTCCCGCCGGCAGCACGCTCGTTGTGCGCGCGACGGGCAAGCTCAATCTCGACATTGCCGGCACCGGCGGCGTCACGCCGGCCGCCGAAAAGGTCCAGGCTCCCGCCGGCACACAGGAGTATCGGTTCAAGATCGCGACGACAGGAGCCGCGACGTTGCGCGGCGTTGGTGACGATCTGACCTGGGCGTTCAACGTCATTCCCGACAAGCCGCCGACGATCTCGCTCGCCAAGGATCCCGAGCAGGAGGCGCGCGGCTCGCTCCTTTTGTCCTACCGGCTCGAAGACGATTATGGGGTCACCGAGGCGCGCGCCACCTTCACACGCAAGGACGATCCGGCGTCGAAAAGCGATGCCGCTCGTCCGCTGTTCGGTCCGCCGGAGTTCGCGCTGGTGCTGCCGCAGGCGCGCACCAAAAGCGGAACCGGGCAGACCATCAAGGATCTCACCGACCATCCCTGGGCCGGGGCCGAAGTGACGATGACCCTTGTCGCCCGCGACGAGGCCGGCAACGAAGGCAACAGCGAACCGTTCACCTTCCGCCTTCCCGAACGCGTTTTTACCAAGCCATTGGCGCGCGCGTTGGTCGAGCAGCGGCGCAATCTGGCGCTTGACGCCGGCGCCCGCCCGCTCGTCACCACCGCGCTCGACGCCTTGGCGATGGCGCCGGAAAAATTCACGCCAGACCCCGGCGTCTATCTTGGGCTGCGCTCGATCTTCTGGTCGCTCATTCGCGCCAAGACCGACGACGATTTGCGCGAAGTCACCAAGCGGCTCTGGCAGATGGCGGTCGGCATCGAGGACGGCGACATCTCTGACGCGCAAGCCAGTTTGCGCAGCGCCGAGGAGGCACTGCGGCAGGCGCTCGAACGCGGCGCCACCGACCAGGAAATCAAGCAGCTCATGGATCAGCTGCGCGCCGCGATGGACCGCTTCCTGCAGTCGATGCAGGAACAAATGAAAAATAATCAGCAGCTCGCCCGCCCGCTCGACCGCAATGCGCGGACGTTAAGCCAACGGGATTTGAAGAGCATGCTCGATCGCCTCGAGAACATGGCGCGCAACGGTTCCAGGGACGCGGCGAAACAGCTTTTGCAGCAGCTCCAGCAGATGATGGAGAATCTGCAAATGGCGTCGCCGGACCAGAACGGCGACGAGATGGACGATATGATGTCGCAGCTCGACGAGCTCGGCGACATGATCGGTAAGCAGCAGGATTTGCGCGACCGCACGTTCCGCCAGGGCCAGAACCAGCGCCGGCAAAACGGCCAGCACGGCCAGCAGGGAAAGCAGGGGCAGGACCAGCAGCAGGACGAATCCCTGAGCGACCTGCAACAAAACCAGCAGGCGCTGCGCGACCGGCTTAAGAAGCTGCTCGAAGAGCTCAAGAACCACGGCCTTGGCCAGAACGGGCAAGGCCAGCAGGGTGAGCGTAGCGACGGCCAGAACGGCATGGACCAGCTTGGTCAGGCCGGCGAGGCCATGGGCGAAGCCGAGGGCCAGCTTGGCGACGGCAATTCCGAAGGTGCCGTCGATTCCCAGGCGCGTGCGCTCGATGCCTTGCGCAAGGGCGCGCAGGGCCTCGCCCAATCCATGCAGCAGCAACTCGGACAGGGTCCCGGTCCCGGGCAGAATGGCCGGCTCGGACAGCCGCGCGCGCAGCGCGACACCGACCCGCTTGGCCGTCCGCTGCGCGGGCGCGACTATGGCGATGACGTCACGGTGAAAGTGCCGGGCGAGATCGACGTGCAACGCGCGCGACGCATCATCGAGGAACTGCGCCGTCGCTATGGCGACGTGCTGCGCCCGCAGGAAGAGCTCGACTACATCGAGCGACTGCTCAAGGATTATTGAGTGGCGTCGGGCAGGCGCGTGCGGTAGTTTCTGCCGCAATTGTTAATTTCTTCCAACTGAATGTTAACGCTTCCTTGCTAGCAACGTCTGCGTCGTCCGCATTCCGCCTGCGGCGCCGCAGAGGTATTTGTGGCATCCATCGGTTCCGAGCACGCTCCGCGTCCGGTCTGGCGCGCGTCCGTCCCCTGGGGCGAAGAAATCCGGCGCGCAATCGCGCGGGGGCGCGCGCTCCTTACCGACACCGGCGACTCCTCCCTGATACACCGTCTCGCCGGCGCGGCTTTTCTCATCCGCGTCATCAGCGCAGCCATAACCTTCGTGTCGCAGATACTGCTGGCGCGCTGGATGGGCAGCTTCGATTTCGGCATCTTCATCTACGGCTGGACTTGGCTGTTGTTGATCGGCGCCATGGTCGATCTCGGGCTCGGCTCGTCGGCGCAACGCTTCATCCCCGAATACACCGAGCACAAGCAGTTCGCTTTACTGCGCGGATTTCTCAGCGGCAGCCGCTGGCTGGCGTTGCTGTTCGGGACGATTGCCGGCGCCGCCGCCGCCCTCGCGGTGAGGCTGCTGAGGTCGCATATCGATCCGGCGGCCGTCATCCCTCTCTACCTTTCCTGCGCGTCGCTGCCGATGTTCGGTGTTTGGTCGGTGCAGAGCGGCATCGCGCGCTCTTACAACTGGGTCAATCTTGGGCTGTCACCCGTTTACGTGCAGCGCCAGCTCCTGCTGCTCGGGCTGATGGGTCTCGCCTACGGGCTCGGCTTGCGGACCGACGCCGTAACGGCGACCGCCATCGGCGTCGTCGCACTTATCAGCGTCGGCATCGGACAGATTGCCGTTCTCAATCGCCGTCTGTCGGGCGTGGTCGAAAACGGCCCGAAAGCTTTTGCGGCACGCACGTGGTTGGCGATCTCGCTGCCGATTTTCATGGTCGAAGCGTTCTATTATTTGTTGACCTATTCCGACGTCATCGTGGTCGCGCAATTCCGCCCGGCCGACGAGGTTGCCGTCTACTATGCCGCCGCCAAAACAATCGCGCTTGTCTCGTTCATCTACTACTCGGTCTCGCAGACGATCGCGCACAAGTTTGTCGAGTACGATGTCAGCGGCGACCGCGCAGGGCTGATCGCTTTTCTCAAGCAGTCCGTGCGGCTGACGTTCTGGCCGTCGCTCGTTGTGATCGTTGGCCTGCTCGCTCTCGGCCATCCCCTGCTGCGATTGTTCGGCCACGAATTCGTCTCCGGCTATTACCTGATGTTCATCATCGCGATCGGGCTTCTGGCCCGCGCGTCGGTCGGACCGGCGGAACGGCTTCTCAATATGCTCGGCGAGCGGCAATCGTGCGCGCTGGTCTACGCCGGTTCGTTCGCGCTCAGCATCAGCCTGTGCATTTTGCTGATCCCGCGGCTGGGACTTGCAGGCGCCGCGATCGCGAGCTCGGTGGCACTGGTATTTGAATCGGTGAGCCTCTTCCTCGTCGCCAAGCACCGCCTGGGGCTGCATTGCTTCATTTTCGGCGGGCCCAAAGCTTAAAGGCGCATGCATGGCGATCAGAGCCCCGGCCAATCAGGCGCCAGCCATTGCGCTCGATAGCGCCGCCTCGGCGATCGCCAGCGCCCGCCGCGCCGTCCTCGCCGATCGCTACGCCGCGAATTCATTTTCCGTCGAATGGCGGGATCTGGCGCAACTGGCGCCGATCGTCGACGAGTGGCGCACCCTTGCGACCCGCGCGCTCCAGCCGAATGTTTTCTACGAGCCGGCCTTTGCGCTCGCTGCAGCGCCGGTGTTCGGGCGCGATGCCGGCGCGATGCTGGTCTGGTCGGGAACCGAACCGCGCCGGCTCCTTGGCTTCTTTCCTGCGCGCGTCGAAAAGCGGCGTTACGGCGTCAACCTGCCGGTCCTTGTCGGCTGGACGCATCCGTACGCGCCGTTCGGCGTGCCGTTGGTCGAGCGCGAGGCGGCCGAGCCGATCACGGCTGCCTGGCTGGCGCACCTCGCCGCCGATGCAACGCTGCCGGGATTGCTGCTGCTGCCCTATCTGCCGGTCGACAGTCCATTCGCCTCGGCGCTTGAGGCAATCGGCAGGCGCGCGCAGATGCCGACCGCCGATTTCGATCGCCATGAGCGGGCTCAGCTGGCGCCGAGCCGCGAACGGTCGCATTACGTCGAGCAGGCGCTTAGCAAGCACCACCATAAAGAGCTGCGCCGGTGCTGGCGGCGTTTGAGCGAGACCGGCGCCGTGCTGCTTACCGCTGCGACCGAGCCCGCAGCCGTGGCCGCCGCGATTGAGGACTTCTTGACACTCGAAGCGAGCGGCTGGAAGGGCAGGGCAGGCACCGCCGCAGCCGGCCGGCCGGATCTTAACAGCTTCATGCGCGCGGCAGTCGGCGGTCTCGCCGCGGAAGGCAAGGTGTCGATTGACTGTATGCGGGTCGACGGGCGCGCGATTGCAACGACGATCATTCTGCGCTCAGGGTCTTGCGCCTGGTTCTGGAAGATCGCGTACGATGAGGCCTTTGCCCGTTTCTCGCCGGGCGTCATCCTCAGTGCCGTGATCACCGACGAACTCGCCGGCGACGCAACCATCGTGCGCACGGACTCCTGCGCCACCGCCAATCACCCGATGATCGATCGTCTCTGGCGCGAACGGCTGGCGCTTTGCAATCGCCTGATCGCTGTCCGCCCGCAAGCGCCGTTCTCGCTCGCCCGTCGTCTGGAAGGGCTGCGCTCGGCCGCCATCGCCGTCGCCAGGAGTATTCGCGAACGAATTCGCCCCCGAAAGCGCCGCAACGATCGGCCAGCGACCATTCATTAACCGTAAAACAACCCTTCAACGATTAACATCAGTTAGCTCATCCGGACGCGCATGCCATGTTTCGCGGTCATACCCTGACCAAGACCATTCGCCAGTGGGGCCTCATCGTTTGGACCGGCGTTGGCGGCTTTGCCGTCGGCATCGCCGGCTTCGCATTCTTCGGCCTCGACGGAATCTTAAGCGCGCTGAACGCGCTACCCGCTGTCGTGGCTGGCATCATCCTGTCCGGCCTCCTTGCGCTTGCCACGCTCGCCATCGGCGCGCTGTTTGCACTTTCGCGCGAACGCTGGCGCAATCGGATGTCGAGGATCGCGCTCAATAACATGACGCAAGGCCTGTGCATGTTCGACAGGTCGGCGCATCTTGTTCTCTGCAACATGCGTTACATCGAAATGCACCACTTGCGGCGCGAGCAATTGCGGGGCGGCATGCCGCTGCGCGAGATGCTGGTTCTCCGCAGCCGGACCAGGGCACGTTCTCCGGCGATCCGGACAGCTACACCGAAAGTTGCCTCAGGGAGGTCGCCGAAGGCCGCACGGAAACGAAAATGATCAAATTCGACGACGGGCGCATTATCGCGTTGGCCCAGCGGCCGCTGCGGGGAGGCGGTTGGGTAACGACGCATACCGACATCACCGAAAAACTCGCGGCCGAGGAGGAGCGCGATACGCTCCGCATACGCGAGGAGCGCCGCATAGCGATCGACGCGGATATCGCTTCCTTCCGCGGCCGGGTCGAGAACGTCATCAAGGTCGTCGGACAAAGCGCGGCTGCGATGAAGGCGGCAGCCAAAAGTCTGCTGACGACGTCGGACCATACGCTGCACCGCGCCGAAGGCGCCGTGCACGGATCGAATAACGCCTCCGCCAACGTCGAAACGGCGGCGGCAGCCGCCGAGGAATTGTCCGCTTCGATCAAGGAGATCAGCCGTCGCCTTGCGCAGACAAACCAGATCGTGCGCGGCGCCGCCGCCGATGCCACCGCGACCAACGACGACATCACCGCACTGGCCAAGGTCGCACAGCGGATCGGCGACGTGGTCAAACTCATTCAGGATATTGCCGAGCAGACGAATCTTCTGGCGCTCAATGCGACGATCGAGGCGGCGCGCGCCGGCGACGCCGGACGCGGCTTCGCCGTGGTCGCGTCGGAGGTGAAGTCGCTCGCCGTTCAGACGGCGAAGGCGACCGAGGAAATCACGAAGGAGATCCTGTCGGTTCAGAGCTCGACCGGCGATGCCGTCACCGCAATCCGCGCGATCACGGAGCGGATGCAGGAAATCAACGCCCACACGTCGGAAGTCGTCGGCGCCATCGCGCAGCAGGAAGTGGCGACCGGAGAAATTTCACGCAATGTGGCGAGTGCGGCCATCGGCAGCAAAAACGTCGTCGCGACGCTCGGCGAGGTCGCAAGCGGGATGACGCAAACGCGCAGCTCGGCGCAGACTGTGCTGGCGGCTTCGGAAGAAGTCGAGAACGCTACCGTCAAGCTGCGCGGCGAGGTCGAGGATTTCCTCCGCACCGTGACGGCTTAAAGCATGATCCGGAAAGGGGTGGGGAGTCCGCTTTCCGAAAATGATCATGCTCCATCAAGAAGCTTGAGCGCCAATCGCTTCAATCTAAGACAATGATGCTCCAGGGCGCGCTTTCCTTCCGCGAACGTTCCACAAGAAGCTCAGCGGCCTGCCGCATAACCCTGCATGCCGCGCGGATTGGCGGCGGCGCGGCGGCGTTTGCCGTCGCGGACCGCGGCCGTAAGCCGGCCTTCCGACCAGTCCGGACCGACTTCAACGATGTGGCCGCGGCGCTTGAGTTCGGCGATGGTTTCTCGCGGTATGCGGCCCTCGACGACCAGCACGCCTGGCCGCGCCGCGCGTGGCCAGAACGACGAAGGGAAATGCTCGGAATGCCAGGCGGGCGCGTCGATCGCCTCCTGAAGGTTAAAGCCGGCATGGACGTGACGCAGGAAAAGCTGGGTGATCCACTGGTCTTGCTGGTCGCCGCCCGGCGTGCCGCAGGCGAGGTAAGGTTCTCCGTCGCGCAGCGCGAGCGTCGGCGTGAGCGTGGTGCGCGGCCGTTTGCCTGGCGCAAGCGCGGCGGGATGACCTTCTTCGAGCCAGAACATTTGCGCGCGCGTGCCGAGGCAGAAGCCGAGTTCGGGAATGACCGGCGACGATTGCAGCCAGCCGCCCGAAGGCGTGGCCGAGACCATGTTGCCGGCTTGATCGACGATGTCGAAATGCACGGTGTCGCCGCGCGTGCCGCCGAGCCTGCCGACGGTTGGTTCGCCCGCTCCGGCGGCGGTGCCCGTACCCGGCGCGCCCTGGCGCGGCAGCTTGATCAGTGAGCCAAAGCCCTCGATCGATCCAGGACGTAGTTGCAGCGAAGCGGAGTCACCGACGAGTCCGCGGCGCTCGGAATTGTAGGCGTCGGAGAGGAGCGTCGCGGTCGGCACCTCGACGAAGTCCGGATCGCCATAGAACGCCTCACGGTCGGCAAAGGCGAGCTTTGCGCACTCGACCTGCAAATGGATGAAGTCGGCGCCGGTGGGGTCGAGATGGCCGATCTCGAAACCTTTGAGCAGTGCAAGTTGCTGCAACATCACCGGGCCTTGGCCCCACGGCCCGGTCTTGCAGACCGTGTAGCGCCCGTAATCGTAGCTCAGCGGCGCTTCGATGCCTGGCGTCCAGCGTGCCATGTCGTCGGCGGCGAGCACGCCGCGGTGGCGTCTTCCGCTCGCGTCCATCACCTCTTGCGTGCGGCAGAAACGATCGATCGCCTCTGCGACGAAGCCCCGCGACCAGGTTTTTCGTGCCTGCTCGATTTGCGCGATCCGATCGCCGCCGGCGCCTTCGGCTTCCGCGAGGATGCGGAGATAGGTCGACGCCAGCGCCTTGTTGGCGAACAGCGTTCCCGTCGCCGGTACGGCCCCGTTCGGCAGATACACCGCCGCCGACGTCGGCCAATGCTCGCGGAAAAGTTCCGCGACCGCTGCGATGGTGGCATTGGCGCGTTCAACCAGTGGATGGCCGTTTTGCGCATATCCGATTGCTGGCGAGATGACCTCGCGCAACGGCATGGTGCCGTAGTCGCGCAGCAGAAGCATCCAGGTTTCGAAGGTTCCGGGTACGCAGGCGGCGAGCAGGCCGGTGCCGGGCACGAGGTCGAGCCCTTCGCTGCGGTAATGCGCGATGGTCGCGCCGGCCGGCGCCGGTCCCTGGCCGCAGATCACTTCCGGCTTGCCGCGCCGCACGTCATGAACGATGACCGGCACATCACCGCCCGGGCCGTTGAGATGCGGTTCGACGACCTGAAGCGTGAATGCGGTGGCAACGGCGGCGTCGAAGGCGTTACCGCCTTTCTCCAGCGCCGCCATGCCGACGGCCGTCGCGATCCAGTGCGTCGAAGCGACGACACCGAACGTGCCTTCGATTTCCGGACGCGTGGTGAACGGGTTGGGGTTGATGACGCTCATTCGGGCGGCAAAATAACACGCCGCCCGCTTGCTGCCATCAGAACGCTCTTTAGCTTGCGCCGGGAGCGGTCGGCACGAACTTCAACGCCGCACCATTCATGCAATAGCGCAGGCCGGTAGGCTTCGGGCCATCATTGAAGACGTGTCCCAGATGTCCGCCGCAGCGGTGGCACGAGACTGCCGTCCGCGTCATGCCGAATGAGGTGTCCCGCGTTTCGTCGACTGCTTTATCGAGCGGCGCCCAAAAGCTCGGCCAGCCGGTGCCGCTGTCATACTTGGTCTTCGATGCGTAGAGTGGCAAGTCGCAGCCGCCGCAGGTGAACGTGCCGGCGCGGTGCTCGTCGAGGAGTTTACTGGTGAACGGCCGCTCGGTCCCTTCGTGGCGGAGCACCTCGTAGGCGTCGGGGCTGAGAAGCTTCTTCCATTCCTCGTCGGAGTGCGTGACCTCGTAATTCGTTGCGGCCTTGGCGGCATGCGCAAAGGTGAAGCGGCTTAAAACGAGCGCCGCCAATCCGGCCGCGCCCGCAAAGAGTGCATGTCTGCGTGTGAGCATTTGCTGTCCTCCACGAGCATGATCCCTGGACGCGGAGATCATGTTCCAGCTGCAAATCACTATGCCGGTCTATAACGGAGGTCACACCGGCCGTCACGGCGGGAAGCGGTCACGAACGCGGCAACACTTGGTGAAGTGTGCGTTCCCCGCGATAACGGAATGGGGAGCCGAAGGGCCTCATAGGCGCCTTAAATCTTCCGGCTGTCATAGGCCCAATGAAGCAGCGCCTGGCGTTGGCGCGGCCGACAGGTAACGTCACCGGGCTCGCAATGGCGCTGAATTTGCCGCACATGGCGGCGAATGGCCTTCCAGCGCTTGATCTGCCGAGCGTCTTCGTCGGGGATCCGGCGGCCCGCATAGTAGCGGCAATACCACTGAAACCAGCCGCGCGGATCGTCCGGATGAATCCACCCCTTTTTGCGCCAGACTGACAAAGGCTGGCTGGCGTCGACGCCAAAGTAGTTCAGCGAGCGGTCACGGCTTTTCTTGGCGAGCTTCGCGCTGCCGAACCAGCGGCGCGGAAACTCCTCGGCGCAGTCGGTCATATACTTGCCGCCGAACACGCCTAGTCGCAGCATTTCCGCCGGAGTTAATTCCGGGCGGAAGTCGGGATCGAAATCACGCCCAGGCGGTGCCGTCAGGATGTAGCGATAGCCGCGCTGCATCTTGTCGTTCACCGTGACGGTTTTGGCTCGCATGAAATTATTCTGCGAAATTTATCCGGCATTTTCTTGCTGCGAATCTCCCGTTTCGTCGCAAAATATTCCACGCACGAAAAAAACCGGGCCTCAAGCGGGCCCGGTTCTCAAGTTCGCCAGCGTGGGGGCGCCGGCATTCACCTTCCAGAGGGAAGAACTGCATGAATGCGGTTGTTGATCCGGGAGGATCCGAGGCAACCGCGCCGCGCAGCAATTTTGCAAATATGCAAAGAGCTTCCGCACCGCACAATATGGCGATGCACATGCCAGCCATGCAATACGTCATTGCGCGTAGCGAGATGTGCCGCCGCGTTCGCGCCGCCGCTGCGGAACTCTAGTGGTTCCAGCGTTGCGCGTTGGCGACGAGAAAATCCCGAAACGCCTGGACGCGTGCGACGGATTTGAGCTCTTCCGGATAGACGAAGTAGGCATCGAGCGCGATCGGATCGCTGTCGGAAAAAAGTTGCACGAGACCGCCGTCGCCCTCGACCAGGTAATCCGGCAGCATGGCGATGCCGAGGCCGCGCTGACAAGCGCGCAATATGCCGAGAATATTGTTGATGACGAGATGTGGCGTGCGCGGTCCCTTGCCGTTGCGCGCCACTTCGGTGAGGTAGAGCGAGCGCTGCAGATAGTTCGGAACATTGCCGCCCAGCATAAGCACGCGATGACTGTCGAGGTCTTCGAAGGTGCGCGGCGTGCCGAAGCGTTTGAGATATTCCGGCGACGCATAGACGTGAAAGTGCACGGAAAACAGCTTGCGCTGGATCAGGTCGGGTTGCGTCGGCTGGCGCAGCCGAATAGCGACATCCGCCTCGCGCATGGCGAGGTCCAACTCCTCTTCCGTCGTCAACAACGTGATGTGGACTTCCGGATAAATTTCGAGAAACTCCCCGAGCCGCGGCGTCAGCCAATGCACGCCGATGCCCGGCGTCGTCGTCACCTTGAGGTCGCCGTTCGGCCGGTCGCGGCTGTCGGTCAGCTTGGCGCGGGCAGCCTCAAGCTTCATGAACACGTCGTGGGCGGTGCGAAACAGCAGATCGCCTTGCTCCGTCAGGAGCAGGCCGCGCGCATGCCGGTGGAACAGCGATACCGCAAGTTCCTGCTCAAGCGCGCTTACCTGCCGCGAAACCGCCGATTGCGACAGCCCGAGCTGCTCGCCGGCATGGGTAAAGCTGCCGGCTTCGGCGGCGGCGTGAAACACTTTGAGTTTGTCCCAATCCATATTCGAACTTTCTGCCGCTCGGTAATCCAGGAGAGGCGAAAATCACTCGGCCGCGATGCGTGGCTCGGCTTCGCCGTGCGCCGCCAGAAATCTCTCGGCTTCGAGTGCCGCCATGCAGCCAAGGCCGGCGGCGGTAACGGCCTGGCGATAGATGTCGTCGGCGACGTCGCCGGCCGCGAAAACGCCGGGGACCGACGTTGCGGTCGAATGCGGCGCGGTCTTGATGTAGCCGGAATGCTTCATCTCGATCTGCCCGGCGACCAGCTCCGAGGCCGGCGAGTGGCCGATCGCAATGAAAATGCCATCGACCGGCCGTTCGGTGACCTCGTCAGTTTTGACGTTGCGAAGCAGCGCCGCTTTGACCTTGAGCGGGTTGTCGCTGCCGACGATGTCTTCAAGCACGGTATGCCAGAGCACCGAGATCTTCGGATTTTGGTACAGCCGCTCCTGCAAGATGCGCTCGGCGCGGAAACTGTCACGCCGGTGCACGACCGTTACCTTGCTGGCGAAATTGGTCAGGAACAGCGCCTCCTCGACGGCGGTATTGCCGCCACCGATCACCAGGACTTCTTTGCCGCGATAGAAAAAGCCGTCGCAGGTCGCGCAAGCCGAGACGCCGTAGCCACGGAATTTCTGCTCCGAGGGTAAATCGAGCCAACGCGCCTGCGCCCCCGTCGCCAGAACGAGCGTTTCCGCCAGATACACGTCGCCCAAATCGCATTCGATGCGGAACGGCCGGCGCGCCAGATCGACCTTGCTGACGTGATCGGCGACGATTTTCGTGCCGACATGAACCGCCTGCTTCTGCATCTGTTCCATGAGCCAAGGCCCCTGGATGACGTCGGCGAAGCCGGGGTAATTCTCGACGTCAGTCGTAACGGTGAGCTGTCCGCCCGGCTGTATGCCCTGGATCAGGATCGGATCGAGCATGGCGCGGGCGGCGTAGATCGCAGCCGTATAGCCGGCAGGGCCGGACCCGATGATTAGCAGTTTGGCGTGGGTGGTATTGGTCACCGGCTTATCCGTCCGTTGAGGCAGGCCTTTGAGGCGTAGGTGGCCTGACCGGAAGCCCCGTGAAGTCGGCTAAAATGGCCCTGGCCAGCCACGCCCCGAACCCGAGAGCCCAGCATCGACAAGGCCTTGTAGTCAAAAATGTAGGGATTCTTGGCAGCTATGCAAGATACGCAATCCCGGAGTGCAGCCGTCTACTTGCGTGGGGGTTGGCAGGCTCGCCCGAAGGTCGTTTCAGCACAAAAAAACGCCGCGGGAGTGATCCCGCGGCGGGAATTGGCGACGCAAAAGCCCGGCGGTGAAGCCTATCCCAGCGACTGCTTCACCCGGTCCGGCGACATTGGCAAGTCACGGAGCCGCTTGCCGGTCAGCTGTCCAATCGCGTTGGCGACGGCCGGGGCGACCGTCGGCACCGCGACCTCGCCAATGCCGGTCGGCGCGGCGTCGGAGGCCACGATCTTGGTGTGGATCTCCGGCATGTCGGCCATGCGCAGGACTGGATAGCTGTCGAAGTTCGTGGCCTGCGGCGCGCCGTCCTTGAACCGCAATTCCTCGATCAGCGCGGCGCTCAATCCAAACACCATGCCGCTTTCGAGCTGAGCGTGGATTTGGTTCGGTTGCACGACGACGCCCGGATCGACCGCCATCCAGAGATTGTGGACGCGGATCTTCCCGGTTTGCTTGTCCACCGACGCTTCAGCGACGCAGGCGGTGTAAGTGCCATCATAATTGCAGAATGCAATGCCCTTGCCGCGGTCAGGTTGCTTCTTGGCGAAATCGGACATTTCCGCCACGGCTTTGATCACGGCGTTGGCGCGCGGGTGATTCTTGGTCAGCTCCAGACGCAGCGATAGCGGATCGCGTCCCATGGCCTGGGCGACTTCGTCGAGGAAGGCTTCGGCGGCAAACTTGTTGTAGCCGGTGCCGATGGCCCGCCAAGGCCACACGCGCATACCGTTTTGTTTGCGAACGCCTTCGGCAAGAACACTTAGAATATCATAAGACGCCGGCTCCATACCCTCCCAGCCGATGATATCGTCGCCGCCGCTGTTTGCGAACGCCGGCGGATTAGCGATGGCGTCAACATTCTCGGCAACCAGCCGATGATACCAGGCGATCAGATTGTTGCTGCCGTCGAGACCCGCCTTGAGCGCATGATACGTCATGGGTCGCGTACGCGCCGCCGCCAAATCATCTTCGCGCGTCAAGATCAGCTTCACCGGCTTTTTCACGATGCTGGCGAGTATCACCGCTTGGATAGCGATGTCGGGCGCCAGTCGCCGGCCGTAGCCGCCGCCGAGAAACTTCTGGTGCACGACAATCTTGTCCGGCGTGGTCTTAAGAATACCGGAGACGATGAAGGAGATGAGCGCGGCGAACTGCGTCCCTGTCCAGATTTCCGCCGACTTGCCGTCTTCGGCCACCACCGCGACCGCATTCATCGGCTCCATCTGGGCATGATAGACGTACTGGGACGAATAGTTGGCTTCCACCACCTTTGTGCCAAGAAGAATCTCCTTCGTTGGCCCAATCTTGTAGGCGACACGCGTCGGCGCCTTGGGGTCCTTGGCGGTGCTGGCATAGTCCTCCATGGCTTTGGCGGAGTCGAAGCCGTTTGCCGGGCTTCCCGCCATGTCCCAAGTCACTTTCAAAGCGTTGCGGCCGGCCCGCGTCGCCTCCACGCTGCCGCCGATGACGGCGACGCCAAAGGGGAGCGGAATGACCGCCGCGATGTCTTTCATCTTGGCGACATCGTCCAGGTTGCTGACCGCCGCCTTGGCGCCTTCAGCCGGCGCTTGCAGCACGGAGGCATAGACCGTGCCTGGAACGTCAATGACGTCAATTCCATACTGGGCACTGCCATTGACCTTGGCGGGAAGATCGAGCCGACGGACATTGGTGTGGCCGATCAGCTTGAATTGCGATGGCTTCTTGAGATCAGCGGCTGTGATCTTCGGCAGCTCTGCAGGAACCGTGGCGAATTTCGCAATATCGCCGTAGCTGATGCGCTTGCCGGACTTTGCGTGAATGACGAAGCCGTCTGCAGTCGTAAGCTCGGCAGCCGGGACTTTCCATTGCGCCGCCGCATTGTCGATCAGAACCTTGCGCGCTTGCGCGCCGGCGATGCGCAGTGAATCGAAATAGCCGGAGACCGAGGTGCTGTAGGCGGTGACCTGCGCGCCGTGAAACACCGGATGCGGATTTCCGTAGATCGGGGGAATTGGCGGAGCGTATTCGACCTTCACTTTCGACCAATCGGCGTCGAGTTCCTCGGCCAGCACCAGCGGTAGCGAAGTCCATACCCCCTGGCCCATTTCGGCGGACGGGCAGAGCAGCGTCACGGTGTTGTCCGCGCCGATGGTGACCCAGGCATTGAGCTTGCTGGCGTCAGCGGCCAGCGCTCGCGCGCTCCGACCGAGAAGGCCGCCACCCAGCGAAAAGGCGAAGGTCAAGCCGGCGGCACCTTTGACAAAGTCCCGACGATCCATCGGATTCTCGAGTCTGTGATTGGTCTGCGCGGTCATGGCTCAGCCCTCCTGAGCGGCGCGCTCAATAGCGCGAACAATGCGTGGATATGTGCCGCAGCGGCAGATGTTGCCGTTCATGTGTTCAACGATCTGCTCGCGCGTTGGAGCTTTGGTCTTCGCCAGCAGTCCGGCGGCCTGCATGATCTGCCCGGACTGGCAGTAACCGCATTGCGGCACCTGCTCGGCTAACCAGGCCTTCTGCAGCGGATGGCTCGAATCGGGCGACAGGCCCTCGATCGTCGTCACCTTCTTGTTGGCGACCTGCGAAAGCTGCGTCTGGCACGAGCGCACGGCCTTGCCGTCGACATGGACGGTGCAGGCGCCGCAAAGTCCGGCGCCGCAGCCGAATTTCGTACCGGTAAGTTTGAGATGTTCGCGAACGATCCAAAGAAGCGGCGTATCGGCATCGGCCTCAACGCTCGCGGGTTTGCCATTGATCGTAAAGGCAACCGTCGTCATGAGTACCTCCCCTTCGTTCGGTGCTCGTGTGCGGATATGGCTTTGTTTTTTGTTGGTCCGCGCCTCCATCAACGGGCGCGGTTTCTCACGTCCGCATTTCGGACGTTCTCAATTCGTAGGCGAATTTTTTGAGCTGCACAAGACGCGCGAGCGCCCGCGCTAAGGCGCCGCCTGCGCGGGGGCGTTGCCCACCACGCTGTACTGGACGGGCGAAACGTGGGCTACTTCCACTCGACCTTGACGATCTCGTAGGCCTTGGCGCCACCGGGAGTGACGACCTCGACCTGGACGCCCTTCTTCTTGCCGACGAGAGCGCGGGCGAGAGGAGAAGTGATGGAAATCTTGCCCTTCTTGGCGTCTGCCTCGGGCTCGCCAACGAGCTGCCACACCGCCTTCTTGTCGGTGTCCTCGTCGATCAAGGTCACGGTGGCGCCGAACGTAATTGTTTCACCGGACAGCTTCGATACATCGATGATCTCGGCACGCGCCAGCTTGTCCTCCAGCTCGGCGATGCGGCCCTCATTGAGCGACTGCAATTCCTTCGCGGCGTGATACTCGGCGTTCTCGGAAAGGTCGCCGTGCGTGCGCGCGTCAGTTATCTGCTGGATGATGCGGGGCCGTTCCACCTGCTGGCAATGCTTGAGTTCGGTCTCAAGCGCGCTGTAGCCCGCGGCCGTCATCGGAATCTTGTCCATCGTTCTCTATCTCCGTAGCTCGTAGAGACAAAGCTTAAGTCGCGGGCCGAAGCGTCTCCGGCCCCGCGGCTGAAACCCTGTCTCTACACGCGCCGTCGCTCTGGCCGGTCCGATCTTGGATCAGTCCGATCTTGGATCAGATCTTGGATCAGAGGCAGCCGCAAAATAATTTTGCAGCGCACACACCTCAAGGTCACCCCCGAGGTAGGCCTTGATACCCTGCGCTGCGGCGACGGCCCCTGAGAGAGTGGTGTAGTACGGCACTTTATGCAAGAGGGCTGCCCGCCGCAGCGAACGGCTGTCGGCCAGCGCCGTGGCGCCTTCGGTGGTGTTGAAAACCAGCTGGACTTCGCCGTTCTTGATGGCGTCGACGATATGCGGCCGCCCCTCGGCGACCTTATTGATCTTGACTGCCGCGACGCCCTGTTCGGCCAGAAAACGCTGGGTTCCCGACGTCGCCAGGACCTTGAAACCCAACCCGGCGAGGAGGCGGACCGTTTCAAGAATGCGAGGTTTGTCGGAGTCCTTCACCGACGCAAAGACGGTTCCGCTTTTCGGCAGCCGGGTGCCGCCGCCCAGCTGGCTCTTGGCGAAGGCGACGTTGTAGTCGCGGTCGATGCCCATGACCTCGCCGGTCGATTTCATCTCCGGGCCGAGCACGGTGTCGACCTTGTCGCCGAAGCGGGCGAAAGGAAAAACCGCCTCCTTCACCCCGATGTGGCGTGCCGCCGCGAACTCGAAGCTTTGCGGCGGCAATGCAAAACTCGCCAGCGATTCGCCGGCCATGATCCGCGCTGCGATCTTCGCCGCCGGGACGCCGGTCACCTTGGCGACGAACGGCACCGTACGCGACGCGCGCGGATTGACCTCGAGCACGTAGATGGCCCCGTCCTTGATGGCGTATTGCACATTCATCAGGCCGCCGACCTTGAGCGCCAAAGCCAGGGCGCGGGTTTGCCGGTCAAGCTCGGCGATCGTTTCGGCCGACAGATTGTGCGGCGGCAGCGAGCAAGCGGAATCGCCGGAATGAATGCCGGCCTCCTCAATATGCTCCATGATGCCCGCGATGTAAGTGTCCTTGCCGTCGGCGATGCAATCGACGTCGACTTCGATCGCATCGGTCAGGTAGCGATCGATCAACAACGGCCGGCGCTCGGAGACTGCGAGTTCGGAGGGCCGGCCAAGATCGGCGGTGAGGCGCACAAGATAGCGATCGATCTGGGCCCCGTCGTGCACGATCTCCATGGCGCGGCCGCCAAGCACGTAAGACGGGCGGATCACGATCGGATAGCCGATTTCGTCGGCGATCGCGCGCGCCTTTTCCGGCGACGTGGCGATGCCGCTCTTCGGCTGCAGCAGCTTGAGCCGGTCGAGCAGTTGTTTGAAACGGTCACGATCCTCGGCGAGATCGATGGCGTCCGGCGAGGTGCCGAGGATCGGCGCCTTCGCCTTCGCCAGCGGTTCGGCGAGCTTGAGCGGCGTCTGTCCGCCGAATTGCACGATGACGCCGTGCAGCGTGCCATTCCGGCGTTCGGTGTCGATGATCTCGATCACGTCTTCGGCGGTGAGCGGCTCGAAATAAAGCCGGTCGGAGGTGTCGTAGTCGGTCGACACCGTCTCCGGATTGCAATTGACCATGATGGTCTCGTAGCCGACGTCCTTGAGCGCGAAGGCGGCATGACAGCAGCAATAATCGAACTCGATGCCCTGGCCGATGCGGTTCGGGCCGCCGCCGAGAATGACCACCTTCTTTTTGTCCGACGGCGCGGCCTCGTCGGCGCCATGGCCGGCGAACGGCGTCTCGTAGGTCGAATACATGTAGGCGGTCGGCGAGGCGAATTCGGCGGCGCAGCTGTCGATGCGCTTGAACACCGGGCGCACGCCGAGCGCACGACGCCGTTCGGCGACCTCCTCGACGGCAAGGCCGGTCAGCCGACCGAGGCGGGCGTCCGAAAAGCCGCTTGCTTTCAGTCGGCGCAACGCGCCGGCGCTCGCCGGAAGTCCCTTGGTGCGAATTTGGGCCTCGGTTTCGATGATCTGGCGAATTTGTTCCAGGAACCACGGATCGATGCGGCAGGCGGTGTGAATATCGGCGTCGCTCATGCCGAGCCGCATCGCCTGCGCCACTTTGAGAATGCCGTCCGGCGAGGGTGTGCCGAGCGCCGCACGAATCGCATTCTTGTCATCACCCTGGCCGAGCCCGGGGATCGCGATTTCGTCGAGGCCTGTTAAGCCGGTTTCGAGCGAACGCAGTGCCTTTTGCAAACTCTCCTGGAAGGTGCGGCCGATGGCCATTGCCTCGCCGACCGATTTCATCGACGTCGTGAGCACCGGCTCCGCGCCGGGAAACTTCTCGAAGGCGAAGCGCGGCACCTTGGTGACGACGTAGTCGATCGTCGGCTCGAACGAGGCTGGGGTGGCGCCGCCGGTGATGTCGTTGGCGATCTCGTCGAGCGTGTAACCCACCGCAAGCTTGGCGGCGACCTTGGCGATGGGGAAGCCGGTAGCTTTCGACGCCAGCGCCGAGGAGCGCGAGACGCGCGGGTTCATCTCGATGACGACGAGGCGGCCGTCGGCCGGATTGACGGCGAACTGCACGTTCGAGCCGCCGGTCTCGACGCCGATCTCGCGCAACACCGCGATCGAGGCGTCGCGCATGATCTGATATTCCTTGTCGGTCAGAGTCAGCGCCGGCGCCACGGTGATCGAATCACCGGTGTGCACGCCCATCGGATCGATATTCTCGATCGAGCAGACGATGATGCAGTTGTCGTTTCTGTCCCGCACCACCTCCATCTCGTATTCTTTCCAGCCGAGCACCAATTCCTCGATCAGCACTTCGCTGGTCGGCGATGCGTCGATGCCGCCTTCAACGATCTCGATGAATTCGGCCTTGTTGTAGGCGATGCCGCCACCGGTGCCGCCGAGCGTGAACGACGGCCGGATGATGGCGGGCAGCCCGATATCATCGAGTGCTTCGAGCGCCTGGATGAGCGTCTTGATCTGATGCGAGCGCGGCGTCGCCAGTCCGATCTTGGTCATCGCCTCGCGAAACAACTTGCGGTCTTCGGCCTTGTCGATCGCTGCGGCGGTAGCGCCGATCATCTTGACGTCGAACTTTTCCAGCGTGCCCATGCGGCGGAGCGACAGGGCGGTATTGAGCGCGGTCTGTCCGCCCATGGTCGGCAATAACGCGAAACCGCCGGGAATGGCGTATCGCTCTTTGGCAATGATCTTGGCCACGATCTCCGGCGTGATCGGCTCGATGTAGGTCGCATCCGCCAGATCCGGATCGGTCATGATGGTCGCCGGATTGGAATTGACCAGAACGATCCGGTAGCCCTCAGCCTTGAGCGCCTTGCAGGCCTGCGTTCCGGAATAATCGAATTCGCACGCCTGGCCGATGACGATTGGCCCTGCGCCGATGATGAGGATCGAGGAGATGTCGGTCCGTCTGGGCATTGCTTCCGTTATTCAAGAAGGCACAAAAAAAGGGCGCGCTTCCGGCGCGTCCCAAGCGCTTTCAGGCTGAGCGGGTACCGGTCAGCCGCCCGGAAAGCGCGCCTCTTTAGAGCGTGAGCGTGCGTTCGGACGTAAAACCGGCGGCCACTTTTGCTGAACGCACGCCGTGCGGGCGCCGAGGCTCGGCCCCGCGCGAGCGGTCTTTAGACGAGAAAGGCCGGGCAGGGAAGAGGTTCGTCGGCAAGCCCGCGCCGAACATTCGCCAATTATTGCCACGCCCCGCGCAAAAAGAGCCGGCGGCGGCTATTGGCATGCAGTCACTGCTTTGCTGGCTCGCCCTGGTCCTTTGCTAACGGACCACCAGTGATCGAGGTCACGGCCCGATAGGCGTTAGCCAGTCCGGCGCCGGCGTCCGAAGGTCCACCGCTCGCAAATGGCTTGGCCGTGGTCATGATGATCGTGCGGACCTGCGCGGGCTTGAGCGACGGTTTGCGTTCGAGCAACAAAGCCACGAGGCCGCTGACATGCGCAGCGGCGACCGAAGTTCCCGTCGTAAGCTGGTACGATTCATCCGGCGCGAGCGCGAGAATCTCGACACCCGGAGCGGCCACCGCGATGTATTTGCCGCGGTTGGCCAAACTGAACACGCCGTCCTTGCTGTCGGTCGCGGTTACGCAGATGACGCTGGGATCTGCTGCCGGGTAGAGCGGTGGCGAATTAGGCCCGGCATTTCCGGCCGCCGCGACCAGCACCATGCCTTTCTCAAACGCTGCCGCGAGCAATCGGCGCATCAATGGGTCGGCGGGCCCGGCAAAGCTCATGTTCACGACGCGAGCATTGTTGTCGGCCGCCCATTGGAGGCTTTTGTAGATCGCGAAGGAGGTTCCCTTTGAGTCGGCGGCATCGTCGAATGCGCGCGCGACCAGGAGCTGGGCGTCCGGCGCGATACCCATAAGCTTCTTGTGCGCGGCGATGGCGCCGGCCATCGCAGTGCCATGCCGATGCGGCTTGTCGTCTCCACCCAGCGCGTCGAAGCTCTTGACGATTGTTGCATCGAGATCCGAATGCTTCACGTCGACTTCTGAATCGATGATGGCAACGGCAATATTTTTTCCAGTTACGAATTGATGCGCTTGCGCGATTTGGAGCTTGCCCAGAACGTACTGCGAGGCGTCGCCCTGCCGGTTGGATGGCTTCTTCGCAAGGTCTTCCTGAAGTGAGAAAATATAATTGGGCTGTGCGCTCGCGACCGTGCGTTCGTCCTCCACCGCGCCGATCGTGTCCGCTACCGAACGGGAGCCGCCGACACGCCAGCGATAGAGAGTGTTGCCGGTCAATGCGAAGCTCTGCGACTCGAGTTGCGTCAGATCGTACCGGCGCGCGATCTGATCGATCGCTTGCGGTGTCACGTTTGGTGAAAACACGGTGATGATTTCGTCGGGAACGAAGCGCCGTTCGCCTCGCGGCGGCACGCCGCTGCCGTTATTGCCACCGGCGCCGCCACCGCCACCCGCGACGCCTCCGGCCCCGCCGAGATTGGCGTTGCGGCCGGCAGTTACTCCCGGGCCGCCAATCGTTCCGGGGCTGCCGCCACCCCTAACTCCCACGCCTCCTCCGTTCCAGCCCGGCGGATGGCCGACGACCCAGCCGCCGCCGCGGCCGGGCACCATCGCACGTGGTCCGGCGATCGGGCCCCGGGCCGGCCCGCCGAAACCGCCGCCGCGGCCGAATCCGAAACCGCCGCGACCAAATCCGAAACCGCCAAACGCCGCCGCCGGGCTCGACGTGCCGATGCCGGATGCGGCAAGAACCAAGCCGACAAGTGTGAGAGCCACGACCATCGGCAGCTTCGTTGCGGTTTTTCGCATGGCAAACTCCCGTATGTCCGACGCGGTTATCTCGTTTGAGTCATCTCGTTTGAGTCATCTCGTTTGAGTCATGGCGTTTCAGTAACGGCGATGAAGCCGACCACCTTGTCCTGCTGCAGCGTCTTTACGATGCGGTCGAGTTCTGGCTTCGGAGTTTTGGCCGCCGCGATGCGCACGCGGTACAGTCCGCCCGCGGATGGACCGCCCGAAATGCTCAATTTGTTGGTCTCCAGGAACGCCGTGATGTCGGCGGCGGTGGCCTGCGGCTGGAAACGGACCAGGGCAAAGGCACCGTCGGTGGCGACTTTCGTCGACACCGATGCTGTCTCGTAGCCCGCGTTCTGCTGCTTGATCAGGATGCCCGCGATGAATCCGGCTTGCAGAACGATGGCGAGTGCTGCCGCGCTCGCCGACCAGGCGAGCGTGCGCGGCGACAGCGCGGTGAAAAACTCCCGGATGCGTGCGCCGAGATTTAGCGATGCGGCCGCATGGCGCGCCGGTTCGGCGTCGATCTTGGCGAACAGCGCCTGCATGGCACGCGGCGACGGCGCGCCCAGAGTCTCGTTGAGATGGATGGTCTGCGCGAGTTCTTCGCGCACCAGTTCGTAGCGGCGGGCGAGCTCGGGGTCGGTGGCGAGCGCGGTTTCCACGCGCTGCATGTCGCGCTGGCCGAGCGTTCCTGCCGCGTGCCAGGGCAGGAGCTCCTCGATGTTGCCGCGGTCCTTCTCAGTTCCCGTGTTCATGGCCAACCTCGATCGATCCCTTGCTCCTTCAGGAGCTCCGATAATTTCTTGCGCGCGTAGAACATTCGCGTCTTCACTGTCGCTTCCGGGATGCCGACAATTCCCGCAACTTCCTCCACGGATTTCTCGTGGTAGTAGACAAGGTCGACGATCTCGCGATGCTCAGCCGACAACTTGGTCAGGCATTGCCGCAACACTGCGCTTTTGTCCTTCTTCGCCAGCGCGATCTCCGGATCGTCGGCTTGATCCTCGATCGCTCCGGCGGTCTCGTCATCCAGTTGTTCATCGCTCCGCCGCCGCAGCGCCGACAGTGCTTTGAAGCGGGCGATGCCCAACATCCATGTCGAGACTGTCGACCGCCCCTCGAATTTTTCCGCCTGCCGCCAGACGTCGAGAAACACCTCGCTGATCAAATCCTCCGCGGCGGCTTCGTTACGCACCATCCGCAGCATGAACCGGTAGACACGGATATGGTGGCGCGCGAACAGCACCTGCATTGCGAGCCGATCGCCGTTGGCGATCCGTCCGATCAGAACCTCGTCCGAAGTTGTCTGCATCGGCAGGCCGGCGGCTCGTGCATTTAAGTCGCGGGCGGCGGCGCGCAGGTTCAAGCCAAATCGATAAAAATTAGCGCGGCCAGGCGACCGCAGCAGATTAGCCGAAAATGGCGGGAACCGGGCGACGATTATGTCGGCCCGGCGTGAACCTTTTCTCCGGCAACGACAACCAATCGGTATCGGAACTCAAACTCGGAGAACGACCATGTCACGCAAAGTCATCCTTGCTCTCGCAACCGCGGCCACGATTGCCGCTGCCAGCCTTGGTTCCACCGCGGCGGATGCCCGGGGGTTCGGTGGTGGCGGCGGGTTTGGTGGCGGCCACTTCGCCGGTGGCGGCGGGTTTGGTGGTCGCGGCTCGCGGCAACTTCGGTGGCGGCCGAACCTCGTTCGCAACCCTCCGCGGTCCCGGCCACGGCGGCTTGCCGCTTCATCCAATTTTCCCGCCGGGGCACCCCGGCTTTCCTGGGCATCCCGGCTGGTGGTGGCACCACCACTACGGGCACTGGTTCTTCCGTGACGGCCGCTGGATCGTCATCGATGACGTGGGCGTCGCCGATGCGCCGGCCGGGCTGCCCGGCCCCTGCACCTGCCTGACCAAGACCTACACGCCGGATGGCCTCGTGGTGTTCGCGGACGTCTGCACCAGCGAAGCGGCCAGCGCCCGGGTCGACGGCGGCCCCGCTGCCGACGCCATCCCGGTGACCCCGGCGCCAAGTGCGCCGACCCCGCCGGTGGACGGAAAGACCTCCGACGCGACGCAGGCGCCGACCTCGCCGAATTATGCGGGCCGCACTTATCAGGACTATCTGGCGGCGAACCCGCAGACGGCGCAGGCTCCTCAGAAGAACTGAAGATGTCGGCAAAGCGAATGAGCTTGCGTCTCGGATTGAAAATACGACCGCCCGCGAGAATATCGCGGGCGGCTCTTTTTGCGCGGATACCGGGCGCCAAAAGCACCGCCCCGGCGCGGGTCGACAGAGCGGTCACGGAAGCGGCGGGCGCGCGGGCTTTGCCTGGTCTCACCGCGGCACGGCGTAATAGGTTTGCCGGGCCTGGTTATGGCCGATATTCGACGGCGCCAAGCGCGCATCGAAACCGGCAGCATCAAGCTTTTCGAGCATGGCAGCCTTGGCGTAGCGCGTGAGCCCGAGTTGGGAGCGCAGCCGCCAATAGCTCGACAGCCGCGTTCGTAGCAGGCCCCAGACGGCGGCGAAGAAGAAGCCGTTGTGATGTCCGAATCGCAACAGCGCCGCAGCATCCACAGCCGCCGGAACTTGCGGCGGAATCACGTCGCCGACGACAAGAAGGCCGCCGGATTTCAACTGCCGGTGAAAGAGGGCGAACAGGGCGCTGGTTCCGGTGGGGGTGAGGTATTGCGCGACCGAGTGCATCACGATGAGATCGAGCGTGTGCTCCGGCAATCGCGCGATCTCGTGCGGCGCGATCACGCGAATTTTCGGGTTATCCGCAAATCGCCGTTGCAACTCGTCGCGCATTCCGGGCGCGGCTTCGCACAACAGGAGCTCGCCCGCGGCGGCGGCGACGATATCGGCATGGAGTGCTTCGCCGGCGCCGTAATCAAGCACGCGCGCCTGCGGTTCCGGCACCAGCGCTGCGATCTCTTTCGCGATCAGCCGGTAATGTACGTCCTTGTGTCGTGCATTGACGTAAATGGAATGCGGACTGTCCCAGAACGCGAGCCAGTCGGTGATCATGCCCGCCACAAAGTCGTCAGCGGACCCTCCGCTCCGAATACCGGATCCGTGTCGGGCGGCGGCACTTTTGGAATGGAGGTCACCGCCTTGGCGTGCTCGGCCTTGCTGCCGCGCGAAAGGTTGTATTTGCCGCTCGGCGGATAGGCGCCGATAACCACAAGATTGGAACTCTGGTCGAGGCGCTGATGGCCCGTGCCCGCCGGAAGGATGACGACGTCGCCGGCGGTCAGGTCGATCGCCTCGCCGTTGTCGCCGCCAAAAAGCACTTTGACCCGCCCGCGCGCTATCCCCATCACCTCGTGGATCATGGGATGGTAGTGGGTATACGCATACACGCCATTGCGCCACATGCCGCCCCAACCATTGGCCGCAAAGGCTTTTTCGATGATTAGTTCAGGATCCGGCGAGCCCGTGAGATCGACGGCGCCGCGATAAAGGATGAGCGGCAACGAATTATTTGGGATATTCCCGTCGTCGACGAATGTGTAGGTGATCGGTGCGGGGCGCGTGTTGACAATGGGCATGTGGGACGCAGGCTTGTTTCGGTGATGGTGCGTTGCGGTGGTTTTACCCCATAGGCGGTTGAAATTGTCTAACGCCTGATGCGGCAGTTTGGCCGTCATGCCCCCTTGAATTCGCGCATCCGGTCGACAAAGCGTTTGAACAATCCGTGACTGTCGCGTGGGCCCGGCGAGGCTTCCGGATGGTACTGGACCGAGAATACCGGCTTGTCCCTGAGCGCAAGGCCGCAATTGGAGCCGTCGAACAGCGAGACGTGGGTCTCCATGGCGTTTGCCGGCAGGCTCGCGCCGTCCACTGCGAAGCCGTGATTCATCGAGGTGATCTCTACCTTGCCGGTCGTGAGATCCTTCACCGGATGGTTTGCGCCATGATGACCCTGGTGCATTTTCATGGTCTTGCCGCCGATCGCGATCGCCAGCATCTGATGACCGAGGCAGATACCGAAGGTCGGTATTTTGCCGATCAGCGTGCGGATCACCGGCACGGCATATTCTCCGGTCGCGGCCGGATCGCCCGGACCGTTTGACAGAAAGACGCCGTCGGGTTTGAGCGCCATGATGTCGGCGGCAGACGTTTGCGCCGGCACCACCGTCACCCTGCATTGATTGCCGGCGAGCTGGCGCAGGATGTTGCGCTTGATGCCGTAGTCGATGGCGACGACGTGGAATTGCGGATCGTCCAGTTCGCCATAGCCCTCGCCCCACTGCCATGGCGTCTCCTGCCAGGTGAAGCGCTGCGCCGTCGTCACCAGCGGCACCAGATCCATGCCGACAAGTCCGGGCCACGCCTTCGCCTCGCGCTTGAGTGCGTCCACGTCAAAGCGTCCGGACGGCTCGTGCGCGATCACGGCGTTCGGCATGCCCTTCTCGCGAATGAATGCGGTGAGCGCGCGGGTGTCGATGCCGGCAAGCCCGACGATGCCGCGGCTCTTGAG
This sequence comes from uncultured Alphaproteobacteria bacterium, assembly GCA_963777635.1. Taxonomy (GTDB): domain Bacteria; phylum Pseudomonadota; class Alphaproteobacteria; order Rhizobiales; family Xanthobacteraceae; genus BOG-931. The sequence goes on from CAVZSB010000029.1 coordinate 95,261, forward strand.
CCATTGGTCGAGATGGCGCGTGGCGCGGTAATTGGACGGCGCGGTGATGGCCGAGTGCAGAATGACGCCGCGAGCGCCGGGCGTCGCCGCAAGGTTCACCGTCTCGATGTCGTCCTCGTTGGTGCCGACATTGCCGATGTGAGGAAAAGTGAAGGTGATGATCTGGCCCGCATAGGACGGATCGGTCAGGATCTCCTCGTAGCCGGTCATGGCGGTGTTGAAGCAAACTTCGCCGACGGCGTGGCCGGCGGCGCCAAAGCCGAAACCTTCGAGCACGGTGCCGTCGGCGAGCACGAGGAGCGCCGTCGGTTTGGGTTCGTCCCAGTGTGTCTCGATCTGCGGTTGTGTCAGCATCGGCAAGCGCCTAAATGTTCTCCGCGCCCACCCCCGCCCGCGGGCGACTTTGCGAGAGGCCATAGCCGTGTTGCGCGACGATATCAACAATTCGCTCAAAGGCGCCATGAAGGCCGGCGACGCGCGCCGCGTGTCGACGCTGCGGCTGGTCAATGCCGAGATTTTGAAACGCGAGACCAGCGCGGCCGAGCGTGTGACGCTCACCGACGCCGAAATTCTCGACGTCATGGGCAAGATGATCAAGCAGCGTCAGGAATCGCTCGACATATACGACAAGGCGGGGCGGAACGACCTCGCCGCGCAGGAGCGCGAAGAGATCGAAATCATCGCCGCTTACATGCCGAAGCATTTGTCGGATATCGAAGCCGGCGAGGCCATTTCCGGGTTGATCAAGGAACTCGAAGCCGCCACGATCAAGGACATGGGCCGGACCATGGCGGCGCTGAAGGAGCGTTTTGCCGGGCAAATGGACTTCAGCAAGGCGAGCGCCATGGTGAAAAAGCTGCTCGCAGGGTAATCGCCCCCTGTGGATAACCGGGACAAAGGCCGCGAGCGGCGCCGCGGCAGCCTGCCACCCCCTATTTAATCCGGTTCCACGCTACACTTCCCAATCACCATGCGATTCTCGCCGCAATTCCTCGACGAGCTGCGGGCGCGGCTTCCGGTCTCGGAAGTCGTCGGCCGCCGCGTGAAATTGCGCAAAGCCGGCCGCGAGTGGAAGGGGCTGTCGCCGTTCAACAAGGAGAAGACGCCGTCCTTCTTCGTCAATGACCAGAAGGCGATGTGGTTCGACTTCTCGTCCGGCAAGAACGGCAACATTTTCGACTTCGTCATGCAGACGGAAGGCGTGAGCTTTCCGGAGGCCGTCGAACGGCTCGCCGGGCAGGCCGGCGTGCCGATGCCGGTCATGACGCGCGAGGCGCAAGCTTACGAGGAACGACGACAGACGCTGCACGACATCGTCGAGCTTGCGGCAAAATTTTTCGAGGCGAATTTGGCGTCGCGTTCCGGCGCCCGCGGCCGCGGTTATCTCGCCGACCGCGGCATCACCTCGACGACGCAGCTGAAATTCCGGCTGGGTTACGCGTCGCCCGACCAATATGCGCTCAAGGAGCACCTCGGCGCGGCGAAGATTCCGGTCGAGGACATGGTGGAAGCGGGCCTTCTCGTCGCCGGCGAGGAAATCGCGGTGCCTTACGACCGCTTTCGCGACCGCGTCATGTTTCCGATCAGCGACTGGCGCGGACGCGTGATCGCGTTCGGCGGCCGTGCGCTCGACAAGGACGTGCCGGCCAAATACCTCAACTCGCCGGAGACGCCGCTCTTCCACAAGGGTGCGACGCTCTACAACATCGCCGCCGCCCGGGCAGCCGCGCACAACGCCGGCAAGCCGTCGCATTCCGAGCCCGAGAACCTTGCCGGCCGGGTCATCGCGGTCGAAGGTTACATCGACGTCATCGCCATGGTGACGGCGGGCTTCGAGGCGACCGTGGCGCCGCTTGGCACCGCACTGACGGTCGACCAACTGGCGCTGATGTGGCGGATGGCCGACGAGCCGATCGTCTGCTTCGACGGCGACGACGCCGGCCGCCGCGCCGCCTATCGTGCGCTCGATCTCGCGTTGCCGCTGGTCAAACCCGGTAAGAGCCTCAAATTGGCGGCGCTTCCGGACGGCCAGGATCCGGACGATCTGGTGCGATCCGGCGGCCGCGAGGCGGTCGAGGACGTGCTTGTGGCTGCACGTCCGCTCGCCGACATGCTGTGGACGCGCGAGATCGAGGCCGGTCCGTTCACCACGCCGGAGCGGCGTGCGGCGCTCGAGGCGCGGCTCGGCGAGGTGACCGCAACCATCGCTGACGAGACGGTGCGCCGCTATTACCGGCAGGATTTCGCAGCCCGGCTGCGGGGGCTGTTCGCCCCGGCGGAGGCCTCGACGCGCCGTCGTACCGGGGAAGGCCGCCCCGGGGAACGGCGCATTGGGGAAGGCCGTACTTGGGAGAACAGAGGCCGTGGCCCCGGTGGCGAGACCCGCAACGGTCCGCGCGGCGCCTTCGCCCGTGACGAAGGCTATGGAACGGCGAGCCCCAACCTTCTCGCCAGTCCGTTGCATCGTGGCCATCGCACCGCGATACCGCGCCGCGAGGCCCTCATCCTGCAGGCGGCGATCAACCACCCGTGGCTTTTGCACGATCACCTGGAGGAACTGGCCGAAACCGAGTTCCGCCACGCCGATACCAGGAAGCTCAAGGCCGCCCTGATCGACGCCCACGCGCATCGGTTCGGCCACGACGGCGGGCAAGAAGCCGGTCACGACGCCGGCCATAAGGTCGAGGTCGACCGCGTGGAGCTATTTGCGGAACTGACCCGGACCGGCTTTGCCGAACTGCTCGGGCGCATCGAGCGCACCATCACCACGCGGTCGGTCTGGGGGGCGCGGGCGGAGGCCGCGGCGGGCGATGTTTTGCTGACCTGGAAGCAACTTCTTGCCTTGCATAGGCAATGGCATTCCCTAACTAGGGAGCTGAAGGACGCAGAACTGGCGCTCGGTCAGGACAATAGCGAGGCAAACTACGTCCGGCTGCGCGACGTCAAATCCAGGCTGTCCACAATCGATGGGACCGAGGCTCTGATCGAGGGGTTCGGCGATCAGTCCGGCAGGCCTTCGCGCTCGATGTAGCGCGCCCGCCGTGGAGAGTTTATGGGCACGAATCGGCCGCCCCGGCGCTGGACGCCTCGATAGTGAGGGAATAAGACGGCGCGCGCGGTCAACAGGGTTAGTCGGAGCTTAACGGAGTTCCGGGACAAGTAAGGGGCATTGATTCGGGCGGCGCCGGCTGGCGCTGCCCCTTTTTGGCCGTGGTGACGGGCTTTGGAGCCCGCGACCCGGCTGGTCTGAAAGTGCCTGCCCGGTCAGTCCGCCAGCGGTGGACAATGACCATAGGGTAGGGGCCCGACATGGGAGCCGTCCGCGAAAGCGTGGACAGCCCCCATAGGGTCGGGACGAAGCAGTGCCGCGCGGCGGTAGGGACAGGGCGTTCGTGGAGATAAAAATGGCGATCAAGAGCGTGGCTACCAAGACCGTTGCGGGCAAGACCAAGGTGCTCGCGACGCAAAAGGCCGCCCCGCAAAAGGACGGTGAGGCGCCGGAGAAGGACGCCCCCGACACGCCGGACGCACCGCTGCCGTTGCTCGATCTCTCGGACGCCGCCGTCAAGAAGATGATCAAGCAGGCCAAGAAGCGCGGCTACGTCACCTACGAACAGCTCAACTCGGTCATGCCGTCGGAGGAAGTCACCTCCGAGCAGATCGAGGACGTGCTGGCGATGATGAGCGAGATGGGCATCAACGTCGTCGAGACCGAGGAAGCCGACGCCGACGAGGAAGAGGGCGCCCGCGAGGAGCCGGAGGAAGAGGAGGCCGAGGGCGGCGATCTGGTCGAGGTTACGCCGAAGACGCCGGCCAAGTCCGAAGCCAAGGAGCCGGCCGAGCGCACCGACGACCCGGTACGGATGTATTTGCGCGAAATGGGCTCGGTCGAGCTGTTGTCCCGCGAGGGCGAAATCGCCATCGCCAAGCGCATCGAGGCCGGCCGCGAGGCGATGATCGCCGGACTGTGCGAGAGCCCGCTGACCTTCCAGGCCGTCATCATCTGGCGCGACGAGCTCAACGAAGGAAAAGTCTTTCTCCGCGACATCATCGATCTTGAGGCGACCTATGCCGGTCCCGACGCCAAGAACGTGGCGGCGGCCGGCCCGCCCGGCGATCCCGCGGCGCCTGGCGGCATTCCCGGCGTGCCGGGCTTTGCGCCGCAACCGCTGCAGGCGGTAGCGCCGCCTTCGGCGCCGCCGGCCGCGACGCCGTTCAAGCCGCAAGCGGTGAACGGCGCCGATGGCGACCAGGCCGCGCTCGAGGCCGCGATCGGCGAAGCCGAGATGGACGAGGACGATCTCGAAAACTCGATGTCGCTTGCCGCCATCGAGGCCGAGCTCAAGCCCAAGGTGCTGGAGACCTTCGACAACATCGCCAACGAGTTCAAGCGGCTGCGCCGCCTGCAGGAGCTCGACATCCAGGGCAAGCTCAAGAACGAGACGCTGTCGCCGGCGCAGGAGCGCAAGTCGAAGAAGCTCAAGGAAGACATCATCCAGGAAGTGAAGTCGCTGCGGCTCAATCAGGCGCGCATCGATGCGCTGGTCGAACAGCTTTACGACATCAACAAACGCCTGGTCGGTCACGAAGGCCGGCTGATGCGGCTCTCCGAGAGCCACGGCGTCGCCCGCGAGGACTTCCTGAAGAACTACCAGGGCTCCGAGCTCGATCCGCGCTGGCTCAACCGGGTGTCGAAGCTTTCCGCCAAGGGCTGGAAGAATTTCGTCGGCCGCGACAAGGATCGCATCAAGGATTTGCGCACGCAGATCCATACGCTCGCCACCGAAACCGGCCTCGAAATTCCGGAGTTCCGCAAGCTCGTGCACATGGTGCAGAAGGGCGAGCGCGAGGCGCGCCAGGCGAAAAAGGAGATGGTGGAGGCGAACCTCCGCCTCGTGATCTCCATCGCCAAGAAATACACCAACCGCGGCCTGCAATTCCTCGACCTGATCCAGGAAGGCAATATCGGGCTGATGAAGGCGGTCGATAAATTCGAATACCGCCGCGGCTACAAGTTCTCGACCTACGCCACCTGGTGGATCCGGCAGGCGATCACGCGCTCGATCGCCGATCAGGCGCGCACCATCCGCATCCCCGTGCACATGATCGAGACCATCAACAAGATCGTGCGCACTTCGCGCCAGATGCTCAACGAGATCGGCCGCGAGCCGACGCCGGAGGAACTGGCGGAAAAGCTCGGCATGCCGCTCGAGAAGGTGCGCAAGGTTCTCAAGATCGCCAAGGAGCCGCTGTCGCTCGAAACCCCGATCGGCGACGAGGAAGATTCGCATCTCGGCGACTTCATCGAGGACAAGAACGCGATCCTGCCGATCGACGCCGCGATCCAGTCGAACCTGCGCGAGACCACGACCCGCGTGCTGGCGTCGCTGACGCCGCGCGAGGAACGCGTGCTGCGCATGCGGTTCGGCATCGGCATGAATACCGACCACACGCTGGAAGAAGTCGGCCAGCAATTCTCGGTGACCCGCGAGCGCATCCGCCAGATCGAGGCCAAGGCGCTGCGCAAGCTCAAGCATCCGAGCCGAAGTCGCGGAAGCTGCGAAGCTTTTTGGACAACTGACGCCCGGCGGCTTTTCCTCGGTGCTGCTACGTTACATTCTGACAACCGCGGCCATCGCGGCCGCCGTTTTCGTTGCCACGTCGTTTGCGTCCGCCGCGCCGAGATCGGTTCCGCGCCCCGGCGAGAAAGCGTGCCGCGAGGCGGTGAACGGACTGGTCTCCATGCTCGACGCCAAAACCGACAACACCGCCAACTATCGCGACACCTATGCCGCGGTCGTCGATACGTGCGGGCCGGTCGCGACCCTGCCCAAGCCGAAAGCGACGCCGCTGAGCCGCGACGCCTGCCACGATCTCGCGGCTGCGATGGTCGACCTCATCGAGGACGGCAAGATGAACACGGCGGCGTTCGTGAAAGCGCGCAATGATTTCGCGGCGGCGTGTCCGCCGCTGTGACCGGCCGCTCCATGGGCGCGGCACGTACGGCGCTCGCTTCATTATTCGCCAAATCTCCAATTTGCTGTTTCGTCATTGCGCTGTCTGTTGACCGTCACCCTGAGGTGCGCGCCGAAGGCGCGTCCTCATCGAACAAATAAGTCGCCCTGCGCGGGAATTGTGCGCCGCGGCTTTCTTGGCTATCTTCAGGCCTCTCAGGGCGGCTGTGTCGACTAGGACCCGCGTCCAATGATGCACCATATTCGCCTTCCGCCATTCGGTTGCTCCGCCGGGCAAGCCCTCTCCTGAGGCCCACGCTGCAATCCGTTCGTCGCCCGTCGAAAAATCCGCACCAGCAAATGCGCCGGATGCTGTAATCGTTTTTGCGACTTGCCTGATGCTGCCGCTCCGCTTTTTGTTGGAGGGCCGCCACGCACGATCATCCACTCCGTTTCGGTCGCGTACCTCAAATGTGTTATCGGTGCACCTCCGCCATCAAACAGAAATTTTGCATTGTCAGCACCAAAATCACCAAAAATTGCATTCTCCCGAATTCCCGGATCGCGGTTCAACAGGGACTTCCAAATCCCCCACTCAGTGCGACTGACCCGAAACGAACTGTTCGGTGCCGCAGGTATCCCTTTCCGGATAGTTTGTGGCCTGAATTACAATACGGCGCCATGTGCCGATCTGTTGTAGCCTCAACATCCAAGCGTGCGCAAAATTCGAAGTCGTCAGCATTGGTCAAGTCTGCCTCAGAAAAATCCATTAGCAAAAAACAGTCAGACGGTTTGGCGACGATTTGCGATCAAACGTTCGTGCACGACGGATTGAGTTTAGTTCGTTGGAGGTCGGAAAGCGAAAAGACGAAGCGCGATCCCATTATTAGTGTCTAGCCAGTGTTTCTTTATCGAATTAAGGCGATATTCGTTCGTTCTTAGATCTGGGACTGGAATTACACCGCAACCAAATTGCAATGCCCCAGAAAAAAACTCCAACAAGCGCTTTGCGTCGCTGCGTTGGCTCGCACAAATTGGACAAATCTGCAATCAACAAGGCAAGGCCGACTGCCCCATTGCTGACCCAACCTCCCACTTGTACCGCTTGAAATTCATCTCTAGTCAATTCCGATTTTCTTCAACATCGCCAGCGGATACTCATGTCATAATAATATTGGGCAGTAATCGATCCTTGAGATCGTCATCGATCTCAGCAGACCCTCGGTATTCTGCTTCTTCCACCGATGGGTGGAAACGTAGTCAATCAATCCGACTTCGAGCATCCTCTGCTCCTGAGCGACGTCTCTAATCCGAGCGCCTTGCAAAGTTCACTTGGACGATCAGATCGGTAAATTTAATAATCCTTAGATCTCGTCATATTCTTCCGCACTATCGCGTCGTGGCATACCAATCGATGCGGCGAAGCTCTTCATCATTTGCGGCGATTTGGAGAAGCGCACTGGCGCTGTCTCCCAGATTTCGTCGGGAATCAAGGTCGACCTCGCGAATGCATCAGCCTCCTTCTCCAA